>CAVVJR010000010.1:0-54988 GCA_963748585.1 uncultured Solirubrobacterales bacterium | reverse complement strand
GGAATCGAGAAGCGCGGCCGCCGAGCCGGGCCTAGCATGACCGGCATGGACATCACCATTCACCAAACCCTCCTGCCGCACGAGGATCCGGACGCGTCGCTTGACTTCTATCGCGACACGCTTGGCTTCGAGGTCCGGGACCGAGTCGAATACGGCGGGATGCACTGGATCACCGTCGGCCCGGTCAACCAGCCCGGCACGTCGATCGTCCTGTACCCGCCGGCCGCCGCTCCGGGCATCACCGACGACGAGCGCCGCACGATCGCGGAGATGATGGCCAAGGGGACATACGCGTCCATCAACCTGGCCACGGATGACCTGGACGGCACCTTCGACCGGCTGCAGGCCAGCGCCGAGGTCGTCCAGGAGCCGACCGAGCAGCCATACGGGATTCGCGACTGCTCGGTTCGCGATCCCGCCGGCAACCTGATCCGCATCCAACAGCTGCGCTGAGCCCCCTCGGGGGATGACCGCCGGACGTGCCGACGCCGCGTCCGTTCCGCCAACCCTGCCCACGCGGGCCCGACCCAACGACTGAGGAGTGACCATGACCGAGTCTTCCACCCAAGGGATCAAGATCGTCCTTCACCCCGTGTCAGACCTCGCGGCGGCCAAGGCCGTCTACACCGCGCTCCTCGGCCTGCCGCCCCAGGCCGACTCGTCGTACTACGTCGGCTTCGAGGCCGCCGGTCAGCACATCGGTCTGGTCCCGGGCGGCGGTCCGCAGGGCATGACTTCCCCTGTGACCTACTGGCAGGTGCCGGATATCGAGGCGAAGCTCGCCGAGGTGACTGCCGCCGGCGCCACCGTGAAGGAACCGGCGCACGACGTTGGTGGCGGCCGCCTGGTAGCCACGGTGACCGACCCCGATGGCAACGTGCTCGGACTGCTCCAGGATCCATGAGCCGACGGAGACGGCCCAGATGCCACGCTGACCAGACGGAGAGACCATGACCACCGCCACGAGAGCCGACCCGCCCCCGCCTGCCGTGCCCCTCGCCGACCGCCACGATCTGATCCGCGTTCACGGCGCGCGCGAGAACAATCTGAAGAACGTCAGCATCGAAATCCCGAAGCGCCGCCTCACGGTCTTCACCGGCGTATCCGGCTCGGGCAAGAGCTCGCTCGTCTTCGGCACGATCGCGGCGGAGTCACAGCGGCTCATCAACGAGACCTACAGCGCCTTCGTGCAGGGCTTCATGCCCACGCTGGCCCGGCCCGACGTCGACGTACTCGAGGGGCTGACCACGGCGATCCTGGTCGACCAGGAGCGGATGGGGGGCGACGTCCGCTCCACCGTCGGGACCGCGACCGACGCCAACGCGATGCTGCGAATCCTCTTCAGCCGCCTCGGACATCCGCACATAGGCTCGCCGAGCGCGTTCGCCTTCAATGTCCCCTCGGTCCGCGCCACCGGGGGCATCACGGTCGAGCGCGGGAACCGCAAGACTGTAAAGGCGAGCTTCTCCCGCATCGGTGGAATGTGTCCGCGCTGTGAGGGCCGCGGCATGGTGTCGGACATCGATCTGGCCGAGCTGTTCGACGACTCGAAGTCGCTCAACCAGGGCGCGCTGACCATTCCGGGCTACCAGACGGGGGGCTGGAACTTCCGGCTCTACAGCGCGTCGGGCTTGGTCGACCCCGACAAGCCGATCCGCGAGTACACGAAGAAGGAACGGCACGCCTTCCTTCACCACGAGCCCACGCGCATGAAGATCACCGGCATCAACATGACGTACGAGGGCCTGATCTCGCGGGTGAAAAAGTCCATGTTGTCCAAGGACAAAGAGGCGATGCAGCCGCATATCCGGGCCTTCGTGGAACGCGCGGTCACCTTCACGACGTGCCCGGACTGCGACGGGACCCGGCTCAGCGAGGGTGCCCGCTCGTCGCGAATCAAGGGGATCAGCATCGCCGAGGCCTGCGCGATGGAGATCAGCGACCTGGCCGCGTGGGTTCGGAGCGTCGAGGAGCCGTCGGTGGCCCCCCTGATGACCGCGCTTCGGCAGACGCTCGACTCGTTCGTGGAGATCGGGTTGGGTTACCTCTCGCTCGACCGCTCGTCGGCGACGCTGTCAGGCGGCGAGGCTCAGCGGGTCAAGATGATCAGCCACCTCGGCTCGTCGCTCACCGACGTCACCTATGTCTTCGACGAGCCGACGATCGGGCTGCACCCGCACGACGTCCAGCGGATGAACGACCTCCTGCTGCGCCTGCGCGACAAGGGCAACACCGTGCTCGTGGTGGAGCACAAGCCGGAGGCGATCGCGCTCGCCGACCACATCGTGGACCTCGGCCCCGGCGCCGGCGCCGGCGGCGGCGAGGTGGTGTTCGAGGGCACGGTCGCCGGGCTGAGGGCGAGCGGCACCCTGACCGGTCAGCACCTGGACGACCGGGCCGCGCTCAAGCCGGCGCCGCGGACGAGATCGGGAGCACTCGAGGTACGCGGCGCCCGGACGCACAACCTGCAGGATGTCGATGTGGACATCCCGCTCGGCGTGCTCACCGTGGTCACCGGCGTGGCCGGGTCGGGCAAGAGCTCGCTGATCCACGGCTCGGTCGCAGGCCGCGACGGGGTGGTGACGGTCGATCAGGCACCGATCAAGGGCTCGCGACGCAGCAACCCGGCCACCTACACCGGACTGCTCGAGCCGATTCGCAAAGCGTTCGCCAAGGCCAACGGGGTCAAACCGGCGCTGTTCAGCGCCAACTCCGAAGGAGCGTGCCCGACCTGCAACGGCGCCGGCGTGGTCTACACCGACCTGGCCATGATGGCCGGAGTGGCCACCACGTGCGAGGACTGTGAGGGCAAGCGGTTCCAGGCCTCGGTGCTGGAGTACCACCTGAGCGGCCGCAACATCAGCGAGGTGCTCGCGATGTCGGTCATCGAAGCGGCCGAGTTCTTCGCCGAGGGCGAGGCACGCACGCCGGCGGCGCACGCGATCCTCGGACGCCTCAATGACGTCGGGCTCGGCTACCTCAGCCTCGGCCAGCCGCTTACGACCCTTTCGGGAGGTGAGCGGCAGCGGCTCAAGCTCGCCACGCACATGGGTGAGAAGGGCGGCATCTACGTCCTCGACGAGCCGACCACCGGCCTGCACCTTGCCGACATCCAACACCTGCTCGGCTTGCTCGACCGGCTCGTCGACGCCGGCAAGTCGGTCATCGTGATCGAGCACCACCGGGCCGTCATGGCGCATGCGGACTGGATCATCGACCTCGGACCCGGCGCCGGTCACGACGGCGGAAGAGTCGTCTTCGAAGGCACGCCGGCCGACCTCGTCGCCACCCGCTCCACCCTCACCGGTGAGCACCTCGCGGCCTACGCCGGAGGCTGACCGGCGCGCGGCCGGCGGTATCCGCCCTAGGCCAACGGCAGCGAGCGGGAGCCCGACCGGGCGGCGCGCCGACGCCGAGCGGCCGCCAAGGCCGCGGCGAGGGAGCCGATCGGCGCCATCAAGAACAGCCACCCGTCGCCCAGCAGCGGATGCCGGCGATGCCGTCGGGGGTGCTTGTGCCGAGCTCCGGCGCCCGCCCGCGCGACGGCCGCCCGCCGCCGTCCGTGCACCCGCTGCCCGGCCGCGCGAGCGCGCGCGCGACGCGCCCGGTGACGGGGGTGAGCGGCCACCGCACCCGCCTTCGCGCACGCCTTCTCGGCCGGTGCAGCAGCGAGCGCTCCGGCCGCGCCGCGCTCGGCCTGCGCCTCCTGCGCCAGCCCGACCTTCCAGAGCGCGGCGACCTGCGGAGCGCTGTACGGGCGCTGCGCCCCGATCCCGGAGCGTAGGAGCAAAGTCTCACGCTGTTGGGCCGAAAGCGCAGAGAGGCACCGACGGTGCGCGGATACGAGCTTGGCCAGAAACGCGCTCGACAGAGGCGCAAGGCCCGCCGGACGGTGTCTCCGGAGAGCATGGCGGCGGACCGGAGCAACCGCTCGCGGACCTTTGAGCAGGCTCGGCGCCGGGGTTCCCGAAGCGAGATGGAGCTTGGTCGAAGGCAAACGGCGGGCGGGGAGCACGCTGGGTCGGGCCGAGGCCACGGGCGCAGGGGCCGAGATCTGAGCCCCGGAAGATGAGGAAACCGGGGCCGAGGGCGCGGGGGCCGAGGCCGGGGCCGACGACGGCGCGGGCGCAGTCGGGACCGGGGCGGGGGCGGTTGGGACCGCCGCGGGCACCTGGGCCGGGGCGGCGGCCGTCGCCGCGGGGGTTGGCGCAGCCACGCGCGGACGCACCGGGGCCTGGCGAGAATCGGTTCCAATCGGCCTCGAGTCCGTCGATCCCTTGTGCGAGGCGTGGTTCTGGGCCCGGCCACCCGGCGATGCGGCGTGACGCGTCTGCACCTGCCAGCGCGCCGGGTGGGTGGCGATCAGCGGCGAAGATACGAGCACGAGCAGGAGGCCTCCGAGCAGCGCCCCGTAGCCGCGCAGCCAAAATCCTCCATCCTGCAGCCAGCGCCTGATCACCCCTGCCTCCTGCTCATCTCCATTTGGATTACCCGCATGTAATTGACCGGAATCCCGCCGATTTTCAATCGCCGCCCGCGGGTGGGCCCGTCCCCATAGAACGGGCGCGCCTGAACGGGCCGGGGTAGGCTGCGCACGGGATGGAGATCCAGGCTCTGCTCGACACCGATGGGCCGGCGATCCACCGGACGCTGCTGTCAGATCCGGAGGTCGCCAAGTGGTTTCGCTCCAGCGGACCGTTCACGCCGGCGGAGTGCGCGGACATGGTGGTGCGAAAGGTCGCGCATCGCGTCGCCCACGGCTTCGGCTGGTCGCTGGCCTGGGAGGGGGAAACCTGCGTCGGGTGGAGCGTCGCCCAGTACTGCATCGTCGACGGGGCCAGCGAGGTCGAAATCGGCTGGGCCGTGGCCCGCTCGCACTGGCGGCGGGGCATCGCCACCCGGCTCGGGCGCCATGCGCTGGCTGAGGTCGCGGGGCTGAAGCTGGACAGCGTGGTCGCCTACACCCTCGTGCACAACGAGGCCTCGCAGGGGGTCATGAAGAAGCTCGGAATGACCTATGTGAAGCCCTTCGATCTCCATGGAGACCCGCACGTCCTCTACCGCATCCCGATGCCCGAGCGGATCCCCGATGCCTCCGCCGGACCGTGACGGCTCGACGCCTGCGGGGAAGCCCCAAGCGGTTTAGCGGACACACGGCTTCGGGGTAGGGTCCGTCGCGTGAACCTCAAGCCAGGCACCTACACGTTCGGGCCAAGCGACGGCGAGCTGCTCGTCAAAACCGGTCGCGCCGGCGCGGCCTTTCTGGTCGGCAAGAACATGACCATCGAGGTCACCGAGTGGGAGGGCAAACTCGAGGTGGGTGAGGATCCCTCGGATACGCGGATCGAGCTCCACGCGGACGGCGGCTCGCTCGAGGTCACCGACGGCGAGGGGGGCCCGATCACCCTCACCGACCTGGACAAGGAGAGCCTCAGCAAGACGATCAACCAGGAGGTGCTCGGAGGGGCCGAGTTCGCCTTCCGCTCGGATAGCGCCAGGCCAGGGGACGAGGAAGGCTGCATCTACGTCAGCGGTGAGCTCGAGATGTCCGAGGAGAAGACGTCGCTCGAGTTCCGGCTCCAGATCGAGTCGGAGGAGGAAGAGGAGGAAGAGGACAAGAGCGACGATGATGCGGGGAAAGGTGAGGAAGGGGAGGACCGCGACGACGAAGGCGACGACAACGACGCGGACGAGCCCGAGAATAAGGACGAGCCCGAGGACGAGGGCGAGGACGAGGGCGAGGGCGAGGACGAGGACGAAGCGGCCGGTTCCGAAGGCGACGGTTCATCGGAGGACGCCGACAACCGCAGCGACGAAGACGAAGACGAAGACGAAGAAGAGGACGAAGACGAGGACGAGGACGAGGAGGAGGAGGAGGAGGACAAACGTGAACACCGGGTCTCGGCCCGGGCCACGTTCAAGCAGAGCGAGGTCGGACTCGAGCCGCACTCCACCCTGTTTGGTCTGCTCCGCGTGCGAGACGAGGTAGAGGTCACGTTCGAGGGCAAGCTGGAGGCGTGATCGCCCCCAAGGGTCGCGGTCGAGTTCGTCGGCCCCTGGCGCTTTGTCCCATCTACCGCGCTCCGATGGTCTCCCGCACCCGGCCCACCCGCCGCGGCGAGGGCGCCGACTTCGCCATCGCCCACGGCCTGGTCGGGATCGGCGAGCCCGTCGATCCACCGCCGAGGACCCTGGCCGAGGCCGTGCTCGCGGTGACCGAGCAGCACGGCGAGAAGGCGGGCCGGATCGTGCAGCGGTTCGCCGGCGTGCCCGACGGCGTGTTCGTCTGGACGTGCCAGAGCGACGGTCGCTTTCGCCTCGGCCGCATTGCGGGGCCGTGGCGCTACGACGACTCAGCGCCGGCCCGGGCGGTCGGCATCCACCACGTCCGCCCCGCCGCGTGGGCCGGCAGGCCCCTACCGGCCGATGCCGTACCCGCGGGCGTGCGGCAGACATTCAAGCGCGGCGGGCGTAACTTTCAGCGCACCCATGACCGCGCGGCCGAGCGTGAGACCGAGCGCATATGGCGGGATGCCGATCTGAGTCAGGCTTCGAGCTGGAACTGGCCGGCGGCGTAGATCGTGCGCCGGCTGCCGTCGGTCAGCACGGCGGTTACCTCTCGGTCGGTCGTCGAGACGATGTCGGTGTGGACGACCGAGTCGTTGAAGCCGAGCCGCTCCCAATCGGCCGCGGCGAGCTGATCGGGATCGCCGGCGTAGCACTGCTGAATCGCCTTGCCCACGGCCAGATGAGTGTTGCCGAACGGGCCGCCGATGTTCTCGTCGAACAAGGTCTCGGCCATGAACCGGGTGATCGGTGACAGGCGCGCGTCGGTGAGCGAGAACTCGCCCACCCGATCGGCGTTCGGGGCCCCGAGGAGCTCCAGTAGAAGCGCCTCGTTCTCGGCCGCGCGAGCGTGGGTCACCTTGCCCTCGCGAAACTGGAGCTCGATCCCGGTGATGAGCGACCCGAGCTCGTACAGCGGCTCGCTGAAGCGGATCCAGCCTTCGGTCCCCCTCCAGTCTGGGCTGGTGAAGATCTCGAAGCTCGGCACGTTGCGCCCGCCCCCGCCGATCCAGCGCCGCTTCTCGCCCAGGCGCAGCACGAGGTCGACGTCCTCGCCCCGCACCTGAAGGCGGTCGATGGGTAGGGCGTCGAGGGCTGCGATGTGAGACTGCATCTGCGCGGTCACGGCTCTCCACCGCTCCTTGGGGTCCGCGTGATCGAGGAAGCACGCGTTGATGATCTCTCGCCAGTAGTCCTCGATCGACATTCTCGCCTCGGCGGCCATCGCCTCGGTGCCGTACAGGGCGACGGTCCAGGTGTAGCGGCCGGCGCTCTCCTTCGCGGTCTTCCATTCGGTCAGCGGACCGTAGGCGCGCTGGCGGAGGACGACCTTCGCAGGGTCGACGTGCTCGAGCGCGCGCGGGTCGGCGGCGGACCGGATATACACCATGTGATCGACCTGATCGACCAGCCCGCGGTAGTAATCGGCCGGAAAGAAGCCGTGCTGGGCCGGGCCTCCAAGCTCAAAGAAGTCCCGGGACAGATTCACCCGCGCGTCGTCGTCGGGTAGATACCCGCCGAGAACATGACCCCCGGCACGCCACACGGCACGGCACACCTCGGCGTACAGCGGCTTGGCGCTCTCGTGCGCCACCACCTGGACGACGTCTCCGGACGCGATCCCCGCCTCGTCTCCGAGCGCCCAGTTGACGAGCAGATCGGCGTACCGCTCGACGTATTCGTGAGGCACGTCGTAGGCCATACCGGCGGGGGATGGTAGGCGACGTGGCGAGCGACGAGTCCGCCCAGCCGGGGTCCGGCCACGATCCCCGCCGGCAGATCACCCGGCGGAGCAGCCTGAATGTCGTCTTCGGCATCTGGCTCGCGGTGGCGCCGTGGGTGCTCGGGTACGGGCACGGGGATCCGCGCTGGAACGACATCGTCCTGGGCAGCCTGGTCGCCGGATCGGCGCTCGCGCGGGCCACGGGGGCCTACCGCGAGGCCTACCTGAGCTGGTTCAACGCGGCCGTCGGCCTGTGGCTGATCGTGGCCGGGCTGGCCGTCGACCACACCGCGGTGGCGAGGTGGAACGACCTGGGCGTCGGGGCCAGCGTGTTCGTGGTCGCGATCGCGAGCATCGAGGCCTCGGCGCGGCTGTATCCGCATCGCCGGCGCATGCCGCCACCCACCCGCTGAGAAACCGGAAGCCGAACTCCCGCAGCCGTAGAAGCCGACCGGAGTTGAGAGACTTGGGGCCCGAACCCCTCTGAGAGAAACACGGAGACGACATGGCAACCGGATTGACCACCGACATGGCAGGACTGCGCGACTCGCTCGGCGTACACATCGGCTACACGGACTGGCAGGAGATGACCCAGGATCGGGTCAATCAGTTCGCGGACGTGACCGACGACCATAACTTCATCCACGTCGATCCCGAGGGGGCGCGCCAGACCCCGTTCGGGGGCACGATCGCGCATGGCTTCCTATCGCTGTCGCTGCTCGCCCCGGTGACGACGGAGCTGCTCAAGATCAGCGATGCGGCGATGGGCGTCAATTACGGACTCGACCGGGTCCGCTTTCCGGCCCCGCTGCCGGTGGGCGCGCAGTGGCGCGGAGGGGCCGAGATCACCGAGGTCAAGGAGGTCTCCGGTGGAGTGCAGGTCAAGCTGACGGTGACGATCGAGGTCAAGGACCAGGAGAAGCCGGCCGTGGTGGCCGAGTCGCTCGTCCGCGTCTACGGATGACCGCCAGCGCCGCCAAGCTCGACGACCTCCGGGCGATCGACGTCCATGTGCACGCCGAGCGCAACGCCGGCCAGCCTCCGGACCCGGTGAGCACGGAGGTCCTCGAGGCGGCGGCCCGGTACTTCGGCGGCAGTCCGCCCCAGCCGACCGCCCAGGAGGTGGCCGACTACTACCGCGAGCGGAACATGCTGGCGGTGATCTTCAACGTCGACGACGAGGCCGGGATGGGCCGGCGCCGGCTCGGCAACCAGGAGATCCTCGAGGCGGCCAGAGCCAACCCCGACGTCCTGATCCCGTTCGCGAGCGTCGACCCGCACAAGGGCAAGCTCGGCGTCCGCGAGGCCGGTGAGCTGATCGAGGCCGGCGTACGCGGGTTCAAGTTCCACCCCAACATCCAGGCCTTCTGGCCCAACGACCACGCCTTCTATCCCCTGTATGAGGTGATCGCGGAGGCCGGCTTGATCGCGCTCTTTCACTCTGGCACGACCGGCATCGGGGCGGGGATGCCCGGCGGCGGGGGCGTGCGGCTGAAGTACTCGAACCCGATGGTGGTCGACGACGTGGCGGCCGACTTTCCCGGGCTCGACATCATCCTCGCCCACCCGTCGTTCCCGTGGCAGGAAGAGGCGCTGGCCGTGGCCGTGCACAAGCCGAACGTGTACATCGACCTCTCGGGCTGGTCGCCCAAGTACTTCCCGGAGATCCTGGTCCAATACATCAACACCCGGCTGAAGGACAAGATGCTGTTCGGCTCGGACTTCCCGCTCATCACTCCCGACCGCTGGCTGGCCGACTTCGAGAAGCTGCCGATCAGGGACGAGGTCCGCCCGCTGGTGCTGAAGGACAACGCCGCCCGCCTGCTCAAGCTGGTCTAGCGACAGAGGTCCGGAAGGGGTACCCGGCCCCAAGGATGCCGAGCGGCAGCGAGGCCCCGACTAGACCGAGAAGAACACCGTCTCCCCCGCCCCCTGCAACCGGATGTCGAATCGGTACCCGCCCTCGACCGGCTCGGCCAGCAAGGTCGACCGGCGCTCCGCCGGCACCCGGGCGAGCACTGGGTCGTCCGAGTTGTCTTCGTCGGCGAAGTAGATCCTGGTCACGCAGCGGTTGAGCATCCCGCGCGCGAACACCGAGACCGCGATGTGCGGCGCCTGGAGCGCCCCGCCCGGCCCGGGCACCCGGCCGGGCTTGACCGTGACGATCTCGAACCGGCCGTCGCCATCCTCCTCCCCGTACCGGGCAAAGCCCCGGAAGCCGGCCTGCGACGAGCCCCCGCCCCACTCGTGCAGGTCGGCGAAGCGCCCGTCGGGGTCGGCCTGCCAGGTCTCGATCAGCGCGTCGGGCACCGGCTCGCCCGCCCCGTCGAGCACGGTGCCGGTGATCCGCAACGCCCCCGGGGTGTCGCGCGGAACAGCACAGGGGCCCTCGGGCCAGGGCAGGCCGATGGCGAAGTACGGACCCACGGTCTGCGACGGCGTGGTGGGGAAGATCACCACGCCTCCTCGAACGGTGTCTGCCCCGGGCCGCGCAGATAGATGTCGAACTCGTACGCGGCCGCCCAGTTCGGCCTCGTGCGGTGGATCGAGAAGCGGGAGACCATCCGCTCGCGCGCGGCGGGATCGCGCACCGAGTTGAAGATCGGGTCGTAGTCGAAGAACGGGTCGCCCGGGAAGTACATCTGGGTGACCAGCCGCTGGGTGAACGCCCGGCCGAGGAGCGAGAAGTGGATGTGCGCGGGGCGCCAGGCGTTGTGGTGGTTGCCCCACGGATAGGGGCCGGGCTTGATGGTCACGAATTCAAAGCCGCCCTCGCGGTCGGTCAGGCAGCGTCCGGCGCCGGTGAAGTTCGGGTCCAGTGGCGCCGGCCACTGGTCCCACTTGTGCCGGTAGCGGCCCGCGGCGTTGGCCTGCCACACCTCGACCAGGGTGTCGCGCAGCGGCTTGCCCTCGGTGTCGTAGACGTGGCCGGAGACGACGATCCGCTCGCCGATCGGCGCGCCGTCGTGCTGGGCGGTCAGGTCGTGGTCGCCCTCGCTCACGCGGCCCGGCCCCAGCTGCGGGCCGGTCACCTCGGTGATCGTCTGGGGCAGGTAGATCAGCGCCTGCTTGGGATGGCGCAGCGCGGTCGACTTGTACCCCGGGTAGTCCATCGGCGGATGGGCCTCGGGCGGCTCGCGCACATAGCTGGTCGGCGTGTCGGCCATCGACCCGCGCAATCCTAGGCCGCGAACCGATCGGCCAGCGCCACGAACGCATCGAGCGCCTCCGGGTTGGCCAGCGAGTCGCGGCTGGCCACGCGCGCGGCGTCCTCGCCGCGCAGGATCCGCTTGACCGGCGTCTCGAGCTTCTTTCCCGTCAGCGTGCGCGGCACCGCGGGAACGGAGACGATCGCGTCGGGCAGGTGACGCGGGGAGAGCTCGGATCGCAGCGCCTCGCCGATGCGGGCGCGCAGGGCCTCATCGAGCCCGGCGCCATCGCGCAGGACGACGAACAGGATGAGCTCGCCGGCGCCCCCCTCGGCATCCTCGAGGTGGACGACGAGGGCGTCGAGGATCTCGGGCAGCTCCTCCACCACGGCGTAGAACTCACCCGTCCCCAGGCGCACTCCCCCGCGATTCAGGGTGGCGTCGGAGCGCCCGGTGATCACGCAGCTGCCCCGCTCGGTGAAGCGGATCCAGTCCCCCTGGCGCCACACCCCCGGATAGCGGTCGAAGTAGGCGTCGCGGTAGCGCGAGCCGTCGGGGTCGCCCCACAGCGACACCGGCATCGAGGGCATGGGCCGGCGGATCACGAGCTCCCCGAGCTCGCCTACCACCTCGCGCCCGGCATCGTCGAAGGCGTGGACGTCGACGCCCAGACAGCGACCCGAGATCTCGCCCTCGTACACGGGCTGGGCGAACGAGCCCGAGACGATGCCCGTGCAGAGGTCGGTCCCGCCCGACCCGTTGATCAGCAGTACCTCGGGCAGCTGCTCGTACACGTACCGGTATCCCTCGGCCGGCAGCGGCGATCCGGCGGTGCAGAACACGCGCAGCGAGCGCAGGTCGCATTCGCGTCCGGGAACCAGCCCGGCCTTGCGGCAGGCCATCAGGTACGGCGGCGCCACGCCCATGGTGGTCGGCTGCAGCTGCTCGGCCAACCGCCACTGCTCGCGCAGGTCGGGCCACGCCGGGTCGCCATCGAGCATCACGATCGACGCTCGGAGCAACAGGGCCGAGACGAGCGCGTTCCACATCATCCAGGCCGTGGTCGAGAACCAGAGCAGCCGTCCGCCCGGCTTCAGATCCCAGCCGAGGCCCTGGTTCTTGTGATGCTCGATCAGCTGTCCGCCATGACCGTGGACGATCGCCTTGGGCAGCCCGGTGGTGCCCGAGGAGAAGAGCACGTAGAGCGGATGGTCGAACGGCACCGGGTCGAACTCGAGCGGGCCCGCCTCGCGCGTCAGCTCGGGCCACGGCAGCGCGTCCGGCACCCGCGCCGCGCCGTAGGGGACCCAGACCACGCGCTCGAGCGAGGGCAGTCGTTCACGGATCGCTGACACCTCCGCGCGCCGATCCACGTACCGGTCGCGGTAGCCGTATCCGCCTACGGCCAGCAGGACCTTCGGGTCGAGCTGCGAGAAGCGATCGATCACGCTCCGGGCCCCGAACTCGGGCGCGCAGGTGGCCCAGATCGCACCCAGGCTGGCGGTGGCGATGAAGGCGATGAGCGTCTCGGGGATGTTGGGCAGGTAGGCGACCACGCGATCACCGGGGCCCACGCCGAGGCGCTGCAGGCCTGCGCGCGCGGCCGCCACCGCATCCCGGAGCTCGCCGAAAGTCAGCTCGAATGGCGCTCGCGTCTGCGAGCGCGCGATCACGGCGACGGTGTCCCGGTCGGCCTGCGAGCCCAGCAGGTGTTCGGCGTAGTTCAGGCGCGCGCCCGGGAACCACTCCGCCCCGGGCATCGTGCGCCGCCCGAGCACGCGCTCGTACGGCGCGTGGGCGCGAATCTCGTAGAAGTCCCAGATCGAGGACCAGAAACCCTCGAGGTCGTCGACCGACCATCGCCACAACGCGTCGTAGTCCTCGACGACCAGATCTCGATTAACACGCAGCCAGCTCACATAGCGGCCGATCTCGGTGTGGTCGTTCAGATCAGCCGGCGGGCTCCAGAGGACGTCGCCGATCATTTGCGCCGCCTCAGATTAGATGTGCGCGTTAACAACTGTTGCAATGTGTCGAGAGCTCTTGCCACGGCCACCCACGCGCTGGTACAACGACGCGGACCCTGATGCTTGATTCCTACAGAAACGAGATCGCTCTCCGCCTGGACGAGGGTTACGACGTCTCCGACGTCGAGCGCTACCTGATCGAACCGGCGGTGGAGCTGAGCGACGACGACCGCGACGCGCTGTGGATGTTCGCCTGGTCTTACCGGGCGAGCAATCCGCTCCGCTCCTACGCGTACGAGCCGGCGTAACCGGGCGTCACTCGGGGGCGACGCGCTCGCGGCGCAGCGTGTCGCGCAACGCCTCGACGGCGCTGTAGCGCGGTTCCCAGCCGAGCTCGGTCCGCGCCTTGGTCGTGTCCATGATCGCCGGATGGCTGACCGCCTCGACCCACTCCGTGGCCGGCGGCATGATCGACGGCCGCGGCAGCGACGATACGGCCCGCGCGGCCGTGTGCACGACCCGCGCCGGGATCGCGAGCGGCGCCAGCCCGAGTTCCCGCGCCACGTCGGCACCGGTCAGGACTCCGTCCCCGGCGATGTTGTACGCGCCGGGCGGGCCTTCCGCGAGCACGCACCTGAGCAGCGCGCGGCCCACGTCCTCCTCGTGGATGAACTGCAGCGGCACCGAGGCCGTGAGCATGGGGACCGGCACCGGCAGCCGGGCGAGGAGATCGAGCACGCGCCGCCCGGCCTGTGCGAGCGGTGCGGGAAGAGCGTCCTTGGCTCCCATCGCGTGCGGTCCGAGGACGATGGGTGGTCGGAGCAGGTAGAGCGCGGGCTCGGCACTCTCGGCCGCCTCCTCCTGGAGCAGTTGCTCGAGCTCGGCCTTCTCACGGGCGTAGAACAGGCGGGCGGCCGGCCGCACCGGCCACTCCTCGGTCATCCCCACCGGGTTGTCCGGGTGGAACCCGTAGGCGGCGACCGATGAGGCATAGACGAATCGCTTGGCTCCCGCTTCACGCGCCGCCCGGAAGGCGTTCAGGGTGCCCTCGATGTTGATCGCGCGGATCGTCTGCGCCGAGGCGTTGCCGGTGATCATGAAGGCCAGGTGCACGACCACGTCGGCGCCCGCGAACGCTTCGCGCAGGGCATCCTGGTCGCGGACGTCGCCGCGGCGATATTCCATCTTCGACCAGCCGTGCTCTTCGGGGTCGAACGGGCGGCGGGCGATGCCGACGATCCGGTTGACCCGCGACTCGGCTTGGAGCAGCGGCACCAAGCCGAACCCGAACGTCCCCGTGGGACCGGTGACGGCGACCGTGAGACCCTGGCTCTTGGGTGGCATGCCGGGGAGTTACCCGATCTCGGCCTCCGGCACCGCTCGGACCACGAGAAGCGGCGAGCTACTTCTTGTTTTTCTTTCCCTTGGCCGTCGACTTGCCGGTGTCGCCACCGCGGACGGCCGAGCTGGCCGAGCGAAGCGCGGCCACGGGATCGCGGATCGTGCGCGCCGCCTGCTCCATCAGGCCTGCCTCCTGCTCCATCAGCTCCGCCACCTGCTCGAACGACGCGGCGGCGGCATGGAACGCCTTCGCCTGGGCGTGCAGCGCGGTCGTCGTCTGCTCGAAGATGTCGAGTGCGGCCTTGGCGGGCGCCACCGCGTTGCTCAACATCGCACGCTCGAACTCGAGCTGGCGCTGGAGCACCCGCTCGAGCTGCTGGGCCTGTTGCTGGAGCGGCGAGAGCAGCTCGCCGGCCGCTCCAGCCGGACCCGAGACGAGCGAGGCCGCGGCTCCTCCGACCTCTCCGATCGCGTCCTGCCACGCCTTGAGTAAGTCGGTTGGACTGGCCATGATCACTCACCTCATAGGTTGCGGGGCCGGAATCATGACCGCTGCCTGGGACGGGAGGCGCCAGGCCTCCGTGGTTATGGCTACCCGCTGCCCGGCGAGGCGGCTACGCGACCCGGAAGGTGAACCGGATTCTCGGACGCGGTCCCGGCGGCACGCCACGCCTTCCAGTACGCACGCATCCGCTTGATGAACGCCTTCGGCTTCTCGGCGTACACGCGAGCGCCGACCTGCATGGCCTCGGCCTGGAGCTGATCGCGGCGATGATCGATCAGCGTGAGGACCGACTCGACGTCGGCCCGGATCGAGCCGCCGCCGGCCACCAAAGTCTCCCGCAGGAGCGCCAGGTCGTGGTCATCGCCCAGGAGATCGGAAAGCCGGTGCGCGTCCTCGGCGTGGCCCTGCATCGCGCCGGGCGAAATCGGCTCCAAGAGCCGGATGTGGTACCAGACATCCTTGGCCCGCTTGCGCCACTCGTGCAGGTTCTCGGTCGTCGGATCGCGGCGCGCCCGGCGATACGCGCGCCCACCGCGCCGATAGCTCTCCTTCAAACCTTCGCCGATCGCCTTCCACCCGGTCCGGCGCAAGCGCCAGTCATCGACTCCGGCCTGCAGGCCGCGCAGCTCGTCGGCTACCGCCCCGGCGTCCGCGAGCGATGCGCGGGCGGAGGCCGCCTGCTTGTTCAGGTGCGTCGTGATCGTGGTGAAGTTCCGCTCCGGGAGCTGGCCGGCGTAACGGGTGCCGAGCGCGTCCACCGCCTCGATCATGACCTCGGCGTCCCGGGCCGCCGAGAGCCGGCGCCCGGCGTCGCGCAGGGCGGCGTTGATGGCCCGGCGCTCGGCGGGCTTGATCGTCCCGCGGGCCAGGCGCAACAGCGAGCGCTCCTTCTTGAGCGCCTTGCGCGCATCGTGGACGGCAGTCACCGGATCGGCCTTGATGCCTTCGGTCAACTCGTCGATCGCCCGGTCGAGCTGCTCGCGCGCGCACCGGCGCAGAGCGTCATCCTCGCGCTCGCCGCTTTCGAATTGATACGACATTGATCACTCGCTTTCGTCGACCGGGAGGCTTTGAGTCGCCCCGAATAACCCTACCGCCGTGAGCGCCCGCTCAACCGCTACGTTGATGCGACATGGCGATCCGAGCCCTCCCGAATATCGGCGACCCCGTCACCGTGGCCTTCTTGTCCGCGCAGGTCGACGGGGTGGTCGCCGGCGCCGACGCCGACCGACGCTCGGTGAATGTCGTCACCGACGACGGCGAGACGGTCTCGTTTGCCCTGAACCGCGCCACCGGTCGGTGGCTGTCGGACGGGCGCCAGTCCGGCGCCCGGCTGCTGTTCACCCGCTGACGGCGGCTGTTCACCCGCTGACGCTCAGCGTCCGGCCGCCGCCGCGGCTCGCCACACCGAGTACGCGAGCAGGGCGGCCACCGCGACGGGGAGGATCCACCACGCGGCCACGCCGGCGCCGGCCACGATCGCGGTCAGCCCGATCGCCACCACCACGCCGGCCGCCACCCGCCAGTCGTCGCCGATGACGAAGTCCCACAGGAAGGCCGGCAACCGCCTCATGCGTGCACCACGGCTTCGGCCGGCGTCTCCGGTTTCAGTGGACGGGGCGGCCGGCGGCGCAGCGCCGCCACCAGCACGCACGCGAAGGCCAAGATTGCCGGAATGAGCCCGAGCAGCGCCGCGTCGCCGCCCGGCCAATGGGCTCCCGCGCCCTCGACGCCCCAGAAGGTCCCGAACGCGGTCAGCATCACGCCGACGGCGAACTTCATCGCGTTCTCCGGCACCCGCGCGAGCGGCGCGTGCACGGCCGCCCCCGCCGCCACGACGGCCAGCACAGCCGCGCCCGCGGCGGCCGCCGCGAGGCCGACGTTGTGCTGGTTGGCCCCGAACGTGAGCACGATGAACACGACCTCGAGCCCCTCGAGCAGCACGCCCTTGAAGGCGATCGTGAACGAGTAGCCGTCGAGCCCGGTCTCCGGCCGACCGGCCGCGCGGGCGGCGGCCCGCTCGGCCTCGAAGGCGGCCTGCTCATCGTGGAGCGCCTTCAGGCCGGCGGCCCGGAGAATTGCCTTGCGCAGCCATTGCAGACCGAAGATGAGCAGCAGGCCCCCGACGATGATCCGCAACACGTCGATCGGGATGGCGGTCAGGGCGGGACCGAGTGCGGCGGTGAGAGCGGCGAGCACGACCGCGGCCGCGCCCACGCCGGCAAACGCGGACCGCCAGCTGCGCGTGTAGCCCACCGCCAGCACGATGGTCAGCGCCTCGACCGCCTCTACCGCGCAGGCCAGGAAGACCGAGACGGCAAGTCCTATCTCGGGACCGGTCATGACGAGGCAGACTTCATCGGTCTCGAACTGGAGATACCCGCTCAGGCCTCGACGACGACGGCCAGGCCCTGCCCCACGCCGATGCAGATCGCGGCCACCCCGTAGCCGCCGCCGCGCCGGCGCAGCTCTTGGGCCAGGCCTCCGAGGATGCGCACGCCGCTGGCGCCGAGCGGGTGCCCGAGCGCGATCGCGCCGCCGTTCGGGTTGACCTTCTCGGGATCGAGCCCGTCCCATTGGCCGATGTCGGCCAGGCACTGCGACGCGAACGCCTCGTTGAGCTCGACCACCTCGACCTCGTCCCAGCCGATCCCCGCCCGGCGCAACGCCCGCTCGGCCGCCTCCACCGGGGCGATGCCGAACACGTCGGGATCGACCGCCGCCGCTCCCCGCGAGACGATCCGGCCGAGCGGCTCCACGCCGAGCGACTCGACCGCCGCGTCGCCGGCAAGCAGGACCGCGCCGGCCCCGTCGTTGAGCGAGGAGGCGTTCCCGGCCGTGACCGTCCCCTCGGCGGAGAAGGCCGGCTTCAGCTTGCCCAGCTTCTCGAGTGTCGTGTCGGGGCGGATGTTCTCGTCCCGCTCGAGCTCGGTCCCGGGCATCGGCACCACCCAGGGGTCGTAGAAGCCGTCCTCCCAGGCCGCGTGGGCGCGCTGGTGGCTACGCAGCGCGAACTCGTCCTGCGCCTCGCGCGAGACGTGGTAGAGATCGGCCAGCTTCTCCGCGCTCTGCCCGAGCGAAATCGTCCACTGATCGGGCATCTGCGGATTGACCATGCGCCAGCCCAGGGTGGTCGAGTGGAGCTCCTCGGGCCCGCGAGGAAAGCCGCGCTCGGGCTTCAGCAGGACCCACGGCGCGCGGCTCATCGATTCGACCCCGCCGACCAGCACGACGTCGGCGTCGCCGGTCTCGATCTGGCGGCTGGCCTGGATCGAGGCATCGAGCGAAGAACCGCACAGCCGGTTGACCGTGCTGGCGGGAACCGAGGTGGGCAGACCGGCGAGCAGCACGGCCATCCGAGCCACGTTCCGGTTGTCCTCGCCGGCCTGGTTGGCGTCGCCGAAGATCACCTCGTCGATCCGCTCGGGCTCCAGGGCCGGCGTTCGCTCGAGCACCGTACGGACCACGTGCGCGGCCAGATCGTCGGGGCGGACCGCGGCCAGAGCTCCCCCGTAGCGGCCGAACGGGGTGCGGACCGCATCGACTATGTGGGCGTTGCTCATCGCGTGGCACGTTAGCGACGCGACCCTCCCCGGGCACGAGCGCCCCGTCAGCGGTTAGGGTCGGCAATTCTGGTCATGACCACCGAGCCTGCCCCCATCGATCAGAAGCGCTCCGACTTCGTCCAGTCGCTCGAGCGCGGGCTGGCCGTGATCCGCGCCTTCCACGGGCGGCGAGAGCTCACGCTGAGCGAAGTGGCCCGGGGCGCGGGCCTGTCCCGCGCGACGGCGCGCCGGTTTCTGCTCACGCTGGTCGAGCTCGGGTACGTCGAGTCGGCCGGGGGGCGGTTCTCGCTCAGCCCCCGAGTGCTGGAACTGGGTCACCTCTATCTGTCGACCCTGAACCGGGCCGGCGAGCCCGCCGCTGCGCCCGACGGGTAGCCGAAGTGCATACTCCCAACCGGTGAGCGCCCGATGACCCTGGTTGCCATCTCAGCCTCCTACGGGGCGGGCGGGAGCCTGATCGGCCCCGGAGTGGCCGAGCGGCTCGGCGTGCCGTTCGTCGACCGGGCAATCCCGCTGCAGGTGGCCGAGCGTCTCGACGTCCCCGTGGACGATGTCGCCGCCCACGACGAGCAGACCGCCGGTGGGTGGCTCGAGCGGATGTTGCGCGGCTTCATCGGCCTGGAGACCGGAGCGCCCGCGCCGCTACCGGCCGAGACCTTCTCCTCCGAGGACTTTCAGCGGGCGACCCAGGAGGTGCTGAGCCGGCAAGCGGCGACCGGTGCCGGGGTCATCCTGGGTCGAGGGTCGGTCGTGGTCCTGGCCGACGACCCACGGGCCCTGCGAGTCCGGCTGACCGGCCCGGCCGAGCGACGGGTCCAGCAGGCCGTGCGCCATCAGGGTCTCGAGCGCGACACGGCCGAGCGGGCTCTGCGCCGGCTCGACCGCGCGCACGCCGAGTACATGCGACGGTTCTACGGCCTCGATATCGACGATCTCTCGCTCTACCACCTGGTGCTCGACTCGACCTCGATCGAGATCGATACGTGCGCCGAGCTGATCTGCCGAGCTGCCCGGGCTCGGGTCACCGAGCAGGCGGTGGCGTAGAGACGCGGGGGGACAGGGCGTACGATTAACGGCATGACCGCATTAGGCGTGTCGCTGCTGGTAATCGGGGCAATCGTGGTCATGGCCGAGACCCACGTTCCAACCCTCGGGCTGCTCGGCGGCCCGGGCGTGATCCTGCTCGGAGTCGGGGCGGTGCTCGCGCTCAGCGGGCTCGGCGCGGGAGCACTGGTGGCGGCGCTGATCGCGGCCGCGCTGGTCGCGGCGGGCACCGGGGTGGTGGCGCTCTCGGTCCGCAAGGGCCTGGCCGTGCGCCGACGCCGGATTCGGACCGGCCCCGAGGGGTTGCTCGGCCACATCGGGGTCGTCCGTTCCTGGGAGGGACCGAGTGGGTGCGTGGCCCTCGACGGTGCGCTGTGGACGGCGCGGGCTTCGTGGCCCGAGGAGCCGAGAGAGCTTCACGTCGGGGAGCCGGTCGTGGTCGAGCGGCTGGACGGTCTCACGCTGGCCGTTCGTCCGGCCGAGGAATGGGAGCTCGTGCGGTGATCGCAGCCATCGTCATCATCATCGTCGTCCTGGCCGTGATCGCGCTCACCGCCGCCGGCGCATCGATTCGCGTGCTGCGCGAGTACGAACGCGGGGTGGTGTTCCGGCTCGGGCGGGTCATGGACACGCGCGGGCCCGGGCTGATCCTGCTCATGCCGACGATCGACCGCATGGTGCGCATCAGCCTGCGCACGATCACCCTCACGGTGCCGCCGCAGGAGGTGATCACCCGGGACAACATCCCGGCCCGCGTCACCGCGGTGGCCTACTACCGCGTCGTCGACGCCAACAGCGCGGTCACGCAGGTCGAGAACTACCACAACGCCACCCTGCAGATCGCCCAGACGACGCTGCGCTCGGTCCTCGGCGGCGTCGATCTCGATTCGCTCCTGTCCGACCGCGAGCGCCTGAACGAGGCCCTGCAGCACGTGATCGACGCGCACACCGAGCCGTGGGGGATCAAGGTCTCGACGGTCGAGATCAAGGACGTCGAGATCCCCGAGCGGATGCAGCACGCGATCGCCCGCCAGGCCGAGGCCGAGCGCGAGCGCCGGGCGAAGATCATCAACGCCGAAGGCGAGTTCCAGGCCGCCGCCAAGCTGGCCGAGGCCGCGGACGTGATCGGCGAGAACCCGGTCACGCTCCAGCTTCGCTACCTCCAGACGCTGCGTGAGATCGGCGGGGATCAGAACACGACCGTCGTCTTCCCGATGCCGATCGACCTGATGAACACGGCCATGCAGGCGTTGGGGCAGGGCGGCCGGACCGAAGCGGCCCGCGACGAGAACGGCGCGCTCGAGCCGGGCGCGGAGCGGCCGAGCCTCGAGCCCGGCCGGGCTGAGCAGTTGCCGAACCCGGACGAGCAGGCCACCCGGCGCGCGGAAGGCTAATTGGCCGTCCGCGCGGAGGAGCCGGCCGCGGTCGGTCGGGCGCAGTCGCGTGGACCCACCCGGTATCGAGCCGCGATTCCGTTCGGTCTCGCGCTCGCCGCCTACGCGCTCGCGTTCCTCCAGCGCCCGGGGCTCGACACCTCGGACACGAAGATCAACCTTCACGTCAGCCCGGGCCGGTTCCTGAGCACGGTGGCGCAGGTGTGGAGCCCGACGGCCGGGCTCGGGCACGTGCAGGGCGGCCAATACGCGGGCTACCTGTGGCCGATGGGCCCGTTCTTCAGCCTCGGGCACGCGATCGGCCTGCCGGACTGGGTGACCGAGCGGCTGTGGCTCGGGACCCTGCTGGCGCTGGCCGCGCTCGGGGTGATCCGGCTCCTCGACGCGCTGCTCGACCGCCGGCGCGGCACCGCCCACCTGATCGCGGGGGCCGCGTACATGCTCAATCCGTACGTGGTCGTGATGACCAGCCGCACCTCGGTGTCGCTGGTCGCCTACGCGGCGCTGCCCTGGCTCCTGCTCGCCGTCCATCGCGGCGTGCGCGAGCCCGGTCGCTGGTGGTGGCCGGCCGCCCTCGCGCTCATCACGACCTCGACCGCGGGCGGCGTGAACGCGACCGTGTCCGGCTTCGTGCTGCTCGGACCCATCCTGCTCCTCCTTTACGAGGTGTTGATTGGAAGGGCCTCGCTGCGCTCGGCCGTTGGGTTCGGCTGGCGCGCGGCCGCGGCCACCGCGCTGGCCTCGATGTGGTGGGTCGTGCCGCTGCTCGTCCAGTCCCACTACGGGCTGAACTTCCTCCCGTTCACCGAGCAGGTCGGGTCGATCTGGTCCCCGACCAGCCTGACCGAGAGCCTCAGGTTGATGGGCTACTGGCCGACCTACCTCGGGGTCGGCTTCGGCGATCGGCTGATCCCGTACTTCGGCAACGCGACCACGATGCTGTTCGACCCCGCCGTCGTCCTGGCCACCCTGCTCGTGCCCGGACTCACGCTGGCCGGATACCGGTGGACGCGCCGGTGGCGGTACGGGCCGTTCTTTCTCCTGACCGCGCTGGTCGCGCTGCTGCTCATGACCGTGAGCTGGCCGTCGGGCACGCCGGGCCGCCGTGCGGCCACGTTCGTGTTCGACCACGTGACCGCGCTCGACTTTCTGCGCACGACCTACAAGGCGGCGCCGCTCCTGGCCCTCGCGGTCGCGGTGCTGGCCGGGGTCGGGCTGCGCGCAGCCGGCCGGAGGTGGCCACGGTGGGCGCCGGCCGTGGCCGGCGGAGCCCTGGCCCTCGTCGCGGTGAGCGCGCTGCCGTTCTTGCAGGGCCGCGCGATCGAGCTGACCTGGAAGCGGATCCCGACGGCCTGGCGGCAGGCCGGGCGCGATCTGAGCCGGGCCCTGCCCCAGAACTCCCGTGCCATGGTGCTCCCCGGCCAGGCCTACGCCTACTACGGATGGGGCGGGACGGTCGATCCGATCCTCCCCGCCCTGACCTCGCGGCCGGTGGCGATCCGGAACGTGCCCCCGTTCGACGACCTGCACGCCGTCGACCTCCTGTGGACGGTCGACGACCTGGTCCAGCAACAGCGCCTGCTGCCCGGGCAGCTGGCGCCGCTGCTCAACCTCATGAGCGTGCGCTCGGTGCTGAGCGGCACCGACGACAACACCGCCCTCAGCGGCGCCGTGGCGCCCGCGGCCGCGGCGCGTGAGCTGGCCACCCAGCCCGGCTTCACGTGGCCGACCCGCAGCTATGGACCGGTGCGCCGCTTCCCGGCCGCGGCGGAGACGGCCGAGCCCCCGGTCAGCCTGCCCGAGGTGCGCCGGTACGACGTCCCCGCGCCCGGGCTGGTCCGGGTCGAGCCCCGGGCGCCCGCGAGCGTCGTCGACGGCTCGGCCGACGGCGTGGCCGACCTCGCCGCGCTCGGCGCGCTGCCGCGCTCCCGTCCCCTCCTCTACGCCGGCGATCTGTCCGCGGCCGCGCTCCGCCAACAGGCGAGCTCCGGGGCTCAGGTCTTCATCACCGACTCGAATCGCCGCCGGGTGTTCGTGGCCTCGCGAATGCTTCAGAACGTCGGCGCCACCGAGCCGGCGGATCAGCCGTTCGCCGCCGACGCGTCCGTGATCGACCCGTTCCCGGGCCGGGGCTCGGCCGCGCAAACCGTGGCCGGGTTCGAGGGCGCCCGGTACGTGACCGCGCCGTACGAAGCCCAGCTGGCCCAGTTCCCCGAGCACGCCGCCTTCGCCGCCTTCGACGGCGACCCGTCGACCTCGTGGTACGCCGACCCGACCCTTCCACCCAGCCAGCAGTGGATCGAGATCGGGCTCGCCCGCGCCCGGGACGTCCCCTATCTCGACCTTCTGCCCGACCACAGCAGCCCCCTCGTCGTCCTCACCCAGGTGGCCGTCAACGGGCGGCGCTACCGGCTGCGCGCGGGGTGGAACCGGCTGCCTGTCGCGCTCCGGCACGTCAGGCGCGTGCGGGTCGCCATCACGCACGTGAACATCCACGGCCACTCGACGGCGGCCAACGTCGGCCTGGCCGAGGTCCGGATCCCCGGCGTCCGTGTGCGCGAGCTCCTGCGCACCCCGCTGCTGGCCGAGCGAGCCCTCCGTGGCGCCGACCTGCGCCACGTGCCGATCAGCTATGTGTTCGAGCGCACGACCGCCGCAGCACCGCTGCAACGTGGCCCCGCCTCCCCTCAGGGGGCGGTCCGCGGCGACCGCCTCCAGCAGGAGGCGGCCCTGATCCGGCAAGCCCAGGACCCGGAGACGGGCATCGCCCGGTCGATCGATCCCCCGGCCGCGCGGAGCTGGGCCGTGTCCGGCCTGGCCACCGTGTCCCCCACGGCACCCGACCCCGCGCTCGACCGGCTCGCCGGCACGGTGACCCATGGCGCGACCTTCAGCTCCTCGGGCCGGCTGGCCGGACTCCCCGGCGACCGCGCCTCCTCTGCCTTCGACGGCTCGGCCGCCACCGCCTGGGTGGCGCCGCTCGCGGCGGCCGGGCAGGCCTGGATCGCCTGGCACACCCCGGCCCCGCGGGTCGTGCGCCGGCTCGCGCTCGTGCGCAGCGGGCTCTCGGCCCGGTTCCCGACCCTGATCTCGCTCGCTCCCACCGGCGGCTCACCGGTCACCCTTCCGGTCGCCGGCGACGGCACGGTCCGGCTGCCGGTCCCCCTGCGCGCGCGGGGCTTCCGCCTCACGGTGCTTCGATCTGCGGGCGCCGGCGCGGTGGCGGTGGCGGTGGCGGAAATCCGGGGCACCGGCGTGGCCGTTGTCCGGACGGGTCGCGGGGTGCTCGCCGGCCGGTGTGGCGACCTCACGGCGCGGCTCGGGTTTCGGGCGGTGGCGCTCCGCGCCTCGGGCACCGTGGCGAATCTCGACGCCGGGCGGCCGCTCGAGCTGAGCCCGTGCGGCGCGCCGGTCGCGCTACCGGCCGGGCCGGCCGACGTGACCGTCGCCCCCGGTTTGGTCCGCCCGCTGATCGTCCAGCTCCGCTCACCGGCCCCGCAGCCCCTGGCCGTGGCGGCCGCCGCCGGCGGCGCCCTGCTCGCGGCCGGCCACCAGGGCGCCACGTCCTACACCGGCATCCGCCTGCAGGTGAACCAGCCGAGCTGGCTCGTGCTCGGGCAGAGCTACAACCGAGGCTGGAAGGCCGGCTGCGACGGCCGCTCGCTCGGACCGCCGCGCGTGATCGACGGGTTTGCCAACGGGTGGCCGGTGGGGCCCGGCTGCCGGAACGTGACGATCCGGTTCGGACCCCAGACCGAAGTCGACGTCGGTTATGCGATCGGCGCCGCGGCCTGTCTGGCTCTCCTCCTGATCCTGCTTCTCCGTCGACCGCACGCCGCAGAGCTCGAGCCGGCGTGGGCGGCATCTGGACGGATGGCGACTGCCCCCTGGACGGCTGGCCGTGCGGTCGCCGCCGGGCTGCTCGCCGCGGCCGGGTTCGGGGTCGCCTTCGGCCTGCGGGCCGGCGTCGTGGTCGGCCCGGCCTTCGCGCTGATCCTGTGGCGGGGAATCGCCTCGCGCCGGCTGCTCTGGGGAGCCGGGCTTCTCCTGGTCGCCGTGGTGCCGCTGCTCTACCTGCTCTTCGAAGGCCATGACCAGGGCGGCTACGACATCGGGTACGCGAGCCAGCATCTGGGCGCCCACTGGGTCGCCGTCGCCGCCTACGCCCTGCTGACCCTGGTTCTCCTGCGCGATCTCAGTAGGGCCAGTGCTCGTCTCCGAGGGCGCGCGCCACCGGCTTGAGCCGAGCGCTGAGCGCGAGCTTGATGGCCAGGTTGCGCACGAACCACGGAAGCTGGGCGAGCTGCCGGGCCGCGTTGGCCGCCCGGGCCCGCCCGGCCAGCGGGGCTTCAGCGCGGCGGTACTCGGCCAGCGAGCGCGTCCGGCCCGCGTACACGTAGTCGGAGCCGAGCACGAGCCGGCGGAGGATGGCCAGCGTGACCCCGACCGAGGCAAACGCGTCGTGGACGAGCATGCGCCCGCCCGGGCGGACCCGGCCACCCCACAGGATCAGATCGAGCCGGCACGGTCCGTAGCGGTGGGCCGCGTCCACGTACACCAGGTCGAGCTCGCCCTTGATCTGGGAGGCGGCCGCGCTCGAGGGAAGCCGGATGTGGCGAACCGCGTCGGCTACCCCCGCCGCGGCCAGGTTTCGGGTGAAGGCGGCCAGGTCCGCGCTCGCCTCGGCATCCCGTCCCTGCCACTCGCCCGGGCCCCGGTCGTTACCGGCGTACGGGTCGACCGCCACCACCTCGACGCCGGCCCCGGCCCCGCTCGCCAGCACGATGGTCGAGCGGCCGCGGAAGCTCCCGAGCTCGACGATCGTCCCGCCTTCGGGTACGGCAGCCGCGCACCGGTGAAGCCGCGCCGCCTGCTCTTCGGTCAGCCACCCCTCGACCGGCTCGATCGCGGCCAGGACGTCTGGCAGGGCTCGCTTCACGCAACCGGCGCGAGCAGCCCGGCCGCCGGCGGCGCCCCGGGCAGGCGCGCCACGCGCTGGCGGTCGAGCGCCGCCAGCGTCTGGCGGGCGGTGTCGTCCCAGGAAAAGGCGCTCGCCCGCTCGCGCGCAGCGGCACCGAGGCGCTCGCGCAGGTTGTGGTCCGCCAGCAGGGCGGCGATCTTCGCCGCCAGTTCCTCCGGGTCGCCGGCCAGCAGCCCGGTGCGCCCGTCGTCGACCGCCTCGCTCAGGCCGCCGAGACGCAGCGCCGCCGTCGGCGTGCCGCACGCCGCGGCCTCCATCACCGAATGACCCCAGCCCTCAGCGGAGGAGGCGGTCACGTTGATCCACGCCCGCTGGTAGAGCCTCCGCTTGACCGCTTCGCTGACGTGGCCGTGCATCCGCACCCGGCTCTCGAGCCCGCGAGCGCGGACCTCCTGGGCCAGGGCAGCCTGGTGGTCGCCGTCCCCGGCGATCTCGAGCACCGCTCCGGGATTGCGCTCGAGCACATCGAACAGGATCTCGATCCGCTTGTAACGCTTCAGGCGGCCCAGGTAGAGAAGCGTCGGCTCGGGCGCGCGAGCTGACGGATCGGCCTCGAAGGCGGCGACCTCAACGCCCAGGTAGCCGACCTCGACCCGGCGCTGATCGATCCCGTGGCGCAGCAGCTCTCCGGCGGTCGAACGGGAGATCGTGATGAAGTCCGAGCGGCGATAGAGCAGGCGCAGGGGCAGCGTCTCGAGCGCGAGGGCGGCCAGCCTTCCGGAAGCTCCGAGCTCCTGGACGTAATGGTCGCGGTGGATGTGCTGAACGAAGGTGACGCGCGGCAGCCGGCACCACAGGGGGGTGAGGAAGGTCACGCCGTTGACGACCTCGAGCATCACGTCCGCGTCCGGCACGAGTCCGCGCCACTGACGCATGATCGCGCGGGGGAAGACGGTCGAGCGTCCACCGATCCGATGCAGGGTCAGCTCCCCGATCTGCTCACGGGCGGGCGCGCCGGGATACGAGCACGCGACCACGGAGACCCGGTGCCCCCACGCGATCCAGCGCGAGGCCTGGGCGAACAGCGTCGTCCCCGTGCCCCCGCCCTGGGGGTGGGTCCAGTCGCGGTCGGACAGGATCAGGATGTGCAGCCGGTCACCGGGGAGCGCGTCCGAACTCGTGGCCGTGGCCGACATCGCCCGGGCAGTCTATGCCGTGCGACGATCCTCGGAATGAGTATCCCGCCCGAGCCCGAGGTGGAGCTCGCCTTCCCGCGCGCCGAGCTGCGCGCGCGCACGGTGCGCGGCGTGGTGACCAACGCGCTGTTCATGGGCGGGGCCGAGGCGCTCGTGCTCGTGCAGGGCCTGATCGTCACCGCGCTGCTCGGCCCGCGCGCGATCGGGCTGTACGGGATCGTCACCACCACCGCGGTGACCGTCGCGGCGCTGCGGCGAATCGGGATCGACGAGGCGTTCGTGCAACAGCGCGAGCCCGACCAGGAGGTCGAGTTCCAGCGCGCGTTCACGCTCGAGCTGATGACCGGAGCCGCATTCTCGCTCGTGCTCATCGCGCTCGCTCCGATCGTGGCCGTGACCTACGGCGACAGCCGGCTCCTGCTGCTGATGATCGCCGTGGCCTACCTTCCCACCGCCTTCGCGCTCCAGGCGCCGGGCTGGGTGTTCTTCCGGCGGATGGACTTCATCCGGGTGAGGGGACTTCAGGCTCTGGTCCCGCTCGTCACCTTCGCCGTCACGGTCCCGCTCGTGGCAGCCGGAGTCGGCGTGTGGAGCCTCGTCATCGGCCCGGCGGCCGGCAACACGGTGGCGGTGCTCGCCGCCCTCGCGGTCTCGCCCTACCGCCTCCGCCTCCGGCTCGATGCGGGCGCCCGCGCGCGCTACCTGCGCTTCTCCTGGCCGGTGTTCGTCTCCACCGCGGCCGTGCTCCTGGTCCAGCAGGGGCAGGTGCTCGCCTTCACACTTCACGGCCGGCTCGCGGCCGCCGGCTACATCACGCTGGCCGCCACCCTGACTCGCTATGCCGACCGGGCCGATCAGATCATCGCCACCACGATCTATCCGGCCATCTGCGTGGTCCGCGACCGGATCGGCACGCTCCGGGAGATCTTCGTCAGCTCCAACCGCGTCGCGCTGATGTGGGCTCTGCCGTTCTGCGCCGGCTTCATCCTGTTCGCGCCCGACCTGGTCCGGTGGATTCTCGGCGCCCGCTGGGAGCCGGCGATCGTCCTCCTTCAGGGGCTCGCCGGCGTGGCCGCCATTCAGCAGCTCGGCTACAACTGGTTCTCGTTCTACCGCGCCCGCGGCGACTCGGCCCGGCAGGCCGTCGAAGCGGTGGCGATGGCCGGCGGGTTCCTCCTCCTCGCCGTCCCCGGGCTGTTCGCGCTCGGCACCTGGGGCTTCATCGGGGGTCGGCTGGCCACGGCCGTGCTCGTGCTCGGTGTGCGCCGACACTACATCCGAGCGCTGCTCGGACTGGAGCTCCTCCGGCTCGCCGTGCGCGGTGCGGCGCCGGTGGCCGCCGGCGTCGTCGTCGTGCTGGCGGTCCGCCAGTGGGTCTGGAGCGGGGCCCGCTCGCCCGGGCAGGCGATCGCCGAGCTGGTTCTGTTCGTGCTCGTCACCGGGCTGCTGAGCTGGGCGACCGAACGCGATCTGCTCATTCAGCTCCGCGCCGCCCTGGGCCGTACGCCCGCGATGTCGGGGCTCGATCAGCCGTCGGCGATCAGCACGTCGTAGTGATAGAGGTGCTCGAGCACCCGGTAGTGGACCGCCGTCCAGCGGTCGAGCGCATGCACCCCACTCGAGCGTCCACGCGCATTGGGCTCCCGCTGCGATGAGGCCGGATCGGTCCAGCGCACGATCACCCGCGGGCGGATCCGCGCCAGCGTGCGGACGATCCGCTGCTGGGCCGCGGCTCCGGTAAGGAGCCCGAAGTCCTCCGCGGTCGGGTTGGGCCGCTGGGTGAGCACGTAGATGAGCGGATCGCCGATGCGGACCAAGTCCGAGCGGCGAGGCAGGACATAGATGGGCCGGCCGGCAGGCACGTGGGCATCGACCAGGGCGACCATGCGCTCGATCGCGCGCGCCTCACGCGGGGGCGCTTTCACACCGTCGGCCACGGGAAGGTTGATCGTCGCCTCGGCCGGTGGCCGGACGAGCGCGGACAGGCGATTGGCCACACCGTGGACGAGGAGGGCGGCCATGATCAGAGCGCACAGCACGGCCACCGGCCGGGGGGCGTGAGCCGCGGCGATGACGAGGCCGACCGCCACGACCACGAACAGCGGCTGGGCGTGGAACTCGTCCGTGCGGGAGAGGAGATAGACCAGCGCCCCCAGTCCAAACACCAGCGCGCCGGCCAGCCAGGCCGGCGGACGCGCCCGGCGAGCGGTCACGGCGACCGCGGCGATCACCGCGAACCCGATCACGAGCAACGCCGGGACGTAGAAGTCCAGCCCGTGCTTGGTGCTCTCGAGCACACCGGAGTGTGGCGGCGGGTGATAGCGGATCGGGAACGGCAGGCGCCACTGACCACCCGTGCTCAGCGAGGTGCCGATCAGCGCGTGGTAGAGATGGCCGGGACCGTCGAGGACGGCGAACGGCAGGTACACGAGCGCGCTCAGCCCGAGCGCCGCGGCGGTGTAGCCGAGCGCGGCCGGCAGCTCCCGCCGGGCCGCGAGCGAGACGGTCACGGCGAGTAGGCCGTAGAGCCCGAAGTCAAGCCGAAAGGCGGCCGCGACCGCGGTCAGGATGGCGGCCGCGGCGAGCCTCCGCCGGGTCAGCGGCCGATCGCCGGCGGTCACATAGAGCGCGAGGAGCACCGCCAGCAGGGCCAGGGGAAACGGGTTCGCGCTGCGGGGCTCGGCCATCTCGCACGCCACCGCGAGCCACACCACAAGGGCGGCCGGGCGTCCGACGTAATCGACGACGAGCAGATAGGCGGTCACCGCTACGCCGGCGTCGGCGATCACGCGGAGGATCCGCCAATCCAGGAGCGAGGCGCCGAACAACTTCGAGAGCAGGCCCAGGAGGTACGGCTGAAGCGGGCCGTAGGCCCACAGGAAGTCCCGATACGGAACCTGGCCGGAGGCCACACGGTGGGCGGCCTGGAGGGTCAGGCCCTCATCGAACGGATCGATCTCGCGGAGGATCGTGAAGCCCGAGATCAGCGCCGCCGCGACCAGCAGGGCGACGATCAGGACGCCACTCGAGCGTGTCCGCACCCACGTTCGCGGCCCGCTCCGCGCCGAGCTGGGCGACGTGGCTGACGGCGCGACGAAGGTCACGGCAGCCGACGAGCCTAGAGCATGCTTGGCATGCTCAGGCCCATGGCGTCGTCCTCCCGGTCCGCCGCCGAGCGGCCACACGGCCTCAGGCGAATCCGCACGCTATGGACGTTGTTCCGCTCCGAGAAGGAGGATCCGGCACCGTTCTACCGGCTGCTCGCGGCCGAGACGGCCGACGACCTCGATCGCCGCTACGGGCCGCTGAGCGGATCGCGAATCGTCGACCTGGGCTGCGGCCCCGGCTTCTACACCGAGGCATTCCGTGCCCTCGGCGCCCACGTGATCCCGGTCGACAACGACCCCGCCGAGCTGGCCCTGGCCGGCGACCCCCCGGCCGGCGCAGTGATCGCCGACGCCGGCGCCCTGCCGCTCGAGGACGAGAGCGTCGACGGCGCCTTCTGCTCGAACCTGCTCGAGCACACTCCGGACGCCGCGCCGGTGTTGAGCGAGATCGAGCGGGTCCTCCGACCGGGCGGCTGGGCCTACATCTCGTGGACGAACTGGTACTCGCCGTGGGGAGGGCACGACATGAGCCCGTATCACTATCTCGGCCCGCGGCTCGGCCCCGCCCTGTACGTGCGACGGCATGGTCCGCCGCGCAAGAACGCCTATGGCGACGGGTTGTGGGCGTGCCACATCGGCCCGACCCTGCGCCTGCTGGACGCTCGGCCACGCCTCGTGGCCGAGCGGATCGAGCCCCGCTACTGGCCGCGGCTGTGGCCGATCACGAGGGTCCCGGGCGTTCGGGAGTTGCTGACATGGAACTGTGTAATCCGGGCCCGAAAGCGCCCGCCGGCTCGACCGGCGGAGGCTCCGCCGCTCGGCGCCGCCACAACCGGGACAGCGGATTCTCCTTGAGGCGGAGAAACGGGCGCTCGACGATGTAGTAGCTCAACGCACCGGCCACGACCGCGAACACCGTGCACGAGATCCCCATCGAGATGAACCTGGCCCAAGTCGAGGATCCAACCACGAAGTGTCCCGAGAACGCCGTCAGCAGGTTGGTGTGGTACAGGTAGATCCCGTACGAGATCAGGCCCAGCCAGGCCAGCGGCCTTGATCCGAGCGCACGTCCGACCAGGCTCCGGGGCCGGCGCTCGAACGCCGCCGGCAGCGCCAGTCCAACCGCGACCACGCCGCTGAGCAGGTAGACGCCGAGGTACTGCAGCGGCGTGTCGAGTTCGTTGAACGGCGGCCCGGAGTACAGCCCGATGCCCCGGCACAGAATCACGTAGGCCGCGATCGCGACCAGCCAACCCGTCCATGCGTAACGCTCGAGGACGATTCGGCGCCGTCCTCCTCGCCGCTCGACCGCGAGGCTGAACATCGCCAGCAGCATGCCGAACGCGAACCACGAGAACGTGGCGCCGGGCTCGGCGGGCGAGATGTGCCGGGGATGGCTCGAGTCGTAGACGAAGAAGGCCGTACTGGCGGCGATCAGCACTCCGAGCACCGCCACCTCGAGCCGCCACCGGATGGGCCGTCCGGTCCGCCCCGCCAGCCACGCGAACCCGAACGCGAACAACGGCAGCAGGGCGTAGAAGACGACCTCGCAACCCAGCGTCCAGGCCACGCCGATGCCGCCCTGGACGGTCCACTTGCCGTAGTCCTGTCCGAACAGGGCGTAGATCCACAGCCGGTGGTTGAACACGTCCGGCAGCCCCGGGTACAGCCCGAGCAGGATCAGGGCCACCCAGTAGGCGGGCACGATTCGCAGCACGCGCCGGCGGGCGTAGTCGCGCAGTCGGATCCGCGGTCCGTCGCCCGTGCGCGCGGCCAGGAAGGGTCGGTAGAGGAGGAAGCCCGAGATGGCGAAGAAGACGGCGACACCGACGTTGCCGCGCGCCACGTAGGGCGAGATGCCGCCGGTGCCGATGTCCATGTGTGACCAAAAACCGACGTGGAAGATCAGCACCGAAAACGCCGCCACCGCGCGCAGCCCGTCGAAGAGCGGAAAGCGCGGGTTGCCGGGCGGCGGCGCCACGGCCGGCTCAGCCGCCGGCTCACCCACCACCGTCTCGGCCGGGACCGGCCCTACGGCCGGTGGGCTCCCGGGTGCGGTCGCCATGGGCGGACTATGCCACGGCGCCGATGCGCCATCATCCGCCCATGCGGGCCGCCCGCCTGATCGCCGTCGTCGCCTCGCTCGCCGTCTGCGCCTGGTTCGCCCTCGGGATTCGCCAGGTGCAAGACACCCAGCGGGCGACCAAGATCATCGCCGGCGGACACCGCGCGCAGCTGCCGCAGGCCGCCGGCCTGCTCCACCGGGCGGCCCTCCTCAATCCCGATCGGACGCTCGACCTGCTCCATGTGCAGCTGGCGCTCGAGCAGGGCCGGACCGCCACTGCACGGACGATGGCCCGCGCAGCTGGTCGCGGCCGAGCCGATGAACGTGTCGGCATGGCTCTGGTACGGCAGGAGCTCGGGCGGCGACGCCGCCGTGTTCCTGACCGCCCTCGCTCACGCCCGTGCGCTCGATCCGCTCCCGCTCCGGCGCTGAGCGGACCCGGCCAGCGCGATCAGCGATCCGATCAGAATCAGGGCGACGATCGTCACCGCGGGCATCTGCCAGTCCCAGTCAAGCGGAGAATGGGCGACCCAGACCACCGTCCCCGCGACCGGCCCGCAGGCCAGCGCCGGAGCCGCCCGCACCGCGCTCCGCGCGGCCACAGCGACCCCGACCAAGAACCCCAGCAGCAGAACCAGCCCCACGAGTCCAAGTTCGGCCAGCGTCTGCAATTCGAGCGAGTGGGCGTCCTGGGCGCCTTCCAGGACGGGGCGGTCCCGGAGCCAATAGGCCGCCCAGCCGCCGGCCCCCACGCCGCGCACGGGCTGGTCGCGGAAGGCCCGCACGGCGACGCGCCAGTAGGCATAGCGGTTGCTGACCAGCGTCGCGTATCGCGTGGCCCCGGGCGAAAGCGGCTGGCCGGTCCGCTCGTGGCTACCGAGCGCGATGGCCAGCGCCAGTCCGGCGCACACGAACCCGGCGGCCAGCCACGGAGCGCGGCGGGGCAGCCGTAGTGGTGCCGCCCGCCGGTGGGTGAGCGAGCGCTGCGCGAGCGCAGCCGCGACGGCGATCACGGCCACCAGGGCCAGGACGATCGCCCCGTCGCGCTCGCGCGCTCCCAGCGAGCCGGACAGCGACGTGACGGTGTGAAACGGAGCCGCCGCCACGCTGGCCAGTGCCGCCGCGATGACCGCCGTCACCGCACTGTGGAGCTGGGCGCGCTCGCGCGCCACCACGACCAGCACGAGGAGCCCGGCCGCGCACGCGAACAGCGCCCCCCGGGACACGGTCAGATACAGCCCGAGGCCGAGGGGGGCACACGCCGCGCCGGCGATGATGCGCATTGCCTCCGGCCGGGACGGGTCACCGGCCACCCGGGCGCTCAGCACCAGACCCAGAGCAGCCAACTCCCCCATGGCGTTCCAGTAGGTCAGCGGTTGCTCGAGCCGTCCCTGAGCCGTGATCGAGTGGTGGAAGTGCAGCAGCCCGGGCACGAGACGCTCGGACACTCCGTAGCCGACCACGATCAGCGTGCCGCCCGCGAGCGCGGGTTCGACCAAACGCAGCGCCCGGGGCTCGTTGAGGAGCGCGATCGCCGCTACCAGCACCCCGACGTACATGACCGCGAGCTGCCCGGCGTGGTACGCGCTCCCGGCCATCGGCGCCCAGCCGATCGAAGCCAGTGTCCACGCGGCCAGCGCCGCCAAACCGGCCGGCGCCAGCCATGCCCACCTACCCCGTGGACGGGGGTCGGCGCCCGCGGCCAGGGCGACGGCGACGAGCGTCCAGACGATCAGCCCCGCCCACTCGCGGGGGACGTCGAAGTAGCCGCCGGAGAAGAACGCGAGCACTGTGGCGCCGAGGAGCAGCGCCGCGCGGGCGCCGCTGAGCACGACGTGGCGCATGCTCTCAACCGCTGTGGGTGTCGCGAGCGACCCGCCGCCTCGCGCGTCCAGATCTGAACGGCCGGCGATCGCTCGTCTGCTCGCCCGGCACGGGCTCCGGTGCAGTGCGCACCTCGTGCAGTATGCCGCGCTCGAAGCTCTCGGTATCGAACCGATCCGCGTTGCGCCGGCAGTCCATTGGATCGATGGATCGGTCATCGAACCGCACCACCGCCCTCGCCAACTCGGCTGGCCCACCCGACCAGAAGCATCCGGTGACGCCCTCGAGCACGGTCTCGAGCGCACCGCCGCCGTCGCGGGCGATGACCGGGCGCCCCGCCGCCTGACTCTCGACCAGCGCAATCCCGAACTCCTCCACCGAGGTGACTACGAGGGCCCGGGCGCTCGAGAGGATCTCCGCCACGGCTGTGTCCGGCTGGCGCCCGGCAAACTGAATCGTCGGCCCGGCGGCGCGGCGCAGCCGCCGCAGATCGGGTCCGTCGCCGACCACGAGGAGCGGCCGCTTGATCCGGTTGAACGCCTCGATCGCCACCTCGATCTCCTTGTGCGGCATCAGCTCGGAGACCACGGCGTAGTGCTCGCCGACCGGCCCCGGGCGAAAGCGCGCGGTGTCGACGGGCGGATACACGATGTCTGAGCGCCGTCCGAAGTAGGCGCGGATGCGTGCCTGGGTGACGCGTGAGTTGGCGATGTACCGGTCGGTCCGCTGAGCCGCGATCCAATCCCACTGGCGCCAGCGGTGAAACAGGGCCCGGAGGCCCACGCGGGAGATCGGGTCGCGGCGGGCCAGTGTGCGCTCGCGGTCGTTCCAGGCGTAGCGAAACGGGTTGTGGCAGTAGCTGACGTGAGTGGTGCGCTCGTCGCACAGGACCGCGTGGGCCCACGCTGACGAGCTCGAGATCACCAGGTCGTAGCCGCTCAGATCGAAGGACTCGATCGCGATCGGGTACAGCGGCAGCAGCGCCCGGAAGGTCCGGGCGGACGGGCGCAGGCGCTGCAGGAACGACGTGTGCACCCTGCGTCCCGCGAACCAGCCTTCGGTTCCATCCTCGTCGTACACCGTGGTGAAGATGTCGGCGTCCGGATACAGGCGGCACAGCGCCATGAACACCCGCTCTGCGCCCCGTATGTCGAGCAGGAAGTCGTGCACCAACGCGACCCGCCGTCCGAGGGGCGGGAGGGCGGCTGGCGGCGGCACGGCCCGCAGTCTATTCCTGCGCCTTGAGCGCATCCAGCGGCTAGGCTCCGCGCCGACGTGATCCTGACAGCCAGCTACTCGGCGGCGGCGGGAGGAGCCGAGCGCTTGCTGGTCGAATTCGTCTCCGCGCTTCCGGGCGAGCAGGTGCTGGCCTGCCCCGAGGGCCCGCTCGCTGCCTCGGCTCGCACGCACGGGATCCGCGTGCTCCCGCTCCGGGCGCGACCACTGACCTTGCGGGGGGCGCCGGCACGCGCATCGGCCGGCCTGGCCGGCCACGCCCGGGAGCTCCACCGCCTGGCCTCCGACCTCGACCCCGACGCGGTGGTGGCCTGGGGCATGCGCCCGCTCCTCGCGTGCACGCTTGCGCGGGTCAAAGGCCCGATCGTCTTCCAGCACAACGACCTCCTGCCGGGGCCCTGGCTCGGACGGTTCGTGCGCTGGTCGGCTCGGCGCGCAGCCCTGGTGCTGGCGCTGTCCGAGGCCATCGCCGCCGACCTCGGCACCGGCCAGGTCATCCATCCCGGCATCGATCTCCCGCCGGCGGCGACGGCCGCCCCGTCGCAGACGATCGTCGTCGTGGGGGCGCTGGTGGCGTGGAAGCGGCCCGACCTGGCCATCGAGGTATTCGCTCGCGTGCGCGAACGGGTGACCGACGCGCGCCTGCGCTTCGTCGGCGCCGCCCTCGAGGGCCACGAGGACTTTGCCGCCGAGTTGCGTGCGCGGGCCCACGGGCTCGACGGGGTCTCGTTTGCCGGCGCGGTCAGCGACGTCGGGCCCGAGTTGGCCGGCGCGGCCTGCCTGCTCCACTGCGCGGAGCGGGAGCCGTTCGGGCTCGCCGTGCTCGAGGCCATGGCCGCGGGCCGTCCCGTCGTCGTGCCCGCCGCCGGCGGCCCGGCCGAGATCGCGGACGCGTCGTGCGGGCTGCTCTACGCCCAGGAGACGCCGGCCAGGCCGCGCGCGCGCTGCTCCGGCTGCTCACCGAGACCGAACTGGCCGCCCGCATGGGCGCCGCCGCCCGCGCCCGGGCGCGGACGCACTTCGCCCGCGGCCCAGCCCGCCACCGGTGGGCGCAGGCGGTGGACAGCGGCCGCGCGTCCCCGCCGAGCCGCTTCGCCGGCCGGCCGGTCGCTGGCCATCGTGACCGTCACCCACGATTCGGCCGAGGCTCTCGGCGCGCTGCTCGCGTCGATCGACCGCCACCTCCCCGGAGCGCGAGTGGTGGTCGTGGACTGTGCCTCGACCGATGAAAGCGCTGGCCGTCGCGGCAGGCCGCACGACGGTTGCCCTGGGTCAGAACCTGGGCTTCGGCCCAGGCTCCAACCGCGGGCTGGACGAGGTCGACGAGCCGGTCGTCGCGCTGCTCAATCCCGACGTCGAGCTCGTGGACGACTCGCTGGCTGCGCTGGCCGCCGAGGCGCTGCGACGTGACCGGCGAGAGCGTCTGCTCGCTCCTCTGGTCCTCAATGCCGACGGCACCCGCCAGGACACGGCCCACCCCCGGCCAGGTTCGGCGGCCGAGCTGGCCCGCGCCGTCCTTCCCCCGCGGCTGGTTCCGGGCAGCGCTCTCGCCCCGTGGAAGGCACACCGGCCCCGGCCGGTCGGCTGGGCGGTGGGGTGCGCGCTGGTGGCCCAGGCCGCCACGTTGCGTCGGCTCGGCCCGTTCGATGAGCGGCGGTTTCTCTACGGCGAGGATCTCGACCTCGGGCTTCGGGCCGCCGCCATCGGTGTCCCCACCTGGTTCTGGCCGAGCGCCCGCGTCATCCACCATCGTGCCCATGCCACCGCTCGAGCTTTCGGCGGCGAGCCGTTCGAGCTGCTCGCGCGCGCCCGGCGAGAGGTCACGGCCGAGCGACTCGGTCCCCGACGGGCCAGACTCGATGACGCGGCGCAGGCGGCCACGTTCGGCTCGCGGATCATCGCCAAGCGGCTTCTGGGCCGTCCCGCGGAGCGCGAGCGGCGTCAGCTCGCGGCGCTTCACAGCACACGCCGGTGACGCCTGGGCGGTGGACCGCGCTGCTGGCGATCGCCGCGGCCGCGATCGTCACCGCGGGTGTGGTGCTCGCCGAGCACGGTAGCCAGAGCTCCCGGCCGGGGCCGGCCGGCCCGGAGGTGGGCGTCAACGTGAACCGGCTTTTCAACGACCTGACCTACACCCCGGCCCAGATCGGCGCCCAGCTGACTGCGGTGCGCGCCACCGGCGCGACGATCGTCCGCACCGATGCGCTGTGGGAGGCAGCGCAGCCCCGGCCGCCGCTCGGGGGCGCGGCGCGGTTCGACTGGCGGTTCGACGACGCGATCGCCGGCGCGCTGGCCGAGCACCGCCTGGCCTGGCTGCCGATCGTCGACTACTCGCCCGTTTGGGCGGAGATCAGTCGCCGGGCACGAGCACTCGCCCCCGCGCTCCAGCGGCGACTACGCCCGCTTCGCCGCGGCACTGGCCCAGCGCTACGGCGCCGGCGGCTCGTTCTGGCGGGCCCACCCGGCCGTGCCTCCCACAGCCGGCCCGGGTGTTCGAGATCTGGAACGAGCCCGACAACCCCGGATTCTGGAACCCTGCGCCTGACGCTCCGCGGTACGCGGAGCTCTACGAAGCCGCGCGCGCGGCCATCAGGGCGGTCGACCCGGCGGCGCGGGTGATCGTCGGCGGGCTGACCGCGCCGCAGACCTTCCTCCCCGCTCTGCTCGCCGCCGCGCCGGAGCTCCGTACCGGGCTGGACGGTGTGGGGCTGCATCCCTACGCGCCGCAACCGGCCGGCGTCGTCGCCCGCGTGGCGGCGGCGCGGGCCGCCCTGCGCGCGCTCGGCCTCGGCTCCGTGCCGCTGTACGTGACCGAGTTCGGCTGGACGACCAGTCCCCCGGGAGCCCACGACTACGCCCCGGCCTCGCGGCGTCCGCGGGACATCGCCGACACCCTGGACGCGCTGGCGGGGAGCGGCTGCGGCGTGGCCGCCGCGTTCCTCTACACCTGGGTGACGCCCGGGCGCAACCGTGCCAACCCGCAGGACTGGTTCGGCATCCACCCGCCCGGCGGCGGCCGGAGTCCCGACACCTCGGCCTTTGCCTCCGGCTTGCGGCGAGCCGAGGCTCCCGCACCGGTCTCGCCCGCCTGCGGCTCCTGAGCGCGGGCGATCAGGCGCAGCGGGTGGCCGCCACCTTGGCTCGGCAGTGCTCGAGGGCCAGCGCGGCTCGCTTGAACGCGGCGAACGCGGGCTTGGCGATCAGACTGCTCGCCGGTGAAGTCGAACAGGCCGGCGAAGTTCCACGGGTTGGCGTTTCGGTACTGCCGGCCGGCCCACGTGTAGTAGTAGAAGCCGGCGAGGTGCAGGCGGACGCGGTTGCGAGCCAGCAGGGGAAGGATCGAGGTCACGTCGCGCGCCTGTTCGGTGGGGGTGGTCACCCAGCTGAAGTAGTTGTGCGTCTGGCCGACCGACGAGGGCCAGCTGATCTCGTCGGCGATCAGCGGTTTCCCGCCGTCGCCGTTGCCGGACATCACACCGTGCGCGAACCCGAGGAGCTTGATCACCCCCTGCGGCTGCTTGGTGTAGGGATGGATCGCCACCACATCGAAGGCCCCGCGCGCTCCGGGCACCTTGTAGATGGCCGCCAGGTCCTTCCAGGAGTAGTTGGTCAGGCCGGCGAGCACGATCTTGGCCCCCGGGTCGACGCTCTTGACCGCGGAACGGGCGGCGAGCAGCATGTCCACGTAGGACGGTCGCGAACGGCTGCACGGACCAGAACCGCGCCAGGTCGGGCTCGTTCCAGATCTGCCACTGGCGGATCGGGCGGACGCTGCGGCGGTGGGCCCAGAACGAGCCCTGTCGGTCCGTAGCGCTGGACCAGCGCCTGGAGGTATTGCCCGTACCAGTACACCGACCGGGGGTTGGCCTCCGCCCTGCCGTCCAGTTGATCGGCGTCCCAGGCGGGCGAGTTGACCACGACGGGCAGCACCGACAGTCCGCGGTCTGCCGCCAGCCCGACGATCTCATCGGTGCCGCCGAACCGGGTCGGAACGCCCCCCACATCCGTGAACTGCGAGGCCTGGTCGGCCGGCACATCGCTCCAGGTCGCGTACGGCTGAGCCCGCGCCCAATCGAACACGACGCGGATGCTCTGCACTCCGGCTGTGGCCATCAGCGGCGACTTGGTGGCCGAGGTCGACGTGGTCTTCGGTCTTGGGAAACAGCGGGCCGTCCGTGTTGACCCCGACGAAGCCTTGCGGCACCTTCGGAATTGCTTTGCCGCCGCCGGACCTGGCCGAGGCGATTGCCGGGCGACGGTCGCGAGCGCCAGCAGCAGCGCCGAGACGAGGATCGCAAGCGGCTTCAACGCCCCCAGTTTAGGCATCAGCCTCCTCAACACCGGGGTCATCGAATCGGAGCGGCGAGCTCGTCCAGCACGCTGCCGATCGCCGCGTCGGTCAACGCGGCGGTCCGCTCCCACGAGCAGCCGGCCGGCGCGGCGGCGGCCCCGCTCGGACAGGGACGCGCGCACGTCCTCGTCGCACGCCGCGGCGAGGAGCGCGGCCGTGAACTCATCCCGGTCGTCGGGATCGACCAGCAGCCCGGCGTCGCCCACCGTCTCGGGCAGCGCACCGCGCCGCGCCGCCACCACCGGCACTCCGGCCGCCATCGCCTCCAGGCAGGCCAGCCCGAAGCCCTCGTGCCGGGACGGCACCGCCACGCACCCGCGCGGCCGCGTACAGGTGGGGCAGAAGTTCGTCGGGGACGTACCCGAGCCGGCGCAGCGAGGTGTCCGGGCCGCGCAGATACCCCCGGTCCGATCCCGCCACCACCACATCGAGCCCGCGTGCGTTCAGGGCCCCGGCCGCCGCCTCCAGAGCGGCGAGGTTCTTGCGCTCGGACACCGTCCCCACGGCGAGCACGAACGGCCGCTCGAGCCCGTATCGGGCCCGCGCCCGCGCCGGCTCCAGGGACCCGAACCGCTCCAGGTCGACCCCGGGCGCGATCACGCGCATCCGCTCCGGGGCGACGCCGAGGAGCTCGACCAGCTCACCCCGCGCGAACTCGGACACGGTGATGACCAGGCGGGCCCGGCGGGCGATGGCCGGGAGCACGCGACGCTGGTAGGCGACGTACAGGGGCGAGTAGGAAGCGGGGTGCCGCAGGGCGGCGGCATCGTGGATGACCACGACGTTGCGTCTCCCCAGCACGGGGGCCAGGTTGGCCGGGCAGTACAGCAACCGGAATCCGGCCGCGCCGATCGCCAGCGCCTGCTCCCACGCGTGCCCGGCTCGGTGGGCCAGCGCCGCCGGCGGGCGCAGGACGGCGTAACGGTCGGGGCGCAGCGCGGGGAGGCGAAGCGCCATCTCCCGGGCCAGCCGCTCGACGCCACCGATCTCCGCGCGCACGGCCGCGCGCGCGTCGATCGCCACCGGGACCGTCACTCAGGTGCGCGCACGAGGCGCCGCAGCGCCAATCCGCCCCCCAGCAGGCCCAGGCCCACGACCGCACACAACCACACATTGAGTCCCGGTGTAGGGCAGCGTGGGCCCGCTCGGGTCCGCGGTGGAGGCGGTCGGGCTCGCGCTCGTCTGCGCGGGTGCGAGCGAAGGCTGGGCCGGGGCGCTCGGCGCCGACGCCGGCGCAGCCGCGGGCGCCGGTGCGGCGCTGGTCGAGGGCGGCCTGGAGGCCGGCGCCGGAGTGGCCGGCGGCGGGTGCGAAGCGGTGGGGGTCGTGCTGCCGGCGAGCGGATCGATGTACTGCTGGTCGCCCGCCGAGTCGGCCAGCGCGAGGGCGGGTGCGAGCAGCGCGAGCGCCGTGATCACGGCCACGCACCTCGCTATGTGGCGCCAGCCGAGCACCGGCCAAGTATGGCAACTGGTGGCCTCCGACCGGGGGCGGCACCAAAACGTCGCCGAGTGCGACTTTCGCCTGACGTTGGGCGACGTTGTCGCCGCTCCAGGGCGCTTTCGTCGCCCGATGGCCACGCCGGTGCGCATCCGGCGACGTTTTTGCTGTCAGTTCGCGGCGGCCGGCCGCAGCACCCGGGTGCCGGGCCGGTCACGCCCCGGCCACAGCCGACGACCGAGGAGGACGACCGCGGGCACCACGACGACCGCCACCATGGCCAGGAACCAGACTTGGCCGGCGTCCGTTCCCTCGCCGAGCGAGTGGGCGAGCCCGAGCAGCCACACCAGCGCGGTGAACCGGTGAAGCTTCCGCCACCGCACGCCACCGATCCACCGGCGCGCGTAGTACGAAAGCCCGAGGACGATCAGGCCCCAGCCGCCGATGATCCCGAGGCTGGTCCAGAACGACTTGTAGCTGCTGGCGAACGGAACGGCGATGTCGAGCAGCGAGGGGTGCATGTACTGATCGCCGAGCAGAGCCGCGCCGTGCACGACGATGGCGACGATTGCCGACAGAGACAGGATCTCGTGCACGACGCGCAGCTCGCCGACCCGTCCCTTGATCAGCTTGGTGCTCATCAGCAGGCCGACGGACACGGCCAGGCTGGCCACGATCAAGGCGGTGAAGCCGGCCGCGCGGCTGGTGATCCAGAACAGGTGGGGAGTCACGTTGGTCATGGGGACAGCCTCGGCCATCCATCCAAGACCCGCGTGTGGACGGACTAAGAGGTCCGTAGGAGCGTGTCGCCGTCAGTGATAGAGGCGATTCGGAGCGACTCGCGTCGCGGCCGAACGGACCGTCATGAACGGGTTGCTCTGGGCGTTGAAGGTGACCGAGAACGCCGACCCCCGGGCCGACAGGTCCGATGGGGCCGCCGCGCCGCCGGAGGCCCCGCTGCCGACGTAGGTGACGAAGCGCCGGCCGCCGGGGGTGAGCACGATCTTGGTGTTCGACCACGGCGCGGGTGAGATCGTTCCCACGTGGCCCTTGCTGCCCTGCGCCTGAGCGCCGGTGAAGTGCGCGATGCCGAAGTCGGCCAGAGGAAGCGTCTCGCAGGTGCTGATGTTGATGCACTCCGACGGTGCCTCGACGATCCATTCCGCGGATGACACGTCGATCGACGAAGTGGTCAGCGTCCTGGCGAAGCGAGTGCGCCGAGTCAGGTCGTCGACGACCACGGTGGCGCGGTGCCCGACCACGGTCACGCTGGCGTTGATCGTGTCACCGGCTCGTACGGTCATCCGGATCGGCGTCGATGGTGCCGGCACGAGCTCGTACCACGCGCTCACGACCGGATTGCCGTAGACGTTGCAGTCGGTCTCGGTTCCGATCTGCTCGAGCGCGGTGGACGACGGGTTGTAGCCCCCGAGCCCGACCCAGTAGGCCGAATATGCAGTCCGGCCCGGAGTGCACGCGGCGCTTGGCTGCTTCCAGGACGCCGAGACCTTCCGGAACGAGATCCCGGCGTGGTGGACGGCATACCCGGACCAGTTGGCGCTGGTGCTCGTGTCGGCCAGAGCCGCGGGAGCGAGCAGGAGGGTGGCCACCATGGCCACGGCGGTCGAGAGCCACACGCGCACCAGACGGGTGTCGGAAGTTCCGGGCCTGTGCTTGAGCATCTGCCGGTCAGCCCCTGGCCGCGGCAAGGATCGCCGAGGCGCGACCCTGACAGTCATACATGGTCGCGCTTGCACCGCTGGTCGTCTGCACGGTCACCGCCTTGCACGCTTTCTCGACGATACTGATCGCATCCTGGCTCCCCGCACGGGTGTCACCGCGGAGCCGAGGCCCCTGGCCGCCGCCGGTTACAACCCAGCGCAGGCGCCCAAGTTTCACCTCCATGGCCAGCCACGCCGGGGTCACCGAGCTCTCCCGTCCGGAGAAGCCGCCGATACCGGCGACGTTCCCGTCCGAGGACAGGATCGCGGCCGCGGCGCTGCTCTGACTCTCCACGGCGACGGTCCCGCCGCCGTGGGTCTTCGCGTAGCCGAGCGCTGCGGTGAGGGAGGCGCTGTCGCCTCCGAACGCGCCGCCCCCGAAGCCGCCCGCGCCACCGCCGGGACCGAAGCCGGCGCCACGGGCGGCACCCGCGCCACCGAGGCCGCCACCGCTCTGCGTGGTCCCGGTCCCCCCGAACAGGCCCGGAGGCAACTGCCCACCCGTGGAGGCGCCCGGCGGTCCGCCGGCCGGAGGGCCGGCCGGAGGGCCGGCCGAGGGCCGGCCGAGGCCGCCGCCCGGGCGCCGCCGGGCCGCCGCCCGGGCCGCCGCCGGGGCCACCATCCGCGTTCGCGGGGCCACCGGCCGGGAACGTGCTGCTGGTGGCGTGACCGAGGGTCTCGGCCGCCCATGTGGCCGGCGCGGCCAGAAGCGCCGCCACGGCTACCGCGATGAGCGCTACCCGGACGCGGGCGGGCAGCGCCATGGCCAGGAGGACCGCGGCCAGCCCTCCCACCAGGACGACGAGCGGAGTGGCCCAGGCCAGGGCGCCGTTCAGTCCGCCGAGCACTACGAGCTCGGTCGCGGCACCGGCGATGATCAGGACCGGCGCGATCACCCGCGCCGCCTTGCTCGTCCGCTCACCTCGGTCGAGCGAGCCCGGCAGGATCGCGCCCACGCCGGCGCCCACCAACGCCGCGGCGAACGGGGCCAGGAAGGACACGTAGTACGGGTGGAAGATCCCCTGGGCGAAGCTGAACACGACCGCGGGGACGAGCAGCGCCCCGCCGACCGCCAGCGTCCAGCCCGTACGCGGGTCCCGGCGGCGAAAGCGGGTGAGGACGAGCACGGCGATTCCACCGGCCACCGCGGCCCCGAGCAGCCAGCCCGCCTGGTCGCCGAGACCGGACTGCAGGAGCCGGAAGGGCCCGGTGGCGCCGCCGAACATGGTTCCGCCGCCCGGACCGCCACCGGCGCCGCCGCCGGGCCCACCCGATTGGCCGGCCACCCGGCCGAGGCCGTTGTAGCCGAAGATCAGCGACCACACGCTGTTGTCCGACGTGCCGGAGATCCAGGGCCGGTCAGCGGCCGGGGTCAGGGTCGACCAGCACCGGCCAGGCCAGGCCCACGATCGCCATGGCCACGCCGCCCGCGAGCAGCTGCCGGAGAGCGCGCAGCCGGCTGCCGACGATCGGTGCGGCCCACAGGTAGGCGACGGCGATCCCCGGCACGACCAGGAGCGCCACCCCCATCTTGGTCTCGAACCCGAGCCCGACGCATACTCCCGCCCAGACCAGCCACTTCGTCCGCCGGGTTTCGAGGGCCCGGACCGCGCACCAGAGCGCGGCCACGCAGCACAGGATGAGCAGCTCGTCGGGGTTGTTGTGGCGGGCGAGCGCCACCGTGGTGGGCGTGAGCGCGAACACCAGACCGGCCACGAAGCCGGCGGCCCGGCCGAAGCGCCGCCGGGTCAGGTCGTAGACGAGCCCGACCGCCACCACCCCCATCAGCGCCTCGGGCACGAGGATGCTCAGGGGATGGAAGCCGAAGGCGCGTACCGACAGCGCCTGGGCCCAGTAGGCCAGAGGCGGCTTGTCGATCGTCATCAGCCCCGACCTGTCGAGCGAGGCGAACAGGAAGGCGTGCCAGCTGGTGCTCATCGAGCGAACGGCTGCGCTGTAGTAGGTGTTCGCCCAGCCGTTGACGCCCAGGTTCCATAGGTTGAGGACCGCGGTCAGGCCCAGCAGGCCGACGAGCTCGGGGTGTCGGATGGCCACCCGGTCCCGAACCCGGGTGGCCGGCCGGGGGGCATAGGACAGGGAGCTCATGGCTGATCAGGGACGCGATGGGTCTCGGCGTAGACACCGAGAGCGGCCAGCGCGCCGAGCGCCAGCACGGCGAGGGCGGGTGCGAGGAGGCTCATGGCCGACAGCATCGGCTGGGTCTCGAAGCCACTCCGAAGACCTCCCTAAGACCACCGTAGGATTAGAAGTCCCCCCTTTTCGCACCAGGAGACCTGAAACTTGTCCAGCAACAGCTTCGACGCCAGGAGCGCGCTCAAGGTCGGTGATCGCTCATTCGAGATCTACCGGCTCGACGCGCTCCAGGCCAAGTACGACATCGCCCGGCTGCCCTTCTCGCTGAAGATCCTGCTCGAGAACCTGCTTCGCAATGAGGACGGCGAGTCGATCCGCGCCCAGGACATCGAGGCGCTCGCCAAGTGGAACGCCAAGGCCGACCCGAGCGACGAGATCGCGTTCACGCCCGCACGCGTGGTCATGCAGGACTTCACCGGCGTCCCGGCGGTGGTCGATCTCGCGGCGATGCGCGACGCGATGAAGGACATGGGTGGCGATCCGGCCAAGATCAATCCGCTCGTCCCGGCCGAGCTGGTGATCGATCACTCGGTCCAGGTCGACGAGTTCGGCACTCGGCGCGCCTTCCAGCGCAACGCTGAGCTCGAGTTCGAGCGCAACCAGGAGCGCTACGCCTTCCTGCGCTGGGGCCAGGGGGCGTTCCACAACTTCAAAGTCGTGCCCCCGGACACCGGAATCGTCCACCAGGTCAACCTCGAGTATCTGGCCCGGGTGGTCTTCGTCGACGAAGAGCGAGGCCTCGCCTATCCCGACACGCTGGTCGGCACCGACTCGCACACGACGATGATCAACGGCCTCGGCGTACTCGGCTGGGGCGTGGGCGGGATCGAGGCCGAGGCGGCGATGCTGGGCCAGCCGATGTCGATGCTGATTCCCCAGGTGATCGGGTTCAGGCTGACCGGGGAGCTGCAGGAGGGCGCCACCGCCACCGACCTCGTGCTCACCGTGACCGAGATGCTCCGCGCCCACGGCGTGGTGGGCAAGTTCGTCGAGTTCCACGGCCAGGGGCTGGCCAGACTGCCGCTGGCCGACCGCGCGACGATCGGCAACATGTCACCCGAGTTCGGCTCCACCTGCGCGATCTTCCCCATCGACGCCGAGACGCTGCGCTACCTCGAGTTCTCGGGCCGTCCCAAGGAACTGATCGAGCTCGTCGAGGCCTACGCCAAGGAGCAGGGCCTGTGGCACGACGAGAGCTCAGAGGAGCCGACGTTCAGCGATGAGCTCGAGCTCGACCTCGCGGAAGTCGTGCCGTCCGTGGCCGGGCCGAAACGCCCTCAGGATCGCGTGTCGCTGACCGAGTCAAAGCAGGCCTTCCGGATGGCGCTCGAGGGCTTCCTGCCCGAGGAGGACGAAGAGGACGAGGCGAGCGAGGAGAGCTTTCCCGCCAGCGACTCGCCCGCGTCCAACGGGACCCGCACGCGTGGGGAGGAGCCCGCGGGAGGCACGGGTGGTGCGCAGGTGGCCGACCGGGCGAGCACCATCGCAGAGGTGACGCTGGCCGACGGGACCCAGACCGAGCTCGACCACGGCCACGTGGTCATCGCGGCGATCACCAGCTGCACGAACACTTCGAATCCGTCGGTGATGCTGGGGGCCGGAATCCTGGCCCGCAACGCGGTTCAGAAGGGGCTCAAGGTGAAACCTTGGGTCAAGACGTCGCTGGCGCCGGGCTCGAAGGTGGTGACCGAGTACCTCGACCGGGCCGGCCTGACCGAGTATCTGGACGAGCTCGGATTCAATTTGGTCGGCTACGGGTGCACGACCTGCATCGGGAACAGCGGGCCGTTGCCCGAGGAGATCTCCGACGCGGTCAACGCGGAGGACCTGGCGGTCGTGTCGGTGCTCTCGGGCAACCGGAACTTCGAGGGCCGGATCAACCCCGACGTGAAGATGAACTACCTCGCGTCGCCGCCGCTGTGCGTGGCCTACGCCCTGGCCGGGACGATGGACGTCGACCTCTACGAGGAGCCACTGGGCGAGGACAAGGACGGTGAGCCGGTGTTCCTCAAGGACCTCTGGCCATCAGCGGCCGAGGTGGCGGAGACGGTGCAGGAGGCCGTCCAGTCGGACATGTTCCACAAGAGCTACGGAGAGGTGTTCGACGGCGACGAGCGCTGGAACTCGCTCGAGGTTCCCGAGGGCGACAGCTTCGCCTGGGACGGAGACTCGACCTATGTCCGCCGGCCGCCGTTCTTCGAGGACCTGCCGCGCGAGCCCGAGGAGGTCACGGACATCGACGGCGCACGGGTGCTGGCCGTGCTCGGCGACAGCGTAACCACCGACCACATCTCGCCCGCGGGCTCGATCAAGCGCGACAGTCCGGCGGGCAAGTACCTGACCGAGCACGGGGTGCAGCCGCGGGACTTCAACTCCTACGGCTCACGACGCGGCAACCACGAGGTGATGATGCGCGGGACGTTCGCCAACATCCGGCTGCGCAATCAATTGAGGGTGGGTGGGGACTCGCTTCCTGAGGGGGGCGTCACCGTCTACCTGGGCGAGGGCGAGGAGCAGATGCCGATCTACGACGCGGCGATGAAGTACCAGGAGGCGGGAACGCCGCTGGTCGTGCTGGCGGGCAAGGAGTACGGCTCGGGCTCATCGCGAGACTGGGCGGCCAAGGGCACCAAGCTGCTCGGCGTCCGGGCCGTGATCGCCCAGAGCTTTGAGCGGATCCACCGTTCGAACCTGGTCGGGATGGGCGTCCTGCCGCTCCAGTTCAAGGACGGCGACTCGGTCGAGTCGCTCGGGCTGACCGGCAAGGAGACGTTCACGATCGCGGGACTGGCCGGTGCCGACGAGGTGCCGAGAGAGCTCACGGTCAAGGCGGGGGATCAGGAATTTCAGGTCACCGTGCGGATCGACACCCCGAAGGAGCAGCGGTACTTCCGCCACGGAGGCATCCTCCAGTTCGTCCTCCGGGAGCTTTTGACAACTTAAGTTGTGGTTTAGCTGCGGCCGGGCCGGGTAGACGAATTCGTACATGGCATCTTTGATCAGATGTGCAGCCCGTTGGCTGGTCTGGCAAGTGGGTGAGCACCCTGTCGTGGCCGATCCGAGCCCAGCCCGGATCACCGTCTTCTCCGCCGACAAGCGGCTGAGCGCCTAAGCGGCGCGCTGTAGGTCCTCGAGCTCGCCGCTGCGGGCGAGGTCCGTCAGCGCCTTGTGCTCGAGCTTGCGGACGGCGTCGGTCGAGATGCCGAGCCGGCGCCCGGTTTCGCGGATCGGCGTGGGCTGGTCGCCGTTGATCCCGTAGCGGAGCTTCACCACCTCGCGCTCGCGCTCGGGCAGGGCGGCCAGGGCGCGCCGGAGGGCCTCGCGGCGGAGCGCGAGTTCGAGCTGCTCCTCGGGACCGCGGTCCGAGCTCGGCAGCACTCCGATGAGCGAGTTCTCGTCCTCCACCCCCATAGGCCGATCGAGGCTTGTCACCACGCGCGCGGCCATCCGCACGTGCCGGACGTCGGCCTCGGACAGCTCGGCTGCCGCGGCCAGCTCCGCATCGGTCGGGTCGCGACCGAGCCGCCCGGCCAGGCCCTGCTCGACCCGGAGCAGCTTGCGCTCGCGCTGGCCGACGTGGACGGGGATGCGGATCGTTCGTCCCCGGTTGGCCAACGCGCGCTGAATCGATTCGCGAATCCAGAACGTCGCGTAGGTGGAGAACTTGAACCCCTTGCGGTGATCGAACTTCTCCGCCGCGCGGATCAGCCCGAGGATGCCCTCCTGAATCAGATCGAGGAGGGGGAGCTCGCGGCCCTCGTATTTGCGCGCGTTGGTGATGACCAGGCGAAGGTTCGAGTTGATCATGCGCTCCTTGGCCGCCAGATCGCCCCGCTCGATCCGCCGGGCCAGCTCGATTTCCTGCTCCCGGGTCAGAAGCGGAAAACGGCGCAGATCGCGCAGGAACAGCGACAGCGCGTCGTCCTCGACGAGCTCGTTCTCTCCCATAGGGCCAGGACTACCCGGGCCCTTCGCGGCGACAACATCGCCTGGACGCGTTTACGAATAGCCTTCGGGTCGATGGCCATTCCCGATCTTCTGCAACGGCTCCTGACCGTGCACGGCCCGTCCGGCCATGAATCCGCGCCCGCGCGCGCGTGGCGTGAATGGTGCTCGGAGTTCGCCGACGAGGTTGGCGGCGACCGGGTCGGCTCATCCTGGGCCCGAGTGGGGGGCAAGGGCGACGGTCCGCGCCTGGTCGTGGTCGGCCACATCGACGAGATCGGCCTGCACATCTCGCACATCGACGACGACGGCTATCTCCGCTTCGGCCAGGTGGGAGGCTGGGATCCGATCGTCCTGGTCGGTCAGCGGGTGCGCATCGGAACGCGCGGAGGAACGGTCCGCGGCGTGATCGGGCGAAAGCCGATCCACCTGCTCAAGGACGACGACCGCAAGAAGGCACCCGAGCTCAAGGATCTGCACATCGACATCGGGGTCGGTGACGCCGACGAGGCGCGAGCGCTCGTCCGGATCGGCGATGTCGCGGTGATCGACGCTGACCCGTTCGAGCTTCGCGAGGGCCGGGTCGTGGCCCGCGCGCTCGACAACCGCGTCGGCTGCTACGTGGCCGCGCGGGCGGCGCGGCTGGTGGCCGAGCAGGGGCGCGCGCCAGGCGAGGTCATCGCCCTGGCCGTGACCCAGGAAGAGACCACGTTCGCGGGTTCTCGCACCAGCGCCTACACGCACGAGCCCGACGTGGCGATCGTGGTCGATCTGACCTTCGCCACCGACCAGCCCGGCATCGAGCTCGGGCCGATCACCCGGCACACCCTCGGCTCCGGGCCGGTGGTGGCCCGCGGCACCACGCTGCATCCACTCATCTTCGACCTCCTGTACGAGACCGGCGAGGCCGAGGGAATCCCGTTCACGGTCGAGTCGCTCGGGCGTGGGACCGGAACCGACGCCGACGCCATCCATCTCAGCCGGGCCGGCGTGGCCACGGGACTGGTCTCGGTGCCGAGCCGGTACATGCACTCACCGGTCGAGATGGTGTCGGTGGCCGACGTCGAGGCCGCCGCGCGGTTGATCGCCGCCTTCGCCCAGCGGCTCGAGCCCGGGATGTCGTTCGAACGCTGATCCTGTTCGACATAGATGGAACCCTGCTGACCGGGGCCGGTGAGGCGCACATGGAGGCGCTGCTGGCGGCGATGAGCCGGGTGCACGGCGTGCACCCGAAGCTGCCCCCGGTCTCCGCCCGCGCGGGCAGGACGGACGGGGAAATCGTCCGTCTGCTGCTGATCGCAGCGGGTGTGTCAGCCGAGCGGATCGACGACCGCGCCGATCAGGTCCGCGATGCATGCTGCCGTGAGTACGCCCACCGGTGCCCGGCCGATCTATCCGACACCGTGGTGCCGGGGATCGCTGACGTGCTGGCCTGGCTGAGCGAGCGCGAGGGGGTCAGACTCGGTCTGCTGACCGGCAACTTCGAACCGGTGGCGCGGCTGAAGCTCAAGCGGGCCGGGATCGGCCATCACTTCCCCGCCCGCCAGGGTGCCTTCGGCTCGGACAGCGAGGATCGCACTACCCTCCCGGCCATCGCCCGGCGGCGCGCCGGCGCCCGTGGCCGGCCCTACCCGCGGGAGAAGACGGTGGTGATCGGCGATACCCCGCGGGACGTCATGTGCGCCCGGGCCGACGGCGTTCAGGCGGTCGCGGTGGCCACCGGGCCGTTCCGGGTCGACGATCTCGGCGACGCAGACGCGGTGGCCTCAGACGCTCGCGCTCTGCGCCGGGTGCTTGAGTCGCTGGGTTGCTAGAGGAGGTCCGGACGGGGCGCCCGGCCCCATGGACGCTGCCGCAGGCAGCCCCTACTTGGGCGTGGGGAACTGCGCGCGCATCATGAGATCCCAGACCCGGTCCGGGGTCAGCCGGCGCTGGTTGATCATCAGGTGGGCACTCGGGGTGACCGGGTAGCGCGCCTTGGGCCGCTTGGCCGCGAGCGCTTTGGCGATCGTGTCGGCCACCGCCTCCGGACCGCCGCCGAGCTTCGCCATCGGACCCGTGTACGCGTTCTCGGTCGCCTCGGCCACCTTGCGGTTGAAGGAAGCGTATGGGCCGTCCTGCGGGACGCCCTTGACCGACGTGTCGCTGAAGTTGGTCGTGATCAGCCCGGGCTCGATCAGGATCACGTCGACGCCGAAGCCGGCGACCTCGAAGCGCATCGCGTCGGAGAGCGCCTCGACCGCGTACTTCGAGGCGTGGTAGAGGCCTCCGCCCGGGAATACGAGCCGCCCGCCCATGCTCGAGAGGTTGACGATCTTGCCCCAGCGCCGCTCGCGCATGCCGGGGAGGACCAGCTGGCACATGCGGATGAGCCCGAACACGTTGGTCTCGAACTGCCGGCGCACGTCATCCATGGGCACGGACTCGACCGCCCCGTTCTGGCTGTAGCCGGCGTTGTTGACCAGCACGTCGACCGTGCCCACGGCGTCCACGGCCGCCTGCATCGAGGCCTCGTCGGTGACGTCGAGGGTGAGCTTCTCGCAGCCCGTGAGGCCCTCGAGGGACTCGAGCTTGCGGGCGGTGGCATACACCTTCCAGCCGTCGGCAGCCAGCTTCTCGGCCGTGGCGTAGCCGATCCCGCTCGAGCATCCGGTAACCAGAACGTTTCTCATCCGCGCACCAGCTTCTTGTAGGTGAGTCGATGGGGTCGGTCGGCGTCCGCCCCGAGCTGCTCGTGGCGGAAGCTCTCATAAGCCTCGAAGTTGCCCTCGAACCAGCGGACGACCGAGTCGCCTTCGAAGGCCAGCACATGGGTGGCGATCCGGTCCAGGAACCAGCGGTCGTGGGAGACGACCACGGCGCAGCCGGCGAAGGCCAGCAGTGCCTCCTCGAGCGCCCTCAGAGTGTCGACGTCGAGGTCGTTGGTCGGCTCGTCGAGCAGCAGCAGGTTGCCTCCCGTGCGCAGCAGTTTGGCCAGGTGCAGCCGGTTGCGCTCGCCGCCCGACAGCTTGGCCACCTTGGTCTGCTGGTCGGTGCCCTTGAAGTTGAACCCGCCCACGTAGGCACGGCTGTTCACGGTTCGGTCGCCGAGCTTGATCTGATCCTGGCCGCCCGAGACCTCCTGCCACACCGTCTTGTCCGGATCGAGCGCATCGCGTGACTGATCGACGTAGGCCAGCTCGACCGTCTCGCCGATCCGCAGCGTCCCCGAGTCGGGTTGCTCCTGACCGGTGATCATGCGCAGCAGGGTGGTCTTGCCGGCTCCGTTGGGGCCGATCACGCCCACGATGCCGCCCCGAGGCAGGGTGAAGCTGAGGTCGTCGATCAGCATCCGGTCGCCGTAGGCCTTGCGCAGGCCCTCGGCCTGGACCACCGTGTCGCCCAGGCGCGGGCCGGCGGGGATGTGGATCTGGACCTGATCGAGCTTCACGTTCCGGTCCTGGGCCACCAGCGCCTCGTAGGCGTTCAGGCGCGCCTTGGGCTTGTTCCGTCGCGCGCTGGCGTTGAGCCTGACCCACTCGAGCTCCTGCTCGATCGTCCGCTTGCGGGCGTTCTCCTGCTTGGCCTCCTGCTGCAGGCGCTGGCGCTTCTGCTCCAGCCAGCCGCTGTAGTTGCCCTGGTACGGGATCCCGCGGCCGCGATCGAGCTCGAGGATCCACCCGGCCACGTTGTCGAGGAAATACCGGTCGTGGGTGACCGCCACCACGGTGCCCTGGTAGTCCTGGAGATGGCGCTCGAGCCAGGCCACCGACTCGGCGTCGAGGTGGTTGGTCGGCTCGTCGAGGAGGAGCAGATCGGGTTGACTCAGGAGCAGGCGGCACAGGGCGACGCGCCGGCGCTCACCGCCGGACAGCTTGTTCACGTCGGCGTCGGCGGGCGGAGTTCTGAGCGCGTCCATGGCGATCTCGAGCGTGGTGTCGAGATTCCAGCCGTCGACGGCGTCGATCCGCTCCTGAACGGCCGCGAACTCGTCCGCGGTCTCCTCCGAGTAGTTCATCGAGAGCTCGTTGAACCGATCGAGCAGTCCGCGGACCTCGGCCACGGCCTCCTCGATGTTGCCGCGGACGTCCTTGTTCGGGTCGAGCTGCGGCTCCTGCTCGAGTAGCCCGACGGTGGCGTTCGGCGCCAGCTGGGCCTGGCCGTCGAACTCGGTGTCGAGCCCGGCCATGATCTTCAGCAGGGTCGACTTGCCGGCGCCGTTGTAGCCGAGCACGCCGATCTTCGCTCCGGGCAGGAACGACAGCGAGATGTCGCTCAGCACCTCCTTGTCCGGCGGATGGCGGCGGGAGAGCTTGTAGGTGGTGAAGATGTACTGGGCGGACATTGAGTTGGAGGATAGGGTGGCGCGATGCGAGTCGCCGCCGCGGTGCTGGCGCTGATCGCCGTCGCCTGCATGACCCTGGCCATCGCCGGCATGGTCACCGGGCGGCCGGGCGACCGGGCCGGAGTGCTCGTCCGCGTTCTGGCGTTGGTGTGCTTCGGCGCCGCGGTGGGGTTGAATGTGGCCGCGCACTGAAAGGAGGTTGTTGTATGGCGAAGGTTCTCTACACCGCCGAAGCGAACGTCACCGGAGGCCGGACGCACGGTCATGGCCGGAGCACCGATGGGGCGCTGGACGTCCAGCTGCGGACACCGGCCGAGATGGGCGGCGAGGGCGGCGGGACCAACCCGGAGCAGCTGTTCGCGGTCGGTTACGCGGCCTGCTTCGAGGGCGCGCTCGGAGCGGTGGCGCGCCGGCAGAAGGTGGAGCTCGGCGAGGTCTCGATCGACAGCCGCGTCACCCTGACGCCAAATCAGAACCGCGGCTATGACCTCGGCGTGGTCCTCGACGTGACCCTGCCGGGAGTCGACGACGCCGCGCAGGCGGCCGAGATCGTCGCCGCCGCGCACCAGGTGTGCCCGTATTCGAACGCCACCCGCGGCAACATCCCGGTCGAGCTGACCGCCAACGGGCGACCGGTCAGCTGACGGTCGCCGGGGCTTCGCTCAGGCGAGGCCGCGGTGTGGCGCGCCGCAGCGCGGCCAGCCCGACGACCGCGACGATCACACAGGTCACAGCCCCGAGCCCGAGGCCCGCGCGAGCGCCGGCGACGCCCATCAGCCACCCCACGATCGGGCCGCCGATCGGCGTCGATCCCTGGAAGGCGACGAACCACAGGGACATGACGCGCCCGCGCATCGTCGGCTCGGCCGCGAGCTGAAGGGTCGAGTTGCCGGTCGACATGAAGGTGATGCTGGTGGCGCCCGCGAAGCCGAGCGCGGCCAGCTCGAGCGGGAGGTCGGGCGCCAGCGTGGCCAGGGCCATGGCGACGCCGAAGGCACTCGCGGCGACGACCAGTGGTTTGAGGCCGGTCTTGCCGCGGGCGGCCACGAGCAGGCCGCCCAGCACCGCTCCGACCCCCATGGCCGCGGTCATGAAGCCGAACCCGGTCGCGCCGACGTGCAGGCCGCGGCTCGCCATCACCGGCAAGCTGACCTGGAACTCGTAGGTCAGGCAGCCGACCGCGCCCATCATCAGCAGTGGCACGGCCAGGCCGGGTGTACCGGCGACGTACCGCAGGCCGTCTCGCAGCTGGCCTCGGGCCCGGGGCGTGGGGGTGGTCGGGCTGAGCGCGGTGCGGTCCAGGGTGGCGAGCGAGGCGACCACGGCGACAAAGCTGGCCGCGTTGGCGAGGAAGCAGATGCCGTCGCCGACGCTCGCGATGAGGATTCCCGCCACCGCGGGGCCGATCGTGCGGGCGGCGTTGACCAGGACCGAGTTGAGGCTGACCGCGTTGCGCAGGTGCTCGGGCCCGACCATCTCGAGCATGAAGGACTGCCGGCTCGGATTCTCGAAGGCATTGTTGAGGCCGAGCAGCGCCGCCAGCGCTCCGATCTCCCACACCCGGACGGCGCCGGTCACGGTGAGCAGGCCCAGGATCAGCGCCTGGATCCCCATCGCGCTCTGGAGCGCGATCATCATCTTGCGCTTGTCGACCCGGTCGGCGATCACGCCGCCGTAGGGGCCGAGCAGGAGCACCGGAAGAGTCTGGAGGGCGACGATCACGCCCAGCGCGGCGCTCGAGTGAGTCAAGGTGAGGACCAGCCACGCCTGGGCGGTCATCTGCATCCAGGTGCCGATCAGGCTGATGGCCTGGCCCCCGTAGTACCGGCGGTAGTTCGGGACCTCGAGGGCGGCGAAGGTGGTCCTGGTGGCGCGGGCGACCGGGCTCACCGGCGGCGTCCCTTGAGCTCGTCGGCGAGGTGCTCGAGCGCCGGAAGCGCTCGCTCGATCT
>CAVVJR010000009.1:0-202776 GCA_963748585.1 uncultured Solirubrobacterales bacterium | reverse complement strand
TCGCAGAGACCCGCTGGACGGGACTGGACGACAAAAGAGACAGAGACCGCGCCTGGAGCCAATCCGCCGAAGTACTCCAGGAATGTTCACTTAGCCGGGCGCAATAGTAGAAACAAGTTTTGTCAGCGCCCCCGACAAAGACGATCTTACAGTGTGCGAGCGCCTTTCGGCTCCTCCGCGCTTTGCCGCGCTGCGCGGGAGCTTCAGCCGCGGCCACGACTGGGAGCTCAAACATGAGCTCCGCGGGTTGCGTTCCGATGAACTTTTCCGTGGCGACGCACGCCTTCGTCATCCCGTAACTTGGATGGGCGGCGACTTCATGAAGTAGGAAGAGGGGAGCGCAAAGAGCGCCCCCAATCCCACGATCCAGCGCCAGCTTTACGCACCGAATGGCGTCGATCACAACCCCCGCGGAATTTGGAGAATCCCAGACTTCTCGTTTGACCTCGCAAAGCATCGGCGCGTTCCCGAATCCGAGGCCCCTCCATGCCGGATATGGCAGAATTTCCGAGATCGGCAAGCCACGGCACGTAATCGCTGGGGCAAGCATTGAACTGACTCCGACAACATGGGATGACCTAGCTGACTCGTAACCGCCTGAGTCTTGGAAGTGTTCTTGGACTCCAGGCGTTCGCGCCTTCCAGCATGTTCATGAAATAGGTATTGCCACCGAAATTGAGCTGATAAGTGCGGTCCAGCCGCACCCCACGCTTTTCCGGAACAAATCGGTAAGGATCCGGTGAACGATCGTCACTCCCACCTGGGATTTGATGTCGTCGCCGATCGTGGGCAAGTTGCGCTGCTCGAAACGGCGATGCCAATTAGGCTGGGAGGCGATGAAGACCGGGATGCAGTTAATGAACGCACAATCGGCTGCCAGAACTTGCTCTTCATACCACTTGGCAGCCATTTCTCAGCCGACAGGAAGGTAGTTGATTACTACATGAGTCTTTGTTTTACTAGAGAATTCCGACGATGTCATCCGTCGACCCCCTGGCCTTTGGAATCACTTGCTTCAAATACTTGCCCAAGCCGTCATGTGTCATACCCCGGCTTACCTTTAGCCCCAAGGGCGGCACTTCGGCGAAGCGCAGGGTATTGTTCGGCTCGACGTGGATGGCCTCGGACAGATCTTTGCCAACTTTTCCCGCATGAACATCAAAAGCGGCGCTGAACTCGATGTCACGTGGATGATAACCGCCCAGATCCACGTGCATCAACCCGGGGACGAAGATCGGGCGGCTCCGCATTTCCAGGTAAAACTCCACGCCTTGGATGAGGGCAGAGGCGCAGTTTCCGACGCCGACATCCCGACACGAGTCTTCTTTCTCATCGAGTTTATCTCCTGAAGTTCAAAAATCTGGAGTCGATTGCCAACCGCTGAGAAGCATCTCCAATTCCTTAGCCCGGCACTCGGCAGTATGCTGGCGCAGCACCCGTGATCTCGCCCGCGCCCAGACCGCCTGCACCTCCTTCTCTGAAAAGTCCCGCAGATAACCAACCACATCGCCGGGGACAATTCGGCGGCCAGGATTTCCTTGCCGGGCTGGAGGATGGTTTCCAATCCCTCCCACTCGTCACTAATGATCGGCGTGCCGCGCGCGGCGGCCTCGAACAGGCGAACGCTTGGCGAAAAGCCCGCCTCACGCATGGCTGAGCGAGTCAGGTTCAAGGTAGATCTTTAACTCAGGTTGAGACCGCTGATGAGCGTCTGGGGCCAGATGCTCGATCCGCCGTACGTTGGCAGGCCAGTCGATGTCTCTCGGGTAGAAGCAGCCCAACGACCGCAAAGCGCAGACACGGTAATGGCAGCCGCCAGCTTCAGGTGCCTTGCTGCACGCCGGGCTGCCGATCCGCGCTGTAGCGGTGCCGAGGTAGCCCGAGGTACCCCATGAATCAGACACTCATGCCGGAGAAATGAAGGGACAAGGTCCGCGGAACAGTATAGCGCGGTTGACGTTGCGCAGCTCCGTAGAGCGTTTGAAGCTTCCGTAAAGTCGAGCCCAGGGTGAAGGACAAGTTTAGAGTCAAATTTCGGAATAGTCAGGCGCTCAGGTACTCTTCATCGCCCAAGACGGCGAGTTTCGTCAAAGTGACCGGCGTGTCGATATCGTAGAAGGCAGTGGTTCCAGCCGCATGCTCACCACCCATTCACCGACGCTGGGCCCACGGGCGACATCAGAGCCAACGATCACGCAATCCGCAGTCCGCACATCGCCCGACATGGCGATGCCAAAGCTGCGCTACGTTATCATAGAATTCGACCCGGCAAAAGGGCGGCCGCGGCATGTCTGGATTGTCGGCGTACCAAGGCTGGTTTTGCTCCAAAAAGAGGATTTCATGCCCGCGTTCCGCCATCGCGCGGAGCAGACTCCGATACCTCGTCGCGTGTCCGTTGCCCCAGGAAGAGGTGATTGAGAGGCCGAGGAGGACGATTTTCATACAGTGGCAGATGCTCCTTCTATGGCCGCTTCAAAGGTCGCCGCGCGCTGGGCGTCAGTATGTTCATTCAAGGCTCGTTGAAGCGCCACCGACCCGATTGCTTTGGAACGCTCCGGCGTCAACTCCTCCAGGATTTGCGCGACCCTCCTCCCGTCACTTGATGTTGCGGATTTCCTCTCCCCGGTTCGAAAAGCTCTGCCAGACCCTCCCACGCATCGCTCACCAGACAGACGCCAGGCGCCTGCGGCCTCGAAGACGCGGGTGGCTGGAGAAAAATCCGTAGCGAGCCATGCTTTCGCGGGAGATGTTCAGCACCGCTTGCGGATTGCAGTTAAAGGCATTGTGATCCGCCGTATAGACATGACCCGTGTATTCGACATTTGCCGGGAGGGTCTTATCCCCCCATCCATTCCCGCCTCGAGGAGAAACTTCCGCTGACTCAGAGCCTCAGCCAGCCGAGGGAAAAATCCTCGACTAGCGATTCGCGATCCGGCAATCAATTGCCCAAAAACAAGAAATCCACCAGAAGTCGCCCGGTGGAGACGGGGTGATGAACCTCAGGGGTCCAAACCGTTGTAAATAGGCACGCGAGGAGGCCGCGCCAAGCTGTTGGTAAGCCTGAGTGACCAGCCCACGCGCCTTCCATAGGTAAAGATGAAGTCGTCTGTCGCGGAATGCAGGCTCGAAGAGATCCACCGCGTTGGAAAGCCTCCTGTCCAAGGTCGCAGGAGCATCGACATCCCAGAACGCAAAAAGTTGCCCTTCCCGCTTGAAATCCAGCGCCACCACCCTCCAGGAGTTAGTGACGAAAACGCCTACTCCGCTGGCCTTGACCAGAAGATCCGCGCTCCGCGCCGCGCTTTAGAAGAGCCGTAGCGCTTCGCTCTCCTGGTTCGCATACACAACCACTTCGCACCACTCTGGTGCGGCGATGTCGCGATGTGCCTGGCAGTCGTGAGCATTCTGGTTCGTAGAACGTTCCCCCGTTGCCCCGGTAATGCAGCGCTTTGATTAACCCCCGGTAATAAGTCGCGGCTCCGTTCCAGTAGTATAGGCGGAAAGTAGGCTCGATCCAAAAAACGCGATTTTCATACGTGCAGAAGGCCTAAGCCGCTTCACGACGGTTCTCCGGACCTCGGAGCGATTGAGCCAGGAATGAAGCGCACGCAAGCCTTCACTGACGTCCACCTGCGGAACCCATCCCGTGGCATCCCTTGAATCTCGAATAGTTCGTGACGTGATCGCGCTGATCTCCGGGCCGCCAATCTCCGCGATCAACGGCAAACGGTGCGCCAGTAATTTCTTCGATCTCGTCAGTGATTTCCAGCAGGCTACGGGTATTGGCTGGCCCTTTGCCGATGTTATAGGCGCGTCCGGCTAGCTTTCTGGCATTATGCCTGGCCAACAGAAAGGCTCGCACCAAGTCGTCACCATAGAGAAGGTCCCGCACCTGCAGGGGCCATCACCATAGAGAGTAATTCCCCGCCCTTCCAACGCTTGCAGGAGGAAATGCGCCACCCAGCCTTGGTCCTCTGTCCCCAACTGATGAGGTCCATAGATACAGCTCATCCGGAAGACCAGCGCCAGAAGTCCATAGATCCAGCTTCACGTGATTCAGGACGTCTTGATCCGCAGCTCCTTTGGAACACCCGTAGGGGCTGTTGAAGTCCAAATTTTGCTCTTCGCCCACCCCGTTTGCTCGCATCACCGGGTCGACTGGCTCATCACGCCTCGCGCCCGCGCGCAATGCTACCTCGGACAAACAGCCATAAACCTTATTTGTGGAGGTGAAGATGAGCGGCACGGCTTCCGGCAAGGCTCGCACTTCCTCCAGGATATTGGGGGTTCTCAGCGCATTGACCTCGAAGTCAGAGCGCGGGTCGTCCAAGCTCGTAGTCACAGCCACCTGCGCCGCAAAATGGAATACCGCTGTTGCGCCGCGGATCTCGCGATTCAAGTGATCTGGATCACGGACATCGCCCTTCGCCAGCACGACGCGGCTTCCGTGGACGGCCTTCAGCCATTCGTAGTTTTGCTCAACTCCAGGCCTGCCCAAGGTTGTCGTACAAAACCACGCGCTCACCCCCAGAGAGGAGCCGGTGGGCCAGATTCGAGCCGACGAATCCAGCACCGCCGGAAATAAAGACGTATTTCGACGCCGCCAGGCATTGAAACCATGTCGTGCCGCGGTGATCGCGTTGGTCGTCGGCGTGGCTTGTGGGGTCGCGGGCTGCGCAGCCAGCTCGCGCGGGACCACGGGAGCGAGGCGCGTCCCCCTCGCCGCGGGCGGGGCAACATCCGAGAATCCCCAAGCCGCATCTCTGACCTCCGGGGCGACACGCCACTACGAGTACGTGTTCCCGGACGGCGCGATGTACGTGTACGACATCGACCACGGCCATCGACTCGTCCAGCGAGTTCGCCTGCCCGGAGTCACCGGTGTTCGCGGGGTCACGGCGAGTCCGCGCACGCACATGCTGTACATCAGCTACGGCGCGTTCGGCGGCCCAGGCACCACCGGACGGCTGCTTGCCTACAACCTCCTCGCTAGCTCGGTGGTGTACAACCGGTCCTACTCGCGGGGGATCGACAGCATGGCCATCGATCCAGCCGGGGCTCGGATCTACATGCCGGACGGGGAGGGCTCGCGCGATGGCGTCTGGAGCGTGATCGCGGCGCGATCAGGGAACGTGATCGGATCGATCAACGGAGGCATGTCGCCTCACGAAACAATCGTGGGCCTGAGCGGCAAGCGGGTGTACCTCGGAGGACGCAACTGGCCCTACCTCGAGGTGGCGAGCACGGCGACGGATCGCGTAGTCAAGCGTATCGGTCCGCTCGCTTCGGGCGTCAGGCCGCTCACGATCAACGGTCGGGAAACGATTGCCTACACGACGGCAACTGGCTTGCTCGGCTTCCAGGTGAGCAGCATCAGAACCGGCCGAGTCCTGTTCACGATCGGCGTCGGGCCGTACTTGCGGCCGAACCCGGTGACTCTTCGCTTCTCGGCACCGAGTCACGGGATCTCCCTAACTCCGAACGAGCGGCAACTGTGGGTGATCGACAGCCCGAACGAATATCTGCACGTCTTCGACGTAAGCCGGGTGCCGCTTCACCGGCCCCGACGAATCGCCGATATCAGGCTCCGCCGCACACTGACTGGGGATGGATGGATTCAGGTCAGCCGGAGCGGATGCTTCGTCTACGTCGGCGACTCGGGAGAGGTGCTGAGCGCGAAGAGTTTCAGGCCAGTCGCCTACCTGCCCGCCCTCCGCAAAACGAAGGAGTCGCTCGAGATCGACTGGCGCAACGGGCGACCGGTGGCGACAAGCACACGCACCGGGCTTGGATACGTGACCCGAGGACCTGATCCCCCGCCCCCGAACTGCCACTGAGCCCCTCCGGCGCGCCCCCCGGGTCGAGCTGACCGACCCGAATCCTCCTCCCCCGTAGGAGGGGCAGAGGCGGGCCCTTCATCGCCCGCGCCGCTGCTGCCGCCCGGCATGCTGGCCGCCGCCACTCGAGCGAATTCCGCGAGCACGGCAGGGCAGGTGTCGAGGCGCTTGCGGACACGGGGTTCGCCAGATCCGACGCGGTGGTGGATCGAGGGACAAGGAGCAGTCTGCAGCGGGCGCTCGAGGCCGGCCCGCCCGCGTCTGCAGTCAGCCCCCTGCGGCGAGCGGGAGATTCGCCTGACGCACGAACATCTTGCACCGCTGACAGCCCGCATGTAAGTTCAGTCTTGGCGCGGGGGCACAACGATCACGGCTTTCGCCGTGAGAAGGGACGGTCGAAATGCCGACCTATCTTGCGTTTCATGAGGTCGACGATGTCGAGCATTGGCGCAACATGCCAACCCGGGACGAGTTCTTCGGATCGCTGGGGATTACCCACCGGACCTTCAAGGACCCCCAGGGCTCAAACCGGGTCGGATTGCTCCTCGAGATCCCGGACTTCGGCAAGTTTCAGGAAGCGATGCAGAGCGACCAGGCTGCCGAGGCGATGAAGCAGGATGGGGTTCACCCCGACACCCTCGTGGTGCTCGAGGAGGCTTAGCACCGAGCCGAAGTAGCTGTCAGTCGGCATGGCTGAGTGTCGCTGGCTCGAGCAGCAGGCTGACCTCCGGCTACTGCTTTTCTCGAACAGCGGCGCGAATCGACCCCGCTGCCGGCGCTCCGGCTCCCGGACCGGCTCCGACCGCTGCAGAAGCCGGCCCTCCCTAGCGACTGGCAGAGCGCCGTCGTATGCCACTGCGTGTAGCGCACGCCCTCCCGGGCAATCCGGTCGATGTTCGGTGTCTCGACCGGACCTCCGTAGCACCCGCTCGCCGAAAACCGACGTCATCAAGAACGATCTAGAGCACGCTTGGCGCCCCCTCCGGGGGCCTCGGCGGCTCGAACGGCTCCAGTCCGGCTCCGAGTCGCGAATGTCGACGTTGATACCCCTCTGAATGGCTTTTTCACGGAAACTCGCTTTCACGCGGATGTCGACCGGACGCACGGCGGTCACGGTCGCTGACAGCCGATTCGTGCACGAGACCGGCTACCTCACCCTCGCCGAGCGACCACCAGACCCCACCGAGTACCCCGACGCCGATCCATCCCTGCTGATCGCTGGGTCGGCCGTGTTCATCCCACACCTCGCCCCGTTCCGCTCAGCGACCCTCACCGGTGGTGGGCACACGTCCCCGGCGCCAGCTGGCGCACCCCTGGGGACCGGACAGCCACAACTCCCAACGCCAGGACCATCCCGTCACGCTCGTCGCCTACGAGGACGCCGCAACGTTCGCCCAGTACTCGCCCCGCGGCGCCGGCTCTGAACACCCGCCAACGCATGCTGCAAACCGCCCCCCAACCCACACGTTGAGGCGGCGGACCGCAGCTACGAGCCCGGTCGTCCCGGCGCACACATACCCCGCCGTGTGATCAAGGGCGGCTCCCACCTCTGCGCGCCGAGCTACTGCCTCCGCTACCGGCCCGGCGCCCGCCAACCCGAGGCGATCGAAACCTCGACCAGCCACCTCGGCTTCCGCTGCGTAATTCGCTGAGCCCGACCCGACTCGACGTTCACACGGCGCCCTTAAGGGCGGCAGCCGCGCGGGCTCCTCGTACGCACTCGAGCGGCCACAAGCCACCAACTGCGAAATCGCAGTACGGAAACGGTGAGCTCCCAGGTTCTCACTGAGGCGAGTAGTAGGTTGCTCGTACCTTGAGGTTCGAACCATAGATGAGCGTGATCGACCCCGGTCTGGACCCGAAGACGATCTCGCCAACCGCGGAGTTCCGGCCGATCGCGGAGTACGGCCTCCTCGCCGACTGCAACGCCGCGGCGCTTGTGGATCGTGACGGTTCGATCAGCTGGCTGTGCCTGCCGCGCTACGACAGTGCGGCGGTGTTTGCCCGGATCCTCGATCCCGCTGGTGGGCACTGGTCGATCGCCCCAACCCAGCCTTATCGCAGCGAGCGGCGCTACCTGCCCGGGACGTTGGTGATTGAGACGACGTTCGTAACCGGGACCGGCAGCGTGAAGCTGATTGACGCAATCGCCCTTGCCGAGGGTCAGCGCGGTCACGAACTCGGGTTTGTCTCTCCACATCTGCTCCTGCGCTCGGTCGTGGGGATGGACGGCGAAGTGGCGCTGCGCCTCGAGTTAGCTCCTCGTCCTGAATACGGGCTGGTCAGACCCCTGTTCCGCCAGACCGAGAGCGGCGGGCGGACCTTCGGCGGGCCGAACCAGATCGTCATCAGCTCTGGAGCTCCGAGCACGATCGAAGACTCGACGATGACAGCGAGATTCACCGTCGTGGCGGGCGAGGAGGTCGGGTTTGCGCTGCAGTGGTCGCCGCCGGAGGGCCCGGCACCGGAGCCGATCCCCGGGGAGAAGATGACGGCGCGGATCGCCGACACGGTGGAGGGATGGCGCTCGTGGGAGGGCGAGCACGACATCTACGAGGGCCCCTACCGCGAGCTCGTGCGCGTCAGCTCCCGCGTGCTTAAGGGCCTGACGTACCGCCCGACCGGAGCGATCGTGGCCGCCCCAACAACGTCGCTGCCCGAAACCGTGGGGGGAGAGCGGAACTGGGACTACCGCTACGCCTGGATCCGCGACGCCAGCCTCACGCTCGACGCGCTGTACATCGGCGCCTGCTCGAATGAAGCAGATGAGTTTGTGTCGTTCATGACCAGCTCGGCTGGAGGCCGTGCCAGCGAGCGGTCGCTGCAAATCATGTACGGAATAGGCGGTGAGCACGACCTGACAGAGCGGGAGCTGCCTCACCTGCGAGGGTGGCGCGACTCTCCGCCGGTCAGAGTCGGGAACGGTGCGTGGGGACAGACGCAACTCGATGTGTACGGTGTTCTGCTCGACGCGCTATACCGATATCGAGCGCAGCTCGGGGAGCTCCATCCCGAGATCCAGCGGTTCGTGGCCGACCTGGCCAATACCGCCGCACGACGGTGGAAGGAGACCGACGCGGGCCTGTGGGAGATGCGCGGCGAGCCGCAGCACCACCTCTCATCGAAGGTTCTCTGCTGGGTGGCGCTCGACCGCGCGATCGCCCTCGCGCCGCGACTCGGCGTGCTCGCCGAGGTCGAACGCTGGACGGCCGAGCGCGGCGAGATCCGCGAAGCGATCCTGACCCGCGGGTGGAGCGAGAATCTGCAGGCCTACGCCCAGTCATTCGACTCCGATCAGCTCGACGCCGCACAGTTGCTGATGCCGATTTTCGGGTTCCTGCCGGCGACCGACGAGCGGATGCGCTTGACCATCGAAGCGATCGCCGACAAGCTGACCGACGACGGGCTGGTCCTGCGCTACCGCAACCAGGAGGGGCTGAACCCCGATGGGCTGACCGGCAAGGAGGGCACGTTCGTGATCTGCTCCTTCTGGCTGGTCTCCGCGCTCGCCCAGGCCGGCGAGGTCGACCGCGCCGAGGCGCTGTTCGACAAACTCGTCTCCTACGCCAACGACCTGGGCCTGTTGGCCGAGGAAATCGACACCGCGAGCGGCGAGCTGCTCGGCAACTTCCCCCAGGCGTTCAGCCACATCGGCCTCATCACCGCCGCCTGGGAAATCGATAAGGCGCGAGGGCGGTGTCGCGATCACCATCTCATGCAACGCGCAACTCGAGCCTGACGCGGGGTAGCGAACCTAGGCAGCGCTCGGGGACCAGCGTCCTGAACTTGGCGCGATGAGCGGGTCTCGCCCCGGTCGTGGCCGAGAGCCATCCCGCGCTGGCATCAGATCGAGCACTGGGAGCCGGGGCGGCCGGAATCCGATTTGGATGGGTACTGGGGTGGCTTTGACCAGCTCGTCGGGGGTTGCAATCGGCTCTGAGGGGCGTAAGGTGGTGGACGCTGCGGTTCGGCCAGTTAGTCAATGTGCAGGGGCGGCCGGATGTCAGCGCTGGGACTCCGAAGGCGCTCGCGGACCGGCCCACCGGGACGGCTCGTGGGGACCCTCAGGAGAGTTTGCTCCCTTACACGGGACGTCTGATGCCGCCGTTCTTTCACAAGCTGATCGAAGCAAGCCGGGCATGGTCGCGTGGCGATGGTCCTTCAGGCCGCTGCGTACCGAGAACGGAGGTCGTCATCGGTAGCGCCGTCGAGAACGCTGCGAGCCCCGCCCCGGGCTGGAGGCGCACATCCACGCATCGCCGCAACGGGCGGCGAACGGCTCCAATCGTCTCTACCCCCACGTTCCGCACCCGATCGTTTGGCTCGGGTGGATGAGCCGATCGTCATCGACGTCGTAGCGAGCGAGCCTGAAGCCGAACTGCCCGGCGGCCTGCTCAAGGAATAACGCTCGAGCGGCATGAGCACGGCTTCAGGACAGAGCGAACCCGCGACCCGAGCAAGCGGGCGAGGAGCTGCCGTTGTGCCCGATTACGACGTAATCGTCCTTGGTGGCGGGGCGCCGGGAGAGCATTGCGCGGGCGCCCTCGCGGAGGGTGGCCTGCGTGTCGCGGTCGTGGAGCGCGAGCTGGTCGGCGGCCTTTGCTCCTACTGGGCTTGTATCCCGTCGAAGGCGCTGCTGCGTCCAGGGGAAGCGGCGCACGGCGCACGGGAGGCCGGAGCCAGCGCTGAGGTGAACGTGCAGGGAGCGCTTGATTGGCGCGACTTCATGGTCTCGAACTACTCCGATGCTGGAGCTGCGCAATGGCTGACCGACCGCGGGATCGCCCTGCTGCGCGGTCGCGGTCGCCTCGCGGGGACGGGGGTGGTCGAGGTCGATGGCGTTCGTTATACGGCCGAACACGTCGTCCTCGCCAACGGTGCCGACGCGGTCGTTCCGCCAATTCCGGGCCTTCGAGAGCTCGATGGCGTCTGGGGCACGAACGAGGCCACTGGGATGAAGGCCGTGCCGAGACGGCTGGTCGTGCTCGGAGGTGGGGCGGCGGGTGTGGAGCTCGCACAGGTTGTGCGACGTCTGGGTGGTGAGGTGGCGCTCGTCGAGGCGGCCGAACGCGTGCTGGCGCGGGAGCCCGCGCCGCTGGGCGAGGCGCTGGGTGAGGCGCTACGTCGAGACGGAATCGAGCTGGTGCTAGGTACGGAAGCGATCGCGGCGTCGCGCGATGGGGAGGAGTTCGTTCTGCGCCTGAAGGACGAACGGGAGCTGCGCGGTGATCATCTGCTCGTCGCCACCGGGCGCCGCCCGCGCGTTCAGGGAATCGGTCTCGAGAGCGTCGCCATCAGCGCCGACGCCCACGTAATTCCCGTCGACGCGCACATGCGCGCCGGCGAGCGGCTTTGGGCGGTCGGTGACGTCACCGGCATCTGGCAACTGACGCACGTCGGGGAGTATCAGGGCGAGATCGTCGCGTCGAATATTCTCGGCGAGCCACGCGAGGCTCACTACGAGGCGGTTCCGCGCGTCACCTACACCGATCCGCAGGCCGCGGCGGTGGGCGCGACCGACGCCGAGTTCAGCGCCACCGCCCGGCTGTCGGAGGTCGCCAAGACCGCCACGTACACCCACGCGTACGCGGAATCGAACGGGTTCCTGACGCTCATCAGTGACGGCGAATACCTGACCGGCGCCTACGCGCTCGGCCCCGAGGCCGGGGAGTGGCTACAGCAGGCGACGCTCGCGATCCGCGCCAAGGTCCCGCTTGAGGTGCTGCGCGACACCATCCAGCCGTTCCCTAGCTTCTCGGAGCTCCACGCCGCAGCGCTGAAAGCGCTCCGGCAGAAGATCGCAGCGGCGCGGCATGAGGTGGGGGTTGGGTCGCGGTCAGCGCAATGAAGCCAGCCGAGCGCTCTCCTCCACGAGATCCAGGCCGTCCAGTGGACCCGCCGGTCGCGATCATCACGGGCGCCTCCCAGGGCATCGGTGCCGGGCTTGTCGCCGGGTACCGCAGGGCCGGGTATGCCGTGGTCGGAGTGGCCCTGTCGTTCCCGCCAGCCGATCGGGACGACAGCGATTACGTCGCGATCGCCGGGGACATCGCGGATGCGGAAACCGCGCGACGGGCGGTCGAGCAGGCTCGCGAGCGGTTCGGCCGGCTCGACACGCTGATCAACAACGCCGGGGTCTACATCGGCAAGCCGTTCACGGAATACACGCTCGATGATTACGCGGCGGTCACCGCCGTGAACCTGACTGGGTTCTTCCACATGACCCAGCTGGCGATCGCCGAGATGGTCGACCGAGGCAGCGGGCATGTCGTCAACGTCTCCACGAGCCTGGTCGACCACGCGGACAGCACGAGGCCGTCTGCCCTACCCGTCCTCACCAAAGGAGGCCTCGTCGCGGCCAGCCGTTCCCTGGCCATCGAATACGCCTCGCGCGGGGTCCGCGTCAATGCGGTCTCGCTCGGAGTCATCAAGACACCCGCCCATGACCCTGCGTCCTACCAGGGGCTCGAGGCCCTCCACCCGATGGGACGGGTCGGCGAGATCACCGATGTCGTCGAGGCGATCCTCTACCTCGAGCGAGCGACCTTCGTCACGGGCCAGACGCTGCATGTCGACGGCGGCCAGGCGGTCGGCGGCTAGCGCCACTCAATGTCATCAACCCTTAGACCCGACCGGAAGGCCTTGAACCATGTCCTCTGATCTCACCCCCGGGAGCACCTTCCCCAAGCGACGACCCGCGGAACAAACTGACCTATGAAGACCCATAGCGTGACGGCTCGGCGTGAACAAATTGCGCCGAGCCGCGACCGTCACCCGGTTGTCGGGCGGCTGCTCTCGGTCAACGTCGGCATGCCGCAAAACATGCGATGGCGGGGGAAGACGGTCTTCACGGGCGTCTTCAAGGACCCGGTCACCGGTCCCCGGCGCGTCGGCAGGCTCAACGTCGACGGTGATGGTCAGGGCGATCTCGCGGGGCACGGAGGGGAGCAGCGCGCCGTGTTCGTCTACCAGATCGACTCCTATCGGTACTGGGAACGCGAGCTCGGGCGAAACGACTTCGTCTACGGACAATTCGGCGAGAACCTCACCGTGGAGGGACTCGGCGATGACGAGGTGTGCGTCGGCGATCGGTATCGGATCGGTACGGCCGTCTTCGAGGTGACACAACCGCGAGTCACGTGCTACCGCGTCGGGATCCGCATGAACGACCCGCGCATCCCGGCGATGCTCGTCTCACACCATCGTCCGGGGTTCTATTTCCGGGTGCTCGAGGAGGGCGAGGTGGAAGCGGGCGAGGAAATCATCAAGCTCGCCTCCGGCCCCGAGCAGATGCCCGTCGCCGAGGCCGACGGCCTTCTTTACCTCCCCGGCCACCCGCGCCAACAGCTGCTCCGAGCGCTCCGGATCCCCGCGCTCAGCCCGGGCTGGAGGGCCTCTTTCCGAGCGCTGCTCGAGGAAGAACCCGGCAGAGGTAACGCCGGGCTGGCGGTCACGAGCCCGCCGCCCGCCTGGCCCGGCTTCCGTCCGCTGAGCGTCAAGGACATCACCCGCGAAAGCAACCCGGTGATCTCCGTACGCCTGGAGGACCCCGAGGGCGCGCCGTTACCGGCCGCCCGCCCGGGCCAGTACCTCACGCTGCGGATACAGCCCGACAGGACGCAGCGGTCGGTGCTCCGTAACTACTCACTCTCCGGGCCACCCGACGCCGGCTACTACCGCATCGCCGTCAAGCGCGAACGCCATGGCGTCGCCAGCGGCTATCTGCACACCCGACTCAACGTCGGCGACCAACTCGAGATAGCGGCACCCCGCGGCACCTTCATCCTCGACCCGACGGATGCTCCCGTGCTGCTGATCAGCGCCGGGATCGGAGCCACGCCGGTGCTCGCCATGCTCCACGCGCTGGCCAAGATGCATTCCGATCGCGAGATCTGGTGCCTGCACTCAGCACGCAACAACCGGGAGCACTCGTTCGCCGCCGAGGCCCGGGCTCTCATCGCTTCGCTCCCGAATGCACACGCCCACGTGTACTACAGCCGTCCGGGCCCGAACGATGTCCGAGGCCGCGACTTCGACACCGCGGGCCGTCTCACGGGGTCGCAGCTGGCCGAACTCGCGCCACCTCGCGACGCGGAGGCATATCTGTGCGGGCCCGCGGCTTTCATGAACGAGATCAGCGCGGGCCTGGCGGCGATCGGAATCGACGCCTCGCGCATCCACACCGAACCGTTCGGCGCCGCCGCTGGCCTGACCCCGGGCATCGCAGTAACCCCCGCCAGACCGCCTCACACACCCGCCGGCAAACCCGGGCACGGGCCCACGATCGAATTCGCCCGCAGCAACCTCGCCATCCCCTGGGACAGCGACTACGGCAGCCTGCTCGAACTCGCCGAAGCATGCGACGTACCCGTCCGCTGGTCGTGCCGCACCGGCGTCTGCCACACCTGCGAAACGACCCTCATCGCCGGCGATGTCAAATACGACCCAGATCCCGTCGAACCTCCTGCCGACGGAAGCACGCTCATCTGCTGCTCACAGCCGCGCGACGACCTGGTGCTCGACCTGTAAGGAAATCAATCCAACCACGGAGGTCAGCATGAGCAACAACGACCAGGACCTCGTCTTGGCGCACTTCATCGTCTCAGACGATGTCGAGCGTTCCCGCCGCTTCTACACCGAAGTGCTGGGTGGCCGGCTGGCCTTCTCCGGGCCCGGAGGACTGACCTACGTCGCGCTGTCCAACAGCTGGATCATCATCAACGTCGGCGGAGGCCCGACTGACGACAAGCCGGCGGTCACCCTGGAGACGCCACCCGATCCCGACCGGGTCAGCAGCTTCGTAAACATTCGGGTCAAAGACATCGAGGCCGTGTACGCCGAGTGGAGCGCCCGGGGTGCTGAATTCCTGACGCCGCCGAAACAGCACGAGTACGAGATCCGTTGCTACATCCGCGATCCCGACGGTCATCTGATCGAAGTTGGGCAAACCACGGACCCCGAAGGAGACTGGCACCCCGCTCGCTGGCCATCGGGTACGCCCGCCGAGGAGTCGTGACCACCGCAATCATCGGTACCGGAGCGCGGCGCGCGGCAACTCCCCTGGTCATCCGCCGGCTGGGGTGGCGCACGCGGGCAGTCGTACCGTGACCCGGAGGCCGCCGGCGGCCCGGGGCGTGAGAATGAGGGTGCCGTCGTGTGCTTGGGCGATGCTCTTGACGATGGCCAGGCCAAGGCCGACGCCTGCGTGGTCGCTGCGGATGCGCGTGGAGCCGCGCTGGAACGGCTCGGCAAGCGTGGCGACCAGCTGCAGGCTGAGCTGCTCGCCGGTGTTCTCGACGGTGACCATCGCGGTCCCGGGGTGAGGGTTGGTCGTGACCCACACGGTGCCTTGTTCGGGCAGGTTGTGGACGATCGCGTTGTGCACGAGATTCGTGGCCATCTGCAGCAGGAGGGCGGGTGAGCCGATGGTGGCGGTCTCCTCGCCGGGGCTTTCGATGATGACGCCGCGTTCTTCGGCGAGGGGGAGGAGCGTTTCAGCGGCTGCTTCGGTTATGAGAGACAGGTCGGCGTGCTCACGGACGAACGACCGTTGGTCGGCGCGGCTGAGCAGGAGCAGCGCTTCGGTGAGGTCGATCGCGCGGCTATTGACCGCCTGGAGGCGGTCGACAAGTTCGCCGTTGTCGCGGTTCGGATCGTTGCGGGCCACGTCGAGCAGCGTCTGCGTGAGCGCCAGCGGAGTGCGCAGCTCGTGGGAGGCATTGGCTGCGAATCGCTGCTGTTGTGAGACGTGTGCTTCGAGCCGCGCGAGCAGGCCGTCGACTGTGTCGGCGAGATCCTTCAGCTCGTCGCGGGGCCCCGAGAGCGCCAGGCGCTCGTTCAGGTTGCGCTCGGAGATCTGCCGCGTCTTCGCCGTGATCGTGCGCAGGGGGCGCAGGACCCGGCCCGCGACCAGCCACCCGAGCACGATCGAGACCGCGGCCATGATCGCCAGCGCGACCCCGGACTCGATCAGTCCCTGGTGGAGACCGTGGCTGTTACGTGCGACGGCCCGGGCGAACATCTGGCGCACGTCGTTGAGAGCCCCCGGGCTGATGGACCGATGCGCAGCCCCGCCGCTTCGGCGACCTTTCGCATCCGCGGCCCGTCAATCCTTGACGCGGCTCCGGCGACTCCTAAAATCGCGGCATGCGCCGCGTTGGATACTTGGTCGGGGCGCTCCTCGTGCTCGCCGGCATGTTCTGGTCCGGACGCGAGAGTAGTCACGGTTTCGGCGCGCTGTGGGAGCATTGGTGGTGCCCGATCCCGATCGTGGCGATCGTGTTGGGTCTAGCGACCGCGTGGCTGATCGCTCGCAGGACTAGCCGAGCTCCTTAACTCGCAGCACGGGGATATCGGCGTCCCGCCGCCTCACGTCGCGCGACCGCGTTGGTGGGAGCGGCCACTCGGCGGCGGCGCAGTGGCGTGGCTCGAGCTGTCCCCGAAGGAGCGGTCTCCGAGCCCGGGTAGTTGCCCGGCGACGGTCTTCCTTCTGCCTCGAAGCGAGAGCGGGAGGTCGTCGCTCACGAGGGCTTGCGCGCGCGGATGATCAAGGCCGCGGCGCGCTCGTGGACGCGATGCGTCTCGCGGACCTCGATGTCGGCCAGGCCGGCGGCGGTCAGGGCTGAGCGGAACTCGCCCTCGGTCAGCGCGCCGGCGATGCAGCCCGTCCATTGCTGCATGTCGGCGCGGGTGGCCTGGTCCATGTCGGGGTCGGCGATGACGTCGGAGACGGCGAAGCGCCCGCCGGGCCGCAGCACCCGCGCGGCCTCGCGCAGAACGGCGCGCTTGTCGCCGGAGAGGTTGATGACGCAGTTGGAGATGACGACGTCGACGGAGGCGTCGGGCAGAGGGATGTCCTCGATGTAGCCCTTGCGGAATTCGACGTTGGCCAGGCCGGCGTCGTCCGCGTTGCGCCGAGCTAGGTCGAGCATCTCGTCTGTCATGTCCAGCCCGATTGCCTTGCCGGTGGGGCCGACCCGGCGCGCGCTGATGAGCACGTCGGCGCCGGCTCCGGAGCCGAGGTCGAGCACCGTCTCACCCGGGTGCAGGTCGGCGACGGCGGTAGGCACACCGCACCCCAGCGATGCGCTGACGGCCGAGGCCGGCGCAGTCTCGGCCTGATCGTCGTATAGCGCTGCGCCGAAGACATGCTCTCCGGCGGCGTCCCTCGTGGTGACCGCGCCGCAGCAAGCGGAGCCGGTCTCCGCGGCATTGCGTGCCGCGGCGGCGTAGCGATTGCGCACTGTCTCGCGAACGTCAACCGTCTCAGGCTGTCCGGCCGAGCAGCCGCACGCGCCGCCTGCCGCATCTGTCCCGCAGCAGGCGTCCTTGTCGTCGGGCTCACAACAGGTGGCCTGCGACTCTGCGGAGCAGCAAGACGACGTCGGGGAGTTGGCGGTCAGGTCAGCCATCCAGAGAGCTCCTTTAGCGCGTCGGGGAGGACGTAGTAGTAGGCCCACAGGCCGCGGCGCTCGGAGTCGACGATGCCGACCTCGCGCAGCTTCTTGAGGTGATGCGAGAGGGTGGGCTGGGAGACGTCGAAGAGCGGAACGAGCTCGCAGACGCACACCTTGCCGGCGTGCTTGCGCAGCACGTCGACGAGCTGGAGGCGGATCGGATCGCCGAGGGCCTTGGCGACCTCGGCCATACGGGCGGCCTGCTCGCGCTCGACGTCGGGGTAGACGACCGGCTGGCAGCACGGCTCCCCGGCGGGGCGCTTGTGCTTGGGGACGAGCTCCAGATCGACAGCCATCTATTTATATCTACCGATTGAGTCGATGGTTGTCAATGGATACGATCGCGTCCATGAGCCGCGTTCTGTTCGTCTGCGTCCACAATGCCGGCCGCTCACAGATGAGCCAGGCGCTGTTCAACCGCGCTGCGACCGGGCGCCACGAGGCCCGCTCGGCGGGCAGCGATCCCGCCGCTCACGTGCACCCCGAGGTGCTCGCCGTGATGGACGAGCTCGGGATCGACCTGCGCGCGGAGACTCCCAAGCCGCTGACCCGAGAGCTCGCCGAGTGGGCCGACGTCGTTGTGACTATGGGCTGCGGCGACGCGTGTCCGTACATTGCGGGCAAGCGCTACCTCGACTGGGAACTCGAGGACCCCAAAGGGCAGTCGACAAACGCAGTGCGCACGACCCGCGATGAGATCGCCAGCCGCATCGGAGAGCTGCTCGACGACATCAACGCGGCGCGCATTAGCGCATGACCGCGCCGTTGCCGCGCCGGCTGCTCGCCGAGTTTCTCGGCTCGGCGTTCCTGGCCGCGGTAGTCATCGGCTCGGGCATCGCCGCGCAGAACCTGTCGCCCAACGACACCGGGCTCGCGCTGTTGGAGAACGCGGCGGCCACCGCCGCGGGCCTGTTCGCGATCATCCTCATGTTCGGAGCGATCTCCGGCGGGCACTTCAACCCGGTCGTCTCACTGGTCGACGCCGCCTTCGGCGGGCTGTCGCGCCGCGACATCCTCGCCTACATCCCCGCCCAGGTCGCCGGCTGCATCACCGGCGGCGTCGTCGCCAACGCCATGTTCGCCTTGGCCGCCATCAGCATCTCGACCCACCACCGGGCCAGCGCCGCGCACCTCTTCGCCGAGATCGTCGCCACTCTCGGGCTGCTGCTCGTCATCTTCGCACTTGCCCGCAGCGGACGAGCGGCGACCGCCCCCGCCGCCGTCGGCGCCTACATCGGCGCCGCCTACTGGTTCACCAGCTCGACCAGCTTCGCCAACCCCGCCATCACCGTCGGGCGCATGTTCTCCAGCACGTTCGCCGGCATCGCGCCCGCCTCAGTCCCCGGCTTCGTCATCGCCCAGCTTGTCGGCGCCATCGCCGCGTACGGCCTCATCCGCACGCTGCATCCCGACGTCGGCCCCGCCCGAGCCGCTGACGTCGTCGTTCCGCACGACGATTCCACGCACGCGCTCGAGGACCAACGTGCTGCAGTGCGCTAACGCGACCTCTGCTTTCGCCTGGAGGGAGAAGGCCCCTGGTCAAGAAGGCCCCTGGTCGTACCCGCGTGACGCATGACCGAGCGACGCGAGACGGCGTCGACCTCACGATCCCTTTCATCATCCCGCGGTCGTCGAGCCGCGCGATCGCAACGGCGACATTGCCGCGCTCTCAGCGCGGTATCAGCGCGGCGCGGCAGGGCTTCTCTGCGTCGGTGGATGATTCTGGGGATGCTTCCCAGGCTGGCCGGCGCGGCCTACTCTCGTGGTCGATTTGCTGCGCGGGGCGCCGCACCTGTCAAGGTGTCACGATCCGGTCGCTGCCGGCAATAGGCTCCTGTAGAGCGCCTGCTCTCGCTCTACTTCGGCCGTTCGAGGATCGACCGGGGTCGCGTTCTACCCGGTGAAGCCGGGTGCTCGGTGACTGCCTGTGGCCGGGTGCTTTGGCTTGCGGGAGGTACTCGGTCGTTTGCTGCCGCTCGGGCCCGAGCTCTGGGCGAGCCGCAGCGCGTCGATCTCTTCGCCGCCGGCGACGTAGACGGTGTGGCGCGCGATGGCGATGCCACTGGAGCTGGTCCCGAGCGCGTCGGCGGGGCTCTGCCCGGCGCTGTTAACGCCGGTCAGCAGTGGCTCGGCAGCGAGCGGTAGGCCGCTCGCGGCGGCGAAGAGGTGCAGCACCTCCCCGTCGTAGACGTAGACGACGCCGTCGGCGACGGATGTCGACTGATAGTGCAGGGCGTCCGTGACGGGCTCGATCCAGGCAACCGCTCCAGTGGTGCCGTCAAGCGCGACGAGGCGGCCGGGCAGCGAGTTCACCGAGAAGATCTCGCCGTTCTCGAATGCGCCTGAGGAGGCGTTGCAGGCAAAGCATCCGGCCGCGACCGTTTGCTGCCAGTCGGGGTTCATGCTGGCCGCCAGCGCGGCGTGGAAGACGCCCGCCTTTTGCAAGTCGGCGATGACAAGGCGGCCGTTGCGGTCACGGTACAGGTTCGGGGAGGCGCCGAAGTCGAAGTCCCCGTGCGCACAGGGCACCGAGTTGACCGGATACGGCACAACACCTTGCGGCACCGTGCTGCACACCGGCTGGGAGACCTGCCCGACCACCGAGGGTCCCGTCTCGGGCGTACCCTCGTAGGTCGCCTCGAGCTCGCCAAAGTGCGGGCTGCGGCGGTCGAGGTCGAACTTGAGCAGCGCGTCGGTGTAGGGACTCTGCGGACCCTGCGCCTCGGGGTTGCCCGTACCGATGAAGAAGCTGCGGCTGCCCGGATCGACCGCGCCCGTATCCCACACCGAACCGCCGGCATACCCCTGGGCGTACTCGGCGTCTGGCACGACATACACCCGCTTCAGAAGCCGTCCGCTCACAGCGTCGAGGAAAGCGATGCCGCCACGGTAGTGCTGCTGCGTGTTATCCCCGCCCCATCCCGCCACGACCGTGCCGGCGTGCGCGCCTGAGTCCTCGAACACGACCGCGCTCGAGAGGATGTAGGTGCCCGGATCGCGCGTCATCACCGTCCGCCAACGCATCGTGCCGGTCTGCAGGCTGAGCGCGACTACGTACGGTCGCCCAAGATCGGCGACGTTGACGAACAGCAGACCACGGGACGATCCACCATCGGCGAACCGGTGATCGCATCCGGCGAGGTCGTCGCCGACCCCACAGCGCTGTACGGCAGCCGCGTCTTCCAAACCACCGCTCCCGTCTCCGCGTTGAGCGCGAACACCCAGCCGTCGCTGTCGGCGTCGTACAGGCAGCCGCCCGATTCGACGGGAGTGTTATCGAACGACCCGCTCATCCCATGCTGCGTCGTGCGAAACGTCCACGCCGTCCTCAGCGACGCGGCGTTGGAGGCGCCGATCACGTGCTCCGCGGGCTGGCTTCGCGTGTTCTGAAGGTCGTGGCCATACGCGGGCCAATCACCACCCGCCGAGCCCCCCGCGCACCCCGCACGCGACCCCGCCGCGGCAGCGCCAGCGGGAACCACCCCGAGCCCCACGGCAACGGCCGCGCCCACGCACGCCAGCAAAGCCTTCATCTACTCCCGCCTTTCATACTCGAGCCGCCGTCCGGCGACCCTCCCGCCAGCCCTCAATCGATACCCGCACCACACCCCAACTATCCCCTTGCGCTCGAAGGCCGGAGCAGCCGTCATCCGATGGGAAATCCAGCTCGGCTCGTGCGGCTGCGATCGAGTACCGGCCCGTCCCGCCTGACGATCGCATCCACTGCATCGAAGGGCTCGAGCCTGCCATCGCTTCGGCGGGGAGGGGTCGCTTGGCGCCAGCTGTCCGGCGCGATCGCTTTATGGGGATCCGAGACCCGAGATTGGCGGGGAGCGGGAGCGACCCGGCCTGAGATCAGAGACGTGCTATGACTCGGTGTGTTAACCGCGGGCGCGCCTGTGGGGCTGGGAAGACGTCGAGCTGTATGAGCAGGCTGAGGATGTCCTCGGCGAACCATCCCTGGGTGATGTGTCCGTCGCGGAGGGTGTGGCTGCCGATGCCGAGCCATTCGGCATGTTTGCCGGTCGGCGGATTACCCATGAACGCCCGACGTTGGTGCCGCTGTTGGTGAACCGCCGCACGACCTTGTCAGCGGTCGCGAAGACCTAGCTTACGCCGGCTATCGGCTACGCAACCTCGGCCGTCCGGCGGTTACGCATCGGTTCCGCCGGCGATTCGTTTGCATATGTGACGGTTGCGGGCTTCGCTATCCGCTTGCGCTCCATCGCTTCCGAGGTGACGCGCTGCACGTCCCACGCCAGACCCGTCTTCTCCATCGTCCAGATGAGCCACCACGTCGGATCGAACTGCCACCTCTCCAGGCCGTGCCTGGCCGACCTTGGGAAAGCGTGATGGTTGTGATGATTGCCCTCGCCAAGTCCGACCAGTGCAACCAACGGGTTGTTTCGACTCTGATCCCGGGTCTCGAACGGCCGCTTGCCCCAGAGATGGCAGACCGAGTTCACGCTCCAGGTGGCGTGGTGCACGAAGAACACGCGCAGCGGACCACCCCACAGGAAGCCCGCCAGCCCACCACGAAGCTTTCTCGCAACGAGCAATCCAGCCGTGAATGGCGCGACAAAATAACTCAACACGACGATGAGAGGGAAGTAGTGGTGCACCCTCATCACGACGGGATCATCGAGCAGATCCGGGACATAGCGATGCCGCGAAGCCTTCTCGTCGGCAAACAGCCAGCCGAAGTGCGCATGCACGAAGCCTCGAATCCGGCCGCCCTCGTGGCCGACGTGGGGGCTATGCGGATCGCCGGCTTCATCGGCGTAGGCATGGTGCTTGCGATGGTCCGCCACCCAGTCGGGGACCGACCCCTGAATCGCTGTTGAACCCAGAACGGCGAAGATGCCTCTGATGAGAGGGTAGGTCCTGAAGCTCCGGTGCGTGAATAGCCGGTGGTAGCCCGCCGTGATACCGAACCCACTCAGGAGGTAGGACACCCCGAAGATACGGCGGTTGGTCGGGGTGGCGAGAAACCAGCGCTTGCGGAACGACGTGACGAGCAGGGCGGGCGGACCGAAGACGAACATCCCGGTGACTATTCGATACACCCGACTGGCGGGGTGCGTCTCGGGAACTTCGCGTGCTGGCGCCTGATCCATTCCACGGACTCCTACTCGGCACGTACAGGTGCGGGTGGCAACACTGGCGCCGACTTCCTCACTCTACCCCCTTGAGCGACCCCGAACCGACGCAGTCGACGCGTCGTCGCCTAGGTTGGATAAGCCACCGGCTCGACTTCGATGGCGGCCGTCCCGCTCGATCGCGCCGCCGACGTCCGGAAGGACCAAGCGAGGCATTCGGTCGGCGCCTAGAACGCTCGACGCGGCCGGTCAACAGTGACCGGGCAGGTTCCTCCGACATCCGAAGGGTGCCCTCGTCCTGTCGGCAGGCAGACGGGCGGCCTCAGCGACCCGCGACGGGCCACGACGATGCCACCGCCGCCTCCGGCCGGGGTGGACCTGACCGGGCGACGCCCATCCGGGCTGTCACCCGATCAGGTTCGGATCAACGGCAGTGAGGACGAGCTCGCACGATCAGACAGATCAAGCTCGAAACTACGCATCAGCGTCGCTTACGGCGCGCGTACCGTGAACACGGCCACCACGGGCCTAACAACGGGAACGTTGCCCGGACCAGTTGCCCGCTCTGAGATCTGTCTCCGCCTCGCCGCACGAAACCACGCATTAGTGGGGCTTTCCCCGAAGCGGACGACGGGGTTCGAACCCGCGACCTTCGGCTTGGGAAGCCGACGCTCTACCAACTGAGCTACGTCCGCGCGACCCCGATTCTAAGGCTCCGGGCCGCCGAGCGGGACCGCGGAATCGGCCGCGCCCCGTCGCCCTCAGCTCTGGGCGACCAGCTCGTCTGACGCACCGCCCGCGGCGACGGCCGGATCCGGGGCGGCCGGCAACGGCAGCGGATCGACGATGAGCTCGACTCGGTCCCCAGCAGAATTACTCGCCGCCTCGCGGGAGCACCACTCCTGGGTTCAACCGCGCCTCGGGATCGAGCGCCCGCTTGATCGCTCGCATCGCCGCCACTTCGGCCTTCCCGCGGGCCCGCTCGAGCCAGTCCGCCTTCGCCACCCCGACCCCGTGCTCGGCACTGATCGTGCCCCCGCACTCGAGCACCAGCGACAGCACGGCGTCATCGACCCGGGGATCGCCCGGCTCGGCTCCGAGCACGTTCACGTGCACGTTTCCGTCGCCCAGATGACCGAACAGAATCACCCGCTCGCCACCCGCCCGCCTGGCGACCGCCGGCACCCGGTCCAGGAACCCGCCCAGCCGTTCGAGCGGCACGCCGACGTCGAGCTTGTGGGGCACGCCGGCCGCGCTGATCGCCTCGGCATGATGCTCGCGCAGTGCCCACAGCGCCTCCCGACTGGCGGAGTCGTCGGCGATCAGCGCGTCATCGGCCCCAACGGCGGACAACGCCTCGGCCAGCTCCTCGGTCGGATCGGTGCGATCTGCACATTCGGCCAAGACATAGAACGGGGCGCGCCGCGACACAGGAGAGCTCCGCCGCAGATGGCCGAGCACGAGCTCGAGCCCGTCGTCGAGGAAGAAATCGCAGCTCTCGAGCGAGGGGGCGCGACTCCGGAGCGCCGCCAGCAGCTCGGCCGCCGCGGCCGCGGAGTCCAGCGGCACCAGCGCAGCCACGCGCGCGCTCAACCGGGGCACCAGCTTCCAGCGCACCCGAGTGATCACCCCGAGCGTCCCCTCCGATCCCACCACCAGCGCGGGGAGGTCGTAGCCGGCGTTGTCCTTGGGCAGGCCGGCCATCCGGGACACCGTCGACCCGTCGGCCAGCACCGCCTCCAGTCCGGCCACCCGGGCCCGGGCGGTGCCGTAGCGGAGCGCCCGCGCGCCGCCGGCATCGCACGCCACGACACCCCCGATCGTGCACGAGTCGCGAGCGCCGAAGTCAAGGCCCGCGTCCTCGCCACACGACCGCGCCGTCTCCTGGAGCGCGGCCAGCGTCGCACCCGCATCCACCGTGACCAGGCCGGACCCCGGCTCAACGGGCCCGATCGAGTCCAGACGCCGCAGCGAGACCACGACCTCGCCGCCCCGCGGCACCCCTCCGCCGACCATCCCGGTGTTGCCGCCCTGCGGCACCATCGCAACGCCAGATCCACCGCACGCGCGCACCACCGCTGCCACCTCCTCGGCCGACCCCGGCCGGACCACGCACCGGGACCGGCCCGAATACCGGCCCGTCCAGTCGTGCTCGTAGGACGACTTCACCTCGGGGTCGGTGAGGACGTGCCGCTGTCCGACGACCTCGGCCAGCGCTTGCTCGAGCTCCATCACGGGAATTGAACTAAGTGAGCATGGCGAGCGAGCACGAGACGATCTTCACCATGGAGGCCACGCCGGTGAAGTACGGCGCCGGTGCCTCGGCCGACGCGGGCTGGGAGCTCAAACGGCTCGGGGTCAAGCGGGTGCTTCTGGTCACCGATCCGGGGGTGGCGAAACTTGATCATCCGGAGCGGATCAAGGCCCTCATCGAGGCCGAGCAGATCGAAGTCGTCGTCTACGACCGGGCCAGGGTCGAGCCGACGATCGAGTCGTTCCAGGAGGCGGCCGACTTCGCGCTCGAGCACGAGGTGGACGGATTCGTGTCGGTCGGCGGCGGCACCAGCATCGACACGGCCAAGGTGGCGAACCTGGTCACCACCCACCCCGCGCCGGTGATGGACTACGTGAACCCGCCGGTCGGGGCGGGCAAGAAGCCGCCCGGGCCGCTGAAGCCGCATCTGGCCATCCCCACGACCTCCGGCACCGGCTCGGAGGCGACCACGGTGGCCGTGCTCGACATTCCCGACCTCAAGCTCAAGACCGGGATCTCGCACCGCTATCTCCGCCCCACCCAGGCCCTCGTCGATCCGGAGCTGACCCGGTCGCTGCCGCCCGAGGTCACCTCCTCGACCGGCCTCGACGTGGTCTGTCACGCCGCCGAGTCGTTCCTGTCCAAGCCGTTCGATCAGCGACCGCGGCCGGAGTCCCCGGATGACCGGCCGCCCTACCAGGGCTCGAACCCGATCGCCGACACCTGGTCGGCCAAGGCGCTCGAGTTCGGCGGGCGCTACCTGCGCCGCGCGGTGCAGGACGGCGACGACGTCGAGGCGCGCGGTTTCATGATGCTCGGCGCCACCATGGCCGGGGTCGGATTCGGGTCGGCCGGCGTGCACATCCCGCACGCGTGCGCGTATCCGATCGCCGGTCTCAAGCACGAGTACCAGCCGCCAGGGTATCCCGATGACCACCCGTTCGTTCCCCACGGCCACTCGGTCATCGTCACCGCGCCGGCCGCGTTCCGGTTCACCTACGACGCGATGCCCGAGCGTCACCACCAGGTGGCCGAGCTGCTGGCCGGCGAGCCGATCAGCGACGCCGGCCCCGACACCCTGCCCGACGTCCTCAGGCAGCTGATGCGCGACGTCAACGCGCCGAGCGGGCTGCAGGAGCTCGGCTACACCGAGGGCGACATTCCCGACCTCGTCGACGGCGCCCTCAAGCAGGAGCGGCTGCTCGCCGTCGCGCCCACTGACCCGGGCGCCGACGATCTGCGCCACATCATCACGGCCTCGATGCGCAACTGGTGACGCTTACCCGGTGAAGCCCGGGCGCGTCTTCGGCCGAACCTTCTTCTTTTTCTTCTTCTTCGCGACCGCCTTCTTGTGCGCTGTCCCGCTCGACGGGCAGGCCCCGAAGTCGGTCGTCCCGACGTCGGGACTGCGGTCGACGTAGATGTAGGAGTACTCGCCCGAGTAACCGTCCTTGTAGGTCAGCCCGGTGGTGTTCGTGCGCAGGTTCTCGTTGTCGTAGCGCTTGCCGTTGGCCAAATGGAAGTTCAGCCGCGACGGGTAGTAGAAGCTGAACATGTTGCCGTCGTGGTTGGGGTCGATCCACGCCTCCGGCCCGTCGTTGCGCCAGCGCTGCGTGAGCAGGCGCTGATCGGCGGTGCAGTCGCTCTTGAGGTACTTGTCAAACCAGGCGGTCGTGTACCAGTCGATCATGTCCGCTCCCCGCAGCGTGGCTCCGAACGGCGGACCGGGGGTGTACGTGGGCGGGAAGGGGATGAACGAGAAGTCCAGATGCGAGCCGCCGCGGATGATCAGCTCGCCCGTGTCGGTGCCCGCTTTCGAGTAGTTGAACGACCACGTGCTCTTGGCCGTCGGGTCAGGCTCTGAGGTGTTCGGCGTCGGAGGGAGGAAGTAGTCGGCCGACATTCCCAGCGCGGGCGTGTGGATCGACGCGTTGGTGCGGTCGGCCGCGTTCACACATCCCTTCTCGCCGACGGTCATCCCGTTGAAGCTGACGCCCTGGGGCGTCGGGGAGCCGAGGTTGTCCCAGGCCACGATCGCCTTGACGCGCTTGTCCCACTGGCCGATGTACGAGACCCCGGCCGCGCCGTAGGAGTGCCCGGCGAGGCCGACCTCGCTTGGGTTGACCAGGTTCCAGAGCGGGTTGTAAGCGGCGTCGAACCCCTCTTTGACCCGGCGGTTCTGCTTGGCCGCATGGCTGGTGCCGGTGCTGCAGCTCGCCACCGGCTCGTACGGGTGGCTCCGCGTCGAGAGGAGGAAGTTGATCGCGTCCTCGGTGCCGTCGAAGAACGGCCGGCCGTCGCTCTGGGCGGGCACGCCCTCGTTGGAGTCCGGCGCCTCGCCGAAGGTGTCCGACTGTCCCTGTCCCTGAACGTCGAAGGTCAGGACGACGTAGCCGTCCTTGGCCAGCGCCTGGGCCGCGTACCAGTACATCTGCTCGTCGGCCTGCACCGAGCCGGGGGTGATCACGATCGCCGGCCGGCTCTTCGGGCCCGATCGTGTCGCCCACACGTGACCTGACAGCGTGGCGCCGTCGCGTCCGGTGAACAGCACCGGCTGCACCATGCCGTAGCCGTTCGGACCCCAGTCGTAAAGCCGGACGTCGCCGGCGCAGCCGCTGCCCTCGTTCCAGCACACGTCCTGGCCGACGAAATTGCGCTCCGGGTCGCGCGCCTGGGCCTGGGTCGCGGCCACGCCGTTAGTCGCACTGATCTGGGCCAGCAGCGCCTGATACTGCGGCGTCAGATAGATGTTCTGGCGCTCCTGGGTCTTGGAGAAGTTCTGCTGCTCGACCACCGGGTTGAACTGGGCCAGCGCCACGGGCGCGCCGATCGCCAGCAACCCCGCCACGCATACCGCGGCCATGACATACCGACGCCGACCAGACATGACACTCCTCCCGTGAGCCGCCACTTTCCGGCGCGACAGCATGACAGCGCGCTAACCGGGTCTCAAACGAGAACCGTGAAGGGGCGTATTACTCTTGGCCGAGATGCGCCGCTTCTTGATTCCGGGCACCGTGGTCGTGGTCGCGGCCGCCCTGCTGGCGCTGCTCGCGTTCGGCGTCTCGAGCCAGGGCGACAACACCTCGATCGACGCCGCGGTCCAGCACCGGAACTTCCCCCCCGCCCCGAACGCGCACCTGGCCCTGCCCGTGCTCGGGACCGCGAAGGTCAGGGAGAGCCTGGCCAACCTCAGGGGCAAGGTCGTGGTGCTGAACGTGTTCGCCTCCTGGTGCGATCCGTGCAAGGCGGAGGCGCCGATCCTCGAGCAAGAGCAGCGCCAACTGATCAAGCAGGGCGGGACGATCCTCGGCGTCACCTACCTCGACAACTCCCACGACTCCCAGCAGTTCGTGCGCCAGTGGCACATCACCTATCCGGTCATCCGCGACGTGGACGGAAACTTCGTCCGCTCGTTCGGAACCACCGGCGTCCCGGAGACCTTCGTGATCAACCGCCGGGGCAAGATCGCCGCCCTGCGGCGCTTCCAGCTCGACGACCAGTGGCTGGCCAAGACGCTCCCGCCGATCCTCGCCCAGCCCGCATGACCAAGTGCGCCGCCGCAATCGCCCTCGTGGTCCTCGCTTTCGCGCCCGCGAGCGCACTCGCCGCCCCAGCGCGCGCCTCGCTGACCGACATCGAGAGCGAGGTCATGTGCGTGGCCTGCAAGGAGCCGCTCGAGGTGGCCCAGTCGCCCCAGGCCGACGCCGAGCGCGCCTACATCCGCACCTTGATCGGCCAAGGCCAGAGCAAGCACCAGATCGAGTCGGCGCTGGTCGGCCAGTACGGCCCGGCGGTGCTCGGCAAGCCCCCCGCCCAGGGCTTCAACCTCACGGTCTACGTGCTCCCCCCGGCCATCGTGGTGGCCGGGCTGGTGATCCTCGCGGTCGTGCTGCCTCGCTGGCGGCGCAGAACGCGGGCGAGCTCAGCCCCGCTGCCCACCGCCCCAGCGCTGGCCCAAACCGACGCCGCGCGCCTGCAGGAGGAGCTCGCCCGCTTCGACGGCTAAGCCGGTCCGGACGGGCCCGCACCGGCCCCACGGACGCCGTGGCGGCTGCGCCACCATTGCGAGTTTCGCCTGCGGCGAACGTCGCGGCGCAGACGCCCGGCCCACTACATGGACTCGGGCGCGCTGACCCCGAGGAGCCCCAGCGACACCCCGATGATCCGCTGCGCCGCCGACCGACAGCGCGACCCGGAACGACTCCTCCGGAGCGCCCACGACGCGGCAGTTTTCGTAGAACGTGGTGAAGCCCTGGGCGAGCTCGAGCGCGTAGCCGGCAATCCGGTGCGGGGCCCGGCGCACCGCCGACTCGGCCACCTCGGCCGGGAACGCGGCCAGTTTCTTGATCAGCTCCCGCTCGGAGGGGTGCAGGGGCTCGGGGCCCCAGTCGCCGGCCTCCGGCGCGGAGGAGCCGACACGTTGCAGCATCGAGGCGATCCGGGCATGCGCGTACTGGACGTAGTAGACCGGGTTCTCGCGCGACTGCTTGCGGGCCAGCTCGACGTCGAGCTCCAGCGTGCGATCGTGCGAGCGCTGGAGCATGAAGAACCGGGTCGCGTCGACTCCGATCTCGTCCAGCAGCTCGTCCAGGGTGACGAAGTCCCCGCGGCGCTTTGACATCGCGAACACCTCGCCGCCGGCCACCAGGTGGACGAACTGGAGGATCGGCACCTCGACCTGATCGGGGTCGCCGCCGAGCGCCGCCATCGCTGCCTTGAGCTCGCGCACATAGGCGTGGTGGTCGGCGCCGACCGGCATCAGCTGGCGGTCAACGCCCCGCTCGCGCTTGTTCTGCAGGTAGGCGATGTCGCCGGCCAGGTACGTCGGCTCGCCGTTGGTGCGGATCACCACCCGATCCTTGTCGTCGCCGAACGTGGTCGTGCGCAGCCACACCGCCCCCTCGGAGCGGTACAGGTGGCCCCGTTCCTCGAGCACGGCCAGCGCGGACTCGAGCGCGCTGGGGGATCCGGTGTGCAGCGTCCGTTCGCTGAAGAAGCTGTCGTAGTGGACCCGGTAGCGCTCGAGCGTGGCCTTGATCTGCCCGAGCATCCGCTCGACCGCCTCGGCCGCCAGCTCGGGCGCCGGGCGCGTATCCGAGCCCGGGATCGAAGCCGCCAGCTCGGCCACGTACTCGCCCTGGTATCCGCCCTCGGGCACCGCGGAGCCGAGCGCCCGGGCCTGCACCGACTCCCCCAGCAGCCGGATCTGGCTGCCGGCGTCGTTGAAGTAGTACTCGCGGGCCACCTCGTGGCCGAAGAAGTCGAGGATCCGAGCCAGCGAGTCCCCGTACGCGGCGTGCCGGCCGCTGGCCGCCACCAGCGGCCCGGTCGGGTTGGCGGAGACGAACTCGATCAGGACGTGCTCGGCCGGCTCAGCGCTCCCGGCCCCGAACCGCTCGCCCGCGGACAGGATCGAGCTCAGCGCGCGCCGGTGCCAGGCGTCGGACAGGACCAGGTTCACGAACCCGGGACCGGCGACGTCGGCGCGGTCGAGGTCGTCCTCCAGCAGCTGCGCGAGCTCGGAGCCGATCCGCTCGGCGATCACCCTGGGCGCCATCTGGAGCGCCGGGGCCAGCAGCATCGCGGCGTTGGTCGAGTAATCGCCCTGGCTCGCGTGCTTGGGCCGTTCGAGCTTGATCTGCGCCGACGCCGACTCTCCGGAGTCCGCTCGCACGGCCGCCGCCGCGGCAGACACGGTCTCGGCCAGCCGCCGCAGGGGATCGTGGGTGGGTGGGAGTCCATTACCGCGGGACATCGTGGACTCCGGAGGGCGAACGGGGCGGCTGGAACATCTCCTCGAGGTGCTCGAGCGCCGCCGGCGACCCGAGCGCGACCAGCGTGTCGCCGGCGTTGATGACGGCGTTGGGCTCCGGCTGGGGCTCGAGCTCGCCGTGGCCGCGCCGCAGGGCCACGATGACCGAGCGCCCGCGCACGTCGGCGATCGTCTTGCCGACCCCGATGCACTCCTCGGGCACCTCGATCTCCTCGACCCGGGTGTCGGCCACCTCGACCGCCCCGGCCACCTGTGGATGGAGCGCGAAGCGGGCCATCTCCGAGCCCGAGCTCTTATACGGAGAGATCACCCGGTCGGCCCCGGCCCGGAGCAGCTTCTTCTCGGACTCCTCAGCCGAGGCTCGGGCCACGATCAGGATGTCCGAGCGCAGCTCCCGGGCGGTCAGGGCGATGAAGATGTTCTCGGCGTCGGAGTCCACGCATGCGATCACGCCCCGCGCCCGCTCCAGCCCGGCGTCCGAGAGCACCTCGTCGTCGGAGGCCTGCTGCTCGAGCAGCGGCACGCCGAGCGCGCGAGCGGCGTCGCGGTGGTCGGGGTTGGGATCGATGATCACGTACTGGGCGCCGGCCAGCCGCAGGTCACGGGCGACCTGCCGGCCGACCCGGCCGAAGCCGCAGATGATGTAGTGATCGATGTAGGAGTCGAGCATCTTCTGGGTGCGCCGCTCCTCGAGCAGGCCACTGAGCTGGCCGGAGACGAAGAACTCGGCCACCGTGGCCAGGCCGTAGAAGAGCGTACCTATGCCCAGCAGCTCGAGCCCGACCTTGAGCACCCGGCCGCCGGTGTCGGGTGGATCGGGGATGCCCCCGACGGTGGCGATGGTGTCGATCGTCCACTCGAACCCGTACGCGGGCGAAGTCCCCTCGAGGAGCGCATATCCGAGGGTGCCGGCCAGGACGAGCGCGAGCAACGCCACCAGGAGGATGCTCAGCCGGCGGATGAACGACTCGAGCTCGCGGCGAGCCCGCCGCTGCTCGCGGACGTGCGCCCGGTGCCGGGCCGTGCGGTCAGCCGACTCGTACATCAGTAGTGGTAGGGCTCCCCGGCCAGGATCCGGTGCGCCCGGTAGAGCTGCTCGAGCAGGACCACCCGGGCCAGTTGGTGGGGCAGGGTCATCCGGCCCAGGGAAAGCCGGTGGTCGACGCCGTCGAGGCTGAGCCCGAAAGGACCGCCGACCACGAAGCACAGGTCCACCCCGCTCTGGCGGCGGCCCTCGAGGAAGCGGCTGAAACTGATCGAGTCGAGCTCCTCCCCGCCCGAATCCAGGAGCGATACGAAGGCGCGCTCGGGCAGGCGCCGGGGCACCTGCTCGTCCTCGCGGACCTCGACCAGCTCGAGCCGGGCGTACCGGCTGAGCAGCTTTCGATAGTGCTCGACGTCATCTTCGAACGGCGGACGCAACCGGCCGACTGCGACGACGACGATCCGCACGATCTGATACTACGGCCGTATGGACGACCCCAATAGGCCCGAGCGTCACATCAACATCCACTTCTCGCCGGAGATCATGGCCGGCTCGTACTCGAACTTCGCCAACGTCAGCCACTCCGATTACGAGTTCACCATCACCTTCGCCCGGGTCGACCACGAGGTCGAGGACGAGGAGATTCCCGGGGTGGTCGTATCCCGCATCAACCTGTCGGCCAAGTTCATGCGCGAGCTGATCGACGCCATGCAGGACAACTATTCCAAGTGGCAGACCCGGGAGGGGATCAAGAACCTGCCTGAGTTCCCGGGGGGCCAGCCATACGGGGAGGAGTCTCCTCCCGAGGAGTAGCGCCCCCGTCCCGACGGCGGGACCAGGCCACCGCGGCGCCGATCCGCTCCCGGGTCGGTGGGTGGGTGCTGAGCAGCTTGCTGACCCAGCGCGGGGGCTGCAGGTCGGCCACGTTCTGGACCGCGATCGTCCGCTCGAACGAAACGAACGCCTCCGGAGCGTCTGACAGTGCGAGCGAGAAGTCGTCCGCTCGGCGCTCGAGTGCCCGCGAGAGGCGGTTGCCGAGCAGCCCGGTAGGGGCCGAGACGACGGCCGCGGCCAGGGCCAGGCCGGGCAGCGCGGCGGCGCCGCTGCGGCCGGGTGAGATCGCCCCGCCGACCCGCTGAACCGCGAGTGCGATGGCCGGCGCGACCAGGGCGGCGTAGGCGACTCCGCGCGGCACGTCGCGGTGACGGACGTGGGCCAGCTCATGGGCGACCACGACCCGGATCTCGTCACGGCCATAGCGGTCGAGCAGGGTGTCGAACAGGACCACCCGCTTGGTCGGCCCCAGGCCGGTGACGTAGGCGTTGGCCGCGGTCGTGCGCCGGCTGGCGTCCACGGAATAGACCTCCCCCACCTTCACCCCGGCCGCCTGCGCCAGGGCAAGGACGTCGTTCCTGACCTCGGAGCCCTCCGGCAGCGGGTCGAAGGTGTTGAACACCGGGTCGAGGAGGACTGGACCGAGAGCCGCGAACAGCGCCCCCGCGGCCACCGAGCCGGCCGCCGCGGGCAGCCACCAGGTACGGGGCCAGCGCTCGGTCCCGGCCACGGTCAGAGCGCCCGCGAGCCCGGCCAGGCCGGCGCCGATTGCCGTCGACTTGACCAGATCGAGCGCCCATCCGCGCCAGGACTGGGTCACCAGCCCGACCGCGATCGCCCGCCGGCGCGCCAGGGCCGAGATCGGCAGCGGCGGCAGGACGAGCGCGACCGACAGCCCTGCGCCGGCGATCGCCCCGCCCAGGGCGGCCGGCTTGACCCGCTCCAGCCGGGCCGGCGTGCCTCGCCGGGCGACCAGGATGAGCGCGCCGGCGTCGACGGCTCCGCGGGCCAGCGCAAGCGCCAGCTGAGGCCTGGCGAACCGGGTTCCGCGGGCGATCTGCTCCTCGCTGAAGTACTCCCGCAGGTCGATTTCGGCCGGCTCGATCGCCGGCTCCCGCGGCGTCAACAGGCGGGTCGCGGCCTCGGCGGTCAGGGCCGCCACCAGCAGGGATCCGAGCACGTGGTGGCGAAACAGCCGCCTCACCGGCGAGACTGTACTTATGAGCGACCGGGATCGCCGCGCAATGCGGATCGCAATCGTCTCCGACATCCACGGCAATCGGCACGCCTTCGAGGCGGTCCTCGACGCCATTGCGGAGTCCGAAGCGGAGGAGATCTGGTGCCTGGGCGACCTGGTCGGCTACGGCGCCGATCCGGATGCCTGCGTCGATTTGGCCCGCCGCCACGCATCCGTCTGCCTGGCCGGCAACCACGACCTCGGGGTAACCGGGGGGATCCGACTCGAGGATTTCTCCCGCGGGGCCGCCCTGGCCGCGCGCTGGACCCAAGAGACGATCACGGCCGAGACGCGTGAGTTCCTCGAGTCCCTCCAGCCTCAGCGGCTGGAGGAGGAGGTCGGCCTCTATCACGCCAGTCCTCGGGACCCGGTATGGGAATACGTGCTCTCAGCCCTCCAGGCCGAGCTGTGCCTGGACGTCCAGGACCACCGGGTGTGCCTGATCGGGCACTCGCACGTGGCGCTGTCGTTCTCCCGGCCCCCCGGAGCCTCGGCCACCGGCCAAACCCGCGCCGACGGCGAGGAGATCGACGTCGGGTTGGGCGAGTGGCTGATCAATCCGGGCAGCGTCGGCCAGCCCCGCGACGGCGACCCCCGGGCCGCCTGGCTGGAGCTCGATCTGAACGAGTGGATGGCCACCTTTCACCGGCTCGAATACGACATCGCCGGCGCCCAGGCGGCCATCCGCGCCGCGCGGCTGCCCGATTCCCTGGCCGAGCGCCTGTCCTACGGCCAATGAGGCCCTAACGTAGCGTCGGCCGCGCGACCTTCTAAAGTCAGGGCCCGGATGCGCTCCCTCCCCCGCGCCATCCTCGCCGGCAGCCTCGGGCTCGCCGTGTCGTTGAGCGTCGCCGCCTGCGGTGGCGGCTCCGGCCTGCTCTCATCCGATCAGTCGAATTCGATCAACTCCCAGTTGACCCAGATCTCCTCCGCCCTTCAGTCCGGCGACTGCTCCACGGTCAACCGGACGACGGTCAGCCTGGCCCGCGCGGTCGCCTCGCTGCCCGCGACGGTCAACCCGACCCTGCGCCAGAACCTCGACCAGGGCGTCTCCACCGTCGGGCAGCTGGCCAACCAGCAGTGCAAGCCGGCCTCGAGCACCACGACGACCACGCCGACGACTTCGACCTCGCCCTCGAGTACGAGCACAACCTCGACGACCCCCGCCCAGCCGACGACGACCACGTCGGCGGCCCCTCCGACCACGTCGACGCCGAGCGCTCCGCCTGCAACCACGCCGGCCTCGCCGGGTACTACTTCCACAGGCAGCGGCGGAGCCGGGATCGGCAACGGGAACGGCAACGGCAACGGTGGTGGAAACGGCCCGGGCAACGGCGGAGCCTCCCCCGGACCGGCCGGCGCCGTCGCCCCCGGCACCCCCGGAGGCGCCAGCTCGGATAAGGGAAACGGCGGAAACGGACGATGAACGCAACCACGATCGCGGGGCGGTACCGCATCGAGGGGCGGCTCGGTGTCGGCGGGATGTCGACGGTCCACCTCGCCTTCGACCAGCGCCTGGAGCGCAACGTCGCGATCAAGCTGCTGGCCGAGCACCTCGCCGATGACCCGGCGTTCGTCTCCCGCTTTCGCCGTGAGGCGCTGTCGGCCGCCCGGCTCGTACACCCCAACATCGTTCAGGTGTTCGACTTCGGGCTCGACGAGCACCAGCACCAGCATTTCATCGTCATGGAGCACGTGCCCGGCCAGTCGTGCGCCGAGATCCTGCGCGACCACGGACCGCTCGAGGTCGAACAGGCGGTCGACGTCCTGTCCCAGGCCTGTCGCGGCCTCGACTACGCGCATCGCCACGGTGTCGTGCACCGCGACGTCAAGCCCGGCAACCTCCTCCTGTCCGACGCCGACGTGGTCAAGCTGGCCGACTTCGGCATCGCCCGGGCCACCGACCAGTCGAGCATCACCCAGGTCGGCTCGGTACTGGGCACGGCCGCCTACCTGGCTCCCGAGCAGGCCCGTGGCGAGGAGGCCGGCCCGCGCGCCGATCTCTACTCGCTCGGAGTGGTCGCCTACCAGCTCCTGTCCGGCCGGCTGCCCTACGAGGCCGGCTCGTTGTCCGAGCTGGCCCTCAAGCAGCAGCGCGAGGCGCCAATCCCCCTCGACCAGCTCAATCCGCGGGTGGCCCCCGAGCTCGCCCGTGCGGTCGAGATGGCGCTCGCGATCGATCAGAACCACCGGCCCGCGGACGCCATGCTGCTGGCCGACACGCTGCGCAACGGCGCCCACGGAATCGACCCCCTGCCCGAGGACCCGACGGTTCACCTCGGCACCGGGACCTCGGCCACGCAGATGCTTCCCTCCGAGCGCGATCCGACCGCGGCCACGCGCATGATCACGAGCGCCCCGCCGGCCACCGCACGCACGGCGCCGATCCGCCGCCGCCCCGCTCCGATGCCGGAGACCGGGCGCGTCCCGGCCGGTCGTGCGGCCGGCGCCCGCGCGCGGCCGTCCGCCGCGCGCCGCGCAGCGCCGTCGGAGCAACCGGGGCGCCCGGCGCTTCATCGGCCTGCTCGTGGTGGTGCTCGTGTTCGTCGCCGTCGTCGCCGCCGCGATCTCGATCGCGGCCGGGACCTCGAACAGCGTCGTGCGGTTTCGCAAGGTCGTCTCACACGACGCCCAGAGCGCGATCAACCAGGTTCAGAGCCTGGTCAACCGGTACACGAAGTAGCTCTCGCGCCCGTCCGGAGCTCGGCCGCGGTCTCGGCCAGGCGACCGGTCTCGATCGCGGCCCGCAGCTGAGTCATCAGGCCGCCGATGAAGGCCAGGTTGTGGAGAGTGACGAGGCGCAGAGCCGTGAGCTCGCCCGCTTTCAGCAGGTAATGCAGGTAGGCCCGGGAGAAGCCCCGGGCGCAGGCCGGGCACGGGCAGCCCTCGAGTATCGGGTCGGGGTCGTGCTTGAACCGGCCCTTGGCCAGGTCGTGGCGCCACTGGCTGGCCGGGTCGGGCACGAGGGCGACGCCGTGGCGGCCGAGCCGGGTGGGAAGCGCGCAGTCGAAGGTGTCGATGCCGAGCTGCACCCCGGTGATCAGGTCGTCGATGTCGCCGATCCCGAGCAGGTGGCGGGGCTTATCCGGGGCGTGCCGGTCGAGCGCGTTCGTGGTCCAGTCGACGACCTCGTACATCTGGGCCTTGTCCTGCCCCAGCGAGCCGCCGATCGCGATCCCGTCGCATTCGGTGGCGGCCACGGTGTGGGCGGACTCGTCTCTGAGGTCGCGCTCGACGCCGCCCTGGACGATCCCGTACACGGCCTGATCCGGCGGGCCGTGCTGCTCGTGCCAGCGCAGGCAGCGCTCGAGCCATCGGTGGGTCCGCTCGGTCGACCGGGCGGTGTAGTCGCGGGTGACGTGGAACGGCGTGCACTCGTCGAACACGAGCGCGATGTCCGAGCCGAGCGCGGCCTGGGTCTCCATCGAGGTCTCGGGGCCGAGGAACTTCTGTGACCCATCGATGTAAGAGCGGAACCTGACCCCCTCCTCCTCGATGGCCAGGATCGACCCGTTCGAGGCCGGCCGGCCGCGCCCCTTGATCTCGTCCGCCACCCCGCCGTGGCCCATCGAGAAGACCTGGAACCCTCCGGAGTCGGTGATGATCGGCTTGGGCCAGCGCATGAACTCGTGCAGACCGTTGAACTGCCGGATCAGCTCCGGCCCCGGAGCAAGGAAGAGGTGGAACGTGTTGCCGAGGATCAGCTCGTAGCCGAGCGCCTCGACGTCACGCGGCTCGAGCGTCTTGACCGTGCCGCGGGTCGCCAGCGGCACGAAGGCCGGCGTCGTTACCTGGCCGTGCGCGAGGTGCAGCGTGCCGACGCGAGCGCGGCCGTGGCGGTTGTCGATCGTGAACACGCCACGGCCACGTTACGCGACGGAGTTACGCGGTGGGCGTCTCTGAGCCCTCGATCGCCTTGGCCCCGTCTGCGTTGGCGCCACCGACGGAGATCGCGACCTTGCGCGGCTTGCGCTCCTCGGGCTTCGGGATCCGGACCTCGAGCACGCCCTTGTCGAAGTTGGCGCTAACGCCCTCCGGATCGACGCCCTCGGGCAGGGTGAGCGAGCGGGAGAAGGTGCCGGAGGCGCGCTCGACCCGGTAGTAGCCCTCCTTGCGCTCCTCGTGCTCGGCCTTGCGCTCGCCGGAGATGGTCAGGACGTTGTCCTCGAGCTCGATGTTGACGTCCTTCTCGGACAGGCCGGGAAGGTCGGCGCGGAGGACGAAGTGCTCGGTGGTCTCGACCAGGTCCATGGCCGGCAGCCACCGGCGCGAATTGCTCTGGCCGCCCGAGTGGCCGGGCGCCGGAGCCTCGAAGAATGTGTTGAAGAGCCGGTTCATCTCGTTCTGGATCGTGTTCAGCTCGCGCACCGGCTCCCAGCGGATGAGTGCCATGTCAGTGACCTCCCAGTGGGGGTGAAGATTGCCTGTCCGGACTATACCAAATCTAAGTCGGATCCTGTCAAGTCTTATCGGCGTGTGGCGCGGAGATCTTGATGGATGCCGGTGCCTCAGGCCCACCCCGGGGGCGGCCGCGGCTACGAGCGCTCGATCAGCGACTGGCCGGTCATCTCGGACGGCTGCTCGATCCCCAGCAGCGCCAGCACGGTGGGCGCCACGTCGGCCAGGATCCCGCCCCGGCGCAACGACAGGCCCGGCACGGTGACGATCAGCGGCACCGGGTTCAGCGAGTGGGCGGTGTTGGGGCTCCCGTCCTCCTCGAGCATGTGGTCCGAGTTGCCGTGGTCGGCCGTGATCACGCACGCTCCCCCGGACTCGTGCACGGCGCTCACGACCTCGCGCAGGCCGGTGTCGACGGTCTCGATCGCCGTGACCGCGGCCTCGATCACGCCGGTGTGGCCGACCATGTCCGAGTTGGCGAAGTTGATGATCCCGAACGCGGGCGAATCCTCCCGCCAGGCCTGCGCGAAGGCCGCCGCGGCCTCAACCGCCTTCATCTCGGGCGCGTGGTCGTAGGTCGGCACCTCGCGGTTGGACGGGATCAGCTCCCGCCTCTCCCCCGAGCACTCCTCCTCGTTGCCGCCGTTGAAGAAGTAGGTCACGTGGGCGTACTTCTCGGTCTCGGCCACGTGGAGCTGCCCCTTGCCCTGACCCGCGATCACCCGGGGCAGAGTCACATCCGGGCGCGAGGGCGGGAATGCGACCGGAAACGACCACCCCTCCTCGTACTCGGCCATGGTGGCGTACCGGCCGACCGGCTCAGCCCCGCCGCGGTCGATCTCGTCGAACCCGGGCTCGGCCAGCGCCTGGGTGATCTGGCGCATCCGGTCGGGCCGGAAGTTGAACGCCAGCACGCTGTCGCCGGGGCGGATACACGCCTCGGAACCGACCACCACGGGCTTGATGAACTCATCCGTCTCGTCCCGGTCGTACGCCTCCCGGACGGCCTCGGGACCGCTCGACGCCCGGTGCTCGGCCCGGCCGTGCACCAGCAGGTCGTAGGCGAGCTGGGTGCGCTCCCACCGCTTGTCCCGGTCCATGGCGTAGTAGCGGCCGACGACCGAGCCGATCCGCCCGGCGCCCGCATCGTTCATCCACTTCTCGACCGTCTCGAGGTATCCGGCCCCAGACTCGGGCAGGGTGTCCCGACCGTCGGTGAAGGCGTGCAGGACCAGGTCGGGCACCGAGAGCTCGGCTCCGAGCCGGATCAGCGCCTCGAGGTGCGCCCAGCCCGAGTGCACGCCCCCGTCGGACACGAGTCCGATCAGATGGACCCGCTCAGACCCGCTGAACGCCTCGCGCAGCACCTCATTCGAGGAGAACTCCCCCGCGCGGGCCGCCTCGTCGATCCGGGTCAGGTCCTGGACCACGACCGCTCCCGCCCCCAGGTTCAGGTGGCCGACCTCCGAGTTGCCCATCTGACCCTCCGGCAGCCCGACCGCCCGCCCGCACGCGGTCAGCGTCGTGTGCGCATACCGGGACCACAGGTCGTCGAACACGGGGGTCGAAGCCAGCGAGACCGCATTCCCGGGCCCATCCGGTGCCAGGCCCCAGCCGTCGAGCACGATCAGCGCCGCGCACGGCACCGGCAGGCCGGAGGCGCCGTCCGGAACCGACGCCATCAGCCCGCCGCCGCGACGATCTCGGCGAACGATCCCGCGTCCAGGCTGGCCCCGCCGACCAGCGCGCCATCGATGTCTGGTTCGGCCAGGAGCCCCGGGCAGCTCTCGGGCTTGACGCTCCCGCCGTACAGGACCCGCGTCCGCTCGGCCTGCTCCCGCGAGCGGTCGGCCACCAGCGCGCGAATGAACGCGCACGCCTCCTGAGCCTGCTCGGCCGTGGCCGTGCGGCCGGATCCGATGGCCCAGATCGGCTCATAGGCGATGACCACGGCTCCGAGCCGGTCGGTCTCGACCCGGGCCAGATCCTCCTGAATCTGGTGGCGGAGCTTGCGCTCGGTGTCGCCGGCCTCGCGCTCGTCCTCGGTCTCCCCCACGCACAGCACCGGGATCAGCCCGGCTTTGAGCGCTGCGGGCACCTTGAGGGCGAGCGCCTTGTCGGTCTCGCCGCACATCTCGCGCCGCTCGGAATGGCCGAGGACGACCCCATGGACGCCCACCTCGACCAGCATCGGCGGGGCCACCTCGCCCGTGTACGCCCCCGACTCGGCGAAGTGCATGTTCTGCGCATACACCTGAACTCGCGAGCCGCGGGTCGAGTCGACCATGGCCTCGAGGGCCAGGTACGTCGGGCAGATCGCCACGTCGACGCGGTCGGCGGTCGAGACCCGGGGGAGCAGGGCCTGGATGAACTCCTCGGCCTCGGCCACCGTCTTGTTCATCTTCCAGTTGCCCGCGATCAGGGGCCGCCGTTCGCCGTTCATGCCAGCGCCTCCACCCCCGGCAGGGGTTTGCCCTCGATCAGCTCCAGCGACGCTCCGCCGCCGGTCGACAGGTGGGTCACCCGGTCGGCCAGGCCGAACCGCTGCAGCGCCGCGGCCGAGTCGCCGCCGCCGACCACCGTCACCCCGGGGGCGTCGGCGACCGCCTCGGCCAGCTTCCGGGTGCCGCCGGCGAACGGCTCGAACTCGAACGCCCCCATAGGGCCGTTCCAGAACACCGTCCCCGCCTTCGCCACCGCGGCCGCGTACTCCTCCGCCGTCCGCGGGCCGACGTCGACCCCCATCATCTCCTCGGGCACGTCGACGGTGTCGATGATGTGGACCTCGGCGTCCTGGGCCAGGCGGTCGGCGATCACCAGGTCGACCGGGAGCTTCAGCTCGGCCCGCGCCTCCGAGTCGCCCTCCAATGCCCGCCGGGCCAGCTCAACGTCCTCGTCCGCGCACAGCGAGGCGCCCACCGAATGGCCCTGGGCCTTGAGGAACGGAAAGCACATCGCGCCGCCGATCAGGATCGTGTCGGCGACCTGGCGGAAGCGATCGATGACGGCGATCTTGTCGCTCACCTTGGCGCCCCCGAGCACCGCCACCAGCGGCCGCTGCGGGTCCTCGAGCACCCGGGTGAGCTCGCTGACCTCGCGCTCGAGCAGGAACCCGGCCGCATGCTCGGGGACCAGCCGCGCCACTCCCTCGGTGGAGGCGTGGGCACGGTGGGCGGCCCCGAAGGCATCGTTGACGTACACGTCGGCCAGCGCGGCCAGCTCACGGGCCAGCTCAGGATCGTTCTGGGTCTCACCCGGCTCGTAGCGAACGTTCTCGAGCACGAGCACATCGCCGGGAACGAGGTTGTCGGCGAACGCTTTGACCTCGTCGCCCACGACTCCAGGAGCGAGGATCACGTCGGCTCCGGTCAGCTCGGCGAGGCGGTCGGCGGCGGGCCGCATCGAGAGCTCGGGCTCACGGTCCTTGGGCCGGCCCAGATGCGAGACCAGGATCGTCCTCGCCCCGCGCTTGCGCAACTCGTCGATCGTGGGCAGGGCGGCCCGGATCCGGGTGTCGTCGGCCACCTTGCCGTCGTCGAGCGGAACGTTGAAGTCGACCCTGACCAGAACGCGCTTGTTCTCCAGGCCGGCGAGCTCGGCCAGCGTCCTCACAGGAGCTTTTGCACGAGGTCGACGATGCGGTTCGAGTAGCCCCACTCGTTGTCGTACCAGGCCACGAGCTTGACCATCGTCTCGTCCATCACCGCGGTGAGCGGCGAGTCGAGGATCGACGAGGCCGGATTCTTGACGATGTCGCTGGAGACGATCGGATCTTCGGTGTATTTCAGTATCCCGTGCAACGGGCCGCTCTCGGCCGCCTGCCTCAACGCAGCGTTGACCTCGTCCACGCTGGTCGCCCGCTCGGCCTCGACGGTCAGGTCGACGACGCTGCCGGTCGGCACGGGCGCCCGCACCGCGAAGCCGTGGAGCTTGCCGTTGAGAGCGGGGATGACAGCGCCGATCGCCTTGGCCGCCCCGGTCGAGGCCGGGATCAGGTTCACGGCGGCCGCCCGTGCCCGGCGCAGATCGCGGTGGGGCATGTCCTGGAGGCGCTGGTCGGCGGTGTAGGCGTGAATCGTGGTCATCAGCCCGTGCCTGATCCCGACCGTGTCGTGGAGCACCTTGGCGATCGGGGCCAGGCAGTTGGTGGTGCAGGACGCATTGGAGACGACATGGTGCTGATCGCGGTCGTAGGCCTCCTCGAAGTTCACCCCCAGGGCCACCGTGACGTCGGGATCGGTCGCCGGCGCGGAGATCACTACCTTCTTGGCCCCGGCCTCGAGGTGCTTGGACGCGTTCTCCCGGTCGGTGAACAGGCCGGTCGACTCGATCACGACGTCGGCGCCGAGCTCGTCCCAGGGCAGCGACGCGGGATCGCGCTCGGCCATGACCCGAATGTCCTTGCCGTCGACCCGGAATCCGGTGTCCGTGGCCTCGACCTGGCCCGGGAAGGGGCCGTAGTTGGAGTCGTACTTGAGCAGGTGGGCGATCGTCGGCGGGTCGACCAGATCGTTGACGGCCAGCCATTCGATGTCAGCGCCTTGCTCATAGGCGGCGCGGAAGACGTTTCGACCGATGCGGCCGAAGCCGTTGATCCCGACGCGTACCGGCATACGTGTGTTTCTCCTTTGGTCGGCGGCCCCCCACCGGAATCAGCCTACCCTTTATCTGCGGCTGACGACCTCGACGCGGAGGCCGTCGGGGTCCCGCAGGTAAGCCGCGTAGCAATGCCCGTACTGGGGGCGCCGGCCGGGCGCTCCGTCGTCGCTGCCGCCGTTGGCCAGGCCGGCGGCGTGGGCCGCGTCGACCGCCGCTTTGCCGCTCGCCTGCAGCGCCATGTGGCCGTAGCCGGGGCCGGGCGCGAGCCCGCGGACGACGATCCAGATCTGCGGATCGGTGACCCCGTAGGCGACCGCGCGCTCTGACTCGAGCATCCGGCGGGCGCCCAGGGCGTGAAACACGGCGTCGTAGAACCGGGCGGAGCGATCGAGGTCGGAGACCTCGAAGCCGACGTGGTCGATCATGGCCGCCTAAGGCTACGCAGGCCTGACGACGTAACCCAGGCTACGCGGGCTTGAAGACGTAACCAGGCTACGCGGGCCTGACCACGTCCCGGTGGACCACCTCGACCAGATAGGCCGGGCTGTCCTTGTAGCGCTCGGCCAGGTGGTTGGCGATGGCCACCGAGCGGTGGCGCCCACCGGTGCAGCCGATCGCGACCACGAGATGGGCCTTGCCCTCGGACAGGTATTGCGGAAGCAGGTAGTCCAGGAACGGATCGAGCTGGTCATAGAAGGCATCTAGCTCGCCGTCGCGGTTGATGAAGGCGACGATCCGGGTGTCATCGCCGGTCAGGGGCCGGAGCTCGGTCTCGTAATGCGGGTTGGGCAGGAAGCGCACGTCGAAGAGCAGGTCGGGGTCACGGGCCGGGCCCCATTTGAACCCGAAGCTCTGGAAGGTGACCGCGAGCCGGCCCGGATTGCGGCTGGGCAGAAGCTCGTCGGCCAGCTTGCGCCGCAGCATCGCAGCCGTAAGCCCGGAGGTGTTCAGCACCACGTCGGCCCGGGCCCGCAGCGGAGCCAGCAGCTTACGCTCGCGCGCGATGCCGTCGGCCACGCTCCCGCGCGGGGCGAGCGGGTGGCGCCGGCGCGTCTCCTTGTACCGGGTCAGGAGCGTCTGCTCGTCGGACTCGAGGAACAGCACGCGGTGCTTGACCCCGGCCGCGCGCAGCCGGTCGAGCGTCTCCGAGAGGCCCTCGAAGTAGCTGCCGCCGCGAACGTCGGAGACGACCGCGGCCCGGGCCACTTTCGACCCGGCGTGCATGAACAGGTCGACGAGCGACCGGATCATCTCCGAGGGCAGGTTGTCGACGCAGAAGTAGCCCTCGTCCTCGAACGCCGCCATCGCGGTCGACTTCCCCGCCCCGGAGAACCCGGTGATGATCACCAGGTCGGTGAGGGCGGAGATCTCATCCTCGGCCGGGACGGCCGCCTGTGTGTCGCTTGCCATCAAGACAAAGCTTGACAGGCCGACCAGCGCCCTCCGGCCCGGCTCCGCGCCGGTTGTGCCAGCATGGTCGCGGTGCGGCGGCGCGGTAGGTGGATCGGAGTCCTGGCTGCGGCCCTGGTGGGGGTGCCGGGGACGGCTCACGCGCAGTCCCAGGTCTCGGCCAGCGTCGGCTCGACCCCTACCGGGCAGGCGATGGCGCCCGGATTCGTCGGGGTCTCGTTCGAGTACAAGGCCCTGCACGTCTACACGGGGCGAGACCCGAGCGCGGTGAACCCGGTCCTGGTCGGGCTGCTGCGCGGCCTGGCCCCGGGCGGCTCGCCGGTGCTCCGGATCGGAGGCGACAGCGCCGACCAGAGCTGGTGGCCGATCCGGCACACGGTCGCGCCCCCGGGCGTCACCTACACGCTCACCCGAGGCTGGCTGCGGATGGCCAAGTCGCTGGCCGCGGCCACCCGCGGGCAGATGATCATGGACCTCAACCTGGCCAGCGGCCGGCCCGCCGTGGCCACGGCCGAGGCCCGAGCGTTCCTGCAGGGCATCGGCCGGCGCTACGTCCAGGCGTTCGAGGTCGGCAACGAGCCCGATCTCTACCCGTACCTGGCCTGGTACCGGGACGCATCCGGCAAGGCTCACTACGCCCGTGGCAGCTACTACACGGTGCAGATGTTCACCCGGCAATTCTCCCGCTTCCGCGCAGCCCTGCCGAACCTGCCGCTGGCCGGGCCCGCGTTCGCCGAGCTCACCTGGCTGAACGGGATGGGCCACTTCCTGGCCACCGAGCCGCGGCTGCGGCTGGTCACCATCCACCGCTACCCCCTGCGTGCCTGGTTCAGCGACACCACGTCGCCCTACTACGCGTCGATCCCGAACCTGCTCAGCGACTTCTCCTCCAGCCAGCTGGCCCAGCAGGTCGCCCCCTATGTCTCGATGGCCCACAGCGACGGCCACCCGTTCCGGGTTGGCGAGATGAACTCGGCCGCGGGATCGGGCAAGTGGGGGACCAGCAACACGTTCGCCGCGGCGCTATGGGTGCTCGACACGCTGTTCAACTTCGCCAGCGTCGGGGTCGACGGCGTCAACGTGCACTCGCTCCCCGGCGCCGCCTACGAGCCGTTCACGTTCAGCCACCAGCGCTCGTGGAGCGCGTTCGTGCACCCCGAGTACTACGGCATGCTGATGTTCGCCCAGGCTTTCCCGCCCGGAAGCCGGCTCCTCCCCGTCACCGCACCGGCCGGGCCCCTGAAGGTCTGGGCCGTCCACACCGCGGACGGTCACACCCAGGTCGTGGTCATCAACAAGGACCCGAGCAACGACTACCAGGTCCAGCTCCAGGTGCCCGGCGCCGAGATGGCCGGCCAGGCCTCGCTCGATTGGCTGAAGGCGCCGTCGGTCAGTTCGACCAACGGCGTCACGCTGGGCGGTCGGACGTTCGGCGACTCGAGCACCTCGGGCACGCTCCCTCCGCCGCAGTGGCAGCCGGTGCTCTCGGTCGGCGGCTCCTACCCGATCGACGTCCCGGCGGCCAGCGCCGTCCTGCTGCGCCAATAACCGTGGCGGCCTCCGGCCGCCATTGGCAGTTTCGCCTGGCGGCGAAACGTGCCGAGGTCGCTCACACCCCGGTCTTGTGGAGCTCCCGGTAGACCTCGCGGGCGAGCTTCCCCGGTAACCCGGGAACGGCCTCGAGCTCCTCGCGACTAGCGCCCAGAACCGCCTCGGGCGACCCGAAATGCGACAGGAGCGCTCGCTTGCGCGCCGGCCCCACCCCCGGCAGCTCGTCGAGCACGGAGGCGGTCATGGCCCGGTCGCGCCGGATCCGGTGGTGGGTGATGGCAAACCGGTGGGCCTCGTCCCGCACCCGCTGGAGCAGCTGCAGCTCCGGCGTGTCGTGGGCCAGGCGCAGCGGCTCGGCCCGGCCGGGGATGAACACCTCTTCGATCCGCTTGGCCAGGCTGATGACCAGCACGCCGCGCTCGCGGAACGGCTGAAGCGCCCGCAGGCCCGCCGACAGCTGGCCCTTGCCTCCGTCGATCACGATCAGGTTCGGCAGCGCGGCGAAGCTCGGGTCGTAGTCCTTGTCGTGCGGGGAGACGTCGTGCTGGGCCTCGAAGCGCCGCATCCGCCGGCCGAGGATCTCCTCCATGGCGGCGAAATCATCGGGGCCTTCGGCCCTTTCGAGAATTCGCGGGGGCGAATTCTCGTGGGTGCCGTTCTCCGATCTGGCCCCGTCGCCGAAAACCCGAAACCGCCGGTAGTCGGACTTCTTCGGCGCCGCGCCCTCGAACACCACCATCGACGCGACGGTGTTGGTTCCCATCAGGGTCGAGATGTCAAAGCACTCGATCCGCAGCGGAATCGTGTCCAGCCCGAGCGCCTGCTGAAGCCCGTCCAGCGCCTCCACCCGCTGCTGGCGCCGGCGCTCGGAGCGGAGCTTCTCCTGGTCCAGCGCCAGCTGGGCGTTGCGCTCGGCCAGCTCGAGGATCCGGCGCTTGTCCCCCCGCTCCGCGATCCGGATCTCCACCTGGCCGCCCCGGCGCGCCGCCAGCGCCTGGGCCAGCGCACCGGTGTCCTCGAATTCCCGCTGGACGACGATCTGCGGCGGGATGCTGATCGCGCTGGCGTAGTACTGGAGGATGAACGCCTCGGCCACCTCGGCGATCCCGGCCCCCTCGGCGTTGTCGAGGTAGAAGCTCTGGCGGTCGGCCAGCACGCCGTCGCGGAGCTGGAACACCTGGGCGTTGGCCTCGGTCTCGCTCGTGGCCACCGCGATCGCGTCCAGCGTGCCCACGCCCTCGTTGGCCACCCGCTGGCGCTCGAGCAGCGAGCGGACCGCCTTGAGCCGGTTGCGCTCCCGGGCCGCGTCCTCGAACCGCTGCTCGGCTGAGGCCTCGCGCATCGAGCGCTCGAGCGCGCGCTCGATCTCCCGGTAGCGGCCGGACAGGAACGCGATCACGCCGTCGATCCCTTGTCGGTACGCCTCCCTGGTCACGTAGCCCACGCACGGGGCCTCGCACCGCTTGATGTAGTAGTCCAGGCACGGCGATCCGCTACGCCGACCCGGGGTCGGGCCCTCGCAGGAGCGGAACATGAACACCTTGCCCAGCACCTCGAGCGTGGAGCGGACGCGCTTGGCGTTGCTGTACGGGCCGAAGTACGCGCGATCTCGCCGATGCCGCTCGCGGGTGAAGTAGACCCGCGGAAAGTCCTCGTCCAGGCTGATCGCGATGTACGGGTAGGACTTGTCATCCCGCAGCCGGATGTTGAACCGCGGCTTGTACTGCTTGATGAAGTTCTGCTCGGCCAGCAGCGCCTCGGCCTCGGTGTGCACGACCAGGGCCTCGATGTGGTCGATCATGGCCACGAGCCCGCTGCCGCCCCGGGTGCTCGGGTTGGAGAAATGCGAGGCCACGCGCTTCTTGATCGACTTGGCCTTGCCGACGTAGATCACCCGGTTCCGCGCGTCCCGGAACAGGTACACGCCCGGCTCGTCGGGGAGCTTGCGGCGGTTGTCCGCGGTGACGATCGACATCTGTGATTCGAGGATAGGGGTGGGGCCGGGCTCGGCCCGCGACGTTTCGCCGCCAGGCGAAACTCGCAAGGCCCGCGTTAGCGGGCCCGGCATCCCTGGGGCCGGTTCCGCCGGGCGTCCGTGCCCGGCGGGACGGACGCCACCGCCAAAACGTCGCCCGCCAAGCAGTCGGCGCGGCGCCGGGCGACATTCGTGCTCCCAGAGAGCGCAGACGTCGCCGAGCGGCCGCGCGAATGGCTGCCGGGCGACGTTTTGGCGGTCAGTCGGCGGTGAACGACAGGGCAAGACCGGCGATCGCCACCCCGAGGGCGACGATGGCGACGGTCTCACCGGCGCCCGGACGGGGAGCGGCGGCCGCGTAGACAAGGCTGCCGTTGGTCGGTGGGGTGACGTGGGCGTGGATGGTGAAGGCGAGCGCCACTCCGGAGGCGATCAGCGCGAGCATGCGGCGTGTCCGGCCGCCCAGCAGCGCGACGAGGCCCAGCCCGGCGGCCAGGACGGCCAGTCCGACGTCGAGGACCGAGTACACCTGCCACGCGGTCTGGTCGGCGTGTCCGTGCCGGCTCCAGGGCAGCGACAGCGCCACCACCAGCGCGACGGCGCCGAGCAGGATGAGCCAGTCGGCGATGACCTCGCGAAGATCCCGGCGCACGGCCGGGGCAGTGTAGGCGGCCCCGCGGCCCGGTAGTCTGTGCCCCGTGGCGACCGCGCTGCGCACCTGCCCGCTGTGCGAGGCGACGTGCGGCCTCGAGCTCACGCTCGACGGCGACGAGGTCGTTTCGATTCGCGGCGACCGCGACGACGTCCTCAGCCACGGCTTCATCTGCCCCAAGGGGTACGCGCTCAAGGAGCTCCACGCCGACCCCGACCGCGTGCGCACGCCGCTGATCCACGGCGCGCCCGCGAGCTGGGACGAGGCATTCGCCTACATCGACGAGCGGCTCTCCCCCATCCTGGCCGCCGACCGCAATGCGGTGGCGGCGTACATCGGCAACCCGAACGCGCACAACCTGTCGAACCTGCTCTACGACAAGGTCCTGCTGCGCGCGCTGGGGACCCGGAACTCGTTCTCGGCCAGCACGGTCGACCAGTACCCCAAGCAGATGGCCTGCGCGCTCATGTTCGGGACCGGGACCACCGTCCCCGTGCCCGACCTGGACCGGACCGAGCACCTGCTCATCCTGGGCGCCAACCCGCTGGCCTCGAACGGCAGCCTGATGACCGCGCCCGACGCGCGCGGCCGGCTGCGCGGCATTCGGGCCCGGGGCGGCAAGGTGGTGGTCATCGACCCGCGCCGGACCCGGACCGCCGAGGTGGCCGACGAGCACCACTTCATCCGCCCCGGCACCGACGCGCACCTGCTGTTCGCACTCGTCCACGTGCTGTTCGCGGAAGGGTTGACCACGGTCCGGCTGGACGGGATCACGGCCGGGCTCGACGAGGTGCGCGAGCTGGCGGCTCCGTTCACTCCCGAGGCGGTCGCCCCGGTGTGCCGCATCGACCCCGACACGATCCGCCGGTTGGCCCGCGAGCTGGCGGCCGCGGACCGCGCCGCCGTGTACGGGCGGATCGGAACCTGCACCCAGGAGTTCGGCGCCTTGGCGAGCTGGCTGGTCGACGTGCTGAACCTGCTCACCGGCAACCTCGACCGCGAGGGTGGAGCGATGTTCCCGCTCGGCGCGGCCGGCCACTCGAACGCCGCCGGTCCGCCCGGCCGTGGCCGCGGCGCCCGCTTCGGCCGCTGGCACAGCCGGGTTCGCGGACTGCCGGAGATCTTCGGCGAGCTCCCTGCGGCATGCCTGGCCGAGGAGATCGACACGCCGGGTGAGGGTCGGGTGCGGGCGCTGATCACGATCGGCGGCAACCCGGTCGTCTCGACCCCGAACAGCGGGCGCCTCGACGCCGCGCTCGATCAGCTCGAGCTGATGGTCAGCCTCGACGTCTACGTCAACGAGACCACTCGCCACGCCGACGTGATCCTCCCCGCCCCCTCGCCCCTGCGCCGCCCGCACTACGACCTGGCGCTGTACCTGTTCGCGATCCGCAACGTGGCCCATTACTCGCCGCCGTCCCTGGCTCCCGACCCGGAGCTGCCGGACGAGTGGATCACCCTTCTGCGGCTGACCGGCGTGGCGGCCGGCCTCGGGCCGGCGGCCGACGTGGCCGCGCTGGACGAGATGGTGGCGCGCGAGGCGATCAAACGCGCGGCCCCGGATCGCCCCGCCGACCAGGTCCTGGGCGAGCTCGAGCCCCGCGTCGGCCCCGAGCGCCTGCTCGACCTGCTGTTGCGCACCGGCCCCTACGAGCTCACCCTGGCTCAGCTCGAGGCGGCGCCGCACGGCATCGACCTCGGGCCGCTTCAGCCGCGGCTGCCCGACGCGCTGCGCACCGCGAGCGGAAAGATCGAGCTCGCGCCGCCCGAGCTGGTGGCCGACGTTCCGCGTCTCGAGGCGGCCCTCGAACGTTCCGCCCCGGAGCTCGTCCTGGTCGGCCGGCGCCAGCTGCGCTCGAACAACTCGTGGATGCACAACCTGCCCGTGCTCGTGAAGGGCAAGCCGCGGTGCACGCTCCAGGTCAACCCGGCGGATGCCGAACGCTACGACCTAGCCGATGGCGAGCCGGCCCGGGTCAGCTCACGCACGGGCACCGTGGTCGTGCCGGTCGAGGTGACCGACACGGTGATGGCCGGCGTGGTCAGCCTTCCGCACGGCTGGGGCCACGACGTACCGGAGACGATTCAGCACGTGGCGGCCGAGCATGCGGGTACCAACAGCAACCTGCTGGCCGATGAGGAGCTGATCGACCCCGTGTCCGGAAACGCGGTGCTGAACGGGATCCCGGTGCAGGTGGAGCGCGCTCAGTACTTGCGCGCGGCCCAGAAGATGGCGAACACCGCGTAGGCGGCACCGGCCATCAGCACCAGCCAGGCGATCGACCCGGCCGGGGTGTGCCACAGCCGAGAGGTCGCGGTGAGCGTGAGCGCGGCCACACCGACCGCCACGTAGAGGATCGCCCGGCGCCCGTCACCGAGCGAGTACAAGGTCGTGCGGTGCTGGCGGTACATGACCATGGCGAACCAGCCGATCGCGGCCAGGAAGGCGAGCGACACCGCCTGCGTGGCCACGCTGGCCCCGGTGCCCCCGCCCGGCAGGACCACCACGAGCGCGGCGATGATCAGCACGATCGCGATGTTGCGCAGCGTCGCCCAGGGCATGGCCTATAAGACTACGCGGTGACGGCGGCGTCCACGGGCGTGGGCGTCGACGCAGGCGCGGGCGGCGCGACCCGGCCGTCGGCGGGCTCGGGGGCGAACCGGTAGCCGACTCCGAAGTGGGTGTGGAGGTAGCGCCACTCGGGCGAGACCTTCTCGAGCTTCTGGCGGAGCTTGCGCACGAACACATCCACCGAGCGATCGCCGCGGGCCATCGTGTAGCCCCAGACCCGCTGGTAGATGTCCTCGCGCTCGAGCACGCTGCCGTCGGCCATTGCGAGCTGGCGCAGGAGCTCGAACTCCTTGCGCGACAGCGTCGCGGCCGCTTCCCCGACGTAGGCGTCGAACCGGTCGGGGCGGATCGTCAGCTCTCCGGCGATGATCGGGAGGTCGTCGACCGGGAGCTCGCCGGCGCGGCGGCGACGGAGCACGGCCTGGATCCGGGCCACCAGCTCTTCGGGATGACACGGCTTGGTGATCCAGTCATCCGCGCCACCACGGAGTGCCCGCACGCGATCGGCCACCGGAGCGGCGCTCCCCAGCGCCAGGAGCGCCAGACCCGGGAGCGCCTGCGCGGTCCGCTCGAAGTAGTCGAGCCCGGTCAGGGCCGGATTGACCAGCAGCGCGTGGAGCTTCAAGGCCGCCAGTTGATCGGGTGCGGGCCCGTAGGCCAGCACCTCACGTTCCCACCCCAGCGTCGCAAACCGGCGATCGAGGACCGTGACCAGCCCGCTGTCGTCGTCGATGAGGGCTACGCGGATCAGCGGTGCCCAGTCTAGAAGGGCGTCAGGACGCCAGCTGCTCCCATTGCCGGTAGAGCGCCTCCACGGCCTGCTTGGCCGCGTCGTGTCGCCGGCTCGAGCGGGCCGTTCGCTCGGGGGTCGACCACGCGGAGGGGTCGGCCAGTTCCTCCTCGAGCGCCCTGAGCGCCGCCTCGGCCTCCTCGATCTGCTCCTCGAGATGGGTGCCGTTGGAGCCTGTGGCGACGACCTTGGGGGCGGGCTTCTTCTTCTTGGGCGGCGGCGGCTTGGCCGCCCGCTCCTCACGCACGCGGACGTACTCGGGCCAGCCGCCGACGTAGCTGTGCAAGGTCCCGTCCTCGAAGGCGACAGTGCGCTTGCCGACGGCGTCGAGCAGGGCGCGGTCGTGGGAGATCAGGAGCAGCGACCCCTGGAATTCCGACAGCGCCCCCTCGAGAGCCTCGCGGCTTTCCAGGTCGAGGTGGTTGGTGGGCTCGTCGAGGATCAGCACGTTGGCGCCGGAGTGAACGAGGATGGCCAGCGACAACCGCCGGCGCTCACCGCCCGACAGGCCCTCGAGCGGCTTCTCCGCCTCCTCGCCCGAGAACAGAAACCGGCCCAGCAGCGCCCGGGCCTTGCCCGGAGTCAGGCCGGTCAGGTGGGTCGTGGCCTCGAGGACGGTCCGAGCCGTCCCGGCCGAGAGCTCTTCGGCGTGCTGGCTCAGGTAGCCGATCTTCACGTTGTGGCCGGTCCGCAGCTTGCCCGCGGCGAGCTCGTGGCGGCCGGTCAAGGTCTCGATCAGCGTGGTCTTGCCGGCCCCGTTCGGCCCCACCATGGAGACGTGCTCCCCGCGCTCGAGCCACAGCTCGGCGCGGTCGAGAAGGACGCGGCCGGCCACCTCGAGGCGGGCGTCCTCGAGCTCGAACACCACCCGGCCGCTGCGCTCGGGCGGCTTGAACGCGAACTCGAGCGCGGCCCCATCCGACCCACCCTTGGAGAGCCGCTCGATCTTCTGCAGCTTCTTGGCCCGCGATTGGGCCTGGCGCGCCCGGGTGCCGGCCCGGAACCGGGTCACGAACCGCTCGAGCCGGTCGATCTCGGCCTGCTGGCGCTCGATCGCCCGGCCGAGGGCCAGCTCCCGCGCCGCCTTCTCCTTGCGCCAGGCGTGCCAGGAGCCCGGGAAGAACCGCCCCCGGCCGGCCTCGAGCTCGAGCACCGAGGTCCCGACCGCCTCGAGGAACCAGCGATCGTGCGCCACCAGGACCACGGCGGCATCGAGCGCGATCAGGTGCTGCTCGAGCCACTCGAGCGAGGCGATGTCGAGGTGGTTGGTCGGCTCGTCGAGCAGGAGCAGGTCCGGCACTCCGGCCAGCGCCCGCCCGAGCGAGGCCCGGGTCAGCTCCCCACCGCTGAACGTGCTCAGCGGCCGGTCGAGGTCGGTGTCGTCGCGGAAACCGAGCCCGTGCAGGGTCGACAGGGCCCGCTCCCGCCACGTGTAGCCGCCGGCGTGCTCCAGGCGGCCCTGGGCCTCGGCGTAGCGGTTGAGGGTCGCATCGTCGTGGGCGCCGGCGGCCATGGCGGTCTCGAGCTCGCTCAGCTCGCCCTCGATGGCCACCAACTCCCTGGCCCCGGAGAGGATGTAGTCGCGAAGCGAGATGTCGCGCTCACGCGGGGGGCGCTGGTCGTGAAGCGCCACCTTGGCCCCCTTGGCCAGCACCAACTCGCCCACGTCGATCGAGGCCTCGCCGGACAGCATCCGCAGCAGCGTCGTCTTGCCGGCCCCGTTGCGGCCGGACAGGGTCATGCGGTCGCGGCGTTCGAGCTTGAACGAGACGCCACGCAGCAGCGGCTCCCCGGCCATGTCCTTGCCGAGGTCGGATGCGATCACGACGGCCATTGGTTCCATGGTAGGCCGCGCCGGGTAGATTCCCCCGCCATGAAAGTCCCGCCCTGGGCCCCAGAGCCGCCCCGCCGACTGCTCCCGGCCCGCACCGTCCACGTCCCGGGCCGGGGCGAGTTCTTCATCCGCGACTCGGGGGAAGGGCCTGGCGGCGATTCCCCGAAGACGGTCATGCTCCTGCACGGGTGGATGGCCACCGCGGACCTGAACTGGGGGGCGCTCTACGACGATCTGGTCCGGGCCGGGTACCGGGTGCTGGGCATCGACCATCGCGGCCACGGCCGCGGGCTGCGTCCGCTGGCTCCGTTCCGGCTCGTCGACTGTGCCGCCGACGCGGCCGGCGTGCTGCGGACGCTCGACGCCGCCCCCGCCCTGGTGGTCGGCTATTCGATGGGCGGGGCGATCGCCCAGCTGATCGGGCTCGAGCACCCCGAGGTGGTGGAGGGGATCGTGCTCAGCGGCACCGCCCAGCACTGGCAGGACGCACGGACCCGCCGCGCCTTCCGCGGCCTGGGCATGCTGGGGCTCAGCTGGTCGGTCGCCCCCCGGCTCACCTGGAGCATGGGCATGCGGCCGATCCGGCGCCGGGACGCCCGGCAAGCCGTGTGGATCGAATCTGAGCTGATGCGCCACTCGGCCCGGGACATCGCGGAGGCGGGACGCGAGCTCGGGCGGTTCGATTCGCGGCCGTGGCTCGAATCCGTCCAACCGCCGATCGCGGTCCTGATCACGACCCGCGATGAGCTGGTTCCGGTCCGCAAGCAGCGCCAGCTCGCGGCCGCGGCGCGCGGACCGGTCTTTGAGACTCCCCTTCGGCACATGGAGGTGGGATGGCGGCGCGAGGAGTACGGCCCCCAGCTCCTGGCCGCGCTGGACTCGGTTTCCCGGCGTGAAGACGCCAGGGCGGCGTAGTACGCTTTCGGTCGTATGCGCCGCCTTCGAATCGCCTCCGTGCTCGTGTGGGTCTCGGTGCTCGGGCTGGTCCTCGCGCCCGCCGCGCTTGCCCACGCCGGAGGCGGCGAGGGCTGGTACGGCCCGACCACGGACAAAACGGTCACGATGGCCATGTACGCCGTCATCGCCTTCTTTCCCACTGTGATCGTGGTCTTCTCGCTCATCCAGTGGCGGCTTGACCGCCGCAAGCACGCGCGGATGGACGCGGCGAAGCGCCGCGCCGCCAACGCGGACTGGCGCGGCGGTTGGTGAGCTGGCTACGCCAGCTTTTGGAGTTCGCCTGACGGCGAACATCCCGCGCCGCGACGTTTCGCCGCCAGGCGAAACTCGCAATGGCCGCGTAGCGGCCACTAGATCCTGAACACCGGCAGCAGCCGCTGCTCGTGCTCGGCCTCGATGCGGGCGATCACCTCGACGTGCTCCTCGATCCCTGAGCCGCGTAGCTTGGTCGCCAGCAGCTCGTCGACCTGATAGATGCCCGCGCTGTTGGACATGGCGATCTCGACCCGGACCGCGCGCTCCTCCCCGGGGACGATCTTGACCTCCTCGATCGCGTAGGCGGACAGCGAGTGAATGTTCTGGTGGCCGGACTCGAACGGCACCCGCGAGCGCCCGCGGGCCATGTCAAGGGCATCGGCGACCCGGACGATCCCGGCTTCGACCGTGAACGGCGCCCCCTTGCGGCGATGGCCGATGATCGCGTGCAGCGCCTCGGAGACGACGATCGTCCGCTCGGGCTCCTCATAGGCCCCGGTCAGCAGACCGCCCAGCTTGTCCGCGGTCAGGAACAGGCTGTAGAGCTCGTGGTCGTCGCGGTGGATCGACATGCCCACGCAGTGGAACAGGCAGCCGGCCGCGATCACCACCTCGGCATCGCGCTCGCCCAACCCGTAGTCGGCGACGATGCTCGGGGTTACCCCACGCCGGAACAGCAGCCGGGCCAGCCGGAGCCCGATGTTGAGCACGATCTGGATGTGGACCCAGCTGTGGTCGCTCATGCCCAGGCGGCGGGTCGCGTTGACCGCGGAGACGTGCCACCACGCCTTGACCTGGTCGTCCGAATTGACCGCGTCGAGCAACGACTCGAGGCGGCGGTTGCCCCGCGTGGGCGCCCTGACCCGGACCGCGGCCAGGACCTCGCGGGGCGGGAGCGGCTGCTCCGGGCTAGACATGGGCCGCCTCCAGGAGAACGCCCTCGCGCAGCCCGCCGCTGCCGACCTGCAGGGGAGCGCCGAACCGCTCCGAGGCGGCTTGGAGGATCAGCAGGCCCGCCGGCAGCAGGCGCACCCGGTCGAGGTCGAGCGCGGTCCGCCGGGCGATCTCGGCCGCGGGCTCGGCGCACAGGAGCTCGAGCGCCCTGGTGAACGCCCTCGAGTCGAGGACCGGACCCGCCAGCAGGCGGAGCGAGCTCGCGCTCCCCCCCACCGCGACCGCCTCCGCCGGGGCTGGGACGGTGACGCCGTCGAGCGCGTCGGCGATCGCCGCCCTGGCGTCCTCGAGATCCCGGGGCGAGGGTGGATCGGAGCGCAGGCACCGGTCGGCGATCACCCCGGAGCCAACGGCGACCGAGGTCGACCAGCCGACGCGGTCCGGGGCCGTGCCGACGACCAGCTCGGAGGAACCGCCGCCCACGTCGGCCACGCCGAGCAGTCCGCCCGGGACGCGTCCCAGGGTCCGCGCCGCCCCGATGAAGGCCAGCCGCGCCTCCTCGTCCTCGGACAGGATCTCCAGCTCGATCGCGCACGCGTGCTCGATCGCGCGCTGGACCTCGGGGCCGTTTTGGGCCCGGCGAATCGCGGCCGTGGCGACGGCGCGGACGTCGTCACAGGAGAACTCGCGGGCGGTGCGCAGCTGGTGGGCGACGACCTCGACGATGGTCTCGATCGTCTCCGCCGCGACCGTTCCGTCAGGTCGTACGCCCCTGCGCAGATGGGTGAACTCGCGGGCCTGATGAACCTCCCGCAGCCCGTCACCGTCGCAGTCGGCCACGAGCAGGCGTGTGGTGTTCGAGCCGATGTCGATGCAGGCGCGGCGCACGGACGGGGACGCTACTGATGTCGCGCGGCGGCGGCGAGCGCGGGCTCAGACCTGATCGTGGGCCGGCCCCTCGATATGGGGACGGCTCACGCGCACCTTCGGGCGCAGCACGACCCAGGCGGCACCCGTCATGGCCAATGCGCCGATGCCACCGACCGCGAAGGCGGTGCGAGAGCTGATGAAGGCGGCCACGAGGCCGCCGATCAGGATCCCGGCGCCCGGCACGGCCTGCCCGAGCGACTCGTTGAAGCTCATCATGAGCGGCATCCAGTGCGGTTCGACTGCCTCCTGGACCGCGGTACGTGCGGCCACCGCGTAGATCCCGTTGCCGACCCCGGCCACCGCCGATCCGACGATCGCCACCGCCAAAGTGGGTGCGATCGCCATGACCACGAGCCCGGCGCCGAGGAGGATGCTGCCGAGCACGATCAGGTCCCGAGCGGACAGCCGGCGCCAGCGGGCGTAGATCGTGCTCCCGGCGACCGCGCCGCCGCCCCAGGCCGAGATCAGCACACCGTAACCGGCCGCGCCGGCGTGGAGGGTGTGCTCGGCGTAGACGACCTCGACCGGGATCGAGATGGTGAAGAACAGCGTGAGCACGGATTGGAGGATGAACAGCGCCCGGATGGTCGGCTGCTGCCGGACGTGACGGATCGCCGCCCTGAGCCGGCCACCCTCGGCCGGCACTTCCGTGGCCCCGGGGAGACCGCGAGCGGTGGCCAGCACGAGCGTGATCACGGTGAACAGCCCGGCGTTGACGAACAGCACCGTCGTGGTTCCGCCGGCCACGATGACCGCACCGGCGATCGCGGGGCCGGCCATGAAGCAGATCGTGAACAGCGTGTTGGCGAGCGCATTGCCCTCTCTGAGGAGGCCGACAGGCGAGGTGACCGCGACCGTGGCCGCGCGGGCGAGCGAGCGCGCGATGAGCGCGATGATCCCGTCGACGGTTGCGATCACCAGCACGACGACCCACGAGGTGTGGCTCGCGATCAGGGCCAGGAGCAGATACGCGATCGCTTCGAGCCCGTACAGGAGGGGCAGGATCGAGGCCGGATGCCGGCCGTCGAGCCGGGCCACGATCAGCGGCGAGACGAGCGCGGGCACGAATAGGGTGCCCTGGTAGAACGCCGCCGCCCCCAGAGCGCTGTTGGTCCGGCGATAGATCAGATACGAGAGCGCGAGCGCGCTGAACGCCCAGGCGAGCTCATTCAGCGTGTACGCAGCCAGTAGCCGCCGGAACGGGGCTAGTCGCAGGACACCTCTCACGCCACACCGCAGTATCGATGGTCGCGCGCGGGAATGCACACAGCGTGCGCTCGTTTCTGCAGCAAACCGGCTAAACGCTGTACAAGAGCGACCATCTTCTGGAAGCTATCGGCCGCACCGGTCCCCTGATTGAACGGGCTGCAATTTTTGTCCCGTCCGACCCGGCTGGAGCGAGTACAGACACCTGGCCGAAGCTGGTTAGCTATGGCCCCATGGCGAGGCTCGCGGTCCTGTACGACATTCACGGCAACCTGCCGGCCCTGGAGGCCGTGCTCGAGGACGTGCGGGGGGCCGGAGCCGCCCACTACGTGCTCGGTGGCGATTACGCCCTCTTCGGCCCGTTCCCGGCCGAGACCGTGGCCGCGCTCCGCGAGCTGCCGAATGCGACGTGGATTCGGGGCAACGTCGATCGCTGGAGCGCAAATCCCGGTCACGCGCCCGAGGACGAGCTGATCCGCGACGCGATCGCGGCGTGCCGGGAGGCGCTGGACGCCGAGGTGACGGCGCAACTCGGGCAACTGCCCGAGCAGGTGGTGACAGAGCAGACGCGCTTCTGCCACGCCTCCCCGGTCTCCGACGTCCGCTCGTTCCTGCCCGACCCCGGCGACGACGAGCCCGAACTGCTGGCCGGGCTGACCGAGCCTCGCGTGGTGTTCGGCCATACGCATCTGGCCTTCGCGAGAACCAGCGCTTCCGGGACCGAGCTGTTCAACCCCGGAAGCGTGGGCATGCCGTTCGACGGCGATCCGCGCGCCGCCTATGCCCTCATGCACGACGACGGCCGGCTCGAGCACCGCCGGGTGGCCTACGACCACGAAGCGGCGGCGGCAGCGATGACCGAGCGCTTCGGCGACGCGCCGTGGGCCCGGCGGACCGCGGACCGGCTCCGGCGCTCAGCCCTTTGACGGGGTGAACGTTCCGCGGCCGCTGCCGATCAACCGGAGGATGGCTTTGCTTTGCGAGTGGAAACTACGCGCCTGGCGTGGGGCTGTGGTGAACTGAGGCAATGCGGATCCGCGCGTGGCTGATCTTGCTCGGGCTGCTCGCCGTGCCCATGACCCTTGGCGCCTGTGGTGCGGGCGGTTCAAGCTCGGGGTCCGGAGGTGGCTCCGGCGCGGCGGCCTCGGACGCGGCCCAGCCGAGCTTGCGCGCCCACCCTCAAGCGGTCGAGCCGGTGGCCGGCGCGGCACCGACTTCCTATGGCGTGGCGGCGACTCCGGTCGGCGACCCGAACGCCCACGCCCAGTCGCTCGACCAGGTCAAGCGTGAGCTGAAGATCGCTCAGGAACTGAACTCGCTCAGTGCCGGCCAGGGATTCGTGTTCCCTCTCGCCCCCTTGAGCATCGTCGAGCCGCCGAGCACGTGGGAGCCCGATCAGGGCGTCGACATCTCGACCGTGGGAGCGGCGTGCGGCAACCGCGCGGTCGAGGTCGCGGTCACCGACGGGGTGATCGTGCAGGAGGGCATTTCCGGATTCGGCCCGGCGGCGCCGGTGCTACGAGTAGCGGGCGGCCCTCTGAACGGCCGGTACATCTACTACGGTCACGCCTACCCCGCCCTGGTGCCGGTGGGCACCGTGGTGCGCGCGGGCCAGCCGATCGCCGAGGTCGGCTGCGGGATCGTCGGACTTTCGACCGGTCCGCACATCGAGATCGGGATCAGCGCCGTCAACGGGCCGACCTGCTGCCCGGGCAACCGCTTGACCTCACCCGCGATGCTGAATCTGCTCGAGCGCCTGTACCGTTCCGCCACGGGCCAGTAGGCCCTCCTCCGGCTCATGATTGAGCTCCAGCGTGGCGATAAAGACGCATGCCACGCCCCATACGTTTTGCGCTCATCTTGTTGGGCGGATGGATCGCCGCGTATGAGCTCCACGCGCTGGGCGTGGGCTGGCTCCCGGTCGGTCAGACCAAGTGGCTGCATCTCGTCGTCATGGCGGCCGGCGCGGGGCTGTGCCTGCTCCGGGCCGCACTCCGGCGCGAGGAGCGGGTGGCGTGGCTCCTCATCGGACTGGGGGTGGCCGCCTGGACGGCCGGAGAGCTGTACTTCACCGCGGTCCTCTGGAGCGACTCTTCGCCGCCCGTGCCCTCACCCGCCGATGCGGGCTACCTGTCGCTTCCTCCGCTTGTGTTCGCCGGCCTGGTCGTCCTCGCGCGGTCGCGGATCAGTGGCCTTTCGAAGACGGTCTGGGTAGACGGCGTCACGGCGGGGCTGGCCGCCGGCGCGATCAGTGCCGCGGCGGTGTTCCATCCGGTGCTGCACGCGCTCGGGGGACGGCCGGTGGCGATCGCCACCAACCTAAGCTATCCGACCACCGACCTGTTTCTGCTCGCGCTGATCTGCGGCGTGCTGGCGATCGGGGGCCGGCGCTTCGATCGGCGTTTCGGCATCCTCGCGGTCGGCATCGGTTGCTTCTGGGCCGCGGACACCATGTACCTGATCAAGGTGGCGGAGAACACCTGGCAGTCGGGCGGCCCGTACGACCCCGGCTGGTGGAGCATCTCCGTGGTCTTCGCGGCCGCGGCCTGGAGCCGGCCGAGCCGCGGCGCGGTGGCCGCTCGCAAGCGGGCCAGCATCACCTGGCCGATCGCCTTCGCGCTCACCAGCCTGTCCATCCTGGTCACGGCGACGTTCACCGACGTCACTCTTCCTGCCGTGATCCTTGCCACCAGCGCGCTGCTGTCCGTGCTGCTGCGCCTAGCGCTCACCTTCCGCGCCCATCAGGCCATGCTCGAGCGCTCGACGGCTGAGGCGATGACCGATCCGCTCACCGGGCTGGGCAACCGGCGGTCGCTGTACCGAGCGCTCGAGGAGCTGATGACCGATCCGGATGCCCCACAGGTGACGGTTGCGCTGTTCGACCTGGACGGGTTCAAGGGCTACAACGATCAGTTCGGCCACGCGGCCGGCGACGTTCTGCTCAAGCGTCTCGCCAACGCGCTGGCCGCAGTGATGACCGCGCCCGCGCGTGCGTACCGGATGGGAGGCGACGAGTTCTGCGCCGTGCTGCCTCAGGGGGCTCCAGCCGACGACTTGATCGGCGAAGCGTTGTCCGTGCTGACCGACCAAGGCGATGGCTTCTCGATCTCGGCCTCGATGGGGAGCGTCCACCTGCCTCAGGAAGCCTCGTCGGTCGAGGACGCACTGCGGCTGGCCGATCAGCGCATGTACGCGCGCAAGCGCTCCTCGCGTCGGTCGGGGGCCGCGCACGAGGTGACCAGTGCCCTCCTGTCCGCCCTCTCGCAACGCGACCCGGAGCTCTGCGGCCACGTCGACGACGTCGCGGCGCTGGCCGAGCAGACCGCGCGCGACCTCGGATGCTCGGACGCGGCCATCGACTGCATCCGCCTGGCCGCGGCCCTTCATGACATCGGCAAGATGGCGATACCCGATGCGATTCTCCACAAGCCGGCCGCGCTCACGCCCGGGGAGTGGGAGTTGATCCAGCAGCACACGATCGCCGGCGAGCGCATCATCGTCTCCTCCCAGGCCCTGCTCGACGTGGCCCCGCTCGTCCGCTCATCGCACGAGCGCTGGAACGGGACCGGCTACCCGGACGGCCTCGCCGGAGCCCGGATCCCTCTGGGCTCTCGCATCATCGCCGTGTGCGACTCATTTCACGCCATGACGAGCGACCGTCCCTACCGGCAGGCGATGAGTGCCGACGTCGCACTCACCGAGCTCAGGGCGGGGGCGGGGACGCAGTTCGATCCGCACGTGGTCAACACGTTCGTGCAGCGTCACACCCAAGCGCAGGCGGAGCGTGCCGAGCGTGCGGAGCCTGCGGGGGTCGAGGAGGCCTGACCCGGCCGGGACGGCCGGGACGGCCGGGACGGACGGCCGGGACGGACGGGCGGGACGGACGGCCGGGACGGCCCGGTTTCGACGCTCGTGCACGTTATTGCGGCGAAAGGGGCTCGCTAGAGTCGTCGAGGTGACCGCTTCTCCGACCCCCGCCTTCAGCCTCGGTCGCGAGGGCGGGGACGACGGGTCCTTCCGGCGCCAGGAGAGCCGTTTTCGCCGCTGGGTCACGGCGGACGGGTCGAGCGAGTTCCCGCTCGAGTCCGGTCGCTACCACCTGTACGTGGCGCGGGCTTGCCCGTGGGCGCACCGGACGATCATCGGCCGGCTGCTGATGGGCCTGGAGGACGCGATCGGGATCTCGTTCGTGGATCCGATCCGCGACGATCGCGGCTGGGCGTTCACCGGCGGCGAGTACGTCGACTCCGTCAACGGCTTTCGATTTCTGGGCGAGGCCTACGAGGCCACCGAACCGGGCTATGACGCCCGCGTAAGCGTGCCGGTGTTGTGGGACAAGCACGCCCGAGTCATCGTCTCGAACGAATCGGCGGACATTCTGCGGATGCTGGGCACGGTGTTCGCCCCCCTCGCCCAGCATCCCGTCGATCTGTATCCGCTGGCGCTGCGGGGTGAGATCGATGAGCTTGACGATTTCATCTACGACAACGTCAACAACGCCGTGTACAAGGCTGGGTTCTCCCGGCGACAGGCCGTGTACGAGCGGGAGGTCGCCGCGCTGTTCGCCGCCCTGGATTCGCTCGATGAGCGGTTGAGCGGCCAGCGGTTCCTGTTCGGCCCGGAGCCGGTGGAGACCGACTGGCGGCTGTTCACCACCCTTCTGCGCTTCGACGCCGTGTACAACATCCACTTCAAGTGCTCGGTGCGAAAGCTGACCGAGTATCAGCATCTATGGCCGTATACGCGCGATCTGTTCCAGACGCCCGGGGTCGCCCAAACGGTCAGCTTCGACGAGATCCGCCGTCACTACTACCTGACACACCCGATGATCAACCCGAGCGGTCTCGTCGCCGTGATGCCGGACGAGGACTTCTCGGCTCCGCACAGTCGCGAGGGACTCGGCGAGGACAACAGCCAGCCGATCCGGGCAGCCCGAGCGGGGTGAGACGGGAGTCCCGGCCGGCGCCGGCCGTGCTGCAAGCGGCGGCGGCGACTCAGATCGAGGGCATGACGATCGCGCCCGAGGACCCGCAGCGGGACGACGTCCGCGCGCTGCTCGAGCGCCACCTGGCCTTCGCACGCCGGCACAGCCCGCCGGAGGACCGGCACGCACTTGGGGTCGGCGAGCTGCGAGATCCCACGGTCTCGTTCTTCAGCTGCCGGGTCAACGGCGAGCTTCTGGCGGTCGGCGCGATGAAGCGTCTCGACGACGTTCACGCCGAGATCAAGTCGATGCACACGGCCGAGCCGGCGCGGGGGCGTGGGATCGGCCGCGCAATGCTCTCCCATCTGGTGACCGCCGCCCGGCAGGCCGGGTGTACCCGGCTGAGCCTCGAGACGGGCACGATGAATGCCTTCGCGCCGGCGCGAGGTCTGTACGCGAGCGCCGGCTTCGTCGAGTGTGACCCGTTCGGGTCTTACTCGCCCAGCCGCCACAGCGTGTTCATGACGTTGGCTCTAGCGAGCCCCGGTGACGGCCTCAGCTCGTACGCCGCCGACCCCGCCGGAAGAACGACCACGCAAACATGATGCCGGCGAAGAACGCCGCCGGCGCAGGAGCATTGCGCAGCTGACTCCACAGGATTTTCAGCGAGAACGTCTCCGTCGGGTCGGTGCCGGGTGGCGGTCCGGGTTGCGGCGACGAGTACTGCGGTGGGGGTGGCGCCGGCCCCACGGGCGCCGCTGGCTTCGGCGCCGGCTCAAGCGCCGCATCCGGCGGGCGCATCTCAGGTTCAGGCTGCAGGGGCTCGGGGTCCTGTGGCCTGGCCGCTGGCTCGGCGACTTGTGGCCCGGGCGCTGGCTCGGCGTCCTGCGGCCCGGGCGTCGGCTCGGCAGCCTGGGGCGTGGGGACCGCCTCGGACGGGAAGTCGACCGGAGGCTCGGCGGCCAGCGACGAGACGGGCTCAGACGCGGCCGCGGCTTCGAGTGACGCGCCTTCCGGTTCCGGCGACGGAGTTACGGCGAGCGGACTCTCCCGCGGCACGGCCGGCTCCGGCGGCACGGCCGGCTCCGGCGGCGCGGCAGGCTCAGGTGGGGGCGGTGGCCACGCCGGCGGTGGCGGTGTAGGCGTGCTTCCGTGCAACGGCACCGGGGGCGGGGGCGGGTACGAAGACGGCGACGGGGACGGAGTCGCCGCAGTCGGTACCGCCGGCACTTCGAGCTCCGGGGGTGCCGGCTGATCGGCGGCGGTCGGCGCGGCCGTTTGCGCTGGGAATTCGGTCGTCGGTGCCTCGTCGAATCCGGGCTCGTGGTCGAACGCCGGCACCTCCGCACGGGCGGTCGCGGGCTCAGGCTCGCGCTCGGCACCAGTGGCCAGCTCGGATTCACGCTCGTCGGGCCCAGCCAGCGGCGGGTCGTCCGGCGCGACCGACACGGACTCGGGCTCGAATTGAGGCGGCTGGCTCCCGGATGCGGGCACGGGAGCCGGAGCAGGCGGCGGCACCGAAGCCTCGGCGGGCGGAACTGCGGCCGTGGGAATGTCCTCGCGGCCAGGATCGACGGCAGCAGGCTCATCTCCCACGGCGGTCTCATCGGCCACGGCAGGCTCATCGCCGGCGGCGGGCTCGAATGGCACGGACACCGCGGGCTCATCCGCCTGCGCCGGCTCGCCGAACTCGGGCTCCGGCTGGGGTGCGGGGGCCGGCTCGGGCTCTGACGCGGCGGCGGGCTCGGGCTCTGACGCGGACACGGGATCGGACGCGGACTCAGACTCAGGCCGCACTCCCCCGGCCGGAGGCGCGGGCCACGGAGGTGGCGCCGCCTCTTCCGGCTCGCCCGGCAGCGCGGCTTCCTCGAATCCAGCGTCGGGACCACCCGGGGCAGCACCTGCTTCGTCGAACTCGGCCGGGGCCGGAGCCGTCTCGCCGGCATCCCACGGCGTCGCGGCCGCGGGCCAGTGGGGTTCGGCGGGAACTTCCTCGGAAGCGGACACGGTCTCGCCCGGCTCTGGGAGCGGCGGGGCCGATTCGACCGGCACATCGGCGGGTGAGGCCATCTCGGCCGGCGGGACGGGCTCGGCCGCCGGGCCGGGCTCGGCCGGCGAGACCATCTCGGTCGGCGGGGCGGACTCGGCCGGCGAGGCCGTCTCGGCAGGCACGTCGACGGGCGGCTCAGGAGGCTCGGTGGCGGCGGCCTCGCTCCCCATGAGCCCGGACTCGCCGAACACGGAGCCTGCGGCGAGCCCGTTGGCAGCGGCGGTGGCGGGTGGCGGGACAGCCTCCGCGGGACCGTCCGGAGGACTCTCCGCGTCCGGTGGCGCAGGCACATCGGCAGCGACCGCAGGCACATCGCCAGCGGCCCCGGGCACATCGCCAGCGGGCGCAGGCACATCGCCAGCCGCCGCGGGCACATCGGCAGCGGCCCCGGGCACATCGGCCGCAGGCAGCGGCAAGTCGCCCGCGGGCGGTGGCACCTCAGCGGCGGCTGGCGGCGCCTCCTCGGCAAACGGAGACGGCGACGGGCCTTCCTCGAACGAGGTTTCCGCCGCCGGCTGGGCCGGTTCTTCCTCGGCAGCCGGTTGCTCTTGGACCGGAGGAGTCGAATCGACCGGGACCGGCTCGGGCGCTGACGCGAACGCGGACATCGCAGAGCCCTCGGGCGCCTCCGGCTCCACGGGCGCGGACGCCCCCATCTCCTGAACCGCGTGGTGAGCCGAACCGTTGGACCCGTTGCTCAGGCTGAACGTTTCCGCCGATACGCCGGCGGCGGCCAGCGAGGCCTGGAGACGACTGGCGAACTCCCGCAGCAGACGCTCGGAGATGTCCTCGATCATCCCGGCCCGGCCGAAGCGGGCCAGGCGGCCGGTGATGTGGTACTCCGTGTTGACCGAGACGTGCGCGCCACCCTCGGGCGACGGTGAGACGGTCGAGACGATCGTGGCCTTGGCGCCGCCCTGGCCGCGGCGGTCGTTGCCGGTGGCGTACAGGGTCGCGGTGTGGGTCGACTCGTCGATCGCCTCCATCACCAGCCGGCCGGCGTACGAGGCGGAGGTGGGTCCGATCCGGACGCTGAAGGTGCCCGCGAAACTCCCGTCGTCGTTGCGGCCGGTGACGGCGGCCCCGGGCAGGCATGGTGCGACCTGCTCTACGTCGACGAGCGCCCGCCACACCTCCTCGAGCGGTGCGGTGACCTCAAAGGACTGCTCTAGTCTCATCCCGGATCGCCTCCAGGTCTTCTGGTGTGTCGACGTCTCGACCCGAACACAGCTCGCCGCACTCGATGGTGGGTCCGCCGTGGAGCAGGTCACGAGCACCGCGGTCGCCGGTGAGCGACAGCAGCGCCGACATATGATGTCGGCCGAGGAGGACGGGATGACCGGGGCGGCCGTCGTAGACGGCTCGGGTCCCCGGCGAGGCGTCCACGAACCGCGCCACCACCGCCGGCGTAAGCAGGGGCTCGTCACCGAGGGTCACAATGACCCGATCGGCCTCGGCGGGGAGTGCCTTTAGCCCGCAGCGGAGCGACGCGGCCTGACCGGAGTCCCAGTCGTCACACACCACCGGCACAGCCCGGCCGAACGACACGCGCGCCAGGACGTCGACCGACCGGCTCCCGAGCACGACGACGACCGGAGAGACCGCCCCCACTGCTGTCTGGGCGGCGATCGCGTGCTCCAACAAGGGCTTTCCCCCCAGCGGGGCCAGCAGCTTCGATCCCTCCCCTGAGGACCCGAACCGGGTCCCCGCCCCCGCGGCCAGGATCAGGCCTGCGATCACGCAGGAACCTCGTGGATCCGACCCCGGCCCTCGGCCAGCCGCCCGCCGGTGCGGCCGTGACGCGCCGCGATCACCTCGGCCAGGATCGACAGCGCCGTCTCCTCACGGTTCATGGCGCCGAGATCGAGCCCCACCGGCGCCGACATCCGCTCGATCTCGGAATCGACGAACCCAAGCGCGTGCAGCCGGTCCCGTCGCGCGGCCTGGGCGCGCCGGGAGCCCATCGCGCCCACGAACCGGGCGGGCGAGCGCAGCGCGATCTCCAGCGCCGCGTCATCGAGCTTCGGATCGTGGGTGAGCACGACGATCGATGTCGCCGGATCGATCCCGCCCAGCCGCTCGAACGCATCTGAGGGCCACGAGGCGATCACCTCGACCGCATCGGGGAAGCGCTCGGGCGTGGCGAACCGCGCTCGCGGATCGACCACGTAAGGTCGCCACCCCGCCGCCCGGGCCAGCGTGCTGAGCGAGGCGGCGATGTCGACCGCACCGAACATGATCAGCCGGGGTGCCGGCGCGGTCACATCGACGAACAGCGGACCATGGCGTTCGGAGGCCTCGGTCCACAGCAGGTCGGAGGCCAGGCGCAGACCCTCGTCATCGAGCTCGGGCGAGCCCAGCGAGCCGGAGCTGACCCCATCGGGCTCGACCAGCAGCTTCGATCCAAGCCCGCTCCCCTCCACCACGGTGACCTCGGCTGCGCGGCCGCCGGAGCGGGCGATCTCGGCGAACCGGCCAGGCTCGTAGGCCTGGATCCACACGTCGATCTCTCCTCCGCAGGGAAGCCCAACGTCCCAGGCCTCCGAATCGGCGATCCCGAAATGGACGAGCTGCGGCGGGTCGCCCTTCATGATGCCGTCGGCGATCTCCACCACGGCACCTTCGACGCAGCCGCCCGAGACCCCTCCAGAGATCTCTCCCCGCGAGTTCACCGCCATCTTCGCCCCCGGGGGACGCGGCGCGGACTTCTGGACGGCGACGACGGTGGCCAGCGCGATCTGGTCTCCGCGCTCGAGCCAGGTGCTGATGTCAGGCAGTACGTCTTTCATTTCGGATCAGATCTCCTCCAGGATTTCGGCTAACTGCTCGAGCGAGGCCAGCGAGTTCCCCGCCAGCAGCTCATCGGTGTGTGGGACCGCCGCACGCATGCCTCGCGTGAGCGGCTCAAATTCGGGGTGGGCGGCGAGCGGATTCAGCCACACGAGCCGGTGGGCGCTGCGGCGCAGGCGCGCCATCTCGGCCTCGAGGACCGAGGGCTCGCCGCGGTCCCAACCGTCGGACAGCACCACCACCACCGCGCCGCGCCCCACCCGGCGGCCGTAGTCGCGGTTCAGCGACGCCAGCGCGTCGCCGATCCGGGTTCCGCCGGAGAAGTCCGATACCGCCGCGGTCGCGCGGGCCAGCGCGAGGTCGTGATCCCGCCCCGCCAGCTCAAAGGTGATCCGCGTGAGCCGCGTGCCGAACACGAACGCCTCCACCCGACGGCGGGCGGTCACCGACGCATGCATGTACTGCAGGAGCATGCGCGCGTACGGAGTCATCGAGCCCGACACGTCGCAGACCAGAACCACCGGACGCGGTCGATCCGACGGGGCCCGCCAGTGGCGATGCACCGGGTCGCCCGCGGTCCGCAGCGACGAGCGGACGATCCGCCGAAGATCGGGCCGGTGACCGCGCCGGCGGGAAGGCTGGGTCCGCCGGGACGCGCGGCGGGGGCCGCGGCGGGCCAGCCGCGCGATGAGCTCGCGGGCCAGTGCCATCTCGGCCTCGCTGTAGGCGGCGAAGTCCTTCTCGCGCAACAGCTCGGCATCGCTCCAGGCAGCGGGAACGGGGACCGAATCGTCGTCGTGCGCGACCACGGGAGGCGGACCGCCGCTCGGAACCGCGACGTGGGGCAGCGCCTCACGCTCGATCGTCCCCAGATCGGCCAGCGGATTCGTAGCCGACGGATCGCCGAACACGGCCGCGAACGCCGCCTCGAACCGGGCCAGGTCACCGCGACTCGAGCACAGCACGGTCCGCAGCGCCAACCGTGCGTCCTCGCGCGAGCTGCAGTCGACCGCCGCCAGCGCCCGGTGGGCGGTCAGCAGCTCACCCAGGCCGACCCGGCTCCCGGAGGCACGCAGAGCCGCGGTCAGCGTGCCGAGCCGATCGATGACGGCTGCACCGGCCTCAGACACCCTCGAGCACTCCCCGCGAGCGCACGCGGACCACATCCTCGTGCACCTTCAGTGCCGCCCCCAGCGTCTCGTTCAGATCGGCCCCGTCCCCGAGGGCAAGCAGGGCCTGGGCCCAGACCAGTGTCTCTCCCACCCCGGGCAGCTTGTACAGGTCACCGTGCTCGCGCAGCCGCGCCACCGCGGCGACCACCCGGGCAGCGATCTCGTCCGGCACCGAAGGTAGCCGCGCGTGCACGATCGCGCGCTCGCGCTCGGCCGTGGGGTAGTCGATCCAGTGGTACAGGCACCGCCGCTTCAACGCGTCATGCAATTCCCGCGTCCGGTTCGAGGTCAGGACCACGACCGGGCGGTCCGAAGCCGACACGGTCCCGAGCTCCGGGATCGTCACGGCGAAGTCAGACAGGAACTCCAGCAGGAAGGCCTCGAACTCGTCGTCGGCCCGGTCGATCTCGTCGATCAGCAGCACCACGGGGCCATCGGCCTCCAACGCCTCCAGCAGGGGCCGCCGCAGCAGGAACCGGCGGGAGAACAGCTCGCCCTCGTCCACCCCGCTCTCGGCGCCGCGCAGGGCGAGCAGCTGACGCGCGTAATCCCAGTCGTACACGGCATGGTGCAGGTCGATCCCCTCGTGGCACTGCAGGCGGATCAGGCGCGCGCCCGAGGCAGCAGCCAGTGCGCGCGCCACCTCGGTCTTCCCCACTCCGGCCTCGCCCTCCAGCAGCAGCGGCTGCTGCAAGACCACCGATAGGTGCACGGCCAGCGCCAGAGCACGGTCGGCGAGATATCCACAGCCGGCGAGCTCGTCGCTCGCCGCCTGCACCGATTCGGAAACCCGGGTAAAGCTCACGCACTCATGATGACAACCCTGCGGCCTGCTCCAGGGCACGCCGGCAGAGCACGCGGGCCAGATGGCGCTTGTACTCCGAGCTGGCGTTCAGATCGGCGGGTGGGTCGGTCCCGTCCGCGGCATGCGAAGCCGCCTCCGCGATGCTCTCCGCGCTCAGCGGCCGGCCCCGCAGCGCATTCTCGGCCTCCGAGGCCCGCAGGGGCACCGAGGCCATGTTGGTGAGGCCGATGCGGACGTCCTCGCACGTATCTCCAGAGGCGCGCACGACGGCCGAGACGCCGACCATCGCCCAGTCCTCGCTGCGGCGATTGAACTTCTGATAGCCGAACCCGTAGCCGTCGAGGGTGGGGATCCGCACCTCGGTCAGCACCTCGTCCGGCCCGACTGCGGTCTCCATGTAGTTCTGGAACAGCTCCAGGGCCGGGATGCTCCGCTGGCCCGAGCGGCCCTGCACGGTCACCGTCGCCTCGCACACCATCATCACGGCCGGGAGATCGGAGGCAGGATCACCGTGGACCAGCGACCCGCCGATCGTGCCGCGGTTGCGGACTTGCGGATCGGCGATCGTCCCCGCCGCCGTCGACACCAGGCCCAGGTCGGGGGTGTGCTCGAGAACGGTATGGGGTGTCAGCGCCCCGATCCGCCAGTTGCCGTCCTCGCGCTCGACGCCGTCCAGGCCCGGCACCCGACGCAGGTCGACGAGCAGCGAAGGCGCGGCCAGACGCAGCTTCATCAACGGCAGGAGCGAGTGGCCGCCGGCCAGCAGCTTGGCGTCCTCTCCGCCCTCGGCGAGCGCGCCGATCGCCTCGTCGAGGGACGAGGGGGCAACGTAATCGAACGGCGCGGGAATCACGACGCACCTCCTCCGTTGTGGCTCTGAGCTTCCTGAATGGCCTGCCATACCCGCATCGGGGAGAGCGGCATGTCGATCCACTTGACCCCGAGTGGGGCCAGCGCATCGAGCACGGCCGAGGTCACCGCCGGGGTGGCGGCGATCGTGCCCGCCTCGCCGATCCCCTTGACCCCGAGCGTGTTGACCGGCGACGGCGTCTCGGTCCGGTCGGTCTCGATGCTCGGGATCTCGGCCGCCGTCGGGAGCGCGTAGTCGACGAACGTGCTCGTCACGAGCTGGCCCTCGTTGTCGTAGTGGACGCGCTCGTACAGGGCCTGTCCGATCGCGTGCGCTACTCCGCCGTGCACCTGCCCGTCGATCAGCATCGGGTTGATCGCCGGGCCGCAGTCGTCGACGGCGACGTAGCGGATCACGCTGACCTTGCCGGTCTCCGCGTCGACTTCGACCACGCACGCGTGGGCACCGAAGGGGAAGACGAAGTTCTCCGGGTCGTAGGCCGCCGTCGCCTCGAGTCCCGGTTCGATGTCGGCCGGCAGCTCCTGGGGCGGGATGTGGGCGGCGCCGGCGATGTCGGCGATCGTCTTGAACTTGTCCGGCGAGCCCCGGACCTGGTACTTGCCGTCGGCCACCTCGATGTCCTCGGGCGCGGCCTCGAGCAGCGCGGCGCAGATCCGCTTGGCCTTCTCCTGAACCCGGTCGGATGCCCGCACGATGGCCTCGCCCCCGACGGCCAGCGAGCGCGATCCGTAGGTGCCCCAGCCCCACGGCCCGGACCCCGTATCCCCGTGGATGACCTCGATCCGCTCGGGGTCGATGCCCACGCGGTCGGCCACGATCTGCGCGAACGTCGTGTCGTGACCCTGGCCGTGCGGGGAGGTGCCCGTGTAGACGGTCGCGGTCCCGGTCGGGTGCACGCGGACCATGGCCGATTCCCAGAACGCGGCCTGAAGGCCGACGCCCTGGGGCCCGACCGCCCGCGAGGGGGCCAGTCCGCACACCTCGGTGTAGGTCGAGAACCCGACCCCTCGGTACACGCCCCGCTCGCGCAGCTCCGATTGCTCGCGCTGGAACGAGTCCCGGTCGAACAGCTCGAGCAGGCGGTCGAGCGCGCCCTCGTAGTTGCCCGAGTCGTAGGTGATCCCGAGGGCGGTGGTGAACGGGAAGTCGTCCTTGCCGATGAAGTTCTTGCGCCGCAGCTCGAGCCGGTCCATGCCGAGCTCGGCCGCGAGCTTGTCCATCGTCAGCTCGATCCAGTACGTGGCCTCGGGGCGACCCGCTCCGCGGATCGCGTCGGTGGGGAACTTGTTCGTGAACGCGCCCTCGATCGTTATGTCGAGGGCGGGGATCTTGTAGCACCCGCCCATGACCGGGAAGCCGAGCTCGGGGATGAACGGCGTCAGCAGCAGGTGGTAGGCGCCGAGATCGGCGATCACCCGGGCGCGGCAACCGGTCACCGTGCCGTCGCGCTTGGCCGCGAGCTGGATGTAGTTGACCTGGTCGCGCCCGTGATGGGTGACGGCCATGTTCTCCGAGCGGGTCTCGATCCACTTGATCGGCCGGCGCAGCCGCTTGGCCAGGGCCAGGAGGAGCGCTTCCTCCCCGTAGACCTGGAGCTTCGAGCCAAAGCCGCCGCCCACGTCGGGCGCGACCACGCGCAGGCTGTCCTCGGGGATCGAGACGAGCTGGGAGAGGATGAACCGGGCGATGTGCGGGATCTGGGTCGAGGAATACAGCGTCATCGTGTCCATGTGCGGGTCGGCCAGGATGCCCCGGGGCTCGATCGCGGCGCCCGCGGTCCGGTGGTTGACCAGCCGCTGCTCGACCACGACCTCGGCCTCGGCGAAGGCGGCATCGACGTCTCCGCCGGAGATGGCCCATTCATGCGTCTTGTTGGTGCCGAACTGCTCCCACACCAGGCGCGAGGAGTCCTCGAGCGCCTGTTCGGGATCGACGACCACGGGGAGCGGGTCGTACTCGACGATCACGTCCTCGGCCGCGTCGACGACCGAGTACCGGTCGAGGCCCACCACCACGGCCACCGCGTCGCCGACGTGCTTGACCTCGCCGCGGGACAGGGGCCAGTTCTCCGGCGTCTTGATCTCGACCCCGGGGGGCGACCAGGCCATGGCCATCGGCGCCGCGAAATCCGACGCCAGGTCGTCGCCGGTGAACACGGCCACGACGTCATCGCGGGCCGCGGCGGCCGAGGTGTCGATCGAGGTGATCTTGGCGTGAGCCTCGGGCGAGCGGACGATCGCGGCGTACAGCGTCCCGGGGACCGTGATGTCGTCGATGTACCGGCCGCGGCCGGTGATCATCCGCGGGTCCTCCTTGCGGCGCATGGCCCGGCCGACGTGGCCTCCGCTCGGGCGCTCGCTGACCGCGCTCACGCCGTCACCCCCTGCTGGCCGGAGATCGAGCCGCCCTTGGTCTTGGCCGCGTCGAGCACCGCCTTGACGATGTTGTGGTAGCCCGTGCAGCGGCACAGGTTGCCCTCGAGCGCGTGGCGCACCTCGTCCTCGGTGGGATTCGGGTTGCGGTCGAGCAGCCCCGCGGCGGCCATGATCATCCCGGGCGTGCAGTAGCCGCACTGGAGGCCGTGGTCATTCCAGAACGCCTCCTGGAGCGGATGCAGCTCGCCGTCCCGGGCCATCCCCTCGATCGTGGTCACCTCGGATCCGTCGGCCTGGACCGTGAGCACGGTGCACGACTTCACCGCCTGGCCGTCGAGGTGGACGGTGCAGGCGCCGCAGTTCGACGTGTCGCAGCCCACGTGGGTGCCGGTCAGGCCGAGGCTGTCCCGCAGCGCGTGCACCAGCAGCAACCGAGGCTCAACCTCGAGCCGGTGCTCGACGCCGTTCACGCGCAGCTCCACAGGAACGGTTCCGCTCATCCTCTCCTCCAACTCTCGCTCGCCGGACCCTCGACCCGACGATACCCAACCGGCGGGTCCGGCGCCAAGCCTCGGATAGCGGGATTACTGCCGGCGGTCGGCCAGGACCTGGTAGACCGACGCCCAACCGGTCTGAAAGCCCTGCCGAGCGGCCCGGAGATAGAGCCGCCAGATCCGCACCCGCTCGCTCCCGCCCAGTGCCACGGCCTCGTCGAGCCGCGACTCAAAGCGCGAGAGCCATTCCGTGAGCGTCAGCGCGTAGTCGTTCGGGAGCCCTTCGACGTGCCGTGTGACCAGGCCGGCCCGCTCGAGCGCCAGCTCCACGCGCGACAGCGGCAGCGGCACGCCGTCGGGAAAGACGAACCGCTCCGAGAACGGTCCCTCGTCCTTGGTGTCGAAGTCCTGCAGCTTGGCGATCCCGTGGTTGAGCAGCCTCCCGCCCGGCTTCAGGAGCCCGGCCAGCCGCTGGGCGTAGAGGTCGATCCGCTCCTCCCCCACGTGCTCGACCATCCCGATGCTCGAGATGGCGTCGAACGGTCCGTCGGCCACCTCGCGGTAGTCGGCCTCGCGAATCTCGACCAGATCGCCCACGCCCGCATCGACCACCCGCCGGCGAGCCAGCTCGGCCTGCGCGCCGGAGATCGTGACCCCGACCACCCGCACCCTGTACCGGGACGCAGCGTGGATGGCGAAGCTGCCCCAACCACAGCCGACATCGAGCACCCGCTCGCCTTCCTGCAGGGCCAGCTTGCGGCACACGAGGTCGAGCTTGGCCTCCTGGGCCTCCTCGAGCGTCGTGGCGCCGCCCTGCCAGTAGGCGCAGCTGTAGGTCATCGAGCGGTCGAGGAACAGGGCGAAGAAGTCGTTGCCGACGTCGTAGTGGTGGCGCACGGCGGCGCGGTCGCGGCTGATCGTGTGCCGCGCGCCGCGTAGCCGCAGCTCGGTCCTCGGGGGGCGCGGCGGCCGCACGACGCCGCAGGCCCGCATCACCGCCAGCGCGAGCCGAGCCTGCTGGCCCAGCGACAGGGGAGGCGGCTCGAAGCTGTCCACGATGGCGATCGCCGCGTCGAGATCGTCGACCTCGAGCAGCCCGGCCACGTAGGCGCGGCCGAGGCCGAGCTCACCCGGGGCGAGCAGCACATGGGCGAGCGCCCGCGGGGACCGGAAGCTGAAGGTCGGGGCCCCGGGCTCGGTGGCCCGGACGGTGGTCCCGTCCCAGAATTCCAATGAAAAGGGGCGGCGCTGAAGCGCCGCCTGTGTTTCCTGCCTCAGAGGGGCGGTGCGACTGAGCAACCCTAGGCCGCCTGGGGGAGCGACTTGCGCTCCCGGCGCTCGGGCTTGACCCGGACGACATCCCAGGCCAGGCCGAGCAGCTCGAGCGTCCTGATGATCCGCGCCGACGGATCGAGCTGCCAGCGCTCCAGGCCGTGCCGGTAGGAGGTGGGGAAGGCGTGGTGGTTGTTGTGCCAGGCCTCGCCCCAGGTGGGGACGGCGAGCCAGAAGACATTGCGCGACTCGTCGGGCGTGTCGTAGCTGCGCGTACCGAAGAAGTGGCAGACCGAGTTGATGCTGAACGTGGCGTGGTGCATGAGGAAGATCCGCGCCGCGCCGCCCCACAGGAGGGCCTCGAGTCCGCCCGACACCGTGCCCTTGAGCGCGACTCCGAGCCCGAACGCGGCCGCCAACCCGAGCAGGACCCAGAGCAGGAAGGTGCGATCGACGAACACGAGCCAGGGGTCGGCGACCAGGTCCTTGGCGTACCGCTGCTCGTCGGCCACCTCCATGTCCGAGAACACCCACCCGATGTGGGCGTGCACGAGGCCCTTGAACGCGCCCACGAAGCCGCCGCCGTGACCATGGGGGCTGTGCGGGTCGCCGTCGACGTCGGAGAACTGATGGTGCTTTCGGTGCGTGGCCACCCAGTCGATCACCGGCCCCTCGGCGGCGGCCGAGCCCAGCGCGGCGAAAATCGCCCGGGTCAGGCGGTGGACCTTGAAGCTGCGGTGGGTCAGGAGCCGGTGGAAGCCGACCGTGATCCCCGATCCGACCACCATGTAGAACAGGGCCAGGATCAAGATGTCCTGCCAGTCGAACAGGTTGCCGATCCACCCGAACACCATCCCGACGACCAAGAGGATCGGAGGAGCGGCGGTGACGACGGCGCTGCCGAGCCGGTCGATCAGCGGCATTTTGACCGGCCGGACGTGTTCGGACGTAGCGCTCGCCAAGGCGGCGATGGTAGCGGCTCGCTCCGTCACAGCAGGTTCACCAGACGGGCGGGAATGATCGGCAGGGCACGGATCCGGATGCCGGTGGCGTGATGAACGGCGCCGGCGACCGCGGCCGCGGTGCCGACGATCCCGATCTCGCCGATGCCCTTGGACCCCATCGGGTTGACGTGGGGGTCGTCCTCGTCGAGCCAGGCCACTTCGAGCTCCTCGATGTCGGCGCAGCTCGGCACGTGGTAGGTGGCCAGGTCGTGATTGGCGTAGTCGCCGAATTCCAGGTCGAGCAGGCTCTCCTCGTGGAGCGCCATCCCGATGCCCATCGTCATCCCGCCGATGAACTGCGACTGCGCGGTCTTGGCGTTGATGATTCGGCCGGTGGCGAAGACGCCGAGCGCGCGGGGGACGCGCACCTCTCCCGTGTCGGCGTTGACCGCCACCTCGACGAACTGGGCGCCGAAGCCGTGGCGCGCGAGCGGCTCGTCCCCGGCCACCTCGTCCTCGGTGTCGACGGTGACCTCGAGGGGCAGCGCCACGGTGGTGTCGCGCGCGTACTGCGCCCGCAACTCCCGGCAGGCCTTGACCACGGCCGAGCCCCAGGACGCGGTGCCCATGGAGCCACCGGCCAGGGGCGCATCCGGGAGGGAGGAGTCGCCGATCTCGACCCGGACGTGGTCGACGTCGACATCGAGCGCATCGGCGGCGATCTGGGTCAGCGCGGTGCGCGCACCGGTGCCGATGTCGACCGCGGCGATCCTGATCACATGGGTGCCGTCGACCTCGAGCCGGGCGCTCGCCGATGCGGGTCGCCGGCGGGCCGGATAGGTCGAGGAGGCGACGCCGCTGCCCATCAGCCACTGCCCGTCGCGCCCGGACCGCGGCCGCGGATCGCGCTCTGACCAGCCGAACCGCCGCGCGCCCTCCTCCAGGCAGGCCACGAGGTTCCGGCTGCTGAACCGGTTCCCGGTCTCGGGATCGATCTCGGGCTCATTGCGGATCCGCAGCTGCACCGGATCGATCCCGCACGCGGCGGCCAGCTCATCCATGGCCGACTCCAGGGCATACATCCCCGGGCATTCCCCCGGCGCGCGCATCCACGAGGGAGTGGGGACGTCCAGGCGGGTCAGTCGATGGGTCGTACGCCGGTTCTCGCCCGCGTACATCATCCGGGTCGGAACCGCGGTCTGCTCGGCGAACTCGCGGATCGTCGAGGTCTGCTCGAGCACGTCGTGAGCGATGGCGGTCAGCCGCCCGTCGGCGTCCGCCCCCAGCCGCATGCGCTGGATCGTGGGCGTGCGGTAGCCGGTGATCGAGAACATCTGCTGCCGGGTCACCGCGAGCTTCACCGGCCGGCCCACGGCCCGCGAGGCCATGATCGCGGCGATCGCATGCGGCCTGGGCGTGCCCTTGGATCCGAAGCCGCCGCCGACGTGCGTGGTGATGACCCGCACCGCCTCGGGCGCAACCCCGAACGACTGGGCGATGGCGGTGCGCGCCGAGGTGGCGCCCTGATTGGAGTCGTACAGGGTGATCCGGCCCTCGTCCCACACCGCCATCGAGGCGTGCGGCTCCATCGGGTTGTTGTGCTCGGTCGGCGTCTCGTAGGTGACGTCGACCTTGTACTCCGCCGCGGCGAAGGCAGCGTCGAAGCGACCCTCCTCGGTGTCGGTGGGAAAGCTTGGGTTGACCTTGTCCGGCTTGTAGAGGCCGGGATGGTCCTCCCGCAGGAGGACGTCGTGGGGCTCCTCGGCGTATCGAACCTCGACCAGGCGCGCCGCCTGGCGCGCGGCCTCGTAACCGTCGGCCACCACGATGGCGACGATCTGACCGCGGTAGGCGACCCGGTCGGACTGCAGGATGGCGAGCTCGGCGTCCGGGACCTCGTGCAGTCGGGGCGCATTCTCGTGCCACACCACGGCGGTCACGCCAGGCAGGGCAAGTGCGGGTTCCGCGTCGACGCCCTCGATCCGCCCTTTGGCCACCGAGGCGGCGACGAGCACCGCGTAGGCGACCTCGTCGCCCGCGTACTCGTAGGCGTACTTGGCCGCGCCGGTGACCTTCTCCCGGCCTTCGAGCCGGTCGATGGGCGCGCCGATGAGACGGGTGGAGATACTCATTGCAGGTCGAGCACCGCGCGGACGATCATCTTCTGGGCCAGCGCCACCTTGAATCGGTTGTCGGGCAGCGGCGTGGCCAGCGCCAGCTCCTGCTCGGCCGCCTCGCTGACGCGGTCAGCTGTGAGCGGTCCGCCGTTCAGCACCTCCTCGGCCTTGGCGGCCCGCCAGGGCTTGGGGGCGACGCCGCCGAGGGCCAGCCGCACGCGGTCGCCGTCGAGCACGGCCGCGACCGAGACGAGGGCGAAGGCGAACGAGCGACGCTCGCGCGCCTTTCGATACAGGGAGGTCGAGGCTTCGGCCGGCAACTCGACCGCCGTGATCAGCTCGTCGGGTTCGAGCACGGTGTCGCGCTCGGGCTCATCGCCGGGCAGCCGGTAGAGGTCGTTGACCGGGATCGCTCGGCGATCGGTGTGGACGACCGCGTCGAGCGCCGACATGGCGACGGCCATGTCCGAGGGATGCGTGGCCACGCAATGCTCGGATTGACCGAAGATGGCGAGGTCGCGATGGAGGCCCGTGCGCGCGGGGCAGCCCGTCCCCGGCGCGCGCTTGTTGCACGGCTTGGTCACGTCCTGGAAGTACAGGCAGCGCGTGCGCTGGAGCAGGTTCCCGCCCACCGTGGCCTTGTTGCGAAGCTGCCCGGAGGCGCCGTTCAGCAGAGCCTGGGAGAGGACGGGAAACCGGCGCCGGACCTGCTCGTCGGCGGCCAGCTCGCTGTTGGTGACCGCGGCACCGATCATGAGACCACCGCCGGCCGTCTGCTCGATCCGCTTGTCGCTCAGGTGCGAGACGTCGACGAGCTGGCCGGGCGCCTCGACACCCAGTCGCATCAGGTCGACCAGGTTGGTCCCGCCGCCCAGGAAGCGGCCGCCCGGTTCAAGCAACGCGACCGCCTCGCCGGCGTTGCGGGCGCGCTCGTACCGGAACGGCCTCATGCCGCGTCCTGGATCGCCCGCACGATGTTGATGTAGGCGCCGCAGCGGCACAGGTTGCCGCTCATCCGCTCGCGGATCTCCTCTGCGCTCAGCTCGATCGCGTCGCCGTTCTCGGTGACCGAGCTCGGCCAGCCCTCGCGCGCTTCTCGAAGCATGCCGGCGGCCGAGCAGAGCTGACCGGGGGTGCAGTACCCGCACTGGAACGCATCACGAGCGATGAACGCGCTCTGCAGCGGGTGCAGGTCCGCGCCCTCGGACAGCCCTTCCACGGTCGTGATCTCTGCTCCGTCGTGGGCCACGGCCAGGGCCAGGCAGGCGTTGACCCGGCGACCGTCGATGAGCACGGTGCAGGCCCCGCACTGACCGTGGTCGCAGCCCTTCTTCGAGCCGGTCAGGCCGAGCCGCTCGCGCAGGAGATCGAGGACCGAGATGCGGGTGTCGAGCGAGAGCCGGTGCTCGTGGCCGTTGACGGTCAGAGTCACCTCGGCGAAGACCGGCGGGTCGTCCACGCGATCGTCGTTACCCCGGGTAGGGGCGGTTTAGACCGCCTGGGCTAGGAGAACGTCCCCGTGACCGACTTGCCCTCGGTCAGGCCGGCCGGACCGCCGAGCGAGGCCACGAGGTCGGAGAACGCCTTGCCGGCCGCCGTCGGCTGGCCTTCGGTGTACCCGCCTCCGTAGGCGCTGGCGTACGCCTCCTCGCCCTTTCCGGCCGCCCAGCCGATCTCGATGCCGTGCGGCGAGCCCGGAATCAGCGTGGCCACCGCCTGTCCGGCGGACAGCGTCTGGCCGACGGACACGGTCGGACTCACGCCCTCGGCGTAGAAGACCGACTTGCCCGCGTACGGGCCGGCGGTCAGCTTGTACTCGACGTAGCCCTCTCCCTCCCACCCTGACCCGGTCGGCACCACCTGCGTCACGACGCCAGGGCCGAGCGCGCCCAGGGTCCCGGTGCCCGCGTAGTCGACTCCCTGGTCAATCCGCTCGGGCGTCACCTGAGCGTTGGCAAGCGGGTTGACGTAACCGGTCGCGGCCACCGGCGATGTGCTGGCCTGAGCTCGGGCCAGCGTGTCCGCGAAGCTTGGCGACGCGGCGGCGGTCTGAGGTGGTGATGTGGCCGGACTCGACGCGGCGGCGGGGTCGAGCAGCTGCTGTCGGATGGCGAGGATCTGGTCGATTCGACCGATCGCCGCTTCGATACTCATCCCCCGGTGAGATCGGCCACGACGCTGAGAGCTTGAGGTCCGGATGGGGCTGCGCGGCCCCACGGACGGCGAGCGAAGCGAGCCCCCTCAGCACGTTGACGAGGGCGCCGACACGCCGGGGCCGGAGGCCGGAGCATCGACAGTTCCCGGGCTCAGTACCGAACCGAGGTGAACGACGTACCAGACTCCGCGCCAGGAGATCATGGAGGCGATCCCGAACGACCTCGTGCCGCCCGGCCCCTGGTACACCACGCGCGCGTTTGGCACCTCGTAGTAGCCGACGCGGTTGGAGCACACGCCGGGCGGCACCCAGTGGGCGTAGCCGGCGGGCAGGTTGACGGCCACCAGCCGGTCGCCGGAGGCGACCAGCGCGTGGGCGGCGGCGATGTCGGCTCGGTAGCCGGCGACCAGGCGGTTCTCGTAGTCCCCGGCCGGGTCGGCGACGGTTTTCAGTCGCACGTAGGCCGCGCGCGGGAAGAATGCCGGCAGCGCGGTGCGCGCCGAGTTGATGACGATGCCGTGCCACAGGCTCGCCATCTCGGCGTGGAACGAACCCGTATGAGCGCTCGGCAGCTGGTGGGTCTGGGGCAGCGAACCTGGCGGCGGCGTTGGCTTGGGCGGCGCTTTGGCCGTGGTCGGGGTGATGGTCACCGTCTGAGTACTGGAGGTCGTGGAGGCCGGCCGCGCCGTGCTCCCGCACGCCGCGACCGCGCAGCACGCAGCCAGCGTCATGACCCGCCTGGGATTGTCAGTCGCCCATGCGGGCATAGAGTTCTCCGGACAAGACCGTCACCGCGAGGAGGTTCGATGGGTTTCGATCAGTATCACGAGCCGGCAGACGAGCTGCCGGCGGCGACGCGGACGTTCGCCCGCCTGTGCGCGTCGCTCACCGAGGAGGCGGAGGCCATCGGGTGGTACGAGCAGCGTCTGTCGATCGAGCCCGACGCCGAGGCCCGCGCGATCATGCGCAACGCCCAGGGCGAGGAGTTCAAGCATTTCGCCATGGACCTCGAGTTCCTTCTCCGCCGGACCCCGGAATGGCGTGAGATCGCCCAGGGCGTGCTGTTCAAGACCGGCGACATCGTCGAGCACGGTGAAGAGGCCGAAGAGGAGACCCTCGAGGGCGGAGGCTCCGCGGAGGACGGCTCACTTGGAATCGGGAGCTTGAGGGGGACCCGATGACCGATCACCTGCTTCGCTCGCGCGCGCCGATCAGCGACGCCGGCTGGAAGCTCCTCGACGACGAGGCGCGCGAGCGGCTCACGCCGGCGCTGGCCGCGCGCAAGCTGGTCGACTTCTCCGGCCCGCTGGGGTGGTCGTACTCGGCCACGAATCTCGGGCGGGTCGAACGGCTGGCGGCAGCCCCGCGCGAGGGCGTGACCGGCTCCCGCCGGCGGGTGCTGCCGCTGGTCGAGATGCGGGCCGAGTTCGAGATCTCGCTCGAGGAGCTCCGCGCCGGCGACCGAGGCGCGGAGGACGTCGAGCTCGAGCCCCTGGGTGCGGCGGCCCACCGGATGGCGCTGGCCGAGAACGTCGCGGTCTTTCACGGCTGGGCGGATTGCTTTCAGGGGATTACCGAGGTCTCGCCTCACGATCCGGTTCCCCTCGGGGACAGGGCGGACGACTTTCCGCGCCCGGTCGCGACGGCGGTCGAGACGCTCCTGTGCGAGGGCGTCGGTGGCCCCTACGCGCTGGCGCTCGGGGGCGAGCAGTACACGCGGGTGGTTCAGACGGCCGAGCACGGGGGCTACCCGCTGCGCGAGCACCTGCAGAAGATCCTCGACGGTCCGATCGTGTGGGCGCCCGGAGTCCGCGGTGCGGTGGTGCTCAGCTTGCGCGGCGAAGACTTTCTCTTCGAGTCCGGCCAGGACCTGTCGGTCGGTTACGCCGGGCACGACGGCCAGAACGTGCGCCTGTACCTGGAAGAGAGCTTCAGCTTCCGGGCGGTGACGCCGGAAGCCGCGGTCGTGCTCACCGCGTAGTATGGACGGCGGCGAGGAGCGCGGCGTAGGACCGCACGAGCGCGGCGCGCTCCTCGGCGATGAGCGGGCTCTCGAGCGAGCGGCCGTCCTTCACCCACTCGTCTGAGTACCGCATGGCGAGCGCTCGCTGCTCGGCCGCCGGGCGAACCTGGTCTTTCGTGACGCCGTAGACGTACGCGTATAGCTCGGCGAGCGCGTTGGCGAGGGCCGTGTCGTCACCGCTGGGGTCGTCGTGCTGGTGCTCGCGGTGGACCCGCCACCACTCGACCTCGAGCCAGGCGGCGCGGGCGGGGTCGTAGCTCTCGCCGTAGCGCCGGCCCACCAGCCGGTAGAAGCGCGCCATGACGCGCCGGCACGCCTCCGGGTCGTTGTCGGGAAACGGCGCCCAGAGCTGGTTGCCACGCAGGACCAGCCAGGCGCCATACAGCGTCTGCGGCCACGGCAGGCCGAACGTGTGCCGGGTCAGGCCGATGGCGGCGCGCAGGAACTTGAGCCACTCGCGTCGGTAGTAGAAGACCCAGGCGTCGGTTTCGAGGCGGCCGACTCTGCGCGGGTCGAAGGAGCGGTGCGGCTTTACCGGGTCGCGCGGGCGCACCGCGCTATCAGACACATGCGGGTCTCACGAGTCAAGCCGTGCAGTCCTCGCACTGGCCGTGGAGCACGATCTCGTGCTCGGCCACCCGCATGGGCACGCGCCGGCTGAGCTCCTGGATCGCCCGCTCGAGCCGAGTGTCGGTGAACGGGATCACCATGCCGCAGTTGTCGCACACAAGGTGATGGTGGTGTTCGGCCTCTCCCCGCAGCGGCTCGTAGCGGGCCATCGCCTGCCCGACCTCGACCTTGTGAATCAGGTCTAGCCGCTCGAGTTCGTCGAGGATCCGATAGATGCTGGCCCGGGCCACGGGGCGCTCGCCGGCCCGCAGCGAGTCTTCGATCTCGACCGCCGAGAGCGCGCAGGACTGCGAATCGAGCAGTTCGAGGACCGCGCGGCGCGCTGCGCCGGTGTGGTGGCGGTTCTCGGTCAGCACCCGATGGGCCCGGTCGGCCCAGCTCTCGGCTGTCTCCCCTGACATCGAGATCAGTCTAATTCTCCGCCCCACCGCCGACCGGCGTGGCGCAGGTCGAGGGTGAGGATGAAGGCGAGGGCGTACATGCCGCTCGCCACCGCGATCACGGCCGTGCTCGGCGGGAGGCTCGGAACCAGGTCGCTGAGGAACAGGCCAGCCCACGTGGCGCCGACCGACAGTCCGGCCGACAGAGCCAGTCCCAGGTAAGGGTTGGCGGTCAGCCGCTGGGCTGCCGCGGCCGGCGCGGCGAGCAGGCCGATCAAGAGGAGCGCCCCAACGGCTTGCGTCGCCTCGGCCGCCGTCGCCCCGACCAGGCCGAGGAACACGATGCCGAGCGCCCGGGCCGGGACACCGCGAACGGCCGCGACGCCGGGATCGACGGACGCGAACAGGAGCGGACGGGCGATGGCCAGCGTGGTCAGCACGATCGCCGCTCCGATGGCCGCCGCCAGCCGGGCATCGCCGGCGCTCAGGCCGAAGATCGAGCCGAACAGGGCCCGCGCGCCGAGCGCGCCGTTGCCGTGCCCGCTGAACAGGGCCAGGAAGAGCACCCCCAGGCCCAGGGTCCAGGCCAGCGCGATCCCGATCGTCACGTCGTCGGCCTGGGCTCGTTCGCCGAGCCCGCCAATGACCAGACCGAGCGCAATCGTGGCCACGAACAGCCCGATGCGGGTGTCCAGGCCCGCCGCGGCGGCCGCCAGCGCCCCCGTGAAGGCGACATGGCTGAGCGCGTCTCCGGCGAACACCTGTGTCCGCAGGACGACGAAATACCCGACCACCCCGCAGGCCAGCGCGATGAAGGTACCGGCCAGAAAGGCGTTGCGGAAGAACTCCTGGCCGAGCATCAGCGGCGGGCGCGATCGAGCCCCGCGCGGCCAAGGCGCGCGAGCAGGTAGACCGCGAAGGCGATCGTGGTGATGTAGAAGCCGACCGGATAGCCGAAGAAGTAGGCCAGGCTCAGCCCCACCCAGCTGATCACGACCCCCAGGACGACCGTGATCACCAGGCTGGCGCCGATCCTCGTCGTGATCACCTGCGCCGTGGCGGCGGGGGCGACGAGGAGCGCGAAGACGAGCAGCACTCCGGTGACCTGCGCGGTCGCCGCCACGGCCAGGCCGAGGAGGAGCAGGAACGCCAGGCCGAGCGCTCGCGTGGGCACGCCGCTCGCGCGCGCCACCGCCTCATCGATCGAGGCGAAGAGCAATGGGCGGCCGGTCACTCCGAGGAGCGCGAGCGCGAGCACGGCGACCAGCGCCAGCGCCAGCACCTGGCCGCGGGAGATGCCGAGGAAGCTCCCGAAGAGCAGGCTTTCATAGCCACCGAGAATGCCCTGATAGAGGCTGAGGAAGAGAAAGCCGCACGCTAAGCCGAGGGCGAGGACGATGCCGGTGACCGCCGCCTCGTCGCTGCGGTGGCGCCCCCGGCTCGCGTTCCCGCCGCCGCCGATCGCGCCGGCGGCCAGGGTGCAGAAGACGAAGTAGCCCACCGGCGCCGGCACGCCGGCGAGCAGCGCGCCGGTGGCGCCCGGAAAGGCCAGCACCGACATCGTGTGCCCGGCGAAGCTCTGGCGCCGAAGGACCATGAACCATCCGACCACCCCGCCCATGACGGCGACGATCGCTCCCGCCTCGAGCGCGTTGACCATGAACGGGAACTGGGTCAGCTGCCGGTAGTCCGAGACCAGGTTTGCGGTGAGGCTAGCCGTGAGCATGGCGGTCGCTGTGGTGCGCGGGTGGCTCGGGCAGCCCGACCACGACCATGCGCCCGTCGGAAGCTTCGAGGACCTCGATCGGCACTCCGTACAGGCGGGACAGGGTCGTGGCCGAGATCACCTCGCGCGGACTCCCGACCACGGCGCGCTGGGCGCCGAAGTAGACCACTCGGTCCAGGTACGGAAGCAGCGGATTGACGTCATGAGCAACCAGGACGAGGGTCACCCCCTGCGCACGGCAGATCCGGCCCAGGAGTGCGGCCGTCGCGGTCTGATTGGGAAGGTCGAGGCTGTCGAGTGGCTCGTCGAGGATCAGCAATTCGGGCTCGCTGACCAGGGCTTGGGCGATCAGCAGCCGCTGCTGCTCGCCGCCGGACAGGCGCCCGAGGGGGCGCTCCGCGTACTCCTCGGCGCCCACGCGAGCGATCACGCCGTTCACCCGGTCGCGCCAACGGCTGCGCACGGGCAGCCCCCACCGGGCGCCCTCGAGCCCCAGCCGGACCAGATCGATGCCGCGGATCCGCATGCCGGCGTCGAAGTTGCGGCGCTGAGGGAGATAGCCGATCCTGCGGTTCGCGGCGCCCGGGCTTGCCCCGAGCACCGAGGCGGTCCCGGCCGCGAGCGGCAGCTCGCCGAGGAGGACGCGCAGCAAGGTCGTCTTGCCGGCTCCGTTCGGCCCCAGAACGGCCGCGAACTCTCCCGCACCGATGTCGACGCTGACCTCGTCCCAGATCAGCCGACCTCCGATCCGCGCCTGCGCGTGCTCCAGGTGGACCGCGCCCGGGCTCTCGCCGTGTCCGCGCTCGAGCGACTCGGAGGCCGGCGCCGTGCCGGGCCTCATCGGCCGGTCGCCCGGTGCAGAGCCCGGAGGAGGTTCAGGAGCTCGTTCGCCTGCCATTGCTCGAAGCTGGCGGTCGCCGGAGACAGGGTCTCGGTGATCGTGGTGACGGGGATACCCGCGGCGCGCGCGGCCTGGTTCACCCGTTGCACGTCGGGGGTGGCGTTCTGACTGTTGTAGATCCAGACCTTGATCTGGTGAGTGGCGGCCTGGCGATCGACGGTCTCCTTGTCGGCCGCGGTCACGTCCGAGCCCTCGGCGATCGCCTTGGCAAAGCTGTACGGCGTGCGCAGGTCCAGGCCGAGCGCCCGGCCGAGCGGCTGGAAGATGCTCTCGCTGTAACCGACGGGGACGCCGCGGAAGCGCCGGCGGATCTCGGTCAGCGCGTCGTTGTACCGAGCCAGACCGTGCTTCTCGAGCGCGGCGCGTTGACGGGCGAAGTACGAGGCGTCGCGCGGGTCGAGCCGCTGGTAGTCGGCCGCGATCTCGCCGATGACACGCCGGACGCTCGGCGGCGAGTACCACTGGTGCGGGTTGTCGCCCTGTTTCAGCCCCAGCACGTCGCCCACGTTGAGCACCGTGGCTGAGCCCCGCCCGTCGGCCGACAGCAGCTGCGAGGCCCACCGGTCGTAGCCGATCCCGTTGACGATGGCCAGGCGGGAACGGGCCATCGTGACCGCGTCGGCGGCCGTCGGCTCATACGAGTGAGGGTCGGTGTCGGGGTTGACGATGATGCTCTGGACCGCGACCTTCGTGCCCCCGAGCTGGGCGGCGAGGCTGCCCCAGAAGTTCTCCGCCGCGGCAACTTGCAGCTTTCCCTGGTCCGCGGGGACGATGGCGCCGGGACTCATTCCGCAGCCGGCCAGGGCGAGCGCGGTCAGCATGGCCCCGGTCAGGGCGGTGAGCCTCGTCAGCGGTCGCGCGCGGCGTCCCATCGCGCGCCCAGATTACCACAGAAATAGGATTGAGTCTCGTTCTCTGTCTACGACGTGATCGGGCCGCCACGGGCGGGTAATCGAACAGGCGTGACCGAGATCGCAGTGGTTGGAGCGGGCATCGTCGGGCTGTCCACGGCGTACGCGCTGGCGGAGCGGGACGCCTCGGTGACCGTGTTCGAGCGCGGCGTCCCCGGGAGCGCCCAGTCGGGAGGCGAATCGCGCGTCTTTCGCCACCTCCACAGCGATCCCCGGCTGGTCAGACTGGCGTGCGAGGCGCGGGCGGTGTGGCGGGGATGGGAGGAGCGGTTCGGGCGGGAGCTCCTGTCATGCGATGGGGTGGTCGCGATCGGGCCGGCGGCGGAGCCCCGCCTTTCCGTCCTCGAGGCCGTGGGCGGGGTCAGGGCCCGCCTCATCGATGCCGACGAGCTCGCCGACCGCTTGCCGCTGCTGGCGCGGTGGCCCGGACCGGCGGTGCTCGACGAGGATGGCGGCGTGATCCGGACCGGCGCCGCCATCGATGCCCTGGTGACGACGCTGCGCGAGCGGCTCGTGTTCGACGAGGTCTTGTCGGTGCGCGTCACCGCCGGGGAGACGGTCGAGGTACGCGCCGGCGGCCTGACGCGCGAGTACGACCGGGTGCTCGTGTGCGCCGGGCGCGGGACAGCCGCGCTGGCTCGCGGCGTTGGCCTGTCGCTGCCGGTTCGGCAGACGGCGTCGCTGCGGCTGACCTACCCCGTGCGCGACGAGCCCCCGGCACGGCTGTCCTGCCTCCTTGACAGCAGCGACCGGTTCGGCCCCACGGGTGCCTACGGTGACGCCCTGCCCGGCAACGCCGCCTACGCGGTCGGCGTGGGAACGACGCCGGTACGCGAGGACGGAAGCCTGGTCGATTGTTCCGGCCTGCCGCGGATCGCGGCCCGGACCACGGATTACGTCGCCCGGGCGCTGCCCGGCCTCGAGCCCGAGCCGATCGAAGTTCGCCAGTGCTGGGTCACGGAGCTTCCGTGGAGTCCTGACGGCTTCGCGCTGTGGGAGATCGGCGGGCTGCTCGTGTTCGCTGGGAACCACCTGTTCAAGCACGCGCCCGCGCTCGGGCGACTGCTTGCCGGGGCGGCGCTCGACGGGGTGCCGGACGAGCTGCGCCCCGAGGCGCATCTGGGTGCGCCCGCGGCCGCTCAGACGACGGCTACGCCTTGACTGCGGCCTCGAGCGCCTCGAAGCCCGATGAGCAGACCTGGGCGCGCATGTTCTCGCCCATCATCTGCAGGGCCGCCTCGGCCAGATCCTCGTCGATGTGGGCGACCGCGTCGCGCGGGATCGTGGCCTCGAAGTGCCGGACGTAGGCGTCAAGGGCCGAGTAGAGAATGCACTGCTCGGTCACCTGCCCGGTCAGAACGAGCCGCTCGATCCCCTCCTGGCGGAGCAGATACTCCACCTGGGTCTGGTAGAAGATCGAGTGCCGAGCCTTGACCACAAAGGGCGTGTTATCCGCCGGAATGATCGGCTCCACCAGTTCGGGGGCGGCACCCTGCAGCGCCGCCTCGGAGAGCTCCTTGCGCCCGGCGGCCCAGTCACCGTAGTTGTCGTTCACGTAGAGAGTGAGGAAACCCTCGCTCTTGGCGTGCTCGATCACCTCGGCCAGATGCGGAACGACCTTCGCCGCCGACGGCTTCAGAGCCTCGGCGTCCTCGTGGTCGTAGGTGTTCAGCATGTCCACGACTATCAGGGCGGCGCGCATGGACGAGCCCTCTACCCACCCGCGGGGCGTGCGAATCGGCCCGCGCGGTCCGCTTGGTCAGCGGAGTCCGCGTGATCCGCGTGGTCAGCGGAGTCCAGCGTGTCAGCGTGATCCCGCGTGGTCAGCGGAAGCGGACGAGGGCGAGCTGTGCGCTCGCGGTCGTTGCGCCGTCGGTCATCCGCACCGTCACACCGAGCTGGTTGCCGCCCGCGTGGGCGAGCATCGACGCCCCGGCCCGGGTGAGCGAGAAGGTCAGGTAGCCGAGCTCGTCGGCGCCGAGGAACTCAGACCCCGTGCTGGCGATCACCGTGCTCCCGACCGACAGGGTCGTCTTCACGTGACATGGGACCGTCTGCGCGCAGGCGGCCAGGATCCCCCCGACCCCACCCGAGGACACGAAGTCGGTCAGGCCGACGAATTGCAGCGTGCGGGCCTGGGCTGCGCGGCGACTCGGCCCCTTGCCTGAGGTGGAGAACGGCACCAGGTTGAGGTTCGCGCTGTTGGTCATGCCCGAGGAATCGCGCTCGCTGATCCGGACCGCAAGTCGTGAGCCGCGTGCGCGGGCCAGCATCGAGCGCCCGGACGACGAGAGCTGGAAGAACAAGAGCCCCGATCCGTTTCGGCCGATCCGCTCGCTGCTCGACCGGGCAATCACCGTCCGCCCCGCCGTCACCGTCGTCGTGATGTGACAGTCGTGGCCGGCAAAGCAGCTCGCCGGCACACCCGCGAACCCGCTCCGGGACACGAAGGCGCTGCGTCCGTACAGGGCCAGGTGGGACGGCGTCGTCTGAACCGCTGAGCTCGCGAGCACCTGGCCCGAGCTGCCGAGCGCCTGCACCTGGTAGTAGGACGAGGCGCTGTGCTCGACGATCCGGGTCTCGAAGCCGCCCTTCCCGGCGCTTCCGAGTGCGGTCATCGACTTGGCGGAGGGACCGCCGAGCACGCGCCAGGAGGAGACGTCCGTGGCGCCGTTCCAGCTCGCGTAGAGGCTGATCGAGCCGTCGCTGTTGGGGCCGACGGCCAGGGCCGGGGAGGTCGGAGGCTGGGCGTTCCACGCGAACCGGTAGGCGCGGTAGCTCGACGTAGGCACGTTGAAGTGGGCGTCGAAGATCTGCTGGCCGGCGCCGTTGTCCTCGGACACGTACGGCTGCTGGCCCCAGCCCAGCACCACGTTCCCGCTCGGCAGGAACTGGGTGCTGCCCTCGAAGTTGGTCGGGATCTGGGGCGAGTGGTCGTATTCCCTGATCAGCGTCGCGGTCATGTGCGTCGTGTCGAGCCGCTCGTGAATCCCGCGGGCGCTGTGCACCGTGGGCGGACCGCCGCCGTCGTCGAACAGGGTGACCGTTCCGTCGGGCTGCATGAGCGCGTCGTGTTGGCCCCAGGTCGAGGTCCCCCGGCCCATCTTGAAGCTCGACTGCTTCCCCCCGAGCGTCCAGATCACCGCGCCGGTCTGGTGGTTGACGTCATACACGGCCGAGGTATCGCGCATCGACACGAGCAGGTTGCCCGACCGGTCGAAGTTGACCGAGTTGACGTGGTAGGGATCGAACGTGTAGCCGGGTGACTTCGGGGTGAAGTACGACGTGCTGAGCGGGATGTGATCGAGCGCGTGCCACTCGAACAGCACCAGGCCGGTCTTGATGTCGACCTCCTGCACGACCGAGTCGACGGTCGGCTTGCCGACGCCCGGAAGGCCGAGCTCGTAGGAGGCGGTGAAATACGCGTCGCCGTTCGGCGTGACGAGAAACTCGTGCAGGCCCTCGTCGAGGCCGTTACCGGCATGGACGGTGCCGATCTGCTGGTAGTTCTGGTTGAAGATCACGCCTTCGCCGCGGCCGTGACCGGAGTTGGTGTTCCCCTGCCACCAGGTGAGCACGGGCTGGCCGTACAGGCTCTGGAGGCGGAAGTCGGTGATGAGGAGGTTCCTCGAGACCGGATAGGGCTGAAACCACACGACGTTGCCCCGGGAATCGAGGATCATCGGGCCGTTCTGAGCCGGGCCGAACTGCGGCGCGATGAAGAAGTCCCCGTCGGACGCCGGGGCCGAGTTCTTGGTCACCGTCATGGCGGCCGGCTGCAGGTCGGGCCGGGAGCGGAAGTGCTGAACCCCGTTGCGCCCCGCGGAGACCAGTGGCACCTTGCCGTACGGGATCAGACCGAGAAAGCGCGCGATCCCGAAGCTGAAGGTGCCGTTGCTCCCACCGTTGATGTTCTGACCGGTGGTCACGGTGACCGTCTCCCCGGATGCGAATGGCTTGTCGGGCAGGAAGCTGGCGCCCTGTCCGTCCGAGTCCGCGGCCAGGTGCCCCGAGTGCGCGCCGGTGGTCGATCCCACCACGCGCACCGGGCCGATCTGCGAGGCCGCGATGCCGCGGAAGGTGATCTGGGTTGCCGGCAGGTTGTATTTCGTCCCCGGGGATGGAAAGACCGATACCGAGGGTGAGGCCGCCCGAGCCGAGCCGAGCGCCGGGCCGGCGGCCATTGCGACCAGCAGGGCGGCCATCGCGACCAGCAGGGTGGCGAGGAGGGCGAGAAGGCGCGGGGCTCTGCGGACTTGGATCATCGCGGGAGGTCGCGGCGACCGCGGTGCGTAACGTCGATCCGCTGTCGCGTCGATCCGGGCAGCCACGTCGATGCCAACCCGCCGGCGTCCACGCAAGTTGCGCCCAAATGGCGATCAGGGTCCGGAATCTGACGCGCCGTGGTCCGGGGGCGTGGGCGTGGGCGTGGGCGTGGGCGAAGCGTTCCCTTTTTCCCCCGGGGCCCGGGAGTAAACGGGAACGCTTCGCGGAAGGGGCGGTAGAGGTGGGTGCTTAAACGCGAAAGGGGCGATCCCTCGCCCCTTTTCCCGCTCGCGCGGCAGGCGGCCTCCGGCCGCCAGGCCGTTTTAGCCGCGAATGACCGGGCGGGCGGCCTCGGTGATCCGGCGGCCCAGCTCCAGCACCTGCTCGTCCGACCAGTGGCTCACATTGAGGCCGACCTGCTCGAACTCGCGGCGGACGTTCATGACCGCCTGCACGGTGTCGACGGCGCGCCCGAGCTTGGCCAGCTCGGCACTGACGATCGGGGTGTCGACAGAGCTGACTCCGTCGACCGAGGCACGCAGCAGCCAGTCGCGCAGCGTGTTGGCCTCGTGCAGGCCCATCTCGAGGAGGACCTTGGGCTCGTAGGTGTTGCCTTCGACGTGATGCTCTGAGATCTGCTCGGTGCTCATCAACCCTCCATGCGGGCGGTGTCTCCGGAGCGCAGCGGACGCCCGGACTACGTGATTGAGGTGCGGCCTGTATCGACCGGCGCGCCGGTGAGCTTGAGCAAAAGCTGGGCAGGCGTCGTCAGGGGCTGGACGGCCCTAGTGTCTGCGCATGGTTCCGACCACGCCCACGGCTGAGATCGAGGCGGTCGTGTTTGACATCGGCGGCGTGCTGCTGGATTGGAATCCGCGCCACCTGTATCGGAAGCTGTTCGCCGACGAGGAGGCGATGAACCGCTTCCTGGACGAAATTTGCACGCTCGAATGGCATGACGCTCATGATCGGGGGGTTCCGTTCGAGCGCTCGTGCGCCGAGCTGGCGGCTCAGCACCCCGACTACCGCGAGCTGATCTGGGCGTGGGCGCGGCGTAGCGAAGAGATGATCGCCGGTCCGCTCCCCGGTTCCGTTGACGTTCTCCGAGCCCTCAAGGATCGCGGCGTTCCCTGCTACGCGCTGACCAACATGGAGGCCGAGACATACCCGCTCCGCCGGGCTCGGTACGACTTTCTCGGCTGGTTCGAGGGCACTGTCGTGTCGGCCTCGGAGCGCATAGCCAAGCCTGACCTGGAGATCTTCCGGCGCCTGCTCGAGCGGTATCACCTGCGCGCCGAGGCCACATTGATGATCGACGATTCGGCTCGGAACATCGACGCGGCCAGGCGCGTGGGCATGCCGGCGGTCCGGTTCGAGTCGGCGGAGTCGTTGCGCAGGCAGCTCGAGCAGCTCGGCCTCCTGCCACCAGACGGCTGACGCCAACGAGCGTCGCGTCCGGCCATGCAACATTTAAGCTATATGTTGCATCTGTAATGGCAGCGGCCCGCCTCAACACCCTGGACGAGCTTTACCTGCACCTCGACCGCGAAGACGAGCCGTGGAGCGTTCACGTCGAGATCCGCACCGAGAGGCATATCGACGCGGTGCGGCTCGCCGACGCGGCACGAGAAGCGGCGCGGAGACACCCGATCGCCCGGGCGCGCCTGGGCTCGGACTACACCTGGGAGATCGCGGATGAGCTCGGCGACGTAGCCCTCGAGGAGGTGAACGGGGGTGAACTTTCCCGCGCCCGTGAGCGGCTCCTCGGCCACAGCCCGTCGCTCGATCGGCACGGGCCCTTCGAGCTTCTCCTCGCACATGAGAGCGACGGGGACGTGCTCGCGTTGAACTTGCACCACGCGGCCGGGGACGGCCTCTCGGCGCTGCGGCTGATGGCGTCCATCGCGCGCGCGTACGGGCGCGAGGACGATCCGCTTCCCCCCGTCGACCCCCTCGAGGTGCGAGACGTGCTCGCCCGCTCGCTCACCGGAGCGCCCGCGGAGCGGCTGGCGCGGGGGCGCGCGGCGCTGGACTACCTGGGTCGCGCCGCCGGCCCGCCCTGCCGGATCGCTGCCGCAGCGGCGACCGCATCGCACGGCTACGGGTTCGAGCTGATCAGCCTCGAGCCGGACGAGGTGGAGCGCGCGCGGGCTCGGCGCGTCGATGACGCGACCGTAAACGATGTCCTCCTGGGCGCGCTGGCCGTAGCAGTGCGGCGCTGGAACGCGGGCCACCAAGGCGATCGGCGGGCGATTTACATCATGATGCCGGTCAACCTGCGGCCGCCTGAATGGCGCCTCGATGTGGTGGGCAACTTCGCCTCCTACGTGAGCGTCCGTATTGATCCGGGCGAGCCGGCGAACCTCAGCACGGCGGTGACGAGCGCGGCCGAAAGCACGCAGCGGATCAAGGATGGCGGAGTGGCCGGGCTGATCGTCGAGCTGTTCGCGCCGCCGACGCTCCTCCCGGCGGCGCTCAAGCAACGAATGCAGAACCTGATCTCGCTGACCGGCAACCTCCTCGTCGACACTGCCGTGCTGTCGAATCTCGGCCGCATCGACGCCGTCGCACAGTTCGGCGACGCCGGCCCCGTGCGCGAGCTCTGGTTCTCACCGCCCGGCCGGATGCCCCTCGGGGCCTCCTTCGGAACGGTCAGCCTCGGGGGACGGCTGTTCATCACGCTGCGCTACCGGCACGCGCTCTTCGGCGCCGCCGCGGCGCGTGAGTTCGCCGAGCTGTACCGCGAGACGCTGCTTTCGGGCTAGTCGCTCACGAACTTGGCTTCGAGGTCAGCGAAGAAGGCTTCGGCCAGCCGCTCGAACTCCTGCGCCCGAATCTCGATCCGCTCGCCCGGCTCGAGCTGGAGCACCGTCTCATCGGTATTCAGCTTGATCACGTTGTTGCCGCGGAATCGGCCGTCGTTGTTCATCAGCGAGTCGGACAGCAGCTCGACCTCGTTCAGCGGATTGCCGTCCTTGCCCGTCACCCCCCTGAGCCGGTGGACGAAGTACCGGTCGAGCACCAGGGCCATGCTGTTGAAGAACAGCGGTTCGAACCGGGCGAGCGCGTCGGCGCCACCGCCGTTCCCGTCCGCGACGGCTTGGGCGAGCGTCCGGTACGCCTCCAGCTCCTGCGCCACCGCGTCCCGCGCGTGGTCGAGCTCCTCGCGTGTGTAGTTCTTACGGCCGAGCATGGCGGTGTCCTTTCGAGGTGATTGAGGGGCGCTACTCGGTCTGAGACGAACGGACGAGGTCGTAATCGACACCGCTGAGAAGCCTCTGTGCGGCCAAGCCGTACGGCCACTGCGGCGAAGTACGGATAAAGACTTCCATTGCCTCGGACGATCAAACCGCGCACAGGCAAACCCAATGGTCGCGAAGCATGTCATCGCGTAGCTGACCGACCGGACGGCCGGGCAATCCGGAAGGCTTCTACAGGAGGGACCTCATGCAGCGCAGGACCAGAAGGATCATCATCGGGGTGGCGCTGATCGCTGCCCTGGTCGCCGGTGGCGCGGCATTCACCGCCAGCCTCGGCAGCAACTTCCCGACCGGCACGATCGCCGGCTTCGGTCAGGATCACATCGTCGGCGCAACTGCAGCTGGGGTGAACTACGCCCTCAGCTCCGACGGGCAGTACGTCACCGAGGCCGACGTGTACTTTACGACCGACGTGTCGGGTGACACCGTGCAGGCCGGCTTCGGCGACACCGTGAACGACGCCGTACTCGCCGCGTGCACCAGCTCGGGCACCGCGGAGGCCGCCGGCCCGTACGCGGGTGACTACAAGTCGACGTGCAACCTCGTCGGCTCCGGTACCGGGCAGGCCACCAACGGCGTCTCGCTCGGCACCGCGAACTACTTCAACGCGCTCGTCACAAAGGACGCAACGCACTCAACCATCAACGGCGGCTAACCGCCATCTGACCAAGCGGTGGGGAGAGCTCGGCAGTTGCCGGCTCTCCCCTTCCGCGTTTCTGAACAGCGACATGAATGGCATTCGTGACTCGGCCTCGACTGCGTTCCTGTCTGCTCACCGCCGCGCTCGTGCTCTCGCTCGCCGCGGCGTGGTGGTACTTCGCGCCTGCTCAGATCGGCGGCTCGACTCGGTACGTCGTGACAGGCGGAACGAGCATGGAGCCGCGATTCCACACCGGGGACCTGGCGGTCGTCCGGCCGGCGGACCACTACTCGGTGGGAGAGATCGTCGCCTATCACAGCACTCTCCTCCATGTCCTGGTACTGCACCGAATCGTCGCGCAGAAGGGCAACACCTACGTCTTCAAGGGCGACAACAACAACTTTCTCGATCCGGTCCGGCCCAATCGCTCCGAACTGCTTGGCGCCCTGTGGTTCCGTGTCCCGCACGGGGGCGTGCTCATCTGCGACGCTCCATACGCCGTACTTTGCCGCCGCACTCGTGGGGTGCCTTGGCGTACTTGCGCTCTTCGGCGTTCGGGAGACGCGCAGGCGCCGTAGGCGGCGACGGAACCTCCCTTCGGACCCTCCTGGCAAGGGACTCTTGGTGAGCATCCGCGATCGCACCGCGAACCTCCCGATCAGCGCGACCGCGCTCCTCGCGGGGGCGGGTGCAGCCGGAACGGTGTTCCTCGCGGTCTGCTTGTTCGCGTTCACGCGCCCGACGAGCAAGCCGGCGCCCCAGACCGTCGCCTACACCCAGCAGATGAGCTTCGGCTACCGCGCCGCCGTGCGTCCGGGGCCGGTCTATCCGGACGGCGTCGTGGCGACGGGCGATCCCATCTTCACCCAGCTCGTGCACCGTGTCGCCTTTCACGCCGCCTACCACCTCACCACCGCTGCGGCGCACCAGCTCACGGGCACAGAACAGGTGGGGCTCGAGCTCGTCGGCCCGAGCGGCTGGAGCAAGACGGTTCCGCTCGGTCCGCCCACCAGGTTGAAAGGTGATGCAGCGGACGCGAAGGTAGTCGTCGACCTCGACCAGGTCCAGGGGCTGATGAACCAATTCGGCCGGCTGATCGGAGCCCAGGCCACCGGGCTTTTCACCGCTGCCCTGGTCGCCAATGTGCAGGCCCGCGGCCAGGTGGCGGGAAAGCGCGTGCTCTCGAGCTTCAGCCCCACGCTGAGCTTGAACTTCAATGGCGTGCAGCTCCAGCTCGGCGGCTCCGCGAGCAACGCCTCCGGAACACTCGCTGAGTGCCTTGAGCCAGAGCAAGGCCTCCCGTATCGCGCTGCCCGGTAGTGCTTCAAACGGGTTGAGCGTGGCCGGGGTGACCGTCCCGGTGTGGCTGCTGCGCGGCCTCGGTCCGGTCGGCTTGCTGCTGGCGGCCGCGGCCGCGGCGGTCGGGCTCGCGCTGAAGCAGGGCGAGCCGTTTGAGGAGACAGCGCGGATCCAGTCCCGTTATGGCCATCTGATCGTGCCCGTCGTGTTGGAGGCGAACGACCTCGGGTGGCCGGCGGTGGACGTGACGAACATCAAAGCTCTCGTCCGGTTGGCCGAGTCGGGCCAGCGACTGATCCTTCACCGGCCTGATCCGGGCGGCGACACGTTCCTGGTCAACGACGAGGGGACCGTCTACCGCTACCAGGTGCAGCCCAGCAATGTGGTGTGGGGCGATTGGAAGCCAACCGCTCCGCGGCCGGTGGCGGCGGCCGACGACTCGCCTGGCGCCGAGCAGGTGAGCGCCGACTCGTCGATCGCGTAAGCCGGTCGAAGCGGCTCCGGTCGCTCGGTCCCCGGTCGACATCCGAAACTCACCAAACCGCGCCCGCGGGGCGGTAAATCGGCGACTTGGGTCACATACCCGCGCGGTAGTCGACGCAGCGACCGGCGAAGTGCGCGGTGACGTGAGTTATGGCGGTTGTGACCCGGCCGCAGCCAGCCAAAACGTCGCCCGACGCCGACTTTCGTGGGTGGCGGGCAACATTTGAGCGGACAGACGACGCGAACGGCGCCCGCCCCCTGGCCAAATGACCGTCGGGCGACGTTTGTGCGGTCGCGGGTGGCGCGAGGCAGGTGGCGGGACCGTGAAGGCGGGTGGCGGGACCGTGGAGGCGGGTGGCGGGACCGTGGAGGCAGGTGGCGGGACCGTGGAAACAGGTGGCGGGACCGTGGAAACAGGTGGCGGGACCGTGGAAGCAGGTGGCGGGACCGTGGAAGCAGGTGGCGGGACCGTGGAAACAGGTGGCGGGACCGTGGAAGCAGGTGGCGGGACCGTGGAAGCAGGTGGCGGGACCCTGGAAGCAGGTGGCGGGACCGTGGAAGCGGGTCGCGGGACCCTGGAAGCAGGTCGCGGGACCCTGGAAGCAGGTCGCGGGACCCTGGAAGCAGGTGGCGGGACCGTGGAAGCAGGTGGCGGGACCGTGGAAGCAGGTGGCGGGACCGTGGAAGCAGGTGGCGGGACCCTGGAAGCAGGTGGCGGGAGGCGGGAGGCCCGCCCGCGACACCAGCGACGATGAGTTTCCCCCGCCCCACCCGTCTGAGAGGGTATGAGCACGCAAACACTGGATCATGAGTTCACCGCCGTCCTGGAGAAGAGCCCGAACCCGGGTGGATGGACGTACGTGGTGATGCCGGGCTCGGCGGAGTTCTTCGGGACCCGCGGCCTGGTCAAGGTGGCGGGCACGATCGACGGACACCCGTTCCGTAGCTCCTTCATGGCCCTCGGGGACGGCCGTCACAAGCTGCCGGTGAAGAGCGATGTGCGCCGCGCGATCGGCAAGGAAGCCGGGGCGACGGTGAGCATCCACCTGGCCGAACGGCTGCGCTGAACCCGACGTTACGGGCCCGCGATTCCGGGTAGGCCCCGGCGTGCGGGACGAGGCCCCCTGCCGAACGAGCTTGCCCGCGCGCCTTGACACGACCCCGGAGGAGAGCATGAGAAACCTGACGCCCCCGAGGCGTTGCCTGATCGCGTTGGCGGTGTGCGGCACCGCGGCCGGATTGGCTGCTTGTGGTAGTAGCGGCGGCGGCTCGTCCAGCTCCAGTTCGGACCCGGTCACGGCGGCGCTGAGCAGCCCGGGCGTCAGAACCGTGGTCGTCCCCAAGCAGCACAATCCGCTCACCATCGCGGTGACCTCGTGCTCCGAGGCGGCCGTGGTGTCGCAGTCGGGGAGCAGCACGATCCCGCCCGGGTCGAACCAGATCGTGATCCCCAAGAGCAGCCTCACCCAGACGGTGGCGATCGAGCCGTGCGGCTCCCCCGGCTCGAGCAGCAGCTCCAGCTCCAGCAGCTCGAGCAGCAGCCCGACCATCGCTCCTCCGCCCGCCAGCACGATTTTGATCACCCCGGGCGGTGCCAACAGCAGCGAGACTACGGGGGCAACGGCGCAGGACCAGCTCGTGCTTCCGGCCAACAGCAATGTCAAGACTCTGATCGTCCCCCCGTGTCTGCCGCCTACGGGCTCCAGCTCCAGCAGCAGCTCGTCGAGCTCGAGCTCGAGTTCCAGCTCGGGCCCGGCCCCCAGCCAGTCCAACGTCATCCCGTCCAGCAATGGCACGGTGGCGACGGCATCGGGCTGTGAGGCAATGGCGTCGAGCAGCTCCAGCAGCAGTTAGGCGGTGACCCCGTCACCGCCTTACCGCTGAACGATTAGGGAGCCCTCCGATCGCCGAGGCAACCGAAACTCAGGAGCGCCGGAGCACGGCGAAGATCCCCGGCCCGGGCGCCAACCGGGCCATATGGGTGACCATCGTCGTGCTCATCATCGTGCTCGTCGTGGGCGCGGAGGTTCTGAAGAAGCCGAGCCAGGTCAGTGCGGTCGCCCCGGGCACCCGCGCCGTGGTCGTGCCGACGGCCGATGCCGCCCGCACGGTAGTGGTGCCGCCGTGCGGTACCGGCACCTCCGCGGCAACCAGCCCCAGCGTCGCGATCAACACCCCCGGATCGGTCGTGGTCGCGTTCCCGAAGGGTCAGGGCACGCGGCTGGTGCTGATTCCCAAGTGCACGGCCGAGCATCCCGGCGTCACCGCCACCAACTACCTGCCGGCGGCCGCCTTCGTGCCCGGGCCGGGCACCAATCCGCCGCCCATCGGGACCGGGAAGAGCGTGAGCACCAGCTCGTCCTCGTCGGCCGGAGCTCCGCAATCGGCTCAGTTCCAGGTCAGCGTGCCGGCCGGTAGCCCGATCAAGACGATCGTGGTGACGCCGTGCCAGCGACTCAAGGGCTCTGGACCGGCCGAGACGATTCTCGGTACCACGTCCGGCTCCACGACCGCGGTCGCGCCTGCGTGCTGACGACGCGGGTCTCGGCCCGCGTACCCGCGCGCAGCGGCGCGCTTCGGGCCCGCGCAAAGGCCGGTGCCCGCGGGCTGGCACGAAAGCTCCCCGTCAGCGTCTGGGTGCTGCTGGCGGTGGCGCTGCTGTTGCGAATCGCGGTCGTCGCGGCCACGATCAACACCCCGATCACGCTCGACTCGGCCGACTTCAGCCGGGTGGGATGGTCGATCGCCCAGGGCCAGGGCATCCCGCCCAGCAACCGCGATCCGGCCGGCGGGCCGAGCGCCTTCCGGCCGCCGGCGTACCCGGCCTTCCTGGGCGCGGTGTACTTCGTGGCCGGGCAGGAGGCGCCGCCGGCCGCCCGCTTCGTCGAGGCCGTGCTCGGAACGTTGACCGTGGCCCTGATCGGGCTGATCGCGCTCCGGATCTGGGGCAAGCGGGTGGGGGTCATCGCGCTCGGGCTCGCCGCGATGGCGCCCCCGCTGGTGGTCATGAGCACGGCGCTCATCTCCGAGGCGCTGTTCGTGCCCCTGGTCCTCGGGGCGGTGGCGTCGGCTCTGCAGGCTCGCCGGTCTCTGAGACCCCTGCGCTGGGCGGTACTCACGGGCCTCCTGGTCGGATTGGCCGAGCTCACGCGCACGAACGCCGTCGTGCTGCTGATCCCGCTCGCCTTTGCGCTGTGGACCGCAGCCCCGCGACGGCTCGGGCGTGCGCTCCTGCGCCCGGTCGTGGTCGTGCTCGTGGCGTTGCTCACCGTGGCGCCGTGGACGATCCGCAACTACGACGTGTTCCACGCCTTCGTCCCGGTGTCGACGGAAGTCGGGTACACGATCGCGGGGACGTACAACAACGCGGCTCGTGCGGACAGGCGCTGGCCGGCGAACTGGAACGAGGCCGAGCACGGCGCCTCGCCCGAGTACAGCCCGATCGTGTTCTACGCCTCGATTCGCCGCTGGAACGAGAACACGCTCGACCAGCACTTCCTCGACGCCGCGATCGCCGACATCCGGCACCATCCCGCTTACGTGCTGAAGGTGCTGGCCTGGAACACGATCCGGATGTTTCACCTGGGAGAGCTCGACTACGCAGTGCTGAACCTGAGTAACACCGACGTACCCCGCGTCCCCGCCCTGCTGGAGATCTACGGCTTCTACCCGCTGGGCGTACTCGCGGTGGCCGGGATCGCGGTGGGGCGGGTCCGGCGCGCGCCGGCATGGCTGTGGTTCGTTCCCCTGATCCTCGCCACCACCCTGTTCGTGACCAGCTTCATCCGCTTCCGCATGGGCATCGACCCGTTCCTGGTCATGCTCGCGGCCGTGGCGATCGACGGCGGCCTTCGAGCCAAGCAGGCGAGATCGGAACGGAAGTCCGCCGCCCGCGCCGAGGCGGAGGAAGCAGCCGAGGCCAAGCAGCTGGTCACCGCCTTCTCGGCCCTACCGGCGCGATGAAGCGACCCCGGTTCAGCCTCAGAGCCGCGTTGATCGGCCTGACCGCGACGATGGTGCTCGGGTGCGGCTCGGCCGACGCTTCGTTTCAGTGGCGCAACGTGTCGATCGGCGGGCGCGCCCGCTGCCTGCCCGTCGCCTACTCGCTGGCCGCCCAGGAGCGCGGCCTGATGGGCGTCAAGCACGTCGTCCGCCCGATGGTGTTCGCGTACTCGCCACCGTCGACGCCGTCCTTCTGGATGCAGGACACGCCGGCGCCCCTCACCGGCGTCTGGATCGGCGCCGGCGGCCACGTCATCGGCTACTGGCACGGCCGTCCGGAGTCGACCGACCTCCACCCCGCGCCCAGGCCAATCTCGGCCGTGGTCGAATACCCCGCCTCGGCCCGGGTGCCGGCGCGCGGCGCGAGCTTCGCCATCGGATCGCGCTGCACGACCACCGATCGCCGCCTCTAACCAGAACCGCGACTAGCCGTTCTGGATCGCGAACTCCCGGGCCCGCGTGGCGCTGGCCAGAAGCAGCCCGAGGAACCGGTCCAGGGTCTCGACCTCGAGCGACTCGAGCGGGAGCTCACCGCACACGTACACCTCGCCGGCCTGGTTCTCGGCGAAGCACACGAGCGGCGCCTGACGGTTCCAGTACAGAAGCTGGTGGGGATTGATAACTCCGGCCGGAAGCACCGCGGCCTGGGCTCGGAGCAGGGTTCCTCGGATCGCCACCCCGACGTCGAGCACGTACCCGGCCGCATCGAGAACCAGGCCCCACTCACCCGGAGCGGTCTGGCGCACCTCGCTGTCCAGCGACGCCATGAAACGCTCGACCCGCTCTGCGGAGCCTCCACCGAGCTGACCTTCGCGGGATGAAACCGGTCAGTCCCCGCCGCCGGGGAGCCGCTCGCGCAGCCGGGCCACCGGCTCCGCCGCGCTGGCCACCGGCTCGATCGACGTTTGCAGGCCCGACAGCTGCTCGAGCATCTCCGACATGAGGCGCTGGAGGGCCCCAATCTGCTCGGGCAGTGACGCGGTGTTGGTCTCCACCTTGCTGATCCCCGGCTCGAGCGGGTCGACGGCCTTGACCAGATCGCCGATCCCCTGGTTGGTGACGTCCTGCAGGCGCGCGGTCTCCTTCATCCCGTCGTTCGTGGCCTGCATGCCCTCCTTGAGCGAGCGGTGCATGTTGCGCATCTCGCGCTCGAGCTGGCGCATCCGGCCGTCGAGTGGCTCGACGGCGGCGCGCATCGCGGCCAGGTCGTCGAGCATGCGATCGGCACGCTCCTCGATCTCGCTCATCGTCTGGGGCAGCCGTGAGGCGACCTCGCTGAGGGCCAGGAGGGCCTCGACGGCGGCGGTTGGTATGGCCAACGGGTTGCGGATGCGCGACCTCTACCCGGCCCGGCGCTTCCCTATTCGGACGCCGCCTGTGTCTGGCCGCCGCTTACACTTGCGCGCTCGTGCCCTCCGTCCTCGAGAACCGCGTGTCCGTGCAGTTGCGCTGGCGGGACATGGACATGCTCGGTCACCTAAACCAGTCGGCATACCACGAGCTGCTCGAGGAGGGACGGGTGGCGCTGATCACCGAGCTCATCCGGCGCGTAGGCGGCAATCACGTGCCCGGCGGCTACGTGCTCGCCCACGTCGACCTCGACTATCACGCCGAGGTCCGCAAGGATCACGGCGAGGTCGAGATCCTGGTCCGCCTGGCCCGCGTCGGAACCTCGAGCCTCCACCTCGAGCACGAGGTCCGGCGGCCCGACGGTCAGCTGGCCGCGGCGGGCCGGTCGGTGCTGGTGGCCTGGGATCCGGCCACCAGGGGCAAGCGGGCCCTGACCGAGGCCGAGCTGGCCGCGCTCTCCTAGAGCGCCTTCCGGAGCACGGCGAAACGCAGGTCGTCGCGGAGCGGCCGGGCGAACTCGGGATGGCCCGGGAACGGCTGGGTCTCGCCGGTGCGAACGAAGCCGAGCCGCTCGTACCAGGCCAGCAACGCCGTCTGCTGAACCAGCACCCGCAGCTCGACCGTGTGAGCGCCGAATCGCTCGGCCGCCACCCGCGCGGCCTGACCCATCAGCCATCGACCAAGGCCGGCCGCCTGGTGAGCCGGGTCGACGGCGAACATGCCGAAGTGGGCCACGCCACGGTCGCCCGGCTCGAGCCGGCAGCAGGCGATCAGCTTCGAGTCATCCTCGACGACCAGCATCGGCGACTTCTCGAGCACTTGGAGCAGCGTCCCGGCATCGATGCGCGATCCCTCGACCAGGCGCGCCTCACTCGTCCACCCTTGCCCGCTGCGGTAGGCGGCGCGCAGCAGCGCCACGAGCGCCGGGACGTCCTGCGCCGTCGCATACCGCCACGTCCGGCCCGGCTCAGCCACCGAACGCGCGCATGGCCGCGGCCAGCGCGGGATCGGCGTACGCACCCGGGCGCTCAAGGCCGGCCAGGACCCGGGCCCGCTCGGCGCCGGGCTTGTCCTGGGAGAGCTTCGCCTCGGCGTGCCACGAGTCGGCGGCGAGCCGGAAGGCCACAACCTGCGCTGACATCTCCCGTCCGCCGTCCGGCATCCGGTCAAGCGACCAGGGCTGCGATACCGCGGCCTCGAACTGATCGACGGTGCGCCGCAGCACGGGCATCGCATCGTCGAGCAGCTCGGCTGTCCCGCGTAGGTGGAGCAGAACGTAGTTCCAGGTGGGGATCGTCTCGTCCTCGTACCAGCTCGCGGACACGTAGCCGTGGGGGCCGTGAAAGATCGCCAGCAGCGGTCCGCCCAGTGCGCCGGAGAACGGATCGGCCCGGGCCACATGACCCACGATGCCCAGGCCGTCGGCTTCCGGGTCGAGCAGGCACGGCATGTGCGTGGCGCGCAGATCGGGCGCGACCAAGGTGGCAAACGGGTGCTCGCGGACGACCGACCGAGCGATCTCGACGTCATCGATGGCGAACTCGGGCTTGATCTGCATGGGTGCCGTGTACCCGCCATCGGTAGAACTCCTGGCTCATATGGCGAAAACCGATTCAGTGACGATCGACGCGGGCGGCCGAGAGCTGCGGGTTTCCAACCCCGACCGGATCATCTTTCCGGAGTCCGAGCGTTCCGGTCCGCTCACGAAGCTCGACATCGTCAACTACTACCTGGCCGTCGCAGACGGGATCATGCGCGCGCTCGAGATGCGGCCCACGACCCTCGAACGCTGGCCGAAGGGGGTCCACCCGGGGATCGTCCTTTCCACGCGGGACCGCAGCGGCGGCCCGACGGACGCCTTCTACCAGAAGCGGGTCCCCAAGGGGGCACCCGACTACCTGCAGACGGCCTCGATCCAGTTCCCCTCCGGTCGATCCGCCGACGAGGTCTGCCCGACCGAAATCGCCGTGGTCGGCTGGGCAGCGCAGATGGGCACGATCACGTTTCATCCCTGGCCGGTGCGCCGCCGGGACGTCGACCACCCCGACGAGCTCCGTCTCGATTTCGACCCCCAGCCGGGGACGGACTTCACCGACGCGGCGCGGGTGGCGTCCGCGGCCCGGACGCTGCTCGCGGAGCTCGGCCTGTCGGGCTTTCCCAAGACCTCCGGTGGCCGCGGAGTCCACGTCTATGTGCGGATCGAGCCGCGGTGGACGTTCACCGAGGTGCGCCATTCCGCGATCGCGTTCGGCCGCGAGCTCGAGCGGCGGCTGCCGGGCGAGGTGACGACGAGCTGGTGGAAGGAGGAGCGGGGCCGGCGGATCTTCATCGACTACAACCAGAACGCCCGCGACCGCACGATCGCCAGCGCCTACAGCATCCGTCCCAAGCCCGGCGCGCCCGTGTCGGCGCCGCTGACCTGGGACGAGCTTCCCGAGGTCGCGCCGGAGGAGTTCACGGTGGCGACGATGCCCGGCCGCTTCGCCCGGCTCGGCGACGTCCACGCGACGATCGACGACGTCGCCTATTCACTGCAGCCGCTGCTCGACCTGTACGAGCGGGATGCGGCCGAGGGGCGCGGGGATATGCCCTACCCCCCCGACTATCCGAAGATGCCGGGCGAGCCCAAGCGGGTGCAGCCGTCCCGGGACCGGGATCGTCCCCATCCCCGGGAGACCTGACTGATCCGGCGCCTCACGGGGCCTGAGGAAGCTTGACCGACCCACGCCGCGCGGCGGGACGGGACGGCGGCGGGACTACCGGCCCGATGTCGCCGTCGGGGGCCTGGTCGAGATCCACGATGACCGGGGCGTGATCGCTCGGGCCGCTGCCCTTGCGCGCCTGCCGATCAACCCAGGCCGCCTTGACCCGGGCCGCCACCTCCTCGCCGGCCAGGACGAGATCGATCCGCATGCCGCAGTCCTGGTGGAACATGCCTGCCCGATAGTCCCAGTAGGTGAAGACCCGCTCCTCCGGCCAGTGGTCCCGGACGACGTCGCGCAGCCCGATCTCCTCGAGCGCCGACAGCGCGGCCCGCTCGGGCTCGGTCACGTGCGTCTGGCCGACGTAGGCCTCCGGATCGAACACGTCTTCGTCGGTCGGCGCGATGTTCATATCGCCGCACACAACCGTGGCCGACGGATCCGCGGCCACCATCTCCCGCAGCGATTCGAGCCAGGCGAGCTTGTAGCGATAGTGGTCGGACTCCGGGGTTCGCCCGTTGGGCACGTAGACCGAGACGACGCGAATCCCATCGCATACCGCCGAGACGGCGCGGGCCTCGGGATGGGGAAAGCCCGGGCCACCCGGAAGGCCCGTGACCACGTCCTCGAGGCCGACCCGGGACAGAATCGCCACGCCGTTCCACGTCGCCTCGCCGTGCAGGGCCACCGAGTACCCGCGCTGCTCGAGCTCCTCACCCAGCAGCTCGCGGAAGGCCTCGTCGGCGAGCTTGGTCTCCTGCAGGCACACCACGTCGGGGCGGCGCTGATCCAGCCAGGGCAGCAGCCGCGGAACGCGCTGCTTGACCGAATTGACGTTCCAGGTGGCGATCCGCATCCACTTTCCACCGTAGCGGGAATCCGGTAGGTTCGGCCGGTGTCGACCCCCTGGCCGGAGCTCACCTACGAGGCGTGGGCGGAGACGTGCGACACCCTGCACGCGCACACGCAGCTCCTGGGCAAGCTCGCGGTGGCGCTGGCACCGCCCGAGCCGGAGTTCCAGCATGTAGCGCTCCGCCTGAGCGCTCGGGGCTGGGAGACGGCGCCCCTGCCGGCGCCCGACGGCTCCGGGGCGCTCGTCGCCGCGCTCGACCTCAGACGCCACGAGGCCGTGCTCGAGCACAGCGACGGCCGCGTCGAGCAGGTGCCGCTGACCCCCGATCGCTCGGTCGGAGCGGTGACCCGGGCGGTCGTGGCCGCGGCCGGCCGCCTCGCCGGCGAGGTGACGATCAACCCCACGCCTCAGGAGGTCTCGTGGACGGTGCCGCTCGACCAGGACGAGGAGCACCGCCGCTACGACGAGGCTCAGGTCCGGTCCTACTTCGCCGCCGCCACCCAGGCCGCGCTCGTCCTGGCCCGGTTCAGGGCGCCGTACCGCGGCCGTTCCACGCCGGTCAACGCCTGGTGGGGATCGTTCGACCTGGCGGTGAACCTGTACTCAGGGCGTGCGGCCGACCCTCCCGCGGATGACTTCATCATGCGAAATGCGATGGACGCGCAGGAGATCGCCGTCGGCTGGTGGCCAGGCGACCCGCGCTATGTCGATGCCGCCTTCTACGGCTACGCGCATCCCGCGCCAGAAGGCTTCGAGACCGCCACCCTGGAGCCCCCGGCCGCGCGGTGGGAGCCGGCGCTCGGGGAGTACATCCTGGACTGGTCAGATGTCCGCGCGGCCGAGGACCCGGTGGCGGCGGCGCTCCAGTTCGCGCGTTCGATCACCGATCACGCGTGCACGGTCTGCGAGTGGAGCCCGGCTCTGAAGGCGAGCGCGGTCGACGGCGTTCCACCGCCCCTTCATTGACGGTTCTCAGCCCGATGCGACGGTCTGGCGCTGTGCCTCGCCCCGCTCGCCGCGAGTTCCGCGCAGGTCGGCCTCGATGTCCTCGAGGCTGCGGCCCTTGGTCTCGGCCACGAACATCTTCACGAACAGGCCGGCCAGCACGCCAAGACCCGCGTAGCCCAGGAACACCGGCCCCGGTCCGAGGCTCGAGAGCAGGGACGGGAAGGTCTGCGCGACGGCGAAATTGGCCGCCCAGTTGCCGAACACGGCGACGCCCATCGCGGTGCCGCGCACGCTCAGGGGCAGGACCTCGGGCAGCATGACCCAGACCACCGGACCCCAGGTCGCGGCGAACGAGGCGATGAAGGTGGCCAGGCAGACCAGCGTGATCACGGCCGCCGGATCGCTGGGATGGTGCGGGGTGGGCAGGATCGAGAGCGAGAGGCCGAGAACGAGCAGGCTGGCCACCATGCCCGTAACGCCGGCGTACAGGAGCGGCTTGCGCCCAACCCGATCGACGATCCTGACCGCGATGATCGTCATGCCGACGTTGATCACGCCGATGATCAGGTTGGCGTAGATCGCGCTCGTCTTCGCGAAGCCGACATTGGTCAGCGTCGTCGGGGCGTAGTAGATGATCGTGTTGATGCCGACCAGCTGCTGGAACACGGCCAGCCCAACCGCGACCAGAAGCGCGGGGCGGACCCATTTCGCGCGTAGCAAGGCGCGGAGGCCGACGCCCTGCTCCTCCTGCTCGACCTCGCGAATCTCCTCGATTCGCTCTTCAGGCCGTTCGTCGCCCGGAAGGTCGTCGAGCACCTCGCGCGCGGTGTCCTCCTCGCCCGCGTGCACGAGGTAGCGCGGCGTCTCGGGCATGAACATCATGCCCGCGAGCAGGATGATCGAGGGCACGGCGGCCAATCCGAGCATCAACCGCCAGTCGCCCGACGAGGCGAGGATCGCGTTGACGATGAAGGCGGCCAGGATGCCGCACACGATCATCAGCTGGTTGAGCGAGGCGATCGATCCCCGGATCTCGGTCGGGGCGATCTCGGCCAGGTACAGCGGCACCACGAGGGCGGCCGATCCGACGGCGAGGCCGATGATGACCCGGGCCGCGATCAGCACGGTGATGCTGGGCGCGAACGCGGCCAGGAGGGCGCCACCGGTGAAGATGACCGCGGCGATGATGATCAGCCGGCGGCGGCCGAGCCGATCGGAGAGCCGTCCCGCCACCGCCGCCCCGATCATGGCGCCCAGGAGCAGGCCGGCCACGACTGCGCCCTTTGTGAACGAGGTCAGCTTGAACGAGTTGGGGATGAACAGCAACGCACCCGAGATGACACCCGTGTCGTAGCCGAACAGGAGACCGCCGAGGGCCCCGAAGAAATAGATCGTCCGTCCCGTGGGTCGCAGCGCCTTCATGTGTTCCTCCCTTTGTGACCGCTGCTGCAATCCTTCCCGACCCGCCGGCCCGAAAACCTGGGACCGCAATGAGGATCGGCACTGCCTAGGCCGGGCAAGCTCCAACAAATCTCTAAATCACCGCTTTCCGGCTGGACGCACCCGGCCCGGATGCCGACGAGGCTTGTGTCGATAAAGGCAAACCCGCCGCGAGACGGGGACGCAAAGCCAGGGGTCTCGCTCGTAGACCGCCCAGCCGCCGATCGCCGAGCATCGCGCCGGAGAAGGCGCTCAGCCTGGAGGTTTGCCTTGCCTTTGCCCATTCATCCCCGGCTCGCCAGGACCTTGCGTCGGGCGGCCGGCCTGGCTTGCCTGGTCATGTTGGCTGGTACCGGGGTGGCCACGGCCGCGTGCCCGGCTCCTGCCGTGAGCACTCCGTTCTCCCAGTGGGGAGACGCGAACGCCTACTTCCCGGTCCCGGGAGGCTCGTTCGAGCCCACGGACGCTCAGAGCGCCTGGACGCTCAGCAACGCGAGCCTGACCACAGGCAACGAGCCGTTCTACGTCAACAGCCCTGGCGATAGCCAGTCGCTTGCCATCCCCGCCGGCGGCTCCGCCACCTCCCCCTACTTCTGCGTCGACAACACGATGTCGAGCCTGCGCTTGTTCGCCGATGAGACGAGTCCCGGAAGCGATCTGCAGATAACCGCACTCGTGCAGACCGAGAACGGCGCCGTGAGCGTGCCCGTAGGCGACCTGGCCGACGGGTCGATGCCCGCCTGGGCGCCCTCGTTGCCGATCGCCGGAAACAGTTCGAGAATCGGAGACTCGGTGATGGTGGCGCTCCGCTTCAGCGTCCCGTCCTCCGCGGGAAGCTGGTCAATTGACGACGTGTACGTGGATCCCTATCGCTCGGGGTGAGCAGGACACGAGCCGGATTCCGCCAACTGAGCCGACGCGTGAGCGCCTTTAGCCTCGATCCCGACGAAGCCCAGTCAGCGACCGAGCAGCTGCTCGAGCGAAGCTGGGACGCCCGTAAGCGAAGGGCCTCCGAGCGCGAGCTGACCGTGGACGCGAGCGCCGGGGCGCTGTTCCTGGTCGCGGCGGCCGCGCTCGTGGCCTGGGGCGGCGTCAGCTCGCTCAACGCCGGGCGCGGCCTGCTGCTGGTCGCCGTGTATGCGCTGGCCGCGCGAGTCGAGTTCCCGGTCGGGGCCGGGTACGTCGTGCCGACCCAGCTCGTGCTCGTGCCGATGCTCGTCCTCCTGCCGCCGGCTGTCGTGCCGGTGGCGGTGGGAACCGGATTGATCATCGGCAACGCGGTCGACTGGTCGCTCGGCCGGGTGCCGGCACGGCGGGTCCTCTCGGCCGTTCCGGACGCCTGGCACGCCATCGGCCCGGCTGCCGTCCTGATCGCGGCGGGCTCGCCCAGGATCGGCCTCACCCAACTCCCGGTGCTGGCCGCGGCCTGTGCGGCCGGCTGCGCGATCGATCTCGGCGCGTCGCTGGTGCGGATGCGGCTGGCCGGCGTGGTTCCGGAGATGCGCCTTCAGATGCAGGTCATCGCACTGGTCTGGGCCGTCGACGCATGCCTGGCCCCGCTCGGTCTGCTGGCCGCGCTCCAGATGCGCGAGCGCACCGTGGCGGTCGCGCTCGTACTGCCGCTGGTGTTCCTGCTCTGGCTCCTGGCCCGCGATCGCAGCCAGCGGATCCATCAGGCCCACCGGCGGTTGAAGCTGGTCGAGCAGGAGCGGGCCCGCCTTCAGTCGGCGGTCCGGCGTCTCGGCGACGCCTTCGCGGCCAAGCTCGAGCTCGACCGGCTCCTGGAGATCCTGCTCCTCGGCTCGGTCGAAGCCCTCGACGCGGCGGCGGGACGGCTCGAGCTGGCTTACGGACCGGCACCGCTGACGATCGCCGCCGGTGACGCGCCATGGAGGCAGGCCCTCGAACGGCGCCCCTCCGGCCATGAACCCGCGCTCAGCTCGATTCTGGTCGAGGGCGCCGAAACCTGGACGCTCGGCATGCCGATCCGGATCACCACCGCTTCCCGGGAGGTATCGGGTTCGCTGTGGCTGGCCCGCCCCGGCCGTCCGTTCGAGGAGGACGAGATCGCACTCATCCGCGAGCTGATCAGCAAGGCCGAGCTCTCCGCGGGCGAGATCATCGTCCATCACGCGATTCGCGAGCAGGCCATGACTGACCCGCTCACCGGTCTGGGCAACCGTCGCCGCCTGAGCGCCGACCTGGGTACCGCGCTGGCCGCGCAGAGCGACCGGCCATCGCTCCTGCTCCTCTTCGACCTCGACGGCTTCAAGGACTACAACGACACCTTCGGACACGTCGCGGGCGACGCGCTGCTGGCTCGGCTGGGCACGAAGCTCGAGCGCGCGGTGGAGGGCTGCGGACGGGCCTACCGGCTCGGAGGCGATGAGTTCTGCGCCCACCTCGACGTCTTGGACGCTCCCCTGGACGCGCTGATCCGCCGGTCATCCCACGCCCTCACCGAAACCGGCGCAGAGTTCACCGTGCAGGCGTCGCTCGGCGTGGTCCTCCTCCCCCAGGAGGCCGACAGCGCCGAGCAGGCACTGCGGATCGCCGACGAGCGGATGTACGCCAACAAGCGAAGCCGCTCCACCGCCCGCTGCCAGGCCGGAGAGGTGCTGATGCGGGCGATGCAGGCCAAGCAGTCACAGCTCGACGAGCATTCGGCCACCGTGTCCGACCTGGCCACGCAAGTCGCTCGCCGACTCGGAGTGCGCGGCGAGTCGCTCGAGGAGATCGCCCGGGCCGCCCAGCTCCACGACGTCGGCAAAGTCGGCATTCCGGACGCGATCCTCAACAAGCCGGCCGGCCTCAGCCGGACGGAGTGGTCGTGCATCCGCAATCACACCATCCTCGGCGAGCGCATCCTGGCCGGCGCGCCGGCCTTGCGCGGGATCGCACCGCTCGTGCGCGCCAGTCACGAGCGGTGGGACGGGGCCGGCTATCCCGATCGCCTGCGCGGCGAGCAGATCCCGCTGGGCGCACGGATCGTCACCGTGTGCGACGCGTACGAGGCGATGACGACCGAGCGCGCCTACCGCGCCGCACTCTCACCGCAGTCGGCGCGTCAGGAGCTGATCCGGTGTGCGGGCAGCCAGTTCGACCCCGACGTGGTGGACGCGTTCCTGGCCGTCGTCGACGGAGCCCACCACGACGGAGAGCTCGACGGCGCCCATCACGCGGCCGCGCACGTGCGCACGCTGCTGGGCAGCGCCGCGCCGGGATAGGCCTCGCTTCGCTCGGCATCCGTGGGGCCGGGCGTCCGAACGCTTCGTTCGTCTGCCTGCCACGTCTACCGTGGAAGGCGTGAGCGAGACCCATCGGGACCGCGTCGAAGCATTGCTCAGCGAGGCCGCGGCCGAGCACGCGAGCCTGATGACGCAGCTTCCCGGTGAGCTGCGCGCGTCCATCCCGGTCGATGCACAGGGCGTCACGCAGGCCATCGACCACCTGGCGGCCGCGGCCGGACTGTCCGAGGCCGACCGGCGCGGCCTGATCCGGCCCCACGCCGTCAACCCGGCGGTCCTGCACGCGCGGGTGTTCGGCCGGGCGCCCCTGGCCCGGGAGACGGTAATCGCCTCGTTCGTCGAAGGCGCGCGGGTGCGGGCTGACGCGCTGGCGGCGCTGGCCGACGCGGTCGGCGGCGAGGCCCTCGGGCGCGAAGTCCGTGAGCTGCTGGTCGCCCACCCTCCCCCGGTGCGCGCCGACGGGCCCGACGTCGTGCCCGCTCTCCGGGCCACTTACAGCGCGCACGAACAGGCGGCGGTGATGATCGCGATTCGCCTCGACGAGCCTCGCGGCTGAGGCCTCCGAAAGCGCATGTCCGGCGCCGCCCTCTCCCTCACCCTGGCCGCGGCGCTGATCCACGCCGGCTGGAACCTGATCCTGTCCGGCTCCGAGGACACGCACTCGGCCACCGCGGTGGCGATCGTGGCCGGCGTGCTCATGTTCTCGCCCGTCGCCGCCCTGACCTGGCATGTACAGACGAGCGCGCTTCCCTACATGGCCGCTTCGGCCGCGCTCGAGAGCTTGTATCTGCTCCTGCTCGCGACCGGCTACTCGCGGGCCGCCATGGGGTTCGTGTACCCGATTGCCCGTGGCTCGGCACCCGTGTTCGTGCTGGCGATCTCCGTGCTCGCGCTCGGGGCCGGCGTCTCGTCCGGCGCCGCCGTCGGCGTGGTGGTGGTGGCGTTCGGGATCGTTCTCGTCCGCGGCCTGGGGGGCGCCCGGAACCCCCGCGACCTCGCGCTCGCGCTGTCGGTCGGGGGCTGCATCGCGGGATACACGCTCGTCGACAAGCACGGCGTCGCCCGGGCGTCCGCCCTGGCCTACATCGAGGTCGTCTTCGCGGCCAGCGCGGCCGCGTTCGTGACCGGAGTGTGGCGGCATCGCGGGTCCGAGGCCCTGCGAGCGGCCGTCGGCGTGCGCACGGTGGTGGCCGGGGCGGGCTTCGTCGGCTCGTACGCGCTCGTGCTGCTGGCCCTCCGGCTCGCCCCCGCCCCGTCCGTGGCCGCCGTGCGCGAATCGAGCGTCGTCATCGCCGCCGCGATCCTCGCCCTCTCCGGCCGCGAGCGGGTGACCCGGCTGCGGTTCGCGGGCGCGGCGGTGGTGGTCGCGGGCATCGCCCTGATCTCCACCGCCTAGGTGGAAACGGCTCGGTGGCGCGGACAGATGAGAAGATGCCGCGCATGCCGGCGCCCGACCGCCATCAGCCCGCGTTCCTGTTCGATCTCGACGGGACCCTGGTCGACAGCGTCTATCAGCACGTCATCGCCTGGCGGGAAGCGCTGCAAGAGGTCGGCATCAACCTGCCGGTGTGGAAGATCCATCGGCGTATCGGAATGAGCGGAGGGCTGTTCGTCAACGCCCTGGCACGCGAGCTCGAGGGCGAGCTCGACCGGGAGGTCATCGCCGCCCTGCCCGGGCTGCATGCCGACGCGTACGTACGGCGCTTCGACAGCGTCCGGCCGCTCCCCGGCGCCACGGACCTGCTGGCCGCGCTGAGCGAGCACGGCGTCCCCTGGGCCATCGCGACGAGCGGCACCGAGCGCTACGCGCGGCTCGCGCTCGCGCTGCTCGACCTCGCGGCCGACACGCCGCTGATCACCCGCGATCAGGTGCGCTACGCGAAGCCGGATCCCGACCTGTTCCTGACCGCGGCGGAACGGATCGGCGTCGACATCAGCGACAGCGCGGTGGTCGGCGACAGCGTGTGGGATCTGCTCGCGGCCCGCCGAGCCCGGGCCCTGGGCATCGGCTTGCTCTCGGGCGGTTACGGACGCGAGGAGCTGATCTACTCCGGCGCCTATCGGGTCTATGACGACCCACGTGACCTGCTGGCCCACCTGGACGAGGTCGGCGTCCGGCGCCCGGTGTGAAACGGCCGTGAACGTCGACGAAGCCAAGGCCCGCGTTCTCGACGCCGCGCTCGAGCAGTACGCCGACGAGCTCCGAACGGCCGGCGAGGACAACGCCGCGGTGACGCTCGCCTACACCCACAGCCTGCACCGGTCCTGGCGCGGGGCGCTGCGAATGCTCCCCCTGCCGCACGAGTGGTCGGTGCTCGATGTCGGCTCCGGGCTCGGCATTCTGGCCTTCGAGCTGGCGGCGAACCTCCCGCTGCACGTCGAGGGCGTCGACCTCGACCCCGGGTTCGTCGCGCATGCCGAGCGGCTGCTCGATCGGCTGCGCGGCGACGGATTGTTCGCCGAGCACGCCAGCGTCGCATTCTCGGTCGGGGACATATCGGAGCTCGACTTCGACGAGGACTCCTTCGATCTCGTGTTCGTACGGGAGCTGTTTCAGTTCCTTCCCGATCCGATCGGCGCCGCGCGTGAGCTGCTCCGCGTGCTGCGACCGGGCGGGTACGCCTGCGTGAGCGACATGGACGATCAGCTCCGGATCACCTGGCCCCCGTCGAGCCCGGCCCTGAGCCGGCTCGTGGACGCGGTGGCGTCGGTGCAGCACAGCCGCGGAGGTGACCGCCACGCCGGCCGCAAGCTCACCGGCTACCTGCGCGCGGCCGGTTTCGAAATCAACTCCGTCGTGGTCCTCCCGGAGGCCCACCACCGCTTCGTCGGCGCCGGTGACGGCGAGCGAACGTTGATCATCGAACAGCTGAAGGCGATTCGCTCCCGCGTGCTCGGGGCCGGTGCGATGGATGCGCAGGCGTTTGACGCCGATCTGGCCGCGCTCGCAAACGAGGGTGAGTTCGAGGAATTCCGGATGAGCGGACGGATCCTCGTCATGGGGAGAAAGCCGGGCTGAGCGCGATCTACTTCGCCGGGCTCAGCGCCAGGTGAACGTGGTCATTGCATGGGCCGGAATCGTGTAGGTGAAATAGCGGCCGCCCGACTGGACCGCGAAGGTGGTGGACCCGCCCGAGTTGTTGTAGGCCACGAGCACCCTGGATCCGTCCGGGTTGGCGAAAGCGACGTCGTCGAGCCCCGGGGTTACCGTCTCGACGTCGGAACCGTTGACGCCGTAGGTGACGAAGTTCTCAGAGGCGATCCGTGCGGCGCCCGGCTGAACGAAGGCGCTCACCTGACCGAGCTGGTAGTACTCGGGCCGGAAGGTGATCGACTGACTCTGCTCGTCGATCGTCACGGGGCCCCGGCAACCCGGGCAGTCGTTGCCGGGCTGAATCGGGCCCCCGTTGGGGTCGAGCGCGACGCTCCAGGCGGACACAGCGCTCGCCCAGTTGCGCAAGGAGGAGATCAGGAACTCGGGCGTGCCGAACCCCCGGATCTCCGGCGAGCATTCGCTGACCATCTGATCGAGGCCCGGAGCGGCCTGGTGGAGCTGGCTCATAGCTCCGGGAGAGCCGAAGTAGCAGTGCCACGCGACGCCGCCGAGCCGGCCCGCGGCCGGGCCGGTGGCCAGGCTCGTGCGCATACGCGGTCGAGTCCCAGCTCAGGTCGCTGCCATAGATCTTGGTCTGCAGCCCTGCGGCCTGGAGCGCGGGTCCCAGGTTCTGGCTGATGAATTGCTCCTCGTTTGCCTCCGGCAGCGTGAGGCCGGGGTATGCCGTGCCGACCTGCCCCGAGGACGGCTCGTTCTGAGGTGTGACCGCGGCGATCGGCACGCCGGCACTCTGGTACGCCTGGATGAATTTCACGAAGTACCGGGCGAGCGGCGCATAGGCCGAGGGAAGCAAGGTGGCCTGGCCGCCCGAGTTGTCGAGCGCGTCATTGCTCTTCATCCAGCCCGGTGGGCTCCACGGATTGGCGAGGATGCGCAGGCCGGGATCGACCTGGAGGGCCTGCTGGACCGTGGGAACGATGTAGGACATATCCCGCGAGATCGAGAAGTTCGACAGGCCGGGGTCGGTCTGTCCCGGGGGCATGTCGTCATAGCTGTACGGGGCACCGACCGTCATGGCGCCGGCCGCGCCGATCCCGAGACGAAGGAAGTTCAGGTGGATAGCCGGTACGCCGAGAGCGTTCTGCGTGCCCGGCCCGCCGAACAGCGCCTGCATCAGCGCGCCCCGTTGGGAGGGCGCAAGCTGGGTGCCGATCAGCCACGCCGAGCTGTCAGGCATCGCGGCCCCGACCCCGGAGAAGCCCTGATAGCGAACGCTCGGATCGACGTGGATGACCGGCACGCCCTGCGGGACCGCCGTCGAGGTGACCAACCCCGGCAGCGTGGCCAGCTGCTGGGACAGCCCGACATCGGTCTGAACCAGGCCGACGGGCGGGTTAGCGGTCGCCGCGATCTGCGTCTTGAACCGGGCGATGAGCTTCTGCACCTGAGCGATCTCGCGTTTCAGATGGGCAATCGCTGCCGCGCCGGCGCGATAGCCGGCGAGCAGCGTCGCTCGCGAAGTCCCGAGCCGGCCACCCAGGGCGGCGTAATGGTCGAGCGCTGTCCTCAAGCCGGCTCGCGCCTCGGTCTGCCGGCGTAGCTGCGGCTGCAGGGTCGCCGTCAGGACACTCGAGAGCTGGCCCCGCAAGCCCTGGAGCTGCGCCACCGTGAAGGGCGCAGGGCTCACCCCGGAAGCGCCCAGGCCGGTTGGATGAGTATGGGCGAGCTTCTGCCAGCGCGATGCGGTCAGCGTCCGGAACGCGGCGGGCGGCTGCCCTACTCCAGGTGGGCTCTTGGCGAACACCTTCAGCTGCAGGGTCGCCGCCTGGGCGAGTCCGAGGCCGGTCATGAAGATCATGAGCCGGTTGTTCGAGCGAAGCAGCGTGACCTGCCCGGGCGCGCCCGCCCGGACCACATGGTCCGATCCGAATATCTCGACCGCGCTCCGCGCCAGGCGCAAGCGCCCGCCGGCGCGGGCGAGGATCGGGACCGGCATCTCGGTGAAGCCTCCGCCCGCGGCGACCAGCTGGGCCGGCGCCACGACGGGCTGCTTTGATGCAATGCCGAGGGCGAGCAGTCCGGCTTTGAGATTGCCCTGACCGAAGTAGCGCTCGATGTCGCCCTTGAACTTGACCGTCACGACGGCGCCGAAGGCCGGGTCGGCAACGGCGCTGACCGACGAGATCGTGACTGCCCGGCGCTCAGCCGCGGTCAGCTTCGGCGGCGCGGCCTTGCCGCCCGCTCGCGCCCCGGCCTGAGCGGCCAGGCAGCAGAGCGAGAGCAGGAATCCTGCGACGAAGACGGCGCCGAATCGCTCGAAACGGCTCTGAAGTCGTGCCAAATCCATCGTCGCGGAAACCCATCCGCGGCCGGACAGTTGCGCCGGTCTGGGTGCGGTAGCGTGCCGGCCGTGCACCCAACCGCGGCTCGCCTGGCTGACCGGCTGCGCCGGCGAGGGCTCGAGATCGAGGTCAGGACGCTCAGCGATTCGGCCCGGACGGCCGCCCTGGCCGCCGCCGCGCTCGAGGTGGAGGTGGGCCAGATCGTCAAGTCGCTCGTCTTCCTCCGCGACGACGACCCGATCCTCGTCCTGTGCGCCGGCGACCGCCGCGTGGACGCCCACCGGCTGGAGCTGTCCCCCGCGCCGGCCGACCGCGTGCGTCAGGCGACCGGCTTTTCGATCGGAGGGGTTCCGCCCCTGGGCCACAAAATGGAGCTCGAGACGGTCATCGACGCTTCCCTGCGCCGGTTCCCCGTCGTCTGGGCCGCGGCCGGGACGCCACACGATGTGTTCGCGATCAGCACGGAAGCTCTGATCGAGGCCATCCCCTCGGCCCAGGTGACCGAGGTCGGATGACCACCTGCTGTGCCGCTCACCCCGAGCCGCGGAGCTCCGAAGGCCGGAGCTCGGCGCCCCGCATCGGGGCGCCGGCGGCGCGGTAGGCGTCGATCGCGTCGAGGGTCTCGGCGTCGAGCAGGGCGCGGGTGAGGTCGTCGAGCTGGTCTCGGTGTTCGGTCAGCAGCTGGGCGACCTCGCCGTGAGCGTCCTCGATCAGACGTTGGACCTCCTGGTCGATCAGCCATTGGGTCTGGGGCGAGGTCTCGCTCACCCCCGGCAACAGCGGCCCCTGACCGTCGCTGGGCAGCACGGCCACGGGGCCGAGCTTCTCGCTCATCCCCCACCGCCCGACCATCTGGCGGGCGATCTGAGTCAGCTGCTGGATATCGGACTCGGCGCCGGTGCTGATCTCGCCGTAGACGATCTCCTCGGACACCCGGCCCCCGAGCGCGACCCTGATCTTGGCCTCGAGCTCCTCACGGGTGTAATTGACCCGGTCCGAATCGGGCGTGGACAGCGTGACCCCGAGCGCCTGCCCGCGGGGAATGATCGAGACCTTCCGCACCGGGTCTGCGGCCGGGGTCAGCATCCCGACCAGCGCGTGACCGGCCTCGTGATAGGCGGTCCGCTCGCGGTCCTCGGGGCTCAGGACAATCCCTCGCGGCGCCCCGAGCAGGATCTTCTCCAGCGACTCGGTGAAGTCGTCCATCTGGACCTTGGCGTGATCCCGGCGGGCGGCCAGCAGCGCGGCCTCGTTGCACAGGTTGGCCAGGTCCGCCCCCACCATCCCGGGCGTCGAGGCCGCCAGCGCGTCCAGATCGACGCCATCGGCCAACGGCAACGGCCGAGTGTGGACATCGAGGATCTTGCGCCGCCCGTTCCGGTCCGGAGGCTGCACCGCGACCCGGCGGTCGAACCGACCCGGGCGCAGCAGCGCCGGATCGAGGATCTCCGGCCGGTTGGTCGCGCCGAGCACGACCACCGCCTGATTTGACTCGAACCCGTCCATCTCGGTCAGAATCTGATCCAGCGTCTGCTCGCGTTCGTCGTTGGCACCACTGATCCCGACCGACCCCTGACGTGAGCGACCGATCGCGTCCAGCTCGTCGATGAAGATGATCGCCGGCGCAGCCTCCTTGGCCTTGGCGAACAGATCCCTGACCCTGGCCGCGCCCACCCCGACGATCGCCTCTATGAACTCCGACGCGGCGATCGAGAAAAACGCCGCGTGCGCCTCCCCGGCCACCGCCCGAGCCAGCAGGGTCTTCCCCGTCCCCGGAGGCCCGAACAAAAGCACCCCATGGGGAATCCGCCCACCGAGCTTCGAATACCGATCAGGAGTCTTCAGGAAATCGACGATCTCGGTCAGCTCGGCCTTCGCCTCGTCGATCCCGGCCACGTCATCGAACGTGACCCGGATGCTCTCTGGATCCACGCGCCGAGCCTGCGAGCGGCCGAACCCACCCAGCGCGCCCATCCCGCCCCCGGCAGCGGTAGCACGCCGGGCCAGAAACCAGAACAGCCCGATCAAAAGCACAGTCGGACCGAAACCGAGCAGGATCTCCGACACCAACGACCCACTCCCAGGAGCGCTCGCGTTCACCTGAACGCCCTCTGAGCGCAACAGCGAGGTCAGCTGGGCGTGGTCCCAGAACGCCGGGACCTGGGTCTTGAACAGAGACGTCGGCGTCGCCTTGGAGTCCTCCGCCGGGTAACGGAGCTTGGTCTTGAACGTCCCGCTGATCGTGTCGCCCGTCGACGCGATCGATTTGACCTGGCCGCCTTCGACCTGTTTGAGGAAATAGGGACTGAACGGCACCGTGACCCGCGGCTCGCGGCCGGGCTGGGCCAAAAGCACCGACACCCAGTTCAACGCCAACAGCACCAAGAAGAAAATCCAGAAAGCACGCCAGCGGTGCGGGGGGCGCGGCTTCTCATGCTCGGGCATACCCCGACCATCCGGCGCCGGCGCCACTCGCCAGCCCTGCCGGTCTTGCGGCATCGGCGCCGGCGGCCCCGGTTTACGGTCCTGCGCGGCGGCCTTGGCGGCTTGGCGGTCCTCGGCCACGATCACATTGTGCCGATGGGCGGCTGCGGGCCGGGAAAACCTCGGCCTCGCTCAGCCGGACCGGCCGCGCACGACGCGTTCGACGGCCAGGCTGGTCCGGCGCAGGAGCTCGCCCCATAGGCGCTGACCCGGTGCGGGCCGTAGCGGCTGCCGGCGCGTCGATTCCGACCTCGGATCGCCGCCGACCGTGAGCTCGCTTTCCAACTCGAGCCGCCCCCGGCCGAGCGCGGCCGCGGCGGCGTGATCGGCGGCCGACGCCTTGCCGGCGTACACCCAGGCAAAGCGGAAGGCCAGTCCGCCGGCGAGAAACAGCACGCTGGCGGCGTCGTCCGCCACTGATTTCCGGCGCCCGGCCGCTATCTGTGCCGCCAGGCCGCCGAGCACCGCCGCCTCGGCGAGGTGGAACAAACGCCCCGACGTCCCCTGCCGCATCGGCTTGGCCAGGGGCCCGAGCCGACGCTCGTTGATCTGCGAGAGCCCGAGTTCGATCATGATGGCCGCGGTTTCCAGCATGCGCAGGGCGCTGCGCGTCGGATGCCGGTCCGGCAGTCCCCGGGCGACGAGCGCCAGGCGCGTCGCCGCCGCGCCGGTGGCCGTCGCCGTGGCGATGAAGATCGGGCCGAGGAACAACCGGCTGCGTGCCCACACCGGAACCGCGGTACACGCGAGCAGTACTCCGGTGTAGGACCCGAGGTACCCGCCCAGCACGGCGGTGGCCGCGCCGAGTCCCGAGGCGGTCCGACGGCGGCCGAGCAGATCCGCGGCCACGGATCCGGTGGCGGTGCCGCTGAAAGTAACCAGGCACCAGGCCCCCACGTTCATCGGTGAGCGAGGCTTGAAGATGCGGAGCATGTTCAGGAAGCGAGCCGGCCGGCCGAGATCGGCGATCAGCAAGACGGGGGCCGACATCACGGTTCCCAGGGCCACCTTGCGGGCGAGCTCGGCCGAGCGCCGGTCGCCGGCCGCGTCGCACGCGAGCGCAACGAACGATGCGCCCGAGGCCACCCCGCCCACCCAGAAGTAGAGCGGGATCTCCCACGTCCACACCGGGCCCTTGATGAACGGCCCGTTGATGCCCACAACCGGGGCGGCGCGCATGCGCCGGTTGACGGCCGCGATCTCGGCCGGGTCGGCTTCGGTCGCCGCGTACTCGGTGTCGGCGGACTTGTACAGGTAGGACCACTGGGCATCGCCAAAGCTCGGCCGGGCCAGCCCCACATCCGCGTCCGGGCGCTGGCGAGTCCAATTCGCTGGGCCGCCGCGGGTGCCCAGGGCCGGCCGGATGTCACGACTCGCCGGCTCGTGATCTCCCGTCCAGACGCGCTCGCGCTCGGCCGAGCTGGCCGGCGGTTCCTGATCGGCCGGGAGGTCGGGCGGGCGGCCGTCGGCCTCGAGCCCCTTCTGCCCCGAGCGCCCGCGCGGACCGGAGCTCGAGCTCACCAGGTCCTCCACACGCGGGACCGCCTCCGGCCGGATCGCCGGGCTCCGAGCACGAACGCCACCGTGGCCCCTCCGGCCGCGAGCAGGCCCGCGCCGACGGCCGCGACGGTGGCCGGGACCACGTTCTCCTGAACCGGCGACTCGGCGCGGGCCGGCAGCCCGTAGCGCTCCGGCGGCTCGGTGAGCAGGAAGAACGCGCCCAGCCCCCCCGCGAGCTGGTCTCCGGGTTCATCCCCCGCTCCGTATAGATAGGCTCCGTCGAGCCCGCGACCGTGCAGTTCCGCCACCCGGCGCGAGGCGACGTCGACGAGCTCGTCGTAGGGGCCGAACTGGATCGAGTCGGTCGGACACGCCTTGGCGCAGGCCGGCTCGAGCCCGTCCTCGAGCCGGTCGTAGCAGAGCGTGCACTTGCCGGCTCGCCCGTCGATAGGGTCGCGGTCGACCACCCCGAACGGGCACGCGGGCACGCAATAGCCGCAGCCGTTGCAGACGTCCGCCTGGAGCACCACGGTCTCGTGTTCGGTCCGGATCAGTGCCCCGGTGGGACAGGCGTCGAGGCAACCGGCGTTCGTGCAGTGCTTGCACACGTCGGACATGAACACCCAATCGCCCAGGCCGCGGTGGCCGCCCGTGCCGTCGGCCGCGACGTCCACCAGGTCGATGCCGTCGCCGGCGGCGGGAATCGACGGGAGCTGTCCTCCGCCGCCCCCGGTCAGGGCCTGCTCGGCCTCTGCGCGCAGCTCCGGCGAGGGCTCGAGCAGCTCGATGAAGCGCACATGGCGCCACGTGGAGGCCGACAGCTCGTGTGTGTGGTCGTACGAGTCGCCGGGCAGGAACGACGATCCGTCGGCCGGCAGGTCGTTCCACTGCTTGCACGCCACCTCACACGCCTTGCAGCCTATGCACACGGTGGTGTCGGTGAAGAAGCCCATCCGGCGGCCGCTCACGCGGTGAATCGCGAGCTCGGTCGCCGGCGCGCGCGTCACGCTCACTTGGTGACCTCTTTCGGGTTCTCGGCCCTGGGATCGTCGTCGTCGACCTGAATCGGGCGGCCGGGCGGCCGAGCACCAGCCAGGCGAGCGGTGCTCGGACGTTCGCGCCGGCCGGCCCGAACGTTGCACGTGAACGCCTTGGACTCCTGGATCGAGACATTGGGATCGCCGGAGACCACGCCCAGGTCGTTGGTGGCGTCGCCGTGGCCACCGCCGGCGTAGCCCCAGTGGTAGGGCAGACCGACCTGATGCATGACGCGGCCGTCGACCCGCAGCGGGCGCATCCGGTTGGTCACGCGCGCGCGCGCCTCGATCTCGGCTCGCTCGGTCACGATCGTCATCCAGCCACCGTCCTCGATGCCCCGGTCGGCGGCCAGCTCGGGGTCGATCTCGGCGAACATCTCCGGCTGCAGCTCCTCGAGCCAGGGCAGGTTGCGGCTCATGGCGCCGGTGGTGTGCTGCTCGGTCAGCCGGTAGGTGGTGGCGACGAGCGGATAGCGCGGATCGCCGGTCGGATGGAACGGGTTCTCGGAGCGCATCCAGCGGATGCCGGCCGGGTTGGCTCCGACCTTGGGATAGAGGAGGTTGGTGACCGGCGATTCGATCGGCTCGTAGTGCGTCGGCAACGGGCCGTCGAGCAGCCCGCTCGGCGAGTAGAGCCACGCCCGACCGTCGGCCATCATGATGAACGGGTCGCTCCCGGCGATGGCGTCCATGGCGCGGGCGTCCTTCTCGGGCCTGTAGTCGGGTCGCTTGTCAGTCGGGAAGTCGGGCACGTCGTAACCGGTCCAGCTTCCCGCATCCTCGTCCCACCAGACGTACTTCTTGCGCTCCGACCACGGCTTGCCGGATGGATCGGCGCTGGCTCGGCTGTAGAGAATCCGCCGGTTGGCCGGCCACGCCCACCCCCATTCGGGCGAGACCGTCCCACCCCGTGCCGTGATGTCGCCCGGGTCCCGCCGCCGGGCCTGATTGACGCCGTCGGCGTAGATGCCGCTGTAGATCCACACCCCCGCGGCGGTCGAGCCGTCGCTGCGCAGCTCGGTGAACCCGCTCACAGGCCGCCCCGAGGCGACGTCGTAGCCGTTGATCTCCTTGATCACCGCCTCGACATCCGGCTCGGCCGTGTCGCCGTGCTCGGGGTAGTCCCAGTGCAGGTTGACGATCGGCCAATCGCGCTCTCTCTGCGAGCCCAGATAGTGGGCGTAAAGGCGCTTGTACAGGTGATGCATGAACCAGAGCTCGGATCGTGCATCGGCGGGCGGATCGAGGGCCTTGTCCCGGAACTGAACCAACCGCTGGGTGTTGGTGAACGTGCCCTCCTTCTCGACGTGCGCGGCCGCCGGCATCAGGAAGACCTCGGTCTGGATGTCCTCGGTGCGGAGCTCTCCGGATTTGACCTCCGGCGAATCACGCCAGAACGTAGCCGTCTCGATCTCGGCCATATCGCGCACGACCAGCCACTTCAGCCTGGCCAGGGCGCGGCGCTGCAGGCCACCGTGCTGAGACCCCACGGCCGGGTTCTGGCCCATCACGAACATGCCGTCGAGCCCCCCGTCGAGCGCCCGCATCATGGTCGCGAAATGCGAGTGGTTGCCGGTGATCTTCGGCAGGTGACCGAAGCCATAGTCGTTGGCCTCCGTGGCCGCATCCCCGAACCAGGCCTTGAGCAGCGACACGATGTAGACGTCGAAGAACGACCACCAGCCGCGGTCGGCGCCTCCGTTGTCGATGTAGTCGCGCAGGGTGAGATGACCCTCGGAGGCGTGCGGCATCGGTAGATAGCCGGGGAGCAGGTCATACAGCGTCGGCACGTCGGTCGACCCCTGGATCGAGGCGTGGCCGCGCAGGGCCATGATCCCGCCGCCCGGACGGCCGATGTTGCCGAGGAGCAGCTGAAGGATCGAGGCGGCCCGGATCATCTGGACGCCGGCCGTGTGCTGGGTCCACCCGACCGCGTAACAGAACGCGGTGGTGCGCTCCGGGCCTGAGTTCGAGGTGAGCGCCTCCGCGACGGCCTCGAAATCGGCGCGCGAGATCCCGCAGATCCGCTCCACCATCTCCGGGGTGTACCGGCTGAAGTGCCGGCGCAGGATCTGGAACACGCAGCGTGGGTGCTCCAGCGTCTCGTCGCGCTCGGTCTCGCCCGTCATCATCCCGGCGCCCGTTCGCTCGGAGAAGGCCTGGGTCGAATGCTCGCGCACGCCGGCGGCCGAGGCGACCTCACCGCCCTCGTACATCCAGGTGCGCCGGTCGTACATCCCGGTCTCGGGGTCGAAGCCGGAGAACACGCCGTCCAGGTCTTCGGTGTCCCGGAAGTGCTCGTTGATGATTGTCGGCGCGTTCGTGTAATTGACCACGTAATCGCGGAAGAAGGCGTTGGTCTCGATCACGTGACGGATGAGGCCGCCGAGGAAGGCGATATCGGTGCCCGCCCGGATCGGGATGTAGGTGTCAGCCAGCTGGCTCGTGCGGGAGAAGTGCGGATCGATGTGGATGACCCGAGCTCCCCGCTCCTTGGCCTTGACCACCCAGCGGAACCCGACCGGATGGGCCTCGGCCATGTTCGAGCCCTCGATCAGGATGCAGTCGGCGTTCTGCAGATCCTGCTGGAAGTTGGTGGCGCCACCGCGCCCGAACGAGGTTCCCAGACCGGGGACCGTGGAGCTGTGTCATATCCGGGCCTGGTTCTCGATCTGAATCGCGCCCAGTGCGGTGAACAGCTTCTTGATCAGGTAGTTCTCTTCGTTGTCCAGCGTCGCCCCACCGAGGTGGGCGAACCCGAGCGTCCGGTCGACCCGCCAGCCGTTTCGGTCGGTGTCCTGCCAACCGTCCTCGCGGGCCTGGATGACCCGCTCGGCGATCATGTCCATGGCCTGCTCGAGCGAGATCTCGGTGAACTCGGTCCCGCCCGGCCGGCGGTACTTGACCTTGGTCAGCCGGCCGGGTTGCTGGACCAGCTGTCGCGAGGCGGAGCCTTTGGGGCACAGCGTGCCCTGATTGATCGGGGAGCGCGGATTGCCCTCGATGTCGACCAGCTCGCCACCGCGCGTGTAGACGACCTGGCCGCAGCCGACGGCGCAGTACGGACACACCGACTCGGTCACCTTCAGCCCGGCGATCCGCGTCCCCGCCTTGCGGGTGCGGTCGGAGGCGGCACTGGCTCCCATGCCCCAATCGAGAGCTCGGCCCACGAGGGGCAGTTCACGCAGCGCCTCGAACGACCGGGGTCGTGAGCCGGGGCGTTCGGCCTCACGGGAGGACACGAGCGCAACCTACCAGGGCGGTGGTCGGTGTAAACCGGGGGTGCGGGCGCCCGGGAGCCTGAGTCAGCGGGCGAACAGCGCCCCGGCGGGCCGGCGGTGGGGTCAGCGACCGGCCGAGGCGATCAGCGCGCGGCGCGCTTCGGGCGACGGCCATGGACCGGCCCCGGCGGCCGTGTTCGCCCTGGCGTGGCCCACGCTCGAGGTGGCGGGGATGGCCACGTGAACGCGTTCGTCGGCGAGCGTCCACTTGAGCAGCTCGTTGGCGCCGAGGCGACGGACGAGCGAGCCGCCGCCGAGCGGCCGCATAGCGATGACGCCCAGATCGAGCTCGGCCGCAAGCGGCAGGATACGGCGCTCGGCATCGCGCTCGAGCGGGTTGTAGGGCACCTGGATGGCGTCGATCCGGCCCGTCTGCATGACCCGCTCGAGCTCATCGAAAGCGCGGGGCGAGTAGTGCGTGGCCCCGATGAAGCCGATCCTTCCGGCCGCTCGCTCGTCCTCCAGCCACTCGAGGTGGTCCGGCCAGGCGACCAGGTTGTGGACCTGCTCGAGATCCACCCGGCCGCCGAAGAATCCGAGCTGGGCCTCGAACTGGTTCCGGGCCTCGTCGATCGAGCTGGTCCAGATCTTCGTCGCCACCAGGGCGTCGGCTCGGTGGTCGCCGAGCGCTCGCCCGAGGACGGCCTCGGCGCGTCCGTACATCGGCGAGGAGTCGAAGAGCCGAGTGCCACCCTGCCATGCCGCCTCCACCACCTGCCGCGCCGTGGGCTGCCCCTCGGGGCCGACGTCGAAGGTCTGCCACGTACCCAGGCCGATGACCGGCACCTGCCACTCCGTGCGTCCGAACCGGCGCTGCTCCATCACATCTCCTACCCGCCGAGCGGCTGTGACCGAACGGGCGCGGCATTCAACCACTCGATCGCGGGCGGGACGTGGGATGGGTCGATTTGATGAGCGGCGTCCGACTCGTGATAGGACACGGGCAGTCCCGCAGCCTCGAGCTGCTCGTGCGCACGGCGGGCAAAAGCGACGTCGATCACCGGGTCCCGGCGGCCGTGGGCGATGAACGTGGGAAGGTGCGGACGTGAGACCAGGTCGGCGTGCCAGCCCGCCACGGTGGGGATGAATCCCGAGAAGGCCATGATCCCGGCCGGGACGGGACGCGTTTTGGCCAGGCCGAGCGAGTAGCTCATCACCGAGCCCATCGAGAAGCCGCCGAGAACGGTTCGCTCCGGTTCGATCCCGGTCCGGCTCCACTGCTCGTCGTGGAAGCTCGCCAGCTCGGTGAAGGCGGCCAGAAACGTGTCCGGGTCGGGGTAGCCGACACGCGGAACGAGGTACCAATGGTGCCCGGGCCACCCCGGGAGCGTCAAGGGTGCACGCGGGGTGACGACGTGCCAGCTTCGCTGCGGATCCAGCGTGTCGGCCAGACCGAGCAGGTCGTGTTCATCGGCTCCGCGGCCGTGATGCAGGATCAGCAGGCCCGCCGGGTCTCCGGCGCTCGGCCGCTCACGGTAAACCAGGCTCATGGCTCAGACCTCCTGGCGAGCCCGGCGGGGATTGGTCACCGGTGTGAGCATGCGCTCGAGCTGAGAGCGCAGGTGCTCGTGCTGCTTGGGCAGGCGGAGCTCCTCGCCCAGGTGCGCCGGGTCCTCGTCCACCGCGAAGCCGGGCGACGTGGTGGCGATCTCGAACAGGACGCCCTGAGGCTGACGGAAGTAGATGGCCAGGAAATAGTCGCGATCGATGACCGGCGTGACGTTCATACCCGCCCCTGCCACCCGCTCCTGCCAGGCCACGTGGTCTTCGTCGCGTGAATGCCATGCGATGTGATGCACGGTGCCCGCGCCTTGGACCCCGCGCTCGGACGACGCGTCATAGCCCCAGTGGAAATGGCGCCGCTCGCCGTCGAGGCGGTAGTCGGCCGGCCCGAGCTCGGTGAACCCGAGCGTCCGGGTCAGGAGATCGCGATCCGCGTCCACGCCACGGGCGATATAGGCGCGGGCTCCCTCTACGCCCAGGATCGCGTGCTCTTCCGGCACCTCGGGGTGGAGCGCTCGCAGAGGCGGATTGCCATCCTGCGCGACGACGAGCTCCAGGCTCAGGCCGTCATAGTCCGCGAAGGCCAGCGAACGCTCCGCTCGGCGGCTCTCGGAGCCGTGGGCGGCGAGCCGCTCGGCCCAGAAGTCGAGCGAGGCCTCGGTAGCCACCCCGAGCTGGATCGTGTGGATCATTCCGGCGCCGGCCCGGCCCCGCTGCGCGCCTGCGAATTCGAACCAGGTGAGGATCGATCCCGGGCTCCCGTGCTCGTCGCCGAAGTACAGGTGGTAGGCGTCCGGCGCGTCGAAATTGACTGTCTTCTTCACCAGCCGGAGGCCAAGCAGGCCGGCGTAGAAATCCACGTTTCGCTGGGCGTCGCCGGTGATCATCGTGATGTGGTGCATGCCATCGAGCTTCATTTCCGGCCTCCTCCGCGGTCGTTCTCGACCCTGGAAATCTAGTTGCAGATGCAATCATAACAGGTCATAAGCCTTGATGAGGACGCGAGTGCTAGTTGTGGCTACAATCAGAATTCTTCCCACATGGTTAAACGCCCGGAGAATAGGCACGCACCCACGTCTCAGCTCACCGAGCACGAGCTCGCCGCATGGCGGGGCATGCTCGAGGCGCACGCGCGGGTGACCCAGCAGCTCGACGCCCAGATGCATTCCGAGCACGGGCTCTCGGTCTCCGCCTATGAGGTGTTGATGTTCCTCGCCGACGCGCCCGACCACCGGATGCGCATGTCCGAGATCGCCGAGCATGTGCTGCTGAGCCGCAGCGGATGCACGCGCCTCGTCGACCGGCTGGTCGAGCTCGGGTACGTGGCTCGATCCGCCGACACATCGGACGGACGGGGGCTCTACGCCGAGCTCACGGCCGCCGGGCTGCACCAGGCTCGCGCCGCGCGCAGGAGCCACCTCGAGGGTGTCCGGCGTTTCTTCTTGAGCCATCTCACCGCGACCGACCAGATCGCCCTCGGCGATATCTGGACTCGGTTCAAGCTGGCCAAGTCCGCGGCCGAGCGGCCCCAGCCCTAGCCCGTCGCGACGGCCCCGCCGGTGCCCAGCGCCGCTACGCCGTGATCGATCGCCTCGGCGATGACCCCGAAGTGCTCGGGCTCGATGATGAGCGGGGGCGACACCGCCACGGCCCGACCCAGGCCGCGCACGAGCACGCCCTGCTCGCGTGCGCGGGCGACCACGCGCGCCACCGCATCGGGGTGGCGTTCCAGCGCGTCGTCGGTTAGCTCGATCGCGGACAGAAGCCCCACGCCGCCGCGCACCTCGGCCACCGCATCGTGCTGCTCCAGGGGTTGCAGCGCTTCGAGTAACACGTGTTCGAGCTCGCGACCGCGCTCGAGCAGGCCCTCGCGCTCGAGCAGGCCGATGTTGGCCAGTCCGGCCGCACAGCACGTGGCGTGGGCGGCGTAAGTCGGGCCGTGGCGCAGCACCGGACCGCCGGGAGCGCGCCAGAACGGCTCGGCCACCCGGTCGGAGACCACCACCCCGCCGAGAGGCAAGTACCCGCTGGTCACTCCCTTGGCGAACACGATCATCGACGGGCTCACGTTCCAGCGTTCGATGCCGTACCAGGTGCCAAGGCGCCCGAACCCGCAGATCACCGAGTCGATGACCAGGAGCGCTCCAACCCGTTCACACAGGACGGAGAGGCCCTCGAGGTAGCCCGGCAACGGCGGGTATACGCCCCCGGCGCCGATCACCGGTTCGGCGAACACCGCCGCCACTCGTTCGGCGCCCACCTGCTCGATCGCCGCCTCCATCGCCTCGAGCGAATCGTGCGGCGCCTGCACGGTCTCGACCTGCGGGCCGAATCCGGCCCGGTTGGCCGGTATTCCGGCCAGCGCCGTGCCGAACCCGTGGGTCCCGTGGTAACCCCCGGTCCGGCTGACCAGAACCGTGCGATCCGGTTCACCGAGCTCGAACCAATACCGGCGAGCCAACTTGGCGGCGGTGTCGATCGCGTCGCCGCCACCGGAGGCGAAGAACACGCGCGAGGGCATGGGCGCGACCTCGGTCAGCGCCGCCGCCAGCTCGAGCGCCGGCTCGGTGGCGAAGTCGCCGAAGGCCGAGTAAGCCTCCAGTCGGCTCATCTGGTTGGTAACCGCCTCGGTGATCTCCCGGCGACCGTGGCCGACGTTGGCATACCACAGGCTCGCGGTCGCGTCCAGGTAACGCCGTCCGTCACGGTCCCAAACCCAAACGCCCTCACCGCGGTCGATGATCACCTCGCCGTGCCGCACCGCCCCCATGTCGGCGAATGGATGCCACAACCGGGTGTCGTTGAGCGCGGCCATGGCTTTGACCCTATACCCGAGACGCCTCACCCCGACGTCCGAACTTCGTCGCGGCGACACTCCGGCGCGTCGTCACCGGGCCGAAACGGCCAGCGTGTGGGGACCGTTGCCAGCCACCGCGACGGTCACCTCGATGCCTCGATTCGTCGGCCGCACGGTGACCCGGGGGGCCGGATGTCCATCCACGCGCACGGTCTGCGGTCGCGTTCCGGCCGGCAGGGTCTGGCCGATGCTGAGCGAGCGCAGCTTCAACCCGTGGATGGCCAGCGTCGTCGTGTAATTGCGTCCGCGGTGAGAGGCGAACACATCGAGCGATCCCCGGCCGAGACGGATGTTCGAGCCGGCGACGCTGGGCTGACCGGGCGGCACCTCAGGTACCACTTGGAGGGCACCGTAGTTGAGGAACGGACGCACGCCCAGTTGCTGGCTCACCACCGACCAGACCGTGCCGTAGTTACCCCACGCCTGCATCACCATGGAACGGCACGTCCAGCACCGGTTGAGGTTTGCCGGCACGCCCGCGGTGGGGTCCGCTTGCGGCGTGGAGGGGAATATCTCGTCCATCGCCCCGGGCTGCTCGTCGGGAGTGCCACCGGTGGCCGGCTCGCTGAACATCGTTTCCGCGTTGGCATCGGTGTACCGGCGCTGCTGGTCGGCACCGAGGCGGCCATAGTTCCCTTCTCCGACCGCCTGGATCGAGGTCGTCAAGGAGAAGATCTCGAAATCCCCTTTGCCGTCCGCGCCGCCTCCGCACCCGGTGTGGAACAGCCCGCGGTTTCCGGGCCGCGCGCCGCTGTAGCAGTCGTTCTCCCGCGCGGCCAGCGCGCTGACACCGTGATCGTGGCTGGCCACGCCCGGAGTGACTCGAGTGCCAAAGGTCAGCTGAGCCTCCATCGGAACCTGACCGATCCAGTGCCGCTGGAACGACTGCTGGTTACCGGGGTCGATGAGCGAGTCGGCGTACTGCCCCTGACCAGAATCCCACCAGGTGGATTCGAACTGGCGGCGCAACCGATTGGCCAGCCCGAGCGCCCACGCCGCGGTCGCGTGGTCGTGCTTGGAACTCGCCATGTCGGCGAGGTCATAGAGGCCGCGCATGTAGTAGACCCCGTTATCGAGCTTCTCCGGCCCCATTCCGGCGCGCTCGACGTTGCCGGAGCCTTCCGGCCAACCGTCGTGATCCACGTCGTACCGTTGATCGATAGCGAGCATGTTCCGGCGGGCGAAGTCGTACATCTGGTCGCGGAACCGCTTGTCTCCGGTCCAGCGCCATACCAGGGCCACCGCGCTCGGGAACTTGACCGTTTCATCGGTATTGAAGTCGTTGGTGGTCGATCCGTCGGCTCCCGCGGTCTGGCTGTCGTGACCAAAGTAGACCGAGCCATCGGAGACCGTCTCGTGGACGACGATGCCCGAGCGATGGTTCAGCAAATCTGAGATGTCGCGCACCGCCCGGAGGTGGTCTTCCACCGTCTGGAACTGGCCCAGCCCCACCGCCGCGAAGGCGGTGTATTCCCCGTCGGTGGCAAAGAGCCACGGGTAATCGGGAAAGCCGGCGGCGAACCACCGCGCGTGGGCGACCGTACCGAGGGGTGCCGGGTACTGCTTTCCCTGATCGGTCCAGCGAATCTGGAGATTCTCTGCTGTCTGAGTCAGATCGGCGAGGTTCTGCTTGCCCCACTCGATCGCCCGCTGAAGGAGCCGATCGCCCGGGAGCGAGACCCGTGTGTAGCTCGCCAGGGCTCGGCGGAGGGCCACCTTCTGAGCCAGTTCGCGATCGGGGTTCGCAAGCGCGGCGGCGAGCTGGCGTCTGGCTCCGGCAAGGCCCTTGTCGGAGCCCGCGACCGCGATCCACACCGTGGTGGAGCGGTGCGCGCGGGCGGTGAGCCGATATTCGAGCTCGCCACCGGCCCCCCTCCCGTACGGGCCGTCGTCACACGCGCTCGGGGCCGACGTGCTGTCGTCGGCGGCGCACACCTTGCCGGGCTGGGGCCCGCGGAAGCCTGGCGCGGGCGCGCCCGAAGTCGCCGATACGGCCCGACCACCGACCGGAGCGAGGCTGGAGGAGACCAGAGCCGCGTAATGGTGCACCGGCACCCCGGCGCCGGGCGATCCGTCGTCGGTGAAGACGAGCGCCCTGCCGTCGAAGCGGCCCGCGTCGGGCAGATTGCCGCCGGCGCTCGGGGTGCTCGAGCTCCAGGGGTAGGCGCCCATGAGCTCTGAATGAGCGTCGACGGTGACCGAGACGGGCTTGGTCGCGCCGGGATTCGTGATCCGGAGTCCGAACAGCACCGCACGATCGGCGTCGGGGGCGAAATCGACGCGTTGAAGCTGCAGGCCGGCGACGGCCGGGACCGAGTAACGGGTGTAGCCCCAGCCGCTGGCGAAGCTGGTGGCCGGCCCGACCCAGGTGTCGTTGACCCGAAACCACACGCCATCGGCGAGCTTCAGGGGCGGCGCCCAGATGCCGCCCATCTCCCCCGTGATGTGCCACCCGTTGGCGTAAAAGCGCCCGTCCTCGAAGCCGACCGAGTACGACCGCTGCCCCGCGGTGACCTCGCGCCGGTCCTGGAGCCGGTTGCCGGTCGAGACCTCCGGCGTGGCCGCCCGGGCGGTCGTGCAGCTGAGGGCGAGCACCGCCAGTCCCAGGACTACCGACCGACTTAGACGCATCACGCTCTCCCAACCTCTGAAGCTGCCGGACCGGGGCTACCCGCGCCCGGCGGCGGCCAAGCGCGCCCCATGTCCGCAGGCGCAGCGAAACTTGACTTATATACCCATATAGGAATATGATTTCTGGCGTGGCCAGGGCATCGACCACGACAGATGCGTTCAACGCGGTCGCCGAACCGCGCCGGCGGCAGATCCTGGACCTGCTCGCCGGCGGTGAGTGCTCGGTCAACGACCTGGTGGGAAAGATCGGTCTCGCGCAACCGCAGGTGTCGAAGCACCTGCGCGTTCTGCGCCAGGTCGGCGCGGTGGAGGTCCGCGAGGACGGGCGGCAGCGGCTGTATCGAGTCAACGCGCACGCGCTGAGGCCGATCCACGCCTGGGTCAAGAGCTACGAGCAACTCTGGTCCGAGCGGTTCGAGCAGCTCGATGCCGTGGTGGAGGAACTCAAACGACAGGAGGAACGAGATGAGCCCAGCAGCGAGTAGCGAGAAGGCGACCAGGCTCACATTGCCGAGCGATCGCCAGATACTGATCACGCGGGAGTTCGATGCTCCCAAGCACCTGATCTACCGGGCCTGGACCACGCCGGAGCTGGTCGCCCGCTGGTGGCATGCCAATCGCGGCCGGGTGACCTCGGTGGAGATCGACCTGCGTGTCGGTGGGCGGTGGCGCCAGGTCATGGTCACGCCCGACGGCACCGAGGTCGGCTTCCACGGCGAGTACCGGGAGATCGTGCCGGGAGAGCGGATCGTCTCCACGGAGGTCTACGAAGGGCTGCCGGCCGGGGTGACCGAGGAGCAGGGCGCGACGCTGAACACCGTCACGCTCGAGGAGGCCCGCGGCCGCACGACGCTCACGTTGATGATCGAGGCGTCGAGCAGAGTGGCGCGCGACGCGATCATCGACTCCGGGATGGAGTCCGGCCTGCAGGACGCGATGATCCTGCTCGAGCAGGTCGCCGTTTCGGCCGGCTGACCAGGAGCGTGGGCGGGCTTGACCTGGTGGCGCCGGCCACCGGTGCGGGCGGACGATCTCGGTTTCTCGTGCGCGGGTATATGTTCGTTGATCGAACCGTCCCGAGGAGCGCGATAGAACGTGGCCACCCAAGTCTCAGAAAAGCAGTCCCGTGAGGTCGCCGAGGCGGCGAGGGAGTCGGAATGGAAGCTCCCGAGCTTTGGCAAGCAGCTGTTCCTCGGCGACTTCCGGCTCGACCTGATCCATCCGCAACCCCGCCTCGATGCGGAGGCGGTGGAGAAGGGCGAGCGGTTCCTGGCCGACCTGCGAGCCGTGCTCGAAGGTGAGATCGATCCGCTGGAGATCGAGCGCGAGGCCAAGATCCCCGAGCGCGGCATCGACGCGCTGAAGCGGATCGGCGCGCTCGGGATGAAGGTCTCCGAGGAGTACGGCGGGCTCGGCCTCTCGCAGGTCTACTACAACAAGGCGCTGGCGCTGGCCGGCGTCTGGCACGCTTCGCTGTCGACCCTTTTGAGCGCGCACCAGTCGATCGGGGTGGCCGAGCCGCTGCGCCTGTTCGGGACCGAGGAGCAGAAGCGCAAATGGCTGCCGCTCGTGGCCACGGACCACATCAGCGCCTTCCTGCTCACCGAGCCCGACGTAGGGTCCGACCCGGCGCGCCTGGCCGCTACGGCCACACCGGTCGACGGCGGCTATGTCCTGAACGGACGCAAGCTGTGGGCGACCAACGGCGCCATCGCCGACGTCGTGGTCGTCATGGCGCAGGTGCCCAAGGGGGACGGGAACCGGGGCGGAATCAGCGCATTCATCCTCCCCTACGACAGCGACGGCGTCAGCGTCGAGCACCGCAATTCGTTCATGGGGCTGCGCGGGATAGAGAATTCGGTCACGCTCCTGGACAGCGTGTTCGTTCCGGATGAGAACCGGATCGGACGCGAAGGTGAGGGGCTGAAGGTTGCGCTTACGACGCTCAACACCGGGCGGCTGGCGCTGCCCGCGATCTGTGTCGGTACCGCCAAGTGGGCGACGAAGATCGCACGCGAATGGGCCAACGAGCGGGTCCAGTGGGGACGACCGGTCGGCCGGCACGACGCGGTGGCACAGAAGATCGCCTTCATCGCCGGAAGCGCGTTCGGCCTCGAGGCGATGCTCGATGTGGCCAGTCGACTGGCCGACAACAAGTCCAGTGACATCAGGATCGAGGCGGCGCTGGCCAAGCTCTACGGCTCGGAGCTGGGCTGGAAGGTGGTCGACGAGCTGATCCAGGTGCGCGGGGGCCGGGGGTATGAGACCGCGGCCTCGCTGAAGGCGCGGGGGGAAAAGCCCGTGCCGGTCGAGCAGGTCCTGCGCGACATGCGCATCAACCGGATCTTCGAAGGGTCGACCGAGATCATGCATCTGCTCATCGCCCGGGAGGCGGTCGACCAGCACCTGGCCGTGGCCGGCGACATCCTCGAACCCGGTGGCGACCTCAAGGCCAAGGCCCAGGCGGCCGTCCGCGCCGGCGGCTTCTACTCCCGGTGGCTGCCCCAGCTCGTGGTCGGGGCCGGGCAGAACCCGCGTTCCTACGACGAGTTCGGCGCGCTGGCCAAGCATCTGCGCTACGTGGAGCGGTCCTCCCGCAAGCTCGCCCGTTCGACCTTCTACGCGATGGGGCGCTGGCAGGCCAAGCTCGAGTACAAACAGGCCTTCCTGGGACGGATCGTCGACATCGCGGCCGAGCTGTTCGCCATCTCCTCCGCGGTCGTCTATGCCGACACGATCGGGTCCGAACACCCGGACCGGCGAGAGCAGGCGCTGGAGCTCGCGCAGCTGTTCTGCGCTCAGGCCCGGCGTCGGGCCGAGGAGCAATTCGCCGGCCTCTGGGACAACGATGACGAGGAGAACCACGCCGCGGCCCAGCAGGTGCTCAAGGGTCGCTACCTGTGGATTGAGGAGGGCATCTCCGACCCCTCGGGCGAGGGCCCGATGATCCCGGAGGAGGTCAGCGAATCTGCGTCCGGAGCCGACCCGGGCGGCGGCTCTCAGCCAGAGCGCTGAAGCTCGAATATCCGGTACGGACTCGAGATCGCAAACGCGTGTGGGTCCTGGTTGGCCCGCCGGAGGATCTCGAGCGCCTGGGCGCGCGCCTCACCGTACGTTCCTGCGCGCTCCAGCACCGGGCGCCCGGCCAGGCTCATCGGATGCCCGCGCTCGGAGGCTTCGAGGTAGGCATCCGGCGAGGCCGCGCTGACTTTCAACTGACCGTCGTGCACGGTGACCCGGGCGCGGTGGGGCGCCGCGAGCTCTTCGATCGACGCCGGGTCGTGCCAGGGGAACCGGGGCAGCCCCGGGCCTGTGGCCGCGGCCAGGGCGCGGCTGAACACGCCGACCATCGCGTCGATCGGACCCGCCGGCACCCAGGCCGAGAACACGGCCCGGCCGGTCGCCGTCAGCACCCGCATCATCTCGTCGAAGGCTCGCTGCGGCTCAGGGGCGAAGATCAATCCGAACACCGACAGGGCAAGATCGAAGGCGTGCTCGTCGAACGGCAGCGCCAGCACGTCGCCGACCACGAACGACACCTCGAGCGCCTCGGCTGCCGCCCGATCGCGCGCGACGTCGATCAGTCTCGGCGCGCTGTCGAGGCCCGTGACCTCCGCGCCCGCACGTGCGGCCAGGAGGGCGGCGTTTCCGGTGCCGGTGGCAAGATCGACCACCGGTTCCCCGGGGCGGGGATCCGCTACCGCAAGCACGTGCTGAGCCACCGGCTCGAGCTCGACCGCGGTCTGCTCGTAGTGACCGGCGCCCCAATCGATCATCGCCCGACCCTACCGAAGGCGGGCGGGGATCAGCGCACGGGCACGAACCGCTCGCGGGCGAGCGCCCGCAGCCGCTCCACGTCCTCGCGGCGTGAGCGCGAGAGCGGAATCGTGGCCGCCAGCTCGCGCAGGAGCAGCTCGGTACTGAGCGCCTGATGCTCTTGCAGCGCTCGAAGCAGCGCGGCGCTCACCACCTGCTCGAGCTCGGCCCCGCTGAACCCGTCGGCAGCCGCGGCGGCCCGCTCGAGGTCAAAGCCGCCCGGATCCTGCTTGCGCCGGCGCAGGTGGATGCCGAGGATCTGGACGCGCTCCTCCTGAGCGGGAAGGTCGACGAAGAAGATCTCATCGAACCGCCCCTTGCGCAAAAGCTCCGGAGGTAGGGCGGAGAGGTCGTTCGCGGTGGCGACGACGAACACCCCGGGCGCCTTCTCCTGCAGCCAGGTGAGGAAGGAGCCGAACAGCCGCCGGGACAGCCCACCGTCGGCGGCCTGGTCTCCTGACGGAGACAGCCCCTTCTCGATCTCGTCGATCCAGAGCACCACCGGCGCCATCGCCTCGGCCGTGGTGAGCGCGTGGCGGAGGTTCTTCTCGGACTCGCCGATGTACTTGTCGTACAAGGCGGAGAAGTCGAGCTTCAGCAGCGGTTGCTGCCACTCGCGCGCGATCACCTTCGCGGCCAGCGACTTCCCACACCCCTGAACGCCGACGAGCAAGACGCCCTTCGGGGCGCTGATGTTGAGCTCGGCCGCCTCGGCGCTGAACGCGACCCGAGCCCGCTCGAGCCATCGCTGCAAGCCGCCAAAGCCGCCGAGCTCGGAGTCGTTCGCCGTGGGCGGAAAGTACTCGAGCAGGCTGCCTTCGCGCAGGGCACGCGCCTTCAGCTCGATCACCCGGTCCAGATCCTCGGCGGTCAGTGCGCCATCTTGAATCGCGACCTGCGCCACGGCCTGGCGCGCCTGATTGAGCGTCAGCCCGCAGAGCGCGGACGCGAAGTTGTCGAGGTCGCGGCGTTCAAGGTTGACCTCGGCCCGCCCGCTCGCCTGCAGCGAGGTGATCACCTCGTCGATCACACGGCGGTACTCGTCCCTTCCGGGGAGCCGGAGTTGGTAGCGAGCCACCTCGAGGTTGATCTCAGCGGGCAGATCGACCGCGAGGCCGACCAGGACGATCGTCGATCGCCGCTGCGGTGCGCCCAGCTGCTCGAGCAGCTCGCGGAAGGTTCGCAACAGAGCGGGGGTCGAAAGATGGGAGCTGAAGTCCTTGAGCACGAACAGCCCCTCGACCGACAGGTCCGGGATGGTGGCCAGCATCCTCATCGGGTCCTCGGTGCCGTAAACCGGCTCGGTCCCAGGCCGGCGGATGAGGCCATGGGTGATCGTCCAATCGAAGACGACGAGGTCGATCTCGCGTGCCACCTCGGAGAGCACGGCGTCGGCTCTCTCCTCCTCCCCGGTCTCGAGCACGATGGCCGGATGCCGGGAGAGAACCAGGGTCTTGAGCTCGTGCGCCGCCGTCAGCTCCGTGTCCGCGGGCGCGGCGAAAGCCGTGGCGGCAAGCGGCATGTCCACTCGCGCTACTTCGGCATGGGCGAGTCGCGGCTTGAGGCGAGAGTGCTCGCCGAGCGGACGTCAGTCGGTTTGACAAGATCCGAACTTTCAGTATCTTCTGAAATATATGGAGGAAGAGCTGTGGCGGTTCATCGACGCCAGTGGGGCCTGGGCCGCGAGGACCTACGGCCTCCCGCTCATGACCGGGCGCGTGATGGCCTGGCTCCTCGTCTGCGATCCGCCCGAGCAGACGGCGGCGCAACTCGCCGAGGCGCTGGGGGCGAGCACGGGCTCGATCAGCGGCGCCACCAACATGCTCGTCCGCATGAAGCTGGTCGAGCGCCTGCACATCCGGGGCGAACGGGCCGACCGGTTCCGGATCCGGCCCGGAGCCTGGGATGACCAGGTGCGCGACCAGGGGATCGGTGAGGCACGCGCGCTGTGGGCGCAGGGGCTGGAGGCCCTGGCCGGGGAGTCGCCGCTGCGTCGTGCCCGGCTCGAGGAGCTTGACGACTTCTACGCCTGGTGGGAGTCGCGCATGCCGGTCCTCTGGGAGGAGTGGCAGCAATACAAGAAACAGCGCACGAAAGGACGAGCAGGATGAGTGACGGCTCCATCGCGATCGAGATCGAGGCGGTCGGCAAGGCGTTCGGCGCCGTCGTGGCCCTCGACGGTCTGAACCTCGAGGTCCGGCGAGGCACCGTGTTCGGACTGCTGGGCCCCAACGGAGCGGGCAAGACCACGCTCGTGCGAGTGCTGGCGACGCTGCTCGACCCGGATTCCGGGCGCGTGAGCGTGCTCGGTCACGACGTGACGGCTGAGCCGCTCGCGGTTCGCCGACGGATCGGCCTGGCCGGGCAGTTCGCCGCGGTGGACGGGGAACTCACGGGTCGGGAGAACCTCGAGATGATCGGGCGCCTGTACCGGCTGCCGGCAAGGGAGGCGCGCCGCCGCGCCGAGGAGGTGCTCGAGCGCTTCGAACTGACCGAAGCGGCCGCGCGGCGCGTATCGACCTATTCGGGCGGGATGCGCCGGCGGCTGGATCTGGGCGCGAGCCTCGTCGGGCGGCCGCCGGTGATGCTCCTGGACGAGCCGACCACGGGGCTCGACCCGCGATCGCGCCAGGAGCTGTGGGGAATCGTGGAGCAGCTGCGCACCGAGGGCACGACGGTTCTGCTGACCACGCAGTACCTGGAGGAGGCCGACCGCCTGGCCCAGCGCATCGCGGTGATGGACCACGGCCAGATCGTCGCCGAGGGGACCCCGGCAGAGCTCAAGGCCAACATCGGCAGCGAGATCCTCAGCCTGCGGGTGGCCGACGTCTCCCGCGCCGACGACGCCGCCGAGCTGCTCGGCGACCTGGCCTCCGGCGATCCGCCCGCGGTCGACCACGCGGTGGGCGAGGTGCGGTTCCCGGTCACGGACCCGGCCGCCTCGGCCGAAGCGATCCGGCGTCTGGACGCCCATCACCTGACCGTCGCGTCCGTGCAGGTCGGGCAACCGAGCCTCGACGACGTGTTTCTCACCTTCACCGGGCGACGCGCCGAGCCCCCGACCGCCCCGGAGCAAATCAAGGAGGCCGCATGACCACTTACGCCCCGACGCTCTCGCAACGCGGCCGGCTGACCTTGGCGGAAACGCTGGCCGACAGTCAGGTGATGGCGGTCCGGCAGCTGCGGAAGATCCTCCGTCGGCCCATGTATGTCGTCTACCTGTTCGTGCAGCCGGTGATCTTCGTGCTGCTCTTCCGCTACGTGTTCGGCGGCGCCATCAACACCGGCAGGGTGAGCTACGTCGACTATCTGATGCCGGGGATCATCGTCATGACCGCCACGTTCGGGGCGCTCACCACCGGGCTGGGGCTCACCGAGGACCTCTCCGCCGGCGTCGTCGACCGCTTTCGCTCGTTGCCGATCGCCCGGTCCGCCGTGCTCGTTGGTCGTACCGCCGCGGACCTGATCACAAACTGCGCGACGCTGATCATCATGCTTCTGCTCGGCTTTGCCGTCGGCTTCCGGCCCACCCAACCGGTCTGGCAGATCGCGCTCGGGTTTCTCCTCGTGCTTGCCTTCGCCTACGTCTTCTCGTGGATCAGCGCCTTCGTGGGCATCAGCGTGCGCAATCCGGAGACCGCGCAGTCCGTCGGCTTCATCTGGGTCTTTCCGCTCGTCTTCGCCTCATCGGCCTTCGTGCCCACGGCAACCATGCCGGCCGCGGTACGCGCCTTCGCCGAGGTCAACCCGATCACTCTGGTCGTCAACTCGACGCGCGCCCTGACCATCGGACACGGCCACGCCCTTTCGTCTTCGCTGGGGGCACTCGCCTGGCTCGCCGGCCTCCTGCTCGTGTTCATCCCACTGGCCGTGCGCGCGTTCCGGCGTGCCTGAGAGGTCCGGACGGGCCCTCGCCGGCCCCAGGGACGCCGTGGCGGCCCCCGGCCGACACGGCCCCCAATCAGTCCCTACGCCCTGAGCCATGCGAGCGTCGCCGCAAGCCCCTCCTGGTAGGAGGTCCGGGGCACCCAGCCGAGCAGCTCTCGGGCCTTGTGGTTACTGAAGTCCTGATTCCTCCCCAGCACCTGAACGGCTTGACGGGAGAGCAACGGCGGGGCGCTCAGCCCGGTCGCCCGGCGAAGCAGCCGATACCCGTGCTCGAGCGAGAAGGCGAGCCCGTGCGCGAGCCCGTAGGGCAGGCTCCAGCGAGGCGGAGGGCAGCCGAGGCCGTTGGCCAGGTCGCCGAGAAATCGCCGCCACGTGATGTCCAGCCCGTCGGTGACGTTGAACGCCTGTCCCGGCGCGGCCTCGTGGCCGAGCGCCAGCACCACGGCATCGACCACGTTCTCGACGTAGCTGAGTCCGGCGATCGCACGGCCACCCCCGATCAGGACCATGTGCCGGGCTCGGAGCGCCCGGGCCATCTCCCCCACGACGTCCTCGGACCGAGGTCCGTAAACGGTGGCGGGGCGCAGGATCACCGTCTCCAGGGGCTCGACGCGCCGAACCTCGGCCTCGGCCGCGCGCTTGGTCTCCGAGTACCAGTTGGCGAAGCCGGCCGGAGCCTGCGACTCCTCGATTCCGGAACTACCCGGATGGCCGTAGACGTCGGTGGTGCTCAGATGGACCACGCGCTCCACGGAAGCGGCGACCGACGCCTCCAGCACGTTGCGGGTGCCTGCGACGTTGATGTTCCGGATCTCGTCGACGGTGGCCCAATCGGACACCAGTGCCCCGCAGTGGACGACGAAGCGGCATCCCGCGGCCGCGCTTGTGAGCGACCCCACACTGGTCAGGTCACCGGTGGCAAGTTCCACGCCGAGCCCTTCGAGAGGCGACGTGTCACTGGTCGGCCGGACGAGACAGCGGACTCGGTACCCCTCGGCGACGAGCCGGCGCGCTACGTGACCGCCGATGAACCCGGACGCGCCGGTGACCAGACAGAGGCTGAGTGAATCGGACGGGCCGCCGCTCACCGCGACTTGGCGCGCTGCTTGCGGGCGATCGAGGCGACGGCTATATCACGGACCACGGCCCAGTTCTTGCCCCGCTCGCCTTCACAATCGGCGAGCACGGACTCGAGTGCACCGAGGAACTCGCGTGCCTCTTCCTCGCTCAGCGTGAGCGGGGGCAGCAGCTTGATGACGTCGTTCATCCCCGCCGCCATCGTGATCACGCCGTGATCGCGGTGCAGGGGGATCACGACCAGTTGCGGGAACAGGCCCTCGCTGGCCTTCTGCATCAGGCGCCAGCTCAACCGTCCGAGTCGCGACCGGGGCGCGCCGAGCTCGATCCCGATCATGAGCCCCGCGCCTCGCACCTCCTTGACGATCTCGTAGCGCCGCTGAAGCTCCCGCAGGCCGTCCTGGAGCAACGCTCCCACACGCTCGGCGTGCTCGACCAGTCCGTCGCGCTCGATGATCCGCAGCGCGGCCAGGCCCGCGGCCATCGAGAGCCGGTTGCGACCGAAGGTCGACTGGTGCACGTATGAGCGCTCGAGCGTGCCCACCGCGCGCTCATGTATCTCACGCGTCGTGACCATCGCGGCCACCGGCATGTAACCGCCGCTGAGCGCCTTGCCGACGAGCACGAAGTCGGGCTCCAGGCCCCAGTGCTCGAGCGCGAACCATCTGCCCGTGCGTCCGAGGCCGGTCTGCACCTCGTCGACGACGAACAGGGTGCCGTAGCGCCGGCACAGTTCCTGCGCCGCCTGCAGGTAACCGGGGGGCGGAAGGGTCACCATCCGGCCCTGAACCGGCTCGACGATGAATGCCGCCACCTCCTCGCCGCGGAGAACCGCCTCGAGCCGGGTCAAGTCGCCGTACGGAACGCGGTCGCAGCCCGGCAGCAGCGGACCGAATCCCTCCTTGAGGAAGTCGTCGCCCACGACCGACAGCGGCCCGAGCGTGACGCCGTGAAAGCTGCTCGCGCACGAAACGAAGCGCGGGCGTCCGGTGGCGGCGCGGGCGAACTTCATCGCCGAGTCGACCGCCTCGGCGCCGCTGCTGGTGAAGAAGACCGCCTCCAGTCCGGCCGGCAGGCGTTGAGTCAGCTCCTCGGCCAGCATTCCCGCCAGTGGCGAATAGTGAATCTGGACGCCGTCGACCAGGTCCGCGCCGATGACGGCCCGCAGGACCTCCCCCACGTCAGGGTGGTTATGCCCCAGGCTCGCGAAGCCCTCGCCGGTGTGAAAGTCGAGATATGCCCGTCCCTGCGTGTCGTACAGGTACGAGCCCCGCGCGGAGACGTACTCTCGGTCGAAGCCGAGGATGTGGAGCACGTCGACCAGCGACGGGTCGAGATGGCGGGCCGCCAGGTCGAACGTCTCGTCCACGCGTGCCGTGGCCTCCATGACCACGCCAAGCGAGTCGAGGCCGGGAATGAATGCAGAATCGACGTTCAAGGCGGTGGGCGGTGCAGGCCCTGCCGACCGTCTCGGCCACCGGGCGTCCTATCCCCTGCTAGCAGCAATCACAGTACTCGATACCCCGCGCGGGCCTGATCAACCGAGCCGGATCCCGGCCAGTTGCGTGCCCTGGGCGACGAGCCGGCCGGTCGAGTCCCAGACGAAGCAAGCCTCGTCGACGCGCTGGGCATCGATCAGGTGGGCGCGCTGGAGGACTCGGACCGGGCCAGGCGCCGGCAACGCGCGCACGTAGGCCGTCAGCTCGAGGGTCGGGACCCAGCCGGCGAACTCGATATCGAACGTGGCCGGCGGGTAGGCATCAACGGCGAACAGCAACGACGCCGGATCGAACGCCTCGTCGCCCGGAAGCCGAAGCCAGCCCCGGAGCTCACCGAGGCCGCGGGGGGCGAGGTTCATGAAGCCGGCTGAGTCCGGCTCGAGCCGGATCTCGATCTGGTCCATGATCGCGACCCGGCTGCCGTCCGGCGTGCGCGCCACGAGCGGGACCGCATCTTCGTAGGCGACCTCGTTGAGAGCCGGCAGGCCCTCGGTCCAGAAGGGGGCGCTCGGCACGACGAGCCGGCTGGTGGTCAGCAGCGACTCGACGCATGCCGCCCCGTCCTGGCTCAGAGTGGCCCGCACCTGACTGGCGGACCGCCCGGCTCGCAGGAGCTCGGCCTCGATCGACACCGGTCCCGGCTCAGGCGCCCGCAGGTAGTGCGCGCTGGCGGCGATCACGTGGTCGTGCGCTGTCGTGGCCGCCGCCGCGCGTCCGAGCATGGCCAGCAGGTAGCCGCCGTTCGGCTTGCCCCGGATCGTCCACTCGGGGTCGACCTCGGCCGTGAAGCTCCCATCCTCCCGCGCCGCGACCGCGCTGACGTCGCTGAACAAGCGGCCCGTGATCGCGGTCACGGACCCCCTCCGGAGGCGGAGCCGTTCCGCCGTTCCTCGCAGGCCGAGCACCTCATAACCGCCTCTGATACTGGCAGGTGGAAACCGCTCTAACCCCGCGGCGCCGGCTCCTGGACCGACCACGCGTTCCCATCCGGATCGCTGAAGAACACGAATCGGCCCCACGGGAACTCCTGCACCTCGCCGACCTCCACCCCCTGCTCCCGCAGCTCGTCGCGGGCGGCGTCCGCGTCCGCGACCACGACCTGGAGCCCCTCGATCGAGCCCGGCGCCATCCGGTGAACCCCGCTGGTGAGCGCGATCGAGCAGGCCGAACCCGGCGGGGTCAGCTGCACGAACCTGACTCCGTCGCCGACGTCGGCGTCTACGTCGTCGCGGAAGCCGAGCTTCCCGACGTAGAAGTCCTTGGCGCGATCGATATCGGCGACCGGGACCTGAAGCAGCTCCAACTTCCAATCCATCTCGACCTCCAAGTGGAAAAGGTGACCTGCGGACGACCTGCGACGCTAGCCGTAATCGCGGTCATCTCCGGTCCTCAAGCCGGCGGTGCGGGACCGTCCGCCCGCGGGTCGGCGGACCTAGCGGCGGCGCCGGCGCGCGGCCAGGTCAAGCTCGTCCGGCGGCACGGAATGATCGGCGGCGCATCGCAGCTCGACCCCGACCCGCTGCCCGCAATCCCGGTGGCGCAGCTCAACCGGTCCCCCCGCCTCGTCCAGCCAGCGGTCGCCCCACTGCATCAGCGCGACCAGGGCGGGGAGCAGGTCGGCTCCCTTTTCGGTCAGGCGGTAGCGCTGGCGCGTGCGCTGGCCGGGCTCGCGGTAATCCTCGCGTTCGAGCAGCCCCTGGCCGACGAGCTCCCGAAGCCGGTTGGAGGCGACCGGTTCGCTTATCCCCACCCGCTCGGCGAAGTCGTCGAAGCGCGTGGTTCCGTAGAACGCCTCACGCAGGATCAGGAAGGCCGAGCGCGTGCTGACGACGTCGAGCGCCCGGGCCAGCGTGCAACGTTCGGCCGTCCAATCTCCACGCGGGTCGAGAGCCCCGGTCATGCGCAACGTGTGTTCCATGGCTGTCATGATAGCTGACTGTTGCATCCGTAAGTCAGCTTGCTAGGATGCTGGCTATGTCATCCCTAAGCCAGCCGTACGTGAAGTCCTCCCGGGACGCCTCGCCGGGCCTGGTCCTGCTGATCGTCTGTGCGGGCGTCGTCCTCGCCAGCCTCGATCTGTTCATCGTCAACGTGGCCCTGCCCCAGATAGGACACGACTTTCACCTGCGCGGCGGCAGCCTCGGAGACCTGTCGTGGGTCCTGAACGCCTATGCGATCGTCTATGCCGCCCTGCTCGTTCTGTTCGGCCGGATCGCCGAGCGGTTCAGCCGCGAGCGCGGGTTCCTGCTCGGAGTACTGGTCTTCGTGGCTGCGTCGGCCGCGTGCGGAGCCGCGCAGAGCCTCCCCATGCTCGTGGCCTTCCGCGTCGTCCAGGCGGCGGGCGCGGCCCTCCTGACGCCGACGTCGCTGGGGCTGATTCTCGCCACCTCGGCGCCCGAGCGGCGCCACAGCGCCGTGCGGACCTGGACCGCCGTGGGCGGTCTGGCGGCGGCGCTCGGACCCGTGATCGGCGGGCTGCTGGTCGCGGCGAGCTGGCGCTGGGTGTTCCTGGTCAACGTGCCGGTCGGCCTGACCGCGCTCGCGGTCGGGTGGCGACGGCTACCGCGAGTGGCTGGTCACGCGGTGCCCCGGCCCGATGTACTGGGCGCACTGCTGGTCACGGTCGGAATCGGCGCGCTCTCGCTCGGGCTGGTCAAAGGTGGCTCGTGGGGCTGGGGCGACGTGCGGACGATCGGCACCCTCGGGGGGGCGGCGCTCGTCCTCCTCGCCTTCGCCGGACACAGTGCCTGGGCCTCCAACCCGCTGATCGATCGCGCCCTGTTCCGGCTGAGACCGTTCACCGGTGCCTCCGCGGTGGCCCTGCTGTTCTCGGCCTCATTCGGAGCGATGCTGCTCTCGCGCGTGCTTTGGGCCCAGAACGTCTGGCACTGGTCGCCGCTGATCACCGGTCTGTCGATCGCCCCCGGCCCGTTGATGGTCCCGATCTTCTCGTTCCTGCTCGCCGGCCGCTTGGCCGCGCGATTCGGATCGGGCGTGGTCATCGCCGCGGGATCCACCGCATTCGCTGCCGGGGTCGCCTGGTGGGCGCTCGCCATGGGACTGCACCCCGACTACGCGGGTGAGCTGCTGGGCGGGATGCTTCTCACCGGCATCGGAGTCGGCCTGACCTTGCCGACCCTGATGGCCACGGGCGCATCGTCGCTGCCACCAAGCGCCTTCGCCACCGGCTCGGCCGTGGTCAACATGCTCCGGCAGGTCGGACTCGCGGTCGGCGTGGCGGTGCTGATCGCCCTGCTCGGCGACCCTCACTCTCCCGGCGCCACGCTCGGCGCCTACCAGCGCGCGTCGTGGGTCACCGCGGCCATCGCGCTGGCCGGCGGCGCCGTCGGGCTCGCGCTGCTCGTTCCCTGGCGGCGGCCCGCGCCGGCCGGCGGCGCCGCGGACGCGATACCGATCGCGGCCACCGGTGAGGCCTCCGGTCAGCGGGTCTAGGATCTGCGCGGTCTCCTCACGCGAGCTCGGCTGAGCCGCGGCGAGCGTCCGGGCCGCAACCCAGTTCTTAGACAACTGAGCGGTGTGTCTATGGGTCGGCTTACACCGTCTGTTCAAGCTGCGGGCATGACCACCACCCTCCCACACCCCCGCGCCCTGCGCCGAAGTGATGCCGCCCCGCCCGTGCGCCTGCACGTCGACCGCACAAGGCAGCTGCGACTGCTGCCCAGCGCCGACGGTTGGTCGCTCGTGAGCCTTGATGGCGAGCTCGTCTTCTCGGCCCTCGGGCTGAGCGGTCGCCGTCAGTGCCTCGAGTATGCCCAGACCGAAGGTGTGGTCGCGCTCACCAGCTGACCGGCCCACCTCCGCACTAAGGATCGCGGCGGGTCAGCGCCCGGACGGCGGGACCCTCCAGCACGGCACCATCGACGTCGAACCGGGAACCATGACACGGGCAGTCCCAGGAGCGCTCGGCCGCGTTGAAGCGCAGCAGGCATCCAAGATGCGTACACCGGAGCGACACCGCGTGGAGGGTCCCGTCGGCCTCCCGATACACGCCCTTCTTGCCCAGACCGTCGGGAAGCACGCGCGCCTCGCCGGCGGGGACGTGGTCGGCCGACAGGCCCTGCGGCGGTCGGACCCGGTCCGCGACCAGATCGGCAGTGAACTTCGCACCCAGCTTGGCCACCTCGTGCGCCGAGGTGAGCGAAACGCGGTTGGGAGAGAACGCGTCCGCCCACGCGTTGTCCCGGCCTTGGATCTGATCCGCGAGGATCGTCGCCGCGAACGTCGCCGAGGCCAGCCCCCACTTCATGAATCCGGTGCTCACCCAGAGCCGCGACGACCCCGGTCGATAGACGCCGATCATCGGAAGGTGGTCATAGGGGATCGGATCGTGAGCCGACCATCTGTGCGTCACCGCCCCGATGTCCCAGTGCTCGCGAGCGAATTCCTCCAGGGCTCGAAAGCGCTCTGGCGTGGCCTTGCCCGAGCCGGTCGGGTGACCCTCACCTCCGACGATCAGATGGTCGCCATATGAGCGCAACGACCGTGTTGTCCCCCCGGCGCTGATCGCCATCGTCCTCGGCGGTGCGCCGCGGTTCAGGCGAGCCGCGATGCAGTAAGACCGCTGCGCCTCGAGGCGGGCGAAGTAGAGCCCGCGATCGAGAATCGGATAGTGGCTGGCCACGATCACGTGGCCGGCGCGCACCTCACCCCTGCCGGTCACCGCCGTGCAAGGGGAGCCCTCCTCGACGCGCAGAACGCGCGAATTCTCGAACACGTGCGAGCCGTCGCCCTGCACGGCAGCGGCCAGCCCGCGGACGTACCGCACCGGATGGAGCTGGACCTGGTCTGCGAGGACGAGCGCTCCGGCCACTGGATAGGGCAGATCGAGTGACTCCACCATCTGCACGGGCAAACCCGCCTCGCTCGCCGCGCCGGCCTCCTGCTCGATCTGTTCGAGCTCGGCATCCGAGGCGGCGTAGGTGGCGGCGGGGCGCCGCTCGAGATCGCAATCGATTCCCTCTTCCTCGACGATGGCCGCCAGTCGTTCCACACCGGCCGCGCTCGCCTCGGCGTACTGCCGCGCCCGTTCCGAGCTGTGGCGGGACCGAATAGTCGAGTACACGGTCGACTGCAGCGCGCTCACCTTCGCCGTCGTGCATCCGGTGACGCCGGTGCCGACGCCGGCAGCCTCGATCACGGCGACCGTCGCCCCTGCGCGCTTGAGCGTCAGCGCCGCGGTCAGGCCCGCGATCCCTCCGCCGACGACGGCGACCTCAACCTCCACCGTGCCCGCGAGCGGTTCGTAACGCGGCCGCGCGGCCTGGTCAAGCCAAAGGGACTCGGCGGCCGATGTCGTCTCCGGGGTCATGTGGCCGTCACCCTTCCCATCGACCGATCACCCAAACGCGGCGGGAAGGAGGCGAGCCTTCCCTCGGTCATCCCAGGTGACACCAGCTCTTGAAACGGAGGCCCCCATGCGCGCACATCGATCTCGCTCAATCCTCGCCCAGGCGATGCTCGGCCTGGGGGTCGCCGGCGTGCTCGCCACCGGAGCCGACCATCTCGACGAATATGTGGCGAACGGCTTCTCCACTGTCCCGACGATCGGCACGCTGTTCCTGGCGAACTTCATCGCCGCGACCGTCGTGGGCGTGGGCCTGCTGCTCCCCCTCGGACGGATCTCACCCCGCTTCGGGGACGCCGCGCGGACGTTGCTCGCGCTGACCGGAATCGGGATCGGGGCGGGATCGCTCGTTGCGCTCTGGGTGAGCGAGACCTCGAGCCTGTTCGGCTTCACCGACTACGGCTTTCGCCCCACGATCGTGGTGGCGATCGTGGCCGAGGCGACCGCCGTCCTCGCCTTGACGGCCTACCTCGGGTTGACCCAAGCGCGAGCGGCTTTTCCCGGGTCCGCCGTTCGTCGGCACCGAGCCGCGAGCCAGAGCTAGTCGCCCAGGCCACCCTTTGCCGGCGTTCCTGGTATGTGTGTCCGCGATGGCACAGGCCGAGACGGCGGGCGAGTGGGCAGCGGCACAGGTCGCGCGGGTGCGCGACGACCCCGAGGGGCGGATGGCGCTGCTCGCCGATACGTACCACGAGCCGCGAGGCTCGACTCGGCGGCACAGACCGTTTAGGAGAGCCGCGCTGTCGTTCATGCGCTGGCAGGCCGAGCGCGGCGTTCTGCGTCCGGTCGATAGCGCCGATCCGGGAAGCCGCTGGTGGCGCGCGGTGAACGAGCGGCTGCTCCTGGACGGTTGTGAGGCCATGGCGCGCGCGAGCGGCCGGCCCGGCGAGCCGACCTCCCCGAGCATCGCGCTCTGGATGTCGTTCATCGCCGAGCCGACCGCGCGCACCTGGTACCGCGCGCACAACGTCAGCGTCGTGTCGGCGTATCTGGAGCACCGAGGACTGGCCGAGCGCGAGTCGAGGCCCGAACGGTTCTTTCTCAACGTCGCCCTGATCCGGGTGCTCTTCGCACACGCGCTGGTCGCCGCGCCCCGGCTATCACTTGGACGCTGCGCCTGCTTGGGCCCGCTCCTCGGCGATCCGCGGTTGGGGATGGCCAACGCGTTCCTGTCCCTCCGCCGCGTCCTCCCTGACCGATATCCGCTCGACGGCGAGGTTGAGCGTTACGTCCGGGCTGAGAATGGCCTCGGGCGGATGCTGGATTACGGGTTGATCGCACCGCGGGTGCAGGCGCTCTATGAGTGGTCAGCGCAGGAACTCCGCCTGCCAGAACTGCGCGAGCTGGTTCGAGAGGGCAGCCCGATCTACGCCTGGTCCTACGCCGACCGGCACATCTGGAGACAGTCGCGACACTCGATGCCGGTACAGGCGGCGCGCCTCGCCACGTCGGGAGACTCCGCCGATGAACCACCTCCGAGGGCGTGACGTGAGCGCGGCGGCACCAGTCGATTTGGTCACCGGAGCGTTCAGCTACTCGGGCTCGCACATCGCTCGGCGCCTGGTGGATGCCGGACGGCAGGTGAGAACGCTGAGCTTTCATCCGGATCGAGCGCACCCCCTCCAAGCCGACGTACGGGCCTTCCCGTATCGCTTCGATGATCCCGTGGAGCTGACCCGCAGCTTCGAAGGCGTGAGCACGGTCTACAACACGTACTGGGTTCGCTTCGACCACGGGGAGACGAGCTTCGAGCAGGCGATCCAGCGCTCCGAAGCTCTGTTCGCCGCCGCTCAACGGGCCGGAGTCGAACGGATCGTGCACCTCAGCATCACGAACCCGTCGCCGGGCTCCCCTCTGCCGTACTTCCGGGGAAAGGCGATGGTCGAGGACGCGCTCTCCCGCGCGGGCGTCCCATACTCGATCGTCCGCCCCACCTGGATGTTCGGTGGCCGCGACGTGCTGGTCAACAACATCGCCTGGGTCCTGCGCCACATGCCCGTGTTCGCGGTGCCCGGGAGCGGGAACTATCTCGTCCAGCCCGTCCACGTCGACGACCTGGCCCAGCTTTGCCTCGACGCGGCTCGGCCGGGCGCCCCGACCGTGAGCGACGCCGCAGGACCGGAGACCATGTCGTTCGGAGATCTGGTGGCGCTGGTCCGACGCGCGATCGGCGCACGCGCCCGCGTCGTTCACGTGCCTGCGCCGCTCATGGGGCTCGCCGCCCGTGCCCTCGGGGTCCTGGTCCGAGACGTGGTCCTGACCCCGGACGAGATCGACGGTCTTATGGCGGGCCTGCTCGTGTCGCACGATCCCCCTCGCGGCACGACGGCGTTCAGCCAGTGGCTCCACGAGAGCCGGGAATCGGTGGGTCACCGATACGCGAACGAGCTCGAGCGCCACTTCAAACCTGCCGCCGAGGGTTGAACCCGGCCTCCAATCGTGCGTACTGCTCAGGCGGTGGCGAACCGCCCAACGGTTCCTTGCGGGTTCACACCGCCGAGGTGCGCGCTCCAGATCCGGTAGTAGGCGAGCTCCTCGCGGGTCCGGAGCGGGGGATCGACCTCGGCCGCGTGTTCGCGGAAGTCCTCTTCGCTGACCAGCCGCTCGACGGCCGCGGTCAGCACCGAGGCGGCGCCGCTGCCGTCGCCGAACTGGGCCTTCTCTCGCCATAGGAGCTCGTCCGGCAGCCAGCCTTTGAACGCCTGCCGGAGCAGGCGCTTCTCAGGCGTGCCGTCGCCGGCCACCTTCCACGCCGCGGGCAGTCTGAGCGCGAGCGCGATGAGCTGCCGGTCAAGGAACGGAACGCGCGCTTCCAGCCCGTGGGCCATCGTCACCCGGTCGCAACGCTGGAGGTTCAGATGGTGAAGGTCCTCGACCGTCCGGATGAGCTCGCCGTGGAGATCTTCGGGATCGACGAAGTCCTGGTAGTAGCTGTAGCCCGCGAACAGCTCATCGGCGCCTTCCCCGGTGAGGACCACCTTGACGTGGCGAGCCGTCATCTCGGCCAGCAGGTAGTTCGGTACCGCGCTGCGGACCAGTGACGGATCGAAATGCTCGATCGTCCGGACCACCGGCGCCACGGCAGCAAGCGCCTCGTCCTCGGTGTAGACGCGCTCGTGATGGTCGGTATCCAGGTATTCGGCGGCCTTCCGCGCGGCGAGGAGGTCCGGGCTTCCCTCCATCCCGACGGCGAAGGTCGAGAGGCGCTTGCCCTCCTCGGCGTAGTGGCGGGCCGCGATCGCCGCGACGAGCGTCGAATCAAGGCCCCCGGACAGGAACACCCCCACGGGAACATCGCCCATCATCTGCCGGCGCACGCATTCGACCAGGACATCGCGGGTGTCGACGAGGTCCTCGGGCCCGGGCTCCGGCCGGTCATCGGCTGCCTGCCCGGTCGGCACCGCACAGGCGAACCGTCGCAGGCCGCCGTGAGGCGTCCAGTAATGACCGGGCGGGAACACCTCGAGCGCGGGTCGCCAGGTCGGCTCGAAAGCGGACATCTCCGAGGCGAAGCGCACCTCGCCATCGCGGCGCGCCCAGTACAGCGGCTTTATGCCCACCGGATCGCGAGCCGCCACGAACGAGCCCCCGTCGGAGGTCGCAGACAGCAGCGCATACATCCCCTCGAGCTCGCCCAGGGCTTCCGGCCCCCGTCGCTCCAGCAACCGAAGAGCCACCTCGTTGTCGGATCGGGTGGCGTACCTGTGGTCCCCAAGATCCCGGCGTACCTCGTCGTGGTTGTAGATCTCGCCGTTACCCACGAGCCACCGGCGGCCGTCGGGCGTCTGCAGCGGCTGATGTCCGCCGTCGACGTCGACGATCGAGAGACGACGGTGTCCGAGCCAGCCGCCCTCGAAGTGCACCTCGCCGGCGTCGTCCGGACCGCGATGCTCGAGGCGGGCCAGGAATCGCTCGTCTTCGCCCGGGGCCCCCGGGCCCAGCCGTCCGGCGATCCCGCACATCAGGCGACGCGCGCAGCTGAGCTCATGCCATACGCCCCGGCGACGCGGTCTCCGAGATGAAACAGCTCAGCCCGCGCCCTATGCACGACAGCGCGAAAATCGACTCGGGCGAACGCGAGCCCGGCCCGCGCGCCGGTGGACGCGAGCAGCCGACCGTCGGGATCCACGATCTTGGCTTGGCCTGGAAATCTGAGACGACCGAGTGAGCCATAGTGATTGGCCGATACCCACACTAGCTGGTTCTCCACCGCCCGAGCCACGTCCAGCGCATTGAAGTGCCGAACCTGCGTGTCCTCGCGAACGACCGGCGCCGGGCTTCGCCGGCATACGGGCCATGCCGCCATCGACGCGACGATCTCGGCGCCGTCGAGCGCCAGGTTCCGCGCGGCCTCCGGAAAGACCTTGTCGTAACAGATGAGCATCCCCATTCGTCCCAGGGGAGTGTCAAAGGCGGCGAACCCATCGCCCGGACGGATCATGGCTCGCTCGCTCGGCGGCACGTGAACCTTGCGGTGATGTCCGTGGACACCATCACCGCTCAAGCAGATCGCACTCGCGAACGGCCCGCCCGGCGCCGCCTCGGTGTAACCGACGCAGAGAATGGTTTGTCCCGCGACGCGCGCGAGACGTTCGAACACGTCAGATTCACGCGTCAGTGCCGTTGGCGTCGTTAGTGCGCCGGTCGCCTCGCACGGATACCCGCCGAGCGCAGCCTCGGGAAACACGACCAGGTCCGCTCCGCGAGCTTTTGCGTCTCGGAGGAGCCGCTCGATCCGCCTGAGCGAAAGCTCGAGGTCGAGCGGGAAAGCCCCTGATACCGAGGCCACCGCCGGCGGCGTGGGTGAAGGCAGTCCGTTACGCGACACACCGAGATCGTCCAATACTTCTCCCGCTCTGGCTTCGGCCGCGTGGATAACGTCGTGCGCCTCCGACGCGCCATTGCGCTACACGCGCTCGCTCGGGGCGGACCGGAGCTACGGTCCACCCCGTCTGAGATCGCGCGGGCGCGGTTGGCGGCTTGAGCGAGGCTCAACATGGGGCTCGAGTCGGGTCTCATGCAACAGTTAACTATTTGTGTTGCATCGAAGCACGGATGCAGCTATAACGCCGCTGATGAGTGCGGCCGCTCGTTGAGAGTCGGCTCGTTGAGGGAGTCCGGGAGGAGAACGTTGCCTGAAATCATCGTGATGACGAACGCGGCGGACGGATCGCCGGAGGCCGTGATGCTGCGCGAGCGGGTCAATTCAGCTGACTTCGAGAGCTCGCACTTCGCCGCTCAGCTCGCCGAGCGAGTGGGCTGGGCGGTTGGCGACGCCGACGATGCGGAAAGATCGCGTCGGCGCCAGCCGGCCGGCGAAACCCCGGATCGGAACTGAACGACGGCCAGCGGGCGCGACCGTCACTCGGCCGCATCCGGATCCGGAGCGGCGGCGTACTCCTCGTCGCTCACCTGGCGGCCCCAGCTGACCGGACTTCCGGACTCGTCGTTCTGCTGCATGGCTATGTGAACCATGAACCGGTTAGGCGCGGCGCCGTGCCAATGGTTCTCGTCCGGCTCGAAGAACACGCGGTCGCCGGGCCGGATCACCTCGATCGGTCCGTCCTCCCGTTGGCACAAGCCGACGCCCTCGGTGACATAGATGGTCTGCCCGTGCGGGTGCGTGTGCCACGCCGTGCGAGCGCCCGGGGTGAAGTGGACGCTCGCGGCGGCGAAGGTCGAGCTGCCCGCCGGCGCGGCGATGGCATCGATGTACACGTCACCGGTGAACCAGTCGTCCGGGCCCTTGGCGGTATCAATCGAGCTGCGGGTGATCTGCACCGAACTGAGCGTACCCCCGGGCCCGCTCAGCCGAGCGGGATCCGATCGGCGTTCTGCTCGAGCCAGCGTTCAAAGCTGGTCATTTCCGGGTTCAGTCCCCGACTGACCGAGAGTTCGCGAGCGGAGCAGTAATCCGTGGCGAACTCGGTGTTGAACTGGAACATGTTCGCCAGCTCGTCGGCGCCTGGGAAGCCGAAGGCGCTGTAGGCGGCCGGGCTGACGGCGCGGTACTGAACGTCCTGACCGAGCGCGCCGCTCAATCCGGCTGCCAGGTCCGCACCGCTGAGGTGGCCCCCGGCGACGCCAACGCTCTGGCCGATCCACCGCTCGCCCTGACGGAAGATGCCGTAGGCGCAAGCTCCGATGTCCCCGGCGGCGATGCTTGGCAGCTTTGCCTCGGCCAGCGGAAGCGTGATCGTCAAGGTGCCGTTCTCGTCTCTCGCCGGGCCCATCCCGAACGAGATCATGTTGTCCCAGTAAAACGACGTGTAGAGATAGGTCGTCGGCACCTCAGCCTGAGCGAACAGGTGATTGGACTCGCCCTTGGCGTCCATGTGGGGAACCTTGTAGCCCCCGGCCAGGGTCGGAATGTGCTCGTCGTCGAGCGGCACGTAGCCGCGGACATCCTCGAGGGTCGACCAGATGGCGTGAGCGATGCCGCTCGCTCGAGCCGCCCGGGCCAGGTTTGCCGCCTGGGCCTTCTCGCGCTCGGGTGAGAAGTGCTCCCAGAAGTTCGTCATGCAGAACGCCCCGTGGGCGCCCGCAAACGCCCGGGTCAGGCTTGCTTCATCGTCGAGATCTCCCGGCACGATTTGCGCGCCCTGGGAGGCCAGGGACCGCGCCGCTTCCGAGTCCGGATTCCTCGTGATGGCCCTGGCCGTGAACCCGCCTTCAGGGTCCGCGAGGATCGCCCGGATGAGTCCGCCTCCCTGGGCTCCCGTGGCGCCCGTGACAGCGATGATCTTTGACATGTCGACCGTCCTTTCTGACTGGGTGGATGACCGTGCGGTGAGAAGCTTGCGCAAGCGGGCTTGCCACGCGGTTGCCGCAGCCTTGCCGCGGCGTTGCCGACGGGTCGACGGACCTCACGCTGTGCGGCCCCCGGCCGGGTCCGGTAGCGTCAAGAGCGATGAAGGCGGGGGTGCGAATTCATCTTTGCGGACGTCTCCGAGTCGAAGTGGACGGCGACCCGCGCGAAGACCGTCTGCGCGGGCGCCAGGGCCGGCTCCTGTTTGCGTTTCTCGTGTTGAACCGGAGACGTCCGGTTCGGCGCGACGAGCTAATGGAGGCGCTGTCGACCGACGGGGCTCGCCCGCCGGGTGAAGCCACTCTCTCGCCGGCACTCTCGCGCCTTCGCGCCGCGCTTGCACCGGCGACCCTCGACGGACGCGACGGGCTTGCGCTCAAGTTGCCCGAGCCGGTGTGGGTCGACACCGAAGCGGCCCAAGCCGCGCTTATCGCGGCCCGCCGGCACACGGATGCCACGGCGCAATTGACCGCGGCGCGGGAGGCGGTGGACCTGCTCGAGCCCGGTTTGCTGCCGGGGCTGGAGACCTTGTGGCTGCGCGATGAGCGCGTCCCGCTCGAGCGAGCCCGGATCGAGGCGCTGGAGCTGGCGGCCAATGCGGCTCGTGAGCTCGACCCGCCGTTATCCGAGACCCTGGCCCGGGATGCAGTCGCCGCGGCGCCGTTTCGCGAGTCGGCGCGGGTCGCGCTGATGCACGCGCTCAGGGTCCGAGGCAATCTGGCCGAGGCACTGCAGGTCTACGACGAAGTCCGGCGGCTGCTCCAAGAGGAGCTCGGGACCACGCCCGGGCGCGAGCTCATGGCCCTGCACAGCCGGCTCCTGGTCGAAAGCGATGAGCTTTCGCGGCCTGCGCCAGCCCCTCCAGGCCGGCGTGGAACCCCCGCATCCCCCGGCCTGGTCGAACGCGAGCATGAGCTGCATGCGATCGCCGATGCGCTTGATCGCATCGGGGCGAGAAACGGCGCAGCGGTGCTCCTGGAGGGTCCCGCCGGAATCGGCAAGACGCGGCTGTTGAGCGAGCTGCAGGCCGCGGCCCGCGAGCGCAAGGCTCTGGTCCTGAGCGCGCGGGGCGGGGTGCTCGAGCGCGAGTTCCCGTTTGGCGTCGTTCGCCAGCTGTTCGCGCCCGTCGCGCAGGAGCTGATCGAGTCTGGGAGCCTCGCTGTGCGGGCGGTCCTCGGCGACGCGGCCGGCAGCGAAGGCACGTTTCCGATCCTCGACGGCCTGTTCCGAGCCGCGGAGCGCCTGGCCGCATCGCGACCGGTTGTCCTGTGTATCGACGACCTGCAGTGGAGCGACCCGGCCTCCCTGCGCTTCGTCGCCTATCTGGCCCGCCGAATCGCAGCCATTCCGGCGATGGTCGCGGCGACGATCCGCACCGGGGAGCCCGAAGCGGATGAAGCGCTCCTGGCCGAACTGGCTCAGGAGCCGGCGGCGCTGGTCCTCGATCCCCGCCCGCTCAGCTCGGATGCCAGCGCACGTCTCGTCCGCCAGCGCCTCGGCGGCCATGCCGCCGAGGCGTTCACCGACGCCTGTCATGAAGTCACCGCCGGCAACCCGCTCTTGCTCGAACAGCTTCTGAGCTCGCTCGATGCCGAAGGGGTGACACCCGACGCCGAGCACATTCCGGCCGTACGTGACATCGGCCCCCGGGCGGTGGCCCGGACGGTGCGCCTGCGCCTGGCCCGGCTATCACCGCTGGCCGGCGCGGTGGCGCGCGCGGTGGCCGTCCTCGGGGCACAGCCGGGGCTGCCGGCGATTGCGGCACTGGCGGGGACGGACGAGCCAGCCGCGGCTGAGGCGCTCCGGGCGCTCGTCCGGGCCGAGATCCTCCGGGCGCACGAGCCCCTGGGGTTCGTCCACCCTCTCATCCGCGAGGCGATCTACGCCGAGCTGCCGTCGCCGGCGCGGGCGCTCGAGCATGAGCGCGCCGCGCGCATCCTCGCTCAGCTCGGCGCGAGCGCCGAGCGCGTGGCGGCCCAGCTTCTGCTCACGCCGCCGCGGGCCGACCCGTGGGTGGTGGCCCGGTTGCGCCAGGCGGCGGACGAAGCGCTCCGGCGCGGCGCCCCCGACGCCGCCATGCGCCTGCTCGAGCGGGCTCAGGCGGAGCCGCCTCCACCTGATCAGATGGCCGCACTTGCGCTCGAGCTCGGCGGGAGCGCCGCTTACCTGCGTGGCCCAGCCGGGGTCGAGCCGCTACGCCGGGCCTACGCCGAGCTGACCGATCCGACCGAACGAGGGCGAGCTGCCATCGCCCTCAGTCATCTGCTCCTGTTCGTGCGCTCTCCGCAGGAGGGCGTGGAGTTGGCGCAGCAAGCGTCCACGGAGCTGCCTGCGGGGCTCGGTGACCTGCACGACGGTCTACGCGCAGTCCGGCTCGTTGGCGCGGCCTTCGGAGCCGTCGATCCGGCGGAGTTCCGTTCGCTGGACGACGTCCGGCGCGGCCCGCGCGGCACGGGCCCGGGAGCGCGCGCCCTGACCGCGATGACCGCGCTCGCGCTCGCGCTGACCTGCGGCCCGGCGGCCGAGGCCTCAGCGCTGGCCCGAGAGGCGTTCTCGGCCGGCCTGGACGCGATCGAGCTCACGGCGCCGATCGCCCTCGGCACGGCGGCCCTCGGCCTGGGTGATCCCGCCGAGGGGCTTGTGGCGATCGGGCGCTACGCCGATTTCGCCCGCCGGCGCGGCGAGATCCTGAGCTCGATTGGAGCTGACCTGTGGGGCGGTATCGCCCAGCTGTGGGCCGGGGACCTTCCAGCAGCCGTGGCTGCACTCGAGCGAGCCCACGAAGGCGAACGTCTCTGGGGCACCAAGCTCGACGCCGTGATGGCCTATTCGGCCGCATTCACCGCCCTGGTCAGGCTCGAGCGCGGTGACCCGACGGATGCTGTATCGGCGAGTTTGCACACCGTGCAGGCCGACGACCCGCGTCCCGATGGAGCGCGGTTCTGGCTCGCCAGTCTGGCCGAGCTCGCCCTGGCTGAGGACCGGCCGCTCGACGCCCTGGCGATCACGGAGCGACTGGAGCCGACCCGGCCTCCTGACACCCATCCGGTGTGGGCACCTTGGCGGTCGCTCAGAGCGCGCGCGCTGGCTCGTCTCGGTGAGCAGGCCGAGGCGACGCGGCTCCTGGGCGAGGAACTCGAGCTGGCCCGCCGCGTCGGCACGCCGTGGGTCATTGGACGCGAGCTGCGAATGCTCAGCGAGCTCGGCGGGCCCGACCAGCTGGAAAACGCGCGCGAGTCGGTTGGGCAGTTGGCGGGGAGCTCCGCGCGGCTCGAGTTGGCGAAGGCCCGTCTCGCCCTCGGCCAGGCGCTGCTGGGCGTCAACGAAGTCACCGAAGCGCGTGAGGAGCTGGCGCAGGCCGCCGAACTGGCCCGGGACTGCGGCTCCGTGATCCTCGCCCGGCGAGCCGCCGAGGTCTCCGCCGGGTCCGCCACGATCACGCGTGCCTGACCGCCGCCGGGACGAACCCGGCGGCGGTCAGCAGCACGGAGGGCTCAACTTGCCGGCGGGAGATGCGAGGCGATGAGAAGCCCCTCGGGGTCCGCCGCCTTGCGGGCGCGGGCCACGCGGCGGAGCGCCGGCTCGGGGATGCAGGTCTCCAGCGAACGGGTTCGCTCGGCGAAGCTCGTGAACCGTGTTCCGGTCGCCCACGGCTCGAGTGCGGCCAGATAGCGGTCGAGATACGCGTTGAGCTCGTCGGCCGGCGCCGGCATGCCGGGAACGCCCACCCCGAAGAGCAGGAACTCGCCCTCGAGATGTCCGCGGGCGCCCGCACCCGGGGGCGGCGACGCCAGCGCACCACCGAGCTGGCGAAGCTCGGCCGCGAGCAGCGGCCCGGAGCCGGCGATCCGGACGAAGCTCTCGATCGCCCAGTCGTCGAGCGTCCGGAGCAGGATCGCGTCCCCCAGGAATGGGGCCGGATCCTCCGGATCGCCGTGCAGACGTGCGACCGCTGAGCTCGGCATCGGCCCGAAGCCTCCGAGGATCGGCTGTGACGCATGGCGCAGCCGGCGCTCGAGCCGCTCGGCCTCGGTGCCCTCGAGATCGACCCCGTTGACACAGACGGTTGGGATCTCTCGCAACGGCTCGGGCACGGTGTCGAGCGGTGGCAGGCGCAGGATCCGGAACGTCGTTGTGATGGTGTCCGGCGCTTCGCGACACCAGTCACGCCACGCCCTGAGAAGTGCGAATGCATCCTCCGCCGGGAAGAACATCGCTCCCCCGGTGACCTCCGCGTACGGCAGCAGCCCGATCTCGACCGCGGTGACGATGGCGTAGCCGCCGCCTCCGCCTCTGAGCGCGTAGAAGAGGTCGCGGTGTTGGTCCTTGTCCACCCGGCGGACCACCCCATCAGGGGTGACGACCTCGAAGGCGCGGACGTGGTTGATGGCCAGTCCGTAGCGTCGGCCGTAGAACGACAGCCCTCCTCCGAGCAGGTAGCCCATCACTCCGACCGAGGGCGAGGAGCCGTGCATCACCGCCAGGCCGTGTCGTTCAACCTCCTCGACCACGTCGCCCCACAGCGAGCCCGCCTTGATGCGTGCGACCCGCGCGACGGGATCCACGACGACCTCGCGGTCACGGAGGTGGAGCTTCAGGAGCAGAGTCCGCTCGAGCGAGGGCAGCGTCTGGCTCAGATGGCCGGTGGTCTGGGCCGCGACGGTGAGCCCGTTGGCACGCGCGTAGGCAAACGCTGCCTGGACATGCTCGACCCGGGTGGCAACGCACACGCAGGCCGGCCGGAGATCGACGCTGAGGTTGAACGGCCGGACGACCTCCGCGTACTGCTGCGAGCCAGGCCAGATGAGCGCCGGAACGCCCGCGGCCTCCGAGGCGCCGAGCTCCTTTACGAGTCCGGGAGCGAGTTCGGAGGGTGTTGGTATGAGGGTGTGTGTATTTGACATGGGCGGAACCTTCTCCGGGCGGCCTTGCCGCTCGGTTGGCTCGGCCTTGCCAAAACCTTGCCGCGAGCGCGGCGTCGAGACTGCGGCCGACGTGCGAGGCTCCTCACACGCACCGCTCAAGCTCGTACTGGTCGATTCGCGCCTCCGCGAAGCCCTCTTCTCGCAGCAGCTGCGCGACCGCATGGCGCTCGGGAACGACCGCGGGTACCGCGATCAGGTCCGCCTGCGACCGAGCGGCGCGAACGACGTTCTGGAGCTGCCAGCTGTCGGGTTCACCCCCGTCCGACAGGGCGCTCTCCCAGCGAGCCTGGTCGATCGGTTCGCCCCCAACCGGCCGCGTGAATCCGATCAGGCGCCGCCGGCGCGTGAAGCGCAGACGCTCTTGGTAGAGAGCGAGCGCCGGCTTGTTGACGGTCAGCGCCTCCAGAATGACCTTACGGGCGCCCGCACGACCTAGAGAATCCAGCAACGCCTCCCCGAGCGTCTGGCCGACGCCCTGGCGATGAGCCTCCCGCGCCACGCCCATCGCGGCCACCCGCCCACAGCCGTTACGCAAAGCGGCCAAGCCGACGCCGAGCAGTCGTCCGTCGAGGCCCCGGGCAAGAGCGCACGCCTCGAAGACAACATCGTCCATGCTGCGCATCCTCTGCAACGACTCGGGGGTAAACGAGATCTCAACCGGATAGTCGGCAAACGCGTCCGACAGGACCGACGCCGCCTCGACGAGCGTCGCTTCGGTGAGACCGACTTGAACTCTCATGTCGCCGTGTTTCTCCTCGTCGTTGTCGTAGCCCGAACCTGCCGCGCGGACCGGCGGCGGCGGGGGCCTGTAGCCTGACCGAACCCGATTCAGGAGGAACCGATGGTCAAGCTCGTTGTCGCGTATGGACCGCCGGAAGACCCGACGGCGTTCGATCAGCATTACGCCGAGACACACGTTCCACTAGCCCAGCAGATCCCGAATGTTCAACGCTTCGAGGCAGGTCGGGTTCTCGGGACAGCCGATGGCTCTTCCGCTCCGTACTACTTCATCGCGGAACTTTGGTTCGAGAGCCCCGAGGTATTACAGGCAGCGATGCAGAGCCCCGAGGGCCAGGCCGCTGCGGCTGACGTCGGTACCTTCGCCAGCGGCGGCGCCACGCTCATGATCGCCGAGGCCTAGCCAGTCCGGCTATTGGTCCTGCTCGAAAGCTGCGACTTGGCGTAGGCGCTCGGTGGCTAGGTTAGGCGGGCGGACGTGGGCGCGCCGGGTGCGCCCGGCATTCCGAGCAGGCGAGCGTGTGCCTCCTGCATCGCGCGGCCCGGTGTGATCCCGAGTTCCTCATTGAGGGTCATGCGTGCGTGGTCGTAGACGCGCATCGCTTCGGCGACGTTGCCCTGGGCAGCGAGAGCATCCATCAGCAATGCGTAGCCGGTCTCCCGCATCGGCGAGCGTGCGATCAGGGTCTGCGCGGCGCGCTCAGCACCAGGCAGCTCGGTACCGCCAATGCCGAGGCAGCTGGCGGCGTAGGCCTCCAGTGAGCGGTCGTGCACATCGTCGAGCCGTCGGCGCCACTGGTCGAGCCAGGGAGCCTCGTGCTCGGGCAGGAGACGACGGCGGGCGATGAACTGGGCGCGCAGGGCGGGACCCCATGCACGTCTCCAGTCGCCGAGGGCAATTGCAGACTGCGCCTCGTGAACCGCCGCCAGGGCGTCCTCGACGTCGATTCGCGCGTCGGGTGGAAGATCCAGCCGAAGCTCGCCGCGGCCGCTCAACACCTCCGCCCCGAGCACGGCCCGTGACTTGGAAACCAGAACCGTGAGCGCCGCCGGAGCGGCCGTCGGTGCCGAGTACGGCCAGAGCGCGTCAACCAACTCGTCGCGGGTCACCGTCCGGTCGCGGTTCAGCGCGAGGTAAGCGAACATCAACCGCCCCTGACGACTGGGCAGCCCGGCATCGATTCGCCGGCCGCCGAGCTCGAAGACGAAGCGGCCGCAAAGCTGGATTCTTGGGCGAGAGTCGGCCGACACCGAACTTTTCAACCTTTCTCCAAGGTTGCTGCCAAGATATGAGAAAGGACCGGCTTCGACAATCGCCGCGACAACAATGTCCAGGCAGATCAAATGCGAATGTGGGTTCGTCGCACGGGGCGAGACGGACGACGAGGTGGTCACTCGGATCGAGGGCCACATTCGGAGCGATCATCCCGAACTGGTCGAGAGCCTCACCCGGGACGAAATCGCCAGCTGGGTCGAGGTAGTCGCCTAGCGCCGCACCGCGGCTCGCGCTGCCTGGCAGCGAGCGAACAACGGAGGCCGACAATGGCTATCAGCGTGCCGCTGGTGAGCGGCGAAGAGTTGGCCGCGCACCTGCGCGACCAAGACGTGCTGGTGTGCGACTGCCGATTCGCGGGTGACGCCGAGACATCGCGGCGACGATTCGTGAACGGTCATATCCCGGGCGCGATCCATGTCTACTGGCTGGAGGACCTATCGGCGGCCGACACGACGGTGACGACGTTCGCGCCCGACGCGGCGGAAGCAGCCGACAAGCTCGGACGCCTTGGGATCACGCAGGCGAAGACCGTCGTGGCCTACTCCGATGGCGGGAACCTTTACGCATCTCGGCTCTGGCACGTTCTGTCCCTCTACGGCCACGATCGGGTGACCTTGCTCGACGGCGGGATCGAGAAATGGGAGACGGAAGGTCGGCCGCTGGAGCGCGGCACCGGTCACCCCGTGCCGGCGCGGTTCCAGCCCCGGGAGTCGGGATGGATAGGCGGGATCGGAGCCGACGAGATCCTGCAGCGGCTCGAGGACCGCGAGCTTCGGCTCGTCGACGTGCGTGACGAAGCCGAATTTTCGGGGCAGCAGCTGCGCTCCGCGCGCGGCGGTCATATCCCCGGCGCGGTTCTGTGGCCGTGGGAGAAGAACTTGAGGCAGGACGGGACGATGCAGACTCCCGCGGACATTCGAGCCCGAGCCGAGGGCGCCGGCCTGTCTCCCGACCAGGCGCTCGTGACGTACTGCCAGGGCGGCGTGCGCGCTGCTCATGCGGCGCTGGCCCTCCACATCGCCGGCTACTCACGAGTGCGCATCTATGACGGCTCATGGGCCGAGTGGGGCAATGACCCGACGCTGCCGATAGAGGGCGCTGCCAGCGCGGCGGCGTTTGGTCCGCCCCGCCGGCCATAGCAGGATGCTTCTACGGCGCCGGTCGTCTGTGGTTCAGACCCTTACGCGTTTCAGCTTGCCCGGGTCGACGAGCAGGTCCATCTCGGCGACTCGGTCCCCGACGATCGTAAGCGCGAGAAGTGCGAGCACGTGGTCGCGAAACACGACCACCACCCCGGGTCGGCCCTCGATGATCGCGGGCCGGCCTAGGCGCGCCTGACCCCGGGCGAGCACGAGCTGAGCGACGTCTCGCGCTCCCCGGACCTCGGTTGGCACGCGTGGGCCCCTGACGCCTCCGTCGCCGCGGAGCACGACGTCCGGGTCGAGCACAGCCAGCAGCTCATCGAGCTCACCGTTGCGCGCCGCGTTCAGAAACGCCTCGATGACCTTCCGCTGCTTCTGGAGGCTCGCCGGCTCTGGCTCTGACGCGCCCCTGATCCGCCGACGCGCCCGGCTTGCGATCTGGCGCGTAGCGGCGACGCTCCGCTCAACGATCGGCGCGATCTCCTCGAACGGCACGCCGAAGACGTCGTGCAGCACGAATGCGAGCCGCTCGGTCGGCGTCAGCGTCTCGAGTACCACGAGCATTGCGATCCCGATCGAGTCCGCGATCAGAGCCTCGTGCTCGGGGTCGCTGTATTCGAACAGGGTCACCTCGGGCTCGGCCGGCCATTTATCGACGAAGTCTTCGCGGCGGGCCTGGCGGGCGCGCAACATGTCGAGACAGATACGGCTGACCACCGTCGTCAGCCAGCCGCGTAGGTTCTGCACCTCCGCGGTATCGGCGCGGCCGAGCCGCAGCCATGCCTCTTGTACCGCGTCGTCGGCCTCGGCGGCCGAGCCGAGCATCCTCCGCGCTACCGCCCGCAGGTGGGCTCGGTTGTGCTCGAACTGCTCGGCCTGCCACTCGCTTGCGTCCATCGGTCACATCCTCTCGCCGAAATCCGTCATGGAGATGACGAACCGGAAGTGGCTCGTGTGACGGAGGCGACATGACGAACTGGAGGCACTGATGTACGCGATCGAAGCGCAGGGTCTGCGCAAGACGTATCCGGGCGGGATCGAGGCGGTCAAGGGCGTCGACTTCGAGGTCGCGCCCGGCGAGGTGTTCGGATTGCTCGGCCCAAACGGTGCCGGCAAGTCGACCACCGTGGGGATGTTCACGACGACCATCGTGCCGACCGCGGGCACTGCTCGTCTCGCCGGCCATGATGTGGCTCGCTCACCGCTGTTGGCGCGAAGCGCCTCCAGTGTCGTGTTTCAGGAGTCAGTCGTAGATGCCGGGCTCAGCGGCCGGGCACACCTCGAGCTGCATGCCAGCCTGTGGGGCGTCGCGCCCGATCGGGCCGCACGTCGGATCGACGAGCTCGTCCGGGCCCTGGGGCTGAGCGAGCTGATCGACCGCACGGTCGGCAGTTACAGCGGCGGCGAGCGGCGCCGGCTCGAGATCGCGCGAGCACTGACCTCCGCACCGCAGGTGCTGTTCCTGGACGAGCCGACGGTCGGGCTGGATCCACGGATCCGGCACGAGCTGCTCGACGTGATCGCGGGCCTGCGCGCGCGCGAGGACCTGACGATCCTGCTCACGACCCACTACCTCGACGAGGCCCAGCGTCTGTGCGACCGCGTCGGGATCATCCACGAGGGCTCGCTGGCGGCGCTCGACACCCCAGCGGCGCTGCTCGCGGGACTGGGCCGCGAGATCCTCGAGTTCCGTGTCACCTCAAGCCCGGCGGAAGCGCTGGCGGGCCTCCGCGCTCGGAAGATCGCCGGCGACGACGCATTCGCCGTCGGTGCTCGGATCACGGTCCCGCTGCACCTGCATGCCGCCGCGGAGGCCCTCGCCGCGCTAGAGAACGACGGCGTCCGGGCCTCGGAAATCGCGACCCGGGTCCCCAACCTGGACGACGTATACCTGAACTTCACCGGCGCGCTCCGCGAGGCCGCGTGAGCCGAACCTACGAACCGAGGAGTCTGAAATGTCAGCCATAGCCAAACCACTGGCGATTGCCGGGCGCCTACCCCGCCCCACCCGGGCGGCGGGCGCGCTCGCCACTTTGGCGCGCCGCCGAGCCGCTCTGACCGCGAGCAACCCGAGGCAGGTCCTGGTGCCGCTGCTTGGACCGGCGATCCTGGCTTTGGTCGTCGCTCCGGCGCTGAAGGCAGCCACCGGCGGCCTGCACTCCCACATCGACTACCAATCATTCGTGGGCGTTGGGACGGTCGGTCTCGTCGTCCCGCTGAGCTGCATCTTCGCCGGGCTGAGCGTGCTCGTTGACCGCCACAGTGGCGCGCAGCGAGAGCTTTTGGCCGCGCCGATCCCAAGGGCGTACCTTGTGATCGGGAACCTGGTGGTCGCGCTGGTTCTATCCACGCTACAGGTGATCGTGCTGATCGGGCTATCAGCGGCCCGCGGCGGGTCGTTTCACATCACCGCTACGGGCGTCGCATGGTTCGCGGGGGCAGCGCTGCTGCTCATCGTGTTCATGTATGGGGTCGCCGAGTCGCTGGCGGCACGCGTCGGCAAGCAGGAGGAGTACATCGGCGCGACGCCGGTCGTAGCAATCCTCCCGTTCTTCCTCGCAGGAGCGCTCTTCCCGATCGGGGCAATGCCCGGCTTCCTGACCTGGATAGCCAAATTCATGCCGCTCACCCACGCACTCGCGCTAATGCGCTACGCGTTCGTCGACCCGACGGGCAAGGGCCTGCACGACATCTGGGGAGCCGGCAGCGTCACAGCTGAGGCGTGGATGAGCCTCGCCGTAGTCGGGTTGTTCGCCGCCGCGCTGACCGCCATCTCGATTCGACTGTTCTCGCGCTCGGCGGTGAAATAGCCGCCGTCGGGGAGAGCGCGTTGCGCTGGTGACCACCGCGCGGCGGCCCTGTGGCGCCGCCCGTAAGCTTCGGAGCGTGGGTCCTTCAGTCAGGCCAGGCGCTGCCTGGGTGTTGCCCGCCGAGCCGTCCGCCGTGAGCCAGCTGCGGCGCCGGGCCGCTGAGTTCGCATCCATGGCGGGCGCTTCGGACGAGGTGACCCAAGCGATCTCCCTCGCCGTGTCCGAGGCGGTCACCAACGCCGTCGTTCACGCCTACGACGGCGAGAATCCCGGGCAGGTCCACGTCCGCTGCCACGTCGAAGGGGAGCGGTTCATCGTCGAGGTAGCCGACGAGGGCGCGGGCATTGGGCCGCGACGCGACTCCCCCGGTCTGGGGCACGGTTTGGCGATGGTTGGCGCACTGGCGCAGACGCTCGATGTAGCCCCTGGCCCCGGCGGCCGCGGCACCGCCGTGACGATGGCCTTTGGTCCCGCCGTGCCGCGCGCCGCTCCACCCCAATTGGAGGTGCTTTGCGCGCTCGCCCTCGAGACGGTCGCGGACGTCTCGTGCGTGGATGTCGTCTATGACGGCGTGCTGCGCCGACTTGCCGCGGAGGTCGCGGATGATCCCGCACTGAGCACTTGGCTGCGTGAAGCGGTGCCACCGGCCAAGCCGGGCACCGCGACGTGGTCAGTGCTGCGCGAGGGCGGCGTACGCCTCGTCGTACACGACCCGACAACCCCGCGCTCACCGGGAGGGACCGGGGAACACCTCAACCTCACCTGGTGGGTCGCTGTCGCGCTGGAGAGGTCCGCGGGAGCGCGAGCCGCGGTCTGGGGCTTCGGCGGCCGGGCCGGCGGGCAGCCGGTACCGCCCGACGAGGTCATAAGCACGTTTGCCGACGCCTCGCACGGCAACCTGGCGCAGCCTGCCGAGCGCGCTCTGCTACGCGGTCGGCTGGCGATGGCACGCCGACAAAGCTGCGAGCCCAGTAGCCCGAAAATGACGACGCGGCTTACGTAGCGCGGTCGACAAAGCACCTGCAGCGCATCTCCCCCAGTCCGGCGTGCCCGCGCCGACGGCCGCGATCGCCCGTATGGCAGAGGTCGAGCCGGCACCATCGCCTCCCTCCGCCACGCCGTGGACCGAGCGCTACGTCCAGCTGGAGAGCGCCTGGATGATCATGCCCTCGCCCGCGCATATCGTCGGCATGCCACTGCTCAGGTCGAGGTCGTCGCAAGGTGCCGGCGGGCGGTAAGCGTCCATGGGCCCATAGTCCCCTACCGCGGCGTCTCCGAAAATCGGGTCAGGACCCTAATTACGTCTCCGCCTACGACCTGAGCACATCCTCGTGCGCCGCCCGCGAGGGCCGGCTGCCGGCGCTGCCGCCCTCGCGATAGCCGCGTGTAACGTCTCCTCGAGGTCCCCTGTCCTAATGGGGGAAGGTCTCATGAACCGGGAACTCTCTGATGTCCGGCGGCGCCTGCAACTGCACTCCGGCAGCTTCCACTGATTTCTGGATGCGCTCCTGGAAAGCGTCGAAGGCCGCGCGCGAATCCCAGAAATCGATGACACCCCAGCCCCCATCGATGGGGCCGGAGGCGTGGAACAGCAGCCCCTCTGGCGGATCTGAGGCTGGGTCCACGTGTTTGTTGACCGCGTCAAACTCCTCCTGGCTGATCCCGGCGAACTTGATACGGATGCCTACTGTCATGGAAAACCTCCTGGTGGGTGACGAACGCCACATAGTCGCAGGCCGCGCAATCCGATTTCCTGCGGGCGCGGAGGGCCTACCGCATCGCGCGGGGGTGGGAAGCTGGCTTCGCCGGCACGGGGCCTGTCGCTGTCTGCGATCGCTCTCGCCCTCCACCGTGCTCGCGGCCAGGCCGACACGACTTGAGGTGGTTCCTTGCGCGCTCGAATCTGTCCTCGTCAGATAATCCAGTCACACCCATGCCTTGGCCTTGGGTCACGACTGGTAACCGAGGAGCGTCCAAGCTAGACGACGGGAGCGTGCGTAATGCCCTACGCGGTGGATTTCAACGATGTTTCGACAGTTGGCCTGGAGTCGTCGCCTGTCGCGGCCGCGCTCGCTGGGCTGAGAGCGCATGAAGCCCGGTACTTCAAGAACAAATACAACCACGTCTTCACGGTGGAACCCGCCAGCGACGCCACGACGACCATCGACTGGGTGCATCGAATCCTCAAGGAGGAACGTGACATCGTCATCTCCTCTCGGCCGCTCGAGGCAACGGCCTTCCAGGTCGAGGACATTCGTATCGCCTACGTCTTCTACGAGAATGGCCTGTCGGTCAACGTGATGAACAGCATCGACAACCGCAAGAAGCGGGCGGTCGGATTCAAACTCTCGGAAGGAATGGAAGTCCCCGCGGAGCTTGACTCGCGGTTCAAATTCGCGAGGCAGAAGTCCAAGCTGGCTGGAACCATTCGCGGTTCCTACTTCACCTTCAAAACTGATTACTGACCGTAGAAGCGCGGGGCCGTCGGACACGGGATGACGCCGACTGACTCGCCTGATGACATGATCGCCGCTTCCACATGATCGCCGCTTCCACCCCGAGGAGCCCTGTATGAGAACTGTCCGGTGGATCCGCGAGATGCCCGCGCTTGGCGCGGTGCTGCTGACGGCGCTCATGACGGCGGGCTCGAGCTCCCCCTCGGTCGCCGCCACCGCGTCGCCGCCGCCTTCCCCGTGCCCCTCCTCGCAGGCCCACCCGTGGTGTGACCGGTCGCTGTCGCCGGACGCCCGAGCGCTGCTGTTCCAGCAGGCGATGACCGAAGACGAAGAGATCACCCTCGTCGGAGGCAACGGCACCGGATCATCCCCGCACACCGGGGCCACGTACGCAATCCCGAGGCTCGGGCTGCGCGCGGTGTACCTCAGCGACGGCCCCGTCGGTCCGCGACAGGGCGTGGCCACCGCGATGCCGATTCCGATGGCGCTGGCCGCCACCTGGAACCCCGGCCTCGCCTTCAGCCACGGTCAGGAGATCGCCACCGAGGCCAAGGACAAGGGCAACGACTTCGTGTTCGCGCCGACCGTGAACATCATGCGCACACCCGAAGGCGGCCGGACTTATGAGGCCTACGGCGAGGACACCTACCTGGTCGCCCGCACGACCGTGGGGTGGATCCAGGGCGCCCAGAGCACCGGGGTGATCGCGACCGTCAAGCACTTCGTGGCCAACAACCAGGAGGGGCAGGGCGGCGCGCCCCCGCTTGTCGCGCTCAACGGCGGCCGGCAGGTCGTGGACGCCCGCGTGGACGAGCGCACGCTGCGGGAGATCTACTTCCCGCAGTTCGAGGCCGCGGTCAAGCAGGGCCAGACCGGCGCGCTGATGTGCTCGTACAACAAGGTCAACGGCACCTACGCGTGCGAGAACCCCCACACGCTGCTCCAGGTCCTGCGCGGCGATTGGGGCTACAAGGGAATCATCCTGTCCGACTACGGCGCCTCGAAGGACACGGCCGGGAACATGAACAACGGGCTCGATTTTGTGCCCGCCGAGGGCGAGATCGATTTCGCCTACCAGCCGCAGGCGATCCAGCTTGCGCTGGCCACCGGGCAGGTGAGCCGGACCACGCTCGACACCCACGTTCGCAACATCCTCCGCACGCTGTTCGCGTACGGCGTCTTCGACCGGCCCGGCTACGTCAATGACGACAGCCAGATCAGCGTCGGGGCCGATCAGCAGACCGCCGAGCACATCGAAGAGCGCGCGATCACGCTGCTCAAGAACGACGGAGTGCTTCCGCTCAAGCCGGGGATCAAGCGGATCGCCGTGATCGGTCCATACGCCAACCGGTTCGTCACCGGGGGCGGCTCGGGTGGCGTTAGCCCACGCCAGGTAATCACCACGCTCCAGGGAATCATCGCCCGCGCAGGCCGGAACATCACCGTCTCCTACGCCGACGGCAGCGACCAGGCGGCGGCCGCGGCGCTGGCCAAGGCGGCTGACGTGGCCGTCGTCGTGGTCGGCGACGTGGAGACCGAAGGCCAGGACAAGAGCTGCATCGGCCTGAACTGCAGCAGCGATCTGGCCGACAGCGAGGCGGTGCTGTTCACCAGCGGGTCCTCGTGTGGGCAGCAGTCGTGCCCACTCAACGGCACCGACGAGGACGGCCTGATCAGCACGGTAGCTGCGGCGCAGAAGAACACCGTCGTGGTGCTCGAGACCGGCGCCCCGGTGCTGACCCCGTGGCGCGCGCAGGTCCGCGCGATTCTCGAGGCGTGGTACCCGGGCCAGGAGGGCGGCACCGCGATCGCCCGAGTCCTGTTCGGCGACGCCGATCCCGCCGGCCGGCTCCCGGCCACCTTCCCGGCCGACCCCTCTCAGCTGCCCACCGCCGGAGACCCCATGAAGTACCCCGGCGTGGCCGAGGAGGAGAACTACAGCGAGGGAGTGTTCGCGGGCTACAAGTGGTACGACAGCCACCACCTCACGCCCGCGTTCCCCTTCGGCTATGGCCTCTCCTACACGACCTTCCGCTACGGGCCGCTCCACGTGCAGGCCGCCGGTGGCGCCAACCAGGTCGCGACGGCAACCGTCGAGGTGACCAACACGGGCCGTCGCGCCGGGACCGCGGTCCCCGAGCTCTACATCACCAAGCCCGCCACCGGCGCGCTCCCGCAGCCGGTGCGGCAGCTCGTCGGCTACACCTCGGTCGACCTGCCGCCCGGCCGCAGCGCGAACGTCACCTTCCCGCTCAACGATCGCTCGTTCGCGAGCTGGGACGCCGACGCCTGGCGCGTGCTTCCCGGGTGCTACCGCCTGGCCGCCGGCGCATCGTCGCGGGCACTGCCCAGTCAGGCGGTGATCGCGCGCGGCGCGCACTGCGCCGGAGCGGCGGCGACGTTACCGACCACCGGCAACTTCACCCTGCCCCTGCCCCCCACGGCCACCGCGTCGCTCTTGACCGCAAGGTCCGGGCGGCTGAACCTCTCGGTGCGGCCGGGCCGCGTCCTCACCGGTAACCGGACGACGCTGGTGTTCACGGTGACACAGATCCAGGGCAGGCGGTCGGCGCCGGCCGCGGGCGCCCTCGTTCGCTTCGCCGGCCACGCGCTACATGCCGCTCGCAACGGCCGGGCGAGCCTGGCCGTGCGCTTCTCCGCACCGGGATCCCTGCGGGCCCGGGCAAGCAAACCCGGCTGGCGCGCGGCCACGGCGACCGTCCGGGTGACCGGCGCAGGGCCACCGTTCACCGGGTGACGGTGACGGTTTCGACCATGCCCCCAAACCCGGCGATCGTGGCCGGTGAAGACCTCCTCCAACGCCGCCTACGACGCGCGCGCGCCGCGACCGTGTCTGGAATCTGTCGGCTCGGTCCTCTCATATCCCTTTGACCGCGACCCGCGGGAAGCCGGCTGTATCTCTGATCGATGAGATGGCTGTGCGTCGAACTCGAGACTTCGGCGTTATCACTCCGCCCGCCGGTAGCGGATGTGCGTGGCGAGTGGAGAGTGCAGCACCTCGACCGGCTCGAACCCGAAGGACTCGATTCCGTCGAACAGCCGCTCGCCGGACCCGAGCAGGACAGGGGCCAGGTCGAGCGTAAGCTCGTCGATCACTCCGGCGGCGAGCGCCTGACGGACGGTCGAGGCACCCCCCGCGATGTCGATGCCAGCCTCGCCCGCCGTCTCACATGCCTGCGCGTAGGCGGCCTCAAAACCCTCAGTGACGAAGTGGAAGCTCGTGCCGCCCTCCATCTCGATCGGCTCGCGAGCGTGGTGAGTGAGCACGAACACCGGCGCGTGGTAGGGCGGCTCGGGGCCCCACCAACCATCCCAGTCCTCATCCCACTCGCCGCGGATCGGCCCGAACATGTTGCGGCCCATGACATACGCCCCGCGTGGTCGCATGAGCCAGCCCACTGCCGTCTCGTCGGCGTCGGTCGCGCGCTCGTCGCCGAGGTGCCAGCTATGGACCTCCCTGCCGCGCTTTCCCAGCGGATTCTCCCGGCTCTGGTCCGGCCCGGCGACGAAGCCGTCGAGCGAGATCGACATGTGGCAAGTGGTGTCGGGCATCGGTGTCCTCCAGGTAATTGCGGTTTGCAAGCGCCGGCACAGTACCGAACAGGAGAGGTGGTGGCAAGGTGCAAGTACCATCCAAAATCATGGCGACCGGACCAACCGGCGAACCTCGCTCGGGCTGCCCGATCAACGCGGCGGTGGAGGTGATCGGAGATCACTGGTCGCTGCTCGTCCTACGAGACATCATGTTCGGCAACCGGCGCCACTTCCGTGCCCTCCAAGCGTGCTCGGAAGAGGGGATCGCCTCGAACATCCTGGCCGACCGCCTCCGACGGCTCGTCTCGGCTGGACTGCTCACGCGAGCGGACGCCGGTCGCGGACACCGCGTGACCTACAGCCTCACCGAGGCGGCGATCGAGCTAGTCCCGGTCATGGCTGCGCTCGGCGAGTGGGGGCTGCGCAACCGAGCGACGAGCCCGACGCTCCGCGTGCGAGCCGAACTCCTTGCCGATGGCGGCCCCGCGCTCTGGGAGCACTTCATGGCCGAGCTGCGTACCGAGCATCTCGGGGCGCCCCCGCCGCGAGGAGGTCCGACCGCGACCGAGCGACTGGCCTCCGCCTACGCCGCGGCCGTTGCCCGCGAGACGGGCTGAGGCGGGCGGTTGGTCGCTGACCAACGCATCGGTGGTCCCCGGTAACCAGTCGCTCCTGCCGGCTGGCGGGCCCGGGTCACGTCACCTCAGCATCACGCCGGGTGGAGGAGCAACGCGCCGCGTCCGCGCCCACGACGCGCTGCACTTCCGGATACGACACTCTGCGGTCGCGACGAAGTGCACCTGTAGCCCGGAGCAGCGACGTCACTCGCCGCCGATTCACGATGCGCCCTCGCTCAACCCGGGATCGGACACTCTGGCCCCCTGGCGCTCGCGCGCCCGCGCCCTCCGCTCGGCGATCGACGCGAGGAGCACGCCGGCCTCGAACAGGAGATACAGGGGGACGGTCTCGAGCAGCATGGTGATCGCGTCGCCGGGGAGGACGGCGGCGACCAGCGCGCAGGCGCCGACCGCGTAGCGACGGCTGCGGCGCAGTCGCTGTGGCGTTATCAAGCCCGCACGGGTGATCGCCAGGATCCCTACCGGCACCTGGAAGAGCAGGCCCATCGCGAGGATCGTGGTGGCCGCGAACTTGTAGTACTGGCTGGCTTGCACGAGCACGTTGAACTGAGCGCTGTTGAAGTTCTGGAAGAAATGGACGGCCGCGGGTAGGACGACGACGTAGCCGAACGCAACGCCCATGATGAACTGAGCGGGAATCGCCAGGATCAGCGGCCGCATCTGGCGGCGCCGTGCGGGGTCAAAGGCTGGCATCAAGAAACCGTAGGCCTGTAAGAGCAGCACCGGCAGCGACAGAATCAGCGCGAAGATCAGCGAGACCGTGACGGTTGTGGTCAACGGCTCGCCGATCCCGAGCGTCACCGGTCGGTCACCGCGGGGCGGTGCCGAGAGCCGTGCAATGTCACGGTTGAGGTCTGTGCCGACGTGGGCAAGCGCCCCCTTCACCGCGGTGCTCTGATGCTGGGAACTCGCTCCGAGGACGTTGACGACCGCGTGCAGCTGCACGGCGATGTCCCGCGCGCTCCGCTGCACCTGATACGTGGCTCCGAGCGGTCCGTGCCCGTCACGCACCTGCTGCTGGGTTTGGTGCGCGAGCGGGCTGTCGATCAGATGTAGGAGCGCGTGGTTCTGCCAGAAGCAGAAACCGAAAGCGACGCTGAGGGCGGCCAGCGAGACGAGCAAACGAGTCCGGAGCTCGTCGAGGTGGCCGACGACGCTCAACCGGTCGTCGTGACGGACACTCCTGATCGCGGCTGCGATCGGCATCGGTCTGGTGATCCTGTCGGCGGCGTGTCGCGCTAGGCGACCGGGCGGACGGCGGGGTGCTCGACGACCGGCTCGGGGGCAGCGGCGACGGAGGTCGTGCTCGTGGCCACCGATGGTTGCTCGACCTGGGCGACCGGATCGCTTTCGCCGCTGATCGATTCCTTGAAGCTGCGCATGCCGGTTCCCAGCGAGCGTCCGAGCTCAGGTAGCCGCTTGGCCCCGAAGACGAGAAGCAGAATCACGAGCAGGAAGGCGATGTGAAGTGGATTGTCAAGTCCCATGTTTTCTCCGATCGATGTGGATTACTGATCCTGTTACGGGCGTCCGCCCGTCTTGGATCACTCTCACGTCAATCGGGCAACGATCACCGGCGGATGGGTGGGGACGAGGCTGCCGCCGGCTGGCTCCTGGGTGACCATGATCGTGTTCACGCCGCGCAGGTTCCCGGGCACGCCGATGTCGGCCGCGCCCGCGGCGGTGACGCTGAACAGGGCGCGAGTAGGTGCGGGGGACCGATGACCGCGCTTGACCCAGACTTCGTAGATGCGGCCGGCCGGAGGCGGCGGCAGACGGCTCACGATCAGCTCCGCCCGGCCCCCGGCGATTCGCAGCTGGGCGCTCCCCGGCACGCCGGTCACGGCCGCCTGGATCACCCTCGGCTGACTCGAGCCTGTGGATCCCAGCTCGATTCCTCCAAAGATCGCGAGCGCCACCAGCGCCACCGCCAGACCGCTAGCCAATACCGGCCGGGGAACCAAGCGTTCCCAAGCGAGCGAGAACCGCCTCGCGCGCCGAGGTCGACCGCGTGGTTCGGCTCGCACGTCACGCATGACCCGCCGGCGCAGCTCACGTGGGGCCCGCTCCTGAGGAGCTGCCATTGGCAGCGCGTCGACGACCTGCGTGAAGGCAGCGACCTCATCCCGGCAGACGGCACAGCTCTCGAGATGCCGGCGAAACTCCTCGGCCTCGGCGGGCTCGAGGGCGTCAAGCACGAAGGCGGCCAGGTCGCGGCCGCAGTCGTGGGTCTCGGAGGTGAAATCGCCCGTGCTCATACAGCCACCTCAGCCGGATCATTCATGGCCAGGCGCATTTTCGCCAGCCCAAGCCGCATCCGCCCCTTCACGGTTCCAGCCGGGAGCTCGAGCATCGCGGCGATCTCGGTGTGGGTAAAGCCGCTGAAGTACGCGAGCTCGATCACCTTTCGCTGCTCGGCCGGCAGCCCTGCGAGGGCGGCTCGGACCTCCCTCGCCTCATCGCGTCTCGTGACCTGGGCGTCGGTACGATCTGGGGCGGCCATCCGCTCGGCGATACCGTCGTCGCTGACGTCACGGCCGGCCTTGCCGGCACCGCTCCGGAAGGCGTCGACCGCGCGATTGTGGACGACTCTCAGAACCCATGAGCGAACGCTACCGCGCGTACGGTCATACCGCGCCCCGGTGCGCCATAACGACAGGAAAGCCTCCTGTACCACGTCCTCAGCCATCGCTCGCCGCCCGCACATGCGGTAAGCCAGCGAGAACGCCGGTCCGCAGTGACGATCGAACACCACCTCGAAGGCGCCCGCGTCGCCGTCAGCGACGAGCTGCATGAGCTCTTCATCGGCGAGCGATCCCAGGTTCAGGTGGCGCGGTCGGAACATCCTCGATCGTATCGGGCGTAGGTCAGCCCCGCCGGCGCGGCGCGGCCCCGTGAGCGGAGGAGGGATACCCACCAGGGCCGCGCCGCGAACGCTTGCCGACAATTCGGTCAGGCCTTCTGGATAAGCGGGCCGGCCTTGGCCAGCACCTGTGACTTGGTCAGCGGCTTGTCGAATCCGCCGTCAGGCGTGATGGGCTGGCCGACGAGCAGCGCGATCGCGGCGGCATGGCGCGCCTCGACCTGGACGATCGATCCGGCCGCTGCGAGGTACGCCGGGGTCTGCAGCGACGGACCGGCACCGTTGTAGGCGCCGACCCCGGTGTTCTCCAGCACATAGGCCAGCTTCAGGAAGCTTGCCTGATCGGTGACCGGGAACACGAACGTCGGCTTCTTCACCGGAGTTCCGCCGGCGCCCTTGATGGCCTTGACCAGCGCGTCGACGTGCTGTTGCTCGTGCCCGGCGATCAGGGCCGCGAGCGACTTGGCGTCTCCGCTGAGACCGACCGTCTTGGCCTTGTGAGCGTAGAAGTCGGTTTCCAGGTATTCGAGCGTGAGGGCGAAGTTGAGGATGTCGACGTCCCCACTTCCTGACGCTGCCAGCGCGTTGCCTACGTAGGGGCCGACGGCGGTGGCGCCATACACGGCGCCGGCGGTCATCGCCCCGCGCAAGATGAAGCTTGCGCGGCTCATGCCGTGGACTTCGACGGCACCCAGCTCAGGGCTGGTGACTTCGGAATGTGTCATCTGATTTTGTGTTCCTCTCTGCAAGTCGAATGAGGGCTAGGCGATGAACGGCTTGACGGCGGCCAGAACCTGGCCCATCGTCATCGGCTTGGCGAACGCCCCGTCAGGGGTGGGGGACATCTTCAGCAGGGTGTTGAGCGTCGCCGCATGGCGCGCCTCGATCGTGTGGATCGAGAGCGCGGCGGCGAGGATCTGCTTGTTCTTGATGTTCCCCGCCTGACCGAGATACGCCGAAGCGCCCAGGTTCTCGACCGTGGCCGCCAGCTTGGTGACCTGCGCCGCGTTGTGAATCGGGAACTTGCCGGTGGGCTTCGTGGCTGGGGTGCCCAGGCTCATGGCTGCCTGCCTGAGTACGACCACGTGCTCATGCTCCTCAGCGCCGAAGCTCTTGAGCGTCGCCAGCGTCGGGCCTTTGAAGAGCCCGCTGGCGATCACCTTGTCGTAGAACTGCGCCTCGAGGTACTCGAGGGTGAGCGCGTAGTTGACGATCCCAAGATCGCCCGAGCCGGACGACGTGCTCGCCGCAGTTGACGCGGTGCCGGTCGAGGCCGACGAGCTGGCGGAGCCTGACGAGCTTCCAGAGCCTGACGAGCTCGACGAACTCCCTCCACATGCGGCGATGAACGCCGCCAGTCCGGTCGCCGCGGCGCCGCTTCCCATCATCTTCCCCGCGTGCTTGAGGAACTTCTTGCGCTCGACGTCGTCACGCGCCAGCTCCTGCACCACGCCACCGGGCGGTTGCCCGGCCTGCGAATTCGCATGTTGACTCATTGGATCTCCTTGGTCGGGGCCCGAATACGTATGCCGGGCTACACGACCAATACGGAGCGACGGGCCGGGTGGATCACCCGCGGTGATGTCGCACGAAGAGCTCGTGATCCAAACCCTGTCCGGCTGCGTACTAGGCGGCGGTAATCAAACCCTCGACACGGGAGACTCTCTTGTCAGAACACATAAACGAGGTGTACGCATCAATCGATCGCGGCTTTGCCGGGGAGTCGGCGGCGACGCGGCGCAAGTTCGTCGCCGGTGCAGCGGGAGCACTGGGCGGCCTCGGGTTGCTCTCGCTTCCCGCGTCAGCGATGGCCGCCAACGACGCCCAGACGATCCTCAACGTTGCGGCGACGGCCGAAGTACTGGCCACGATCGTCAACACCGTCGGGGCTCAGAAGGTCCATTTCTCCAGCCAGGTGACACAGCGCAACGTGCTCGACGCCGCCTACCAGGAGCTCGACCACTACAACGTCCTGACCAAGGCGCTCGGCGCCAAGCCAGCGACCAAGAAGATCTGGATCCCCGACGCACTGTTCCACAACCAGCACAACCTGCTCTCAGGCCTGGTGTTCGGGGACGGCGTGTTCGTCAACGCCTACCAGATCGGTGTGACCGCATTCGGCAACGCCGGCAAGGGCGCCTTCGCCCGCTACGCCGCCGAGATCATGGGGATCGAGTCCGTGCACCGCGCGCTCGCCCTGCAGTCACTCGGCAAGCCGGGCAACGACCAGGCGTTCGCCTCAGGATCAACCCACTACTTCACCAACATCAACAAGGCCGTGGCTCTGCTCGAGGGTGCCGGCTTCGGATTCGGGAAGAAAGGCAAGGGCCCAGGCAAGTTCTACGAGTTCGACCACATCAAGAAGCAGACAATTCACCGGCCCGAAGTACACCACCTCTCACCGCACTGAGCCCGGAAAGTCAGCTCGCGGCAGCCAATCCGCTCCCTCGCCTCGGCCGCCAACCGGCTGAAGCGGGGAGCGCGGCGGCGCGTCCCGAGGCTGGAACAGCCAGAGCGAGCCGTTTTCCGTCCTCGGGCGGGACATCGACTCCAAACCGGAGCTCCTGCCTTGCCGGCAGGGCAGGGCAGACAGCCACGGCCCTCCTATTGGTCGGGCCCGGTCGATCACGCTCATCCGAACGTCCGGCGCCGTAGTTGGCGATTGGTGATTGCCTACGGTGTTGCCAGTCAGGCGGTCGTGGCGGGCTCAACTCGGATCACGGTTGTGGACGCGATCACTGCGTTACGGATCTCAGTCAGATCTGTTCGCCGCGGGTTGTTCTGGAAATCGACCAACGCCTGCTCGGAGGGGAACTCGAGAATCTGAATTTCGGTGAGAGGGCCTTCGAGAGCCCGAACACGTGCGTCGACTCGTGCCCCATGGGCGGGGAGCAGACCGAGGACGCGGTCCTCGTATTGGGCGAGCAGGACCTCGCGACCAGGGATCGCTGTTAGGAGGACGCAGATCCGGATGGACACGGGCCGAAGAATCATCACGGCCGCAACGGCGATTATCAACGGCCTCCTGGAACGAGCGAGTCCGCTCAACACGCGAGCAAGCTAAACCGGCTGCGCGCAGTGGCCTTGACATGCAGCCATTTAGCTGCATATATTGGCAGCCAGATGGCTGCCAATTCGCACGATGAGGCCTTCAAAGCGCTGGCCGACCCAAGCCGGAGGCTGCTGCTCGACAGCCTCAACGAGCGCAACGGCCAGACACTGCGGGAGCTGTGCTCGCGGCTCGACATGGCTCGCCAGTCGGTGAGCAAGCACCTCGCTGTGCTCGAAGCGGCCAACCTCGTGACCACCGTTCGCCGCGGCCGGGAGAAGTACCACTACCTCAACGCGGCGCCCATTAACGACATCGCCGAGCGCTGGATCACGCGGTACGAGCAGGGCCGCGTCAACGCGCTCGCCGACCTGAAAAGAGCACTGGAGGACACCCCCGTGGAGCCCGAGAAGCCCTCATTCATCTACGTGACGTACATCCGGACGAAGCCGGAGAAGCTGTGGCAGGCGCTGACCGAGCCGGCGTTCACCGAGCGCTATTGGTCGATCACGTTCGAAACCGACTGGAAGCCGGGGTCGCCGATGACCTGGAAGACACGCGGCTTGGCGATCGCCCACCCCGAGCAGGTTGTTCTCGAATCAGAGCCCTACCGTCGCCTGTCCTACACATGGCAGACGCATTCGCCCGAGTGGGCACAGGCGCTCAACTTCACTGAGGAGGCCGGCGGCCGACTCGCCTCCGAGCCGCGCTCGAAGGTCACCTTCGAGATCGAGCCGCTCGGCGATCAGGTGAAGCTGACCGTGATCCACGACGATCTCCTGCCCGGCGGGCTGACCGGCTCAATGATCAGCAACGGCTGGCCACGGGTCCTCGCCAACCTCAAGACGCTGCTCGAGACCGGTGACACGCTTCCGCACGTCCCGCTGAGCACGCCGGCCAGGCTCGGGCTGACGCGATGAACGGTATGCAAATGCCGGGACTGCCGATGTCGGGGATGCACGGCACGCCGACGAGCGGCATGACGATGGCCCTCCCGCTGTTCGTGGTCATGATGGCCGCGATGATGCTGCCGAGCGCCGTCCCCGCGACCGTGCGGCGGTCGCGTGACGGCGTGGGTGTGCTCGCGGCGCCGCTGTTCGCGGGCTCCTATCTCGGCGTCTGGGGGCTCGCCGGTCTGGCGACGTGGTTGCTCTATCAGCCGCCCAGCTCTGCCGCGTCCGGGGCGTTGCTCATCGGCGCGGGCGTCTACGAGCTCACGCCGATGAAGCGGGCGTGTCGCCGGCGTTGCCGTGAGCGTGTCCGCTCGGGCGCCCGGTTCGGCGCCCTCTGCTTGGGCTCGAGCATCGGGCTGATGCTCGTGCTTGTCGCCGTGAACGTGATGAGTGTCGCCCTGATGGTCGCGATCGCCGCCGTCGTCCTTGCGCAGAAGCTCATTCCACCACGTCCCACGCTCGACCTGTCCCTGGCGCTGGTAATCGTCGCCTTCGGCGTCGCCACCGTCGCAGCCTGAACAATCACCATAGGAGACCCGTATGACAAGCGCTTCCCATCCGATCGGCACGCGCGAGCAGTGGCTCGCCGCCCGCGTCGAGCTGCTCGCAGCCGAGAAGGAGCTGACCCACCGCAGTGACGAGATCACCCGCCGGCGTCAGCAGCTGCCCTGGGTCCCCGTCGAGAAGGACTACCGCTTCGACACCGACGAGGGAGACGCGTCGCTCGCCGATCTGTTCGGTCGGCGTTCGCAGCTGCTCGTCTACCACTTCATGCTCGGACCGGGCTACGAATCAGGTTGCCCATCGTGTTCGGCGATTGCCGATGGATTCAACGGCTTCGCCGTCCACCTCGAGAACCACGACGTCGGTCTGGTCGCCGTGTCGCGCGCTCCCATCGGCCAGATCCTGGCCTACAAGCGGCGCATGGGCTGGACGTTCCGCTGGGCGTCCTCGCACAACAGCGATTTCAACTACGACTTCAACACGTCGTTCACCGAAGAGCAGCAGAGCTCGGGCAACACTGAGTACAACTACGCCCCGAGGGACATGCGTAGCGCGCTCGAGGCGACGCAGCCGAGCCCACACGCTGCGATGGCCGGTACCGACAATGCGACCTTCATGCGCGAGGCCCCCGGCATGAGCGCCTTCGCGCTCCAGGACGGCATCGTCTACCACACCTACTCGGCATACGCGCGCGGCCTCGACTCGCTGTGGGGCATGTACCAGTGGCTGGATCGCGCGCCACTGGGACGCAACGAGAACGGCGCCTGGTTCCGTCACCACGACCGGTACTGATCGGCACGGGACCCTCCGACGCATACCGTTGTTGACGGATGCCAAGACCGGCTCCCCCCGCTCCGCGCTAAGCGGGAGCAGGATGGAGCCGGCAACGAGGTCCGCGGCTCCTGGGCGCGATCGGTTGCCGGTCAACCGTCGTCGACGAGGCCGACCAGCGGCCCAAGGAGTCGTCGCGATCGGCGGGAGACACTGGGGAGTGCGATCAAGCGGTGCGTGGCGGGTTCTCCTGCTTGCTTGCGTCGAAGTTGCTCGGTGGCGACCGGGCGCCAGCGTTCGGTCACGACCACACGCGGATCTTCTCGAGCGATTGCCTCGGCGTCGACCTGGAGGTGCTCGGCCCATAACCGCACGCGGGTCGCGCGGGCAAGCGCTGGGTCGGTGGTGACGACGTTCATCTCGGTGTCATTGAGCAGCGAGTGCGCGTTGAGGTTGGCCGAGCCAACGGTGAGCCAGCGATCGTCGACTATCCCGACCTTCGCGTGCACGTAGAGCCGGTCGTCCCGGTGGCCGCTGAGCGACCGTGTCGTAACCGCGAGAAAGCGGTCCGCGCCGCCATCGGCATCGACAAGCACGCCGAGCTGGCCACTGGTGTCGTCCTGGCCATTGTTGGCTTTCGCCGGCAGCAAGATGACAATCTGAAAGCTGTCGCAGGGAGGGTGGCGCAGTTTGGCGGCCAGGAGTCGCACAATCTCAGGCGCCCATAGGAACTGGTTCTCCAGGTATATGAACCTCTCCGCGCTTGAGATCGCGCGCACATAGCTTTCGAGGATTCGAAAGTCGCCGCGCGGCAACGACTCGTACATGCCCTCGGCAACCGTCCGCACCACCTGGACCTCGTGCTCACCAGCACGAGGTGGCGCTTCCGGTTGTTGAACTTGGTCGCCGGTAACCTCGCGCCATCGCAGCGCGAAGTGATCGTTGACGTCAGCGACGGCAGGGCCGCGCAGGCGCGTTGCTACGTCATGCCATCCCAGTCGGCGGCGCGCGGGATGCTCGCTGGTGTCGTATCTGTCCCCGCCAAAATCGGTGATGTCGATGCCACCTACGAACGCCACCCTTCCGTCCACGACGACCGTCTTTTCGTGGTGACAGTGGAATGGATGCTCGTGCGAATCAGGCTCGCAGCGGATTCGCGTGCGCCGAGTCAGCATCTCGACAGAGTCGCGCACCTCGGCGCGCGTAGGGTGAAATGCGCTGATCGGAGAGCCCGCCCAGACGAGCACCCTGACGTCGAGCCGTTCTGCCGCTTCGGCCAGGATTTGGCCAAGCACCGACGACCGACCATCTCTCTCCAACTCGAGGTGGGGCGCCACGTGCCAGCCGGCGATGTGAACAAACTCCCGTGCGGTTTCGATCTCGCGCGCCATCGAACGGAAAGCTTCCGCCCCGTCGATGAGCACCTCGAGCGAGCATCCTTCCCGGGCCGGAGGCTCGCCGGCCGCCCAGAGGCCATCATCCTTGGGCACGAGCGCTCGACCCCAGCCAAGGCGGGCAAGACGCCACCGATGCCTCCCGCGCACCGCCACCTCGATTCCGTTGCCCACGACCGAGTCAAAACGCGAGACCAATGAGCTGGGCGATCCGGACATCAACCTGGTCCTAACCCCGATTCCGATCCCTCAAGCCCGTATGAGCGGCCAGGCTCCACACCAAGATCCGGACGATCAGCTGCTCGGCCCACTACCGGCTGCTCATCCCGCTACGGCGGACCGATCCGCTCAATCGCGAGCTCAAAGAATCGCGCTCCTCCTGCGAGGCCCAGTACGACTGGTGGCGCGAGCGCTACAAGGTCGCCGCCGACGACCTCGGCGTCCGCGCCAAGATCGGCGACGTCGGCCGGCCTCAGTCGTGCCTCGCGCATCCTGCCATCGGGCGTAGGGGTCCTCCTGTGATTCCAATACCGTCTCGCCCGTGAATTTGATCCGCCGAATCGATGCCGGCCAAGGTGAGTTCCTGCTCTTTGCTCTCACTCCGCCGCGTCTTGCGACGGATCCCGACCGCGCGCAAGAGATCGCCAACGCGACAGTCGCTCGTCTTCGGCCGCTCGGCCTCGACGGTCTAATCCTTTACGACATCGACGACGAAACCGAACGAAATCCGACCGAGCGTCCGTTTCCGTTCATGCCGACGCTCGACCCCGCCGACTACCTCACCAAACATCTCGGGAACTGGCCAACGCCGGTTATCGTCTATCGCGCGGTCAGCAAATACGCTCCCGCTGACCTTCGCGCCTGGCTCTCGGCGCAAGATCCCGAGCGGTTGATGACCGTCCTCGTGGGGGCGGCCTCAGGCAGCGCGAAGGTTCGGACTTCACTGCGCGACGCTCAGTCGCTACGACGAGAAGTCAACCCCGGGCTGCTGCTGGGCGGTGTGGCGATACCGGAGCGCCATACCCGTCGTGATGACGAACACCTACGCCTCCTCGCCAAACGAGATGCGGGCTGTCGCTTCTTCGTAACCCAAGTGGTTTACGACGTCAACGCAGCCAAGAACCTCGTTTCGGACTACCACTACGAGTGCATCGCGCGCGGCATTTCGCCAGCGCCTTTCATCTTTACGTTCTCGGTATGCGGATCGATGAAGACGATGGACTTTTTGCGGTGGCTGGGTGTCGACGTGCCGCGATGGATCGAGAATGACCTCAAGCACGCCGCCGACACGCTCGAGGCTTCGTATCAGCAAGCCCTAGCGACGGCCACCGAGCTGATGGGGTACTGCCGCTCGCTCGGCGTGCCGTTCGGAATCAACGTGGAAAGCGTCTCGATCAGACGAGTGGAAATCGAAGCGTCCGTCCGACTCGCGCAAGAACTTCGACAGCAACTAATCAGCTGAGTTCCCACTGCTGTTGACCGCACGCGCTCGGATCCCAGACCGCGGAACCCATCAACGACCGATTCAGCAGCCCTCGTAGGCCAGCTCGCCGGCCCGCGTCGCCGCCGCGGCCGCGTGCTTCTCGGACTGCACGACCACCGCGGCGACCACCATCGCCGCGGCAACCAGTCCGGCGGCGATCAGGAACGCCAGGTGGTACCCACTAGTCAGCGCCTGCGCCTGAGTCGTGCCGGCGTGCGCCAGGTGGTTGCTGCGCGAGGTGGACACCGTCGCCAAGACCGCCAGGCCCAGCGCTCCGCCAACCTGCGCGGCGGTGTTGACCAGACCCGAGGCCAAGCCGGCGTCGCTCGGCGTCGCGCCCGACATCGCCAGACCCATCAGGGCGGGGAAGCACAGGCCCACGCCGGTGCCGGTCAGCAGCAGCGCCGGCAGAACGTCGCGCATGTAGGCGCCGTCGACGGGCGTCTGGGCGAACAGCACCATGCCGGCGACCATCAGGCCCAGCCCCGGGAACTGCATCGTGCGGGCGCCGAACCGCTGGATCAGCTTCTCCGAGTAGCGCAGCGACAGCGTGCCCATCACGATCGTCACCGGCAGGAAGGCCAGGCCGATCTGCAGCGCATCGTAGCCGAGCACCCGCTGCAGGTAGAGCGAGCCGAGGAAGAACATCCCGAACATCCCGGCCACCGTCAGCACCTGGATGAGGTTCGCGCCGGTCACGTTGCGCGAGCGGAAGAGCCGCAGCGGCATCAGCGGCGTGGCGGCCTTCGCCTCGCGGGCAACGAACGCGGCCATCAGGGCGATCGAGACGGCGCCGAGGATCAGCGTCGTCGACGCGCCCCAGCCGTCCTCGGCCGCGGGCTTGACGATCGTGTAGACGCCGACCATCAGCGCGCCCGTGATGAGCGCGGCGCCCGGCAGGTCGGCGCCCTTGCTCAGGCCGATGCCCTGGTCCGCGGCCAGCAGCCGGCTGCCGAATATCGCCGTCGCGATGCCGATCGGGACGTTGATGAAGAAGATCCAGTGCCAGTCGATGGCCTGGGTGAGCACGCCGCCGGCAAGCAGGCCGACCGAGCCGCCCGCCGAGGCTACGAACGCGTAGACGCCGATCGCCTTCGCCTGCTCCCGGGGCTCCGAGAACATCGTCACGATCATGCCGAGGATGACGGCCGAGGTCATCGCGCCGCCGATGCCCTGCACGAATCGCGCCGCGACCAGCCACACCGCGCTCTGCGCCAGGCCGCACAGCGCCGAGGCGCCGGTGAACAGCGCGAGCCCGGCCAGGAAGATCCTCCGGCGACCAAGCAGGTCACCAAGGCGCCCGGCGAGTAGCAGCAGCCCGCCGAACGAGATCAGGTACCCGTTCACTACCCACGCGAGGCTGGAGGTTGAGAACCCGAGGTCGTCCTGGATGGACGGAAGAGCGACGTTCACGACCGTGACGTCGAGGACGATCATCAGCATCCCCACGCAGAGGACGTACAGAGCGGTCCAGCGGGAACGGTCGGCGATCATGTCGGTCCTTCCTTCGGCATTTGAACTTTCAGACCGGAGTCGGAGCCACACCTCATCGCTCGACATGTCGAGAAAGAGAAATCGGCTCCGATCTCACCGCGAACCCCCGAAAGGAGCAACGTCGTGAAGTACATGCTGCTGATCCACCACAACCCCAACTTCATGGACAACCCACCGGAACCGATGGACCAGATCGGAGCCGAGGTCGGGCGCCTGATCGGCGAGCTCACGGCCTCGGGCGAATGGGTAGGAGGCGAAGGCCTCGCCGACGTCTCGCAGGCGAAGGTCGTGCGCGTGCGCGACGGCGTCCCGGCCGTGACTGACGGGCCCTACCTCGAGGCCAAGGAGCATCTGGCCGGCTACTGCATGATCGACTGCGAGTCGCTGGACCGCGCGCTCGAGATCGCGGCGAGGTGGCCCGACGCGCGCTGGATGGGAATCGAGGTGCGGCCGGTGATGACCCCCGGCGGAGAGGAGATGTGAGCATCGAGGAGCAGCTGCGGGGACTGGCGCCGCGCGTCCTTGGGACGCTCGTCCGCCGCTACGGAAGGTTCGACGCGTGCGAAGACGCCGTGCAGGAGGCGCTCCTCAACGCGGCGCTGCAATGGCCGCACGACGGCGTGCCGGCCAATCCGCGCGGCTGGCTCCTCACCGCCGCGCACCGGCGGCTGATCGACGAGCTGCGCAGCGAGAGTGCGCGGCGCCGGCGCGAGGAGGGCCTGGCGTGGGAGCCGCCGCCGGGCGAGGCGGCCGACGAGGATGACACGCTCGAGCTGCTCTTCATGTGTTGCCACGAATCGCTGACGCCCGCCTCGCAGGTCGCGCTGACGCTGCGCGCCGTCGGCGGCCTGACCACCGCGGAGATCGCGAGTGCGTTCCTGGTTCCGGAGAGCACGATGGCGCAGCGCATCAGCCGGGCGAAGGCGACGATCCGCGCCGCGGGCGCTCGGTTCGCGCCTCCCGCGCCCGAGGCGCTGCCCGTCGTCCTCCACGTGCTCTACCTCATCTTCAACGAGGGCTACATGGCGAGCTCCGGCGCGCACGTGGCCCGCGCCGAGCTGAGCGCCGAGGCGATCCGCCTCACGCGCGAGGTCCACCGCCGGCTGCCGGACAACGGCGAGGTGGCAGGGCTGCTCGCGCTGATGCTCCTGACCGACGCCCGCCGTCCGGCGCGCGCCCGCGCGGACGGAAGCCTCGTCCCGCTGGCCGAGCAGGATCGCTCGTTGTGGGACCGCGCCAAGATCGCCGCGGGCGTCGCGCTGGTCGAGGAGTCGCTGGCGAGCAAACCGGGAGGGCCCTATCAGCTTCAGGCCGCGATCGCCGCGATCCACGACGAGGCGCCAAACGCGCGGGAGACCGACTGGCGGCAGATCCTTGCCGTCTACGAGGTTCTCGAGCGAGTCTCGCCGGGCCCGATGGTCACGCTCAACCGAGCCGTCGCGGTCGCGATGGCCCGCGGTCCGCGCGCGGGACTGGAGTTGCTGGAGACGCTCGACGAGCCGCTGCGCGGCCACCACCGCCTGGCGGCCGTGCGCGCCCATCTCCTCGAGATGGCCGGCGACGAGGTCGGCGCCCGCGCGGCGTACGGGCGCGCCGCTCGCCTCACCACGAGCATTCCGGAGCGACGCTATCTCGATGCGCGAATGCGTGCTCTGCAGCGGCTCGGATCCGAAGACGAAACGAAGTGACCGCCCCGACTGAAAGGCGGGGCGAGAAGGGATAGTCACATATGTCTGACGCTCTGAAGCGCGCAACCGGTTTTAGCTAGCCGCGCCGAATGGCGACGGCGAGTCGGCGCTCGTGGCGACGAGCGGGGCTGCTTGTCTGCGCCGTATGTGGAGCCGGCTCTCAGAAGCGATGTCGGGTGTGGCTGAAGCCGCCTTTGGTGAAGGCAAGGACTTTCGCTGGGCGGACTGCGAACACGAGGGCGGTCCCGACGTCGTGTCGAAAGCCATCCTGAGTGACCTCGTATTGCCATCGCCCGTCCCACTTTTGTGCCCAGGCTGCGGCGAGCCGGTGGAGCCGGGGTGCATCGGTGACGCGGGCCACTTCGCCCTCGACTACCACGTCTAGACCGCTCTGCCAGCCGTTCGCGCCCGTCGTCAGCGCGACGCGCGGGTTGCTGGCAAGGTTGCGCGCCTTCTGCTCCGCCAGGCCTGTGGAGAAGTGCAGTGCGTCATCGAGCCAGACGGCGACAAGCGGAGTGACGTGCGGCCGGCCGTCTGCGCGGACGGTCGAGATCCAGAAGATCTCGGCCTGCTTGATCGCTTCGAGCGTGTCCTCCCAACTGGTGGGCTGTGCTCCGGGTTGGCTGAATCGCGTGTCGAGCTCTGTGCGTGGCTTCTTCGTCACAGGTTCTGTCCTTCGGGTTCGCCGGTTGCGACCTGCTTGGTCCATTCTCATGACAGAGACAGCCGCGCACCCAGGAACTCATCGGTTTGAGTTCCGCATCTACCCGCTCGCGGTGCGGTGGCTCGGTAGTACTGGGTAAATATCCGAGCCATCCGGCCCTGACACGTCGATGATCCCGCTTATTGCTGCCGCCACACGACGGGCGGCGTTGCCCGGAGTCTCGAGGTCTAGCCCGACCACGAACACACGTTTCGCGACGTGAGCACGCCGGCGCTCGAACGTCGACGAGCACCGCCGGTGTCTCCTCTGGGCGCGTTGCCAGCGAGCACGGTCGCGTTCACGGTACCTGCGATTCAGCGCTTGAGGATTGTGAACTGGAGCGTCACCGGTGCGGAGTGTCGGCCAGCGTCGACAGCGATAATCGTCGCCGTGTAGCTGCCCGGTGTGAGCGCGTGGCCGCGAAGACGCCCGCCGAAGGAGGCGCTATGCGCGCCCGGCGTGCCGGCGACGGCCAGTGACCCAACGTTCACGAGTCGCGTGCACTGCGGTCGGTGCGTGTTCTCTCGGGTCGGGGTAGCACACCGGCCGCTCACTCGGCGGCCGTTCGTTTGCTTGGTGATCGTTATTGTCACCGAGGACGCAGCAGTCAGGACGTAATGGAACGCGCTGCCGTAGGAGACACCGTGGCGCCGCTGCCCTCGCGGCGGCGCGGGCGTTGGCGCGAAGCGCGTATGTGTGAGCGAGAAGCCGGTCAGCGTCGGCGTCAGCTGACTCTGTGCGGTTGGCGACTGCGGGATGCTTGTGGGCGCGGATGGCGCCGCTGGCCCGGCTGACGCTGCATGTGCCGTGATCGTGATGGACTGCTCCGAGGAGCCGCCGGCGCCGTCGGAGGCGCGAACGGTGACCCGATAGCTGCCCGGCGTCGTGAACTGCCGCGATGCGGTTGGCGTCGCTCCAGTGTCGGTCTCGAAGCTGCCGTTTCCGTCGAGATCCCATTGGTAATGCGGCGAGCCGTCGGGCACTGAGCTGTTCGACGCATCGAAGCTCACCGTCGTGCCGGCGACGACATTCGTCGTCGAAGCACCCAGGGCGGCCACCGGGGCGCCCTGGTACTCGTACGCCCCCATGTCGGTCGCGAGCCCCGCGACACGCGGTTTGCCGGCGAGATCGAGCGCCGCCTCAGCCGGCGGGTTCGTGCCATTACCCGGATCCAGCTGGCCGCCCGCGTCGATCCCCGGCGATCCGATGCGCAGGCGGAAGTCGCCGCTACCCGACGCGCGCCAGAGTGGGTCGCTGTCGATGCAGCTGCTCCCGCACAGATTGACCACCGCGGTGCCCGGGGTGGTTTCGGATGTCTCGGTCGTGTTCGGGTCGTAGTCGGACGCAAACTCATAAATCTGTGCTTCGGCACTTCCCGAGCCGGCCTGGCTGGTCGCGGCCTTGAGGCTCGTTGAGTACCCGCGCACGATCGAGCCTTCGAGGTGCACCGTGACGACCTGCGGCGTCGACTCGCTGTTCAACGCCTCAGCGTCCACCCCGTCACCGCTGCCGCCTCCAACGAACGTGTCGTGACGCAGCCACATGCTCTCCACGCCGGAGCCGCCGTTGAGGTAGCTCGTGAGTACTGCCTGCGCCCCGAAGTTGCCCGATCCGGCCGGTGTCACGATCAACGAGTCGTCGAGGACGGTGGTGCCGCCACCAGCCCAAGCAGGACTGAACAACCCCTGAGGGGCATGGATCGTGAGACGGCGCAGGTTCGCGGATGTGAGAACCGTCACCCCGGTCGACCCGGTGACCGACACGTCGTCGACCGTGGGAGGCGAGCTCCGCGTACCGTAGGTCGCGATCGCCGTTGCGGTGGAAGCAGTATTGGCGTTCGTGACGCTCGAGTTCCTGAGCGTCGCCGACCCCTCCACGGCGACGACGGGGCTCGAGCTCGCGTGAATGGTCAAGCCGCTCGCCGTCCCGCTGTCGTCGAGTGCCTCGATCTGGGAAGTGCCGGTGTCAATCGCCAGATCTGAGATCGACGATCCGGCAGCGAGCCTGACGGCTGTGAAGCCATTCATCGGGTTGCTCACCTGCTCTATCAGCGTCCCCGCGCCGGAGCCGACCAACTGCACCGCGGGCACGCCGGCGCCGCCGACCGCCAGACCGTCTTCCTGATACGTCCCGCTGCCGACCGAGATCGTGTTCGACGCCTCACCCTTGTACGTCGTGTTCGACGCCTGTACCGCTGCGTCGATCGTGGGGTACGTAGTCGCGCAGCCGGAAGCGGTCTCGTTGACGCACAGGTTTGCGGCGCGCGCCACCTGCGCCGCGGCCAGCAGCACCAGTGCCGCCGCTCCCACCACGAGACACCGTCGTACGGATCCCATCGCGCCCCCTTCTACAACATCGGTTTCACGGAACCGTAGGGCGCGGCGACGCCGTTCACAGTACGGCTGTCCGCACTCCTGACGGAGGTCACCCGCCCCTCCTCGACCTCAGATTCACAGATGGGCGCGTGCTCTTCCCCAACCACCTCAACGCACTCGTTCGAGCTAGCGTTGGCTGGGCGCTGCCGAAGCACGGAAGTTGACATCGGCGCCGGCGCGGACGGTCTCACTGAAATCGGCGACCAGCCGCAGCGTGAGCGTGGTGCTCTCGGCGCCGGCCTCGGTGAATGTGACCGTTGCGGTTGCCTTCCCGCGACCGCTTAGACCTGGACCCTCACCGGGCGGCTCAGCGCGTGGAGGATGTTGGCAGCCGCTCAGCCAGGTACGGCGCCGTCCGGCTGCGTTCAGACCGCGCGACCTCCTCGGGCGGCCCGGTCGCGACGATCGTCCCGCCCTCGTCCCCAGCGCCGGGTCCGAGGTCGATGATCCAGTCGGCACCAGCGATGACGTCGAGGTGGTGCTCGACCACCACAACCGTGTTCCCCGCGTCGACGAGCCGGTGCAACTGGTGCAGCAGCAGCTCGACGTCGCTCGGGTGAAGGCCGGTCGTCGGCTCATCGAGCAGGTAGAGCGCGTGACCGCGACGGCCGCGCTGCAGTTCCGTCGCGAGCTTGATGCGTTGCGCTTCACCGCCGGACAACTCGGTCGCCGGCTGGCCGAGTCGCAGGTAGCCGAGCCCGACTTCCCGCAGCGTCTCGAGGCTTCGCATCCCCGCCGGCACGTCGGCGAGGAACCCGGCCGCCTCGTCGACGGTCATACCGATGATGTCCTCCGAGTCCTTCAACAGGAGGGCGCCCGACAGCGCCGAATCCTCATGCCATGTACGTGGTGCGTGTCATGGGCGGTATCGCTGAGGAAGTCCGCGACGTCGTGCACGCCCGCACCCCGACGCACGCGCGCCTCCGAGACAGCCTGGTCGGCATTGCGCTTGCAACGATCGGCGTTGATCTCATCTGTGCTGTGCTCGCGTTGGTCTTTGAGCGGCATGCCAACCAAACCCAGATCACGAGCTTCGGCAGCGCATTGTTCTGGACCTCCACGCAGCTTCTAACCGTGTCCTCATCAATCCAGAATCCGATTTCGGCCCCGGCGCGCATCCTCGACGTGGCGATGGAGGTGTATGCCATCACGGTCATAGCCAGCCTCGCTGGGGCGATGGGAGCGTTCCTAGTCAAGCGCGGACATGAGCTGGAGCAGGTCCCCGCCAGGGCGCAGCAGAACCACTAGACGGTCCCCCTCCGATCGAAAGTCAATAGCGGCGCTTCTCAGCCCTGGCTGTGAGAGACGACTCACCTTCGTCACGCTTGCGATCGAGTTGTCGCCGAAGACGTCGTCCGGCGCGAGCGGCTCAAGGATGAATGCGCCCTATGCGGACTGATCTGCCCGCAGCATTCCCCAGCCGAGTCATGAGGAGGTGATCGTTTCGGGAGCCTCGGCTCGTGCAAGCACCGCCACGCCGAGCAGCGCCGCAGCGAGCGCGACGAACGCCCCAGCGGCCTGGAGACCACTGGCATGAAGGCTCTCATCGAACAGAGCGAGCCCGAGCGCGACGCTGATGATGGGGTCCAGGGCGGTGCTGCTGGCGATCGTCGCGGCGAGGGCGCGCGTGTTCAGCGCCAGCTGGTTGAGCGTCATCGAGACGTATCCGACGCCGCATAGCGCGTAGGGCTCCCAGCTCGTGATCACATGCCCGATGCCGAGGTGCAGTTCGTCGACCACTGACTTGGTCAGGGCCGCCGACAGCGCGAACAGGATCCCGGCGGCAGCCCCCAACAGAGCCGCGCGGCGCGGCGCTGGCCCGTGTCGGCCCAGCAGCGACAACGGCCCGCAGAGCGCTGCGCACGCAATGCCTGCGAGGACCCAGCGACTGAGCGCCACCTCGCTGCGTCCGCCTGAGGGATTGGCGATCGCAAGAAAGCCGGCCAGCGCCGCCACAACGAGCGCTGCCGCCGCCGCCTCACGGCGCCCGACACGCTGATGGCTGAGCCGGGCGCCAAGCGGCAGCGCGAACACCACGCTCAGGACGAGTAGAGGTTGCACGACAGCCAGCTGGCCGAGCCGTAGCGCCGCAGCTTGCGCGATGAACCCGCCGATGTCGCAGGCGATCCCACCAAGCCACAGCCGATGGCGTGCCATCCGCACAAGCAGTCCCGAGCTGGTCCCAGACGCGAGGCCATCCATGCCCGCCTTCTGCTGCAGCACGGTTCCAACCGCGAACAGGAGCGCGGAGATCAGGGCGAGAAAGACTTGCACTGTGCGCCAGCCAGGTTACGCACACAACTCAGCAACACCGTCGGCGCGAGACCTGCGCTGCTGTGCCACTGCCGGGCCCTCGTCGGCTCGCCCGCGGTTTACGAGTCCTCGCCGAAAGCGTTTGTACAGCCGCCCAGCCCAGCTGTACGCGGAGGTCTCGAGCAGCCGGTCAGGACGGCTCAATGACCCAGCGAGTCGCACTATCCCGCCGTTCGGAGACTCCTCGCCGGGATGCGGGTTCGGACGCCCGATTCCGGCGGGGAGTACCGCGAGGACCGCCGCCGCTACTCCGAAGCGATCCTCGCGCCGACTCAGTCCAAGGGGCGAAAGGCCGGCCGAACGGCTCGACGATGCCGCCGGGCTGAGGGGAGTCGATCTGCGGGCCCATGCGCGAGAGATCCCAGGGAGCGGGTAGACCGCGGATGTGACGCTCCCTGGGAAGGCCATTCCGATCATCGTCGAGCCGCTGGAGCTGCCCGAGCCAGCCCGACCGCCGGCCCCAGCGCGCGAGCGTCCCCCGACGCCGCCGTCTCCCTCACCACCGCAGCCGGTCGAGGAGCCAGCGTCGCAGCCATGAGCGAACCCGCCACGCCCGCGGTCAGCGAAGTGCCGACATTCAGCGAATGCGTGCTGGGCTACCGGGCGTGGGGGATCGACCGACAGGGGCGGCTGTGGCCGCTCAGCGACAAGCGCGCTCCTTGGGAGCCGGGCATCAACACCGCCCGCTGCAATTGTCGTGTGACCGGAGCGCTGTCGTTTGACTGGTCATGGCGCGATGGCCGCCGCGTCCTGGAGACACATCCCCGGCACGCCGCGCCCGATCCAGACTGCACCTGCGGGCTGTACTCCTGGCGCCGCCCGCAGCGCCATTGGGCCGACGACCAGCGCTTCGCGTCCGGGAGCAGAGTGTGCGGTGCCGTCGCATCCTGGGGCCAGATGCAGGTCCATGGCCCGGGCTTTCGGGCCGAGCACGCGTGTGTGGTCACCCTCGCCTATCCCGTCGGAACCGGGGTCGAGGCGATGCAAACACTGGAACGGGTGGCGGCGCGCTACGGCGTCGAACTGGTTCCGCTTGAGCAACTCGAACAGGCCGCCGGCCGGCACGGTTCGCCGTTGCCCGACTCCCTCGGGTCCGAGCCGGTCGCAGGAGAGCCGCGCGGCGCGCCTGCGTCATCTGGAGATCCCGAGTTTGACTCGGAGCCGTCGAGTGCTCCGGGTCAGCCGCGCGACGCGCTGGCGCCCAAACCCGAGCCGATGTCGATCCGCGAGAAAATCGGCATCGCGTTTCTGCTCTTCAGCCTCGGCGTGGGGAGCTGCGGTGGCTGGATGTGGTACGGGCGTGGCACCGCAGCGCGGGTTGGCCTCGCCCTGCTGGTGGCGAGTCTCATTGCCATCACGATCGCGAGCTGGTGGCTCAACCCACGGACTATGCACCAGCGCTACAGAGACCGGCGAGCCCATCGCCGGCGCGCTCACCAACCACCGGAGCCGAAGATGACCGAGGCCGAGTTCGACGCCATCGAAGATGCGCTCGAGCCGCTCTACCGCCACGGCAACGGCCTCGACAACAAACTCGACCCCTACGCAGGACTGTGAAACCGACGACATTACGCCGCCCGCAGGACTCGAACCTGCGAGCCAGGTCCCAAGAAGGCGCGAGGCCGTCGGCGAGCCATCAGGCAAGACCGTTTCAATGCGCTCGCTTGCATATTCTTGAAACTGGCTAGGAGATCAAGCGACTTCCGACCGGACTGGCGCGGGCCTTGCCCCACACACCCACTCGACCGGTGCCCGCGCCGGAACGGTAGGGAGCTAGCGATCGCCAGCCTCGCGAAGCCCTTACTCGCCTACCGAGGCGCGCGTGATCCCCCTAGTCGCCGTTGCGATCACCAGCCAGGGGCACGGTCGGATGTCGGAAGGAGTCGTGAGGGCATTCGCGTGCCAGCGGCCTGCTCACTGGTGGCGGACCCCCAGCCTGACCCTCGCGAGTTCAGCTAGCCTGCGAACGGGCGTCGACGACGGATTGACATGACCGTACGGCTGCTAGAGGAATCTCGGTCGGTGTCATGCCATCGGCCTCGGGCGCGCGGCGTCCACGTAGTCGAGCCGACGCGGAGCGCACGATCGCGACTGGAGTGGCCGCTCCGCGTGGCTCGTGCGCTACGCGACGGGCGAGACGGATCGTCTGCCTCGCGACGGCCGCGCGACGTCGGTCCTCGACTTGAGCGGTGGCGAGCGCTCGGGCGAGAGCGGGATGCAGCATTTGAGCCTCCTCCATTCAGAACGCGAATTTGCCTTTCGCGGGTTCTGACCCCGCCTGGGGGAGAAACTCGCCGACGAATTTCGAACGTCGGTGGTGTCGCGATGGTTGTGAGCCGCGATGCCAGACTTCGCTCGTGAAGGACAGCGCCCCGATCCGTGCCCGTGCCGGAGACCACCAGGCATTCGCAGCGCTCACGGACCCCTACCGACGCGAGCTGCAACTGCACTGCTATCGGATCCTCGGCCACGTGCAGGATGCCGAGGACGCGGTGCAGGAGACACTCCTCGCGGCGTGGAAAGCATTGGCGTCATTCGAGGAGCGCTCGACGCTGCGCTCCTGGCTGTATCGGATCGCCACGAACCGCTGTCTGAACATGCTGCGCGACAGCAGTAGACGCCCCGCGACGGCGGCCGCAGTGGCACTGACCCCCCCGGAGCCCACCCGCTATGGCGAGGTGCTGTGGCTCGAGCCCTATCCGGACGCGTTGCTCGAAGGCATCAGCGACAGCGCGGCGGGTCCGGAGGCCCGCTACGAGACCCGCGAGGCGGTAACGCTCGCGTTCCTCACCTCGCTTCATCGCCTCCCGCCCCGCCAGCGCGCCGTGCTCGTGCTTCGCGACGTGCTGGGGTTCTCCGCCGCTGAGGCCGCCGCGATGCTCGATACCACTCCGACCTCGGTGCACAGCGCGCTCATCCGCGCTCGCGCGACGATCGACGAGCGCGGGCCGCATGCCCACGACCGAGCGCCGCTCCCCCGATCAGCCCAAGAACACGAGCTCGTGGCGCGGTTCGCGGACGCATTCGAGCGCGGGGATGTGGAACCGATCGTCGCGCTGCTGGCCGAGGACGCGTGGTGGACGATGCCGCCGGAGCCCTACGGGTACCGAGGCCACGACGCCATACAACAGTTCATCACCCATGCGTTCGCGACGCGGGAGACACCCCGCCGCCTCATTCCGACGCGAGCCAACTCCCAACCCGCGTTCGGCCAGTACGTCAAAGACCCACACACCGACGTCGGTCGCGCGCTCTCGCTGCTCGTGTTGACACTCGACGGCGACCGCATCTCGCACATCACGCGCTTCGCCGCGACCAACGCCCTACAGCACTTCGGACTGCCCCGAACGATTCCGTGGTAGCCACTCGCTCAGGGTCAGCCGGCCGGGGGGAGCTCGACCGATCCGCAGCGCGCTCTCCACGGGCGGTGCAGGCAGTGGGTGTAGTCGAACGTCGCGGCGGCGTTCGCCTCGCTGGCCGTCCGGAGCTCGTCCGCGTACCGCTCGAGGGCGGCGTTGAGTAGGCGCGCCTTGGTCCCGTCGAGGTTCACGACCGGCTCTCGGGGCAATGGGGCGCAGGATCTTGGCACCGACGCCGCCGGCGCACCCGCCGGAGGGGGTTACCAACAGTCGGCCGTCCCGGCGCGCGCCGCTTCAGGGCCGATGCCGGCAGGCGCCGATAACGCCCCTCGTGTCTGCCCTGCCCAAAGTTGTCCAGACCGGTCGCGTCAGTCGGGCTGAGGCGCGTCTCGCCCACCTCGCGTATCACGACCCACTGACCGGTCTTCCCAACCGCGCCGCGCTGGCCGAGCGCCTGAAGAACGCCCTGGCCCGCGGAGCTCGGGGGTCGAGCCTGGTGCTGCTCTCGATCGACCTCGACGACTTCAAGCTCGTCAACGACGGTCTCGGCCACGCCGCGGGCGACGAGCTTCTCCACCAGCTCGCCCGCCGGCTCGACGGCGTGCGCCGCTCGTCCGATCTGATCGCGCGGCAGGGCGGGGATGAATTCGTGATGCTGGTCGAGCTCGATCCCGGGGTCGATGCGGACGAGGCGGCCGCCGCGATCGGCCGGCGGATCGCCGAGCTGCTCGAGGCGCCGTTCACGGTTGCGGACGCGGAGTTCCGCATCGGGGCCAGCGTTGGGGCGGCCGTGTATCCCGAGGACGGCGTCGATGCCGAGACCCTCCAGCGGCATGCCGACTCGGCGATGTACCGGGCCAAAGAGCAGGGCGGGGGTTTCGCCCGGTTTGAGCCCGGGGGCGGCGACCCGCTGGCCCGGCTGTCGATGGCCGCGGCACTGCGCCGCGGCCTCCAGGACGGGGCGGTGTCGCTGCATTATCAGCCGATCTACAGCCTTCCGTCGCGTGAGCTGGTGGGCCTCGAGGCGCTGGCGCGGTGGCATGATCCGGGCCTCGGCTCGGTCCCGCCCAACGAGTTCATCCCGGTGGCGGAGAAGACCGGCGTGATCAACGCCCTGGGAGACTGGGTGCTCGAGCGGATGTGTCGGGACGCCGTTGCCTGGGACCAGCTCGGCCTTCATCCCAACTTCGGCATCAACGTGTCGCCCCGGCAGCTTCAGCGGCCCGGCTTCGCCTGCGACTTCGCCGCCACCGTTGACCGCTATGGCATCGACCCTCGACGGGTGATCATCGAGCTGACCGAGACCGGCTGGACGCTCGAGGCGGTCCGAACGATGCCGATTCTCGAGGAGTTGACCGGCGCGGGCTTCGCCCTGGCCCTGGACGACTTCGGCGCCGGCTACTCGTCGTTGTCGACCCTGCGCACGCTTCCGGTCAAGATCATCAAGATCGACCGGGCGTTCATGAGCGACCTACCGGCCAACCCGCAGGCGGTGGCGATCGTGGAGGCGATCCTCGCCCTCGCCAACGCCTGCCACTGCGACGTGGTCACCGAGGGAGTGGAGACCGAGGCTCAGATCGACTTCCTGTCCAACCGCAACGTGCGGCTGGTGCAGGGCTTCGGCCTCAGCCGCCCGCAGCCGGCGGACACGATCACCGGCATGCTCGCGGCGGAGCTCACTGCCGGCCGCCGCACGGCGGTGCCGGAGCTGGCCCGGGCCTGAGCCTCAAGTTCGCGACGCTGGGCGCAGGCACACGACGTGGACGTGCTCGCGCCGAGCAAAGCCGAGAGATTCGTACAGGCCGAGTGCGTGTAGTCGGCGTCGGCGGCGAGCGCGAACTCGCGCGCCGCCCCTAGCGCGTTGAAGTCGTGCGGCGCGGCTCCTGCTTGCTCAAGCGCGTTCGGATCGACGGCTGCTGGCACCGCACGCTCGACCTCGACGCTGGTATCCGCGCCTACATGGGCCCACGAGGCGCCAAACGCTTGGCACGGCCTACTACTCGGGCAAAGCCGTCGACCACTACACCGGCGGAGTAATCCCGATCGTCGAGAGCGCCAGCCGCCAGGAGTACGAGCTCTTTGAAAGCCACTACGACCTCGTCTATGAGCTCCTCGGGCACCCACCCGAGACCGCGATTCGCAGACGAGGGCTACTCGTGTACGGGCACGAGGGATTCCACTCGGCCCGTTCGGGCCGCTGTTCACGCCCAGCGACGGGCGAAGGTGTCATGCGGAGGGCCATACGAAGATCATGGCCCGCACGCCGAGCGTGCGAACGGGCCGTGGGGAAGGCGATGAGCACCCGAACTTTGGCCGTATGGCCAATGCAACCGTTCTTCCCGCCGACCACGCTGTCCGGCGTCACCGGCACGGAAGAGGCTCACGATGCGCTCGAAGTTGAGGAATCGGCTGTGACGGACGCCCTGCGGCCGCTGATCGCCGTCACGACGTCCGAGATGCGCTATGTCCAGGCGGCGCACCTGACTCCGGAGGGCGAGCCGCCCCAGGAGGAGATGGCGCTCGGTCTGAAGTACCTGCGCGCGATCGAAGCCGCCGGCGGCATCCCGGTTGTGGTGCCGCCGATGGCCCCTGAGGCGCTGCCGGCCCTGCTGGATCGGGTCAGCGGCGTCTGCCTGTCGGGTGGTCCCGACCTCGATCCCGTCGCCTACGGCGCCAGCCGGCACGAGAAGCTCGGGCCGATTTGGAAGGCCCTCGATGACTTCGAGCTCGCCCTCGCAGCGGCTGCCGATACGCGGCGGCTGCCGATCCTCGCCATCTGCCGAGGGCTGCAGGTGCTCAACGTCGCGCGGGGCGGGACCCTGCACCAGCACCTCCCTGACGTTGTTGGCACCGACATCGACCACCGTCAGAGCGCCCCCGGCCACGAGTCGACGCACTGGGTGAGGCTCAGCGGTAACAGCCGCCTCAGCCGCATCCTCGACACGGGCCGCATGGGCGTGAACTCCTTTCACCACCAGTCCGTCGCTTCTCTCGGCGAGGGGCTGACGCTCACCGCCGTCGCCGACGACGAGACGATCGAGGGCATCGAGGCGGTCGACCGTGAGTTCGTCATCGGCGTCCAGTGGCACGCCGAGTGCCTGACCGATCGGCCTGAGCACTCCGCGTTGTTCGCTGCCTTCGTCGAGGCGGCTTGGCGCTTCGACCGCCGGAGCGCGCCGCTCGCGCGCGTGGCCTAGCCAGACGTCGAACGCCTTCCGTGTGCGGATTCGCCGGAGAGATCGCCTACTCGGGCGTGCCCGATGCCGAGGCCGTGCGGCGCATGACCGAGACGATGTGCGCGCGTGGCCCGGACGGCCGGGTGACTGGGCTTCCGGGCCGGTGGCTCTCGGCCACCGGCGACTCAAGGTCATCGACCTCTCAGCTACGGGCGACCAGCCGATGGTCGACGCCGATCTCGGCCTCACCATCGTCTTCAACGGCTGAATCTACAACTACCCCGGGTTGCGCGGGGAGCACCGGGCGGCGGACTACCGCTTCTTCTCCACGAGTGACACCGAGGTCATCCTCAAGGCGTTCGACCACTGGGGCCCGCGATGCGTCGATCGCTTCCTCGGTATGTTCGCCTTCGCCATCTACGAGGAGCGCACGCGCCGGCTCACCCTCGTGCGCGACCGCCTTGGGATCAAGCCCCTCTACCTGGCCTTCGGCGAGCGCCGCCTGCGCTTCGCCTCCACCCTCCCAGCCCTCCTCGCCGGCGGCGGGATCGACACGGAGCTCGACCGGGTCGCGTTGCACCACTTCCTCTCCTGGCACGGCGTGGTCCCTGCTCCGTTGACCGTGCTCCGGGGCGTGCGCAAGCTCGCGCCGGCCACCGTGATGACCGTGCAGGATGACGGGACAACGAGTTCCGAGGTCTACTGGAACCCAGATTTCGCTCGGGCGGCCGAGTACGCCGATTGGAGCGAGGCCGAGTGGGCGACGGCCGTGCTCGCGGCGCTCAGGGTGGCGGTGCAGCGGCGGATGGTCGCCGATGTGCACCGCCCCCCGGTGCGGAGGGCGGTTCGAATTCGTTGCAAAGGTGGGACAGTTTCAAATACCGCACTGCCTCAGTTCGCGAGCCCTCAGGGCACCGTTTGTACAGCCGCCCAAGCCGTACTGTACGCGCGGCCTGGAACGGCCCTTCCGAAGCAATCAGAGATCCAGCGAGTTCGCTCGACCCACCGTTCAAAGACTCCTCGTTGGGATGTGGGCTCGGACCTGCATCTCGACGAGGAGTACCGCGAGGGCAGCCGACGCTATTCCGGAGCGATTCTGCGTCGACTCACCCGTCCTCCCGGCTGTGCGGACTGATCAACGCTGCTGGCGCTTGATTGGCTTCTTGATCTTGATCTCGAGGCGCCGCGTGGCCACGGTGGTGTGCCCCCCGTTGGTTATGGTCACCGCGGCGTTTACGGCGACCTTGCCGTTGTGCGACGCAACGAATCTTCGGCCGGCGGCCGTCAGGCTGAGCCGCACCGTCTGGGCGCCGTGCTTTCTGATCGTGATCCTGCCTCGTGCCAGTGTGACGACCGGCGGCTTGCTCTTGCCCTGCTGGCGCGCACCGCTCGCTCGCAGCCCGGCCGGAAGGGTGATCGTAACCCCGGCCGTGCACGGCGGCACGATGCAGCTCATGTTCAGCGTTATCGCCTGTGCGGAGAGAAATGCGCCGTAGGACAAGATCCGCGCCGGCTGGACGGTGAGCACCTCCGAGCCGCAGACGCTGGCGGTCGGCTGGTTGTCGCTGTCGCCGCTGTAGGACACGGTCCAGTAGTAGGTGCCGGGTGCCAGTTGTGTCGGCACCGGATTGGAGCTGGTCCCGCCCGCAAATACGGGAAAGATCGCGCGCGTGCTGGTGAACACCGGGGTTCCCCGGCACTGCAGGCGGGACGGGCCCTGGCGGTACAGGCTGAACGTGAAGGTGCCCGAGGACGAGCCGGCGTTCGCGCCCGACAGCTGCGCCTCGTCATGCTCGCCGCTCGCCGAGCCCGGAACGGTAATCGACGCGCCCCGCGTCGTGCCCCATACCTGAACCGTCGACAACGTCGTCGGCATCGGAGGCTGGACCGTCAGGACCTCCGAGCCGCAGGCGCTGGCGGTCGGCTGGTTGTCGGCGTCGCCGCTGTAGGACACGGTCCAGTAATAGGTGCCGGGTGCCAGTTGTGTCGGCACCGGATTGGAGCTGGCCCCGCCCGCAAATACGGGAAAGATCGCGCGGGTGCTGGTGAACACCGGCGTCCCAGTGCACTGCGGGCCCGAAGCAGCGCGGCGGTACAGGCTGAACGTGAAGGTGCCCGAGGACGAGCCGGCATTCGCGCCCGACAGCTGCGCCTCGTCATGCTCGCCGCTCGCCGAGCCCGGAACGGTAATCGACGCGCCCCGCGTCGAGCTCCATACCTGAACCGTCGACAACGTCGTCGGCATCGGAGGCTGGACCGTCAGGACCTCCGAGCCGCAGGCGCTGGCGGTCGGCTGGTTGTCGGCGTCGCCGCTGTAGGACACGGTCCAGTAATAGGTGCCGGGTGCCAGTTGTGTCGGCACCGGATTGGAGCTGGCCCCGCCCGCAAATACGGGAAAGATCGCGCGGGTGCTGGTGAACACCGGCGTCCCAGTGCACTGCGGGCCCTCAGTAACCCGGCGGTACAGGCTGAACGTGAAGCTCCCCGAGGACGAGCCGGCATTCGCGCCCGACAGCTGCGCCTCGTCATGCTCACCGCTCGCCGAGCCGGGGACCGTGATCGACGCTCCCCGCGTCGCGCCCCACACCTGGACCGTCGACAGCGTCGTTGGCGCGCCCGGCGGGGCGGTGGTGAAGGTCTGGTTGGCGCCGTCGCTAGTGCCGCCGGGGCCGGTGGCGACGAGCCGGTAGTCGTAGGTGGTGTTGGGGGCGATGCCGGATATCGGCGCGGAGACGGCGACCGGTGAGGTGCCGGCGCCGGGGGACTGGGAGCAGGGGACCGAGGACGTGTAGTCGGTGCTGGTGCCGTAGTCGAAGTGACAGTCGCTGACCTGGCCGCGGTTCGGGTTCACCGTGCCGTTGAGCGTGGCGGCGTTGCTCGAGAGGTTGGTGGCTTGGCCGGTGACCACGGTCGGTCCGGGCGGCTGCTGGGTGCCGCAGCCGCCGCCCTGGAGCCGGAGCACGACCGCGTTCCTGGTGGTCGCGTTCCCGAACTGATCGACCTCGCCGCTGATCACGATCTTGCCGTCGTCCTGAAGCGCAACTGTCTCACCGAGCGCCCGGCCGCCGAGCGGGAAGGTCGCAGTCCCCGGGTTCGCGCCGGCGGGGTTGAACGCCTGATCCGGCGCGCCGGCGGCGGTAAAGCGGGCGGCGACGATCTGCGCGTTGGGCACCTGCTGGTCGCTGCGCAGGCCGTAACCGACGATCACCGGACAGCTCGAGCCATCTACCGCCACCGACACGCCGCGAATGCCCGACGGCGCCGCGACCACGCCGGGCGCCGGGATGCCTGAGCCGAAGGCGGGGTCAGGGCCGCCGGCCTGGGTCAGCCGCAGCAGCCGCATCGACTGGGCACCCCCCGGGTCAGACACCTGCCCGGTCGCGTACACCGTGCCGCCCGGGCCTGCACTCACGCCGTAGGCGATCGCCAAACCATTGCTGCCGCACGCCTGACACCCCATCCCCGACTCGACCACGCCCGGCGTCGCGCCGGCCGAGCCAAAGGTCGGATCGAGCGTTCCGTCCGGGCGGATCCGCGCGACCACCGCCCTGCCACTGCTCGAGCTGCCATCGGCCGCAAGGATGTCGTCGCTGCCGTCCGTGGCCGGGACCAGCGACGAGACGTCGCTTCCCTGGGCAATCACCACGACCCCCGGATGTAACGCGTCCGTCGGGTTGAAGCCGCCGGTGTCGGGCGCGCCGGTGCCGGTGTAGCGAGCCACAAACCCCCCGCAGCTACTGCCGCACGAGCCGCCAACCAGGATCCGGCCGAGCCGGTCGATCGCGAGGGAATCGGGGGAGCGCGCGTAACCCGGGCTTCGGAGGTCAACCGTCCGCCCGTCGTGATTCGCGCCGAAGGTCGTGTCGTAGCTACCGTCGCTGCCCAGCCGCACCAGCGCGGTGAAATCGTTGCCGTTGGTGTCGTGCACCCAGCCGAGCGCCACGACCCCATCACCACCCACAACCGCCACGCCGCGCGCATACACGTCGATCGTGCCCACGTACGCGCTGAGGTCGACCTCGACAATCCCGGGGGGGCTGCCGTGCGGATTGAAGCTCGTGTCGAGCGTGCCCTGCGCGGTCAGCCGCATCACGTCCAGATGACGCCGGTTCTGGGCATCCACGCGTGTGACCGCGATCACCGTCCGCCGCTGCGAGTCGACCACCGCGGACTGGAAGCGCGGCGGCGCCCCAGAGGGCTCGGTCTCAAACGAGCCCGTGAACACCCCACCGTTCGCGAACCCGCTATCGAGCTCACCCGGTGCCGCCATAGCCGCCGCCGCGCCCGCCATCAGCACTCCCAGCGCACAGACCGCCGCCAGCACCAACGTCACGTGCCGAACGGTGCGACTCATCTCGCCACCATCCTCTCCGACCCCCGGGCGCTTCGCATCACGGAATGGGGGTGAATTTTCGGACGATCACGCCCGGTCCACCGCCTCCGATCGGTGCTCGGCTCGGTCACGAACGGAGACCCGGTTCCTCGCCGCGTCGGCTCGTCCCCAGCGCCCGCGAAGCCAGCGGGCTGCTCGCCAGCAAACCGCGGTGAGCCAGATCGCGAATTCGACGCGGGAACGGTGAGCGGCGCCTGCGCCCGTTGCAGGAGCGGCCATCAAAAGCATGCGACCAACCGCTCGGCCTCCACGTATCCATAATCGAAACGGCCCTCAGCACCGCCGGCAACTCGAATGATCAAGCCCGGACGACGCCGACCCAACCGGCGCCCTATCCCGAGCCTGCCAAGCGATGGCACGCCAGGACGCGTAGCCCACGATCATTAACGCCCAGCCCGAGCAGCGCGAACAGCTGCGCGACTTGCTCGTTGTGTTGCGCGACAGCCGCGACGCCGCCCCCGGCGGCGAGACGTGCGCATCGCGGTCCGAGTTCGGCCCGGCGGGCAGCGGCCCCATAACAAGAAAGACGCCCCCAGGCTCCAATTTGGAAACTGAAGCGTCCAACTAACGAGGTGGTACCCGTGGGTGGCGTCGGGGGTGGAGAGCCAGACGTTGCCGCCTTTGAGGTAGACGATCGAGTTGGCCTGGGCGGTGGTAGCCGCGCCGAGCGCCGCGAGGAGGCTGATCGCGACGGTGGCGCTCAGCCGGCGGAGGCGGGGCTTCGGTTTCACCGTGCGTCCTTTGTTGCACGACGTCGGTGGTGCGTGCCGTCACCTTCTCGGGCGGGGCGCAGGGTCGCATCGGTGAGATCGCCAGTCATCACACCGGGCTAGACGTCCGGGTTCATGGGCGGTCGCAGAAGACCCAAGGCTAGGGACCGCACTTGGGGGCCTCGGCGTGTGCTGAGTCGGCGCGGGATGGGGTGCGCCGCCCGGCAGACCGGCGAGGCCACCGGTGATTACGCCGACGCGATGACGCGATCGCGGCGGGATCGTGCCGCCAGCGATCCAGAGCGGCTCGCGACCGAACCCACTCGACCCGGA
>CAVVJR010000008.1:0-9522 GCA_963748585.1 uncultured Solirubrobacterales bacterium | reverse complement strand
GGCTGCGATGCGCGCCACCAACGAGACGATCAAGGGGCTGGTGCACCGCGCCGACTACGAGTCGTTCGAGCGCTATCTGCGCCTCAACGAGGCCTTTCATGCCCGGCTCCTGAAGATGGCGCGCAGCCCGCTGCTGGTGCGCTCGCTCGAGGGGATCGTGTCGCTGCCGTTCGCCGGCCCAAGCGCGCTCGTCTTTGCGCAGGCCGAGCTCCCCGCATCGCGCGACATCCTGGTCATCGCCCACCGCCACCACACCGGTCTGATCGACGCGATCGAGCGCCGGCAGGGCGCGCGCGCCGAGAGCCTGGCCCGAGAGCACGCGCGGCTGGCGCTGGCCAACCTCGAGATCGTCGTCGAGCACCGCGACGTGCTCGAGCGGTTGCCCGGCGCGTCGCTGATCACGCTGCCGGACCCGTCCGAATCCGATCCGGCGCCCGAGCCTGAGCCCGAGCCCGCCTGACCGCGCGCCGCTCATTCGGCCCCGCCCACGCTGACCTCCGTGACCGGGACCGGCTCCTCCACGTCGGCCCATTGCACGGCGTGGCGCGCGGCGGCGTAGATCTGATCGCTCTGCGGCCGGTAGCTGTCCTCCAGCGGCGGGCTGAGCGGCACGGGCATGAACGGCGCGCCGACGCGCTGGACCGGCGCGTCGAGGTAGTCGAAGGTCGCTGACTGGAGCTCCGCAGCCAGCTCGGCCCCGAAGCCGCCGGTGCGCACCGCCTCGTGGGCCACTACGGCCCGGCCGGTGCGGCGCACCGAGTCGGCGATCGTCTCGAGGTCCAGCGGAACCAGCGTGCGCGGATCGATGACCTCGGCCTCGATCCCGTCCGCGGCCAGCCGCTCGGCCGCCGTCATCGCCTCACCGACCAGCCGCGACAGGGCGACGATCGTCACGTCACGCCCGCGCCGCCGGACCTGCGCCCGTCCCAGGGGCACCGGCTCCGGGGTGTCGGGCACGGACTCGCGACGGAAGTACAGCGACTTGTTCTCGACGAACACGACCGGGTTGGGATCGGCGATGGCGCAGCGCAGCAGGCCGGCGGCATCGGCGGCGGTGGCGGGCATGACCACCTTGAGCCCGGGGATGTGGGTCAGCCACGCCTCCAGGCTCTGGGAATGTTGGGCCCCGGCGCGCCCGCCCGAGCCGCCCTGCGTGCGCAGGACCATCGGCACCGAGAGCTGACCCCCGGACATGAAGTGGGCCTTGGCGGCCTGGTTGACGAGCTGGTCGAGCGCGAGGGTGATGAAGTCGATGAACATGATCTCGACCACGGGGCGCAGCCCGGCCTGGGCGGCGCCAACGGCGAGTCCGCACACCGCACCCTCGCTGATGGGGGTGTTGCGCACGCGCTCGCGGCCAAACTCCTCCGAGAGGCCCTCGGTGGCCAGGTAGGGACCGCCCTCGGCGACATCCTCGCCCACCACGATCACCCGCTCGTCCTCGCGCATCGCGTGCGCCAGGGCGGCGTTGATGGCCTTGACGTAGGTCGTCTCGCTCATGCGTAGACCAGCTCGGCCGCCCGCTCGGGTGATAGGGGCGGGCTGTCCCGGGCGAAGCGCACCGCGCGGTCGACCTCGGCGTCGGCCTCGGCGGTCAGGTCCCGAGCGCCCTCCGCGTCGATCCAGCCCTGCTCTGTCGCCCACGCCTCGAGCCGGGCGATCGGGTCCAGTTGCGCCCACTCGGCGTCGGCCAGGGCATCCCGATAACTCTGCTGATCGCCCTCGTAGTGGCCGCTGCGGCGATGGGTCGAGCACTCCAGCAGGAACGGGCCGCGTCCCGATCGCGCCTTGGCGAGGTAGTCGCCGAACGCCGTCCATACCGCGCCAACGTCGGATCCCGCGATCGTCTGCCGCTCGAAGTCGTACGGCGCCACGACGTCGGCGACGCTGGCCACCTTGGTATGGGCCGAGCGCGGGGTGAACTCGGCCATCCCGTTGTTCTCACAGACGAAGATGAGCGGGAGCTCCCACAGCGAGGCGAGGTTGACCGTCTCGTTGAAATGGCCCGCCTGCACGGCCCCGTCGCCGAAGAACACGACCGTGACCCGGTCTGACCCGCGCAGCCGGCCGGCCAGCGCGTCCCCCGCGGCCATCGGCAGGTTGCCGCCGACCACGCCGGTGGCTCCCATCAGCCCGTGCTCGGTGTCCACGAGGTGCATGGAGCCACCGAGCCCCTGGCACAGCCCCGCCGAGCGGCCCATCAGCTCGGCCATCACGCGGTCCATCGGCGCGCCCTTGGCCAGGGCGTGGCCGTGGGCGCGATGGCCGCTGTAGACGGCGTCGTCGTCGCGCAGTTGGCGGCAGACGCCGGCGGCGACACCTTCGGAGCCGATGCTGAGGTGCACCAGTCCGTGGACCTGGAGGCTGTGGTGCAGCTTGGCCACGCGCTCCTCGAAGCAGCGGATCCGCCACATCATCCGCAGCAGGTCGAGCGCATGCTCGGCCTCCAGGCCCCCGGGATTGGTCATGTCAGACCACGGCGGATGCCGTGCCGAGAACCTCCCGGACAGCGCCGGCGATCTTGGTCTCGTCGGGCAGGACGAATGCCTCCATCGGCTGGCTGTAGGGGACGGTGGCGTCGAGTGCGGTCACCAGCTTGATCGGCGCCTTCAGCGAGCCGAACCCGTGCTCGGCCACCTCGGCGGCGATGATCGAGGCGGCCGAGGCATGGCGCGTGGCCTGGTCGGCCAGCACGAGGTGTCCGGTCTTCTCCACCGAGGTGAGGATTGCCGGCATGTCGAGGGGCTGGAGCGACCGGGGGTCGATGACCTCGGCCTCGATGCCCTCGCCGGCCAGCGCCTCGGCCGCCTCCAGCGCCTTGCCGACCGTCCAGCCGGTGGCCACGATCGTGACGTCGTTGCCGGGCCGGCGGATCGCCGCCTCGCCGATGGGCACAACGTGCTCGCCCTCGGGCACGTCGCCGTGCTCGAGCACCAGCAGGTAATGCATGAGGTAGACGACCGGGTTGTCGTCCCGGACGGCCGCGGCCATCAGCCCCTTGGCATCGGCGGGCGTCGAGGGCAGCACCACCTTGAGCCCGGGGATGCCGGCGAACATGGTGTAGATGGAGCCCGTGTGCTGGCCCGCCCATCCGGCGGTGAATCCGTAGCCGGCCTTGAGGACGAGCGGGACCTTGACCTGGCCGCCGCTCATGTACCGCAGTCGCGGGGCCTCGTTGGTCACCTGGTTCATGGCCACGAGCATGAACTCGGCCATGAGCAGCTCCACGATCGGCCGGTATCCCGCCAGCGCGAGGCCGACCGCCATGCCAATCTCGGCCGTCTCGGAGATCGGCGACACCCGGACGCGATCGCGCCCGAAGGCCTGGACGAGCGGGTCCTCGTCTGAGGGGGCGACGTCCTGGCCGTAGAACACCACGGTCTCGTCCCGGCTCATCTCCTGCTGGATCGCTTCGTTGACGGCAGCGATGTAGGGAATCTCTCGTGCCATGGTCTCTCTCCTGGCGCTCTAGGCGTAGACGAAGTTGGTGGCCGCTTCGGGCTCGGGATAAGGGCTGTCGAGGCCGAACTGGACAGCGGCGTCCATCTCGTCCGTGACCTGCTTGGCGAGCTCGTCGGCGCGGGCGGCGTCGAGGGTGCCCTGCTCGACCAGGCGCGCGCGGAACCGGGGCACGGGGTCGCCGCGCAGGGCGGCCTCGTACTCCTCGCGGTTGCCGAACACCGTGATCGCCTCGTGCTCGGGGTAGTGCAGCGGCACGCCGGGCGGCGCGATCAGGTTGCCGTGGGCCGACAGGCGGTAGACCTTGGACTCGATCAGAGTCGGCCCGTTGCCGCTGCGGGCCCGTTCGACCGCGGTCTTGGCCACCTCGTACACCGCCAGCGGGTCGGTGCCGTCAACGGTGACGCCGGGCATGCTGTAGGCCTTGGCCTTGACCGACAGCGGCTCGCCGTTGGCGGCGTTGGCGTCCTCCTGCTCGGAGTGCGTGGCCACGTTGTAGCCGTTGTTCTCCATGATGTACACGACCGGCAGCTTCCACAGCGAAGCGAGGTTGAGCGATTCGTGGAAGGCACCCTGCTTGGAGGCGCCGTCGCCGAAGAAGCAGAGGACGACCTGGGGTGGGTGGGATCTACTCCGGATCTGGGCGGCGAAGGCGACGCCGGTCGCGTGAGGGATGCCCTGGCCGACGATCCCCGACGTGCCGAGGAAGCCGCGGCCGGGGTCGCAAAGGTGCATCGAGCCGCCGTAGCCGCCGCACAGCCCGTCCTTGCGGCCGTAGATCTCGGCCATCATCGCCTTGGTGTCGGTGCCCAGCACGATCGGGTAGCCGTGGCAGCGGTAGGTCGTCATCAGCTGATCGCCCTCGTTGAGCGTCGCCAGCGAGCCGACGATCGACGCCTCGGCGCCGTCGGCGAGGTGGGTGTGGCCGCGGATCACACCGGGGTGCTCCTCGAACGTGCGCTTGACGCGCTCTTCGAACTCCCGGATGCGGAGCATCTGGGTGAACATCCAGATCAGGCGCTCGTCGCTCAGCTCGGCGGTGGACATCCTCGGTCTCCTCTCACTCGACGCCGGCTCGGACCTGCGCCAGCGTCGTCTCATAGGCACGGTCGAATTCCTGCTCGATGGGCAGGTTGCGCAGCTTCTCGGACAGGATCTCGGCGCCCCACGGCCCGGGGTAGCCGGCCCGGTGCAGCGCGCCCACGTACCCGGCGATGTCGAACTCACCCTCGCCGGGGAGCTCGCGGTGGTTGATGACCTCGTCGAGCTTGTCCTCCATGTACTCCTGCTGGCCGTCGGACAGCTCCACCCACGCGATGTGCTCGGCGGGGATGGTCGCCAGCTGCTCGGGGTCGACCCGCAGCTTGCCCATGTGCCAGGTGTCGATGGCCAGGCCGCCGTTGGGTCGTGACGCCTCGCTGACGAGGCGCAGCCCGGCCTCGAGCGTGCCGACGTTGGGGTCGAACGGGATGATCTCGTAGGCGACCTTCGCGTCGGTGTGGTTGGCGGCGTCGTCGCACAGCGCCGCGTACTCCTCGATGACCCGGTCGAGCTCACACGGCGTCTCGGGGATGTTCCCGACCTTGATGTGGTGGGCGTCGAAGGCCGCCGCGGTCTCGAACAGCTTCCGGCGCTGCGTGTCTGACGCCTTGCGCGCGTCGCTGCCCTCGGGCGTGAAGAAGTCGGCCAGGAACTCGACCTCAAGGTACTTCAGGCCGTGGTCGCGAAAGACCGTCGCCATCTCCTGAAGCGTGGTCGTCTCCAGCTGGTGCTCGACGTCTGCGTGCCACAGGCCCAGGCCCGTGAAGCCGACACGCTGGGCGTGCGCGCAGCGATCCTCCCAGCTGAACGTGCTCCATTCCCGTCCGAAATGGACCACCACCGGACCGCTCACGGTCCAGTAGGTGACCATCACCTCGACCTCGCCCACCGGCTCTCCTATTCCTCGTTGCCGGGTCGCAGCCAAGCTACCGCCGGGCGGTGAGGGAGTCCAGTGCCAGGGCGCAGGGTGTCTTGCCGATGAGCGCGCGGTCGTTGGACCCGGAGCCGCGCGGCGGCTGAGGATCTCTCTCAGGCGCTCGGCTTCGTAGCCGGGTGTGAGCTCTAGGCGGTCCGTGGTCAGGCGCATGGTCGTCAGTCCGTGCTTGAGGTTCTCGGCGTCGCGCTCGCGGTCGTCCCTGAACGCGTCCTGGTCGTCGTGGAAGTCCCGTCCGTCCAGTTCGACGATGAGGTTGGCCTCCGGATAGAACACGTCGACCTTCCGGCCATGGAGCCAGACGTTGGTCTGCGGCACGGGCAAGTCGTACTTCTTCACGAAGGTCAGGAAGTCGTCCTCCAACGGTGAGTCGGTTGGGTTGCGGGGGTCCTCCACGAACGGTCTGAGCAGTTTGGTGCCCGAGTGGGATGGGTTGCGGGCGATGATGTCGTCGAGCGCTGCAAGGCGCAGGTGGCCGTCGCGGCGCTGGTCGTTGACCAGCCGAGTGAGCTGTTTGCCCGTGAGGCGGGGCGCGATGTCGAGCAGGGTCCGGGCGCGGGTGGTTGTGCGGACGGCGTGTTGGTGGGTGATGTCGCGCCGCTCTAACGACGGGCATCGATGGGTGAGGATGTGACGTGGACGGCGGTCCCCGGTGGGAAGGCTGATCTCGGATGGATGCTCCCAGTGGCGGAGGAATCCCCACAGCCAGGCGGCTGACGAGTGGCTGGCCACGGCGTCAGGGCCGCCGGCGAGGACGGCGGCGTGGATGAGGGCCTGTGGGTCCTGGCGCGCCGGGGCGAGGGCGTATACGCCCGGGTAGCGTCGGGTGAGAGCGCCCGACCGTAGCCGCGCGTCGATCGCTCCTTCGCTGAGGCCGACCTCCAACAACTGGGCTCGCGAGACGTTCCCGGACTGTCGCCCGGCGAGCGCCCGGATCGCCGCCTCCCGCGGGTCTTGGGATATTGCCGTTACGTGGTGATGGTGATCTCCCACTACCTATTAAGAGCCTGCAGCGGAGGGGTTTTCACCCCCGTCCCTCAAAAGCCCGCCGTTCAGCCCCGCCGGCACCCGCGCCAACACGGGACCCCTACGACCCGGTCTGTGCCCCAGCGGTCAGTGCCCCAGCCACCCGGTCCAAAGCAGCCACCAGCTCGTCGGTCCGCGAGAGCCACGGCGAGTGATCGGTATCGATCTCGATGACCGGGTCACAGCCGGCCCTCGTGTACATGAGCTTCTGCACCGCCGGCTTGATCGCCCGGTCCTGCAGGCACGTCACATAGGCCCGCGGGAGCTTCTCAAACGCGTCGGCATCCACGTCGGAAAGCGTGAACGGCTGAGTGAAGGGGATCACCGGCTGGCTGTCGCGCCGCGGCAGCGCCCAGGCGATCTGCTCCTTCGTGCAGCAGTGATACAGCGCCTCGGGGGCGGCCTCGGGCGGCATCGTCGCCACCGGCGGGTCGCCGTCCACGACGATGTTGGCCTGCACCGAGTCGCCGGCCGCCTCGGGGAGGTGGGTGATGTCGATCAGTGACTGCCCGGGCTGCGGGAGAAACGCGGCCACGTAGGCCAGGCCCGCGAGCTTGTCGGGGCGCTGGGAGGCGGCCTGGGTGATGACCATGCCGCCCATGCTGTGCCCGGTGAGCAGGACCGGTCCGTCAATGCGGTCCAGGGCGTCGCAGACCGCATCGGCGTACCGATGCAACGTGATCTCGGCCAGCGGGGTCGTGTCGGAGCCCTGGCCCGGCAGGTCGATGGCGACCGCGTCGTGGCCGGCCGCCTGCAATCCCGGGATGACGGGCTCCCAGCACCAGGCGCCACCCATGGCGCCGTGAATGAGGAGGAAGCTGGCCATGGCGGCGCGCACCCTACCGCGTCCGGCCGGCCGCCGGGAAAATCACGCGCCGTCCCGCAAGCGCCGGTGCGCTGATGGGCAAGCCGGTTTGACTTGCCCGGAGGCGGTCCCGTATAAGGCAGGTCCATGCCGTGTCTCCAAGCGCGGCCGAGGAGGGATTCCACGCATGACGACCACGACGGCACAGACCGGCTCATTCCCCAGCCCGTATGAGATCGCGACCCCCGAGGGGTGCGAGGGCTGGGAGGAGATGTACCCCTACTACGCGCTCTTCGACGAGCGGCGGCGCGAGGCTGACGAGAACCGGTTCTGGTTCTGGAACTCGATGCATTTCCCCATCCCGCACCCGGCGTTCGACGTCATCTGCATCGATTCGCCCTACCAGGCGGTGGGCTCGTGGCAGAACCGCGTGTTCGCCGTCCCGCCGGCGATGGGCATCGACTACCGGGTCGTCAACGGGTACGTCTACATCTCCGGCAATCCCGTCACCGATCCGGCCAAGATCGCCGAGCGGGCCGGCTACTTCCAGAAGCGCGCGGGCCACTACTTCGCCAACTGGGCGGAGCTGTACGACAAGTGGAAGGACAAGATGCGCGCGCTCATCGCCGAGCTCGACGCGCTGGAGGTGCCCGGCCTGCCCGAGTATGAGCCCGACGAGGTGGCGTTCGACGCCGACCGGAACACCGCCTTCTACGAGGTGCTCAACGCCTACGGCCGTTGCCTGCGCCTGGGCGACCTCATGTGGCAGAACCACTTCGAGTTCCTGCTGCTCGGCTACGGGGCCTACGCCACCTTCGTCGAGCTGTGCAAGGCCAACCTGCCCGACATCCCCGACCAGCACATCGCCCAGATGGTGGCCGGGATCGATGTGCTCCTGTTCCGCCCCGACGCCGAGCTGCGCCGGCTTGCCGGTGTGGCCATCGAGAAGGGCGTCGACGGCTCCTTCGTCGAAGGACGCACGCCGCAGGAGATCGAGGCCGAGCTGTCGGGCAGCGACGCCGGCCGCGAGTGGCTGGCGGAGCTCGAGAAGGTCAAAGACCCGTGGTTCAACATGGCCACCGGCGACGGCCTCACCCATTACTACCGCAGCTGGCTCGACGATCCCAGCATCCCGTACGCGTCGCTCATCGGCCACATCAGCGCCCAGCGCGCCGGGGCGCCGGCGGAGCGGCCCACGGAGGAGGTGGCACGCGAGCGTGACCGCCTGGCCGAGGAGTATGGGGCGCTGCTGGCCGACGAGGTCCGCGGGCCCTGGAACGACCTGCTCAACCTGTCACGGACGGTGTTTCCCTACGTTGAGGAGCACAAGTTCTTCTGCGACTACTGGTTCCTCACCCGCTGGTGGAACAAGGTCCGCGAGTTCGGCGCGCTGCTGGCCGACGGCGGCTTCTTCGAGGAGGCGGAGGACATCTTCCAGCTGGGGCGTCACGAGGTGTCCGTGGCGCTCGACGAGCTCGTGCTGTGCTGGGCCACCGGCGGTCAGCCGCTGGGCCCCAAGCACTGGCCGCCGATCGTGGCCCGGCGCAAGGAATTGCTCGAGCGCCTGGCGCAGTGGACGCCCCCGCCCGCGCTCGGCGTCGCCCCGGCCGAGATCACCGACCCGATGACGATCATGCTGTGGGGCGTGACCACCGAGCGCGTGCGCGAGTGGGCCCGGCAGACCGAGGGCGGCTCTGAGCTCCACGGCGCGCCGGCGTCACCCGGCACGATCGAGGGCCCGGCTCGCGTCGTGCGGTCCGTCAAGGAGATCGCCGACGTGCGCGACGGCGAGATCCTCGTCTGCGGCAGCACCTCGCCGGCCTGGGCGCCGATCTTCTCCAAGATCACGGGCACCGTCACCGACGTCGGCGGCGTCATGTCCCACGCCGCGATCGTGTGCCGCGAGTACGGCCTGCCCGCAGTCGTCGGGACTGGGCGGGCGACCGCTCTGATCCACACCGGCCAGATGATCCGAGTGGACGGCTCGGTGGGCGTGGTGACCCTCATCGGGGAAGATTGAGGGCATGACGGCGGCCGAGGCTCAGCACACGCGCGGGCTGGACGAGCTTCGAGCCACGGATGCGGATCGCTTCGGCGGCAAGAGCGCCAGCCTGGGCGAGCTGCTGCACGCGGGCATCCCGGTGCCGCCGGGCTTTGCCATCAGCACCGAGGCGGGGCAGGAGCTTTCCGACATATTGCGCCGCGATATCGCGACGCGGTACGGGCAATTGGGGGGCGGTGTCCCCGTCGCGACGCG
>CAVVJR010000007.1:0-1235721 GCA_963748585.1 uncultured Solirubrobacterales bacterium | reverse complement strand
TGGCCGGGCTCGCCGAGTCGATGCATCTCTGCCAACTCATGGGGCTTGAGGAGCGACACTTCGTCGCCCTGCTCGATGGCGGACCGCTGGGCTCCTCCTACGGTGTGGAGAAACTTGGCGAGATGCAGCGCCACGCCTATCCGGCCGGTTTTCCGGTGCGGCTCGCGCTCAAAGACCTCAAGCTCGTCAGGGAGGTTACGAGCAGCGCGGGCGTCGAGCTGCCCCTGCTCGACGTCACCCTTGAGCGGTTCGGCGCCGTCGAAAGCAGGCACGCGAACGATGATCTCGCCGCTGTTTACGAAATGAAGCTCTCGCGCCGCGTCCAACCCTGAATCGACCGCTGCTCGTGGGCGCGCATCCGGTGAGGTACGCCTTCCGGGACACGGTCACGTCACCTATTGGGCGACGTGGCGCTCGACTGCTCGCCGGTATAGCCATCAGCCGGCTCCGGACTTTGCTCGTCGTCGGCGTCGTCATCTCTGGCGTGGCCTCGGCGAAGGCGGGGCAGGCTGGTGACCGCCACGTTGGCCGCGGCAGGGAGCCCGATGCCGTACCGCAGGCCGGCCATGCGCATCAGGAAGCACACGGTGGCCCCAACAATCGGGAAGACGATCGTGTGGTCTCCCGCGTGGTAGGCGACGACCACGACTCCGGCCCCGACTTCGGCGGGAAGCGCATAGAGCCCGCCCCGCAGGACGGTGGGGATCTCGCCGACGAGGACGTCGCGCAGCATGCCGCCGCCGATCCCGGTGATCGCGCCGAGGATCACAGCATTCAACGACGCCGACGCGGTGGGCCAGCGCGGTGGCCGCCCCCGTGACACAGAACAGCGCCAGTCCGGCAGCGTCGAGCGCGTCGATAGGGCGCTGAACGCGGTTGATCGCCGGGTGCGCAACGGCCGTCAGGAGACCGGCGCCGGCGGCCACGGCCAGGTAGCGCCAGTCGCGGAACGTCTGCGGCGGGATCCCGATCAGCAAGTCGCGAATAGTGCCGCCCGCGATACCCACCACCACGCCGAGCACAATCGCCCCGAACAGGTCGAGCTGCTTGCGCACGCCGGCCATCCCGCCGCTCAGACCAAACACGAACGTCCCGACCAAATTGAGGATGAGCAGCAGGGTCGGGCTGAACCCGGGCAGCAAGGACGCAGACGCCATCGAGGTGTTCGCAGGGACTAGTCCGCGAGCCAGGCGCAACTCGCCACGACGAGCGTTTCGACGCCGGTTTCAAGCGTCGGGTGGACGACCGGCGCGAACTTCGGATTGTGGTTGGTTGGAATCTCGCTCAGCTTGCCCCGCCCGCTCGGCCTTCGCGTAGGTGCCGGGGTCGAGACCACCGATAAACCAGAACACCGAAGGCACGTGCCACTCGACGCCGAAGGACCGAAGTCCTCGCTGGCCGAAGCCGGGCCAGTGTGCTTGACCCGTCATCGCCGAATCGGGTATAGGAGCGCGTCGGCACTTGCTCGGTCGCCTGAGGGGTCGTTGCGCACCTCGTAGCGATCGAGCGAGGTGATCTCGGGCGGCCTCGGCGCACCCGAGGCCTCTGACTCCGCGTGGACAACCCGCTTTATCGCGTCGAGCACGTGCTGGCGGACGTGCTCATCGAAGGTGCGCACGTTGAGCTTGATGACGGCATCGTCAGGGATCACGTTCTCCTTAGTGCCGGCCTGCAGAGCGCCGACGGTGACCACAGCGGCATCCGTCGGCCCCGACCTCACGGGAGACGATCGTCTGCAACCGCAGGACCGTCGAGGCCGCCATCACCACCGGGTCGATGCTGGCCTGCGGCATCGACCCATGAGCGCCGCGGCCGAACATCCGAATTTCAAAGCTGTCGCCGGCGGAGGTCACCACCCCCGACTGGCTGGCGATGATTCCCGCCGACATCGGCATCACGTGCTGGCCGAGAACCACATCGGGCTCGGGAAAGCGCTCGAACAGCCCGTCGTCGATCATCGCCTGCGCGCCCGCCGCGATTTCCTCCGCGGGCTGGAAGACCGCCATCAACGTGCCAGGCCAAACATCCGTGGCCTCTGCGCATCAACCTGGTCGCCCCCGCAGCCAGGTCGCGTGGATGTCGTGGCCGCAAGCATGCATCACCGGCGTCTCGTTCCCGTCGGTGTCGATCGCTTCACCGTGCTCGCATACGGCAGGCCGGTCGCCTCTTTGACCGGTAGGGCATCCATATCGGCGCGGAGCATGACCGTCGGTCCATCACCGTTCTTCAACAGGCCCACCACGCCGGTCTCCCCGACGCCTTTCGGTCACTCAAAGTTTGCCGCCCTAAGCCGCTCCGCGGCCAGTCCGGCCGTGCGCTTTTCCTGCATCGACAGCTCCGGATGGCTGTGGATGTCCTTATAAAGAGCCTCGAGGTCGTCCAAATCGGCGTTGAGGCCTCGGAGAATCGAGCCGCTCGACGTTGCAACGCTCATGGCGTTCTCCCTCGTGTAGATAAGTCAGCGGTGCTCAGATCGAACGAACGCGCCGCCCGACAAACATACCCCCCGACGGCAACGGCTATCGCGTCCTCAGGAGTCCACTGCTACAACTTCACGCCGCGGCTTAGAGTTCGGTAGGTGAGCGCCGGTCGGCCACCCAACGACCCCGAGGAGCTCGAAGCGGCCGGCGCTTCCGCCCAGCGCCAAGTTGCCGGCAACCACCACGGTCGGCGCAGTCCATCTGACGGTGTCGGACCTGGAGCGCTCGCTTGAGTACTACGGTACGGTCAGTCGGGCTGACGGTAAGAGCGCGCGAGGAAACTCCGTCTCGCTCGGCGCCGGGGGGCGCGAGTTACTCGTGCTGGTCGAGGAGCGCGGAGCGCAACCGGCTTCCGGGGAGCACCGGTCTTTACCACTTCGCCCTGCTGCTGCCACAGCGCGTCGATCTTGCTGGATGGCTCGCGCACGCGGCCCGCGACCGAGTTCCGCTGACCGGGCTGTCCGATCACTTTGTGAGCGAGGCGCTGTATCTGAGCGATCCCGACGGACACGGGATCGAAATCTATTGGGATCGCCCGCGCGAGGTCTGGGAGGGCAAGGTCCCCGAACGGATGACGACGCTGCCGCTCGACCTGGACAGTCTCCTAGGCGAGCTCGAGGACCCCGAGTCGGCGCCGTTCAAAGGACTACCGGCGGCACGGTCATGGGACATGTCCACCTCAAGGTCGCACGGATCCTCGAGACGATCAGCTTCTACAGGGACCTGCTTGGCTTCGCGCTGATGGCGCAGCTCGGCCCCTACGCGGCGTTTCTGAGCGCGGGCGGCTACCACCACCACCTGGGCGCGAACACGTGGGAGAGCGCAGGCCGCGCCGGCCGCCCCGAGGCGCCGCGCTCTTCGTCACGCGTCGATCGTCCTTCCCGACGCGGCCGCGCGGGACACGGTGATTAAACGTCTCGAGCCGCCGGCAACAGCGTCCGAAGTACCGAGACGCGGGACCTGTGGTCACCGATCCATCGGGCAACACGCTGCTGCTGGCACTTGCCTAGCTCCGGGAGGCGACGGGTCAGCGGGCTCCCCGAACTCGCGATACGCCGCCAGCGCGCGAAGCCCGGAGACGGTTCGAGCCCGTCATCCAACGGGAAGCCCCTTCATTGTCTGGTCAGCTCTGCCCCACTCGCCTTGGCAGGCCAAGTACACGATCAAGCTCTGTGAACTTCGCCCGGGGCGCTGTGTCGAACCTCCCTCACGCGTTACATCGAGAGGTAGGCCCACTTGCTGCCAGGCACCAGCCGCGCTGCCGGCTCGGCCAGGCCTGTGAAACGCAGACAGGTTCACCTAGGGGCAGAGGGTGTTGAAGGGTTCTGATGACCGCTTGATCGCCATTTCAGCCACCCAGACGTAGACTCCTGCCTGAGCCGTGAACCGGCCACGCGCTCAGGGCGGCACGCGCGGCCCCTTCCCGGGGCCTACCGGCCGACGATCGTATTCGTCGCGGAGCCCGCCACGAGCCGACTTGTGCTTCGGCGACCAGGGGATTACGCGCGCCAGGCGGCGTCGTTGGCCGGTCCGAGCCTCACGCGGTGACCGCCCCGCAGTTGGTCAGAGTCAGAGCAGATCGACGCCGACCGCGCCGACAGGCTGCTCTGTCAAGCCCCGAGTACCGCGCCGACCTTGACAACGACGTAGACGAGCCCGGCGACCCCGAGCGCGCGGCGCACCCAGTTCGCGCCGCGCTCCAGCTCGTTCCATGCCCACGCCGCTAGGCCAGCGTAGAACGCGGCTCGCGCGTAGTAATGCGCTGAGCCATCTGTCAACGCGGCGACGATCCATGCGCCGAGCGCGAAGAGCAGCGGCCAATTTGGAAACTGCACGAGCGGGAAGCTCGCTGGCCAGCCGCGTTGCCCGCTCCGCCAGAGGCCGCTAAACGGGCGCCGGTCGCTCACCGGCCCGACCCTAGCAACCATGCGCCCGTAGCTTCGGCTTCGGCGCATATCCGTTGCGTGGGAGTCCGCCAGCCCACGCCTCCCGGTGACTCGTCGAGAGCTGTCTTCTGCGACACGGTAGTAATAACCTGTGAGGATTGGCGTGCGTTGTTTTCTGGCGTCGCTTTGACAACTGTTGGCTTTCGTGCCGCACCCCGCCGTATTGAATCCTGCCGCTATGAGGAGCACGGCAAGGCCCTCCGTGAAGGGTCGGTGATCGTCTGGGTGCCATCCATCTTCTTCGCCTGGATCCTCGCCACCGGCGCTTCGCCCCTTCGGACTCAGCCAGAATCCGGCGAGTGCGAGACGGTGATCGACCAGCAACGATGAGCTGCACCGAGACGCGGCCCCGCCACAAACGACGATGACGGACTCTTCCCATGTACCTGTGACCGCGATCGGGTGCTCGGTGCGTCGGGCCGCGCCAGCGGACATCGAGCGGCTGAGTGGCGCACTCGCCGCCGCTTTCGAGGACGACCCCGTTTTCGGCTGGCTGCTGCCCGATGAGAGCAGCCGACTCGGGCGGCTCGCACGGTTCTTCCAACTCGAACTGCGGCACGTCGTCCTCCCAAGGGGGCAGGTCTGGACGGCTGCCCCGACGACCGGCGCGTCCTTGGAGCTGCCGCCGGATTCGTGGAGGATGCCGCCCAGCACGCAGCTCTTGCACGGACCGGCGTTCGTACGCGTCTTCGGCTCTCGCCTACCCCGAACAATCGCGCTGCTGACACTAATGGAGCGCCACCACGTCCGCGAGCCCCACTACTACATCCCCTACGTGGGCGTGTCTCCCGAGTCGCAAGGCCATGGTCTCGGCACGGCTTTGCTCACTCCCACGCTCGACCGCGCCGACATCGAAGGACTCCCCGCGTACCTCGAAGCAACCAGCGAGAGGAACGCCGCCCTGTACCGACGCCTCGGCTTCATCGCCATCGGTGAGCTTCGCCTCCGGGACAGCCCGCCGCTGTGGCGCATGCTCCGCCCGCAGGGGGCGGCACGGGCTGACTAGAGTTGGAGGACTTCGACTCCCTCGCGACCACTCCGGCAGCGCGCGACGCGCTGGAGCGGCTGCGGGCAGCGGCCGGCGCCCGCGGCCCGATGGAGCGGCACTGCCTGCGCTGCCGTCTTATCGCGGGCGAGGTCGCCGGGCGCCGCGGATGGGCGTTCGACGAAGAGCTGTTGACCGTGGCGGCGATCCTGCACGACATCGGGCTCTACCCGTTGGCGTCCCGGGGCGGCGTATACACGGCGGATGGGGCGGCCCTCGCGCGCGAGCTCCTCGGGGGCCACGGCTGGACTCCTGCACGAGCCGAACGCTGCGCGCACGCGATCGACTGCCACCACGAGCTGCGCTCCCAACTCTCGCGCGGGCCAGAGGCCGAAGCACTCCGGCTCGCCGATCGCGTCGAGCTCAGCAAAGGTCTGTTCGCTGCTGGAATCAGCCGACTCTGGCTACGCGACCTCTGGGGCGCGATCCCAAGGCAAGGCCTCGTCGGGGAGCTGGCACGCGAGATCACGCGCGCTCTGAAAGAGCGGCCGCTCACACTAGCCCGGATCTTCCTGCGGCCATCGAACTAGGCAACGCGCCGCCCGCACGACCCGAAGCTGAGCAACGGGACCGTCGGCTCGGCGGGAGCCTCCCCCTCGCCAAAGGAGCCGCGCTCTCGCAACGTCCTGTTGCAGCCTCGCACGGCTGCTCGCGGACAAGGGAACCATGCCGTGGCGAGTGTCGAACCGAGTCTCATGCCCGGTCAAGCGATCTGGCCGCTGCGTAGGCACGACAGAGCCGGCGCACAGGTCGAGGGGACGATCGCTTGGCGCGATTAGCACTCGCCCCGACCTGCCTTCCGCGCGTACCAGGGCACGCTGCCGCGGGATCTGAGATGCACCCCGCAGAGCCGAAGCAGGCACGTAGCACGGCGTTTCACCCGCCCGCGCGGGGGGAACGCATCCTCGCGCAGCGAGAAGAGTCACGCCGCCGATTTGTAAGAGCGTGAGTGCTCGAGCAGACCCCTCGATCTCTGCGGAGTCACAAGACGTCGACGGTCGCTCGCCAAGGCCGAGCAGTCGGTGCGTTGTGTCTTTCGCGAGTGGGCGGGCGGGCACAAGACCTGCCCCTAAGGCGACCACGATGCGAACGTTATTCGGCGAAAACGCCGGCCAGCATGGCCGCCAGGCCTGCCAGCCCGTGGCCCGTGGAATGGGCTCGCAGACGGGCCGCTCCAGGCGCCGCGGCCAGCGCCGCGACTCGTTCGAGGTGCTGCAGACAACCAAGTGCAGCGGCATGGTGGCTGAGGGAGTCGATGAGCTCGATGAGCTGCTCGCGCAGCGGCCGGAGCGATTCGGTGGTGGGATCGATCAGGCGCGCATCGACGCCGTCACGGGCGGCACGGAAGTGGTTCTCCGCCAGCACTTCGTCGGCGGAGATGATGGCCTCTGACGCATATCCCTCTTCGAGCTCTAGCCTGGCGATCGATTGCGTGAGCGCCACCAAGCTCGCGGTGTCACGAATCCGGGACTGGGCGTCCATCACACGAACCTCGACTGTCCCGAGGCGGGGCTGAGGGCGGACGTCCCACCACAGGAACGTTGGTTCAGGGATCGCGCCGGCTCTCAGCTGGAGGTCGACCGTCTCGACCCAGTCGGAGTACGAGCCGTAGCGTCGCGGTATACCCGTCCGCGGAAAGGCCTGGAACAGGACCGTGCGGATGGAGGCGAACCCTGAGTCGCGTCCACGCCAGAACGGCGAGTTGCCCGACAGCGCCAATAGAAGTGGGAGGTGGGCGCGGAGGCGGTTGTGCAGATCGATCGCCCGCTCGGGATCTGGTACCGCGATGTGGACGTGCAAGGCAAACGTCGGCTCCCGCGTTGCGAGAGCTCGCATCGTCTGTCGGATCAGCTGATAGCGGCTGGCGGACGTCACCTTGGTCTCGGACCAGAGCGCCAGGGGGTGGGTCCCCGCTGCGGCGGCGGCGAGGCCCATCTGCTCGAGCAGCGCGGCCAGCTCGACGCGCAACTGTCGTAGCTGCTCGGTCGCCGCGCCCACGGATTCGTGCGGATCGGTTCTGAGCTCGATCGCTGCCTGATGCGTCTCGGCGCTGACGTAGCCGACCAGCGCCGGGGGGAGCAACTCCAACACGTCCTCGATCCGCTGCGCGAGCGCCCACTCCCTCCGCGGGTCGAGCAGCATGACCTCCTCTTCCACCCCGACGCTGTAGGGATGGACCGCCGTGTTCCACTCCGCCCACTGAGCCTCAGACGAGACCCGGGATTGACTGACAAACGCGCCCATGACGTGCTTGGCACGATACGACCGCGCGCCTCGCGGCGCCTGGGCCATATGTCCAAAGAAGCCGGAACGGATCGCGGAAATTGCGACTTTGCCCAACCGCGTGTCAGCTGGCTGCCGGCTTCGCGACTCGTCGCAGCCGGGTGGATCCGTCGGCGACAGCTCACCAGCTCTTCGAAGAGCGCTTGCTGGCCGGGCTCAGCTCGGACGTCGTCACCCCAATGAGCGGCTTCACCGCACAAGCATCAACACGAGCAGCGGCCTCGTGTATCTCCACGTGTACGAACATCGCGCATGATGTGGATAGATGCTGGCCGGCTCGGTGGCCATCCCATCTCGGAAACCCGCTGCTGATCGCGCGCTGGCGCTCTTCGCCGAGCTCGTGCGCGACCTCCATTGCGACGACCCCGCGATTCTGGCAGGCCTCGAGCGGCTGTGGGACTGCACGTCACGCCTTGACGACGGGGTGGTAGCGGCGGCGCGGTGATCAGGCGCTTCTCACCGTCGGGCTACTGACGATGTCAACTCACGGCGGTCCAGTTCGTCGAGAACGGTTTCGAGGATGGGTTAGCTCCGCGAGGGCGCAGCGGCTCGAGCTGGGCAACGGCCGGGGGACGGTGGGGTCCTAGCGGTAACGTGATCGTCGAGATTATGGCCCGCGTCCCCTCATCAACGCCCGCCGTGCGGGTGCGAAGCGTGGTTAAGCGGTTCGGGGGGACGACGGCCCTGGCCGGGGTCGACCTCGAGGTAGCCGAGGGGGCGATCTTCGGCCTGCTCGGCCCGAACGGGGCCGGCAAGACCACGCTCGTCCGGGTGTTGGCGACGCTGCTCGAGCCCGACTCCGGTAGCGCGGAGGTATTCGGGCACGACGTCGTTCAGGACGCTGTCGCCGTCCGAGCGATGCTCGGACTGACTGGGCAGTTCGCCGCGGTGGACGAGATCCTCAGCGGCCGGGAGAACCTTGAGATGTTTGGGCGCCTGTTCGATCTCTCGCGGGCGGACGCTCGTCGGCGCGCGGGCGAGCTGCTGGAGCGCTTCGATCTCGCAGACGCGGCCGATCGCCCCGCGCGGACGTACTCCGGAGGGATGCGGCGCCGGCTCGACCTCGCCTCGAGCCTGCTCACGCGCCCGCGCGTCCTGTTCCTCGACGAGCCCACGACGGGACTGGACCCGCGTTCTCGCAACGAGATCTGGACGATCGTGCGCGAGCTGGCTGACGAGGGGACAACGCTGCTGCTGACCACCCAGTACCTCGAGGAGGCTGATGCGCTCACAGACCGGATCGCGGTGATCGATCACGGCCGAGTGATCGCCCAGGGCACCGGCAACGAGCTCAAGGACCACGTCGGGGGGAAGATCCTCGAGGTCGAGCTCGCGAGTGCCGCCGAGCGCGACCGGGCTGCGGCTGTCCTGACCGGGGTCGGGTGCGGCGATCCGGAGCCGGGCGACCGTCCCGACATGCTGACCCTGCCCGCCCCCCGCGACGGCCTCGAGCTGATCGCGGACGCGGCCGCGGCGCTCCGGCAGGCGGGGATCGAGGTCAGCGACCTCGGGCTGCGCCGCCCGACCCTCGACGACGTCTTCCTACAGCTGACGGGCGCTCCTCCGAGCCAGAACGGAGCCGGAGCGCCGGCGACCGGCGACGGGGCCGGCCCGCAGCCGGCTGGCAAGGCCAACGCGGTCGAGCTGGCGCCGCGGCTCCGGGCCGGCCGACCCGCGCCGTCGCTCCCTCGGCCGCGCCTTCCGGCTACCCGCGAGGTCCGGGACGGCATCACCGACGCCGCTGTGGTCACTGCGCGCAACCTGCGCCATTTCATCCGCCAGCCACAGCTGCTGATCTTCTCGACTATCCAGCCGATCATGTTCGTGCTGCTGTTCGTGTACGTGTTCGGCGGCGCGGTCCGCGGCTCGCTCCCTGGCGGGGTCAGCTATGTCGACTTCCTGCTGCCCGGGATCTTCGTGCAGTCCGTCGCCTTCCGGGCCACGCAGACGGCGATCGGCCTTGCCGAGGATCTTGAGCGTGGCGTGATTGACCGCTTCCGCTCGATGCCCATGGCGCGCTCGGCCGTGCTCCTCGGTCGCACGCTGGCGGACCTGGTCCGCAATGTCCTGATCATCGCCCTGATGATCGGGGTCGGCTACCTAATCGGCTTCAGGTTCCATGCCGGCGTGCTGCAGGCAGTGGCCTCGGTGGCCGTCGTGGCCGCCTTCGGGTTTGCGCTGAGCTGGATCTTCGCGTTCGTGGCGCTGACCGTCCGCGGGGCCGAGGCCGCGCAGGCGGCCGGCTTCGTAGTGATCTTCCCGCTTGTGTTCGCCAGCTCCGTCTTCGTGCCGGTCGCCACGATGCCGCACTGGCTACAGAGCTTCGCCCGTGCGAGCCCGGTGACGCTGACGGCCAACGTCGCCCGCTCCTACGCGCTCGTCCCCGGGGTGCCGGGCTCGCTCGGTGAGGCGGCCGCGTGGATCGGCGGGATCCTCGCTGTGTTCATCCCGCTGTGCGTCTGGCGCTACCGCCGGATGAGTTAGCCCCCGGGGTCGGATCAGCCTCTTTCCCGAGCGACCGTCGCGCTCGACACGAACCCGCATCCCGCGCAAGGCGAGACCGACGCCGACGCACCGAGATGCACGAGGTGATGGCAAAGCACCGCCTCTTTGGCGACAAATCCGAGTTGGTGGGTCGGATTTGTGGTAGGGTGGTCCTGCGTTCGGTGAGCCTTTAGCTCTTCTCGCTTTCGGGGCGACGTCTTCAGTCAGAGGGGCAGAGAGGCGGTCGGCCATGGCCACCGCACCAAAGCAGGAAGCGAGCCCATCCCCGTACCCACTCCGGCTCACGGGCGAGCTCGCGCCCCCGCTCAGCCGCTGGCTGTGGCTGTTCAAGTGGCTGCTGGCGATCCCCCACTTCATCGCCCTCTTCTTCCTCTGGATCGCGTTCATGGCTGTGAGCGTGATCGCGTTCTTCGCGATCCTCTTCACCGGCCGCTACCCGAGAGGACTCTTCGATTTCAACGTCGGCGTGCTGCGCTGGTCATGGCGCGTGGGCTTCTACTCCTACAGCGCGCTTGGCACCGACCGTTACCCGCCCTTCACGCTCAAGGACGTGAGCGACTACCCGGCCCAGCTCAACGTCCAGTATCCGCAGACCCTCTCACGAGGCCTCGTGCTCGTGAAGTGGTGGCTGCTCGCGCTGCCCCAGTACCTGGTCGTGGCGGTGTTCGCCAGCGGCGCCTGGATCGCAGGGACCGGGGCCGGCGGCCACTGGACGTGGGGCTCGGGCGGCCTGATCGGTTTGTTGGTCTTGTTCGCGGGCATCATGCTGCTCTTCACCGACCGCTACCCGAAGTCCCTCTATGACTTCGTGCTCGGGATGAACCGCTGGGTCTTCCGCGTCGTCGCGTACGCCGCGCTCATGACGGACGACTACCCGCCCTTTAGGCTTGACATGGGCGGAAACGAACCACCGGCCAGCAGCAAGCCCGACACCGTGCCTCCAACGCCGGCGCCAGCGCCCTCATAACCGTCGTGCCGACCCCGGGACGCACGCCCGCGACTCGGGGATCGTCGAACGCTGGAGCGCCTGCTCTCCGGGCGAGATCGACGGGTGGACGGTCGGGGCTTGCTATTCCGTGCCGGGCCAGGTCGCAGTGGCTCGGACGCCGTCGCCCTCCTCGGGCTTGGGGCCGCCGACAGCGATGATGTCGAGCCCGTCGGGGCCGGATTCGAATGCTCGGACGACCTCGGGCGCGACGCGGATGACATCCCAGGTGCGGAGCTCTTCGGTCTCGTCGTCGAGCAGGATCCGGCCCGAGCCGGCGACGACGACGTAGGCCTCTTCCTGCTCCTTATGGCTGTGAGCCATCGGGCTGCGCAGGTTCGGGGCGTACCGAAAGAGACTTACCCCGAGGTCGCGGGAGTCCAGGTGCTTGCGGCCGAAGCGGCCCTGGAGCCCCTCCACCCGCCCAGCGACTGAGTCCTCGACCTCGAGCAGGTTGACCTTCGCAAAACGGGACATGCGATCTCCTCAGGTGGCCGGCGAGTCGGTTATGGCGTAGGGAACCCTAGCCGTCGACGCGTGCCATCAGCAGGCGGCGTGGAGAAGGTGGCTGTTGCGATGTCGAGCTCTGGCGGGCCGAAAGCGGAAGAAGCGTCCCGCGATGCGTCCGGTTGCGATTCTCGTCGTGGAGTGGATTGCGGGCGGTGGGCTGTCCGGCGTGCCGGAGACGCTCCTAGGGCACCGCCGCCGCTACCAGCGCTGCGTCGAGTCGGGGCTCGCCGGGACCCGACCGGCGCAGCGCCGCCTCGGTCACCCCGTCGCCTCCGCGTACTCGTCCTTGCGCCGGATGTTCAGCTCCCCCGCCCCGCCCTTCGGTGTGCGCGCGAGCAGGAAGGAGGCGAACGGAGCGACAAACGGGTCCGGCGCCGTCACCGTATAGGTGTGGTAGATCGTCCCGTTCTCGCGCGCGAAGGCGATGTAGCCCGGGGCCTCGCGTAGGCCGTCCTCGAGCTTCGCGCCGACCTGCTTGGACCAGTTCCGGAGAAACTCCGGCGGGTTCTCGAGCATCTCAGCGACCTGGGGAATCTGCCTTGCCTGCTCCGGGGTAAGCGCGAGCCCGAAATCGAACGGGAAGTCGGTGCCGTAGGTCGACACGTAGGAGAACTGCCATTCCATTCGCTTCTTATAAGCGATCAGTCGATCGATGGGCGCGCGTGAGAAGCAGATCAGCGTCACGTCCTGGTGAGCCAGGTGTACGCGCGGCCCGTCGAACTCGTCGCCAAGGCTCGTGCACCCGGGACACGCGCCGAGCTCGTAGTCGGGCCCGTACATGATGTTGTAGGCGAGCAGCTGCGAGCGGCCCTCGAAGAGATCGGCCAGCGTCTTCCTGCCCTCCTCGGTGTCAAAGACGTACTCCTTCTCCACCGGCACCCACGGCAGCTCACGCCGTTGCTCGGTGATCTTGCGGCCGAGCTCGGCGTGTTCGGCCTCGCGCTTGGCCAGCTCGTCGCGGGCGGCCTGCCACTCCTCACGCGTTCCTACCATCGCGGGCATATCGTCCTCCTTCTCGGTGCGTTTGGGGTATGGACCGGCGCGCAACCCGAAAATCATCGTGCAGCGCTGACCAATCAAAATCAGCTGATCTTCTCCGCGAGCTCGACGATGATCCCCGCCGGGCCGCGCACGTAGCAGAGCCAGTAACTGTTCTCGTAGTTCACCAGCTCGCCGACCAGCTCGCCGCCATGCGCTCGCAGGCCGGCGAGAGACGCCTCAATATCGTCGACGACGAACAGGATGTGGCGGATACCCGGGGCGTTGGCCGGCGCCGGCCCATCGTCGCGCTCGTATGAGGGCGAGCGGTAACTGGCCAGCTCGACCTTGCTGTTGCCATCCGGGGTCCGCAGAATCGCGATGTCCGCCCGCACGCCCTCAAGCCCATTGATGCGGTCCACCAGGTCGCCCTCGACGGATGCCCTGCCCTCCAATTCGAGCCCGAGGGCGGTGAAGAACGCTGTCGCCGCGGCGAGGTCGTCGACGACGATGCCGATGTGCTCCAGGCGCTGGACGGTCATGAACGGCCTCCGGTCAGCTCGTGCGGCGTGTACTCGTCGTGCAGCAGATACTTCGGCATCGTGGTCTCCCGGTGTCGCGGGCCGCGCCGCTCGCAGCCATTCCTCTGATGAGCGGAGCCGGTCACCCTTCTCGACATCGAACGCTCATTCAGCTCCCAGATCGTCCCGTAGCGGGACCGCCCAGCGGGAATGATCGCTCAGACGGGTGACGCGATGACTCTTGGCCCCTGCGACGGTCAACACATTCACCCAGCCCGCCGACCAGGAGACGATGTCCGTGCCCGGACCACTGAGTGACGCCCATGCCGTGACCAAGCTTCCCGCTCAAGACCTCGACCGGGCGCGGCGGTTCTATCACGACAGGCTCGGGCTTGAACCGGTCGAGGAGCGCGAGGGTGGTCTGCGGTACCTCTGCGCGGGCACGGAGTTCCATTTGTTCAGCTCTTCGGGAGCCGCTTCAGGCGCATCCACACAGATGGGATTCGAGGTCACAGACCTCGAGGCGGTCATCGAAGATCTGCGTCGTCGCGGGGTCACGTTCGAAGCCGTCAACCTCCCAGGCTTCGAAAGGCGAGGCGAGATGGTGGTCGTGCCCAACAACTACTCGAGTAAGGGATCCGGAGAGCTCGGCGCGTTCTTCTACGACAGCGAAGGGAATCTCCTGGCCCTCGGCCAGGCGACTGACGGCCGGGACGCCAGAGGCCCGCGACTCGCGTCGGGGGGCGCAAGTGTGGGATCGGCGGCTACGTCGGATGTGACTCATATGGGCATCGATGAGCTCGAGGCGGTCGAGGGGTTCTTGGAGGGGTTTACGTTTCGCCGCGCCGGAGCCCAGATGGGCGTGACCCCGTTCGGCATGTCGCTCATCGACATGCCTGCAGAAACGACCGCCTACCCGGAACATGATCACTCGTCCGAGGGGCCGGGAAATCCGCCCGCCCACCAGCTCGGCCAGGAGGAGGTCTACATCGCGCTGCGCGGTTCGGCCGACGTGCAGGTCGACGGCCACCGGTACACGCTAGACGCAGACCACATCATCCGGGTCGGGCCGACGGCGCGGCGCAAGATCGTGCCGGGTCCTGAGGGCGTTCGGCTCCTGGCGATCGGCGGATATCCCGGTCGGGCATACGACCCAGCCTCCACCGCCTGAAGCGAGCGGGAGCGGGACGCCGGCCGGCACATGCCGCGTCGCAGCCCACCCCCGATCGGCGAGCATCGGATCCTCACACACAGCCGGCAAACTCCACGCCCGACACGCTAAAGCCGACCGAAACCTCCGCGACGGGTCAACCGAGATGTGCTGAGCGCCGAGCCACCAGCGCCCGGTCGGGGCCGGGGCTTCCCGGTTCCAGACGCGCGCACCCGCCCAACGGCCCGACCTTAGAGCTGGGCCTGGGCGAGCAACAGCAGGGCGGTCAACGTGAAGCCGACGGGCAGAACGGTGTGGTTCATCACCTCTACGGCCGGCGCCTCTGCGGTACTTGCGGCGAACGTAAGCGCCCCGGCCGGCGCTTCTCGGCTCGGAGCCTCTGAGGCGGTCCTATCTCCGTGTTCCGACTGGTCGGAGCGGGTGCCACTGCGGCCTCAGCGGCTCCGCTTGCCTATTCGGGTTCGGTAACCTCGACGGCTCCGAAGCCGGGAAGGGCACCGTCTACGAAGAAAATCTCGATCGTGATGTCGGGGTCGACGTGGGCCTGGGAGAGGAACGCAACAACGTTCCGCCCGGTTAGGTCTTCGATCGTCTGCTTGTAGCGCTCTTGCATTACGCGCTGGAAGTCTTCGCGCATCGCGACCACTCGCGCCGGCTCGCCGCTGTCCATGATCGTCTGCTCGAGCGGCGTGAAGCCACTGCCCCGCATGACCACGACGATGATGTCGTCGAGGGCGTAGGTCTTGGCCTTCATCGGTCCGCGGCCGTAGTGCTCGCGAAGGATGGCGACGATGCTGGTGGAGATTGCCGCCAGGAGCTTGCCGCCCGCGAGGGCCGCTGCTGGGTCTTCGGCTGTGTGGCGCTCCACTCGACCGCTCCTTGTCCGGCCCGACCCGCGAGGTCTCGACCGTCCGGCGTCGCAAGCTACGTGACCTTGCCGATGCGCATCTGTGACCGCATCGACCCTGTCTCGCCTCAGGTTACCACCTGCTACAGACCATCAACGTGCGGTTACGGGGCGGCTACGGGGCTCTCCGGATCGAGCACGAAGGCCTCAACGGCCGACTCGCCCGCTTCGTCGGTGCCGCTCAAGAAGGTGCGCACCGTGCGTCCGGTCAGGTGCTCGACGGCGGCGATCAGTTGGGCGGCCATGGCGTGTTGCAGCGCGTCGCGCTGGTGACGCACCAGTTCGGCCTTGCCGGCCTTGACGAGGTTGCGCTCACCCCGCGTGGCAGCCTCTTCGAACACGCACACGACGAGGTCTTGGTGGACAATGGCGCGGGACCGAGTCGCGCCCCTGCCGGTGAAGTCTGCGATGAGCTTGCCGAGCTCGTTCGCCAGCGCAGCATTCAAAGCACCGCCCGATAGGCGCCCCGTGGGCTCGCTCATGGCGTATCCGATCTCCGTCTCGTCGGTGGGAAGAATCCACGCGGGCAGAGAGAGCGGAGAGCGCCCGAGCGAAGCTGAATACGCAGCATACCCTCACGGCCAGAGATCGACCGCGCCCGAACCCGGAACTTAAAGCGCTTGGGAGCTCTGGGGCCGGGTATCATTTCCCCTGAGCGACACGTGACGTGGGTCAACGACCGGGTCACGAGTTGTTCGCCTAACACGGAACGACTTGGCGGCCGCACGATCGAGCGCCAGTTCCCGGTCCGTCCGAAACCAGTGTTTCTGACCAACCTTGGCCGGGACGTTCATGAGTCAGCCCTCGTCTGCGAACAGGCGGAGAGTACGAAGTCATCCATCGCGCTATCCGTTCGTGAGAACGAATTCCTACGGGTCGGTTTGCGCGTCCTGGAGTGGCCCCGAGCTCGACGCGGGAAAGTCAGGCTCGGATGTGGGAAGCCCATGCCGGACTGGACCAAGCCGGGATCGCCTGCGGCCAGCCGAACGGCGATCCCAGGCCGCCGTCCGTGCGCCCTCATCGGGACGCACGGTCGGCGGCCTAATCCATCGGCCGGTGCCGTCGGCTAGCAGCGACAGCTCAATCGTCGTCGCCGGCCGAGCCGAGGTGGCCGAGCGACCACCGGGAGGGAGAGAGGCGGCGAGCAGGCGAGGGGCAGCGCTCGCACGCGCGGCGTCGCGGCCGGGGCGGGCCGCGGCGTCGCATGAATCGAGACGAACCAGCCCACCGGGGGTCTTGGCCTCCGGTTCCGTTCAAGACCCACGCGCCGCAATCGAAGGAGATGAACCGGCCGGCACAGTCCCGAGCCGGTGGCCTCCCGGACGTGGATCGCCGCGATCGCGAACACCGTGGCCGTGACCCCTCCAGCTACCGAGCCACCACCGAGCTCGCTGACCATTCGAGGGGGTCAAGGCGCCCCCAAGCGGGCCCGAGAGTACGTCCTCGCTCAACTTGACCGCGGCATCTCTGAGCTACGCGCCTCGGACGCGGTCCTGATTGCCAGCGAGCTCGTGACCAACGGCGTACGTCACGCCAACATCGGCTCCGACCAGCGGCTCAGGTTGGAGCTAAGGACGCTTGCCGACCACCTGCGCATAGCGGTGAGCCACCGAAGCTCGCACCTCACGCCTCACCTACTCCCGCCCAATCCCACCAGGCCTGCCGGCGTGGGCCTACGCCTGGTCGAGACGTTGTGCTCGACATGGGGGGTAGTCCGGAATACCGCAGGCACCACCTCAGTCTGGTGCGACCTACCACTAAAGGACCCCCACCCGTCCTCATCGGCGGCGAACTCAGATCACGACGCGGGTAGACACCAGCCGCGCGTCTGCACCTCAGTGCGCCTGCCGCGGGGAGCTAGGACCCGGTCGCCAAAGCGTCGCTGACCGGCCGTCGCACGGGCGCTGGCGCCGCCGGTCGCCTTCCAGGGACCGGAGGCGCTCCTGGGGGCGGACAGGAGCCCGCCAGATCCGGCAGGGGTGGCTATGGCCGCGCGCGTCGTGGTCAGATGGTTCGGCTTGGGCGCGGTTCGACAAACGCCGTAATAGGAGTAGTGTCAGTGGTGACTGGCCCTGCGGCCAGAATTCTCGAGCCCAAGCCCGAATGCCACCGACGGCGCTTCCAGCGCCACGAGGCGAGAGGCGGGGGTTAGTGGTTTTGACTGCGGGGCCGGTGACATCCATTCACGGCGTTGCTCATCGGCCCGGTGTGCCCTCAGAGGACTTCGCCAATGAGTTTGCCAAATCCATTCGGCTGGAGAGGATTATGTGGCGATGGGCGAGGTCGATCCAGAGGAGCAGCTCGAGATCGGTCCCGGCGTGTTCAAGCGACTCGGTGATTGCACAGGCTCGGAGATCGAGTCCGCGATACGTTTGATCGCTCAGAAGGGGATCGACCGCGCCTGGATCGCCGAGCAGGCGGCGGGGCCGGATCGGGGCGAGCTGACAATCGCCCGCCGGTTTTTCGCCAATACGACGGATGCCGAGCGGGATCTCATCGCCTACTGGCAGATGGTCAGGCTCGTCGAGGACGCGTACGTTCGCTACACGAGCGGGGGCGATGCGTGACGGATGCCAAGCTCCGAGGAGTCGCATCGAGCGAGAGCAGCGTCGAGGGCGCTGGCGGGGTGGGGCGGTTTGCCGATCGAGGCTTCCGTTTGTAGTTCGATCAGGCGGGATTGTCAGCGAGTGGACTCTGGCAGCGGTCGGACGCGCGCCTCCTTCGGCCTCGTCATCGCCGGCGCGACATCGATGGCCGTGCCATCGCGAGCCGGCGAGGCTCCCGACTGCCAGCCTTAGACTCGAACCAATGTCCACGAGGCATCTTGATGATCTGCGAGCCCAGGCGCTGCACGCCCGCCAGCGTTACGACCTGTACAAGGCCAGGGCCTACGGGCAGCGGGCCACCAGCCCCGCACGGATGCGCGAACTTCAGCGAGCCTGTGAGCGGGCAGAAGCACGCCTACGTGCTGCCCAGGCCGAGGAGCGGCGCGCTCGCAGCACCGCCGACAGTCCGCCGGATCCGCACTGACGTCCCAGCTCACGCCGCGGTGCAACCACGACGCGGCACTCGGGTATCCGTCTCCGCTCGTTGCAACGCACTAGATCGCGCCCTGGGAGACACCGCGCAACTGGAGGACACACCTTCAGGCCGAGCGAGCACCGTCGGCAGGCCGCAAGGAGGCGCGGGTTGTTGTACAAGTGGCTCGGCGATTGAATGCGGATTGCCGTGATGATCGGCGAGGCGCACGCCAACGTGATCAGCCCGCCGATCCGCGCGCGCAACGACGAGAGGGTGAGGCCAAATAAGCGCCGCACCGCGAACGCGTATGCGGCACGATGAGGAGCACGGCCAGGAGCGGCGAAGCCAGCCTCCCTCGCCGCCCCCGTAGTGGCTACGCCGTGAACACTCCCGGCCGCCACATCATCGTCAGATCCATCTCTGGGGAGCCTCAAGCATGACCGCGACATCCCCGCTCAGCTAGGCGGGCAGCTCGAGCTAAACCGCCCCAAATTCTCCACGCGCGCACACTTGCGACGTAGGCTGGCGCCAGCGTGCGCTTGAGGTGGAACGCGGCCGCTCCGCTGGTACTGGCGATATCGCTGTGTGCAATGCCGATCGCGCGTGCACGGCCTTACCTTCCCCCTTCAGGTCATGTGTTCGCCGGCCTGTCTGGCGGGACGTCGATCGAGCCGTACGAACGGATGGTTGGCAAGCATCCGGCCGTGTTCGAATACTCCATGACCTGGAACACGCCCACGTCCTGGCTCGCAGCAAGGTACAGCCCATTCCGCACGCGATTAGGACTAGCCCTCGGCACTGCGCCGGGCTACGCGTTGCCGGGCGTCATTTCCCCGGAGGGCATCGCGCTCGGTCGCAGCGACCGTTTCCTGGTGGCCATGAACCGCAACCTCGCGCACTCGCGCCGCGTCGTGTACGTCCGGATCATGGGCGAGATGAACGGACACTGGAACGCGTACGCGCCGTTCAACACGAACGGATCGTTTCGCAGCGTGCAGAACTCACCCCACTTCTACATAGAAGCGTGGCGGCGGACGGTGCTCATCCTGCGGGGGGGTCGAGTGGCGCGGATCAACCGACGGCTCCGGGCTCTTGGACTGCCGCCGATCAGGGTCGGGCGGCTTAGTTCTCACGAGGTGCTCCCCGCTCCAAGAGTGGCCTTCCTATGGGTGCCGCAGGACGCAGGCAGCCCGGAGATCGCGGCCAACGCTCCGGGGGTCTTCTGGCCCGGAGCAGGGTACGTCGACTGGGTCGGGACCGATTTCTACGCTTCCTATCCGAATTTCGGCCTCCTGGACCAGTTTTACAACGAGTTTCGAGGTAAGCCAGTCGTGCTCTCGGAGTGGGCGCTTTACGGGTTCGACGATCCCGGGTTCGTCCGAGCGTCGTTCGCGTGGGTGCGATCGCACCCGCGCGTGCGGATGCTCAACTACTACCAGGGCTTCAGCCCGTCGAGCAAGGCGAATCTCGCCCGCTATCCCGCCAGCCGGGCCGCGCTTCGGCGGGAGCTCAGATCGCCCCGGTTCCCTGCCTACGCTCCTGAGTACGTCCATCCGAAGCGAGCCAAGCCGCCCAAGCATCACAACCCGCCCAGTCAGCCGAGTCCGCCTGCCCCGCACCCCATACCAGGGCCTCAACAACCGCCGGAACCGCCACTGGCTCCTCCCGGAGGGTCGGCCGCCCCGCCCAGCCCGTAGCCACGCGTTACCTCTTGCGCGACCCCTCGACGAGCAGTTGTTCAGGCGAAGGCAGGCGAAGTCCGGCGCTGCGCCGACGCGATCGTCACCACGGGCCGTAGCCGCAACGCCGCAAGCGGCTGCGCGCCTCCTCTCGGAACCGCCTCCGGAGATCTGGAATGGGCCGGCTAGCGTTGCCAGAGCCCGTGTTCCACGCCGCCATTGATCACGATCGCAAACGTGCCCCGGTTGCCTTGACGGGTTGGGGGATAGGCAGTCGTCGCCCCGCACTCCTCGGCCTTGTCCACTGCATGCTGGATGTCTTCGACTGCGAGATAGGTGCGCACGATTGGCTGCTCGTGCGCCGCCAGCGGCTTCCGGATGCCGACCAGAGCTCCGTCCGCTTGAGTCGCGACACGCGCCTGCCCGAGATCAGCGTCAGGCGGACCGAACGAGAGGCCGTGCACGTGCTGGTAAAACCCGGTCAGGCTGTCTGCGTCGTTGCTGACTATCTCCACGTAGTGAACGGCCATCTCAGAATGCCTCCCTGTCTATCTCGAAAGCCAGTCGGACCCGCAGCCCGAAAACAGCTCACTCTCAGCGAACGGAGTTTCAGGCTACTCGCAGGAGGCCAGATACTCGCGCCGCTCGCGTGACTCTGCCTTTCTCCGTTCAGAGCCGTCCTGTCCGCGGGAGGGTTGCTCGTCTCGCGCAGCGCTCGTCCCGGTTCGATTTCGCTCGATGGACGGCGCTGGCCGAGATAGCCTGAGCAGAGATGAGCTTCGTCCCGCCCGCTCGGCATCTCCTCCGCGCCAAGGATCTCGCGGACGCGAGGTACTCAGAGCGGCTCGACGTCGACGATCTCGCGCGGGCGGCGGGGTTGTCCCGCGCCCACTTCAGCCGTCAGTTCCGCCGGGCATTCGGCGCTTCCCCGCATGCCTACCTGCTAACGCGACGACTCGAACGGGCCGCCGCGCTGCTCCGAGCGACCGACCGCTCAGTGGCCGACATCTGCTTTTCGGTGGGCCTACAGAGCGTCGGTTCGTTCACGACCAGTTTCACGCGGACGTTCGAGATCTCGCCGACCGCATACCGCGCCAAGTTCCCGCCAGCAGCCGATTACGCGCTGGTGCCTGCATGTGTCGTTCGCCTGTACGCACGCCCGCAACGCAGCACGTTTCGAGAAGACAACGGCACGGACCCGGATTAGTGTCGTCGGCGTCAGCACAACGACCTCAGGAGGACACGATGATCAGGCTTTCCAACGCCCAGCTGTGGGTTCATGACCAGGACGAAGCGCTCGACTTCTACACCAAGAAGCTCGGAATGGAGGTCCGGGCCGATGCGACACTCCCCGAGATGGGCAACTTCCGCTGGCTGACCGTCGGCCCGGCGGGGCAGCCCGACATCGCGATCACCCTGATGGCGATCCCGGGGCCGCCGGTGATGGACACCGAAACGGCCGAGCAGGTCAGAAGCCTGATGGCCAAGGGATTCGCCGGGACGATCTTCTTGACTACCGACGACGTATATGCCGACTACGAGCAGCTCAAGAGCCGCGGCGTGGAGTTCTCCGAGCAACCGGAGGAGCGGCCGTACGGAATCGACTCCGGCTTCCACGACCCGTCCGGCAACAACTTCCGCCTGACGCAAGTTAGGGAGCTCTCCGCGGTCTGAGCAGGCTGTCTTACCGGGCCCCTCGGCCTGCGACGTCGGCAAAGAGATAGTCGCAAGAACTGCCGGTCGCGCAGGTCGAGGCGCTCAACCGCGAGTCGTACTCAGACCTCATCGCCTGTCCTCCTCGGCCAGCGGACCCGTAGTGGGTCAGTACGGGCGGCCGATGGTTGGATCGATCTCAGTGCGCCGATCGGCCCCACGCGGCGACCATAATGGGGAGATGATGATCCGCTCGTCGAGGCCCATTTCAGCAAGCACCTCGTCCACCTCGGCGTCGGTGACGGCACCGCGGTTCACGACCGCCTCGCGCAGCGAAATCAGCGAGAGCCGGTAGAAGGCGGCGCCCGGATGCTTCGCGCCAGCTACGCGCGCGGGACCTGGACGAGACCGGCGCAGGTCAAGGGTTGTATGGGGCACCGAACACCCGAAGCCTCTTGCCAGCCGGTCTAGCCTTCACGGGCAGATGGTGCCGTCGAGAGGCGACGCTGAAACGCTCCAGCTCCTGACGACACGCCCAGCGGGTGACCGTTGCGCCCCCGACGAGCGTCTCGCGATGAGTCTCGGGAGCGCGAAAGCGGTGCAGCAGATTGAGCGCCGAAGTAGAGGGGTATCTGGAGTGCCCATGCCACCCGCCTACCGGAGTCGCCCGTGATCGCACTCGGCCTCATCCTTCTGATAATTGGGATCCTCGTGAAGTCGATCCATTTCTTGATCGTCGTCGGGGTCATCTTGCTCGTCGTCGGTGTGATCCTCGCGTTGCTCGGAATGATGGGTCGCGCCGTAGGCGGGCGCCGCCACTACTACTGACCGCCCCGCCGACGCCTGACCGGTAATACCCGCGGCGGTGGCTGCGACGATGTCGCGCTCGCTGTGCTGCCCCTCGGTCCCGCGGCGAACGTTCTCGGCGGCGCGCGCCCCGCTGCCGCAATGGTGACGTAGCGCCGGACCGTGTCGTTGGGGGACTTACCTTGCGCCGTCGGGTACGCGGCACTCGATAGCGACGTCAGCGCGTGCGGCTACTAGGCGCCGGGATCCGGAACGCCGCACAGATCGGCGAGCACCTGGCCCGCTGCATGGACCGACAGAGCCCATGTCTGCAGGCCGACGGTTCCGTCGGCCGGGATGCCGTCGAGCTGCTGTGCGCCCTTTACCGCGGTGGTGGTGTGCGGGCCGTACACGCCGTCCAGAGCTAGGACCGGGTTCGAGCTGGGCGCGAAGTCTCCGCGACCTAGATTGAGCGCATGTTGCAGCTTCTCGACGACGGGACCGTGAGAGCCGTGAGAGAGGATCGGCGGCTCCGGGCCATCGCCGCCAAGCGCAGTCCACGTGGCTGGCCCGGAAATCCCGTCGACAGCGAGGTGCGCGTCGCTTTGAAACCGTTCTACGGCCGCTTTCGTCACCGGGCCGAAGATTCCGTCGATCTGGCGGTTGTCGCTCAGCGTCCGCCGAACAAGTCGGTATTGCAGCCACTTGACGGTGGGTCCGGTCGCGCCCTCGGAGATCGTCGGGGGGCTAGAAGTGGCGGGAACAGGCATATTGGCTACCTCCGGTCCGTGCGGTCCCCTACAGACCGCTTCATGCCGTACACCGTAGTTGTGCAAGCGACTACCGCAAGGTGATAAATGTCGCGGTCCCGACGCGTGGCGCGACAGCGTCATGAGCTTCGCTGGACTCGATTTCTATCCCGGAGGCCGCGCGGCGGGCACCACGGTACCTTGCTGGTCGTGCAACCAACCGGTTGCGATATCGTGAATGCCATGCCTTCCCTGATCTTTGTGCACGGTGCCTGCGTTCGAGATGCAGAGTGGTGGTGGAGCAAGATGACCGAACCTCTGGCAGAGCTTGGAATCGCCTCTGCTGTCGTGCCGCTCCCGAGCTGCGGCGAGGCGGGCACGACCCTCGGCGATCTTTACGACGATGTCGACGCCTGCCGCCGAGCGATCGCGCAGGTCGACGAGCCGGTCGTGCTGTGCGGTCACTCCTACGGCGGGATGATCATCACTGAAGCCGGGGTCGATGACCGCGTGACCCAACTGCTGTACCTCACCTCGGTGATGCCCGACGCCGGGCAGTCCCAGGCCGACCTAATCGGCTCCGAGCCGGCGCCCTGGCTGGAGCCGAGCGACGACGGCACCGTCGGCGTCGGCCGCCACATGGTCCGGGAATTCTTTTTGCAGGACTGCGACTCGGTGACGTCCGAGCAGGCACTGACCCGCCTCACGCGACAGTCGCTGACGCCCTTCACGCAGCCACCTCGCCAGATCGCCTGGAAGCAGAAGCCCGCGACCTACTTCGTGTGCACGGAAGACTTGGCGACCCCAGCCGAGGTGCAGCGCCGACGGGTGAGGCCCGGCGTCCGTATCGTCGAGATTAAGGCCGGCCATCACCCCTTCCTATCGCGCCCGGACGCATTCGCGCAGGCCATCGCCGATGAGATCGGCTCCGGTGAGTCGTCCTCCACCTAAGCCGATCAACCGGCCTGCCGACACGAAGGTCACGATCGAATCGGACTTTACGATTGAGGGGCAGCGTGTCGGTTATTCCGGGGGGTAGGCTCAGGTCGAGGTCCGGTCGGGAGAGAGGGAGTTATGACGGGTTTTGGGGTTGCGCGGGTTGATGAGATTGATGAGATCGATGATGGGCGCCGTCCGTTTCGGCCGGTGCGTTTGCATTTTGGGATCATGGCGTTTGGGGTTACCGCGGTGACTGCGCGTTCTGATGGTGAGCGGCTGATCACCGAGCATGCTGAGACGGAGCCGGAGTCGGGGGAGGAGCTTTACGTGGTGGTCTCGGGGCATGCGAGGTTCGAGCTGGCTGGGGAGACGCGGGAGGCTCCGGCGGGGACGTTGGTTCACGTGCTGCCGGGGGTTAGGCGAACTGCGTTCGCGCGGGGGGCGGGGACCACGGTCCTGGCGATTGGCGCTGGCCCGCGGGGGATGCCGTTTGCTCCCAGCGGGTGGGAGCTGTTCGCGCCGCTGTATCCGCTGTTCGAGGCCGGTGAGTTTGAGCAGGGCGCCGATCGTGCCCAGGCGCTGGTTGGCGATGACTCGCCGTATTGGGGGGTTTATTACAACACGGCTTGTTTTGAGGCCAGGGCGGGGCGGACTGATGCGGCGCTCGCGCATCTGCGGCGCGCGGCCGAGCTTGCGCCGTCGTTTGTGGCCGAGCTCGCTCCCAGGGATGATGACCTGGCCGCGCTTCGTGACCAGGCCGGGTTCGCTGAGCTGTTCGGCCGCTAATCCTCCGCTCGCACACCCTCCGGACCCATGACCTTCGTCGGGGAGAGGGCCCTCCGCAGGAAAACTCGCGTTCGCGGCGCCGTCGTCGCCTCCCTATCCGACTGCGAGAATCCTCGGATGCACCGGGTTGAGTGGAAGGCGCACAACGACTATCGGGTCTCGACCGATCCGTCGCGGCTCGATATCGCTCGGATCCACCGGTTCCTGACTGGGTCGTACTGGTCTCCAGGCATCCCTCGTCACGTGGTGGAACGAGCAATCGAGCACTCGTTGCCGTTCGGGCTCTACGCGCCGTCAGGCGAGCAGGCTGGTTTCGCTCGAGCGATCACGGACTGCGCGACATACGCCTACCTCGCCGACGTTTATGTGGACGCATCGCACCGTGGACACGGCCTCGGAAAGTTCTTGGTTGCCTGCGTGCTCGGTCATCCCGAGCTTCAAGGTCTGCGGCGGTGGGCGCTCGCCACGGCCGACGCCCATCGACTCTATGAGCGTTTCGGCTTTGGCCAAGCCTCAGACCCGGGCATACACATGTTTATCGAGCAGCTTCCCGCCCAGTTGTGGCGAGCACATTCATGAGGCATCCGCGACTGAACGTGGTTCACCTGGGCGTCCGTGTTGCCACGCGCTCAGCCGCGTGCGCTTTCATCGATCTGCACCGGGTAGCCGGCGCGGAGGACGGACACCGAGGACGGGGGCGTGATCACGGTCGCTTCGCCGCGGGTCGGGCGGGAACGGCGTGTTCCGTACCCGTCTCGCGTCCACTCCACTAAATCGCGTCCGAGGACAGCGTGCGGAGCGCCTTCTGCATGGATCACGAAGGCCCCGTCGGGAAGCCCGCGCCAGGGCATCGTGTGCAGGCGACGCCGGTGCGTTCCGCGCACGATCCGCTCGCTGTGCAGCTGCCGGTTCATGTCGACCGCAGAGGGTGGCCGCCGACTCGCATTCGCGTACGCCCATGCCTCGCGGTAGGCGATGTAGCTGACGTGGCGGCACTCACCGCATGGGCGATGCCCGGCCGCCATCGCCACCGCCTCGTCGTGGAAGAACAGCCACGTGAACCTCCTGGGCAGCCACTGCTCGTTCCACCGGTCCTTGAAATGAAGCGCGCAGATGATCCAGAGATCGCCGGCGTGGAATCGGACAATGCGAGGTCCTTCGTGCAACCGGCCGCGGTTGCCGGTAAACGCGCCGCGTAACGGAAACGCCTCGATCTCTCCCAGGGGCGTCACTCGGTTCTGAGCAGCCACTCACCAATCATCCTCCGCCCGCGAGAGCGGTAGCTCGTGGCTGGGTCTGGCCGTTGGCGTGGACTGTGGTCGCACACCGAGTCTGCTGGCTGACATGAGAGCGCAAGTAGACGGTCGGGTGGTGCGCGCAGTGGGCCAGCCTGAACGCCGTCAGAGCAACGCACGGTTCGTCCAGGCTTCGTGGCTGAGGAGGCCGCTGCCGCGCTCGCCGCGACCGACAAGGTCGTCTCGATCGGCGGTGCCGGCCTCGCTGCGGCGGCGATCGAGCTCGGCCTCGTCGACGAGCTGCGCATGTTTCGAAATCTGATGGTCCCAGCGCGATTGCTGAGCGCGGGCTCACGCCACGGGGGCGCTCATCGCGTAGCGGAACGGGTTGCGGATCGCGTAGGTCCCGTCCGGCCGGAGATGGCCGGCCAGGAACGAGTGGATGTCCGCTCGTACGACGTCCCAACCTGCGTGCTCGGCGACGCGTGCGACCGGACCGGCGCTGCTGAGCGCTCTCGCCGCGGTAGGTGTGTCGGGGTACGCGAACGTGCACTCGACGTCGGCGATGCGGGCGACCTCGAGCCCCGCGGTGGCGAAGAAGTCCTCCAGCGCATCGTGGCCGCTGAGCGCGAACGGGCCAGGGGCTCCGGGTGGCGGCGGCGGCATCAAAGCGCCGAGGCTCTGGAGGTGCGGGGCGAGCGCGCTGAGCTCGGGCGGGCTCCAGACCAGGGCCAAGACCCTGCCTCCCGGCGCGGTGACCCGCTTCGCTTCGAGCAGCGCTTCGCTCGGTTCGGCGGCGTACTGGAAGGAATTGAACCCGGTGACGACGTCGAACGCTTGGTCGGGAAAGGGAAGCGACTGGAGTTCGCCCTGAACGATCGTCGCTCCCGGCACTCGCCGCCGGGCGTACTCGAGCATCCCAGGCGACGCATCGAGCCCCGACACGTCGGCGCCACGGTCGGCGGCAAGCCGCAGTGCGCGCCCCGCGCCGCAGCCGATGTCGAGCATCCGAGTCCCCGTCTTGACGCCGAGCGCGTCGAGCGCGGCGACGAACGCCGGCTCCACATATGGTTCCTGGAGCTCCGCCCAGTCGGCGGCGTTGACGCTCCAGAGTCGGCCCTGCAGCTCTGCGGTGCCCGTTTGTGTGTTGACGCTCATGATGCCCTCCGGTCGGTTGAGGTTGCGCCGGAGAGGCTATGGCCGTGCTGGGGGTGGCGGCATCGGGCAGGCGGCCCATGTTTCACCGGAGGCCTGCCCATCTTGGCCGTCGAGTCCGACGGTGCGCGCGAGCGGCTAGGGTGCGGCGGGACGTTCGTCCTTCGGCGCGTAGCGGTGGTGTAGCGACAACGGGTTGCCATCAGGGTCCAGGCAGATCGCCTGCCAGCAGACGCCCGAGTCGAACGTCTCGCTGACAAAGCGCACGCCCGTGGCCTCAAGTCGCTCCCGCGCGACTGCCACGTCGGCGACCTGCAGAGCGATCGGCAGCGCATTGCGGGAGAACGTGCCGCCGAAGTCCTCGGCCCGCATGACCGCCAGGGTGAGATTGCCGGCCTGGTACTCGGCTCCCGGCCGGTTCCCGTAACGCTTGACGAACGGAAGGCCGAGGGTTTCGCCATAAAAGGCCGTCATCGCTTCGAAATCCTGCGCCGGAATGCAGACGAAGTCCACGCCGGTGATGAGGGGGGGCGTATCGGTCATGACGATTTAGACCGCGGGCGCGCGGCAATTCATCGGTCGACAGCATCGCAAAGGCGACGGATCACCCATCCGGCGGCAGCGCCATCGATTGGTTTGGCGAACGTACGTTCGTATTGGCTACACTCCGTGGAATGTCGCTCGTGGTTCAGCCATCGTTGTTTGGCTCCGCGGGCGAGCTTGCCGTTGCCGGGCTCGGGGCTGCTGTCGAGCGGCGGCCGCTTTCGGATGGCGCCTGGGTCGACCTCAGGTTGGGCTTTGTCACCGCGGCTGACGAGCTCTTCGATGTTCTGGCTGGCGCCGTCGCGTGGCACGAGGAGCGGATGCATATGTACGACAGCTCAGTGCGGGTTCCTCGGCTCCTGGCCCGTTATTCGGCGGGCGACGCGCTGCCTCATCCGGTCCTCGACGAGGTCCGCTCGGCGCTGAATGCCCACTACGCCGACGAGCTCGGCGAACCGTTCGTCAGCGTCGGGCTCTGCCTGTACCGCGACGGGAGCGACAGCGTGGCCTGGCACGGCGACCGCATCGCCCGCGAGAGCCCACGCGACACGATGGTCGCGATCCTCTCGCTCGGTGCCGCCCGGCCGTTCGGGCTACGGCCGAAGTCGGGCGGCGCGGGACTGCGGCTCCAAGTCGGCCACGGGGACCTGCTCGTGATGGGCGGAAGCTGCCAACGAACCTGGTTGCACGGTGTCCCCAAGGTCGCCAGCTGCCTGGGCGCACGGATCAGCGTTCAGTTCCGCCCGCAGTGGGGCGACAGCTTGGCCAAGCCGGCCGCCGGCGGTGGCGACCCTCCCGGGGCGTAGACGACGGTGATGTCGCCGCTGTAGCTGTCCAGTGCCGTTACCAGCGTTGGATCATCGAGACCATCTGAGATCCCTGCGCCAGCTCGCCGCGGGCGATTTCACACCGGCCGAGGACCGTCGGGCAGGACGAGCTCTCCGGTCGTCCGGGCGATGCACTGGCGTAGGCTCTCCTCGCTCCCGGTGTCGTAGAGCGGACCCGTCCCGTCGGCGAGCAGGAGCAGAGCCCGGGCAACCCCCTGGGCTGTGACGGGTGTCGTCTGCGTCAGGGTGTCGGCGAGGCGGGTTAGTTCGTCGGCCGCCCGGGTCACCCGACTTCGACGTGGCACCACTCTGGCCGGCGAGGGGCGTGCGGGCTCGTGCGACTCGCGGACGAGGCGGTGGTAGGCGTCAGCGATCGACCGGCGATAGGGCAGCGCGATCAGACGACGGGCGCGTAGCGCGAGGGCCGGCGTGGCCTCGGATGGTGTACCGCGGGCCAGCGCCCGATCGAGCGAGCGGGAACGAAGGCGTGCGGTAACACGGTCGCGCGCTCGCGGTAGGCCTGCAACGAGGAGGTCCTCGCCGGCGTCTGGCTTCATCGAGATGCCTTGACCGCGTGCATGACCATCAAAAACCTTACACTGGTCACGCTGACCGGTCAAGCGCTTTAGCTGGTCACGACATAGACTCTCGTCAGTGACCCTCCCCGCGTGGTATCCCGACCCTGACGAGGCCAAGCCGGCGCCGGCGCCGCTGCTGCTGGTCCAGGCATTCGTGAACACACGCGATCCGGATACGCACGTAGACGCCCTCGGCGACGTCGATCTCGCGAAACGGTGGCTCGCGGCTGCTGGACTGCTCAGCGCCGAGTCTTCCCTCGGACCCGATGAGCTGGGGCTGGCCCGCGATCTGCGAGAGAGCATTCGCGCATTGCTCGTGGCCGACGATCACGAGGTGGCAGAACCGATACGGCTGGAACCGATTGAGGCCCTCGCCCGGACGCACCGTCCGCAGCTGACGGTCGACGCGCGCGGAATGTTGTCTGTCGAGAATCCGAGTCATGGCGACCTCGGCGACGGGTTATTCGACCTTCTGTTGATAATCCGCGGCGCCCAGCAGGAGGGCACGTGGCGGCGATTGAAGGTTTGCGCCAACCCGGACTGCGGCTGGGTGTTCTTCGACCGATCGCGCAACCAGCAGGGCAACTGGTGCAGCATGGCTGTATGCGGAAATCGCCTCAAGAACCGAAGGCATCGTGCTCGGCGCGGCTGAGGTTCATGAACGTAGTCCTCGGTGGTGATCGGTCGAAGCCAACCGAGGTGTGGACACCACGGAGTCAGTCTGATGGCGTGCGGGCGGGAGTGAGCTTGAGGAGCCGCTCGGCGTTGCCGTGGAGGAACAGCGCCAGGGTCTCGTGGTCGAGGCCGAGGTCAGCGAGGTTCTCGAGCGCCTGGCTGTGGCCGATCATGGGGAAGTTGGTGCCGAATAGGACTTTGCGTCGACCGCTGCGGCTCTGCATGTAGCCGACAAGCTCGGCCGGGAAGCGCCGGGGCGTGTAGGCGGAGGTATCGATGAAGACGTTCTCGTGCTTTCTGCAAACCGCGATCATCTCCTCGGTCCACGGATAGCCGATATGCCCACAGACGATCACCAACTCCGGGAAGTCCAATGCGACCTGGTCGATGTACGGTATTGGCCGACCGGTCTCCGAGGGACGCAGTGGGCCGGTGTGGCCGACCTGAGTGCAGAACGGAACGCCGAGCTCTACGCAGGCCGCGTACAGCGGGTAATACCGGCGATCCGTGGGTGGGGCCTCCCACAGCCATGGGACCACGCGCAGGCCCTTAAAGCCGAGCTCCTCCACGCACCGGCGCAGCTCGCGTACCGCCTCCATCGGTCGGTTCAGATCGACCGCCGCCAGCCCGGCCAGGCGGGTCGGGTGCTCGCTGACCCAGCCGGCGACCTCTTCGTTTGAGATCAGTGGGGGCTGACGTGGAGCCGACCAGGCCGATAGCAGCCCGAAATCGATATCGGCGTCGTCCATGGCACCGATCGTGACCGTGATATCCGGCTGCTCGGTAGGGACCTCGCCCCCCGTCCAGCGTCGCAGCGAGGCGAACATGTCGTGGGCCAGGAACCGCGCGGTGGGGTGCTGCATCCACATGTCGATGACCATCGGTCAAGCATTGCACCAGTGCTCGTCATCATTGCTTCCTCATCAGGGTTGCGCGCGCATGGGAGCTCATCGGCGCACCATCGATCGGGCTCCGGCACGGCCGCGGCTGAGCATGCTGTTGGGGGCGACCAACACCGGGCCGCCCCCAACAGGAGAACAGCGTCAGCTCGTCATGCGCCGGCTGTGCCGGTTGCGCGCTGCCCTGCCGGGCCGCCCGGCCCGTGGTCCTGCATCACGTTGTAGGACCGATCCATATGGATTTCGACCGTGCTTCCGTCGGATTTCCTGACCGTTACCTCGTAACCGCTGTTGGTGAAGTCCGTCGTCACATCGGTCGCGGTGCCGCCACCGGCCGCTCTGATGGCAGCCGCTCGCGCCTTGACGGCGGCGTCACCGGTGACCGGCTTCTCTGCGTCCTCATGGGAGGCGCTGCCGTGGGCGGGCATGTTCTGGGGCGCGGGCGGTCCCGACGCGTTCGCCGCGGCGGTCGAGCCCGAGCTCGGGCTCGAGCTCGTGCTCGAGCTTGACGCCGCGCTGGCGATGGTGGCGCCACCGACGGCGGCCGCGGCAACCGCGGCGCCGGTGACGAGCATTGAGCGCACGTTGCTCATGTGTCTCCTTGGGGTGGGGGGTAGGAGGCTCCAGCGTGCGGTCCGTCGGTGAGGAACCCGGTAGAAGCATGTGAGATTTACGTGAAAATCTCGACCGCGTCGCCAGCTGGCCACTCCCAGCTATTGGTCCGGCTCGCCGAGGATCTCGACGTACCCCTCGGTTCCATGTACGCGGATCCGCTGCCCATCCATGATCAGCTGGGTGGCGTGCTCCACTCCGACTACGGCGGGCAGGCCGTACTCTCGTGCGATCACCGCGCCATGAGTCATCAGGCCGCCGACCTCTGTCACCAGCCCATCGACTACTACGAACAGCGGAGCCCAGCTCGGGTCCGTGTAGGGCGTGACCAGAATGTCGCCTGCCTCGAGATCTGCCTGCGCCATGTCCATGATGACGCGGGCTCGTCCCTCGACGGTCCCCGCGGAGACCGGTATGCCGGCAAGCGCGCCGGCCGGCAGATCGTCCCGGCGGTACTCGCCGGCGATGACCTCGCCGTCGGACGTGAGTACCCGGGGTGGCGTGAGCGCTTGGTAGGACCTGAACGCGTCCGCGCGCTCGCGGAGAAGCTCGTGATCCACCTGATGAGTGCGGACGACGTCGTGCAGCTCGTGGAACGTGAGGTAGAAGATGTCTTCCTTTTCGCCCAGCACGCGTGCCTGCACGAGGCGCTCGGCTTCTTCCAGCAATGCCCTCTTGTACACGAGGTAGCGACTGACGATGCCGTACTTCGGATACTCGCGATAACCCGCGAAGGTTCGAGCCCGGTCAATTTTTCGCTTGACTTCCGCGGCCTTCTGGTCTCCCTCCGGCAGGGCCCGCAGCCGCTCCAACAGCTCGTTCTCCTTCTCCCGGGCCTCCTGCCGGCCTCGTTCAAGGCGCCGCTTGCCGGCACCCGGCTCGAAGTTCTTGATGTTGCTGAGGATCATGGGGACGAGTGTGGTGGGACGCTCGCTCCAGCGCGGCCTCGTGATGTCGATCTCGCCGACGCACCGCATCCCGTACTTCTCGAGGTAGGCGGCGATGGCGTCACGTGCTTCCCGTCCGCCGGCAAGTCTCGCCAGCTCGTCCAGGAAGCTCGCGTCCTCGACAGTCTCGTCCTCTACACGCTTCAAGAACGCCACCTGGTTCGGGTGCGGGCGGATCACGTCGGCGACGTCCAGGAGCGCCAGTCCCATCTCGGACGTCACGTTGCCGGGGACCGATTGGGTGAGCGTGTCGGCCGCGTTCTTCTCGCCCAGCCACTGCTCCAGGTGCTCGTTCAGCCACCACGTAGCCTCCATTCCGGCCATGATGGCCTGGAAGTTCTGCCTCTCGGAGAGCAGCCGCTTGAGCTCCTGGAGGTCGGCCAGGATGAACTCGAGCAGCGCCGCTCCTGACTTCGTCCGCACCTCACGCTTCAACTGAGCCACGGAGGCTTCGTTGCGTGCGATCAGATCGGCGACGATGGCCGGATCGGTCTCGATCGGGGCCGGCGGGGCGCTCGCCGGCGCGGCGCCAGGACCCTCGTCCGGCAGCGTCCGGATGAAGTCGCCGCGTTCGAGGATCGTGCGTAAGGCGTCCCCGATCAGCGGATCACCCTTCCCGAGGACCTCCAAGACAGCTGCCCGGCTTGCCGGCGAAGCCAGCCGCGGAGCGACATCGACGAAGAGCCTTCCGGCGGCCTCGTACATCCGCGGCAACGCGGTCAGCTGGAACACGGAGAGGCCCAGGGGTTTCATGGGGTCGGTCATCATCTGCTGATGCCCGACTGAGACGTAGACGTGATTGTCGTCATCGTTGGCCGTGGGCACGGGGAAGAGCGTGCTGATCGGCCGGCTCTGGACGATCCAGAACCCCTCATCGGCCAGGCACCATTCGATGTCCTGCGGGCAGCCGAAGTGCGCTTCGATCTGCCTGCCCAGCTGCGCGAGCCGCAGGACTTCGGCGTCCGTCAGCACCCGCCGGCCCTGTCGCTCCGAGATCGTCCTGACCGCGGTCTCGCCGTCTCGCACCTTGTAGACGTCTGCGTTGACCCGGCCGGAGACCAGCGCTTCGCCGAGGCCGACGCTGGCCTCGACCGAGACGATGTTCCGGCTCGAGGTCACGGGGTCGGCCGTGAACAGGACGCCGGCGGACTGTGAAGACACCATCCGCTGTACGACCACGGCCATTTCCACGTCTCGGTGTTCGAACCCGTTCTGCAGGCGATAGGTCACAGCGCGCTCGCTGAAGAGCGAGGCCCAGCACCGGCTTACCTGCCGGAGAACCGCCGCCGCGCCGACGACGTTCAGGGATGTGTCGTACTGACCGGCGAAGGAAGCAGCCGGCATGTCCTCGGCCGTCGCACTCGATCGAACGGCGTATGCGGCGTGCCGGCCCCACCGGGCGACCGAGCGCGTGATCGCCGACGCGAGGTCGTCGGGAAGCGCGGTCTCTTCGACCGCACCCCGTATCGCGCCGCTGACCTCGCTGATCGCTTTTCGGTCATCCGGTCTCAGGCGCGAGAGCCGGTCCACGCGCCTGGCGATCGACGGCACCTCCGCCAGCGTGCGCTGAAACGCGCAAGTCGTCACGCAGAAGCCGCTCGGCACACGGATGCCGACGATCCGCGTGAGCTCGCCCAAGAAGGCTCCCTTGCCGCCAACGATCCGACGCTGGGTTTGGTCGACCTCCTCTAGGTCCAAGACGTAGCTGCCCATCGCTCACCTCCCTGGGAGTTGACCTGTCAGATACGCACCTGTGCGTTTGCATCGGCGCGCGGCGGGCGATTATGCGGCACGAATCAAAGGCTCATGAGGGTCCGTTCCCTGGTATAAATTGATAGTGGAGGGCCCCGGTTAGCGCTTCGGGATGAGTGAGCGACATCATGGTCTGGCGCCTCGGATCAAGGTGTGCCAGGCACGTGGCAAGTGCCGTCCGGGGTAGGCGGCAAAGCTCCCTGGATGGCCGTTCAAAAATGGGGAAAGCGCAACTGAGCCGCGCCATCTCGCAGAAGCGCCGCTCGACTTCGCAATCAGCTAGCTCGTGCCGCAGAACGCGGTGAGGTCGTCGGTGACCCCAATGACACCGATCAGGGTGCCGTCCTCGCTTACGACCGGAACGCGTCGAGCGGGGGTGGCGATGGCGAGCTCGTAGCCTGCGCGCGCCGGCGCCTCGGGGCGAATCGTGGGGCCGGTTCGGGCCAGGCGGGTCGCGAGATCCGCCGGGTTGAGCTCGCCGGTGAGATCGTCGCGCGTCAGCGAGCCGGCGTACCGTCCATTGTCGGCCAGGAATGCCATCCTGCGGTGGGAGCTGGCGGCGAACCAATCACGAACCTGGGTCACCGTCGCATCCGCGGGCAGCGCGCTGAAGCGCTTGTGGACGACCTGCGCAGCCGTGAGCTCGGAGGCCTCAACGAGCGGGGTTCGCGCCATCGCAGGCACCGTACCACCCGAGGTGGCCGCTGCTCACGAATCACCGCTTCAAGGGACTAGAACTGCCGTGTGGCTGCGACGGGGGAGACGTTCACCCGGGCGGGACCAGGTCCGCAGAGATCAAAGCGGCCCGCGTACCACACCAGGCGCGGTCGGGCCCGAGGCGGTGTGATCCCCATCCCGTAGGCGAATACAGCCGCCGGACAGGGTCCACTGACAGCGTAGGTGGTGGCGAAGTACGCCCGGTGCCAGGGGATCAAGACAACAGCGCGGGCGGGACCGCCGAAGTGACCGATCGTGGTCTGCATTGGACGCGCCCCGGCGTCGAGCAGCCGGACTTTCGGGTAACCCCGAAGTTGACACGTGCGTGAGCCGACGTTGCGCACCGCAAAGATCCAGCCTCGGTGGCTGGTGAAATCATCCTCACCGATCTTGTCCAGCCGAAGGTTCGACGTCACGCAGGTGAGGAGCGGTGCGGCCCTGACCCTGGCGCCGGTGCGCGACGGAGCCGCGGCGGGCCAGGCGACTGCTCCGGTCAGCACGAGTGCCAACGCGAATGACCGCCTGCCTTGGAGTGAAATCAGGGTCATCACAAACCTCCTCCCCTCGCGCGACGGTCGGTTGGACGGGACCGGCGCACTGCGGGGGCCAGTCTCTCATAGCTCGGCACTCGCGGTGAAGTTTCTCGGCCCTGACCGAATACGGGAAACCGACGGCGATTGGTGAGACGATTGTGGGGTGGGGCATATCGCTGTCTCAGCCTTGGCTTACGCCCACCCGGGAGGTGAGCTCCTGTTCGCCGATGTGTCCTTCCGGGTGGCGCCGCGCGAGCACGTTGGTCTGGTCGGAGCGAACGGAGTGGGCAAGACCACGCTCCTGAAGCTACTCGCCGGTACGTTGCGGCCTGACGATGGCGAAGCGTCGGTGGGCGGAATCGTCGGCTACATGCCCCAGGATGTCGGGGTCTCGGCGGACGTGCGGACCGTCCGCGAATTACTGCTCTCGCTCGCCCCTCGCGCTGTCCGCTCAGCGGGCGAGCGGGTGCTTCAGTGCGAGATGCACCTCGCCGCCGGCGATCAGGCTGCGGGCACCCGACTGGGGGCGGCGATCGCGGACTGGTCGGCGCTGGGCGGGTACGAGCTCGAGGGCCAGTGGGACGCCTCATGTCGAAGGATCGTGCACCGCCCCTTCGCCGAACTGGCCGATCGCCGGGCGGTCACACTGTCTGGCGGCGAGCGGAAGCGACTTGTGCTCGACGTTCTGTTCGCCTCTGACGCCGATGTCCTGTTGCTCGACGAGCCGGACAACTTTCTCGACGTGCCTTCGAAGCTCGCTCTGGAGCGTCGGATAGCGGCCTCAAAGAAGACGGTGCTGATGATCTCTCACGATCGCGAAATGCTCGCCGGTGCCGTGAGCTCGATCCTTACCCTGGAGGGGAGCGGAGCCTGGATGCACGGAGACTCGTACGCAAGCTATCCGCAGGCGCGTGCGGAGAGACAGCAACGTCTGGGCGACGCCGTGAAGCGCTGGCATGCCGAGGAACGACGGCTATATCAACTGATGAAGACGTTTAAGGAGCGGGCGCGCTACTCGAGCGACTGGGCGAAGAAGGCTGATGCCGCCGAGACGCGGTGGCGTCGCTTCTGCGATAGCGGTCCGCCGCCCGCGCCGATTATCGACAGCTCGATCAAGGTCCGCATCCGCGGCGGGGACTCCGCCCGGCGTGTCCTCGACCTCCGCTCGGTAGGCCTCGCCGGCTTGGTGGAGCCGTTCTCGGAGGAGATTCACTTCGGGGAGCGAGTGGGGCTGATCGGTCCGAACGGGTCCGGCAAGAGTGAGCTGATGCGCGTACTGGCCGGCGCCCGGCAGCCGGACTCCGGGGAGCTCGTGACCGGCCCCCGGGTCTCGGCCGGCTACTTCACCCAGCTCCAGACCCGCGGCGACCTTGGCGGGCGCATGGTTCTCGACGCCGTCCTCGAGCGAGTGCGCGGCGGGGGGGTCCAGACCGCCATGTCCGCGCTGGCTCGGTACGGGCTGGCTGGAGCGGCCAGACGGTCTTACGACCTGCTGAGCGGCGGCGAAAAAGCACGTCTCGAGGTGCTCGTACTCGAGCTCGAGGGACACAACCTCCTGCTTCTCGACGAGCCGACCGACAACCTCGACATCGACTCCTCCGAAGCGCTCGAGACGGCGCTGGAAGGATTCGAGGGAACCGTGGTAGCGATCTCCCACGACCGCGCGTTCCTGCGCAAGATGGACCGCTTCTTAATGGTGTTGCACGATGGGGCTGTGATCTCGCTGCCTTCGTATGACTCGGCGTCCGAGGCTCTGATCGATCCCGACGGCGCGCACGAGCTAAGGCTCGCCAAGCTTCTGTAGCGGTTTTGCGCGAGGCTCCACGGCGACACGGATCCAGGTGAGCGCGTCCTCGCCGTCATCTACCTTGCGGGGGTGTCAATTGGCCGCAGCGATGGCACCGCGTTCAACGAGGTCGCCGACGAATATGACCGGCATCGCCCGGCCTATCCCGACCGGCTCGTGGATGAGGCCTGCGAGCTGGCCGGTCTCAGCCCGGGCGATGCGGTCCTCGAGGTTGGTTGCGGCACCGGTCAGCTGACGCGATCCCTAATCGCGCGAGGCTTGCGCGTGACCGCGGTCGAGCCCGGTGAGCGGCTGATTGCGCGGGCGCGTCAGCAGCTGCCTCACGCCGACGACGTGCACTTCATCAACGCGCGCCTGGAGGACGCATCGCTCCAGTACGCCCGCTACCAGGCGGTGTTCTCCGCCTCGGCGATCCACTGGACCGATCCGGAGGTGAGCTGGCGCCGGGCAGCCGACGCGCTCGTCGACGGCGGCACGCTGGCGCTGGTTTCGTATTTCGGTCTCGAGGAGCCCCGCAGCGCCCTGGATCAACGAGCGCTGCGCGCTGCCATGGAGAGAGTCGTTCCCGAACATGCTGCCGCCTGGCCAACCTACCGAGACCTCGAAGAGCTTCTCGCCGGGGTCGCGGAGCGGCGCGGCAACGTCTCGGAAGTGTGGGCGTGGCTCGGCAGCTATGACCTGGCACGCGGGTATGCCGCTCGGCTGTTCGAGGAGGCGCAGGTCGCGGCCATACCGGTCCTTCTCGAGCACTCGGCGGAGGGGCTCAGTGGCCTGCTGGCGACAATGTCGTTCTGGAAGCGGCTGGCGTCCGGAGAGCGGGCCGCGCTGGCCGCCGAGAACGAGGCCCTCTACCAGCGACTTGGGCGGCCGATCCGGTCGAGCACCGTCGCATGCCTGGTGACTGCACAGCGCACGCGCCGCGCATCAGCGGCGTCGCAGCAGCTGGGCGACCACGCCGCCCACGACCAGTAACACGCCGACGACCAGCCACGGGATCGGATCGAGATGCTCGGGCACGCGTGGGGAACTGTACGTCGTGACATCTCTGGTTCGGGCCGAGCAAGGCGTGTGAAAAGCCGCGATGTCGGCTAGGACGCTGTCATGGATCAGAGCCGGGCACCACTGCTTGAAGCACTCGCCGAATACCACGACCTGGGTAGGTATGGCTTCACGCCGCCGGGGCACCGCCAGGGACGGGGCATCGATCCGCGAGTACGGGAGGTGATGGGCTCCGAGCCGTTCCGCGATGACCTCCTGGCCAGCGCCGGGCTCGACGACCGTTCGTCCTCGGGGTCATATCTGAAGGACGCCGAGCAGTTGATGGCCGATGCGGTAGGGGCTGAGCATGCCTTCTTCTCAACCTGCGGCAGCTCGCTGTCGGTCAAGGCGGCGATGCTGGCGGTGGCTGGTCACGAGGGCGATCTGTTGCTTGGTCGCGACGCGCACAAGTCGGTTGTGGCCGGGCTGATCTTCTCGGGCATGCGGCCCTGTTGGGTCCAGCCGCGGTGGGATGAGAAGCTCCACCTCGCCCATCCGCCGTCGCCGGAGGAGGTCGCGGACGCGTGGGAGCGCCACCCCGATGCGGCAGCGGCACTGGTTGTGAGCCCGACGCCCTATGGCACGTGCGCGGACATCGCCGGCATCGCGAAGGTATGCCATGAGCGCGGGCGGCCGTTGATCATCGACGAGGCGTGGGGCGCGCACCTGCCCTTCCATTCCGACCTGCCGACGTGGGCCATGGACGCGGGCGCCGATGTCTGTGTCGTCAGCGTCCACAAGATGGGCGCCGGGTTCGAGCAGGGCTCGGTATTCCACATCCAGGGCGAGCTGGTCGATCCTTCGCACATAGCGGCCTGCGCCGATCTCCTCATGACCACCAGCCCCAACGTGCTTCTGTACACGGCGCTGGATGGCTGGCGCCGTCAGATGGTCGAGCACGGTGAAGCTCTGCTCGGAAACGCACTGGCCCTGGCCGGGCGCCTGCGCGCTGAGATCGACGAGATGCCGGGCTTACATGTGCTCGAGGACGAGCTCATCCGTCGAGAGGCATCGCACGACCTCGACCGACTCCAGGTCCTCATCGAGGTGGCCGAAATCGGGATCACTGGATATCAGGCCGCGGATTGGCTGCGCGAGCATGAACGAGTCGACGTCGGGCTCAGCGATCACGCTCGCATCCTCGTCACTCTTTCGATGGCCGACGATGACGGCACCGCGGAACGGCTCACCGACGCGCTCGGCCGGCTGATCGGCGCGGCAGAGGATCTACCCCGGCCGCCCGCCGTGGACCTGCCGGAGCCCGGTGAGCTCGAGCTCGAGAGCGTTATGCGTCCCCGCGATGCGTTTTTTGGTCCGGCCGAGATGGTGTCCGCCGACACCGTCGTCGGCCGGATCGCCGCCGAGCAGATCACTCCATATCCGCCCGGGATCCCTGCAGTCGTGCCCGGGGAACGGATCAATCGCGAGGTCGTCGACTACCTCCGCAGCGGGCTGAAAGCCGGCATGGTTCTGCCTGACCCCACCGACCCCGAGCTGAACACATTCCGGGTAACCAAAGAGCCTTGATTAAGTAGGGCCCACGGTCTCCGGTTTGCTGGCGGCCACGATGTACAGAAGCCGGCCGCCCGCCGTGTGGAGGGAATGGTTCGTGATCGCGTCCGCACGCTGATGGATCTCACGGATGCGCGCCTCCCAGGCGCGGTCGAACTCGTCGTCCGACCCGCCTCCGGCGATGAAGTAACGCCTCGCGTCGGCGCGGTGCCAGCCCCAGGTGTTGTCAGCTGCCTCTTTGAGCGCGTAGTCGCGCAGCACGCGCTGGTCCGGACGGTGGTAAGGGGGAACCAGCATCGCCGCCTTGTCGGCGATGAAGGTTTCGATCGAGGTCGCACCCTGCTCGGCGAGCAGGCCGGGGAGGAGATCTCCGACCGAGTTGTTGCCCTCGCCGAGCTCAGCCTTGCCGCGCTCGCACATCAGCCAGAAGCGCAGACGGTCGATGAACGCGTCAATCGGAGTCGGAGCTGTGTCGTCGACGAGCAGCGAGGCCCGATTGTTCGGCTCGGCGGCCAGGAAAACTCCGCCGGGCCTTAGCACCCGCAGCATCTCTTTGATCACCACGGCCGGCGACGGGACGTGCATCAGGACCGTCTGGCAGGTGACCAGGTCAAAGCTGCCGGACGGGAATGGCAAGTCCTGGGCGGCGCCCTCCAGGTAACGAAATCGACCATCGAGACCTTGCCGGCGCGCAGTTTCGGTCGCCCAGGAGACCCAGCTTGCCTCCTGGTCGAGGCCCACGAAGGAGGCGGTGGGGTGGAGGACCGACCCGAGCGCGCGGCCCCAGTGCCCGATCCCGCAACCGACATCGAGCACCGAGCGGACCCGATCGAGTTCGAGCCGCGCCGCGATCAGGGCGAGATAGTCCCGGTTCCACCAGTAGTCGCGCTCTGGTCCGAAGAACTCCCATGAATGCGCTTTCTCGCTCCCCCCCGCCATCGCCGCCGGTGATCATAGATATACGGGCGAGGCCGACCGCCTCGACCGTGAACTGGACCGGGCCACCGAGCTCGTCCGTGGTCGCACAAAGGGCTCAAGTCCGAGGCCCGGACCGCCGACCGTTAGCGAGAACCCGTCTGAGCGTCGCGACCGGCGCCCACGGTTGCCTCCTTTGCCATGAACCACGGTTACTCCAGACTCCTCCGCTCATTCCTCGGCCTGGTCGCTTTGTTGAGCTGTTTGAGCATGAACGCTGCCGTCGCTTGGGCTGGAACCGCCAACGCCGGTATTGCGAGTGCCTCCGGTGGCAATCCGATTGCGGGCATGCCGTGGGGTGTCTACACCGGACCCCAGAACAACGATGTGTACCCGGTCTGGCAGCAAGCTTCCGGACGCGCGAAGCAGCTACTGGCGAAGATCGCGCTCCGGCCCACCGCGTCCTGGTTCGGCGCCTGGCAAGCCGACAGCTACGCCGCCACGTCGGTGCGCGAGTACATCGCCGACACCACGCACGGTAACCCCAATGCGCTGGCCCAGATCGCGGTGTTCCGCCTTGACCCCTGGGAGGGGCAGGCGTGTCCGGGATCTTGGTCGGGTGCCAATCAGGCCAGCTACCACGCCTGGGTCAACAACTTCGCCGCCGGCATCGGTTCGGCGAGAGTGGCGCTGATCCTTCAGCCCGATCTCCCATTCGCGATCTGCGCTCGGTCATCCGTGCCGCTCCAGCTGGTCAGCTATGCCGCTCGCGTGTTCTCCGCCCTTCCGCACACGAGCGTCTACATCGACGGCGGGGTGCACTGGTTTCCGATGCGCACCGCGCAAGCCGTCTCGATGCTCGAGCAGGCCGGCATCCGGTACGCCCGCGGGTTCGCCCTGAACACGACCGAATACGACGCCACCGGCGCAGAGCTCGAGTACGGCGCCGGCATCATCCGCGCGCTCCAAGGGGCGAGGTACGGGGTCAAGCACATGGTCATCAACACGGCCGAGAACGGCTCGCCTTTTCTCAACGGGCAATACCCGGGCAATGCGGACAACGCACGTGTGTGCCGCAGCCCGCATGACCGTCTGTGTACGACCCTCGGCATCCCACCCACCACCGACGTTGCGAACGCCCATTGGGGCCTGTCGAGGCGCGACCGCTCGCTCGCCCGCCGCTATGCCGACGCCTACCTGTGGATCGGCCGTCCGTGGCTCGACTTCGAGGCGGCGCCGTTCGACATGAATCGCGCGCTCGGGCTGGCCGCCTCCACGCCGTTCTCCTAGGCCCACGAGGTCAGAGAGCAGCCTGGCGCACCGCATCGCGGATTGCCGAGGCGGTGACCGTCGCGGCCAAGGTGCCCATCGCGGTCAGCGACCACGTCGTCTCGATCCCGGGTTGGGGTGGCGGCTCGGCGCCCGAGGCCAGGGTGAAAACGACATCGCCGTCGAGCGGCGTGAACGCGGGGTTCACCGCCCGCGCGATCCCTGCGCTCGCCATGCGCGCGAGGATGGCGCACCCGCGCTTGTCCAACGGTGCGTCGGTGCACACGCACACGAGTGTTGTGTTCCCGGCGGCGCGGGCCGCGAGGCCGGCTATATCGGGGCGGTCCGGCATCTCACCGATCAGCCCGTCGCTGCGCAGCCGGTTCCCATGCTCATCGCGGGGAGAGCCCAGGAGGGAGCCATCGTCGTCTACCACGTCGCCGAACGCGTTGGCCACCGCCACGGCCGCCAGGGTCCGGCCGTTCGCGAGCGCCAGCGACGCGTACCCGATCCCGCCGGGGCTGGCCCGCGGGCGCCCGAGGAGCTTGCCGACCGCGGCCCCGGTTCCCGCTCCGACCGCTCCGCGCGCCGGCACCGCCGCATCGGCGGCCTCGCACGCCGCGTATCCCTCCTCGCGACCCGGGCGGGCCTCTGGCTCACCCTCCACGAGATCGAAGACGACCGCAGCGGGAACGAGGGGAACCATCCCGCCCGGGGTGGGCCGTCCAAGTCCTCGCGCTTCGAGCCAGCGCACGACGCCCTCGGCCGCTCCGAGGCCGAACGCGCTCCCTCCAGTGAGCAGCACCGCCGTGGGCCCCTCCGCGTTGGCCAGAGGGGACAGAGCCTCGAGCTCCCGCGTGCCGGTCCCCCCGCCCCGGACGTCGACACCTCCCCGGCTGCCCGGCGGCGGGATCACCACCGTGCACCCAGTGCGAGCCTCGGTACTCGTCCAGTGGCCGAACCTGAATCCGCAAGGCGTCCGCAGAACGTCTGCGTGCCGGTCGCCGGCCTCGGATCGAGGGCTTGGATTTCTGGTCTGCTCGCTCATCCGCTCAGCTCGTAACCCGCCGCCTCAAGGCGGGCTGACGAAGCTTCGCACGTTGCCGGGCCTTGGGCTCGGGCCGCCTTCGGCCTGGTCAGACTCGCGCGTCGAGGGAGTCGAGGGGCGTATCGGCGTCGGCGAGCGCGCGTGAATCGACCTCACGGCGTGAGCGGATCAGAGCCTGAATCTGCTCGTTCACGTCCCAGACGTTGACGTTCATGCCGGCCACCACCTTGCCCTCGGAGATCCAGAAGGCGATGAACTCGTTTCCCTCGCGCTCGCCTCGGAACACCACCTCATCCCATGTGAGGGCGTGACCTGAGTACTCCATCCCGATGTCGTACTGGTCGGAGTAGAAGTACGGAAGCCGATCGTAGGCGACCGTGCCTCCGAGCATCGCCCGCCCCGCCGCGGGCCCCTGATTGAGCGCGTTGGCCCAGTGCTCAACCCTGATGCGGCGCGAGTACCACGGGTGCCAGGCGTTGGCAACGTCGCCCGCGGCGAACACATCGGGGCACGAGCTACGCAGGCCGGCATCGACGAGCACGCCGTTGTTGACCTCGAGGCCCGCTGCCACGGCGAGCTTCGAGCATGGCGCGACGCCGACGCCGACGACCACGAAGTCGCACTCGATTACGTGGCCGTTCTCGGTCCTGACTCGGCGCACAGCATGATCGCCCTCGAACGCTTTGACGCCGTCGCCGAGGAGCAGCTGCACGCCATGGCTCGCGTGCACATCGCGGTAGAACGAGGCGACCTCGGGCCCGAGGATCCGCTCGTTCGGAAGCGGAAGGGGGTCGATCAGCGTCACCTCCAGTCCGCACTGCCGCGCCGAGGCTGCGAACTCGCTGCCGATCCACCCGCCGCCGACCACCACCACGCGCGCGCCGGCTGTGAGACGCGAGCGCAGGGCATCGCAGTCGTGAAGGGTCCGCAGGTAATTGACCCCTGCGCGGTCCGCTCCAGGAACGGCAATTCGGCGCGGCTCTGCGCCGGTCGTCAGCAGCAGGCGGTCGAAGCCGAGCGCGCGGCCGTCCTCGAGCCGCACGACCCCCGCGCCGGGATCGATCTGGCTCACGGCGGTTCCGGTGCGAAGCTCGATCTCGTGGCGCTCGTAGAAGTCCGAGTCGTGAACGTAGACCGTGTCGCGCTCGGACTCTCCTCGGAGGTGCTCCTTGGTCAGCGGTGGTCGCTCGTACGGTCTTTCGGCCTCGGCGCCGATCAGGACCAGCCGGCCGTCGAACCCGCGGATCCGTAATTCCTCCGCCGCTCGTGACCCGGCCAGGCTCGCTCCGACGATTACGAATGTGTGCTTGCTCATGCGGTCGCCTCCGGCGCGCGGCTACGGCGCGACCGTGGGACGCCACCCGGCCGAGTCGTATTTCCAAGCCAGACGCGCGAGCGCGAGCGCTCCGACCATGAGGCCGAAGTCGCGCAGCGCGACGTCGTAGTAGCCGGAGTACGAGAGCAGGTTGACGATGATTCCGCCCAGCCAGGCCACGACGACGTAGGCGGCGTAACGCGGCTTCAACGCGACGGCCACGCCCGCGAAGATCTCGATCGCGCCGACGATATGCATCGTGTGCGAAGCGCTCAACGGGCTGGCGTGGCGAATCCACGGCGCCAGATACCTCTCCCAGTTGACGAGTAAGTTGGCGAACTTGTCGAGGCCGAACAAGATCGGTGCGGCGGCGAACCCGATCCGCAGGAGCCAGAAGGCTTGGTAACCCGGGTCGCTCTTGACCAGCGCGAGTGCGTCGCCGCCGTGAGCGCGTTGCTGCCCGGGTTCGGAAGCAGGCAGGGAAAGGGTCGACATGGTGATGTCCTCCTTGATGCGAGGGGAGACTGCTTGGACACCGACGTTTGCGCCCGTCGGCCGCGTCTTCTTACCTCCGCTGTGCTCGTCAGTGCCGGTCGCGGTCGGCCAGCACCAGCGCCCGGAGTGCGTGGTGCTCCTCGCGACACGCGGGGCAGCCGGACAGGTGGGCGTTCAGCCCCGGGAGCCGGCCCTCGGGGTCCGCTCCGGCCAGCTCGAGCTCGACCAGCTGATCGAGCATCTCAAAGCACTCTTCGCATCCGACCTCGGGCGCCGTCGGTCCGAGCAGTCGCTCGAGCGTCTGACGCGGCTGTTCGTCCGGTGCGGTCACGCTGCCTCTGACGCCTTCCCGTGCGCTCCTGGCTCAACCAGGCCGGCCGCGGAGAGCTCGGCGCGAAGCTTGCGCCTCGCGTCGTGCAGTGTCTTGTACAGGGCGCCCCGGCTCGTGTCGAGGCGCTCCGCGAGGACGTCGATCGGGACCTCGTTGAGCGCCAGGGACACGAACACGTCACGCTGGTGGGGGGTGAGCGTGGTATCGATTGCGCTGCGCAACGCAGTCAGCACCTCGCTGTGCTCGAGCATCTCATAGGTCGACGGGCGGCCATCTGCGACCGCCGGCCAGGCTTCGGGTTCGAGGGTGATCTCCCGCCCTTGCCAGGCTCGCCGGCGCAGCTTTACCCCTGCTTCCAGGATGGCGAACTTGTAGGCCCAGGTCGTGAAGCGACTCGCCCCTCGGAAGGCGTCCAGCTTGGCCAGGACCGCGACCATCGCGTCGTCAGCCGCCTGTACGGCGATGTCCTCGATCTCCTCTGCGCGTATGTGAACGAAGGCCGCCCCGCGGCGCCGGAGCTCGAACCGAGCCGCCCGGAGCAGCAGAGCGTGCAGCTCCGCCATCGCCTCACGCTGCACGGCTCCGCTCCCGCGCAGGTCATAGAGCCACGCATCGGATGTACGCACCGAGCCGGAGTGCGAGCGCTGCACGGTTCCCTCCATCCGCGCCCGAGGATAGAGCCGGCCCGGCGCCGGCAGGGAGACGGCGCCGGCCGGACTCACCGGTGGCCGCTCCGGAAGGTGGCCCGTGGGCTCATCAGAGGGGTTGGCGTCCGGCGGCGGTGAGTTCTTACCCTCCGTCGGCCGCGGCGCCGTGCGGCAGGGCAAACGGGGCGTGCACCAACAGCTCCACGTTGCGGTCGGAGACCGCGCCGCGCCGGCCCTCGTGACCCTGGGCGTCCGGCCCCCTGATGCGCTCCTGCCAGTCGTTGGCGGCGAGCTCCCGGGAGAGGCTGGCAAGCTCATCCGGAGCGCCGGTGGAGCGCCAGCGGACGGGGGCGAGAGCATCGATGATCGTGCCGAAGATCGACAGAGTCCCATCGTGGTTGTCCGTCAGCTCCACGACGCGCGCCTGCTGAGGAAAGTCGATGTGTGACGCTGTGTTGACCTCCCAGAACCCCCCCGGCACGCTCCAAGCGGAGGGGCGGCGATGAGGGATCACGTGGTTGACGTGCGTGTGGCCGTTTATCCAGGCCACGACGTTCGGATATCGCAGCAGGAGCCGCTGCACCTCGTCCCCCAGGACTCTGCGGCCCGGGGCCCTGGCGCCGGGGAGTGGATTGTCCATCGTGGCGACCGTGTGATGGCTGAAGAGCACAATCAGCTGATCGTGGCCCGACGTCGCTTCGCGCCGGCCTTCGCTGGTCAGCCGTGTGCGTGAGTTGGCGTTCAAGAGCCCGGTCAGCCAACGCAACTGTCCCTCGTCGATCGACCCGTTCGATTCACCGTTGGGATTGACCGTGTCGAGCACGATGCATCGGACGAGGCCCGATTTGAAGGTGTAGTACGCCGTCCCGTGCCTGCGGTTGGCCTCGGTAAAGCCGTGGCCAACCGGCTTCCCCGTCGTCTTGAAATACTCGGCCACGGTTTCCTTACGCGTGAGCAGGCGCCGTGCCCGGTCCGCGGTCACGTGGCGCTTGGGCCCTGCCATCACCTGCTTGAGCTTGGCCTGGTTGCCGCTCAGGCCCTCGATGAGGTCGAACACGCTGAGCCCGGGAGGCAATCCGAGGAGCTTCCTTGACCCGGTGGCGATCTCATTGGCGGAACGAGATGGCGCCACGAGCCCCTGCACCAGGCCGTCGTGGTTCCCGTAGGCGGTGAACCACGGCATCCCAAGGCCGGCCGATCTGAACGAACGGCGGCACGCGCTTAGGAGGTCGCGGACGATTGGAAAGCCGTACCTCCCGCGTGGGAGGTCGCTGCCCGAGTCCACGCCGTGCGGCGTGCCGCCCGGATGCCAGTAGTTGACGTCGTAGAACTGGGGGTGCTGGTCGTCGACGCCTTCCCACCGAGACAAATCGCCCGAGTCAGGGCGAATCGGACCACCGTCGAACAGGTCGATCGACCAGCGCAGCTCGTTGTGCTGGCAGTTGTCGACCACGTCACCGGTGGCGATGGCAAAGTCAAGCCGCCGGCCCGTGGCCGGCCCGACGCCGACCGTCCGGACCGCGCGGACGAGCGCGTCCGCGACCTGGGCGGTGAGCATCTCCTGGGGCCGGTAGGCAGACTCGAATAACCCGAGGAGGGCGCCGCGGGACGTCCACACGTCGTTACCACGGGCGCCGTCGCTGTACCGGTCCAGGAACTCGACCCGCGCGGGGGACTGCGCATCGAGGATGTGGGTGTCGGTGAACTGTGCGAGGGCAAGCAACGGCCTGCGCCGCCGCGCGCGTCCCACCCGCGGCCTCACGCCGATGTCGTGTCTGACCAGGTGCGGCTCGCCGCGCCCGTGCACCAGATGCCGATAGCCCCCCGCATTGATGGGCTGCCCGCGCAGAATCGTCCGCTCGAGCGTTGTGCCCCGGGGGTGGACCCTGGTGCGAGGGTCGGCGGCGAGAAGGTGCGCCAGGGCCTGGTCCGGAACCGCGACGGCCGCGCCCGACGCGCAGGCGAGCTCCAGCAAGCGACGTCTCGTAATGCCCCGATCGGCCACGTCTCTCCTCCGCTTCAGGGTCTCTCGCCGAGAACCTATCCGATGGACGGCTCAGGCGGGACCGGCCGCGAGACCCGGTGGCGATCAGGGGGAGGGGCGCGCAGCGGCCGAGCTCGACCGAGGCCGCACGGTCGCCCGCGCCGCCCGAGGAGGTCCGGAAGCTGCTCTACGACCCTCGCGTTTCCCGGCCTGCCGTGAACTAGCGGCTCTTGGCTCGCGTGCGGGCGCCCTTCTTTGCCGCCTCGCTGCGCCGCTGAGCGTTACGCTTGCGCGTGTTGGCTGCCTTCTTGGCCGCGGCTTTGCGCCTGGCCGGACCGCCGGAGATCCGGTCCTCGACGTCGCCGATCAGCCGCTTGAGGTCCGACAGCGCGCGCTCGGCGCCCTTGGCTGGCTTGCGCCGTCGGTCCGTGGCGTCCGAGATGAGCTTGGCGGTGCGCTTGCGCAGCCCCTGCGCTCTCAGGGTCTGAAAAAGATCGTCGGTTCGCGAGGTCTTGGCCATCGTGTCCCTTCCTAGGTCGAAGCGTCTACATCGAGTCGCTACCCGATGTCCGCGCTTGACCTACCGTGGCTTTTGGCCGATCAGACGGTGAGGCTGTGGCAGGAAACACCATGGCCACAGGCGAAACTCAAAAGTTCACGACCACTGACGATGGCTCCGAGGATTATCATCGACGGGCCGACAGATGGAGTAACGGTCGGCCCGCGCGTTCAGCGACTGTGAGGGATCAGCATGGCGAAGACAGCAGCCCGGCAACCGACGGCTCCCGCCAGGGCTCGCAACGGCGACCGCACGGGCCCTCCCGCGGACGGTTCCGGCGATGACCCCGCCCTGATCGAGCTCGAGCAGGCGCTGCGCCGCGCCGCCGCCGGCGACTTCGGCATCCGCCTCGCGGCCGACCGCACCGACGCCGTGGGACGTCTCCAGTCGGCCTACAACGAGCTCGCGCAACGAAACTCGGCCCTCGAGGCGGAACTGGTCCGGGTGGCGCGGATCATCGGCCGCGAGGGGCGGATGACCGAGCGAGCCTCACTCGACGGAGCCGACGGCGCCTGGCGGACGACGATCGGCTCGGTCAACGGCCTGATCGACGACCTGGTCCGTCCGACCACTGAGGTCGCCCGTGTGATCGTGGCCGTGGCCGAGGGCGACCTGTCTCAGAAGATGGCGCTCGAGATCGAGGGCCGACCCGTCAAGGGAGAGTTCGCGCGGATCGGCGCCACGGTGAACTCGATGGTGGATCAGCTTTCCAGCTTCGGGGCGGAGGTGACGCGCGTGGCGCGTGAGGTCGGGACCGAGGGCAAGCTGGGCGGCCAGGCCGAGGTGCCCGGAGTCGCGGGCACCTGGAAGGACCTGACCGACTCGGTCAACTTCATGGCCTCCAACCTGACCGATCAGGTGCGCAACATCGCCCAGGTGACCACCGCGGTGGCCAACGGCGACCTGAGCCAGGAGATCACGGTCGACGTCAAGGGCGAGATCCTCGAACTGAAGAACACGATCAACACGATGGTGGACCAGCTGCGTTCGTTCGCGGCCGAGGTGACGCGCGTGGCGCGTGAGGTCGGCACCGAGGGCATCCTCGGTGGCCAGGCCGAGGTCGAAGGCGTCGCCGGGACGTGGAAGGACCTGACCGACAACGTCAACTTCATGGCCTCCAACCTGACCGACCAGGTGCGCAACATCGCCGACGTGACCACCGCCGTGGCCAACGGCGATCTGAGCCGCAAGATCACCGTCGACGCGCGCGGCGAGATCCTGGAGCTGAAGAGCACCGTCAACACGATGGTCGACCAGCTGTCGGCCTTCGCCGACCAGGTGACGCGCGTGGCGCGTGAGGTCGGCACCGAGGGCATCCTTGGCGGCCAGGCGCAGGTGCCCGGGGTCGCCGGCACGTGGAAGGACCTGACCGACAACGTCAACTTCATGGCGGGCAATCTGACTGAGCAGGTGCGCAACATCGCCGACGTGACCACCGCCGTGGCCAACGGCGATCTGAGCCGCAAGATCACCGTCGACGTCAAGGGCGAGGTGCTCGAGCTCAAGCGAACCGTGAACACGATGGTCGACCAGCTGTCGGCCTTCGCCGACGAGGTGACGCGCGTGGCGCGTGAGGTCGGGACCGAGGGCAAGCTGGGCGGGCAGGCCGACGTGGCCGGCGTGTCCGGGACGTGGCGTGACCTCACCGACTCGGTCAACTTCATGGCCTCGAACCTGACCGGTCAGGTCCGCAACGTGGCTCAGGTCACGACCGCGGTGGCCCAGGGCGACCTGTCGAAGAAGATCACCGTCGATGCGCGCGGGGAGATCCTCGAGCTCAAGGACACGATCAACACGATGGTCGATCAGCTGCGGTCGTTCGCGGCCGAGGTGACGCGCGTCGCGCGTGAGGTCGGGACCGAGGGCATGCTCGGCGGCCAGGCCGAGGTCGAAGGGGTGTCGGGAACCTGGAAGGGACTGACCGAGAACGTCAACCAGATGGCCTCGAACCTGACCACTCAGGTGCGAAGCATCGCCACCGTGACCACGGCGGTGGCCAACGGCGACCTGAGCCGGAAGATCGACGTCGACGCCAAGGGCGAGGTCGCGGCTCTGGCCGAGACGATCAACCGGATGGTCGACCAGCTGCGGTCGTTCGCGGCCGAGGTGACCCGAGTCGCGCGCGAGGTGGGAACCGAGGGCGCCCTGGGTGGTCAGGCGCAGGTCCCCGGCGTGGCCGGGACGTGGAAGGACCTGACCGACAACGTGAACTTCATGGCCCGCAACCTGACCGACCAGGTCCGCAACATCGCCCAGGTCGCCACGGCGGTGGCCAACGGCGACCTCACCCAGACCATCACCGTGGACGCCCGGGGCGAGATCCTGCAGCTCAAGCAGACGCTGAACCGCATGGTGGCCCAGCTCTCCAGCTTCGCCGCCGAGGTCACGCGCGTCGCGCGTGAGGTGGGGACCGAGGGCAAGCTGGGTGGCCAGGCCGAGGTCGAAGGAGTGTCCGGGACGTGGCGCCGGTTGACCGAGAACGTCAACCAGCTGGCCGGCAACCTGACGACTCAGGTGCGCGCGATCGCCGAGGTGTCAACCGCGGTGACCCAGGGCGACCTGACGCGCTCGATCACGGTCGAGGCCCAGGGCGAGGTGGCCGAGCTCAAGGACAACATCAACCAGATGATCGCCAACCTGCGTGAGACGACGCAGCGGAACGCCGAGCAGGACTGGCTGAAGACGAACCTCGCCGCGATCTCGGGCATGCTGCAGGGCCAGCGCGATCTGGCCGCGGTGACCCAGCTGATCATCAGTGAGGTCACCCCGACCGTGAGCGCGCAGCACGGCGCCTTCTATCTCGCCGAGCCGGGAGCCGACGGGCACCCCCAGCTTCTGCTCGCCGCCTCGTACGGGCTGGCGCCCCAGCCCGAAGGACGCCACGAGCAGTTTGCCGTGGGCGAAGGGCTGGTCGGCCAGGCCGCCTTCGAGCGCAAGACGATCGCCCTGACCGATCTCCCGCCCGGTTACATCAAGGTCGTCTCAGGCCTCGGGGAAGCCGCGGCGGCAGGCCTGCTGGTGATGCCGGTCCTGTTCGAGGATCAGGTTCTCGGCGTCATCGAGCTGGCGTCGCTGCGTCCGTTCTCCGAGGTCAACCGGGACTTCCTGGACCGCCTCACCGACACGATCGGCGTCGTCATCAACACGATCCGGGCCAACATGCGGACCGAGGAGCTGCTGGCCCAGTCCCAGGGCTTGACGCAGGAGCTGCAAAAGCAATCCGAGGAGCTCCGGCAGACCAACGACGAGCTGCAGGAGAAGGCACGACTGCTGTCCGAGCAGAACCAGGACATCGAGATCAAGAACGAGGAGATCGAGCTGGCCCGGCGCGGACTGGAGGAGAAGGCGGCTCAGCTCGCGCTGTCCTCGAAGTACAAGTCCGAGTTCCTGGCCAACATGTCCCACGAGCTGCGCACGCCGCTCAATTCGATGCTGATTCTCAGCCGCATGCTGGCGGCCAACGAGGATCGTTCGCTGACCGACCAGCAGGTGGAGTTCGCTCGCACGATTCACGGCGCCGGCAACGATCTGCTGTCGCTGATCAACGACATCCTGGATCTGTCCAAGGTCGAAGCCGGCCGCATGGAGCTCGAGCTCGCCTCCATGCCCGTATCGGACATTCCCGAGGACGCCGAACGCGCCTTCCGGCAGGTCGCGCAGCAGAACGGGCTCGAATTCAAGGTCGAAGTTGATCCGGGACTCCCGGCCTCGATCGTCTCCGATCGCCAGCGCATCGGTCAGGTGCTGAAGAACCTGCTCTCGAACGCGTTCAAGTTCACCCACGAGGGCGGCGTGACCCTGACCATCGGATACCCGCCGCCCGAGACCCAATTCCGGCGCGATTCGCTCCGCGCCGCCGACCGGGTGATCGGCTTCACGGTCACCGACACCGGCGTGGGGATTCCCGACGACAAGCTGGACGCGATCTTCGAGGCGTTCCAGCAGGCCGACGGCACGACATCTCGGAAATATGGCGGCACCGGGCTCGGGCTCTCGATCTCACGCGAGATCGCGCGGCTGCTCGGGGGCGAGATCCACGTCGAGTCGGCGGTCGGCCAGGGGAGCCGGTTCTCGCTTTTCGTGCCGCTGAGCGAGCGGATCGTCGAAGCCGCGGCACTCGAGCGTTCGGCCTCGACGAACGGAGACGCAGCTGCGTCGCCGGTGCTCCTTCCGGGGCTGCCGATCGGCGACGACGGGACCATGCCCGACGCGGACGACCGCGTGATCCTCGTCATCTCCCCGCCCGAGCGCGCGGACCGGTTGTGCGAGGCGGTGCGGCGTCAGGGCGCCAAGCCCGTCGTGGCCGCTCAGCCGACCACCGGCCTCGGCCTCGTGCGTGAACACCGGCCCGCCGCCGTGCTTCTGGCCGGAGACGCGCACTGGGTCGAGGCGGTTCTCGGGCAGCTCAAAAAGCATCCCGAGACCCGTCACGTGCCGGTCGCCGTGGTGACCGACCCGTCGGTGCGGATCGACGTCCTGCGCTCCGGGGCGGCGATGTTCATCGACGAGCCGCCGCCGGACGGTGAGCTCGATCAGGCGCTGGCGCGGGTCGAGCTCCTCTCATCGGGCCCGCGGCGGATCTCCCTGCTCGATCCCGAGGGCGAGCTGGAGGAGCCGGTGGTCGAGCTGTTGCGGGACACGGCCGAGGGGGAGCTCGATCGGATCGAGCGAGCCGCCTCGGTCCTCGAGCTGTCCGACCGGCCCCCGGACCTCACTGTGGTCGTGGCCGGGCGCGAGAGCGCCGACCAGCTCTCGGTCCTGCGCGAGATCACGACCGACGCGCGGCTGCGCGAGCGTCCGCTGATCGTGTTTGCGCCGGATCCCCTGGCCAAGGCGGACCGGGCACGGCTGGAGGCGCTGGCGAAGTCGGCGGTCATGACCGTGGTCGATTCGCCCGAGCGGCTGATCGACCGCGCCGCTCTGTATCTGCACCGAGTCGAGGCGGACCTCCCCGTCTCGGCGCGCAAGATGCTCGGCGAGCTGCGCAGCGGCGACGCGCCCCTGCAGGGTAAGAAGGTCCTGGTCGTCGACGACGACATCCGGAACGTGTTCGCGCTCACCTCGACGCTCGAGCACCGGGGGATGAAGGTCGTGTTCGCCGAGAACGGGCGCGAGGGGCTCGAACGGCTCCAGCAACATCCGAACACCGACCTCGTGCTGCTCGACATCATGATGCCCGAGATGGACGGCTATGAGACGGCGCAGGCCATCCGCGCCATGCCGCGCTTCGAGCATTTGCCGATCATCTCCCTCACCGCCAAGGCGATGAAGGGTGACCGCGAGAAGGCGATCGGGGCCGGCGCCTCGGACTACATCACCAAGCCGGTCGACATCGACCAGCTGGTGTCGATGATGCGGCTGTGGCTCGGGGCATAGAGAATCAAGAAGCGCCGAGCTCGAGCCCTGATGTGGTGATCGCGTTCCCATCGGCAGCCCAATTACCCATCCTGGCGGTCGACGATCGCCCGGAGAATCTGGTTGCGCTCGAAGCGGTGCTCGCCCCGCTCGGTCACAGCGTGGTCAGCGCCACCTCGGGTGAGGAGGCACTGCGGCTGCTGCTGGAACGGGACTTTGCCCTGATCCTGCTCGACGTACGGATGCCCGGTCTCGACGGCATCGAGACCGCGCGCCTGATCAAGCTGCGCGAGCACACGCGCGACATCCCGATCGTCTTCCTGACCGCCGCGCACGACGAGGTGACCGAGATCGTCCGCGGCTACGACGTGGGAGCGGTCGACTACGTCCTGAAGCCGTTCGATGCGGAGTTGCTGCGCTCGAAGGTCGCGGTGTTCGCCGAGCTCGAGCAGGGGCGCCGGGCCCTGCGGAGCTCAGAAGCATTTCTGCGCAGCGCCTTCGAGGCGGCGCCGATCGGTAAGACCGTGCTCGACGCCGGCCGGCGGATCGTCCGGGCGAACGCGGCCTTCGCCCGTGTCGTCGGTCGCGACGAGGAATCGCTCGTGCAGGTTCCGATACTGGACCTGTGCCATCCCGAGGATCGGGCCGAGCTGGGCGGGGTGCTCGAGGTGATCGCCGGCGAGACGCGTCTTGACGCCGCCGAGGGTCTCGACATCGACATCCGGCTGATTGCCGTCAACGGGCGAGAAGCGTGGGTGTCCCCGACCATGTCCCCGATCACCGAGACCAGGGAGGCGGCGCCGCTTCTCCTGGTTCAGTGGGTCGACGTGACGGCTCGCCGAAGGGCCGAGCAGGCGCGGGCCGAGCTGCTGATCGAGCAGGCGGCAAGAACCCAGGCCGAGGACACCGCCGAGCGCCTTGAGCGGCTTCAGAAGCTCTCCGATCCGACCGAGTCGCGGGCGCTGAGCGACGTCCTGGGCGAGCTGGTGCGCCGGCTGGTCGACGTCCTCGACGCCGAAGCGGTGGAGCTACGGATCGACGAAGGCGAGCACGGGGTGGCATGCCGCCGTTCGAGCGATGCTCACGGGGCCGACGGATCCGCGGACGAGCGGTGGCAGGAGCTCGTGCTGACCACTGCGGACGGCGCCATCGGGACGCTCCGAGCCGCTTTTGCCGCGCCGCGCGCCCAGACCGAATCGGATCGGGCGCTGTTGCGCGATGCCGCGGAACGCGCCTCGCTCGTGATCCGCCGAGCCCAGCTGCAGGAGCAGGAACATCGCATCGCGGTCGAGCTCCAGCGGGGCTTGCTTCCGACGCAGCTTCCGGAAGTCCCCGGGCTCGACATGGCCGCGCACTCCGAGGCCGCAGGACTCGAGACCGAGGTCGGTGGAGACTGGTACGACGTGTTCGTCCTCCCCGGTGATCGCCTTGGGGTGGTCATTGGCGACGTCACCGGCAGCGGCATCCGAGCCGCGTCAATGATGGGGCAGCTGCGCAGCGTGACCCGCGCCTTCGCCCTCGCCGACCCTGGGTCGCTATCTCCGGCCCAGGTCCTGACGCGCGTGCATCGTTACCACAAGAAGCTCGCGTTCGAACAGCTGTTCACGGTCCTCTACCTGATCCTCGACCCGAGTAACGGCTCCGTGGTGTGGGCAAACGCCGGTCACCCTCCACCCGTGTTGCGCACGGCCGGCGGGGATGTCCGGATGCTGCACGGCAGCGACAGCATGATGGCCTTCACCGAAGTCGCCTACCGTGATCGGCACGCCACGGCGCTGCCCGGCGACGCGCTGATTCTCTACACCGACGGGCTCGTGGAACGGCGCGGCGAGGCGATCGACACCGGGCTGGCCCGGCTGATCGCGGTGGTCGAGGACGGCCCGGTGCAAGCCGAAGCCATGTGCACGCACGTGCTGCGCGCCGCCACCGCGGGGGCCGACGCCTCGGACGACGACGTCACCGCGGTGGTGATGCGCGTCGTCGAACAGGTGCCGGCGCCGGGTATGCCCGATGGGCGGGATTCGCAGGACCGCATCGAAGTGGTGCTGGCGCCCGACCTCGGCGCGGCCACGACCGCCCGTCGGCTGCTCGAGCGGGCCTTCGGCGCCGTGCTCGACCCGGCGGAGCTCGACCGGGCCAAGCTCGCGGTCTCCGAGCTGGCCACCAATGCCGTCCGGCACGGGGTGGGCGACATAACGCTGCGCGCCGAGCTCGACCGCTTGCGCCTGCTCGTGGAGGTGATCGACGAAGGCCCCGGATTCGCGCACGCTCCGCGCGCCGAGGCGCGAGACGTCGGCGGCTGGGGGCTGGAGCTGGTCGAGGGCGCCTGCACCCGGTGGGGAATCACGGACGGCGCGCCGCGGGTGTGGTTCGAGATTGAGCGCGACGCCGAGCCGGGTGGGGCGGACGCGCCGGCTCGCAGGTAGGATGCCTTTCGTAAAGGCGCAGCTGTCCATCGAACGCAGTACCGAGACCCCCGGCGTGATCCTCCGCCTCGGGGGAGAGCTCGACGCCTCATCGTCCCCCGAGCTCGAACGTTGCCTGCGCGAGCTGAGCGATCAGGGTCACGCCCGCGTCCTGCTCGATCTGAGTGGTCTGAGCTTCGTCGACAGCGCGGGCGTGAGCGTCCTCATCCGCGCCAAGCACGACGCCGAGGAACGGGGATACACCCTCGTGCTCGGCCGCCCCACCGCGCAGGTCCAGGGCGTCTTCGCCTTGCTCGGGCTGCTCCGCTGGCTCGAGACCGACGACACCACCGCGGCTTAGCCTCGCAGGCCCACCCGGCCGCCGGAGCCGAGCGCCGGCGCGCGTGTCGGGCGGCTTCGTTCGCGCGCGCCGACAAATGACATCGCGATGACTTGAAAAGACATCATTATGATGTCATCATGGCGTCATGCAAATCGCAGGCTACGTTGAGGCATTGCGCGAGGACCTCTCCCGGCTGGCCGCGGTCGGCGATGAGGCGACCGCCCGCGCGGCCGAGCTGGTGGTCCTGGCGCTCGAGGCATCGCTCGGTCGTCGCTTGCAGGAGGCGCTCACCGAGGCGGCACTTGAGCTGTCGGCTCAGCTCGAGCGCGGCCGGGTCGAGGTCCGGATCGTGGGCGGCGATCCAGAGCTCGTGTACGTCGACGACGAACCCCCGCCTGCGCCCGACCCGGCCGACGCGGCGCTCAGTGCCCGGATCACCCTCCGCCTGCCCGACAGCCTGAAGTCACGGCTGGAAGCCACGGCGGCGGCCGGCGGCGTCTCCGTCAATACCTGGGTCGTGCAGGCACTGAGTCGCGTGCTCGATCGGAATTCATCGTCCGGCGGCGCCCGCCGCCGGCTCACCGGCTACGGCCGGAGCTGAAAGGGGTCCTGATGTCCGAGCAGCGTTTCGAAACTCCCCGACCCGTCCATCTCACGGTCAAGGTGGTCTCCGGCGATCTCACCGTCGAAACCGTGGACGGCGGGCAGTCCGAGGTCCGGCTCGAGGGGCCCTCGAGGCTCGTCGAGACCGCGGCGGTCGATCTGGTCGACGATCGGCTGGTCATCGCCCAGCGGCGCAACTCGTTGATGAACTTCCTCGAGCGGTGGGAGGGGTCGCTGCGCGTCGCCGTCCGGGTTCCCCACGGCAGCCTGGTCGAGCTCGTGACCGCCTCTGCCGACGCGACCGTCAGCGGGGTGCTGGCCGGCTTGAAGATGAGCTCCGCCTCCGGTGGGGTCCGCATGGACGGCGAGATCAACGGTGATGCTGAAGTCAAGACCGTGAGCGGCGATGTGCACCTCCCGCGGGTGGACGCAGACGTGGCGGTGAGAACCGTGTCGGGTGACGTGATCGCGGATTCGGTGGGCGGATCGGTATCGGTCAAGTCGGTGTCCGGCGACGTGCGCGTCGGTTCGGTGCGCTCGGGTCAGGTGAACGTGCGCAGCGTGTCGGGCAACGTCGAGGTCGGCGTCGCCTCCGGCACGAGCATCGACGTGGACGCCGGCTCGGCCTCGGGCGAGCTCAGCTCCGAGATGCCGCTCACCGGTACACCGAACGAAGCCGATGGGCATACGGTGGTCATTCGCAGCAGCACCGTGAGCGGCGACTTCCGCGTGTTCCGCGCGGCCTGAGCGGATCCGGTGCCCGGCGTGAGCGCCCGGAGGATCGTCGTCAGCGGCGAGGTCTCGGCCCCGGACGTCCGCGAGCGCGTTCGCTCCCGGGCGCTGGCTCTGGATGTCCGCGGGTGGGTTCAGCTGATCGATACCGGCACCCTGTGCCTGCACGCCGAAGCCGAGCCGCCGGCGCTCGAGCAACTGATGTCGGAATTGCGGTCGGCTCCGTACAGCGACACGGTGAGCGAGCGAACCGTCCGGCCCGAGGGACACGAGCAGTTCGCCGTCCGCGGGGTGGCGGCCGGAGTATTCGTGGTCCAGGAGCACCAGGCGACGGCGCACCACTTCGACTTCCGGCTCGAAGTGGACGGCGTGATGCGCTCCTGGGCGGTGCCGAAGGGACCATCGCTGGATCCGGCGGTCAAACGGCTCGCGGTTCAGGTGGAGGACCACGGGCTTGCGCACAACGAGTTCGAAGGCCGAGCCGGCGGCGGGGCGGTCATCGTCTGGGACCGCGGCAACTACGAACGGCGCGGCCGCGTGCCCTGGCCGGAGGCGCTTGCGCGCGGGCACGCCGTGTTCGTGCTGCACGGCGACAAGCTACGCGGCGGGTTCGCCCTGCAGCGGACGCGCGGGGGTGAGAAGCCGCAATGGCTGCTCCTCAAGCGGCGCGACGAGCACGCTGCCCCGGAGTCCGACATCGTCGCCGACCGCCCCGAGTCGGTGCTGAGCGGCCGGACGCTGAGCGATCTGCTCGAGGACTAGGGGTTCGGCCAGGACGCGCGCACGACCACCCGGGCGGGGCGGGTCGGAGCGGACAGGGAAACGAAGTCGCGCACGAGCCCTGAGTCCTGGCACACCGGGCACCACATGGGGTCGGTCAGCAACAGGGGGGCGGGCCCGGGCGCGATAGGGGCATCGCAGTTGCGGCAGGCCAGCGTGGCCGGGCCGACCACCCCGGAGCCGGCGGCCCGCCGCTTCTCCACCCGGCCGGGAACGCGGCGCTCCAGCGGGTCGATGCTCCCGCGGCCGAGGTCTCTCATGCCACCGAAGGCGGTCACGATGTCAGTTTAGGCGCGGCTGGGTTGACGCGGCATTCCGCGCCGAGGAGAATCGAACCGGCACTCGAGCCGAGGAGCGGAGACATGGCCTGGAAACTGGAGGGGTCCTACTTCGAGACGTGCTCGTGCAACGTCGTGTGTCCATGCACCGCCTCGCTGTCGTTTGGCGCCACGCTGGACCGCTGCCGGGTCACGCTCGTCTTCAACGTGAAGCGCGGCGATGTCGAGGGCATCGACGTGAGCGGCCTTGCGGTCGTCGCGGTCGCCGACACTCCCAAGGTGATGACCGAGGGGAATTGGCGCTTGGGCGTTTACATCGATGCGGGCGCATCCGACGAGCAGGCCGAGAAGCTGGGGGCGGTCTTCTCCGGAGCCCTCGGTGGACCGATGGAGGCGCTCGGGCCGCTGGTGGGCGAGAACCTCGGGCTCGAGCGAGCGCCGATCGAGATCCACGAGGACGGCCTCCGGCATTCGGTTCGAATTGGAGATGCGGTCGATTTCGAGGTCGAGGATGTGGTGCCGTTCGGAGTCGAGACGGGCGAGCCGGCTCGGTTGACCGGGATCTTCCACCCGGCCGGCTCCGAGCTCACGGTCGCCCACGCGACGCGGTCGAAGATCAGCGCCTTTGGAATCGAGTACGACGGCAAGTCGGCCTTTTCCACGTCTGACTTCTCGTGGTCGGCATGACCGGCGCCACCATCGCCACTCCCCGCCCCGTGCGGTGCCCGGCCACGGAGACGAGCGAGGCGAACTGGCCGCGGCGCTGAACGCCGCGCGCGCCAGGCTCGGCCTGGTCGCCTTGCTGATCGGCGTGGCCGGCCTGGCATGGTGGTCGACCGCGGACCGGATGGCGGGGATGGATGCCGGCCCGGGCACCAGCCTGGGAGCGCTCGGCTGGTTCACCGGCGTCTGGGTGGTGATGATGGCGGCGATGATGTTCCCGTCGCTGGCGCCGACCACGGCGCTCTACGCGCGTATGACCCGGCGGCGCGGCTGGAGCCGTCCGATCCTCTTCAGCGCCGGTTACCTCCTCGTCTGGGGCGCCGCGGGGCTGGTCGCCTACGCCGTGTTCCGCCTGGGCCGAACCACCCTGGGCAGCGAGCTTGCATGGCGGAGCGGTGGCCGTTGGTTTGCCGGCGGGGTGCTGGCGCTGGCCGCCGCGTACGAGCTGACGCCTTTCAAGGACGTCTGCCTGGGCAAATGCCGCAGCCCCCTTGGGTTCCTGCTCGGCACCTGGCGGGATGGAAACCGCGGCGCGCTGGAAATGGGATCCAGGCACGCCGCGTGGTGCCTTGGCTGCTGCTGGGCCATGATGGCGGCCCTGTTCGCCCTCGGGGTGATGAGCCTGACCTGGATGGCTCTGATTGCCGCGCTCATCGCGCTCGAGAAGACGATCCCGTGGCGCAGGGCGGCCACGTGGGGTACCGCGGCGCTCCTGACCGCGTTGGCCGTGGCCGTGCTCGCGATACCCCACGACGTGCCGGCGCTGACGATTCCGCCGGGCGCTCAGAGCGGCGGGCACGCCATGTCGGCGATGCGCTGAGGCCTACTTCTTAGCGGCGTCGCGCGAGGCGCGGCCCCGGGTGCCCGCGGCCTTGCCGGCTTGCTTGGCCGCTGAGCCGGCGGCGCGCGCGGCCGTCTTCCCGGCGCCGACCATCGCACCCGCGGCGCGCTTGGCCTGACCCGCCGCCTGCGATGCCGCGTTGCCTTGTCGCGTCGCGGCTGCCTTCTTGCCCGAGGTCTCCGACTGAGCGCGCTGCCGGTTGCGCTCCCGGGTCGCCGCCGCCTTCTTGGCCGATGCCGAACGGTCGGCCTTCGCCTGTGGCATGTGTGGTTCCTCCTGCGTGGGTTGGTAGGTGGTCTGCTCACGGGCGTACCCGGGAGGCGATGAGTGAAAGCGCGTCGTCCCGGACTGCTTAGCGGCGATCCGAGGTCGCGACCCGGTCCCGGTCGCCGATCGTCCGCGCAACGCGCGCGCGGCGTGCCCGACCGCCACCACGCCGCTCGGCAGATCACGCGTCACCACGGCGCCCGCGCCGACCACGGTGTCGTCGCCGATCGTCACTCCGGGGCAGACGATGACGCCGGCGCCCAGCCACACGTTGTCGCCGATCGCGACCGGCTCCGCATACTCCCAGCCCAGCCGTCGCGGCTCCGGGTCGATCGGGTGCGTCGCCGTCACGATCTGCACCTGTGGAGCGAGCTGACAATGACGCCCGATCGTGATCGGCGCCGCGTCGAGGAAGATGCAGTCGTAGTTGACGAACGTGCCCTCCCCGACGGCGACCCGCGGGCCGTAGTCGCAGCGCAGCGGCGGTTGGATCACCACGCCGTCACCGACCTGACCCAGCAGCTCGTGCAGCAGCCGCCGCCGCTCGTCCGCCTCGGTATGACGGGTGGCGTTGTAACGCTCGAGCAGGGCCTGCCCGCGGGCGTGCTCGGCTTGCAGCTCAGGGTCGCTGAACACATACAACCCGCCGCTCAGCATCCGCTCCCGCATCGAGGGCATGCGGCGAATCTACCGCCCCGCCGCCCGCGACCGGGCCTGCGCCGCGCGCGCCGACAACCGCTCCACCTCCTCGACCCGAGGATCGCCGGCACGCCGGCGCAGGTTGATCCGCACCAGCTCGGCCGCGCCCAGCGCGGCGGCCTCCGCGAGCAGCGACGGCCGCGACGCGCATCACCGCGGATCGCCTCGGTGGCGCCATCGGCGACCCGGGCTGCGAGCTCGGCCACCTCCGCCGCCGCCCGGGCGATCTCCAGCGGCGGCTCGGAGGCGTCTGACAGCGCCCGGGCGAGCTGCTCGGTCCGCTCCGCGATCACTCGGCCGGCCGGCGCAGGGCCGCAGAGCACCGGCGCGTACGCGTGCTGGTCAGCCTCGCCCGCCTCGAGCAGCTGAGCTCGCAGAACGGCGGCTCGGCGTGCCGTCCCATGCTCATCGGCGAACGAGGCGCACATCTCGAGTAGCGCCGCGGCAAGCGTGCCGCCCCAGGCCGAGCGCCGCGCCTCCGCCCGGCGCGGGCGACCGGGCCGCCAACGCGTCCAGCAGCTCCGCCAGGTCGCTCAGAACAGACCCACGGTCCGGCCGACATCCGTGATGTCGACGTTCACCGCCGCCGACTCCCGCGCCAGGCCCGGCATCTGGGTGATGTCGCCGCACAGCGGGACGATCCAACCCGCGCCGGTGTACGCGCGGACGTCACGTACCGGCAGCGTGAACCCCTCCGGCGCGCCGAGCAGCGCAGGCGTCGGCCGACAGCGACAGGTGCGTCTTGGCCATGCAGATCGGCAGTCGGCCCAATCCGTCGTCGGTGAACTGCCGCAGCTTGCGTTCGGCCTCGGGATAGATGTAGACATCCGCCGCGCCGTACACGCGCGTCGCCACCGTCCTGATCTTGGTCATCGAGCGAGTCGCTGTCGCCGTAGAGGAAGTCGAACTCGTTGCGCTGCTCGCAGGCATCGACGACCGCCTCGGCCAGCTCGGTCGCGCCCTCGCCACCGCGCGTGAACGCGTCGTTGACCTCGGCCGCCGCGGCCCCGGACTCGAGCGCGAGCCGCCGCACCAGCTCGACCTCCTCGTCGCTGTCCTCGGGCCGGCGATTGACCGCGACCACGCACGGCACGCCGAACTCCCCCACGATCCCCAGGTGCCGCTTCAGGTTGTGGGACCCGAGCACGATCGCCGCCATCCCACGGGCCCGGTCCGACGACGCGTCCGGCATCCCACCGTGATGCTTGAGCGCCCGCACCGTGCACACGAGGACCACGCAATCGGGTCGCAGGCCGCCCACCCGGCAGACGATGTCGAACAGCTTCTCCATCCCCATGTCCGAGCCGAAGCCGGACTCGGTGACCACGTAGTCGCCGAGATGCAGTCCGAGCAGCGAGGCCAGCAGCGAGGAGTTGCCGTGGGCGATGTTGGCAAACGGCCCGCAGTGCATCAGGCACGGCTGTCCCTCGAGGGTCTGGATCAGGTTCGGCTTGATCGTCTCCTTGAGCAGAACCGCCATCGCCCCGGCGGCATTGAGATCGTCGGCGGTCACCGGACGCGCGCCGTCGTAGCTGTAGCCGACGGTGATCGCTCCGAGCCGCCGGCGCAGATCCGCGAGGTCGCGGCACACGGCCACGATCGCCATCACCTCGGAAGCGGCGGTGATGTCGAACCCGGTCTCGCGCGGGTAGCCGTTGACCCGGCCCCCGAGCCCGATCGTGATCTGTCGGAGCGCCCGGTCGTTGATGTCGACCGCGCGGCGCCAGGTGATCCGGAGCGCGTCGATGTGGTGGGGGTTGCCGTGCAGGATCGAGGCATCGAGCATGGCCGCCAGCAGGTTGTTGGCCGCGCCGATGGCGTGAATGTCGCCGGTGAAGTGGAGGTTCAGGTCCTCCATCGGCACCACCTGCGCCCAGCCCCCGCCCGCCGCGCCGCCCTTGATCCCGAACACGGGGCCCAGTGACGGCTCGCGCAGGCACAGGACCGGACGGCATCCGATCGCCCCCAGCCCCTCGGTCAGCGAGACCGCGGTCGTGGTCTTGCCCTCGCCCGCCCGCGTCGGCGTCATGCCGGAGACGCAGACGAACTTGCCCCGCCCGGTTCCGGACAGCCGATCGAGCGCGGTCAGGTTGATCTTCGCCTTGTGACGGCCGTACGGCTCGATCTCGTCCCGGGCGAGGCCGGCCGACTCCGCGATCTCCTCGATCGGCCGCAGCACCGCCTGCTGAGCGATCTCGAGGCTGCTGGTCGGCCGCGGCGGCCGACGGCCTCTTCCATTGGCCGGCCCCCGGGCACGCCTCGGTGCTGCTTGTCGATGACTCATATATCAGTCGTCGGGCAGTCTACGCGAATGCTGCGGGTACATTCAAACCATGGCGACCGCACGCTCGGCACGCTCGATACGCCCCGGCATCAGCTGGCCGCCGTTTCGGCGCGTGCTGGTCGTCAACGAGCCGGGCCGCTCCAACGCAGCCGCGCTCGGCCTGGCCCACGGGCTGGTCGAGCGGGAGAACGCCGCGCTGACGGTGGTCAGCGTGGCGCCGCAGGCCCCATCCACCCTTGGCTGCGCCGGCTCGGCGGTTCCCTTCAACCGTGCCGTCTGTCAGACCGTGGTCACAGAGCTCGACCAGGCGAGGGAGAAGCTCGGCCCCGCCGCCGCCCACACGACGTTCCGGATGCTGGTCGAGGGCGTCGACCCGACCCTCGATGAGTGGTGCGAACAGGGCGGCTTCGACCTGATCCTGCTCCCCGCCCGCCGCCGCCCGTTCCGGTCGCTCAAGCACCCCCGCGCCGCACGCACTGATGCGCTCGGGCGCCGAGGTGCGGGTCGTCAAGCCTTAGATCTGGGCCTCGCTGCGCTCGGCGTCCTTGGGGCGGTCATCCGGACGCACGGTCGCCCCTCGGCCTGCGGCTTGCGCCTCCCCGTCTGGCCGCGGCTCGCCGGCGCTGCCGGATCCGGATCGCCACCCCGAGCGACGCGCCCAGGAACACCGCCCCGAAGTAGAACGGGGCGATCAGCAGCATGACCGCGATGCCGAGCATCGCGAGCCAGATCGCCGGCCTCCAGTCACGCCAGTCCCCGGTCACTGATGCCCATGATCGTCGAACAGAGCGATCGCGTCTACCCCTCGGCGCGCGCTCGCCAGCGTGCCCACCGTCTGCGGCCGGAGCGCATCGAGATGCGCGGCCAGCGCCAAGAAGACCTGGGCGGTGGTCAGCGCATCGGCGAGCGCGTCGTGCGGATGGTCGGCCGGAAGCCCGAGGGCTGTGGCCAGCTCGGTCAGGCTGAGCCGCCGGGCAAGCTGTCCGTCCCGCTCGTACAACCACAGCCGTCCCAGGACCTGTGTGTCGACCACCGGCGCACGCAGCCGAGCGCCGAGCGCCCGCTCGAGAAACGGACGGTCGACCCCCGCGGCGTGGAACACGAGCGCCCGTCCGGTGATGACCGCCCGCAGCGGCGCGACCGCGTCGGCGAGCCGGGGCGCGTGGGCGACGTCGGCCGTCCGGATTCCATGCACGAGCATCGCCGGTTCCCGGCTGTCCCGGGTGGGGCGGACCAATGACGACACCGCGCCACCCAAACGCAGTCGGCCGTCGTCGATCGGGAGCGCGCCGAAGGCAATGATCTGATCCCGCTCGGGGTCCAGGCCGGTGAGCTCGAAGTCGACCACGCACCACTGCGCCCTGCGCCAGGGTGTCCGCTGCCCCGGGGGCGCGGTGGCGCCGCGGCGCGCCGGCCTCACGGCACCCCGACGCTGAGCTCGGCCGAGATCTGCTTCTGGATCGAGGCCACGGCTCGAAACGCTTCCTTCAGGTGCGCGCGGGTGAGCCGGCTCAGCGTCGCCGGGTCGATGTAGTTGTCCGGCGTCTGTCCGGTCCGCAGCTGCTGGACCTGGTGGCCGATGCGCAGCTCGGCGAACAGGTCGAAGGCGTCCCTGAGGGTCTCGGCGTCGGCCTCGGTCAGCGTTCCCGCGGACGCTGCCGCGCGCAGGCGCGCGGTGGTCGAGGCGCTCGTCACGCCGGCCGACATCGCCGCCCACCGCGCCAGATCGACGATCGGGATCATCCCACCGTGCTTGAGGTCGAGCTGACCGCGATGCTGACCCGAATGCTCGACCACGAGGCCGCGGAAGAACCCCGTCGGCGGCCGGTAGGAGAGCGCGATACCGCGCCAGCAGTCGCAGCAGCTCGGGGCTGCGGCCGGCCCCCCGGAAGGTGTCGGTGACCGGCGTGCCCTTGTGGACGCCCCACACCGGTCGGCTGTCGACCACCACGGAGACGAGGATCAAGGCCTGCTCCTGCGTCGGGTCGGCGATCCAGCTCTGCGCCGCGCGCTGCCAGGACGCCAGTGAGCGGACGAATCCGCGGTTCGAGCCGCGCACGCGCCGTGCAGGTCGGCGTGCAGCCCGCATCGCTCGAGCCCCTTCAGCACCTCTCGTCCGACCGCGTGCAGCTGCCGGCGGACCGCTTCGGAGTCCTCCTCCCCGAACCACACGATCGCGTTGTCGACGTCCGCGCTCGGGGCCATCTCGCGCCGGGCCTGGCTGCCGAGGGCCAGCCAGGCGAACTCGACCGCGGGCCGCCCGAGCTCGGCCAGGGCAAACTCGACCAGGCGGCGCGTGAGCGCGTCGACCACGACCGAGTAGACCGCCATGACCTGAACGGCGGCGATCCGCGCCTCGTGGAGCGCGATCACGGTCGGCTGCAGCTCCGCCGCCGCGCCCGCCAGCTCGTCCACCGATGTCGGCCCGGGCGATGCGCTGGCGCAGGAAGAACGGCGATCGCGTCTGCGCCGCGACCACGTCCAGGTCCTCCACCACGCCGAGGACCTCGCCGCGCGGCGAGACGACGGGGAAGTGGCGGATGCCGCGATCGAGCATCTCCAGCAGGACTTCGGCTCCGATCCGGTCCGGCGGGCATGTGTACGCCGGAGCGGACATCGCGGCCGAGACCGGCGCGTCGCTGCTCAGGCCCGCCGCGATCACGCGGCTGCGCAGGTCACGGTCGGTGAACATGCCGAGCGAGCCGTCGCCGAGGTCGATCACCGCCGAGGTCGCCGGTGCATCGGCCATCCGCTCGGCAACCTGTCTGATCGAAGCGTCGGGCGAGCAGACGACCGGCCGGCCTCGGATCAGCGCGCTCAACCGGCTGCTGGGCCGGGTCGAGAGCGGGCCGCTCGTCGGCGTCGAGCAGATCGGCGGAGAGCTCGAGCAACGAGCGCGCGATGAAGCGAAGACCGGCCGGGGCCGCCAGCGGCTCGCGCGCCACTTCGGCCGGGATCCGGTAGCACAGTGTGTCCTCCGCCGCTCGCGCTTCGAAGCCGGTCGGCAGGCCGGAGAGCATCGAGGCCTGGCCGAACATCTCTCCCTCGCCCAGCAGGTCGAGGATCCGGCCATCGTGCACGAGCTCGACCGCGCCGCTGCGCACCACCCACAGGTGTTCGAGTGGCTCGGCGCCCTGGGCGATGATCGTCGTCCCCGATCGGTGGAACTCGACTTCGGACGCCGCGGCGACCCGCTCTACGGTCTCCGCCTCGAGCGCGTTGAACGGCGGATGCTCGCGCAGGAAGCGCGTCACCTCGGACGGCGCGGTGGCGTGGTGGTTCACACGGTTGCCGGAGGAGCGACGCGGGCGACCCCGGGTCGCGCGTCCTCCTTGAGCATGTCAGCGCACTTCTCGCCCACCATCATCGTGGTGATGCACGGGTTGATGGCGGGGAGGAAGGGCAGGATCGAGCCGTCGGCGATCCGCAACGCCTCCACGCCGCGGACGCGCAGGCGTGCGTCGACCACCGCGAGCGGGTCCGAAGCCGGGCCCATATGCGCCGTACACGCGGGGTGGTACACCGTGTTGTGGGTCTTGTGCATGTAGTCGACGAGCTCGTCGTCGGTCTGCGCGTCCGGCCCCGGAGCGAGCTCCGCCCCCGCCCACTCGGCCATCGCGGGCTGGGAGGCGATCTTCCGCGCCAGCCGGATCCCGAACGTCATCACGCGCTCGTCGTGTCCCTCGGGATCGGTGAAATAGCGCGGATCGACGCGGGCGCGGTCGCGGAAGTCGGGCGAGCGCAGCCGGACGGTTCCGCGCGAGCGTCCGCGGCATACGTTCGGGGTGAGACAGAACCCGTTCTCGGTGGTCGGATAGCCCCACCGGACGGTGTTCATGTCGAACGGGACCGAGCCGTAATGCATCATCAGGTCGGGGCGGTCGAGGCCGTCCTGCGAGGTCGCGAACAGGCCGATCTCCCACCACTGCGTCGAGTGGCGGACCATCGGACTGCTCGTGCGTCCCACTGCACGATCCCCTCGACGTGGTCATCGAGGTTCGACCCCACGCCGGGCGAGTCGACCAACGTCTCGATGCCGAACTCCCGCAGGTGCTCGCCCGGACCGATCCCCGACAGCATCAGCAGCTTCGGCGTGTCGATCGCGCCGGCGCTGACGATCACCTCGCGCCGGGCCTTGACCGTCGCGTGGGTGAGGATGTCCGGCGTCAGGTACTCGACTCCGGTGGCCACGCCGCCGTCCTCGATCACCACCCGCTTGACCCAGCAGTGAGTTGCGGATCTCGAGGTTCGGACGCGTGCCCATGATCGGGTGCAGGTACGCATGTGAGGACGACATCCGGATGTTGTCGGCCGACGAGTTGATCTGGAACCAGCCCGCTCCGTTGGTCACCGTGTGGCCCTCGTTGAACCGGCTCGTCGGCAGGCCGGCCTGCGCCGCCGCGGCGAGCATCGCGCTCCCGCACGGGTCCTCAGGCGGAACGGTGCGGATGTTCACCGGCCCGTGGCGGCCGTGGTGCTCGCCCGGTCCGTCGTTGGTCTCGAGCCGCTTGATCAGCGGCCAGCACTCGGCCGCGCTCCAGCCCTCGCAGCCCATCGCCGCCCACTCGTCGAGATCCTCCTTGGGGGTCCAGAAGGCGATGCACGAGTTGTGCGACGAGCAGCCACCGAGCACCTTGGCCCGGGCGTGGCGCAGGAAGCTGTTGCCCTTCTCCTGGGGCTCGACCAGGTAGTCCCAGTCGTAGCCGGAGTCGAGCAGGAACATCCAGTCCTCAAGCCGCAGGATGTTCGGGTCGCCGACGTCCGACGGACCCGGCCTCGAGCACGCACACGGTCACGTTCGGGTCCTCGGACAGCCGCGCGGCGACCACGCACCCCGCGGTGCCGCCGCCGGCGATCACATAGTCGAATTCTCCCGCGTCGCTCATGGCATCGCATCTCCCAGCGGCGCGGGGATCGACGCCAACCCCACCTCCGCGCGGTGCTCGGCCAGCACCTCCTCGGGCTTGTTGACCTGAACCAGGAAGTAGTAGAGCGCACCGATCACGATGATGATCCCCACGAACAGCACCGCCGCCCACTTCCAGTACCAGTGCGGCGTGCCCGACCGCGTTGTAGATCGCGTCGCGCGGCCAGGCGATGTTGATGGTGACCAGGACGCCGTAGGCGACGGCGGCGAGGTTGACCGGCAGGCCCCACCTCCCGAGCGAGAAGTACGGGCCGTGGTCGGGCCGCGGCCACGTGCCGCGGAGCCGGCGCACCAGCATCGGCGCGGTCACGCCGAGATAGGCCAGGTAGAACATGATGATCGCCACCGAGGTGAGCACGTAGAAGGCGCTCTGGTTGGCGACGTTGATGGCCAGCAGCGCCAGGGTCAGGACCCCGGTGACCAGCGCGGGGACGATCGGCACCTTGCGGTGGCCGGAGACGCGCGCCACCGCGGAGCCGAACGGCAGCTGGTTGTCCCGTGCCATCGAGAACATCATCCGGATCGTGGCCGTCTGCACGGCCAGGCAGCAGACGAAGATGGCGAGGCCGCAGTCGGCCAGGAACACGTTCCCGGTCGTGTTGCCGAACGCGCTCTTCATCACGTACGGGCAGCCCCAGCAGGCCGATGTTCTTGTCGGCGATGTTCTTGTTCGACATGATCGCGAGCAGGATCACCAGGCCGCCGATCGTCGCCGCGGCGGCGATCGCGCGGATGATCGCCGGCGGCGCGTGCCGCCGGGGATCGTTCGTCTCCTCGGCCAGCGTGCCGGCGGTGTCGAACCCGTACATCACGTAGGCGCTCAGCAGGCCGCCGACCAGCAGCGCACCGAAGAAGCCCCACGGGTGGCCCTTGCCGTAGCCGTAGGCGTGGGCGATCACCGCCGGGGAGTGGTGCAGGTGGAACAGCAGCAGGATGATCAGGATGGTCGAGCCGACCAGCTCGGCGGCCACGCCGACGTTGTTGATGCGCGACATCAGCTTGACGCCGAGCATGTTGATGATCGTGCAGATGCAGACCAGGATTCCGCCCAGCACGAGCGCGTTCTGCGACCCGCCCTTGGTGCTCGTGAGCCCCGCGTCGGCGGCGTGGCCGAGCGAACTGGAAGCTGGTCGTGATCTGCGGCAGCACGACCTGCCAGTCCACCGCCACCGCGGCGATCGTGACGATCGCGCCGACGATGTAGATCCACCCGACCATCCAGGCCGAGAAGCCCTTCGTGAGGTGCTTTGACCACTGGTAGACCGAGCCGGCGATCGGATACTGCGCCGCCATCTCCATGAAGCAGAGCGCGACCAGGATCTGGCCGCCCGACCACGACGGGCCACGTCCACCACACGCCCGGGCCCGGCGTTGAGGTAGCCGAACCCGAACAGGGCGGTGACGCCGGTGAGGATTGAGATGTAGCTGAACCCGGCCGCAAACGACGAGAACGACCCCAGCGAGCGGTCGAGCTCCTGCTTGTAGCCGAAGCCGGCGAGCTCGTCGCTGTCGTACGTCCTCGCCGAGGCGCCCGGAGCCTCTACGGTTGCCATCGATCAACCTCCCGGTCCCGCGCTGCGCCCCGATGTTCGGTCGCGTCTGACCGTCAAGCCCGCGTCCAGGGCGCGCGCCCGTGTCGCTCGGATTGACCCGGGCCTGACCCAGCTGTTATATATCAGTTGTCTTACTGTGTCAACGCGACGGGGTGAGCGATGGCGACCGGGACCGTGCAGCAGCAGATGTTCGTCGGTGGCGGCTGGCGCGACAGCCTGAGCCACGACACGTTCGAAGCCACAAGCCCAGCCACCGGCGAGGTGATCGCCTCGGTTCCGCGAGGCGATCGCGACGATGCCCGGCAGGCCATCGAAGCCGCCCGATCGGCGGCGGAGGGGTGGGCCCGCCTGACCGCGTTCGAGCGAGCGGCCAAGATGCATGCGGTCGGCGACATCATCGAGTCGCGACGGGACGAGCTCGCCCACACGCTGACGCTCGATCAGGGCAAGCCGCTGCGGTCGGAGGCGTTCGACGAGGTCGACGAGCTGGTCGAGTACTGGCGCATGGCCGCCGAGGACGCCAAGCGGCTGGGTGGAGAGCGACCCAACTCGTTCTCCCCCGGCAAGCGTGTGCTGCTCGAGCGGCGGCCTCGGGGCGTGGTCGGGATCATCAGCCCCTGGAACTGGCCGTACACGATGCCGGCCGAGCTGATCGCGCCGGCCCTGGCCTGCGGGAACGCCGTGGTCTGGACGCCGGCACCGTCGACTGCCGTGTGCGCAGTGGCGCTCGCGCGGTGCATCGCCGACGCTGACCTGCCGGCAGGGGTGTTCAACCTGGTCACCGGTCCGGGGCCGGTGGTCGGGGACGAGATCGCCCGCCACCCGTGGGTCGCGGGCGTCGGGTTCATCGGGTCGACCGCGACCGGCCGGCTCGTCGCCACGGCCGCGGCCGGCAAGGCGCTGGTGCTCGAGATGGGCGGCAACGGCCCGCTGGTCGTGCTCGACGATGCCGACCTCGACGCGGCGGTCGACGCGGCCCTGACCGCCTGCTTCCTGTGCGCGGGGCAGAGCTGCACGGCCGGGGAGCGGCTGCTCGTTCACCGCGCGCGTGTACGACGACTTCGTCGCCCGGCTGGCCCGCCAGGTGAACGAGCGGATCGTGCTCGGAGATCCGTTCGACGACGCCACCACAATGGGCCCGCTCAACAACGAGCCGGTGGCGCACAAGATGGACGAGCATGTGGACGACGCGGTGGAGCGCGGTGCGAGCGTGCTCACGGGCGGTGCCCGTTCGCCGTCCTTTGCCACCTCGCTCTACTGGGAGCCCACGGTGTTGTCGGCCGTGGAGCCCGACTCCCGCGTCGCGGTCGAGGAGACCTTCGGACCGATCGCCCCGGTCGTGCGAATCGATTCGCTGGAGCAGGCGATCGACCTCACAAACGCGTCACCCTATGGACTTCTGGCCGCTGTGTTCACAGCCGATCTCAACCAGGGCCTGGAGTTCGCCGACCGGGTCCGGGCTGGATGGGTGAACGTCAACGAGTCGAGCAACTACTGGGAGGCGCACCTGCCGTTCGGCGGCGGCGCCGGGACCGACAGTGGCATCGGCCGGGTGGGCGGTAACCATGTGATGCAGTCGTTCACCGAGCTGCAGACGGTCGTGCTCACGCCGGCCGCCCGTCGCCTCTGATCAGGAACGCCGCCGCGCCGGCCGCCCGTCGCCTCTGATCAGGAACGCCGCCGCACCTCCGATCAGAGGACGCCGCGGATCTCCCGCTCGAAGGTTGCGACGTGCTCGCTGACGATCTTGCGGGCTCGGCGGCCGTTCCCGTCCGCGATCGCGCGCAGCAGCTCATCGTGCTCGTGCACGCGCGCGAACAGGTGGGGAAGCCGGTCTATAACCAGGTGCCAGATCCGAAGCGACAGGTTGAAATACCGGGTCAGCGTCGCCTCGAGGTACGGGTTGCCGGTGCAGCGGTAGATGAACCGATGTACTCGCGCATCGAGAGCCATGAGCTCCTCCACGTCATCGGTGCCCCGGCTGTGCTGAAGCTCCGTGAGCAGCAGGTTGAGGTCTTCGCGCTGCGCGTCGGTGAGCCGTTGCGCGGCGCGGTAGGCGGCGTGGGCCTCGAGCTGGGCACGGACGTCGGCGACGTGCGCCAGGTCGGTGATGTTGATCTCCGAGGCGAACGTTCCGCGCCGGGGGAACACGGTCACCAGGTTCTCCAGCGCGAGCCGCTTGATTGCCTCCCGAACCGGCGTGCGCCCCATCTCGAGCTCTTCGCCGAGTGAGACCTCGTCGATCGGGGCCCCGGGCGGGATCTGGAGAGTGACGATCCGGTCCCGGAGCTCCTCGTAGGCGCGGTCGGCCAGAAGCTCCCGCTGCACCGAGGCCTGGCGGGATTCCGCAGTTCGCACGCGTGCGCGCGGCGTCCTTGCCCGGCTGACTGATATATCAGACATCGGCCACCAGTTTATCCGCGCTCGCGGTCGCCGGACCCCGCGGCCCGGTCTCCGCGGGTGGGGAGGATGTGGCGGTGAGCGTCAAGTCCGGCGAGAGGTGTTCGAGCGCCGCCCGCTCGAGCACCGCCCGCTCGCCGCCGTCGAGCGGCATCACCTCGACGCGCGGTCGCTCGGGGAACTCGGCGAGGACGCTCGAGGCGTCGGTCAGTGCCCGGCCGCGAGCCGTTGCTTGGGGATCTCTTTCTTGGGATCGATGAACGGCATCGCCACCACGGTCGCATCGCGCATCTCGCCGTCGATCTCGATCTCGAGCTCCGTCCCGAGCTCGGAGAGCTCGATCGGGACCATCGCGTAGCCGATGTTCTTCTCGAGACGAGGCGAGTAGCACGCCGAGGTGATCCGTCCCACGGGCCCTCCGTCGTACGAGACCGGGAAGAAGTCGGGCATCGCGCCGTCGTTGTAGGAGCCGAGCCCCTCCCCGGAGATCTCGACGCCGGCCAGCTTGCGTGTGGGGCCTTCCTGCTTGATCTTCGTCAGCGCGCGCTTGCCGATGAAGTCGCTTCCCTTCTCCAGGTCGACCATCCAGTCATAGCCCATCCCGACCTCGTACGGATTGGTATCCAGTCCCATGTCCGCGCCCCAGGCCAGGATGCCGCCCTCGATTCGTCGGATGTGGCAGGGGCCGATCACGCTCAGTCCGTGCGGGCGCCCGGCCTCGAGGATGGCCTCCCACAGGCGTTCGCCGCGATGGCTGGCCTCGAACAGATAGACCTCGTATCCGAGCTCACCCGTGTACCCGGTGCGAGAGACCAGGACCGGCATGCCGTCCAGCTCATACGCGCGTAGGAAGTAGTACGGCACCTCGAGCACGCTCTCGCCGAACAGCTCGACCATCACGTCCTTGGACTTCGGCCCCTGGATCTGCACCGGGCCCACGTCCGGCTCGCGGATGGTCACATTCATGCCCGAGTTGTGAGCCACGCCCAAGGCCCAGAGGAGCACGTCACTGTCGGCCAGCGACAGCCAGAAGTGGTTCTCGTCGATCCGCAGCAGCACGGGGTCGTTGATGATGCCGCCGTCCGGCGCGGTCACGAACACGTACTTGCACTGACCGACCGCGCATTTGTTGAGGTCTCGTGCCACCAACAGGTTGGTGAAGTCGAAGGCGTCGGGACCGGTGATCTCGACCTGGCGCTCGACGCCGACATCCCACAGGGTCACACCCTCGAGGAGCTGCCAGTACTCGGCCACCGGATCGCCGTAGTGCCGCGGGTGATAGGTGTGGTTGTAGACGCTGTACATGGCCACGCCGTGGCGACGTGAGGCGTAATAGAACGGCGACTTCCGGATCCGCGAGTAGAGCAGGATCTCCGGGTGCTCGTTGATGGACATGCCACCCCCGGGGCTCGAAGGCTGATATATGCGACTTATATATCAGTCCGCATGGTGCTGGGGGAAGAGATTCCCTCCTGAGCGCCGTCCGCCGGCATCTCGGTCTGCTGGGCCAGCAGCGTCGCCACGTCGATCACCTTGATGTCCGCGCCCTCGCTCTGAACGCCGTCGTCGAGCATCACGGTGCAGAACGGGCAGGCCACGGCAAGCGTCTGCGCTCCCGTCGCGACCGCCTCGCGCACGCGCTCGGAGTTGACCGGCGTGCCGCGCTCCTCCATCCACATGTGAGCCCCGCCCGCCCCGCAGCAGAACGTGCGCTTGCCGGAGCGCTCCATCTCCACCGGGCGGCCGACCGCGGCCACGAGATCCCGCGGCGGTCCCAGCACGTCGTTGTGGCGGGCCAGGTAGCACGAGTCGTGGTAGGTGATCGCGTGCGCGGCATCGTGCTCGGGCTTGAGCCGCCCGCTTTTCACCAGATCGGCCAGCAGGGCCGAGTGGTGAACGACGTCGAAGTGGCCGCCGAAGTCGGGGTACTCGTTGGCCAGGGTGTTGAAGCAGTGTGGGCAGCTGGTGACGATCCGCTTGACCGCGGCCTCGCCGAGCACGCCGACGTTGTGATCGGCGCAGGCCTGGAACACGTACTCGTTGCCCATCCGCCGGGCCGGGTCCCCGGTACAGCCCTCGCGGGGGCCCAGAATTGCCACGTCGATGCCCGCGCGCTGGAGCAGTTTGACCGTCGCCTCGGCCGCGCGCCGTGCGCGCTCGTCGAATGACCCGGCACACCCGACCCAGTACAGGTACTCGGGCGCCTCGTCGCCCGGTTCGAGCACGCGGACGCCGAGCGTGTGAGCCCAGTCAGCGCGCTCGGATTGAGCCCGCCCCCACGGATTGGCCGTCCGCTCGACGTCCCGCAGCATCGGCTCGGCTTCGGCCGGGAAGCTCGACTCCACCATCACCAGATGCCGGCGGAGGTCGACGATGTGATCGATGTGCTCGATCGAGACCGGGCACGCCTGCACGCAGGCACCGCAGGTGACGCAGTCCCATACCGACTCGGCGGGCACGGCATCGGGCACCAGCGGGCCTTCCTCGCCGGCCAGCAGCTGGTCGCGCAGCCCCATGATCACGAGCTTGGGCGAGAGCGCCTTCCCGGTGGCGAACGCAGGGCAGGCGTCCTGGCAACGCCCGCATTCGGTACATGTGAAGGTGTCCAGGACCTGCTTCCAGGTCAGGTCGTGTGCGGTGCCGGCGCCGAAGCGGAGCTCGTCCTCCGCGACCGCCGGATCGTCGAAGCGCAGCGGCTCGAGCCGTCCTGGGGCGTCCGTGCGCCCGAACCAGACGTTGATCGCGGCGGAGAGGATGTGCAGGTGCTTGGAGCGGGGCAGGTAGGCCAGGAACCCGAGGATGGTCAGCACGTGCGCCCACACGAAGACACGCTCCAGCACCCGCGTCGCCTGATCGTGGCCGAACAGACCCGACAACGCGAGCGACGCCGGCGACCAGGAGCGTGGCCAGTCGTTGAGGCCGAGCGCGATCCGCGCCGCGTGCCACAACAGCAGCGTGATCACGATGGTCGCGATCAGGCCGAGGATCAGGTCGGCCTCGCCCAGGTGGCTGCCTTCGAATCGCCGCGGACGGACCACCTTGCGGATGGCGAGCGCGACTACGATCCCGGCCAGCACGAGCACCGCGAACACGTCGTCCAGGAGGCCGTACCAACCCTGATGGCCGAGCCAGGGCAGCGTCGCGCGACGGTCGACGACCGCGATCATCGCGATCACGATCGTGGGCAGGAGCACGACGAAGCCCCAGAAGATGAACGCGTGCATCAGCCCCGGGATCCAGCGGTGAAGGAGCTTGCGCTGCCCGATGACGATCGTGGCCTCGTTCCGTGCGCGCCGCGCACGGCTCCCGCTCCGCTGCGCCGGCGCCGCCTGCCGCAGGATGACGATCAGCCGGCGGGCACGCCGGGCGAAGAGGACGCCACTTGCCAGCAGCGCGATCGCGAGCGCGACGGCGGCGATTGGCGAGGCTATCGGCCCGTCGCCTTCCTGATCGCGCTCGAGACCGCTGGCAGGACCTCGTGGACGTCCCCGATCACCCCATAGTCGGCGCTGGCGAAGATCGGAGCCTCTGGGTCGGGATTGACCGCGAGCAGCTTCTTGGCCCCCTTGCATCCCGCCATGTGCTGGGTGGCTCCGCTGATGCCACAGGCGATGTAAATCTCAGGTGAGATCTTGGTCCCGGTCTGACCGACCTGATCGGTGTGCGGCCGCCATCCCGCCATGGTCACCGCGCGCGAGCAGCCGACGGCCGCTCCGAGCAGGTCGGCCAGTTCCTCGATGACGGCGAATCCCTCCGCCGACCCGATGCCGCGACCCCCGGACACGACCACGTCGGCGTCGTCCAGCGACACGCCCGAGGTTCCCGCCTTGAGCCGCTCGTTGACCCGTACCGCTCCGTTCTGAGCCACCGGCAGGGCCGTCACCTCGAAGCCGGCCGGGACCGCGGGCACGGCGTGGGGCGCGACGGTCATCAACCGGGGATCGCCATGGATCCGTGCCTCCTCGAGGAGGCTCCCGCCCCAGCGCTGCCGGGTCACTGTCGCCGGTCTTCCCGCCCGTACGGCGACGCAGTTGGTCGCCAGCGGCTGATCGAGCTGTGCCCCGACGTGCGCGAGGACCTCGTTTCCGCGGTCAGTCCCGGGCGCGATCACCGCATCGGGCGCGTGCCGGCCGATGACCTCGACCAGTGCCGCTGCCCAGGCCGCTGGGGCATAAGGCTCCTGTCCGGTGAACGCGGCCACCTCGGCGTCCAGCCCCTGGGCGAAGCCGACTGCCTGGCGGGAGAGCTCGTCCTCGCCACCCTCGACCAGGGCCAGGATCACGGCGCCACCGTCTCCCGGGGCAGCAGCCCCAGTTCGCTCAGCAGTTCGACCACCGCCGGGGCCGCCTCGGGGCCGGTTCCGAGCACCTCCATCGTCTTCCCTGTCCCCGGCGGCACTTCGAGTCTCACCATCTCGAGCTGGGGCGGCGCCGGCGCGGGGGTGATCTGCTCAACCGGCTTGCGCTTGGCGCGGAGCCGGCCCGGGACCGACGGGTAGCGGGGCAGGTTGAGCCCTTCCCTGACCGTCACCACGGCGGGCAGAGTCAGTTCGTATACGTCTCGGCCGCCGGCGACCTCCTGTTCGCAGCGGACCGTCTCGCCCTCCACCGACAGTGCCTTGACCCCGGTGACGCACGGAAGACCGAGTGCGTAGGCGACCCGGATCGCCACCTGGTAGTTGCCGGCGTCGGCGGATTCGTTTCCGAACATCAGCAGGTCGTACGGATGACCCTGCGCTTCGATGGCGGCGGCGATCGCGGCGGCCGTGGCCTGCGGATCCCACTCCTCGCCGTCGGTGAGCAGGTGTACGGCGCGGTCGACTCCGATGGCCATCATGTCCCGTAGCTGTTCTTCGGCTGCGGACGGCCCCAGGGTCAGCACCGTGCTTTCGCCGCCGTGCCGTTCCACCAGCCTCACCGCCTCCTCCGCCGCGCATTCCTCGTGCGGGCTGACCGTGAAGCCCAGGTGGCGGGTCGAGATCGCCCGGGCATCCTCGGTCAGGACGATCTTCCCGCCGGTCAGCGGAACCCGCTTGACGCACACGAGGACGTTCATGAACGCACCCGCTCGTTTTCGGGGTCGAACACGGGGGTGGAGTCGTTGGTGACCACGGTGACCGGGTAGCGGTCGCCCATGTACTCGACCGCGAGCGTCTCCCCGACCACGGCGCGCTCGGGCGGCAGGTAGCTCATCAGGATGTGCTTGCCGATCGACGGTCCGGCCCCGGCGCTGGTCACGTACGAGCGCCTGCCCTGGCGGTCGATCAGCGGTTCGCCGTCCCGTGTCAGCACCGGCTCGTGGCCGAGCATGTACCGCTTGACTCCGTTCGAGGCGAGGTGATCGTCGACGGTCAGCGTGCACAGGACCGCCGCCGGCTCCTCCTCCCGATGGCGCAGGTGCGCGTCCTTGCCGATGAAGTCCTGCGTCCTTGACCTTTCCCCACGCCATCCCCGCCTCCACCACGTTGTAGTCGGCCTCGAGCTCGGCCCCGTAGGCCCGGTAGCACTTCTCGAGCCGACCGGTCGTCCCGTAGACGCCGATGCCCGCCGGGACGATCCCGTGCCCGTGACCGGCCTCGGCCACCAGTTCCCACAGCCGGGCGCCCTGTTCGAACGGCACGTAGAGCTCCCAGCCGAGGTCGCCCACGTATGAGATCCGCGAGATCAGGACCTGTAGAGGCCCCACCTCGATCTCCCGGCAACGGGCGAACGGGAGGCCCTCGTGGGAGACGTCGTCCCGGGTGATGCTCGCGAGGACGTCACGAGCCCGCGGCCCCCACAGGCCAAGGGTTGTCCACGCGTTGGTCTGGTCGTGGACCTGCGCCGAGCCGTCGCCCGGCAGGTGGTCGGAGAACCACTTCAGGTCGGACATTCCGTAGGCACCGCCGGTGACGACTCGGAAGCGGTCGCCGGCCAGGCGCATGATCGTCAGGTCCTGCTTGAACCCGCCGCTCGGGGTGAGCAGCGGGGTGTACACGACCCTGCCGACCGCCACGTCCATCTGACGCATGGCCACGCGCTGGACCACGTCGAGCGCGCCCGGCCCGGTGACGTCGAAGATCGCAAACGCGGTCAGATCGATCATCGCCACGCGGTCGCGCATGGCCAGGTGCTCCGCGTTGATGATCGGCGACCACCAGCGAGCGTCCCACTCGGCCTCACGCCCGCCGATCCGGTCCTCGTACTCCTCGAGCAGGGGCGCGTTGGATTCATACCAGTGCGGCCGCTCCCAGCCGGCGGCCTCGAAGAAGGCGGCGCCCAGCCGGCGCTCGTGCTCGTAGAAAGGGGAGAGGCGAACCCTCCGGTCGGACTCCCACTGCTCCGCCGGGTGGACGATCCCGTACATCTTGTTGAAGCCCTCGGCGCGCCCGCGCCCGGATGTGCGCGGTCGTGCGCTGGCACGAATAAGCCGCGCGACGTTGGACTCGAAGGAATCGATCTCGGATTCGCCGTGGACCATCAACTCGGCCACCGTCTTGCCGACGCCCGGCCCCTCCTTGATCCACACCGCGGCGGCAGACCAAAGCCCTCTCACCTCGGGCGTCTCGCCGAGCAGCGGCATGCCGTCGTAGGTGACCGAGAGCACGCCGTTGATCGCGTACTTCACCCCGACGTTCTCGTCCGCGACGATCTCCGGCATCAGATCGAGCGCGATCTCCATCTGGGGATCGAAGTCCTCCTGAGTGAAGGGCATCTCGGTTGGGCTCAGCGCCGCCTCCTCGATGGAGGGAATCTCGTCGGCGTCGAGCATCATCGGGCGGTGCGCGTAGGAGCCGATCTCGAGCCCTGTGCCCTCCTGTCGCTCGTACATGTTCGTATCCATGTCCCGCACGATCGGGTACTCGATCATCCTCGTGGCCTGTGCGAACCGCGGCGCCGGCCCGATGTCGATCATCTGGTGGATCATCGGGGTGAGCGGGATCGAGGCGCCGGCCATGCGGGCCAGCCGCGGGCTCCATGCCCCCGAGGCGATCACCACTCGCTCGGTCTCCACGTCCCCACGGTCGGTCCGCACGCGCCGGACGCGCCCGCGCTCGACGTCGATCCCCAGCACCTCGGTGTTCGGCGACACGGTCAGGCCATCGGTGGACGCCCGCTCGCGCATGATCGTGGCCGCGCGCAGCGAGTCGACCACGCCCGCACCCGGCGTGTAGAAGCCACCGAGGATCAGCTTGTGGTTGATGAACGGGACCAGCTCCTTGACCTGCTCGGGGTTGAGCAGCGACACCGGCGCCACGCCCCACGCCTTGGCGGACGCCATCCGGCGGGTGAGCTCCTGCATCCGCTCCTCGGTACGGGCGATCTCGATCCCGCCGCTCTCGATGAAGACCTCGAGCTCCTTGTACTGGCGCATGCTCTCGAGCGTCAGCTGGGTCATCTCCTTGGAGTGGTCGACCGGGAAGATGAAGTTCGAGGCGTGACCGGTCGAGCCGCCGGGGTTCGGCAACGGTCCCTTGTCGAGCAGCAGCACGTCGCTCTGGCCGAGCCGGAACAGGTGGTAGGCAAGGCTGTTGCCCACGATTCCAGCCCCGATGACGACCACGCGCTGGGATGCCGGGAGCCGGCGCGGCGCCGCGGTCGCTGTCATACGGCTGATATATCAGATGCCGGTCAGAGCCGTCAACGCGCGTGCCGGGCGACCGGTGACCGGGAGCGGCGCGCGGTCACGCCGCCGGCTTGCGGAGCTCGCCACCGGTCAGCCGCAGCACAAGGCCTCGGCCCGCGACCAGCGCCCACACGCCCTCGAGCAGGACGAAACCCCAAGTGTGGCTGAGCACGGCGGCGACGGCGAGGCCGGCTCCGCCGATGAAGTTGAAGATCAGGTAGCGGTAGGACTCGACCGACCAGAGACCCCATTGCGAAAGACCGAAGGCGGCCAGGACCAGGACCGCTCCCACCCACTGCAACACCTCGGACATCGCCAGCTCCTAATCGTCGCGCGCGCGTCTTGCGACGCCACAGTAACCGTCTTTACGCGCGGGTGAGGGGAGCTCCGGTTTGCCGGGAACTCCCCGAGCCGCTGAAGACGGCGCGAGGCTGGGCGCTAACGACCGGTCCGGCGGGCTGCCGGCGCGCGCCGCGCGCGGGAGGGCGACGCGGCCCGCCGCGCCGCTTCGACCCGGTGGAACAGCATCAGGACGACGCTGACCTCCTGCTCTCCCTGGTGTTCGGCGCGGGCAAGCCGCTTGGCGCTCTCGGCCTCGATGCGCTGAATGTCCGCGGTGAGCGTTTCCAGCTTGCGCGCGAGTTGCTTCCACCCCTTCTCATCCACCGTGAGCGGGCTCCGGGTCAGGTGCGTCTCGGCCGCGTCGAAGCCGCCGCCGGCCAGCGCCGCGGACGCCTCGGCTCCGATCTGCTCGAGCCGCGGGGCCACGGTGGCCTGCTTGACGATGCTCGGCGTGGCGGCCCATGTGGCGTCGGTGATTCGGGGCCGCGTGACGGCGGTGTAGTAGTGCTCGATGGCGCCTCGGCGGGGGACGCTCTTGACCAGCTTGACGAAGCCGAGCGTGGTGAGCCGGCGGATGTGGTAGCTGAGCACCCCGAGCGGAGCCTCGAGCTCGGTGGCCAGCTCACTCGGGCTCGCCGTACGACCCTCGAGGGCGGTGAGAACCCGCGTCCGGAGCGGATGCGCGAGCGCTTTGGCAAGCGCCGGATCGGTGATGTCCTCGTATGGCTTCAACGGCTGTCCTCCAGCAATGCCCGGAGACGCTTGTGTGCGCGATGCAGGTGAACCCGCGCCGTCGTCTCAGGAATGGCGAGCGTCGCGGCGATGTCCTGGTGTGCCCAATCCATTTCGTACCTTAGACCAATCAGCAGACGTTCACGAGCGCTCAGCTTTCTGAGCGCTCGATTCATGTCGATGCGGTGCACGGCGTGCTCGGGCTGCTCGGCTCGCCGCGGATCGCCGAGCTCATGCGTCTCGAGCGGCTCGAAGTCCCATCCCCGTCTGCGGTGCACCAGGCGCAGGGCTTCATTACGCGTGATCTGCAGGCACCACGGCAAGGGGGCCTCGGGCGTCCGGCACGACGCCCGGCTTCTCCACGCTCGGACCAGCGCCTCCTGAACCGCCTCCTCGGCGTCGTGATCTCGGCGCAGAATCCGCAACGCCTCAGTTTTGCAGCGGTTTCGGATCAGCAGCCAGTCCCAGAGCGCGTCTGTGTCTTCGAACATGCGATTGGGACCGCGCTGGGCAAGAACAGAAGCTTCTCAAATTTGGTGAAACGTTTCTGAGCGTTCGCGGGTCATCAACCCAAAATGAGCGTTCTCACCGAATCAGAGCCGGCGCTGGCCTACGACTCGCTCGCGCCCTTTTACGACCAGTTCACGCTGGGCTACGCACACGAAGCGTGGATTGCCGCCATCGAGCGGCGCGCGCTCGAGCTCGGCCTCGAGGGCACCCGGGCCCTCGATCTGGCCTGCGGAACGGGGAAGAGCACCCTCCCGCTGGTGGCGCGAGGGTATGACGTCCTCTCCTGCGACGTATCGCCGGAGATGATCCGCGAGGCCAGGCGGAAGTGTCCCGAGCGCGCGGACTGTTTCGTCGTGGCCGATATGAGGCGGCTCCCGCCCCTGGGCACGTTCGACCTCGTCCTGTGCGTCGATGACGCCGTGAACTACCTGCTCTCGGGAGACGAACTCGCCGATATGTTCGCCCGGGTGGCGGAGTCGCTGGCTCCGGGTGGCATCTTCGTCTTCGACGTCAACACGCTCGCTACCTTCCGTGAAGCGTTCGGCCAAGCGGTGGTCCAGCGAGCAGGATGGCCTTCTGTTCGCCTGGCGCGGCGAAGCCGACGCCTCGCTCGCGACCCTGTCAGACCGCCGCCGCGAGTGTGGAGATCTTCGCTCAGCGCGACGACGGGCTTTGGGAACGGCGGACGAGCCACCATGTTCAGCGCCATCACCCGCCGGAGGTGATCCGAGCTGCGCTCGCCCAGGCGGTCTCGACTGCGCCGCCGTCATGGGCCAGCTGCCCGGCGCGCGGTCTGGAGCCGTACGCCGACGAGGCTCGGCACACCAAGCTTGTCTACTTCGCCCGTCCCGAGACCGCATGGACCGAGAGGAGGTGAGCTGAATGGAAATCATCTCCCTTTGAGCTCGGCGGCTGAGCCGGGAGCGGCCACTCTGAGTTGCTCCCGGCCGCCAACCCTCCAGAAATCCTTATCGCTAAGGAAAGCTTGACTAAAGGCGCGGCTCTGGAAAGCTTCGCGCGCCCTGCGCAAGCTCCCCCTCTCCGACCCCTGCCGCCTGGAGGCAACGCCGTCCCCGGCTTTCGGCCTTTCCATGCATGGTCGGCGGAGTATCGGGCCGACGCGCCGGTGATCGATTGGATGCACGAGTTTGCGTCCGAGGACGCGGCCCCGCTCGGGACCGCGCTGCTGGATGTCGCGGAGCACCTGTCCGAGTCAGGAAGCTGGGCTTGTGAGGTTTCGACGGGCAAATTCGCCTGCTCGAAGAACCTGCTTCGGATCCTTGACCTGAGCTCGGCCGATTCGCTCCTCGACCTCGACGAGCTGCTCGACGCATGCCCATCCCGATGACACGCACCCGGCTCGAAAGCTTCATCGGTTCGATCTAGACGAGCGGACAGGCGCGGTCCGAGGCGCGCTGTCGCATCATCACGAGCCCGGAGCCGACGAGGTTTCTACACGCCGTGGTCGCCGCCCGATTCAACCGCCCGTCCGGCCCGGTTCTGGTCGGCTGGGTCCGAGACACGACCGAGTGGTGCGCCGCCGAACGTGAGATCGCGGCGCGCAGTGCCGTCACCGAGGCGCTGAGCCGCTGGGAGAACCTCGACGACGGCGCGACCCGGCTGATCGCCGCGCTCGCCGCGGCTCTCTGGGCTTTTCGCGCGGAGTGCTATGGGTTCCGACCGACACGGGCTCGTCGCCCGGGCGGCCTGGGAGTCGCACGATTCCGCGCGTCTCAAAGCGACATTGAAGAAGTTCCGTCTCGACCGCGGGCAGGGGCTCGCCGGCCAGGCCTGGGAGACCGGAGAGCCGGTCTCCCTCTCGAGCGTCGCGGAGAGGGCCGACTATCCGTTTCGCGATGCGGCGCTCGAGCAAGGCCTTCGGGGGGCGACCGCGGTTCCGATCCTGTGGCTGGGCGAGGTGCTCGGAGTGATCGGACTCGGCCGGACCGGACCAGCTCGAGCTGACCGAACGCCTGAAGGTCTCGCTCGTCGGCGTCGCGCACGAGGTGGGCGCGTTCCTGGCCAAGCGCCGCGGCGAGCTGCGCGGCTCCGTGCTCTCCCGGCGTGAGCTCGAGGTGCTACAGCTCGCCGCGGACGGGCTCACGGGCCCGGAGATCGCGAGCCGCCTGCATGTGAGCCCGGCCACGGTCAAGACCCACTTTGAGCGGATATACGACCGATACGATGTGCCCGACCGAGTCGCCGCGGTGGCGAAGGCGGTTCGGGAAGGCCTGATCAACTAGCGTCGCGCCCAGCGACGAGGACGCCGCCGACCAGCGCATCGCTGCGGAGCGAGACCAGCGTGAGCTCGACCTTCGCCAGCCTCCGTCCGCCGTCTTCAGGCGATGAACCGCCGACCCGGGCGCAGTGGCCGTGCAGTTGGCCAGCGCCATGACGAACTCGACCGCCTCGTGTGGGTGGGTCAACAGCTCCAGCGGCGTACCGACGAGATCCCCGGGCTGGTGTCCGAGCCAACGGGCGATCGACGGACTCGCGTAGGTGATGAACCCGGCCGCGTCGGTGAGCAGGACCATCGTCTCGTCCAGGTGGGCGAAGAACGAGGTCCAATGCGGACCGACCCGCGCGGGTGCGGCTTGAGGGCCCATCGGGCTCACCCGGCGAACACGAGGACGTGGCCAACGGCGAGCGGAGGCCGGACGGGCGCCGTCGGAAGGGGTGGCGCACCGGCCGGAGCGTTGGTCAGAGAACGCTGATCGCTCATAGTCCGTTCATCGGCTCCCCACCCGTCACCTTTCGTCCCCCGATCGTCCGATTTCTGGAAAGTGGCGGAGTGATCGCGAAGGCGAGGCAATCGCGAGCCGCGGGGGAGCGATCGCGAACCGCGAAGCGGAGGTGGGTGGCCGCGGCGTGGGTGGCCGCGGCGCCGGTCCTCAGCGGGCGCGTCTGGCCTGCTCGGCGAGCGCCCGCCCGAAGGCTCTCTCGACCTCGTACTTCCATCGTCTGCTTGAACGCGGCCAGCACCACCTCCGCCGCCAGCGGCCGGAGCCGCTCGATCGCCTCGGTGATCTCGGGCCAGCGGTCACCGGGCTGGCCGGCCTGGCTGAACGGCTTCCACACCTCCTCGAGAAAGAGGTTCGACGAACGCCCGCGAGGTCGTCTCCGAGTTCCGCTTGACCTTCTCGACCACCGCCAGCGCCGCGGCCAGGGGCACGCCGCGGGCCTGCACCTCCTCGGCCGCCCGCAAGAGGGTCGGGCTCGGCGCCTCGAACAGCCCGTCGCCGAGCGAGACGAGGAGCCCGAGCCTTTGCGCCTTGGCCAGCACCCGTTCGCTGGCCGGGCCGAACCGGTCGGCGAGCTCGGCCGCCGAGAGCACCTCGGGCGACTCGGACTCGAGCGGCGCGGTGACCGCTCGCTTGAGGCCGAGGAACTGCTCGGTCGAGGGCCCGTGCTCGCCGATCAGCCGCTTGATCGCGGTCAGCTTGAACCCCTGCGCCTGCATCTCCTGAATGAGACGAAGCCGTTGGACGTGCTCCTCGCCGTAGTAGCCGACGCGGGAGCGCACCTCGGGCGGTGGCAGCAGGCCTCGGGACTGGTGGTTACGGATGTTCCGAACCGACATCTCGGTCCGGGCCGCCAGCTGCTCCACCGTGAGCTGGGGTTCCGAACCGGCGCCGGCCCGGTCCTCGACAGCGCGCAGCGACCGGTTGGCCATGGGCAAACATTACCCGGTTAGCGTAACCTCGGACGAGGTAACCTCAAACGAGGTAAGCGGAAGCCGCGAGGAGGTCGCATCAGTTGCAGGCAATGCTCGAGAAGACGTCGTCGATCCCCGACCTCGGGGCGCTCGTCGCCCGCTCGGATTGGATCGGGGCTCAGCCGGGACTGCGCGCGGCCGCCGCGCGCTGGCAGCGCACGATGCCCGCCGTGCGGCGCGAACTCGCCGCGGAAGCCGCCTCACTGGCCCGGCCCCGGCTCTGGACCGACACGATCGGCGCCGTGGCGGTGACGGGCTGGAAGCTCGTCGCCGCGGCCGCGCCCGATGCGCCGATCACCCTCCTGAGCGCTGCCGCGGCCGCTGCCGGGCTTCCGATCGCTCCGCCCGACCCGAGCCGCGCAACCCTGGAGCGCGCGCAGCGGCTCGTCCGAGCAGGTGGGCCGGCCTACATAAAGCTCGGCCAGTTCATCGCCAGCGCCGAGGGGCTCCTGCCCTCGGGCTGGGTGAACGCGTTCGCCTGGTGCCGCGACCAGGCGCCGCCCGAGGATCCCCACGTCGCCATGTCAGCGATGAAGCAGGAGCTCGGACCCGCATTCGCGGCCCTGCGCGTCGTTGCCCCGATGCCTCTGGCGGCGGGATCGATCGCCCAGGCGCACGAGGCCGTGCTCGAGGACGGCACCGAGGTGATCGTCAAGGTGCGCCGGCCCGGTCTGCGCCGGCAGCTGCGGGCCGACGTCGAGGCCATGGCGCTCCTGGCCGCGGTGGCCGAGCGGGTGCGCCCCGGCCTGCGCATGGCCAACCTCCCGGGGTTCGTCGAGCTATTCGCGCAGCTGGTCCTGGAGGAACTGGACTTCCGGCTCGAGGCGCTCAACCTGGTCGAGCTCGGCACCGTCTGCGAGGACGCGGGCATCGAGCGCTGCGCCGTCCCGCGCCCGATCCCCGGCATGGTGACCGACGCCGTGCTGGTCATGGAGCGCCTCCCGGGCGTGCCCTACGACCGCGCTCAGGGCGAATTTGGACCCGCGCTCGACAGCGACGGCCTGCTCCGTCTTGCCATCCAGAGCACGCTGGAGACGACGCTCATCTACGGCCTGTTCCACGGAGACCTGCACGCCGGGAACGTGCTGATCGATGACGGATGCCGGTTCGGCCTCGTCGATCTCGGCATCTGCGGCCGGGTCGACGCGCAGGAGCGAGCGGCGCTCATCCGGTTCATCGTCGCCTTCGCGGAGATGGACGCGCTCAGACAGCTCGAGGCGCTGCGCGAGTTCGGGGCCATCCCAGGCTCGGCCGACCTAACCATCCTGGCCGTCGAGCTGCAGAAGGAGATCGACCGGCTCGATCCTCGCTTTGGCAACACCTTGACCTTCGACCAGCTCGGGACGACGGTCGCGGGCATCCTCCGCGTGCTCTCCTCGGCCCACTTCCGCTTGCCCAAGGAGCTGGTTTTGTTCTTCAAGAACCTGCTCTACCTGAGCGGCTTCACGGCCAACGTGGCTCCGCACGCCGATCTGCTGGCCGAGATCCAGCCGATCCTCGGGCATTTCGCCGGCAAGTACCCGGAGCTTCTCGGCCTGGGGTGACCGAGTCAATCCTCTCCGCCGATGAGCTGGAGGCTGGGATCAGGCTTGTGTCTGAAGATCGTTCATCGCGCCGCAATCGGGGCACTCGATGAACACACCGACCATCTGTCCCTCCCGGACGCCGTCGGCCAGCGCCTGACCGCACTCGCCGCACAGCAAACGGTCCGGGCCGTCGCCGCTGAAGGCCATCTTCCCCTTCGGAGGGGCATGGATGATCGAGCTCGAGCGCGGGATCTCGGCCGGGGGGATGACATGCATGGTCTGATCGGTCATGGTGCAAACCTAACCGCTCCTCCGACGCGCGGCAACCCGTCCTCAACCAGCGCTTCGTCGCCCGGCTTAGGATGCGCGGAGATGGATTCCTCGCTCAACCCGGCGCTCGCCGAGGCCCGCTTCTGCCCCCGGTGTGGGGAGGGCGCGCAGGTAACCTTCCCGCGGCGGATCGCGTGCGCGCACTGCGGCTACGCCGCCTATTTCAACCCGAAGCCGGTCGCCGCGGCGATCCCGATCGATGAGCGTGGACGCGTCATCCTCCTGCGCCGCGGATTCGACCCGGGCCAGGGCCTGTGGACGTTTCCGGGCGGGTTCGTCGATCTCGGCGAGTCGGTGCCGGCGGCGGCTTGCCGAGAGACCGAGGAGGAGATCGGACTCGGGGTCGAGCTCGGACCCCTGGTCGGTGTGTACTCGCGGGCCGACGAGCGGGTGGTCCTGATCGTGTACCGGGCATTCGCGGTGGGCGAGCCGCGGACGACGGAGGAGGCGGTCGAGGTGCGCGCGTTCGGCCGGGACGAGCTGCCCTGGGACGAGCTTGCCTTCTGGTCCACGGAGTTGGCGCTGCGCGACGCCCTCGCGTGACCGGTCAGCCGAAGACGACCGGCTCGCGAGGAACGCGTTCCGGGCTGAACCCGGCCAGCAGATCACGCGCGCGCTCGACCCGGGTGCACTCACGCGCGAGTCCGAGGCTGTGGGCGAGCAGGGCAAGGGTCCTCGCCGGCGGCTCGCCCCGGTCGCTCAGAGTCGCCGCCCGATCGCGTTTGGCCAGGCGCCGGCCGTCGGAGGCGAGCACGAGGGGCGCGTGGACGTAACTCGGGACGGGCAGGCCGAGTAGGCGGGCGAGAAATATCTGCCGGGGCGTCGAGTCGGCCAGATCGGCGCCACGGACCACTTCGCCGATCGCCTGGGCCGCGTCATCGACGACGACCGCCAGCTGGTAGGCGTGGACGCCGTCGGCCCGCCGGACCACGAAGTCATCGACGACCCCGGACCGCCGTCCAAGGAGCCGATCGTCGAACTCCACCCGCTCGGCGTGCGCGCTGACCCGGAGCGCGAACGGTCGCCCGGCGGCGATCCGAGCTCGCCGCTCGACCTCGCTCAGTCGCCGGCACGTCCCGGGGTATGAGCCTTCCGGGAGCGCGCCGTGGGGGGCCGAGGCGGCATCGCGGATCTCCGCCCGCGTGCAGAAGCACGGGTACAGGCGGCCCGTGACTTCGAGCTGCGCGAGCGCCTCCTCGTACGACCCCGTGCGCTCGGACTGACGCACGGGCGGCCCGTCCCAGTCCAGGCCGAGGGCCTGAAGATCGGCCAGTTGCGAGCGCTCGAACTCTGGCCGAGAGCGCTGGGGATCGAGGTCCTCGATCCTGAGCAGGAACCGAGCCGACTGGGACCGGGCGAACAGCCAGGCCACCAATGCCGTCCTCAGGCTTCCGAGATGAAGCGGGCCGGTGGGGGACGGGGCGAAGCGACCGTCGGCTGACACCCGCGCAATTGTGGCGGGGCGTCCCGCCTCGGAAGGGTCACTGTCGCCGCTCGAGCTCCTCGACGCGCCGGGACAGCTCGTGCAGGCGCTGGGCGAGATCGCGCTCGTCGGGCCGGTGAACGATCTCGAGCTTGATCCCGTCCGGGTCGTAGAAGAACACCGCGTAGTAGCCGGGGGTGTAGTCGTACTCCCGCGGCGCGCTCTCGATCGTCACCCCCCGCGCGGCCAACCACTCCGCGCTCTCGTCGACGGCCGTGCGCGACCGAGCCGTGAAGGCGAGGTGATGGATGCCCACGCCGTAGCGGTCATACGGGACAGCGTGGGCGTCGGACTTGCGTTCTCGGAGGCTGACCGAGTTCCGGCCCTCGGTCCGATCGAGGTAGACGACGCGCTCGCCACGCTCCCCCGCGATCGTGCTCTGGCGGATATAGCCGAGCGGCTGCAGGAGCCCGGCGTAGAAGGCGAGGCTGCGGTCGAGGTCGGTCACGACCAGATCGACGTGGTCGATCATCTGGTCCGGCCGGTCAGCGCGGATCGCGCTGGACGTGCAGGCGAACCGTGGTCCCCTCCGAGCAGGAGCGGATCTGCACGAGGTCGCACAGCTGGTTGGCCAGCCACAGTCCCCGGCCCTCGAGCTGGCCGGGCGCCGGCAGGATGCGGCCCACCATGAGGGAGCCGAGTCGTCCCCGGTCGTTCGCTTCGGAGATGACCTTGTTGCCTTCGGCCCAGATACGCATCGTGCCGCTGCCGCCGCCGTGCTGGATGCTGTTGGTGGCTAGCTCGTTGGCGGCGAGCACCATGTCCTCGAGCCGGTATCCCCGGAGCCCGGCGCTGCTGGCATACCAGGTCACGAAGGCGCGCAGGGCGCTCAGGTTCGAGGCGTCGTACCTGAACTCGGACACCTCCGCGGGAGGATCCGGGAGCGGGGCCGCGAACCGCAGCCGAGCGTCGTCGCTCCGGTACCCGTCACTTCGCTGGTCGCGGACGCCGTCGGTCAGCCGGGGATGGCAGTGGCGCGCCTCGGCCAGCAGCGCCGGGTCGAGCGCCGCGGCGTCGTACGGGCACAGGAGGGCAAACGGTCCCGAGTCGGCGAAGGCGATGTTCAACAGCGACTCGTGGATCTGGCATTCGACCAGCTCGGCCGGGCTACGCTCCGGACCGAACGGTTCGCTCACTCCGCGCAACCCACCCGGTCGGCCCTCGCGTTCGATGAACCGCCGCCACGCGGGGATCATCCAGGCTGGATTGGCGCCGACCTCCCTGACGTCGGCGAACTGGATCCCGCCGCTGTCGGCTCCGAGCGCCTCGCGAAGCGCGGCCGACTTCTCGGGGTCGACCATCACGAGGGTCGGCTGCTCGGTGGCCAGTCCCTCGCGGATGAATGAGAGCGTCCCCTCGAGGAACCCGTCCGCGTCGTCGTAGAACAGGGCCGTGTGCTCGAAGGCCCGGTCGGCGCTGTGCAGGATGCGCGGAGTGGCCGTGCTCATCGGCCCAACATGCTCGGTCTGCGCTCTGGCACCGCGTCGATCCCTGCTCAATTCGCCGCCGGTGAGTTTATCTCCGGGCGGGGTGGCGATGAGTCAGGTCCCGAGATCGTCGTCGCGCCAGGCCGGCCCCGACGTGTCGGGCCGCGTCAGCCGAGCCGGGGATCGATCGGCGGCGGTCTGCGTGGCGATCCGATCCGGGTCGAGGACCGCCTCCGATCCGCACACGACGGTGTTCCCAGCCCGCCCGCCCACGGCGCACACGTGCGGGTAGGCCGCCGCCAGTCCGGCGGCGATCGCCTTGACCTGGCGCGCAGCGCGATCGTCGACGACGTTGACGAGCGCCACCGGCGCGACCCGCGCGAAATCGGTCAGCGCCTCGCGCGTGACCAGCCGCCGCGGGACGACCGCGCCCTCGAAGGCGTCGAGAGCGATCGCATCCCAGCTCCCGTCGGCCTGCCCCGCCACAAAGGCACGACCCTCGGCGTGCCGCACGCGGAGTCCCGCGATCCGTCGTAGGCCCAGATGCACCCGGGCCATGGCCAGGACGGCACGATCGGCCTCGCACACCTCCTGACGCCCGGCGGGATGCTCGGCCGCGAGCGCCCGGGCCAGCGCGCACGCGCCGCCGCCGACGTGGAGCACGCGGCGAGCGCGTGCAACCCGCAGGACGATTCGCATCCACCGCAGGTAGTCGAATTCGAGGTAGGTGGGGTCGGCCAGATCGACGTACGACGCCTCCATGCCGCCCTGGAGCAACCGTCGGCCGGACGCCCGCAAGGGGTCCCGCTCGGCGATCAGATCGCCCTCGCGACCCAGGACCTGCCAGTCCATCCGACGCCGGCCCACTAACGCGAGAAGATCGCGGCCAACGCGTCCAGGGCGACCCCGGCCAGGGCGTCGAGCTCGTCGAGCCGGCCATCGTTGATCGCATAGGCGATCCGCAGCTCGAGGCCCGAGATGACCAGCCGGATCAACCGGGGATCCGCGGCCGGCATCGCAGGGTCGATGCCGCGCACGGCGTCGGCCAGTTCCTCGATCTGGGCCGCGAACCGGTCGTTGCCCTCCTGTCGGGCCTCCAGCCCTCGCGCTCCCGCGCCGCCGAGTTCCACATAGGTGGCCCGCGCCACCGCCGGGTGGTCGCGGATCATCTCGAACACGCTCCGGACGCCGGCGGCCAGCGCCACCCGCCACCCTTCGGCGGCGGCCTCGGTGGCGGCGGCCCCCATACGCTCCAGGGTGATCGTCACCGAGGCCCGGTAGGCCTCGATAAGGCAGTCGTCCTTGCCCTCGAAGTGCTGGTAGAAGGCCGTGCGCGACACCCCGGCGGCGGCGACGATGTCGCGCACGGTGGCCCCGGCGTAGCCCTTGTCGGCGATCACCAACGCCCCGGCCACGAGCAGGCGGCCACGCTGGGTCTCGCTCGAGCGGGAGAGGAACTCGGCCGGGGCGAAGCCGAGGGCGGGCCCGTCGGCCAAGAGCGCGCGCGTGTCGGCCTCGGGCATTAGCGGATGGTACCGCGTACTTGACGAGTACGAAACGTACCTATAGGGTACACAAGCGTGATCGAGCGCGAACGGAACGCGATCGAAGCGCTGATCGAGTGGGCGGTGGCGCCGGCGCCCCCGCTTCCGCCGGTGCGGGAGACCGATGCGGTGGCCGCGTTTGGTCGCTCGCTCGAATCCGGCCCGCGACTTCAGCGCCAGCTCTTACGCGTGCTGATCCTGGGCCCAAGCGGCTGCGAACGGATGCTGTCCGGGCGCCTGGCTCCGCTCGGCGAAGCGCTGGCCGCCCTGGCCCAACTCGCCTACTACGGCGAGCCGGCGGTGCTCGCCGCGCTCGGCTTCGCCTCGGCATGATCGGGCTCATCGCCGGCGCCGAGCTGTCACGCCGTCACCACATCGACGCCGACGTGTGCGTGATCGGGTCGGGCGCGGGCGGCGCGCCGGTGGCCAAGGAGCTCGCCCAGGGCGGCGCGCGGGTGGTCGTGCTCGAGGAGGGCGAGTGGTGGAGCCCCGCCGACCTCACCGGCCGCCCGCGCGACATGATCCCGAAGCTGTACCGCGACGCCGGGCGCACGGTGACCATCGGGACCCCTCCGCTCGTGTTGCCGCTGGGCCGCGGGGTGGGCGGGACGACGCTGATCAACTCGGGGACGTGCTTTCGTCCCCCGGGGCGGGTTCTGGAACGCTGGAGCCGGGAGGAGGGGCTCGACGAGCGGCTCGAGCCCTATCTGGAGCGAGTGGAGCGCGAGCTCGAGGTCGCCGAAGTCACACCGGAGCTGGCCGGTCGCAACGCCGAGGTGGTCCGCCGCGGCGCCGCTCGGCTCGGATGGTCGGGTGGCTATCTGCGTCGCAACGCCGGAGGTTGCATCGGCTCGGGGGTGTGCGCGTACGGGTGCCCGAGCGGAGCCAAGCGGCACACCGGGATGACCTATATGGCCCGGGCGCTGGCGGCGGGGGCAGGGGCGTTGACCGGGGCGCGGGCGGTCGGGCTCGAGTACGTGCATGGCCGCGTGCGCGCTGTGCACGCGCGGACGAGCGCCGGAGGCAGGGTCAGAGTGCGGTGTGGGACCGCGGTGCTCGCCGCCGGCGCACTGCACACTCCGTTGCTGCTGCGGCGCTTCGGCGTTCGCTCGCCGGCGCTCGGCCGGGGCCTGTCGGTGCACCCGGCGACCGCGGTCCGGGCTCGGTTCGCCGAAGAGATCCGCATGTGGGAGGGCGTGCCGCAGAGTTACTACGTGGACGAGTTCGCCGCCGACGGGGTGATGCTGGAAGGGATCGCGGGGCCACCGGACTACCTTGCGCTGACCACGCCGCGGGTCGGGGCCGCGCACCGGGAGCTGATGCTGGACGCGGGCCGAACCGCGAGCTTCGGAGTGATGGTCTCCGACCGCGCCCGCGGATCGGTACTCGGCCGGCGTGGCCGCCCGATCGTTCGCTACGACCTCGCGGCCGAGGACGCCCGGCGGTTCAAGCGCGGGATGCTCGCGCTGGCCGAGCTCTACTGGGCCGCCGGCGCCCACGAAGTGATCGTGCCCGTGCGGGGCGTGCCGGCGTTGCGCGACGGGGACTCCGGCCCGCTCGAACGCCATCCCGTCCCGCCCACCTCGATCAAGGCGATGGGGTTCCACCCGCTGGGGACCGCGCGCGCCGGCGCGGACCCGAACCGCTCGGTCCTCGACCCGGACTTCGCGGTGCGGGGACTGCAGGGGCTGTACGTTTCCGACGCGAGCGCAATCCCCGGGCCGCTCGGCGTCAATCCGCAGATCACGATCATGGCCCTGGCCACGCGTCTGGCCTTCAGGTTGATGGGATGAGCTACGAGAGCTACTACCTCAAAGTGGCCGACCCCCATTCGCCGCGCGGCGCGTGGATCAGATACACGACGCTGAAACGACCCGATCGCCCGCGGCTTGGTTCGGTGTGGTGCACGGTGTGGTCAGGGGATGGGTCGCCGGCGGCGCGGAAGGTCACGCTCGAGCCCGAAGCGCTGGGCGCCGACCCGGGTGAGCTGATCCATGTCGGGGCGAGCCGGCTGGTCCACGGCCAGGCCACGGGGTCGCTCGACGACGCGTCCTGGGAGCTCACCTACGCCGAGGCCGCGCCCGAGTTCGCCTACCTGCCGCGGTCATGGATGTACCGCACGCCCGTGCCCCGGACCAAGGCGGTGTCGGTAACCCCGCGCGCCGTCTTCCACGGCGAGGTCACCGTCGGCGGACAGCGGCTCGCCATCGACGGGTGGCCGGGCATGGTCGGCCACAACTGGGGCGCCGAGCATGCCGAACGGTGGATCTGGCTTCACGGCACCGGTTTTCCGGATGCGCCGGAGGCGTGGCTCGACGTGATCATCGGGCGGATCAAGGTCGGCGGCCTGACCCTCCCGTGGATCGCCAACGGCGGCCTGTGGCTGGACGGGACCCTGCATCGCCTCGGCGGCCTCCGTCCCGCGTCGGTGTCCGAGGCGCCAACCCGGTGCCGGTTTGTTCTTCCGGGGGCGGTGCAGGGCGAGCTCACCGCCTCCGAGCACCGTGTGGTGGCGTGGGAGTACTCCGATCCGACCGGGCCGGGCCACTTCACCACCAACTGCTCGGTCGCGGCGCTCACCCTGTCCGTGGACGGGCGCACGCTGGACCTCCCGGCGGGGGCGGCCTACGAGCTCGGCACCCGCGAACGGCCGGACGCGATCACCGTGCAGCCGTATCCCGACCCATGATCAGACGCGTCAACCGGCTGATGATCGGCTTCGACCTCGCGCTCGGGACGGCGGCCCTGCTGGCCCCGGACGCGACGCTCCGGGCGCTCGGCCACGCATCGCCGTCCGAAGACGCCCGGCACCTGTTCCGGCGCTGCGGCCCGACGTGGCTCACGTTCTCCGCCGCGCATGCCGTCGCGGGCCGGCGCGGTCGTGCCGAGGACTGGTGGGCGCTCGCCTGGCTGCGCGGAACCGAGCTGCTCACGGACGTCGTGTGGTCCCGCTCGCCCGCCTTCGGCGGACCGCTGCCGCGCGCCGCGCTGCAGGCGGCCGGGGCGGCCAACCTGGCCATGACGATCGGCTTCGCCATCACGGCTCGAGGGGTGTGAGCTTCTCCCCCTGGGGGCTGGCATTCGGGGCGGCCCTGATCCGGGGCACGCGCGGCGCGGAACGCGAGCAAAAACGTTGCCCGACGGCCGAACGGCCGGGGAGTTGGCGACGTCTGCGCTTCCACAGCGCACTTTTGTCGCCGAAGGCCCGCCGGTCCGCGCGCCGGGCAACGTTTTGGCGGAGCTGATGCTCGGCTGATCTGGGTCTCGCTGCGCGTTGCGGTGAGTCTCGGCGATGCCATGGAGGTCCGGACGGGCCCTCTCGGTCCCAGGGATGCCGAGCGAAGCGAGGCCCAACTACGGCAGCGGGACCGCGACTCGGAACGCGGTGGCGATGAAGCCGAAGAAGCACGCCGCTCCGATCACGTGCGCCCACTCGGCATCGGCCACGTTGACGAGCCCGAACCCCGGCGATCAGCAGCGCCACCGCGACCCGGAGGAGCCAGCCCGGCTGGGCGAGCGGGGCCTGCCCCGGCGCCTGGACCGCGGTCTCGCCCTCGGTCAGGCGGCCACCGAGGGCAAGCCGGAACAGCGTGACCAGCGATGGGGCGAGCAGGGCCCCGCCGGCCAGGATGGCCACGAGCACGGCGACCAGGGTGTCGTGCGGAGCCGCCGCCTGCTCCACGGTCAGGCCGGGTAGGAGCTCCGGGCTCTGCGCCAGTGCCCATCCGGCGACGATCGCCCCCACCGCGACCGCCGCGGTGTATCGCGCGGGCTCGTAGCGCCGGCGCCAGACCAGCCCCAGGGTCGCCGTGCCGGCCACCGCGGAGGCGATCAGGGCCGGCAGCCCGTTGCCCTCGACCAGCCCGTGGTACAGCGGATACGCGTAGCCATGGACGACGGCGAGGCCGCCGAGGGCGATCGCGCCGGCCACCACGCCCGGCCCCGAGGGCGCGGATCCGGAAGGCCTCGGCCAGCTCGGGGTTCTCGCGGCGCACGGCATCCCCACACAGGAACACGGCGGCCAGATAGGCCCCGGTGGCCACGGCGAGCACCCCGATCAGGATCGAGGTGGGATTGAGCCAGGAGGTGATGAGGTCGCCGGCGGCGTTACCCACCGGAACCTTGCCGGCGGCGATCCCGCCGATCGCCGCGCCGAGCGCGAACGGCGCGAGCAGCGACGAGCAGCCGAACACGCGGTCGATCACGGCCTGCTCGCGGTGGGTCGTGGTACCGGTCCGCAACGCGTAGGCGGCGCCCCGGAAGATGATCCCCACGGCGGCGATGAGCAGCGCCACCGACAGCGTCGAGGCGGCCGAGCCGAAGAAGCGCGGGTACGCGGTCCAGGTCACGGTGAGGACGAAGATCAGCCATACGTGGTTGGCCTCCCACACCGGGGCCATCGAATCGTGCGCGAGCTCGCGGATCGGCTCGTTGCGCCCGGACACGAGCTGCCAGAACCCGGCCCCGAAGTCCGCTCCTCCGAGTACGCCGTACAGGGCCAGGCCGGCGAGCGCGAAGGCGAGCGGAAGGACGTCCAGCATGGCTCAGGCCGGCACGCGGGCCAGGGGGGAGGCGGCGAGCCGGCGCAGGACCCAGGCGACGCCGACCGCCACTCCGGCGTACACCAGCGCCAGGGTGGCGTATCCGACCGGGATCCCGCCCGCGCCGGTGACCGCCTGGGAGGTGCGCATCGTCCCGTAGACGACCCATGGCTGGCGGCCCACCTCGGTCGTCACCCAGCCGGCGATCAGGGCCACGAGCGAGAGCGGGCCGGCCAGGACCACGGCCCGGTAGAACCAGCGGGATTCCGGAAACGCCTCGGCCGCGGGACGGCTTCGTCGCCGCCAGCGCACGAACAGGTACACCACTCCCAGCAGAGCCAGCAATGTCCCGATCCCGACCATGGTCTGAAACGCGAACCGGACCACGTTGACCGGTGGGCGGTCGGCGGGGGGGACGGTGTCGAGCCCCCGGACTGTGGCGTTCGGATCGTGGAAGGCGAGCAGCGAGAGGAGCTTGGGGATTCCGAGCCCGTACTTCACCTCGCCGTGCGTGTACCAGCCGGCCAGGTGCTCGGGAGCGCCGCGCACGGTTCTCCCCACGCCCTCCAGCGCGGCCAGCTTGACCGGCTGATAGGTGGCGACCGCGCGGCCGGCCCAGTCGCCGACCAGCACCTGGACCGGCGAGGCCAGCGCGGCGATGGTCAGCGGGATCGCGAGCGCCGTCCGCTCGTACCGCCCCCACCGGCCGCGCATCCGCCCGAAGGCGTAGGCGGCGGCGACCAGGAACCCGGTGACGATGTAGCCGGCGATGTACATGTGGACGAGCTCGTGCCACAGGTACGGGTTGCCGAACAGGGCCTGCAGCGGCCTCACGTCCGTGACCTGGCCCGCGCGTACGTGAAAACCCCCCGGGTGGTTCATCCACGCGTTGACCGCGATGACCATCAGCGAGCCGGTGAACCCGGCCAGGACGATCGGCACGCCGGACGAGCATGTGGGCGCGTCGCGAGAGCCGTGTCCAGCCATACACGTAGATGCCGATGAAGATGGCCTCGGCGAAGAACGAGAATCCCTCGATCGCGAACCCGAGCCCGAACACGCTCCCGAACGTCGCGGTGAAGTTCGGCCACAGCAGCCCCATCTCGAAGCTGAGGACCGTGCCCGTGATCACGCCGACCGCGAACAGCGCCACCATGATGCGCGTCCACCGGCGGGCCAGGGTCAGGTACACCTCCTCGCCCGAGCGCGCGTACAGCCATTCGGCGAACAGGACCATGGCCGGAAACGCGATCCCGAAGCAGACGAGCGGGATGTGCACGGCGAACGACAGGGCCTGCATCTGCCGCGCTTGCAGCAGGTAGCGCTGCAGTACAGGGCCCAGCGCCGTGGCGAGCACCACCGACATGCTCGCCTGGTTTTACCGGATCGGCTAGATCACGACTCGGAAGCCGAGTCCGAATCGGATTCCGAGTCCGAGTCCGACTCCTCGGAGTCGGGCTTGCCGTTCTCCTTGAGCTTCTCCTTGTCGACCTTGCCCTGTGGCTTGCGCGGGAGCTCGTCGACGAACTCAATGTCCCGGGGCACCTTGTAGCGAGCCAGGTTGTCCTTGACGTGGGACTTCAGGTCGTCCTCGGACACCTCGCCGTCCTTGACCACGAACGCCTTCAGTCGCTCGCCGAACTCCTTGTCCTCGACCCCGATGACCGCGGCTTCGGAGACGCTGTCGTGCTTCTGGAGCGCCTCCTCGACCTCCTCCGGGTACACGTTCTCGCCCCCGGAGACGATCATGTCGTCGGCCCGGCCCTCGACGAACAGGTGGCCGTTCTCGTCCAGGTGGCCGACATCTCCCGTGGTCATGTGGCCGTCGACCATGTCCTTGTCGTCCTCGTCGCCGGTGTAGCCCTCGAACAGCATCGCGTTGCCGACGTAGATCTCGCCGCTTTCGCCGGCGGGCTTGTCCTCGTGGCTCTCCTCGTCGAGGATCCGGATCGAGGTCCCGGGAGGCGCCGTCCCGGCCGTCCCGGGAGCTTCGCGCAGGTCCTGCGGGGTGCCGATGGCCACCCACGCCACCTCGGTCGAGCCATAGAGGTTGTAGAGGTTGTCCTCGTAGGTGTCCATCCACTCGGTGGCCAGGTCAGCCGACAGCGCCCCGCCGCTCGAGGCCACGACCCGCAGGGAGGAGATGTCGTGCTCGTTGCGCTCGGATTCGTCGAGCTCGAGGATGCGCTGGAGCATCACCGGGACGATCACCAGCGTGGTCGCCTTGGTCTCCTCGATCTTGGCCAGGGTGGCCTCGGGGTCGAACTTGCGCCGCAGCACGAAGGTCGAGGACAGGAGCAGGCCCAGGTTGAAGTGCATGAAGCCCCACGCGTGGAACAGCGGGGCCGCGAACATCGTCGGTTGGCGGGCGCGGAGCGGGATCCGTGAGAGGACGGCGACGATCGGCTCGATCGGGTCCGGGGTCCCGCGCGAGGCGCCCTTCGGCGTCCCCGTGCTCCCGGAGGTCAGCAGGGTGATCTTGCCCGGCTGGTCGGGCATCGGGGTGTCGGAGTCGTCGGTGTTCTGGATCAGGTACTCGACCGAGTTCTCATCCGGCTCACCGTCGCCGGTTGCGCCGTCGTGCCAGGCCAGCCAGGTGTGGCGGTCGCCCACCGCGTCCTCGATCAGCTCGGCGAACTCCTCGTCGTAGACGATCGCCTTCGGGTCCTCGCGCTCGGTCACCTCCTCGAGCTGGGGGCCGGCGAAGGCGGTGTTGTAGAGGAGCACGGTGGCGCCGAGCTTCGAGATCGCCACCGTGGCCTCGATGAACCAGCGGTGGTCGCGGCACATGATCGCCACCGAGTCGTCGGGTCCGACGCCGGCTTCGCTCATCGCGCGCGCGAGAGCGTTGGTCCGGCGGTCGACCTCGGAGAAGGTCAGGCTGCCGATCTCGTCGATGATCGCCGGCTCGTCGCCGTAGCGCATCGCGCCGACCACGAACGCCGCGGCGGGGGTGAGCTTCCAGCCCATCATCACGCGCGCCGCGCGCAGGAGCTTGTCCGGACGGTCGGCTCCGATGATCCCGGATCGGACCATCACCTCGGCCGCGCGGGCGAGCTGCTCGGGGCGCTTGAGCTGCTCTCCGACGGCGGCGAGCGGAGCACCTCCCGGGACCTTTTCGCCGACCTGCTGTAGGACGGCGCCACCGGTCCCGGTGCCGGGTATCGCCTCGGCCACGGTCGCCACCGCTCCGGCGGTGTCGGCGGCAAGCTTGCGTGTCAGCTCTTCGAACGAGCTTCTGAAGGTGGTCCCCGGCATGTGTCTTTCTCCTCCTGCGATCGCTGCCAGGGGAATGCCCGGTTTGGGGCTCGCTCTAACCCGCAGTTCTACCTGCCAAAAGTCGGTGCATGCGTTTAGCTACTCACGGGTAACAAAAAAATCGTCGGTAAATGGACACGAGGAGGAGACCCCGGTGAAGAGATCTCTGGCCGGCCGCGCGTTGAATGCGGTTTTCAGCAAGGTCAATCAGAAGCGGCAGTGGTACGAGATGCCCACGGTCGGACTGAAAGCGCTCAACCTGCTCTCGCTGCGCCTGGATCTGCGCGACATGAACCTGTTCGACACCGGGACTCCGATCCGCAAGCACGCGCTCGAGGATCCGCCGCCGGAAGCCCTCACCGCGCGCCGCCCGGACGGGAAGTGGAACGATCTCAACGATCCCGAGATGGGGTCGCACGCGACGGCGTTCTCCCGCAACATCAACCCGAAGCGGATCCGGCCCGAGAAGCCGCCGCAGCTGTTCGATCCCAGCCCGCGCGAGATCTCGCTCGAGCTCATGACCCGGGACGAGTTCAAGCCGGCCGAGACGCTCAACGTGCTCGCGCAGGCGTGGATCCAGTTCGAGAACCACAACTGGTTCTTCCACGGCCGCGGCAACGAGGACGAGGTCCTCGAGGTGCCGGTGGCCGACGACGACGACTGGCCCGATCACCCGATGCGGGTCCGCCGGACCGTGTCGACGCCCTCGCATCCCTCGACTCAGCTCGCAGCGGGGGCGGGCGCAACATCGATTACGGCAACACCGAGACGCACTGGTGGGACGGCTCGCAGATCTACGGCGCGGGCCAGGAGCGCCAGAACGCGCTGCGCGCGTTCAAGGACGGCAAGCTGAAGATCGAGCCCAACGGCCGGCTGCCCGAGGATCCAGAGCAACCCGGCGTCGACCTGTCCGGGTTCAACGAGAACTGGTGGTTCGGCCTTTCGTGCCTGCACACCCTGTTCACCAAGGAGCACAACGCGATCTGCGACATGCTCAAGCGGGAGAACCCGGGCTGGGACGACCAGCGGCTGTTCGACACCGCGTGGCTGATCAACTCGGCCCTGATGGCGAAGATCCACACGGTCGAGTGGACGCCGGGGATCGTCAACACGCCGGCGCTGTGGTTCGCCATGAACGTGAACTGGTCGGGCATCTTCGGCCAGAACCTGAAGGACCGCTTCGGTCGCCTCGGCGATTCGGAGATCTTCAGCGGGATCATGGGCTCGCCCCAGGCCCACCACGACGCCCGCTTCCAGCTCACCGAGGAGTTCGTCTCGGTCTACCGGATGCACCCTCTGCTCCGGGACGACTGGAATCTGTACCGGGCCCAGAGCGGCGAGCAGGTGGTGCGCGACAAGCCGTTCGTGGAGCTGCAGGGCAAGCACACCCGATCGTTCATGGACGACTTCGAGGTCGGCGACCTGATCTACTCGATGGGGGTCGAGCATCCGGGCCAGATCTGCCTGCACAACTACCCGCGGGCCCTGCAGCGGTTCACCCGCATCGACGGCGAGATCATGGATCTGGCCACGCTCGACGTGCTGCGCGACCGCGAGCGCGGGGTGCCTCGCTACAACGATTTCCGTGAGGAGCTGCGGATGCCGCGGATCCGCTCGTTCGAGGAGATGACCCAGAACCCGCGGTGGGCCGAGGAGATGCGCCGGGTCTACAAGAACGACGTCGACAAGGTCGACCTCCAGGTCGGGATGTACGCCGAGCCGCTGCCTCCGGGCTTCGGATTCTCGGACACGGCCTTCCGGATCTTCATCCTGATGGCGTCGCGGCGCCTGAAGAGCGACCGTTTCTTCACCACCGATTTCCGCCCCGAGGTCTACACCGAGAGCGGAATCCGGTGGGTCACCCACACCAAGATGAAGGACGTGCTGCTGCGGCACTATCCGGAGCTCGAGCCGGCGCTGGACGGGCTGCCGAATGCGTTCCTGCCCTGGAACAAGGTGGCGACCGACGGCAAGGCGAAGGCCAACGGCAACGGCAATGGCCAGCACCGGCTCCAGAACCGCGTTGAAGGCATGAAGAAGGCACTGGCCGCGATCAACGCATGACCGCGACCAAGGCGCAGAGCACCAACGGCACCGGGCAGGCCGCCGCAGGCCAGGGCCTGCCCGACGCCTCACTCCCCGAGGCGGTCGGGATCCTGGTCACCGGCGTCGTGCCGGCGCTGGTCCGCGGGCTGTTCTCGCCCCGGCGATCGGCGATGAAGCTGCTGACCAAGCTCGACGCCGATCGCCGCGCGATCGCCACCCTGTCCTCGGTCCGGCGCAAGCACGACGGCCAGGGGGTGAAGCTGCTCGGCGGCCGGATCGTGGTGCTGTGGGGCGAGCCGGCGATTCGCGAAGTGCTCGACGGCTCGGCCGACGTCTACGCCGGGGATGCCGGGGCCAAGGCCAAGGGCATGTCGCACTTCCAGCCCGACGCGCTCACGATGTCACGCGGCGAGGAATGGAAGGACCGCCGCGCGTTCACCGAGACCGTACTGGCCAGCCACGATTCCGTGCACCCGTTCGCGGGCCGGTTCGTCGGCGTGGTCGCCGGTGAGGTCGAGCGGCTCGGGATCAGCGGGACGCTTCGGTATGGCGACTGGGAGAAGCTGTTCGACCACATCACCCTGCGGGTCATCTTCGGCGACCAGGCTCGCGATGACCAGGAGCTCACCGCGCGGCTGGAGCGGCTGATGGGGGAGGCCAACCGGCTGGTCGGGCTCAGCCATGCGGACGACTACTACGAGCTGTACGCCGGTCTCGAGCACTATGTCGCCGAGCCCGGCCCGGAGAGCCTGGTCGCCCAGGCGGCGCAGGCGCCGCAGACCACGCGCACGCGAGTGACCCAGCAGATCCCGCACTGGATGTTCGCCATGCGGGACACGCTGGGCGCGAACGCCTACCGGGCGCTGGCCGGGATCGTGGCCGACTCCTCAGTGCTCTCGCGCGTGCTGTCCGAGCTCGAGGGCGTGGATTTGAATGACCCCTCGGCCATCGACGGGCTCACGTACCTGGACGGGTGCCTGCAGGAGGCGATGCGGCTGTGGCCGACGACGCCCCTGCTGGCGCGGGAGACCACGCGCGAGACGGTCCTGGCCGGTGAGGAGCTCGAGGCCGGAACCCAGGTGATGATGATCAACGCGTTCAACCACCGCGACCCCGATCATGTGGCCGACGCCGACCGGTTCGAGCCCGAGCGCTGGAGCGAGGGCGGGGGCGATTACCGGTTCAACCACCTGAGCAACGGCAGCCAGGACTGCCCCGGCGGCCCGCTGGTCTCGCTCCTGGGCAAGGCGGCCCTGGCCCAGATGCTCGCCCGCTACACGCTCAAGCTCGAACGCCCGCAGATCGAGGGTGGAGGACCCATGCCACACATGCTCGATTTCTACGAGACCCGCTTCTCGGTGAGCGCACGATGAGCGTGGCGACCGAGACACGTGAGACGACGGACCGATCCCCCGCCCCGACAGGGTCAAAGCGGGTGTCGGCCGAGCGGCTGGCGCAGCTGGCCGAGCGGGTGACCCGGGGCCAGGGCGAGCACGAGCCGCTCGAGGTCGAGAACCCGGCCACCGGCCGGCTTCTGGGCACGGTCCCCCGCTGCACCGACGACGACATCGAGCTCGCGGTCAAGCGCGCTCGGGCAGCCCAGGAACAGTGGCGCGAGTCCGGGTTCGACGAGCGCAGGCGCATCCTGCTGCGCTTTCACGACCTCGTGCTCGAGCGCCAGGACGCGCTCCTCGACGTCATCCAGCTCGAGTCTGGCAAGGCCCGGCGCCACGCCTTCGAGGAAATCCTCGACGCGGCGATCGTCGCCCGTTACTACGCCCGCACGCTGGACCGGCATCTGGGCACCCGCCGCGCCCGCGGCGTGTTCCCGTTCCTGACCGCGGCCTGGGAGCACCACCACCCGGTCGGCGTGGTCGGGGTGATCTCGCCCTGGAACTATCCCCTCACCTTGAGCATCAGCGACGCCGTCCCCGCCATCGCGGCCGGTAACGCGGTCGTGATGAAGGTCGACACCAAGACGCCGTTCAGCGGGCTGGCCGCGCTCGAGCTGATCGAAGAGGCGGGGCTGCCGCCCGACGTCCTGCAGGTCGTGACCGGCTCGGGGTCCGACCTGGGGCCGGAGCTGATCGATCGCGTCGACTACATCATGTTCACCGGCTCGACCGCGGTCGGGCGCAAGGTGGCCAGCCAGGCGGCGGAGCGGCTGATTCCGAGCTCGATGGAGCTCGGGGGCAAGAACGCGATGATCGTGCTCGAGGACGCCAACCTGGCGCGGGCGGTCGAGGGCGCGGAGCGGGCGATGTTCTCGAACTCGGGTCAGCTGTGCATCTCGGTCGAGCGGCTGCTCGTGCACGAGGCGATCGCCGAGGAGTTCACGCGCCGGCTGGTCGACCGGGTCCGGCGGATGCGTCTCGGCTCGGGCCTGAGCTACGACTACGACATGGGGTCGCTGATCGCCGAGGACCAGCTCGAGGCGGTCAAGGCCCACGTCGACGACGCGGTGTCGAAGGGCGCCTCAGTGCTGGCGGGCGGTCGGGCCCGCCCCGACATCGGGCCGTACTTCTACGAGCCGACGATCCTCGGCGACGTGAGCGACGCGATGGACCTGTTCGCCGACGAGACGTTCGGGCCCGTGGTGGCGGTGTCGACCTTCTCCACCGACGACGAGGCGGTGGCCCGAGCCAACAACAGCACCTACGGGCTCAACTTCAGCCTGTGGACGCGCGACATCGACCGCGGCCGCCAGGTCGCCCAGCGCCTGCAGGCGGGCACGGTCAACATCAACGAGGGCTACATCTCGGCCTGGGGCTCGGTCGACGCGCCGATGGGCGGGATGAAGGACTCCGGGCTCGGACGCCGGCACGGCGCCCACGGGATCACCAAGTACACCGAGCCTCAGACCATCGCGGTCCAGCGAGTCATGCCGCTGGCCCCGCCGCCGATCATCGGTCAGCGCCTGTGGGCCAAGGGCATGACCGTCGGGTTGCGGATCCTGCGGCGCCTGCCCGGCGTCCGCTGACCTCCGCCGTCGGCTGACCGCGAGCTCGGCGCCCGGCCCCTACACTGCCCGGCCGTGTCCAGGGTCCTGTTCATCACCGGGTTCCCCGGCTTCATCGGCCGGCGGCTCGTCCGCGCGCTGCTGGCCGCCGATCAGGAGGCGGCGATCGTCGCCCTGGTCGAGGAGAAGCAGCTCGATCGGGCGCGTGAATGCGCGGAGACGATCGACTCCTCGCGGATCGAAGTCGTGCAGGGCGATATCACGAAGCCCGGCCTGGGTCTGCAGGACATGCGGCGCGAGCAGCTCCAGCGCGAGGTGCTGCAGGTCTTCCACCTGGCCGCGATCTACAACCTGGCCGTGCCGCTCGAGCTCGCCGAGCTCGTCAACGTCGACGGGACCGGCAACATCCTCGACTTCTGCGCCGGTTGCCAGCAGCTGGAGCGGCTGAACTACGTGAGCACGGCGTACGTCGCGGGCGACCGCCAGGGCTCGGTCTACGAGCACGAGCTCGTGCTCGGCCAGGGGTTCAAGAACCACTACGAGTCGACCAAGTTCCAGGCCGAGGTCTGGGTCCAACAGCGCATGCACGAAATCCCGACCACGATCTATCGCCCGGCCATCGTGGTCGGTGACTCCGGGAGCGGCGAGACCGAGAAGTTCGACGGCCCGTACTACGTGCTGCGCACGCTCAGCCGCGCGGCCGAGCGCAGCGGCCCGCTCCCGAGGTTCGGCAGCCCCGAGTCGCCGTTCAACGTGGTGCCGGTCGACTTCATCGTCAAGTCGATGGTGGCCGCCTGCACCGACGAGGCGGCGATCGGCGAGGTGCTTCACCTGGTCGATCCCGAGCCGATCAGCGCCGCCGAGCTGGTCCGCGTGCTGGCGCGCGAGTACGCGGGCAAGGAGCCGTCGCTGCCGGTCCCCAACGCGCTTCTGGAGCGGTCGTTGCGGTTCAAGCGCATGCGGGAGTACTTCTACGGAGCGCCGGTGGAGTCGATCCGCTACCTGAACCATCCGGTCAAGTTCGACACCCGCAACGCGTCAAAGCTGCTTGCGCGCCACGACCTGCACTGTCCGCACTTCCAGGACTACGTAGGCCCGGTCGTCCGGTTCTTCCGCGAGCACGAGCACGACCCGGCTTTCGTGCCCCCGAGCTGACGGTTTCTAGCGCGGGTCGGTGACCGCTCGCAGGTGGCGGAGCGGGCGCCCGCTGCGGAGCTCGCGGATGACACCGTCGACCAGGCTGTCGTCGCCGCTGCGCCGGCCGTCGGTGACCGCGGCCACGATCTGACGCTTTCGCTCGATCAGGGCGGCCATCGTCTCGTCGATCGTCTCGGCCGCGAGCAGGTACCAGGCGGTCACCGCATCCCGCTGACCGATCCGGTGGCAGCGGTCCTCGGCCTGGTCGTGCATCGCCGGAGTCCATTCGAGCTCGAGAAAGCAGACGTTGGAGGCCCGGGTGAGCGTGATCCCCTGGGCGGCGGCCCGAGTGGCGCAGACGATCAGCTGCGGGCCGTCAGAGTCCTGGAAGGCCGCGATGCTCTCCTGGCGGCGCTGAAGAGAGTCATCTCCGAGGATGTGGACGGCGCCGGGAAACTGCCTGAGGACGGCGCGCTGGACCTCGATGTGACGGGCGAACACGACCAGCGGCTCCCCGTTGGCCAGGAAGTCGGCGATCCAGGTCATGGCGCCGGCCAGCTTCCCTGACGCTGCCAGGCGCTGGAGCGCGGTCAGCTGGGCGAGGCGCTCCGCGCGCAGGGTGGCTGCGATCCGGGCATCGAGCTCGCGCAGATCGAGCGGCTGCGTGCGCAGCCAGGCGATCACATCGCGCTCGGCCAGCCGGTACTCGGCCTCGTTGCTCAGCGCGATCGGGACCACGACCTGGCGCTTGGCCGGCAGCTGGGGCAGCACCTCCGACTTCAGCCGCCGGATGAACCCCCGGCGGCGCAGATGCCAGTGGAGACGCTCCTCGCTGAACTGGCCCTCGAACTCCCGCGCGAACCGCGCGCCGGACCCGAAGTCGCCGAGCCGGCCGATGATCCGCAGCTGGGGGATCAGCTCCTCGGGATGGTTGAGTACCGGGGTACCGGTCAGGGCCAGCCGCAGCCCGTCCGAGGGCAGCGACTCGGCTAGACGGCGGACCGCGTGCGTGCGCTTGGCGTGCGGGTTCTTGCAGTAATGCGCCTCATCGACCACCAGCCCGCGCGGACGCCGGCGGGCGAGGGCGGCGCCATGCGCGGAGGCGATGTCGTAGTTGAGAATCGTGATGTCACCACGCGGGGGCACGGGAGCCCGGCCGTTGACCACGGCGACGGATCGGTGAGGGAGCCATTTGCCGGCCTCGCGCTGCCACACCAGCTTCATCGAGGCCGGGCAGACCACGACGGCCGGGAAGGCACCGTCGGCTTCGAGGGTGGCGAGCGCCTCGACCGTCTTCCCAAGGCCCTGTTCGTCGGCCAGGAAGGTGCGCCGGGCCTCCAGGGCGTAGCGAACGGCCGCCCACTGGAACGGCGCCAGCTCGCCTCCGAGGCTCGGCTCCAGGTCCGCGATCGGCTCGGCCTCGAGCGCGCGTGAGCGGCGGACGGTCTCGGCCGCCGCGCGGTGCTCGGCCCGCATCCGCTCGAGCGCGTCGACGGCCAGGGGCGCGAGTTCGACGTCGTGTTGGGCCACGAATCCGTCCAGGCGGTCGATCAGCCACGGATCGGGAGCGAGACCATTGCGCGTGGCGCCCGGAAGCCGCTCGAAGGCCGACCCGACCGCCGGGTCCCACAGGACCTCGACCAGGAGACGCTCCCCGTCCACCCCACGGGCCATGACGAGCCGGGCCGGGGGCGGGTCAACGCCGAGCTCGACGAGCTCGAGGCAGCGCAGGGCAGCGGTGTTGAGCCTCGCGGCGCCGAGGTCGCGCACCGCCTCGGCCACGCCAGGTGCGGCCAGCGGGACGAGGAGCTTTCCGTCGTGCTCGATCGCGGGTTTTGACAGCGCGTCCGGGACCGTCCCGCCGACCGTCTCGAGCGTCCACCAGCCGCGGCCGTTGTGACGAGTGGTGCGGACGTAGCCGACCCACCGCCCCTCGAGCCCGGACAGCCACTCGTCGACCTCCGCGTCGGCGGTCAGCTCGGGGAAGCGGTGGAGGAGCTCGGCCACCTTCACGCCGGCCCAGTCGCTGGCCGGCGCACTCCACTCACGCCGGTCCCAGTCGAACCGGCGGTTGGGGATCATCCGCACGCGCGCGACGATGTTTGCGTCATAGGGAAAGGCGAGCACGACGCTCGCCGTCCCATCGGGATCGCGGCGCAGCTCGACGTTCGGCCTGGATCGGACGAGCTCCATCGCTCGTCCACGCTAGCGGGCGAGGCGGAGCCACCCCCGCCCGCCACTCCTCGACTGCCGGCGTTACGAGCTTCGTCGGCGGGGCCTAAGGAATGGCGCTCGAGCTGCCGAATACCACAGTGGGTGATCTGTAAGGCGGGCGCCCAGGCTGGAAGGGCCGCGCTCGCGGGGTGAGCTTCGGCGACTCACCGTCCGCCACACCCGCTCGTCGCGGCGCTCCTGCCTCGGCTTTGCAGTTCGCCTCGGTCTGCAGGGTTCACGGGGCGATCAGGTGACGCAGCCGGCGCGAGTAGTGTCCGACGCGTCCGGTGGCGCCGCTGGTCAGTCCGGTCACGCCGAGCGCGGTGACGAACACTCCGGCGATCAGCACCACGGCGGCCAGGAGCACGGGCCAGTGCGCATGCAGGTAGGTGCGGATGCGCTCCAGCACCTGGACCGCGCGATCGCCCGCCACTTGGAGCACCGCCACGATCCCGAGCAGCGGCAGGACGAAGCACAGGTTGTAGAGACCGATGCAGGAACAGCTCCTCGAACGGGTTCAGGCCGGCGGCGACGATCGCGGCGATGGCGGCGAAGAAGGGAAACGCTGTGGGGAGCTCGACCACGGAGATCGTCACGCCGACCCACCCCGGGGAGCCGCGCTTGGAGATCGACCGCGATTCATTTGAGCGCTCGCCGAGCCGGCTGCGGTTGCGCCACAGATAGACGAAGCCGACCAGCATCGCCACTCCCACGACCGTCTCGGCGACGTAGCGCACGGTCCGTCCGGGATGGGGCACCAGGGCCAGCAGCGCCTGGCCGGGACCGATCGTCAGCGCACAGCCGACGAGGAAGAACACCGAGAACACGCCTGCGGTGAAGCGGCTCACCGCCGCGCGCGGATGTTCGCCGGAGGCCAGGTACAGCGCGGGACCCACCGTGCTGGGGTTGAGCGAGTCGGCCAGCCCGATCGAAACCACGAGGCCGATCAGGCGGAGCATCAGCGGTGTTTTACCGCACCGGGTCCAAGTTCAAAAGCGTTCGGTCCGCTCGCGGGCAGCGCAGCGCTACCGCGCTGGGGAGGACCGGGCGCGGTCCGCTAACGCGGGAGAACGGATTCCCAGGCGGGCGGGACGAGGAAATCGAGCTCGTCAACCTCCACCTGTGTGGCCCGAACCGGTGCGGGCAGATCGAGGGCGTCGAGCTGCGGTTCCCCGGCGTCGGCGTCGGCGTCGGCGTCGGCGCCGGAGTGGGGAGGGCCCGTTCAGGAGTTCCCGGCTCTTCGACGGGATCGTCGTGGCGGTCGTCGGGCACGGTGTCGACCGGCACCCCCGCGGCGCGCCAGGGTCGATCCTCGTCCTTGGCCTTGAAGTGGTCCCCGCTCGGCGGTGCCTCGCCGGCGTTGCCGGGCAGCTTGGCCAGGATCGGGATGTGCTTCGAGCAGTGGATGTAGGCCTCGACGATGTCGACCAGGACCCAGCGCTCGGGCCGCTTGTTCTTGTCCGGCGGATCGTCGTGCAGGTTCTCGACGCCGGCCATCCGGGCCAGCATCGGCGCGAACGCCTTGACCGCTTCGCCCTCGATGATCCGAGCGCGGCCGTTGATGTGCAGGCCCACGCCGCTATGGAAGAAGTCGACGAACACCATTCCGACGTGGCCGTTCTCGGCGATGTTCCCGAGGCTGGCCATGACCCCGTTGCCGCGGTACTCCGGGTACATGACGGTGCGCTCGTCGAGCACGCGGACGAACCCGGGCGGACCGGCCCTGAACGAGGCATCGCACTCGCCGTGAGCATCGGCGGTGGCGATGAACACCATCTCCTGGCGAGCGAGATACTCGCGCATGAGCGGGTTCAGGTGGTCGAGCATTTGCTTGTCGTAGAACGCCGCCGCCCGCTTGAACGTGCCGTAGCGCTCCTGCAGCGCGTGCTCTCCAGAGGATCCGGGACGAGTTTCCATCTCGGCGCTCATATCGGCACCCGCCTGGCCATCTGTAGCAGCGCGCGCATATGCCGGAAATCCGTCTAGGCCTATCGGTCCCTACTCATCCGTAGTCGTCCGCAGTGCCGACATGACGGGCGATGGACCTCAATCGATTTCGGCGTTCGGGCCACACGCCGTCGCTCCTCGCCGCCCTGATCCACTTCACCGCCAGCTGCATGGTCTGGACGATCCTCGGCGCGCTGGGGATCTACATCTCGCAGAGCCTCCATCTGCAGCCCGGGACGATGGGCGTGGTCGTCGGTACCCCGCTGGTCGCGGCCGCGGTCACCCGGGTGCTCATGGGCATTCTGGCCGACCGCTTCGGCCCCAAGCGGGTCGGCGCGGTCAGCATGCTCCTCGCCGTCACGCCGCTCATCTGGGGTTGGGCCGGCGCTCACGATCTGGCCGAGCTGCTCGGCGTAGGGCTCCTGCTCGGGATCGCGGGCGGGAGCTTTGCTGTCAGCGTCCCGCTGGCCAGCCGGTGGTTCGAGGCCAAGGACCAGGGCGTGGCCATGGGCATCGTCGGGGCCGGCAACGCGGGCACCGTCGTCTGCACGCTCGGCGCGCCGCGCCTGGCCCAGCACGTCGGCTGGCACGCCGCCCTCGGGATCGCGTCGATCCCGGTGCTCGTGGCCTGGGTGCTCTTCATCGTCCTGGCCAAGGAGCCCCCGCGCCCGTCCCGCCCTCTGACCGCGGCGGTGATCGGCTCGGTTCTGCGCCAGCGCGACACCTGGAAGCTCTGCTTCTTCTACCTGGTCACCTTCGGATGCTTCGTCGGGTTCACGAGCTTCCTGCCCATCCTCCTGCACGGCCAGTACGGCCTGTCCAAGCTTCAGGCGGCCACCGCCACCGCGGCCGGCGTCGGCCTGGGCAGCTTGGTGCGCCCCCTCGGTGGTTGGGCGGCCGACCGCCTCGGGGGAACCCGGGTGCTGGCCGTCGTCTACGCCGTGGCCGGAGTGATTCTGCTCCTGATCGCCCAGTCCCCACCGCTCGGGGTAGTGCTGGTCGCCTTCCCGATCACCATGACAGCGTTCGGAATCGGCAACGGCGCCACCTTCCAGCTCGTCGGGTTGCGCTTCCGCGAGCAGATCGGAGTGGTCAGCGGTCTGGTCGGTGCGGCTGGTGGACTGGGCGGGTTCCTCCTGCCCACCCTACTCGGCACGCTGCACAACCGCCACGGCTACGGCCTTGGCCTCGGCCTCGTGTCCGTCGTCTCGATCAGCGCGCTGGGCGTCATCGTCTTCGTGCGCGCGCGGTGGACCCGCGGTTGGGCCGGCCTGGCCGAGGCGCGAGTGTAAGCGGCGGACGATGGAAGCCTCCCGCCATGAGGTGAGGACCGGCTGCCCGTACTGCGGCGTCGGCTGCGGTCTCATCGCCACGGTGGCCGACGGCCGGCTGGAGAAGGTGCGCGGTGACGCCACGAATCCGGTCAATCGCGGGCGCACCTGCCAGAAGCCGCTCGCCCTCCCCGACGCCACGCGGACTCCCGACCGCGCGATCACCCCGTTGTGGCGCGAGGACCGTCAGGGCCGCTTCACCGCGCTGGGCTGGGACTCGCTGCTGCGCCGTCTGGCCACCCGGATCTCGGACATCCGCCGCGAGCATGGTCCCGACTCCGTCGCCTTCTACCTGAGTGGCCAGCTTCTGACCGAGGACTACTACGTAGCCGCAAAGCTGGTCAAGGGCTTCCTCGGCACCAACAACCTCGACTCGAACTCGCGGCTGTGCATGTCCTCGGCCGTGGCCGCATATACGGACGCGTTCGGTGCCGACGGCCCACCGCCTTCGTACGCGGACATCGAGGAAGCAGATTGCTTCCTTCTCCTCGGCTCAAACGCCGCCGCCTGCCACCCCATCGTGTGGGGCCGGATCCGTGAGCGCCAGGCCGAGGGGGCGAAGGTGATCGTCATCGACCCACGGCGGACCGAGACGGCGGCCGCGGCCGACATCCACCTCCAGGTCCGCCCCGGCGGGGACCTCGTGCTGCTGAACGCGATGCTCGCGGAGATCGCCCGGGGCGGTCTGCTCGACCGCGACTACCTCGAGCGCCACGTCGACGGACATCGGGAGCTGCTGCGCGCCGCCGCCGCCTGGACGCCCCAGCGCGCTGCCGCGGCCTGTGGGGTGCCCGCCTCGGACATCTCGCGCGCCGCCTATCAGTTCGCGGCGGCGGCGGGTGCGCTTGCCATGTGGTCGATGGGCGCCAACCAATCGACCTCCGGGACGGCGATCAACCGAGCGCTGATCAACCTGTGCTTGGTCGCCGGGCACATCGGCCGGCCGGGGGCGGGCCCGTTCTCCTTGACCGGTCAGCCGAACGCGATGGGCGGACGCGAGGTGGGAGGCATGTCGCACATGCTGCCCGGCTACCGCAAGGTCGACTGCGCCGAGGACCGCGCGGAGATGAACCGGCTTTGGCGCATCCCCGACGAGGCCGAAGGCGTCTCCTCGGCCCCCGGTCTCCCCGCCACCGAGCTGTTCGACGCGCTGGAAGACGGGCGCGTCAAGGCGGTCTGGATCGCCGGCTCGAACCCCGTCGTCAGCATGCCCGACGCGGAGCGCGCTCGTGCCGCCCTGGCCCGGGCCGAGCTCGTCGTCTGTCAGGACGCCTACGACCCCACCGAGACCACGGCGCTTGCCCATGCCGTGCTCCCCGCCGCCCAGTGGCCGGAGAAGCAGGGCACGATGACCAACTCAGAACGGCGAGTGACGCTGGTCCGAAAGGCGATCGAGCCGCCCGGCGACGCCCGGCCTGACTGGCGGATCTTTTCCGGGCTGGCGCGAGCCCTTGGCTGGGGCGAGCACTTCGCCTGGCGCAGCGCGGCCGAGGTGTACGACGAGTTCGTCGCCCTGACCGCGGGACGCCCCTGCGACATGGCCGGGATCAGCCACGCCCGGCTCGAGCGAGAGGGGACGCTGCAGTGGCCGTGCCCGACCCCGGACCACCCCGGGACCGAGCGGCTGTATGCGGATGGGGGGTTCCACACCCCGTCCGGGCGTGCGCAGACGAAGGCGATGGAGCCCGGGCGGCTACCCGAGCGACCGGACGCCGAATACCCGCTCGTGCTGACCACGGGCCGGATCGCCAGCCAGTGGCACACAATGACCCGGACGGGCAAGTCGCGTTCTCTGGTGGCGGCCGAACGCGAGCCGTTCGTCGAATGCAACCCGATCGACGGCGCCCGCGCGGGCGTGTCCGACGGTGACCTCGCACGCGTGAGCTCCCGCCGCGGCTCGGCCGTATTGCGGGTCCGCTTTGACCGGACGATCCCCGGCGGGACCGTGTTCGCGCCCTTCCACTGGGGTGCGCTTCACGCGCCGCCCGGCGCCGGCGCGGTCAACAACCTGACTCACCGGGAAGCCGACCCGATCTCCCGCCAGCCGGCCTTGAAGGCATCGGCGGTGAGGCTCGAGCCGGTCAAGCCCCAACGGCGCGCGCCGGCCGAGCAAACCCGCCGGCTGGTCGTCGTAGGTGCCGGTCCGGCCGGGCTGGCTGCGGCCGAGAGCACCCTCATCCACTCGCCGCCGGGGAGCTGGCGTGTCACCCTCGTCGGCCGCGAGCCGGGCCTGCCCTACGACCGCGTGGCGCTGTCGGATCGTCTGGCCGGGAACCGAACCGAGGTCTCGCTCAACCTTCGCGAGCGCGATTGGTACGCGGCGAATGACGTCGAGCTGTGCGCCGGGGACGAGGTGGTCTCCGTCGACACGGCGGCGCGAGTGGCTCGGACGGCCCGTGGACAGGAGCTTTCCGTATGACGCGCTCGTCCTCGCCACCGGGTCGCAGCCGCTGTTGCCGCCGATCGAGGGGTTGGACAAGGAAGGGGTGTTCCCGTTTCGAACCCGTCAGGATGCCCGCGCGATCCTCGCCGCCGGCCGCTCGGTCCGCCGGGTGGCGGTGATCGGCGGTGGACTGCTCGGTTTGGAGGCGGCGCGGGCGCTGGCGGCCCGGGGGCTCGAGGTCACGGTGGTGCACCTGGTCGACCGGCTCATGGAACGCCAGCTCGACGCCCGGGCCTCGCAGCTGGTTGAGCGAGCGCTTCGGCGACTCGGGATCCGTGTGCTGCTCCAGCGCGCCACCACCGAGGTGCTCGGGGATGACCGCGTTACCGGTATCCGGTTCGCCTGGGATGACGACCTGGAGACCGACATGGTCGTCGTCTCGGCCGGCATCCGGCCCGAGGTATCGCTGGCGGATTCGATGGGCATCGAGGTGGCGCGTGCCGTCGTCGTCGACGACGCGATGCGCACCAGCGTGGCCGGCGTCTGGGCGGTGGGCGAATGCGCCGAGCATCGGGGCACGGTCCAGGGGCTGTGGACGCCGATCCGCGAGCAGGCCAAGGTCGCCGGAGCCAGCATCGCCGGCCTACCGTCCGCGTTCCACGGCGCCATCCCGGTCACCAGCTTGAAGGTGGCCGAGATCGATCTCTTCTGTGCCGGCGCGCATTCGGTCGAGGCCGACGACGAGGATGAGATCTCGAGCGTCGACACGCGCTCGGGGACCTACCGCAAGCTGATCGTCCGCGGGGACCGCCTGATCGGCGCCATTCTGCTCGGCGACACGTCCCTCGGACCCCGGCTCGCCGAGCTGCTCCGGCGGGGCGCGGCGGTTCCGCCGGGACTGTTCGGCGGCGACTTCTCGTCTGACCTGCTCGAGGAATACGAGGACGACGAGATGCTGGTGTGCACCTGCATGTCGGTGACCCGCGGCCGAATCAGCGCTGCGGTTGACCGCCACAACCTGAGCGACGTCGAAGCGGTGCGGCAGCTCACCGGTGCGGGGAGCGGGTGCGGCGGCTGCCGCCGTAAGGTGGCCTCGATGCTCCGGCCGGGCGGACGGTAACCCTTCCCGCGCGCGGCGCCGTCACACCGGAAGTTCTTCCAGACCGCTCCCGCTGGCTTCTGTAGGCTTGCGCCTGGTGTGATCCCGGCCGGGTCCGGGTCGGGCACTTCGTGCGCGGGGGGTCGGTATGGGTGCAGATCGAGACGCTGGCAGCAGCAACCAGAGCCATCTCGTTCCCGACCCGCAGAACCTGTTTCCGATCCTCTCCGCCCCAACCGTCGTCGAGGTGAGCAAGCTGACCGCCGAGGCGATTGAGCGCTGGGGGATGCGCGACGTCGACTACGTGGTCTTCGAGCCTTTCCGCGACACGCTGCGGGTGCGGCCGGCCGCGCTCGAGGACCAGGTGAAGTACGAGCTCGAAAGCGGGCTCGGCCGGGTGACGTATTCGTTCGGCGAGTTCCTGGATGAGTTTCACGACGCCCCCAACAATCCAGCGCCCACGTTCGACCGCCTGGCTCAGTTCAAGCGCGATTACCGAAAGCTCACCGCCGAGCAGCGCCGGGCGTTCCGCGCGGCGGCGAAGAAGATGATCGCGCCGCTCAGCACGCACGCCGCCGGGCGAACCGGGCCGGGCGCTGGTGCGGGACGTGCCGGGCCATCCCGGCTACCTCGAGCTCTACATCGACCGCAACACGCGCGCCGTGTACACGTTCGGGCAGGCAGTCCGGAGAGGCCAGCCGCACATCATCTGGTGTCGCATCGGCGGTGAAGAGGCGCTCGACAAGCACACCGCTGTGCATCCGGCCATCAATCCTCCCGGCTAGGGCCGTTTCCGGGGGCCGGCCGCCCGGAGTCGCCACGACCGGGGTTTGGCGACGGCGCCCGGGGGCAAGGTATCGACCACAGCACCGATCCGAGACAGAAAAGGAGCGTCCATGTCGGATAAGAACGTCGACGAAGGCAAGGGCAGGATCAAGGAGGCCGCCGGCTCTCTAACCGGGGACGACAGCCTCAAGAACGAGGGCAAAGTCGATCAGGCCAAGTCGTCGGTCAAGGACGGCGTCGACAAAGTCGCCGACAAGGTCACCGGTAACGACTAGCGGTCACGCGATGGCGTCGTCTCGACGGCGGCGCCATCTGCCGCGCCCGTCCGTGCGGGCTTCCCCGTCCGCGCCGGCGCGGGGCTACTTTGCCTTGGCGGGGAGCAGGAGACCACTAGGCCCGGCGGCGAATTCCTCCTTCACCGGACGAGGCCGACCGTGATAGTAGCCCTGCGAGTAGTCGACGCCCTTGGCGTGGAGCATCTCCGCCGTCTCGGGCGCCTCGACGAATTCTGCGATCGTCTTCATCCCCATCCCGCGGGCGATGTCGACCATTGACTGGACGACCAGCTGGTCGGTCACGCTGCTCGTCAGCCCCTTGATGAAGTCGCCATCGATCTTCAGGTAGTTCAGGGGCAGGTACTTGAGGTAGTAGAAGGAGGAGAAGCCGGCGCCGAAGTCGTCGAGCGCGAAGCGGCAACCCAGCGCGGTGAGCCGGTCGGCGAACGCGCGCGCTTCCTCCATGTTTGCGATCGCCGCCGTTTCGGTGATCTCGAAGACCAGGTTGCCGGGATCGACGTTCCTGGTCGTGATTCCTTCCTCGACCACCTCGAGCAGCATCGGGTCGCTCATCGACTTGCCCGAGACGTTGACCTCGAAGCGAACCCCGCCGGGCCAGTCGCGGTAAAGGTCGAGCGCGTCGATGGCATGGCGAACGACCCAGCGGTCGATCTCCTGAATCAGCCCGAAACGCTCCGCGGTGGGGATGAACGCCGCGGGCGGGATCATCTCCCCGTCCTCGCCCATCAGCCGGAGCAGGAGCTCCCACTGCGTGACGGTCTGCGAGGCCAGGTGCATGATCGGCTGGCAGTAGAGGATGAAGCGGTCTTCGTCCAGACCGCGGCGGATCTGGTCCACCCAGCCCAGGCGCGCCTGCATCCCGGAAAGGTGCTCGCCGTCGTCGTCGGCTACCTCGTAGCGGTTGCCGCCCGCCTCCTTGGCCTCGTACATGGCGAGGTCGGCGTTGACGAGCAGGTTCTCGGCGATCACGTCCTCATCGAACAGGGCAATGCCGATGCTGGTCGTCATCGTCGCGCGGCCCTGGAGCGGCAGCTCGCGGCGCTTGACGATGTCGAGCATCTGTTGCGCGACTCGCTCGGCCTCTGGTTGGTCGACGTTCTTGAGCAGGACGGCGAACTCGTCGCCGCCGAGCCGGGCCACCACATCGGTCTGCCGGAGCTGGCTGCGCAGCGCATGGCCGACCGCGCGGATGACCTCGTCGCCGGCCTTGTGTCCGTGGGTGTCGTTGACGTACTTGAAGCGGTCGAGGTCGAGCAGCAGGACCGCGCCGGCCTCCTTGTAGCGCTTGGCGTACTCGCTGTACTCGGTCAGCTCCTCCTCGAACCGCCGGCGGTTGTACAGCTCGGTCAACGCATCATGATCGGCCAGGTGCTTGAGCTGGGTCTCGAACCGCTTGCGTTCGGTGACGTCGCGGATGATGCTGGTGATGACCAATCCCTGCTCGGTCGACACGGTGCTTACCGTGACGTCGACGGGGAAGACCGTCCCGTCCCTGCTCTGGCCGTAGATGTCGTGGCCGAAGCCGAGCAACCCGCTCGAGTCTGATCCGGCGATCACGGCGTGGAAGGACTCGGCGACCAGTTCACGCGAGCGCTCGGCGAACAGCTTCTCGACCGGGCGCTGGAGGATCTCATCTCGGTCGTAGCCGAACAGTTCGTCGGTGCGCGCATTGGCGAGCACGATGCGGCCGTCGGCGTCGATCTCGACGATCGGATCCGGCGCGGTCTCGAGTAGGGCCTTGATCTTGTCTTCGGCCTTCTTGCGCTCGGAGATGTCGCGGATGATCCCGCTGAAGAAGCGGCCGTTCGGCGTCTGCCAGGTGGCCAGCGAGAGCTCGAGCGGGAACTCGCGCCCATCCTTGCGCAGGCCCACCACCTCGACCGTGTTGCCGATTACCTTGGACGCGGCAACGCCGCCGTCGACGACGCGCCGGATCCCCGTGTCGTGCATGGCGCGGAAGCGCTCGGGCATCAGCATTGACAGCGCCTTGCCCATGACCTCCGGCTCGGTGTAGCCGAAGATCCGCTCGGCGCCGCGGTTCCAGCTGATGATCTCACCCGCCTGATCCGCGGCCACGATCGCATCGGTGGCCGACTCGGCGACGCTGCGGAACCGCGTCTCGGAGTCGCGCAGCGCCACCTCGGTCTCCATGTTCTGGATCACCCGGCCGAGCTGGCGGCCAATATGGGCGGTGACCTCGAGAAGGCGCGGATCTGGTCGCACCGCGTCGACGGAGAAGCACTCGACGATCGCGTACACGCGCTCGGCCACGGCCACCGGAAAGGAGAAGGCGCCGCGCAGCCCGACTTCCTCGCACACGGGCCCGCGGGGGAAGTTTGCGTCCTTGGTCACGTCGACGATCCAGGCGGGACGGCCGCTGGCCAGGACTCGCCCGGGTAGGCCGACCCCGGTCGGCATCGGGGTCGCCTCGGTGATGTCGCGGAACGGCTGGAACCGCTCGGGGTGGGCGAGGTGCCAGACGGTCGACGGCTCGAGCGGATCCTCGATCCGCTTGCCGGCCAGGTACACGTGACCGACCGGCCAGCCGGTCCACTGACAGATCCGTCCCAGGGCGGCGAACATCGCCTCTTCGACGGACTGCGCCTGCTGAGTCGCGGCGGAAACACTCTCGATCAGCTCGACGAACGACGCGTCGCTGGCCGATTGGGCGTCGGCGTTATCGGCTTCGACGCGGCGCGATGATCGGCCGAAGAAAAAGGGCCTGCGGCCCCGCGCTGAGCTGTCCGTGCTCTCACCCATGGCCCCGGATATCGGTTGTCGGTGGCACTGCTTGAGGTTCGGGTGGTGAAGGATGGACAAAAACTGTAGGCCCGGGCGGTGGTAAAGGTTCTGACCCGAACGCGCGATAACGAGGGGGATGACTGCCACCCGCGTACGCGGGCATTCGCGTTGCGATCGTCGGGCTCGGGCCCTCGGGCGCGTACGCCGCCGGCCATCTGCTGTCGAACGCGGAGGTCGATTTCCGCGTCGACGTGTTCGAGAGGCTGCCGACGCCGTGGGGCCTGGTGCGGGCGGGGGTCGCCCCCGACCATCCGAAGATCAAAGCCGTTACCCGTGTATATGAGAAAACCGCCGAGCATCCGCGGTTCACCTACTTCGGCAACGTCGAGTTGGGACGTCACCTGACCCGCGAAGACCTGCTGGCTCGCTACCACGCCGTCATCTACGCCGTCGGCACCCCTGGGGACCGGGCGATGGCGATCCCCGGTGAGGAGCTGCCCGGAAGCGTCTCCGCGACCTCCTTCGTCGGCTGGTACAACGGCCATCCCGATCACCGCTACGCCGAATTCGACCTCAGCTGCCGTCGCGCCATCGTGATCGGCAACGGCAACGTCGCGCTCGACGTGGCGCGCATCCTGGCCCTGAATCCGGCCGAGCTGGCCCGCACCGACATCGCCGACCATGCGCTCGTGGCGCTCGACCGCAGCCGCATCGAGGAGGTGGTGGTCATCGGCCGCCGTGGTCCCGAGCAGGCCGCGTTCACCCATCCGGAGCTGCGTCAGCTCGGAGAGCTTTCGAATATCGATCTGATCGTGGACCCGGCGGAGGTCTCGGTTCCGGCTCAGTTCCGCGAACAGCGTCCCAGCAAGACGGCCGAGCGGAACGTGGCCTCGCTGCAGCACTACGCGAGCCGCCCCCGGCGCGGACACAGCCGTCGCGTCGCACTCCGGTTCCTGCTCACGCCGACGCAGATCGTCGGCGAACGGCGAGTCGAGGGGCTCGAGCTCGAGCGAAACGTGCTCGAGCGGCTCGAGGACGGCAGCCTGCGAGCACGACCGACCGGCGCACGCGCAGTGGTTGCAGCCGGACTGGTGCTGCGGGCGGTCGGTTACCGCGGAGAACCGATCGAAGGCGTTCCCTTCGACGGACGTCGCGGCGTGATCCAGAACGTCGAGGGCCGGATCCTGGGACCCGACGGGCGGCCGACGCGCGAATATGTCGTCGGCTGGGCCAAGCGCGGCCCGAGCGGAGTGATCGGCACGAACAAGAAATGCGCATTTGAGACCGTGCGTGCGCTGACCCAGGACATGGTGGCCGGCTATCTCAGCGCCTCCGTGCAAAGCGAGCCGGCGATCGAAGCCTTTGTGCGCTCGCGCCAACCCGACCTCGTGACGTACTCGGATTGGGACACCATCGATCGCCATGAGCGCGACCAAGGGCGGCGCGTCGGCTCTCCGCGCGTGAAGATGACTCGGGTGAGCGACATGGTCGAACTCGTCCACGCCGCCGAGCGTCTCAGCGCCTAGCCACTGATCTCAAGTGTCCCGCCTGGATGACGATAGTCGGGAGCAATGGGTTCCCTAGCTGCGCTCTACCACCTGACCCGCGAGAATCTGGCGCTGCGCCGTCAGTTCATCGGGCTCGACGACGAAGTCGTCTCCCTTCTCGGCAGCGTCCAGCTGTGGGCCGAGGACGTTGCCGATCAGGTCGCCGGCGATCTGACCGAGCATCACTTCAGCTTCTCGGCGACGCGTGCGTTCCTGAGCGACTACGCCGCCGGTGCCGGCATCACGCTCGACGCGTTGAAGGCGGGCTGGCATCAGGCCCAGGAGAAGCACTGGCGCGCGATCTTCGCCGAAGCCTCGCGGCCCGAGCCGTTCGGACTCGAGTACTTCGAGGGAATGCTCGGAGTCGGAGCACTCCACAACAAGATCGACCTGCCGCTGAAGTGGTATCTCGGCAGCTATCCGTCCTATCTCGACGCGGTCCGGCGCGCGCTCCATACGCAGCCGCCGTCGATTGCTTATGAGCGCGGCGCCGTGCGATCGCGGCGCTGGGGACGCCCGGCAGCTCCGGCGGACCTCGACGTTGTGCGCCGCGGTCGAGCGCGCGGTCGGAATCGTCTTCAACTACGACCTCCAGGCCACGACCGACGCGTTCTATTTCGACACGTTCGCCACCATGGGGGTTGACCTGGGCTCGTTCACCTCGCGGGGCGGCCACGGCGACCTGTCGGACCGGGCCGCCGAGCTCAAGGCCACGGTGCAGGACACCCTGGCTCTGGTCATCGACTCCTCTCGCGACGTCCACGGCGTCTGCGTGCAGGTGCGTGAGAGCGTCGAGCAGACCTCAAACGCGATGGCCGGGATCGCCGAGGCGAGCGCACAAGTAGCCGAGGGCGCCGAGCGCCAGGCTGCAATGCTCCAGAGAACGCGCGAGCTGGCCGAAGTCGCCGCCGAGGCGACGGAAAAGGCGCGCGAGCTCGGCGAGCTCGGCGCGGACGCGACGGGCAGCGCGAACGGGGTGATGCAGCGCGTGCGAGTCTCCGGACAGGACGCACAGGCCGGCATCGACGAGCTGGCCCAGAAGTCGAGCGAGATCGGCGGCATCCTCGAGACGATCACGGGAATCGCGAGCCAGACCAACTTGCTGGCGCTCAACGCCGCGATCGAGGCCGCCCGGGCGGGCGAACACGGCCGCGGCTTCGCCGTCGTGGCCGAAGAGGTTCGCAAGCTGGCCGAGGAGTCCGGGCAGTCCGCGACCACGATCGCCGAGCTGGTCCAGGAGATTCAGGAAGGCATCAACCGCGTCGTGGGCCTGGTGCAGGAAGCCGCGGCGCTGGCCGACAAGGGGGTTGAGAGCTCCGAGCGCGCGCAGGATGTCTTCTCGCGGATCGGTGAGGCGATCGCCGCGGTGTCCGAGCACCTGGGCGGCATGACCGAAGCTTCGACCGAGATCGCCTCGGTGGCGGAGCAGTCCTCCGCCTCCGCCCAGGAGATGTCGTCGGCCACACAGCAGACGAGCGCGCAGTCCGAGCAGGTCAACGCGTCGCTGGTCGAGCTGGCCTCCACGGCCGATCGCCTGCTCGAGGCCTCGCGCCAGTTCGTGCTCGCCTGATCGGCGCCCTCTCGTAGCATCGCCCGGGTGGACCTACCGCCCGGACCGCGCGCACCGGCGCTGTGGCAGACCCTGGCCTGGATGGCCCGCCCGGCCGCGTTTCTGCGCGCCGTGCACGAGCGATTCGGCGAGCCGGCGACCATCCGCACGTACTGGACGACCGAGCCGATGGTGCTGTTCTCCTCGCCGGCGGCGGTGCGCGATGTGTTCCGGCTCGATCCCGCGATCGCCCCGGCGGGTCAGAGCTGGGAGTTCCTGCGCCCGTTCGCCGGAGCGGACTCGATCCTGCTCCTCGACGGCGAGCCGCACCTGCGCGAGCGCCGGCTGCTCGGCGGCCCCTTTCATGGCGAGCGGATGCGCGCCTGCACGCCGATGGTGGCGGCCCTGGCGCGGGCCGAGCTCGCGCACTGGAGCGGGCGGGTGGTGACCTTGGAGCGCATGCGTGAATTCACCTTGCGGGTGATCTTGCGCGTGGTCTTCGGTGCCGCAGAGGGGACGGCCGAGATGGCCGCGCTGCGGGGCGCGATCGACGAAACGCTCCACCTGGTCCGCTCGCTTCCGCGCGTGCTCGCGATGGCGGCCGTGATGCGGGACTTCGGGCCGCGCAGCCCCTGGGGGCGGTTCAGGATCGCGGTCGAGCGCTTCGACGCGGTGCTCTTCGACCTGCTCGCGCGCCACCGGGCTTCGGGACCGGATGGATCGGTGTTGTCGATGCTGCTCGACCAGCTCGACGAGGAGGGCCGGCCAGTCGACGATCGCCACGTGCGAGATCAGCTGGTGGCGCTGCTGGTCGGTGGGCACGACACCTCGTCCGCGACGCTGGCGTGGGCGTTCGAGCGGCTCGCGCGGCATCCGTCGGTCCAGGATCGTCTGCGAGAGGGCGACGACGTGTATCTCGATGCGGTGGTCAAGGAGGCGTTACGGTCGCGTCCGGCCTTGACGATCGCGCCGCGGTTGCTCCTCGCCCCGGTCACCATTGCCGGGCACCGGGTGCCCGCCGGCGCTCAGGTGGCAGCGTGCATCTGGCTTGCCATGCGACGACCGGATCTCTGGGAGGAGGCCGGCGCATTCCGTCCTGAGCGGTGGCTGTCGGGGGGCGGCTCGGCTGACTCGGACCGCGCGTCATGGATCCCGTTCGGCGGTGGAGTGCGGCGATGCGCGGGGGCGCCGTTCGCGGAGATGGAGATGCGGGAGGTGCTGCGAGCGGCCGCCGGTCTGCGACTGCGGCCGGTGACACGCGAGGAGCGAGCGGGCGCGGCGGAGCATGCTCGTAGTCATCCCGGACCGGGGCGGCGAGGTCCTGGTTGGCTGACCGCGCGTCGGGCCTCGAGCTCGTACGGGTTCCCGTCGTAGCCGTGCGTCAGGTAGGAGAGCGGCATCGCGATCGGGCGGTGCTGCATCTGCCAGACGTGGCAGAGCTCGTGGCAGATCAGGTCGTCATGGCCGATCAGCGCGGGAGATCTGAGGAGGATGAGGTTCCAGGCCGCGTAGCCGTCGAAGCGGCGAAACCACGGCAGCCGGAACAGCCAGCCGACCGCGAGCACCCTGACCTTGCCGATGTTGACCGGGCGGTCGTACAGGCCGAGCGCATCGAGCCTCGCCTTGGCCCGTCCCAGCGCGGCGGCGGTATCGGTCACCGGGGCATCAGGTGGGGCCGCTCCGACGCCCGAGCGCGATCGCGGGCAGGCTGGCGCGGCTGATCAGGAGCAAGGTGAGGGCGAACAGGGCCGCCGCTACGACCACGGGAACCGCGTCCCCGGCTGCCTTGGCCGCCGCACCGCCGCCGCCTGAGCCGAGGATCTGCCCGCCCGCCCACGCGATGTTCATCAGCGCGGCCGCCAAAGCCTGATCGAGCCCACCGCTGTCCGCCTCATCCGACAACAGAGCCATGCCGGGAGCCCAGAACGTCGCCAACGCCAGTGAGGTGGCGATGATCACGGCGGCCAGAACGGCAGCTCTGCTCGGAAGGGGGAAGGTGAGGAGCGCTGCGACCGCTCCGGCGAGTCCGAAGCGCATCGGCAGCAGGCGCCCACGACGATCCGACAGCTTTCCCACCAGCGGGCTGATCAACGCCTCCAGTGCCGTCGCGGCGACCCAGGTTCCGCCGATCACGGCGGCCCCGGCGCCCAGTTGGTGCAGGCGCAGCGGCCCGAGCACGCTGATCAGACCGGACGCAATCGCCGGCACGGCGACCAGCCACAGCGCCACGATCATGCTCCGGTGGCGCAGAGCGGCGCGCAGGTGCCGCAGTCCCTGCACGGCGGTGGCCGGTCGGGACGGCTGCCGCCGGGCCTCGACGATCAGCGCGAACGCAAGCACCGCGGCGCCGCTGAACGTGACCGCGCGGCCCACGGCGGTGGCCACCGTCCCGATCACGGGGCCGAACAGCGCACCGGCGATGGCGGCGCCGATGGCGTTCCCGATCAGTGTTCCCCGGCGCTCCAACGGGGCCTCGGCAACGAGCCACGCCAATCCTCCGGCCCATGAGCACGCACCGCCCACGCCCTCCACGAACCGGGCGGCGTCGAGCGCGGCGACGTTGTCGACGAACCCGAAGGCCAGCGTCGAGACGGCGAGGAGGGCAAGCCCCGCGCACACCGCGAACCGCGGTCCGGCCCGGATGACCAGCACGCCGCCCGGGAGCGAGCCCGCCAGCATGCCGATCGGATAGCTCGCAGTCAGTATTCCGGCCGACAGCTTCGATAGATGGAGCTGATGGGCGAGGGCCGGCAGCAGCGGTGCGATCGCCGCATAGAACATCGTGTCGACGAACACGACCGCCGCGACCAGCGCGACGAGTCGTCGTTCGACGCGGTTGCCCTCGAGAGCCATGACTCCACCGTAGAGGGTCCGCCCATCTGCGCTCCCTTCGCCACCATCTCGCACACGGTCCGAGCCCATGGCCCCGGACACGGAAGCGGCCGCGCTTGGTCGGCGCGGCCGCTGTCCGGCGTTTGGTTTGGTCTGGCTCCTAGGCGCCGCTGCCGGAGGCCGTGGCCGTGCCGCCAGCCGAGGCGTCCGCCGGGGCCGCGGCCGGCTGGTCCGTGGTCGCCGTACCCGTGGCTGACTGGTCGGTGGTCGTGGTGCCGGTGGGCGTGGTGCCCGTGGTCGACCCGGACGTCGAGGCGTCAGGGCTTGCCGATGGTTGTGTCGTGGCGCCGGCCGCGTCGCCGGCGCTCCCGCTACCCGATTCGGTCGTCTGAGCCGCGGCGGCCGCCGGTTGGGCTGAAGCCGCCGCCGAGCTGCTCTCCGGGGCGGTTGGCTGCGCCGACGACGTCGGTGTCGTGGACGCCGCCGGCGTGGACGACGCGGTCGTCGACGACGCAGTGGGCGCGGCCGACGGCGCGCCGGCGGTTGTCGTCGTGGGGGTGGAGGCGGCCGCCGCCGTGGTGGTTGCGGCCGGCGCCGCGGTGGTCACCGCTGCCGCGGTCGGCGTGGTGCTGACCGAGGCGCTCGCGGACGGATCGCTCGTCTCCGTCGGCGTGGTCGAGCCGGATGAGCCGGCGGTCGCCGGCGCGGTGCTGGTCGAGCCCGAGCTCTGCGAGGCAGTGCTGGTCTGCGAGGTCGCGCCGGCCGGAGCGGTCGTGCTGTCCTGCGATGCTGCGCTCACCTGTGGCGTAGTTGCCTGCGGCGTCGTGCTCCCGCTTGCGCTCGCGGGCGCGGCAGCGGCGCTCGGACTCGCGCTCGTCGTGCTGCCACCGGCCGTGCTGCCACTGGCCGTGCTGCCAGTCGCCTGGCTCGGCGGCGGCTGGCTCGCTGAGGTCGCGGTCACGGCGGCGCCACCACTGTTGGTGGTTGTCGTGCTCGTGGCGCGGGCCATCGTCGCGTGCGTCGTGGTCGCGGCCTTGGTCGTGTCGGTGGCCGTGCCCCAGGCCTGACCCGACGGGTGTGTCTTGAGCAGGCTGTTGAGCACCGAGAGCATTCTCGAGCCCGAGCCCATCGGACCGGGCGGGTAGAAGCCGATCTCGAGGTGCGGACCGGTCGAGATGCCGACGATTCCGTAACCGACCTCTGAGATCTGCTGGCCCGCGCTCACGTGCTGGCCGACCTTGACCACATCGGAGCCCGCGTGTCCGTAGTAAACCTCGAGGCCCTGGAGGGGACCCGAGGTGATCTTGAGGATCGGGGCGTTCGGGCCGAAGCCCGAGATCCCCTCGCCGATGATGACGCCGTCGCCCATCGCATACAGCGGCGTGCCGCCCGGCGCGGCGTAGTCGACGCCCTGGTCGACGGAGCCGTTGACCATGTACTGGCGCGGCAGGGGGAGGGCCACGCCGTTGGTGAGGACGTAGGTCGAGGTCTGCTGCGTCGTGCTCGGCGGTGCCACCACGGACACGCTCGGCGCGCTCTCCGGCGCGCTCGTCGCCGTGCCGCCGCCGCCGGCGCCGGCCCGGCTCGAGGTGGTGCCGGCCGACCCGTTCGCGCCTGCATTCACGGTGGTGTTCGCGGCGGCATCGCCGTTGCTCGTGCCGGAGGTCCCGATGCCGCTGCTCGACTGCGACGACCCGGTGCCGTCGCCGGTAGAGGCCTGCGGCGCCGTCGCCGGCTGCGACGCGGCGGCGTGTGCGCTGTCCCCGCCGGCCGTGCTCGCCGATCCGCTCTCGCCGGTGTCGGCGGCGCTGAGCGTCGCGTGGGTCACCGCACCGGAGTTGGGCGCCGTGGACGCAGCCGACGATGCGGTGGCGGGCGCGGCCGGTGCGCTTGTGGTCGCCGGAGTAGCCGAGCCGACGTTCGAGTTGGTGCCCATCACGAGCACCGGGGCCTTGAACATCGACGCCCAGGTCTGCACGTTGATCTGCCCGGTCGGGATGAGCGCGTGGCGGCGCTGGAAGTCGAGCACGGCGGACCGGGTGAGCGGACCATAGATGCCGTCGACGGCGAGCCGCTGGGTGAGCGGCAGCACATCGTTGAGCCGGTGCTGGGCGACGGCCACGAGCGATCCGTGGCTGCCCACCGAGAGCACGACGCGCTGGCCGGCGGCCGCGAGCGCGCCATCGTTCGTGCCCGCGCCGCCCGCGGCGGCGTTGCCCGAGCCCGAGCCCGAGTCGGCGGCGGCGACCCCGCGCGGAAGGACCGGAGCCGCGGCCAGGGCCGCGCTGACGGCGAGTGAGGTGCTCTTACGGCGGCGCCGGGCGCGGCGACCGATCTCGTTCAACCGCCGGCGTTGACGAGAACGAGCCGCGGAGCGCTCCCACAGATCGAGCGAGGCCAGATCGCGCGCGGACTGGGACCCGTCGGGTAGCCCGTCGAAGCGGGTAGCGGACACGTGGGTGCTCCTTTCGGTCTCTGCCTCCGGGGTTAGCTGACGGGCTCGCGTTACCGATCACGCTACGCCGCACTCTGGCGGCGATTCGCCCCAAGCGGCCTAGGCCGCAGCGGGTCCCCCGGTCCTCGTCCCAAGCGGCACGAGAACTCGGCAATGGAAATTTCCGAGCAGAATAACCGGTTCCGCGGCGCAAAGTTGCGCCATTGCCCCGACAAAGTGCAGCGTCGGGTGGCGTTCAGGCCAAAGCGTTCCCTATTACTCCCGCGGGGTGGGAGAAAAAGGGAACGCTTGCCGTCTGATCAGTCGACTCGATCGCGCCGGCGGCCGAACAGCCCGCCGCGGCGGCGACGTACCGGGGCGGTCTCGGCCCCCGCAGGGCCGGTTTCCGCCGCCGTTGCGCCGGCTCCGGCCCCGGCCGCACCGGTGCCGGCCGCGGCGGTGCCCGGCGCAGCGGTGCCCGGCGCACCGGCGCCGGCCCCAGCGGCACCAGCCTCGGCGGCGACGACGGGCTCATCGACCACCAGATGCGGTCGGGAGACGAACCGTCCCATCGCGAACGCGGACAACGCCGTGATCGCGACGCCGATGCCGACGAAGTAGCCGAGCCACTCGAACATCTGGCGGATGTGACCGCCGGCCGGAACGCCGATCGGGTAGCCCGCCTTGTGCCACAGAAGGCTGACCACCGGCCCGACGGCGAACCAGACTCCGGCCGCCAGGGCGAGCCAGCCGGCCAGGAGGCCGCTGGGCCGCCGGGCGGCGCTCATAAGCTGCAGGCCGCCGAGGATCGCGGCGATCCCCGGCAGGATGCAGAGCCACAGACGCTCGCTCGTGTAATGCCACTTGGCGTAGCCGCCGAAGGCGAAGTGGAAGTAGGGTCCGACGAAGGGGATCAGGCCGCCCCAGAGCCCGAGAAGGATGATCAGGAGGCCGCTGAGGGCTCCAGTGGTACGCGGCAGACGCATGCGCCCGGCGCGCCGTGTGGTTGGACGTGCGGTAGTTGTAGTTGCCACGATTAGGAGCTACCCGTCGCCCACGCGGGTTTAACGCCTGGATAAGTAATTGCACGGCGGCATGGAATCCGAGGCCGGTCAGCCTCCAGCGGTCTGGCGGGCCTCGGGCGAGGCCTCCCAGAAGTCGTCGATCTTGGTCGAATCTTGCCGGTCGCGCTTGCGTGAGACCGCCCACATCTCGACCGGCTCGTCACCTTCGTTGCGGTGCGAGCGCGCCGTCGCCGCGGCGACCCGCACCGCCGCCGGAGCGCTGACGGTCTCGACCTGGTCGCCGAATCGCATCGTGAGACTTCCCCGGCTGAGGAGGTAGAGCTCCTCGGTCTCGTCGTGGAAGTGACCGGTGCCCTGCTCGAAGTCGCGATGCGGTGGCACGCGGATCAGGGTGACGGCGAGCTGCGTGCAGCCAAGGGAATCGGTCAGGCGGCGAAACTCCCCGGGAACGTCCGAGCCGTCGTAGGGGTTCTCGACCCGATCGGGGTCGACGATTGTGTAGTCGGGATCAGAAGCCATCCGCCCTGGCTACCCGTCCGGCCCGAGCTGACGCCGTCCGGCTTGAGCGTACTCAGCCGGTCTCGGTCCGGGGGTACTCAGTCCGGCGGCCGCAGGTGCTCGATCGCCACCGGCAGCTGCTCCGCGATGCGAGCGGCGAGCAGGGACCGGTGGCAGGCCTCTGGGTCGCGCTCGACGCAGAGCAGCGCGCACGTCTCGGCGTCGACCTCGCGCAGCACCGGAGCCAGGTCCGCGGAGTCGAGAATCTCCCGCGTGTAGCGCTCGACGTACGCGGGGGCGAGCTCGACCCGCGACCGTTTGCCCACCCCCTGGCGCGCGTCCTCGGCGTACTGGAGATGCCGGAGCTCGGTCGTCGGCGCGAGGTCGCGGTGGTGACGGTAGGCCAGGCCGGCGGTGGCGAGCGCTGCCTGCAGCCGGCGCGCGTTCGCCCACGGGTACTGAGGTCCGCGGACCCCGCGGCGCTGGCGAACGTCGATCACGGTCCGAACGTGCGCCGCCCCGAGCGCCTCCAGCCACGTCTCCAGCTTCCAGCCGTAGACGCCGATCGTCAGCAGGCGGTCCATGCCAGCCATCGTAGGCGTCCCCGGGCCCGGCTTTCGCTCCCGAAACCGGAGCGGGCTTAACGGACGCCGTGGCGGGGTATCCGGTACCCGATGTCGACGGGCCAGACAGCCGCGTCACCTCCCGCCGGGGGTGGCACACCCGCGCCCGGGCCCGTCTGGGGTGGAAGACCAACCTCATCGGCCGCCCGGCGTGAGATCCCGTGTGTCGCGGGCCAGGGCAGAGGGTGATCCTCCCGTGTTCGTCGACTGGCGGTCGCTCAACGCGATGTTCTGTGGTGCCATGTGGCTCCTTGTCCTGGTGCTCTCGTTCTTGATCATCGTGCACCACTTGCCCCCACCGCCGACGCCGTCGCTTCATCACGCTCCGATTCACGCGGTGCCCAGGTGAGCGCGCGCCGACGTCAATCCGCCCACCGCAGTCACCCCGCGCGCCGCGGTCACGGAGCGCAGCGTCCGCTCGCCTTCGGCCGATCCAGACCACGGGAGACGGCTCCGCGAGGCCGTGGGACCAAACGGCCGGTCAAGGTCCGCCTCGAGCTCGACAGCCACCCCGAGTCGGTCGCGCTGGTACGCGCCGCGCTGTCCGGGATCGCCTCGTGGCGCGAGCTTGATCCCGAGGTGGTCAACGATCTGAAGACTGCGGTCAGCGAGGCGTGCAACAACGTCGTCGTTCATGCATACGACGGCGTGGCCGGCCCGCTCCGCGTCGACGTCGCTGCCCAGGGTGACGGTCTCGCCGCGACCGTGCGCGACCGCGGTATCGGCTTTGATGCCGTGGCTGTCCACGATGACGCGACCGGCGTCGGACTGGCTGTGATGAGCGCTCTGGCTGCGAAGGCGGAGTTCGCCACCGCGTCGGACGGTGGCGCTGAGGTACGGATGTGGTTCCCGGTAGAGCCGGAGCTGACGCGGCCCCTGGCGCACTTCAATCGGTTGAATTACGTCGAGCCGGCACCGAGCGACGGCCAAGCCGACCGTCAATCCGCTGACAGCCTCGGGCCGGCGTTCGAGCTGTGGGGCGACCTGCGCGTCACCGTCTCGCCGGTGTCTCTCACCGCGCATGTGCTTGGGCGGCTGGCCCGGGCGCTGGCCGCGACGGCGCGGTTCTCGTTCGATCGCTTCTCTGACGTCTATCTGATTGCCGACGCGGTCGGGGCTCACGCGCAGCGGGCGGCGGTGAGCGATCAGATCGCGTTCTCGCTCACCGGGTCGCCCAAGCGCATCGAGCTCTCGGTCGGCCCGTTCCGGACCGGGACGTGCGCGGCGCTGCAGCGACGCCCGGACACCGAGCAAGAGTCGGAATCGCCGCTGTGGTTGCTGGCCGACCAGATCAAGTTCGACGGCGACGGCCGCTCGGAGACGCTCCGCGTGGTGATGCACGACCGCGACGCGCGGGCGCGTGACCCGCGCGACCCGCGCGACCCGCGCGACCGCGCGAGCCGCGCGACCCGCGCGGTTACTGACGCTCGCCCGTCGAAGCGCGGTTAGTGACGCTCGCCGCCGAGTCCGGACAGCTCGCCCGGCTCGTCGATCATTGTCAACCGGTCCGCAACGCCGGTCAGCGTGAGCAGGCGCTGCACTTGCGATCCACCTCTCACCACGACCAGCCGCCGGCGCGATTCCCGTGCGCGCCTCTGTGCTTTCACGAGCAGGCTCAGACCGGTGGAGTCCATGAACGCGACGCCACGCAGGTCGAGGATGATCAGCTCGGGCCCGGTGCCGGCGCGTTCGAGCTCAGCCTCCAGCGCCGGAGTCGTGGCGAGGTCGAGCTCACCCACCACCGCCAGCACGGTCGACTGATCGTCGCCGCTGATCTCTACGTGAAAGTCGTTCTGAGTTGGTAACGAGCCGGGCATTGTCGGATCGCGCGCGTCGTCAACACAACGGTCCCGGACGAGTCGCTGTGGGATCGCCGCGGTTCCCATAAGCAAAGCCCACTACCCGCAAAGGAGCAGCTGGCGCAACGCAGAAAACTAGCACCTGCAGTCGGTCGATTCGTTCGATTGCACAACAGCGTCCCTATGCGACAGTTGCAACAGGTAGTGTGCCGCTGATCGCATTCCTAGTGCAAATGCAAGGAGGAGAAGTTGCCCCAGGCAAGGAGTAGTGGTTCGGGCTCAGGCTCGGGCTCGGGCTCGTCGCGCGAGCGGAGGATCGCGCTCGTCGAGCGGCTCATCATCGCGGAGCACGTCGTCGCGCGGCACGCGCTCGGGCGGCTCCTCGCGTTCAGGAGGTACTCGTTCGAGCGGTTCACGTTCGACCGGCAGTTCACGCTCGAGCGGCGGCACGCGTTCGACCGGCAGTTCACGTTCGGGCGGCGGCACGCGTTCGACCGGCGGTTCACGTTCGGGCGGCGGCACGCGTTCGACCGGCGGTTCACGTTCGGGCGGCAGCACGCGCTCGCGCTCGACCGCATCGCGCAGCCGCAGCACGAGGTCGTCATCGGCCACCGCCCAGGCTCAGAGCGCGGCGAAGTCGGCCGCCGGTGCCGCCGACGCTCGGCTCGAGCAGGTCGCGCAGCGCGTGCGCAAGCTGAACGAGCGCATCATCGAAGCCGGCAAGGAGGCAGGTGAGACGACGCTGTCCAGCTACGAGCGCGCACTCAAGGCGATTGCCGCGACGCTCGAGCGCGGCCCGGGCAGCAGCGACATCGAATGGGTGTCACACCTGGCCACGACGCAGGCGAAGTACCTCCGCGATGTGACCACGGCCTGGACCAAGGCCGCGCGCGACATGCTCAAGTGAGAGCACGCCCACGCTGAGCGCGCGCCGATCCGGGGCGCGCGCTCCGTCGCGCCCCGCGTGTCACAGCGCCGCCGGGCGGTCGTCTACCAGGCCTGCGTCTGCCCGCAATGCGGGCACTGCACCGAAGTCGATACGTGCTCGTCGAAGACGAACCCGCACCCGCAGCCATAGAGCGCCCGGTCCTCGGACGGTGGTCCGCTGCGTCGCGTCTCATGGTGCGGCGCAGCGGCGCGCGGCTGAGTGGTGTTGGCTTCGGCGCCGGCGCCTGAACGCTCGGTGCTGTATCCCCAGCGCCGCGGCCGCCGCCCGACGCTGGCTTCCCTTCGCTTGACTCGAACCTGCATCTATTTATCTAACGGCCTCGGCCGGGATAGGTTTCACCCCCAAGCCAGAATTCTTACGCGCTAACCGGACGTTAAGACCGCGAGAGAGTCTGCCTGCGGACGCCCGGGCCAGGCCGCGTGGGGCGGACGTCTGCGAGAATGAGGCCAGGCATGGATCCCAGCCGCAAGCGTGCCATCCGTCTCACCGTGGCTCTCACCGCCGCGCTCCTCCTGGCCTCGGCCCTCGTGTACACGAGCTTCGCCGCGGGGCAGCAGGAGCTGACCGCGAGCCAGCTGCTCAAACACGCCCAGCCCGGGAAGTCCTACGTGCTCGCCGGCACGGTGCTGGTCGGCTCGGTCCGCCACGACGGCAGCGCCCTGCGGTTCCGGATCCGCGACCCCAAGCTCGACGTCTCGGTGCCGGTCAGTTACGCCGGCGTGGTGCCCGACCCGTTCGCGGGCGGACGCGCGGTGATGGTCAACGTGCACCAGCAGGGGCCCGCCTTCGTCGGCGAAGGCAACTCGCTGACCACCAAGTGCCCCTCCAAGTATCAGGCCCAGGCCACGGCGCCGGCCCGCGGATCGGGCTCGTCATCGGCGAGCGGGTCGCCGACATACTGATGGAGTCGAAATGGCGCTGATCGGGCGCGCACTGCTGATCCTCGGGCTGATGGTCACCGTGTACGGCGTCGGCGCCTCTCTTTATGGCGCGCGCGCGGGCCGCCAGGACTGGGTTGAGTCCGGCCGCCGCGCCGTGTACGCGTTGGCGGCGCTGATGACGGCGGCGTTCGCGATCCTCGAAGCCGCCTTCCTGCGCTCGGACTTCTCCTTCAACGTCGTGGCCGCGCACTCGTCGACCACCACGCCCATCTTCTACAAGGCAGCCGCCGCGTGGTCCTCGCAGGAGGGATCACTTCTGCTCTGGGTCTGGCTCCTGTCGCTGTGGTCGAGCCTTGTGCTGTTCCTCACCCGGCGGCGGGTGCGCGAGATCGCCCCGTACGCCACCGCGGTGCTACTCGGGTTCGGCGCTTTCTTCACCGCCATGACGGTGTTCTTCGCCAACCCGTTCGCCACCACGGCGACACCGCCGCCGGAGGGCTCGGGGCTCGACCCGCTGCTCCTGCACCCGAGCATGATGATCCACCCGCCGATGCTGTACTCGGGCTACACGCTGCTCACGGTGCCGTTCGCGTTCGCGGTCGGTGCGCTCGTGACAGGGCGCCTGCGCAGCGATTGGATCGCAGTCACGCGGCGGTTCGCGCTCGCGGCCTGGCTGTTCCTGGGAATCGGGATCGTGCTCGGGGCGCGCTGGTCCTACACCGAGCTCGGGTGGGGCGGTTACTGGGCCTGGGATCCGGTCGAGAACGCGGCCCTCATGCCCTGGCTGTGCACGACCGCGTTCATCCACTCGATCATGATCCAGGAGAAGCGGGGCATGCTGAAGGTCTGGAACGCGTCGCTGGTCCTGGCCAGCGGCACGCTGGCCATCCTCGGCACGTTCCTGGTCCGCTCGGGCATCCTCGACTCGATTCACGCCTTCGGCGCCTCCACGCTCGGCGTCCCGTTCGTGCTCCTGATCGCCGCGATGGTCATCTCGTCCATCGCGCTCGTCGTCCACCGCCGCGAGCAGCTGCGCTCCGAGGCCCGGCTCGACTCACTCCTCTCCCGCGAAGCGGTGTTCCTGTTCCAGAACCTGGTGCTGGTCGCGATGGTGTTCGTGATCTTCTGGGTCACCTTCTTCCCGCTCATCTCCGAAGCGGTGACCGGGACCAAGGTCTCGGTTGGGCCACCGGCGTTCCGGCCCTTCATCGTGCCGCTGGCCCTGATCCTCGTGCTGCTGTCGGGGATCGGCCCGATCATCGCCTGGCGCCGGGTCACCGCGGCCAACCTGCGCCGTAACTTCGTCCTGCCGGTGGCTGCCGCGGTGGTCACGCTGGCCGCCCTGGTCGCGGTCGGTGGCGTGAGCGCGCGGCCATTCGCGCTCATCATGTTCATGCTCGGCGCATTCGTGGCCGCGACCGTGGCCCAGGAGCTCTGGCGCGGCGTGAGCGCCCGGCGCGCGATCACCCACGCGGCCGTGCCGGTCGCCTTCGGCCAGCTGATCCGCCGCAACCGCCGCCGCTATGGCGGCTACATCGTGCACCTCGGCCTGGCCGTGCTCCTGGTCGGCGTGGCGGCTTCGTCGTCGTTCCAGCACTCGCGTGATGTCACCCTCGCCCCCGGCCAGGCGACGAGCGTGGACGGCTACAAGATCCGCTACGTGCGCCCGACCGCGGCCACGTCGCCCCAGAAGATCGCCTTCGGCGCCGTGCTCGACGTCTCCAAAGCCGGTAAGCACGTGACCACGCTGACCACGACGCGCGGCTTCTACCCCGCCCAGGACGCCACGATGGGTCAGATCGGGCGGTTCTTCAACGGAGAAGCGGACAGCAACGTCGGCCTGCGCGCCGGGGCCACGCGTGACATCTGGACGGTCATCAACCCGGACCTGTCCCCGCTCCAGGGTCTGATCAGCCGGGGCGACCAGGTCTTCCAGGCCGCGCTCAAGTCGGCCATGCCCCGGATCGGCGCCTTGCCGCTGGCCCAGGCTCAGAAGGCGCTCCAGCCCCTCTGGCAGGAGCGCGACCAGGCGATCGCCGAGATCGCGGCGCGCTTTGTCACCCACCCGTGGCCGGTCGACTTCCTGCTCATCGTCTCGCCGCTCGTGACCTGGATCTGGGTCGGGGCGCTGATCATGGCGCTGGGCGGGCTGATCGCGCTATGGCCGATCCCCTCGCGCATCCGCCGGCGTCCTGCGCCCGAGCGCGCGAGCGCCCCGGTGGCTCCGCCGGCGCTCGAGAAGACGCCCGCCCTGGTCGCTCAGGAGTCGCTCTGACATGCAGTTCCTGATCGTCCTGGCCATCCTGCTCACCGTGGTCCTGGTCGTCACCGCCCCGTTGCGCCGGGTCCCAGGGCACGAGGAGGCGGTCGTCTCCCCCCACGAATCGGCGGTCGAGGAGCTCGAGGCGGCGCGCGAGGCCAAGTACCGCGAGATCCGCGACGCCGAGCTCGACCACCAGACCGGCAAGCTTTCCGACGACGACTACGAGCAGCTCGACCGGAGCCTGCGCGGCGAGGCGGTGGAGATCCTCCGGGAGCTCGACCGGGCCGCTACCATCCAGCCGCGATGAGCACGGTCCTCGACATCGTTCAGGTCTTCATCTGCGTCGTGCTGATCTTCCTCATCCTGATGCACTCGGGCAAGGACGCGGGCCTCTCGGGCGCGTTCGGAGTCGGCACCGGTGCCGGACCGCTGGGCGGCGGCTCGACGGTGGAGCGCAACCTGAACCGCTGGACGGTCGTGTTCGCGGTGCTGCTCGCCGTCAACACGATCGTCCTGATCAAGATCTCTTAGGTGGGGCCGCCTTCGGCGGCGTCCGTGGGGCCGGTTCCGCCGGGCATCCATGCCCGGCGGCGGCGCATCGCCAGGTTCGCCGCCAGGCGAACTGCCTCTGCCGGCGAAGCCGGCACGCCGTCGCCGCGCCGCGACGAGCCAGGCGGGGCCGGGCGGTAGCCGTCCGTCGGTCGAGAGCCAGCAGCCGGCCAGGATCAGCAGGAGGCCGGCGATTGCGCCCGTCCCGGGGCGCTCGCCCAGCAGCACGACCCCGAGGAACACCGCCACCACCGGGTTCACATAGGTGATCACGGTGGCCCGGCTCGGCCCGGCCTCGGCGATCAGGATCGTGTAGATGACGAAGGCGGCCGCGGTGCACAGCAGCCCGAGCACGAGCACCGAGGCGATCGCGCCCGCCGAGGGCGCCCGGTGCGGCAGGCTGAGGGCCGCGCCCGGCGTGAGCAGAAGCGCCGCGATGGCCAGGCTCGCGCCCATCGTGGCCCGGGGGTCGAGGGTCGTGAGGCGATGCTTGACCACCATCACGCCGAAGGCGTAGCCAACGGCCGCGAGCAGGATCTCGCCCGCGCCCAGCAGCTCTCCGGGCCGCCCCGCCACGTCGATCCCGACCAGCGCCACCACGCCCCCGAACCCGATCAGGAGCCCGATCGCCTGCACCGACGTCGGCCGGTCGGTGCGATCGAAGCGCATCGCCAGCACCGTGGTGATCAGCGGCAGCGAGGCGATCAGGATGGCGGCCAGCGAGGAGGCCACCCGCTGCTCGCCGGCGCCGATGAGCGGGAACGGGAGCGAGACCTCGGCCACCGCATAGGCGAGCAGCCAGCGGCCGCTCCCGCGCAGCGAGGAGAGCACTCCGGCCCGCCAGGCCAGGGCGAGCAGGACCACCGCGGCCAGTGCCACCCGACCCCAGGCCAGCATCAGCGGCGGGATCCCGTGCTCAACGGCGATCTTGATGAACAGGTAGGAGGTGCCCCAGATCAGGGACATCGCCGTGAAGGCCAGCCAGGCGCGTCGGCTCACCGGGCAGTCTTAGCACGCTCGCCATAATGGTCTGAAGTGAGGCGCTGTCTTCTCGTCCTGGGGGTATTGGCCGTCTGCGCCCTGGTGGCGGCGTGCGGTACCTCGACCGCGGTCGACAACCAGCCCCAGAGCGCCGCCCGCACGGTCTCGGTGCCCGACGGCGACTGGACCACGTTCGGCCACGACGCCCAGCGCAGTGGCGTCGGTCCGGCGAGCACGGGGATCACCCCGGGCAACCTGCGCACGCTCAGGGTGCGGACGGTGCGGCTGGGCGGGACGGTCGACTCCGCGCCGGTTGCCGTGCACGCGGTCAAAGTGGGTGGCCGGACGCGGGACGTGGTGATCGTCACCGCCACCTACGGCCAGACGTTCGCCATCGATCCGGGCACCGGGCAGCGGCTCTGGCAGTTCATCCCCTCCGACCTCGGCCGCTACGCGGCCACCTATCAGGTCACCACTGCGACCCCGGTCGTCGATCCCGATCGTCGCTACGTGTACACCTCCAGCCCGGACGGGTTGATCCACAAGCTCGCGGTGGCGAGCGGGCGTGAGGTTCGCTCCGCGCACTGGCCGGCCCGGATCACCTTCCTGCCCACGCGGGAGAAGATCACCGCGGCGCTCAACCTGAGCGGCCGCTCCGTCATCGCCACCACCGGCGGCTACATCGGCGACGCCCCGCCCTATCAGGGCCATCTGGTGATGATCGACCGCGCGAGCGGCCGCATCACCCACGTGTTCAACACCCTGTGCTCGAACCGACACGGCCTGATCGCCGCCCCCTCCTCGTGTCCGGCCAGCGACTCAGCCATCCTCTCGCGGGCCGGGCCGGTGGTCGAGCCGGGCTCGCACCGGATCCTCATCGCCACCGGCAACGGGCCGTTCAACGGCTCGACCAACTGGGGCGACAGCGTGCTCGAGCTGAGCTCGGATGGCGGCCGTCTCCTCCACAGCTGGACCCCGGCCAATCAGGCCCACCTGAATGACACGGACACCGATCTGGGCAGTGCGTCGCCGGCCGTGATCCCGTCCGCTCATCTAGCCGTGCAGGGAGGCAAGGACGGCCTCCTACACGTGCTCTACCGCCTGCACGAAGTCCAGACGCTCCGCACTCCGGGCGGAGCTGAGCTGTTCGCCCAGCCCGTCGTGTGGCCGCACGGCGGCCACACGTACGTGTTCGTCACCGACACGAGCGGCACGGCCGCGTACGTGGTCGCGGGCGGACGGCTGCGGCGCATTTGGTCGAACGGAACGGCCGCCACGAGCCCGGTGGTGGCGGGCGGATTGCTATACGCCTTCGATCTCAATGGCGGCTCGCTGGACGTTTACGCGCCGGTGCGCGGGAACCTGCTCGTGTCGCTGCCCGCCGACGGCGGCCACTGGAACAGCCCGATCGTGGTCGGCGGCCGGATCATCCTGCCGGTGGGCAACTACCAGGATCACTCGCTCACCGGCAAGCTGTTCATCTACCACCTGCCCGGGCGCTAGGCGAGGGCTCGCGCGGCCAGCTCCTCGCCGATGGCCAGCGACGAGGTGGCGGCCGGAGATGGGGCGTTGCGAACCCAGACCACGTCGGCCCCGTCGCTGAGACGGAAATCGTCGACCAGTGTTCCGTCGCGGTCGATGGCCTGAGCGCGTACGCCCGCCGGCGCCGGCGCGGCGTCGGCCGCCGTCAGCTCGGGGACGTAACGCTGCAGATCGGCGATGAACCGCCGCTTGCTGAACGACCGGGACAGCTCGTCGATGCCGGCCCGCCAGTGGCGGCGCATCATGCGCGCCGTGCCCGGCCAGGTCAAGGTGTCGAACAGGTCGCGGCGGTCGAGCTGGCCGCGCCGGTAACCCTCGCGCGACGGCGACAGGACCGCGTTCGGGCCCAGCCACACGCTGCCGTCGATCTTGCGCGTGAGGTGGACGCCGAGGAAGGGCAAAGCCGGGTCGGGCACCGGGTAGATGAGCCCGCGCACGAGTCCCGCGCGCTCGGGCCGGAGCTTCCAGAACTCGCCTCGGAAGGGCACGATCCGCGGCGCGGCCGGCTCGCCCGAGGCTCGGGCCAGCCGGTCCACCTGGAGGCCGGCGCACACGACGACGCGGTCGGCGGCCACCGCGGTGCCGTCGCGCAGCCGGATTTCCGGATGCCCGTCCGCGCGGGTGATGCAAGCGACCTCGGTGCCGGTGCGGATTTCCCCGCCGGCGGCCGTCACCTCCTCGCCCAGCGCTCGCGCGACGGCGGCGAAGTCGACGATCGCGGTCTCGGGCGAGTGCAGCGCCGCCACCCCGGCGGCGTGCGGCTCGACCTCGCGCAGCTGTCCGTCGTCGAGCCAGCGCAGCCCGGGCACGCCGTTGGCCGCGGCCCGGTCGGCCAGGCGGCGCAGTCGCTCGACCTCGCGCGGCTCGGTCGCCACGACGAGCTTCCCGCACGCCTCGTAGGCGATCCCGCGCTCGGTGCAAAAGGCGCGCAGCAGGCCGAGGCCGCGCCGGCACAGCCGGGCCTTGAGCGACCCGGGCGCGTAGTAGAGGCCGGCGTGGACAACACCGCTGTTGTGCGAGGTCTGATGGCTGGCCAGCTCGGGCTCCTTCTCGAGAACGATGACCTCGGCGGCCGGCTCACCGAGCGCGAGCTGACGCGCGGTGGCCAGACCGAGGATTCCGCCTCCGACGACGACCAGCTTCACCGCTCGACCGCGGGGTGGAATTCGGCTGACATAACGAGGTGCGAGAGAAGCCCGGGTGCCTACCGTACGCCCGAGCGTGCGGTCGTACTATCAGATCGATGGCTTCGTCCGCCCCGCCTTCGTCTGATCCGCGCCCCGGCCACGATGACGCACGAAGTCCGATGCTCGAGCTGTCGAACGCCATGGTGCGCCTCTACAAGGACGTGTTCGGGCGAGGCCCGACCAAGGCGCGAGCCAGCTTCGCCGGCCCTGACACGCTGGTCATCGTGCTCGAGGACAGCATGACCGTGGTCGAGCGCAATCTGGCCGCGATGGGCGAGCATGGCCGCGTGCGGGATGCCCGGCTGTTCTTTCAGCACGCGGTCGAGGACCAGTTCCGCGCCACCGTCGAGCGGATCCTGGGTCGCAAGACGATCGCCTTCGTGAGCGGCATGGACACCCGCCACGACGTCGCGGTGGAGCTGTTCACGCTCGAGCCCGAGCCGACCCCGCGGCACTCCGACCTCTGAGCCGCCGTCAGGGCGCCGCCGGGACCACGGCCAGCGGGCCACCGTCACCGGCCAGCGAGTCGGTGTCGAAGGACGCGGTGTCCAACCTCGACACGCTGCCGACGCGGTCCAGAAAGGCGTCAGCGGTCTCGAGAAAGCCGATCCGCGGCGTGCGGTAGTGCATCGGGACGACCCAGCGGGGCGAGAGCTCCTGCGCGATGACGTGGGCCTGCTCGGCGTCGATCGTCGGACCGCCGCCCGACGGGCAGGATCAGGAGGTCGACCGACCCGATCGCCTCGCGCTGGCGGTCGCGCAGTCCGGGCTGGCCGAAGTCGCCGAAGTGGCAGACGCGCACGCCGTCGAGCTCGAACACGAAGATTGTGTTCGGCCCGCGCTCGGTTCCGGCGGCGTCGTCGTGCTCGGAGGCGATGGCCAGAACCTCGCCAATCGGCGATTCGAGTTTGCCCGCGGTCGAGCGCAGGACGACCGGCGCGCCCGAGATCGCCTCGACGCCGTTGTGATCGAGGTGCTCGTGGGTGACCAGGAGAAGGTCCGCGCTCACGCCCTCGATGCTCGGATAGTCGAACTGCATCCCGCGCGAGGCCATGGCGGACATGTCGCCGAACGGGTCGATGAAGACGGTCGCCTGCGCGCCGGTGAGGCGAAACGCGCTCTGGCCGTACCACTCAACTTGCATGTTGCTCCTCTGGCAGTCGGGTTCTGGGTAACTCGGTCGCCCGGCCGTTGACGGCGGGTCCGTCGGACGCTGACTGGCCCTCGTCCGAGTAGTAGGGGGCGCCGCGCATCAGCGAGGCCCCCGCCGCGACCAGGCAGGCCGCGATGGCGAAGTAGAAGGCCTCGTGCAGGCCGGTTCGGAACGGGGCTGAGATCAGCTGGGGAAAGAAGGTGCGCCCGGTGAGGATGGCCTGCGTGTGCGCGCCCACGTGGGCGAGCGCGCTCGGGCCGAGCAGGTGCTGGATCGGGTTGTAGCCGAGGAAGGCCGCGAACAGAATCGACACCGGAGGCAGGTTCGCGGCCTTGTGGGCCACCGCCGCCGGGACGCCGTGCGCCTGCAGGCCGCTGGTCATGGCCGCGGGCAGGGTGGAGGCCAGACCGAGGATCATCAGGGTGAAGAAGATCCCGATCGACAGCACCTGAGCCGAGTTCTGGAACGTCTGGTTCATCCCCCCGCCGGCGCCGCGGTCGCCGGGCGGGAGGCTGTTCATCACCGCCGCCCGGTTGGGCGAGGCGAACATGCCCATGGCGATCCCGATCTCGGCCAGCACGAGGGCGAAGAGCGGATATTTGAAGTCGGTCGGGAGGAACTGCAGCAGCACGAACCCGGCCGCGGCGGCGAGCATCCCGCCGGTGGCAAACCAGCGCGCGCCGAAGCGATCGGACAGGTAGCCGGAGGTCGGCCCGGCGATCAGCATTCCGACCGACAGCGGGAGCATGTAGATCCCGGCCCACAGCGGTGTGTCGGTGAAGTCGTAGCCGTGCTGGGGCAGCCAGATGCCCTGCAGCCAGATGATCAGCATGAACATCAGGCCGCCGCGCGCCACCGCGGACAGGAAGGTCGAAAGGGTGCCGAAGGTGAAGGCGCGGATCTTGAACAGAGGCAGGCGGAACATCGGCTGCTCGACGCGGGCCTCGATGAACAGGAAGGCGACCAGCGAGGCGATGCTGCAGCCGATCAACGTGAGCACCTTGACCGAGCCCCACCCGGTGCTCGCGGTCCCCGATGGGCGGATCCCGTAGGTGACCGCGACCATGAGCAGGATCAGGCCGAGGGCGAAGGTGACGTTGCCCGGCCAGTCGATCTTGCGTTTGCCGCTGTGCGGGACCTCACGCAGCTTCATGTACGCCCACACGGTTCCGAACACCCCGACCGGGACGCTGATCAGGAAGACCAGCCGCCAGCTGATCGGGGCCAGGAGACCGCCGAGCACGAGGCCGATGAACAGGCCGCTCACGCCGACGATGTTGTTGATGCCGAGCGCCATCCCGCGCTGGTGGGCGGGAAACGCGTCGGTGATGATCGCGGCCGCGTTGGCGAGCAGGCACGCCCCGCCGATGCCCTGCACGATCCGGAACACGATCAGATAGGTCGCGCCCGCCGGCCCCGTGAGCCAATCGATGGTCAGCAACAGCGAGGCCACGGTGTAGATGACAAAGCCGGCGTTGTAGATCTTGACCCGGCCGTACAGGTCGCCCAGGCGGCCCAGGCTGACCACGAGCACGCTGGTTACGACCAGGTAGCCGAGGATCATCCACAGCAGGTAGAAGCTGTTGGCGGGGACGAGCGGATCGAGCTTGATGCCGCGGAAGATGTCCGGCATCGCGATCAAGGTGATCGACGCGTCGAGCGTGGTGAAGAGGACGGCCAGGGTGGCGTTCGAGAGCGCGATCCACTTGTAACGGTCCTGGTCCACGAGCCTGGAAGATTATACAGGTTACCTGTATAATTCGGGCATGGCGGCGGATGTCGGGGCGGTGGCCAGTGATCTGCGGGTGGTGCTCGGCCAGCTCATCCGCCGGCTGCGGGCCGAGCATCGGGCGGGCGGGTTCTCTATTACCCACGGCGCCGTCCTCGGACGCCTCGACCGGGAAGGTCCGCAGAGCGTGAGCGACCTGGCCGCGGCCGAACGGGTTCGCCCCCAGTCCATGGCCCAGACGGTGGGCGACCTCGAAGCCGACGGCCTGGTCGAGCGCCGGCCCGATCCCGGCGACCGCCGCCGCGCCCTGGTCTCGCTGACCCGCGCCGGCCGGGAGACGCTGCGGCTCGATCGCCGGCATCGCGAGGGCTGGCTGGCCGAGGCGATGGCCTCGGAGCTCTCGCCGGAGGAGCAGTCGGTCATGGCCGACGCGGTCGAGCTGCTCCGGCGCCTGGCCGAGGCGTAAACGCGCGCCAAAACGTCGCCCGCTTCGCTGTCCGCCTGCCGGCGGGCGACGTTTACGTGCGCGGACGACACAAACGTCGCCCGGTGACCGCGCGATGGGCCACTGGGCGACGTTCTTGCTGCGCAAGCCGGCGGCCGGGGCCGGCGGCGGCGGCCGGATGTCAGGCCCCAAGGACGCCGAACGAAGTGAGGCCCATCCACCGTACTCCTGAGGTATAACTTCCGTACCCGTGTCTCTGATCGCCAGCCACCCCCGGATCGCGCCGCTGCTCACCGACCGCCCCCAGCGCGCCCGCCTGCTCGAGGCGATGGTCCGAGCGGTGGCCGAGAAGGGCTACGAGGCCGCCACGGTGGCCGACGCGGTGCGTCTGGCCAAGGTCTCCCGCGGCACCTTCTATGAGCTGTTCGCCTCCAAGGAGGCCTGCCTGCTCGCCGCCTATCAAGCCGGTTACGAGGTGCTCGAGCAGCGGATCGACGCCGCCATCGGCGACGCCGGCGACTGGCGGGAGGAGCTGCGCCTGGGCATCCGCGCCTACCTGCGGGCGCTCAGTGACGACCCTCTGTTCGCGCGCGTGTACCTGATCGAGGCGCAGGTGGTCCCGGCCGAGCGCGAGGCCGTCATGCGCCGGTTCGCCGCCCGCTACGCCAAGACATTCGCCAAGGGCGGCCACGAGCCGCCGATCGAAGCCCTGTACCTGCTCGCCCACGGAGTGCACGCGCTGGCGTGCGACCGGGTGCGGGCCGACGACCGAGTCGAAGACCTCGAAGACATCCTGGTGGGCTGCGCGGTGCGGCTGACCGGAGAGGAGGAACCATGGACCTGACCTTCAACGACGACGAGCTGGCCTTCCGCGACGAGCTGCGCGGGTGGTTTGCCGACAACCCACCCGGCGAGGAGCCCGAGCACGACGAGGACGCCCATTACGCGTGGCGGCGCGACTTCCAGCGCCGGCTGGCCGACGGCGGCTGGGCCGCGGTGCACTGGCCCCGCGAGTACGGCGGCCGCGGCGCCACCCTGACCCAGTCGGCCATCTTCTTCGAGGAGCTCGGCCGGGCCGGGGCGCCTCTGCCGGCCAATGTGCTCGGCCTCCTGCTCGCCGGGCCGACGATCATGGCCTGGGGGACCCAGGAGCAGAAGGACCGCTACCTGGCCCCGATCCTGACCGCCGAGGAGATCTGGTGCCAGGGCTTCTCCGAGCCGGATGCGGGCTCCGATCTCGCGAGCCTGAAGACCAAAGCGGTAAGGGATGGCGATGAGTGGGTGATCAGCGGCCAGAAGGTGTGGACGAGCGGGGCCCAGTACTCCAAGTGGTGCATGCTGGTCGCGCGCACCGACACCGAGGCGCCCAAGCACAAGGGCCTGACCTACTTCCTCATGGACATGGAGCAGGAAGGGGTCCAGGTCGTGCCGCTCCGCCAGATCACCGGCGAGCCCGAGTTCAACGAGCTGTTCATCGACGGCGCCCGGATCCCGGAGGAGAACGTGCTCGGGGGCGAGGGCAACGGCTGGAAGGTGGCGTTGACCACGCTGATGAACGAGCGCGCGGGTCTGGGGTTCTTTCTCCAGGTCCGGCTGCGTCAATTGCTCGACCGGGTCATCGACGAGGCGGCCGCGCGGGGCCGGCTGGACGATCCGGTGGTGGCGGACAGGCTGGGTGAGCTGCACTTGAAGGCCGAGATCCTGCGCCTGACCGCGTACCGGGGTTTGAGCGCGATCGAGAAGTACGGCCAGCCCGGCCCGGAGGGCTCGCTGACCAAGTGGATGTGGTCGGAGACCAACCAGCAGCTGACCCAGTTCGCCGCCGATCTGCTCGGGCCGGACGCGCTCCGGGCGAACCAGAGCTGGTCCTACGAGCTGTTGCGGGCACGCGGCAACTCGATCGAGGGCGGCACCACCGAGGTGCTGAAGAACATCGTGGCCGAGCGGGTGCTCGGACTGCCCAAGGCTCGATAGGAGGCCGGTCAAGTGGATTTCGATCTGAACAACGACCAGAAGGAGATCAAGTCGGTCGCCCGGGAGATGCTCACCGCGCGCTCGGGATTCGCGAAAGTGCGCGAGGCCGCCGAGGCAAAGCAGCCCGACGAGGCGCTGTGGCGGGAGATCGTCTCGCTGGGCTGGCCCGGGATCGCGGTGGCCGAGGAGCATGGGGGACAGGGGCTTGGCTTCGTCGAGCTGGCGGCGTTGCTCGAAGAGCTCGGCTACGCCTGCGCGGCGACGCCGTTCACCGGGAGCGCGGTGGCCGCGGCGGTCATCCAGGCCTGTGGCACCGACGAGCAGCGGTCGCAGTGGCTGCCCGGCTTGGCGTCCGGCTCGGTCACCGCCGGCGTGGGCCCGCGCGATCTGGTGGTCGACGCCGAGCCCGGGGTGGGCGTGGTCGTGGTGGTCGACGGCGCCGAGGCGTCGCTGATCGCCGAGCCCGCGATCGAGGCCTTCGACGCGATCGACTCGACGCGGCGGTTCGGCCGGGTGGCCGGCGGGGTGAGCGGGGAACCGCTCGAGGCGGGCGCGGCCGAGCGCGTGTACGCGGCCCTGGCCGCCGAGGTGGTCGGCGTCTGTCAGCGCGCGCTCGAGATGACGCTCGAGTACGTCAAGGACCGCAAGCAGTTCGGCGTGCCTGTCGGCTCCTTCCAGGCCGTCGCCCATCGCTGCGCCCAGATGCTGCTCCACACCGAGAGCGCGCGCTCGGCCGCCTATTACGCGGCCTGGGCGGCGGACGCCGATCCGTCCCGGCTGGTCGAGGCGGCCGCGATGGCGGGTGCCGCGGCGGCCGAAGGCGGGCGCGAGGTCACCGCGAGCGCGATCCAGGGCCACGGCGGAATCGGCTTCACCTGGGAAGCCGACGTGCACTGGCTCTACAAGCGGGCCCAGCTCGACGCGGCGCTGCTCGGTGGTTCGAGCCGCCACCGCGCGGCGCTGGCCCGAGCGGCGGCGGAGCGCCGGAACGCCAGCGTGTCGGCCAACGCCCGGTAGACCTCGGCGTTCACCGCCATGCCGCAGTGGCTCGAGTCGACCTCGACGTGGCGGGCGGCCGGGTCCAGGCAGGCGTGCCAGTCGACCACGCCGTCGCTGCGCGAGTAGATCGAGGTGAAGCCGACGCCGTCGGGGAACGGGCCCCGGGCCTGCTCGCGGACGTGCTCACAGCAGCGGCCGAGGCTGCAGCCGCGGGAGAACATCCCCGGCATCCCCAGCGTCCCCAGGAGCGCCACCGTCTCGACCTGGGCCCGAACGATCGGATGCACGGCCAGCTCGTCGGTGACCGGCGAGCCCAGCGAGATCACGCACTCGATCAGGTCGGGCCGCCGCACGGCGAGCACGCGCGCCATCGTGCCGCCGCGGCTGTGGCCGATTACGGTGGCCGTGCGCTCGTGGCGCTCGGTGAACCGCTCGAGCTGGGCCTCGAGGCGCTCGAGCGCGCGGGCCGTGCAGTCGATGTTGGCGGTGATGCCGGCGCGACACGGTCGGTAGCCGATTCGCTTCAGCCACTTCGCCATCAGGCTGAGCGACAGGTCTCCGGCCAGGAAGCCGGGCACAAGCAGGACGGGTGCGCCGTCGCCGGTGGGCACGCGGCGGCCTTCGATCACGTCGTCCCGGAGCAGCGCCGCGCGCTCGAGGGGCACGCGACCCTCGCGCCAAAGGGGGATTCGAAGTTGCTCGATCAAGGACACCGGCGGACCCTTACCCTCGGGATTCCGGCCGGAAGCCTACCGCGCGATCAAGACGTCGCAGGGCGCCCGGGCGCACACCCGGTCGGCGGTCGAGTACTGGCGCCGGGGCAAGAGCCCGCCGGAGCCCTCGGGCCCGAGCACGATCAGCGCGGCCGCGTTCTCGGCCGCCACGTCGATGACGGCATCGGCGACCTCACCGCTGCGCAGGTGGACGCTGACCTCGTGCCCGTCCTCGCGCAGGCCGGCCGCGGCCGCGTCCAGGCGATCGGAGGCAGCGTCGCGATCGGAGATGAGCGTCCGGTGGGCGGCCACCAGGTGCAGGTGGGCGCCGCGGGCCGCCGCGAGTCCTCGCGCGAGCCGCGTGGCCGCCTCACCGTCGTCGGCATTGAGGTCGACGACGATCGCGTTGGCGGTTCGGTCGGGCGCCGGCGGACGGCGGCGGTAGGCGAAGTCGGCCACCAGGCGCCACATGCTGACCGCGGGCACGACCACGCCGGCGGCCGCGGCCCGGAGCAGCTCTCGTGCCTGCTGGTTCGCGCGGCCCCGGGCCGGGAGCTCGACCTCGAACTCGATCTGGGGGCCGGCCGACTGCTGGGGGGCTGCGTCGCCGAGCCGCTCGAGCAGGCGGATCGCCTCCGCGTTCTCGGCCAGGACGACGGCGTTGAAGCGGCGGACGTCCTCGTCCCGGGCGCGTTCGACCAGCCGGTCGAGCAGCTCGGTGCCAAGCCCGCGGCCCTGCCACTCGTCGGCCACCGCGATCGCGAACTCGGCCGCTTCCGGGTCGACACGGACATAGCGGGCCACGCCGATCATGTCGCCCGCGTCATCGAGCGCCACCAGCGCTTCGTGGTCGTGGTGGTCGACGTCGGTCAGGTACGAGAGCTGGCGCTCGGTCAACTCGGGCATCGGGGCCTGGAAGCGCAGGTAGCGGCTGCGCGGGCTCAGCTGCTTGAACGCACGCGAGAGGCGGGGGCGGTCGTCGGCCGTGATCGGCCGGATCACGACCTCTGAGTCGTCGCGCAGGCGCACCCGGAGATTCGTCCCCGCGCCGCCTACGGGCATCGGTCGCCCGTGCCGATCACCGGATGACCGGCCGCTGTCGCCGAGCGCATCACCGGGCCAGTATCGCGTGCGTGCGTAGAACGGTTGTCCAAGTTTTGTTCGCCGCGTTGACATGCTAATTTCGGTGTGCCTAAATATGAACTATGGCGGGGAATCGAAGAATGCCGACGACCGGCGAAGACGCCACCGCGAGGTGCGGGGCGTGAGCGCGACCGCGCGTCCGGCGCTCGAGGGCGCCACGGACGGCGGCTCGATCGCGGTCGCCGAGCCGATCGCCAGCCCGCTCGAGCAGCTCCTGGCCCGGGGCCGGGTCCGCGCTTCGCTGGCCATGCTGGGTCCTGCCTTCGTGGCCGCGATCGCCTACGTCGACCCGGGCAACTTCGCCACCAACATCCAGGGCGGTGCCCGGTTCGGCTACCTGCTGCTGTGGGTGGTCCTGGTGGCCAACCTGATCGCGATGCTGATCCAGTACCTGTCGGCCAAGCTGGGGATCGCCACCGACCAGAACCTGCCCGAGCTGGTCCGGGCGCACTCGTCCCGCAGGGTCAGCGTTGCCATGTGGATTCAAGCCGAGATCATGGCCATGTCGACCGACGTGGCCGAGTTCCTGGGCGCCTCGATCGGACTGAACCTGCTGTTCGGGGTGCCGCTCCTGGTCGCCGGTCTGATGACGGGGGTCATCGCGTTCGGGATCCTCGGGCTGCAGCGCCACGGCTACCGGCGCTTCGAGCTCGCCATCACCGCGCTGCTCGGGATCGTCTTCCTCGGGTTCCTGTACGAGACCCTGAAGATCGGGCCCTCGGCCCACGCCGCGCTGAACGGCTTCGTCCCGCACCTTTCGGGGTCGGGCTCGGTGTACCTGGCCGTCGGGATCATCGGCGCCACCGTGATGCCGCACGCGATCTATCTGCACTCGGCCCTGACCAACGGGCGGATGCCGGTCCACAATGACCGTGAGCGCAGCCGGGTGCTCCGGTTCGAACGCGCCGACGTGATCATCGCGCTGGGGTTGGCCGGGATCGTCAACCTGGCCATGCTGGCGCTGGCGGCCAAGCTGTTCCACACGCCCGCCCTGCACGGGGTGAGCACGATCTCGGGCGCGCACGCCGAGTTCGGCCGTCTGGTCGGCGGTGGCGCCGCGCTCGCCTTCGCGGTGGCGCTGCTGGCCTCGGGCGCGTCGTCCTCGAGCGTCGGCACCTACTCCGGCCAGGTGGTGATGAGCGGATTCGTCGGGTGGCAGATCCCGCTCTGGCTCCGCCGCGGCCTGACCATGCTCCCGGCCCTGGTCGTGCTGGCGCTCGGGACGAATCCGACCGACGCGCTCGTCCTCAGCCAGGTCGTGCTCTCGTTCGGGATCCCGTTCGCGCTCGTGCCCCTGGCTCTGTTCACCGGGAGGCGCTCGATCATGGGCGAGCACGTCAACCGGCGGCCCACCGCGGTCCTGGCCTGGGCGTGCGTGGCGCTGATCACCGTTCTCAACCTCTTCCTGCTCTACCAGCAGTTCTTCCTGGGCTGACTCCCGAGCCCGCCCGGCGGCCCTACCCGGAGGAACCCACGGCCGCGTACCGCTCGAGCGCCTCGCGCCGGGCCTGGGCGTGGTCGACGATCGGCTCCGGATAGTCGCGGCCGATCACGCACCCGACCGACTGCTGAACCGATGCGGGCATCGTCCATGGCTCGGCCAGATACTCGTCCGGCACCGAGGCCAGCTCGGGGACGTACTTGCGCACGTACGCGCCCTCGGGGTCGAACCGAGCCTGCTGGCGGGCCGGGTTGTAGATCCGCCGGTAGGGGGGCTGGGGATCGACCCCGACCGAGGCGATCCACTGCCAGTTGCCGTTGTTGTTGGCCTCATCCCCGTCGAGGAGCAGGCGCATGAACCATCGCTCGCCCCAGCGCCAGTCGATCCCCAGGTCCTTGGTCAGGAACGACCCGACGACCAGCCGGGCGCGGTTGTGCATCCAGCCCTCCCGGCTGAGCTGGCGCATGCCGGCATCCACGAGCGGATAGCCGGTGAGGCCGGCGCACCAGGCGTCAAACCGCCTCTCGGCCCGGCTCCAGCGGATTGCCGAGCGGTAGCGCTCCTGGTGCTCGGAGCGGGCGTTGCGCGGGAAGTGGCGCAGCACGGAGGCGTAGAAGTCGCGCCAGCACAGCTGACGGCGGAAGGCCTCATCGCCCTCGGAGTCACCGAGCCGGTGCTCGATCTCCCGGGCCGAGACGCACCCGAAGTGCAGATACGGCGACAAGCGCGAGGTGCCGTCCGCCCCGACCAGGTCGTTCTCACGGGCGTACCGGCCGGCTGAGAACCGCTTCATGGCCGCGCGGCCGGCCGCCTCGCCGCCGGGCATCGGCTCGGGCACAGAGGGCTCGCCCTCGAGCCCGAGCGACCGTAGGGTGGGAAGCGACGACGATTCCAAGCCGGGCGGGACCGGAGGCAGCGACCGGGGCGCCCCCGTAACCGAGCGCCGGGGCGCCCGCAGCCAGGATCGGTAGTACGGGGTGAACACGGTGTACGGGTCGCCCTGGCCGGTCCGAAGCGCGGCCGGATCGTCGGTTGCGAACAGGCCGGGATGGCCGACCAGCTCGACGCCTCGCGTTGCGAGCGCATCAGCCACCAGGGAGTCCCGCCGCCGCGCGAACGGACCCGCGTCCTCGGTCACCAACACGGCGCCCGCCCCAGCCGACTCCGCCACCGCGGGCAGCTCGTCTTCAGGATGACCCACCCGGATGACCAGGCGGCTTCCCCGCTCGCGCAACCCGCGGTCGAGCTCGCGCACGCACTCGAGCAGGAACTGGGTGCGCGAGGCCGAGCGGTGGCGGCCGGTCAGCAGCCGCGGGTCAAAGCAGAACACCGGCACGACGGTGGCGGCCGAGCGCCGGGCCGCCTCCAGGGCGGGGTGGTCGTGGAGCCGGAGGTCGCGCCGGAACCAGATAACGACGACATCGCTCATTTGCCCTCCGAGCTTACACAGGATGTTGAAATATCTTCTAACAAACCGTCGCACAAACCCCGTAAGCCCCGTGTCAGGCGCCGTTTATGGCCCGCCGGACGGGGAACCACCAAAGACACAAGCTGAGGAGGATTTTCATGGCAAACGCAGCGGAGGCTGGGAACGGTCAGGCGCAGAACGCGTCCATGGCCGAGCTGGTCAAGCAGCTGTCAGAGCAGACCAGCCGGCTGGCCCGCCAGGAGGTCGAGCTGGCCAAGGCGGAGCTGGCGATCAAGGGAAAGCGAGCCGGGCTCGGCCTGGGGATGTTCGGCGGAGCAGGTGCGTTCGGGTTCTACGCCCTCGGCGCGCTCATCGCCGCGGCGATCCTCGGGCTCTCGACCGCGGTCAAGCCCTGGCTGGCCGCGCTGATCATCGGCGTGGTCCTGCTCGCGGCGGCCGGAATCGCCGCCCTGGTGGGCAAGAACAAGGTCCAGCAGGCGACCCCGCCCGTGCCCGAGCAGGCGACCGAGAGCGTCAAGACCGACGTCGAAGTGGCCAAGACGCAGTTCGCGGAGGGTCGGCATCAATGAGCGCGACACGCGAACCAGACGAGATCCGGTCCGAGATCGAGGCCACGCGCGAAGAGCTCGGCGACACGATCGAGGCCCTGGCCGAGAAGACCGACGTCAAGGCCCAGGCCGGGCGAAAGGTCGAGGAGACCAAGGCGGACGCGCGCCAGAAGGTCGAGGACGCCAAGCAGAAGGCGGGCGACGTGCTCGGCAAGGCCCGCGAGGCCTCGCCCGACTCGGCCGTCCAGGCCGCCGGACAGGCCCAGCAGAAGGCCCGCGAGAACCCGGTGCCGCTGGCCCTGATCGGCGCCTTCGCGCTCGGGTTCCTGCTCGGTCGGCTGACCTCCAGATAAACCTCCGCTCAGGCCAGCTGCTGGGCGAGCGCGATCGCGCCGAGCACGCCGGCGCGGTCGCCCAGCTCGGGCGCGACCAGATACGAGTCCACGGCGTCGGCCAGCATCGGCGTGGACAGGTAACCGCCGTTCAGCGCCCGCAGACGCTCGCCCACGAGCGGCAGCAGCGACGCCCGCTGCATGACGCCCCCGCCCACCACCACGAGCTCGGGCGAGGCCACGACGACGATGCTCCAGATCCCCAGGGCCAGATACTCGGCCTCGAGTGACCAGGCCTGATGATCGTCGGGCAGCGAGTCCGGTGACGCGCTCCAGCGCTCGGCGATCGCGGGACCGGAAGCCATCCCCTCCCAGCAGTTCCCGTGCACGGGACAGACGCCGGCGAACGAGTCCAACAGCGGGACGCGAAGATGGCCGACCTCGGGATGAACGAGCCCGCGCACCGGCCGGCCGTCGATCAGCAGCCCGCCCCCGATGCCCGTCCCGACGGTCAGGTAACACAGGCTCGAGACGCCCCGGCCGGCACCCCAGGTGTACTCGCCCACCGCGGCGGCGCTGACGTCGGTGTCGAAGGCGACCGGGAGGCCGAGCGCATCGCGCAGCACCGTGGCCACGGGGGTATCCCGCCACCCCGGCTTGGGCGTCGTGGTCACCGAGCCCCAGCTCGAGGACTCCGGGTCGGCGTCAACCGGGCCGAACGACCCGACCCCGATCGCTTCGATCGCCGCTCCGGGCTCGCTGTCCCGGAAGAAGGAGATCACCTCCGAAAGCGTCTCGTCCGGCCCGCGGGTCGGGAACTCGGCGTACGAGCGCACGTCGTCGGGGCCCGCCGCCACCGCGCAGACGGTCCAGGTTCCGCCCGTCTCCACCCCGCCGCACAGTCTGGACACCGCCCGAATGATGCCCCAGAGGCGCCGGACGGTGCACTAGTGTTGCCCCGCGGTGAGCAAGTGGGTGTACGACTTCTCCGAGGGCTCGAAGGACATGCGCGAGCTCCTCGGGGGCAAGGGGGCGAACGTCGCGGAGATGACCCGCGTGCTCGGCGACGACAAGGTCCCGCCCGGGTTCACCATCACCACCGAGGCCTGTGTGGCCTATATGCGCGAGCACGAGGACCCCGAAGGCCTCGCCGACGAGGTGGCCGAGGCCATGCAGCGCCTCGAAGAGCGCGCGGGCAAGCGCTTTGGCGACCAGAGCGACCCCCTGCTCGTGTCGGTCCGCAGCGGCGCCCGCGAGTCGATGCCCGGGATGCTCGACACGATCCTCAACCTCGGGCTGAACGACGAGGCGGTCGAGGGCCTGGCCAAGACGACCGAGAACCCGCGGCTCGCCTGGGACTCCTACCGGCGCCTGATCCAGATGTTCGGCAACGTCGCCCACGGGGTCAAGGGCGAGCGCTTCGAGGACGCGATCAAGCAGTCCAAGCGCCAAGCCGGCGTCGAGTCGGACGCTGACCTCGACACCGACGCGCTGAAGCAGCTGGTCGAGGAGTTCAAGTCGTTTTACGACTTCCCCCAGGATCCCCAGACCCAGCTGCAGCACGCGATCCGGGCCGTGTTCGACTCCTGGACGGGCGAGCGCGCGGTCTCCTACCGGCGGATCAACCGGATCCCCGACGACTGGGGCACCGCGGTCAACGTGCAGCTGATGGTGTTCGGAAACACCGGCGACACCTCGGCCACCGGCGTCGCGTTCAGCCGTGATGAGGTGACCGGCGCGCCGGAGCCGAGCGGGGACTTCCTCATCAACGCCCAGGGCGAGGACGTGGTCTCGGGGGTCAGGACCCCGCGCGACATCAAAGAGCTCAAAGACGTGATGCCCGAGGCCCACGAGCAGCTGATGGAGATCCTGCGCAGGCTCGAATCCCATTACAAGGACATGCAGGACACCGAGTTCACGATCGAGGACGGGCATCTGTGGATGCTCCAGACCCGAAACGCCAAGCGTCCCGCCCAGGCGGCGGTGCGGTTCGCTGTCGATGCCGTCGACGAGGGGCTCCTCGACAAGAACGCAGCCCTCCTCACGCTCGACCCCACCGCCCTCGAGGCCCTGCTCCACCCCCGCTTTGACCACGGCGAGGATTACAAGGTGCTGGCCCAGGGCGTCGCCGCTTCGCCCGGCGCGGCGGCGGGTGAGATCGTGTTCAGCGCCCAGGACGCGGTCCAGGCGGCCTCCGACGGGAAGGCGGTGATCCTGGTCCGCCCGTTCACCGAGGCCGATGACGTGGCCGGCTTCCACGTGGCCAAGGGGATCCTCACCTCCGAGGGCGGGAAGGCGTCCCACGCGGCGCTGGTGGCGCGCGGCATGGGCGTGCCCGCCGTGACCGGCGCGCACGTGGCCATCGACCTCGAGCAGGCCACGATGCGGATCGACGGCGAGGTGTTCAACGCCGGCGACCTGATCGGCATCGACGGCTCCGACGGGGCGGTGGTGGCCCACGGGGCCAAGCTGCTCGAGCCCGAGCTCGACGAGCGCTTCGAGACCGTGTTGCAGTGGGCCGACGAGATCCGGCGCCTGGGAGTCCGGGCGAATGCCGACACCCCGCGCGACGCCCGGAAGGCGCGTGAGCTCGGCGCTCGGGGCATCGGCTTGTGCCGGACCGAGCACATGTTCATGGCCGAGGACCGCCAGCCCAAGATGCGCGCGATGATCATGGCCCACGACACCGAGGGCCGGCGCGACGCGCTCAGGGACCTGCTGCCCCTCCAGCAGGAGGACTTCACCGGGATCTTCGATGCCATGCAGGGCCTGCCCGTCACCATCCGGCTGCTCGATCCGCCGCTGCACGAGTTCCTGCCCAATCTGCCCGAGCTGCGCGCCCAGGTCGAGCGGGCGCGGATGGAAGAGCAGGGCGACTTGGAGGAGCTCGAGACGCTGCTCCACCGGGTGGAGGAGATCCACGAGGGCAATCCGATGCTCGGGACCCGGGGGTGCCGGCTGGGGATCCTCTACCCGGAGATCTACGAGATGCAGGTGCGGGCGATCATGCGCGCGGCCAAGGCGGTCGACGAGCCGCCCCACCCGGAGATCATGATTCCGCTCGTCGCCTACGAGCACGAGCTCGAGATCCTGCGCGACCTGGTCCGCCGCGTGGGATCCGAACACGGGTTGGAGCACGGCCGCGATTACACGGTCGGCACGATGATCGAGCTCCCGCGCGCCTGCTTCGTGGCCGACCGGATCGCTCGCCACGCCGACTTCTTCTCCTTCGGGACCAACGACCTGACCCAGACCGCGATCGGCCTTTCCCGTGACGACGCCGAGTCGAAATTCATGCCGACCTACATCGAGGACAAGATCGTCGACCGCTCGCCGTTCGAGACCATCGACACGCCCGGCGTGGGCTGGCTCGTCCGCCTGGCCGCCTGGGTGGGACGGGAGGCCAAGCCGGATCTCAAGCTGGGGATCTGCGGGGAGCACGGGGGGGACCCCGAGTCGATCGAGTTCTTCGACCGCGCCGGCCTCGACTACGTATCGTGCTCGGCACCCCGGGTGCCGATCGCCCGGGTGGCGGCCGCTCAATCCACCCTGCGCGCTTGAACCACGAAATCCTCACCGCTCTGGCCGACACGGTCGTTCCCCCGCTCGAGCACGAGCCCGACCCGGACGGCTTCTTCGCCCGCAAGGCCAGCGACATCGGGGTGCCGCAGGCCATGGCCGACACCCTCCAAACCGCGCCGGAACTGGAACCGGTCCTCGACGCCATAGCTGCTCAGGGCTTCCTCGAGGCGCCACTGCAAGGGCGCCTGGCCATCCTCGACGGCGTAGCCAAGTCGAGCCCCGAGGCCGCGGCCGGGGTCCAGTCGCTGATCGGCCTGACCCTGTTCCTGTACTACGGCCTGCCCGAGAACCCGAACTGGAAGACGTTCGGGTATCCCGGTCCGCCCGGTCCGCCGCCCCAGACGGCGAAGCCGATCGAGCCGCTCCGCCCTGAGCGCGACACGGTGTTGGAGGCCGACGTGTGCGTGATCGGATCGGGCGCCGGCGGCGGGGTGATGGCCGGCGTGCTGGCCCAGCGGGGCCTCCGCGTGGTGGTGCTCGAAGCCGGGGGCTACTACGACGAGTCGGACTTTCTCGGCCTCGAGCTCCCCGCCTATCAGAACTGTTACTGGCGCGGCGGGCCGACCCCGACGGCCGACTTCAACGTCTCACTCCAGGCCGGCCACTGCCTGGGCGGCGGCACCACGATCAACTGGATGAACTCGCTCCGGACGCACGCCGTGGGTGCGCGAGCAGTGGGAGCGCGAGTACGGGCTCGAGGGCCTGGGCGGCCCCGAGTTCGACCGCCACCTCGACGCCGTGTGGACGCGCCTGCAGGTCAACGATCGCTGCTCGGACCTGAACGGGCCGCACCAGCGGATGCAGGCCGGCGCGCGCGAGCTCGGCTGGCGGTTCGCGGTCGTGCAGCGAAACGCCGACCCGGCGCGGTACAGCTTCGAGACCGCGGGGATGAGCGGCTTCGGCGATCCGACCGGAACCAAGCAATCGACGCTGAAGACCTACCTGCGGGACGCCTACGAGCGCGGGGCGACGATCGTCACCCGGTGTGCGGCGTGGCGGGTGCGGGTGGATCACGGCCGGGCGTCCGGCGTCGAGGGCGTCTGTGCCCACGGACCGCGGGTGACCGTGCACGCACCCCAGGTGGTCGTGGCCGCCGGCGCGCTCGAGTCCCCCGCGCTGCTCCTGCGCTCGGGCATCGGCGGTCCGGCGGTCGGCCACTACCTGCGCCTGCATCCGTGCACGGCGTCGTTCGGCTTCTACGACGACGAGGTCCGGGCCTGGGAGGGCGCGCCGCAGTCGGGACTCGTGCACGAGTTCGACAATCTCGACGAGGGCTACGGGTTCATGATCGAGGGCGCCCAGTTCACCACCGCGGTGGCCGGCTCGGCGCTCCCGTTCACCGACCCGGAAACGCACAAGCGGACGATGTCGCGCTTCCGGCACGGGGCCACGTTCATCGCCCTGCTGCGCGACCACGGCCACGGTCAGGTGACGATCGACCAGGCCGGCAACTCGGTGCCCGTCTATGCCCTCACGGACGAGCTCGACGTCCGCCATGCCCAGGCCGGGATCGACGCCCACCTGCGGCTGCACGCCGCCGCCGGCGCCTCCGACGTAACGGCGATCGCGGCCGGCGCGCCCACCTGGCGGTCCGGGGAGGAGCTCGACGGGTTCATCGAATCCGTCCGGGGGATCCCGCTCGGCGCCGGCGGGTGGACGCTGTTCAGCGCCCATCAGATGGGCACGTGCCGGATGGGCGTCGACCCGGGCTCGAGCGTGGCCGGCCCGTGGGGCGAGCTGCACGACGTCCGCGGGGTGTGGATCGGGGACACGAGCGCGTTCCCGACCTCCTCGGGCACGAACCCGATGATCACCGCGATGGCGCTGGCCCACCGGAACGCCGAGGCGGTGATGGGGGCTACTTAGGGGCCTCGCTGCGCTCGGCGTCCATGGGGCCGTTGCGCCGGGCGTCCGTGCCCGGCGCCGGTTCCTCGGCCTGCATCCGAGCCATCCGGGAGCGCCGGACCCGGGTGATCTCACGGTCCATCGAGGGCACGTCGACCATCAGCGAGGCCAGCGCGGGGGCGGTGAACACGGCCAGCTCGAGTTCGGTGGTGGCGGTAACGGTGGCCAGACGCGAGTAGGAGAAGTTCGCTCCCCACTGAAGGGCCGCGAACTCGCCGAAGAAGTCGCCCGGGCCCATCCGATCGACCATGACCCCGTCGCGCACCACCATCGCCTCGCCGTCGAGGATGACGAAGAAGTCGGTGCTCACGTCCCATTGGCTGACCACCGCCTCGCCGGCCGGGATGCTGCGGTGGCGCGCCACCCAGCGCACGCGCGCGAGTTCGTCCTCTCCGAGCGCGGCGAACATCGGGACCGCGCGGAGCTGGTCCTCGGCCACTTGCTCGTCCGTGGGCACCGGCGTGGGGATGATCCCCGAGGCGCCCAGCGCGAGCTCGACCGAGTGGTGGCGCTCAGGCGGGGCCGGCGGAGCCGGCGGCTCGTCGGTCGGCGCGGTGGCGAACCAGTCGAGGATCGCCTCGACGTCGTGCTGCGTGGTTTCGTGGTTGAGGATGCACAGCCGCAGCGCCACCTGCCCGCGAAGGCGGGTCGAGGACAGCAGGCCCTCGCCGGTGTCGGCGTACCGGGCGACCAAGCGGGTGTTGAAGTCATCCAGGCGGTCCTCATCGTCGAGGCCGGGCGGCCGGCGCCGAAAGCAGACGATCCCGAGCGAGGCCGGGCTGAGCAGCTCGAGCTCGGGGTGCGCGACGATCCGCTCCTGCGCGGTCAGGGCCAGGTCCATGCACCGGTCGATCGTGCGCCGGAAGGCGCCGGTTCCGAACGAGCGGACCGACAGCCACACCTTGAGCGCGCGAAAGCCGCGGGTCAGCTCCATCCCCAGGTCGGAGATGTTGACCTCCCCGTCGTGCACGGCCGCATCGTGGAGGTAGTCCGGGGTGATCTCGAACGCCCGCCGGAGCAGCCGCGGGTCACGGACGAGGACACACCCGCACTGGAACGGCTGGTAGAGCCACTTGTGCGGGTCCAGGGTGACCGAGTCGGCCCGCTCGATCCCGGCCAGCGCCGCCTGGCCGCGCTCGGTCAGCCGCGCGAACCCGCCGTAGGCTCCGTCGACGTGCATCCACACCCCGTGCCGGGCGCAGATGTCGGCGATCTCCGGCAGCGGATCGACCGCTCCGGTGTTGGTGGCGCCGGCCACCGCGTTGACGAACAGGGGCGTGCGTCCCATCTCGAGGTCGCGCGCGATCGCCGCCTCGAGCTGGTGCGGGCGCATGCGAAACCGTCCGTCGACCGGCAGCACGCGCAGCTGGCTGGGGCGGAACCCGAGCAGGCGGGCCGCCCGGGCCAGCGACGAATGCGACTGGTCGGACACGTAGGCCACCGCCGTGTCGCTCATGATCCCCAGCCGCGCCTCGCGGGCGCAGGCCAACGCGGTCATGTTGGCGGCTGAGCCGCCGGTCAGCAGGACGCCGCCACTGCCGGCCGGATAGCCGATCCACTGCGCGAACCAGCGCACGACGTCGAGCTCCACCTGGGTTGGACCGGCCGCCTCCATCCAGCAACCCACGTACGGGTTCAGGGCCGCGGCGATGAACTCGCCGAGCGCGCCCGGCCACGTGGTCCCGGCGGGGATGAAGGCGAAGTAGCGCGGGTGCTGGCAGCGGCTGGCGAACGGAAGCACGTCGGCCCACAGACGCTCGATCAGCTCCTCGAACGGCTCCCCGTGCTCGGGTGGGTCGCTGCTGACGCGCTCGCGCATCTGCGCCGGCGTAGCGCGGCGGATCGCCGGCCCCGGATCGGGGTCGGCGATCGCGTCGACCAGGCGGTCGACGGTCTGATACCCCAGGCGGCGCATCGTCTCGGCGTCCAGCGCGAGCTCGTCTCCCACGGGCGCGAGCATACGCGGATACGATCGCCCGATGGGCGGGAGGTGGGCGGTTTTGGCGCGGGTTCTGCGGAGCCCCAGCCTGCGCCGGGTCGAGTTCGCCTACGCCACCTTTGCCGCGGCCGAGTACGGGGTGTGGGTGGCGATGCTGGTCTACGCCTACGACCAGGGCGGGACCACGGCGGCCGGGGTGATCGCGGTCGTACAGCTGGTTCCCGCGGCGCTGGTGGCGGCGCCCGCGGCCACGCTGGCCGACCTGCGAGGCGGAGCGGTGGCGCTCAAGCTCGGCTACGTGGCGCAGGCGGCGGCGATGGGGGGCACCGGCCTCGTGCTGCTGGCCGGCGGCCCGGCGCCCGCCGCCTACGCGCTCGCGGCCGTGGCCGCGAGCGCGGTGACGCTGACCCGCCCCGCCCAGGCGGCCTCGGTGGCGGCGCTGGTCGAGCACACCGACGAGCTGACCGCAGCGACGGCCCTGACCAGCTGGATCGAGGGCGCGAGCGTGTTGGCCGGGCCGGCCCTGGCCGGGTTGCTGATCGCCGCCAGCGGCCCCGGCCTGGTCTTTGCCGTGTTCGCCGCGGCCGTGGGGTGCGGAGCACTGCTGGTGGCGCCGGTGCGGGTCCCGCCGCACCGGCGCGGCAGCGTCGTGCTCACGCTCGACGACCAGCCCGAGGGCGTGCTCGCCGGCCTGACCGCGTTGCGCTCCCAGCCCGACACGCGGGCGCTGCTCGGTGTGCTCGGCGTGCAGTACATCGCGCTGGGGGCACTCGACATCCTCGAGGTCGTGCTGGCCATCGCCGTGCTCAAGCTCGGCGCCCCGGCCGCGGGTTATCTGGGGGCGGCCTTCGGCGCCGGCGGCGTGGTCGGCGGACTCGGGGCGCTCGGGCTGATCGGGGCCCGGTCGCTGGCCCGGCCCCTGGCCGCGGCGGCGCTCCTGTGGGCCGTCGCGTACGTCGCCCTCGGGGTGGCTCCGAATGCCGTCGGCGCGTTCGGGCTGTTGGCGGCGGCCGGGGTCGGCCGGGCTGTCCTCGATGTCTCGGGGCGCACGCTGCTGGCCCGGGTGAGCCCGCCACACGTCCTGGCCCGGATGTTCGGCGTGCTGGAGGGGCTGGAGATGGCGGGGCTGGCCTTGGGGTCGGTGCTGGTGCCCGTCCTGGTCTCGCTCGGGGGCGCGCGGGCGGCCCTGTACGGCGTGGCGGGGATCCTGGCCGTGTGCACGCTGGCTTTCCTGCCGCGGTTGCTGGCCGTCGACCGGCGTGGGTTCGGCCGGACCGGGCTGATGCTGTTGCGCAACCACTCGCTCTTCACCGCGCTGCCGCCGCCGGTGCTCGAAGGGCTGGCCGGTCAGCTCGAGCCGGTGCGCGCGCCCCGCGGGCGGGTGGTCATCCGTGAGGGCGACGTCGGCGACCTCTTCTACCTGATCGAAAGCGGTGAGCTCGAAGTCTCGGCCGCCGGCGAGCCGATCCGCAGGCTCGGTCCAGGCTCGGGCTTCGGCGAGATCGCGCTCCTGCACGATGTCCGCCGGACCGCGACCGTGACGGCGACCGAGGCCTGCCTGCTCTACGCGCTGGCCCGCGAGCCGTTCCTCGACGCGCTGGTCCCGGCGGTCTGAGCCCCGCCGGTCAGGGCTGGGGCGGGAGGCGCTCGAGCGCCTCGAGCTCGAAGCGCAGCAGCTCGGTCATCCGGCTGCCGGGCAGCGCCTGCTCGAGCATCTCGAGCGATTTGCGATAGCGCCGCAGTTTGACCTGCGCGGCCCGCTGGTCGAGCCCGCCCGCGATCAGCATCCGCAGCTCCCGGACCTTGCTCACCTTGTCGGCGGCGTAAACGGCGGGCGCATACCCTCCGGCGCGCCGGACGCGATCGCGCACGTCGTCCTTCTGCGCCTCCTCGTCCTCGATCGCCGGGTCGTCGCTGACCAGCGCGACGAGCTCGGCCACATCGGAGCCGAAGCGCGCCTCGAGGTCCTCGCGCTCGGCGCCGGTGTCCTCGATCACGTCATGCAGGACCGCGGCCGCGACCACGTGATCGGGGTACTGCGAGCGCTCGAGCAGCGAGGCCACCTCGAGTGGGTGGACGAGAAAGGCGGCGCCGTCGGAGTCGCGGCGCTGCCCGTCGTGCTGCTCGCGGGCGAAGGCGATTGCCGCCTGCGTGAGCGGCAGATCGTGCACGAAGCTGAGGTCGGTCTCGGCGGCCATGACGGCGGGCCGAGGCTACTAGTTCCCCCGCCGTGCGGCCGTCGCAGGAGAGCGGCGGCCGGCGCCCCATGGCGTCCTGAAATGCCCCGACCCGCCGGCCCCCGGGGCCGGCGGGTCGAGTGTTTCGGTCGGTCGCTTAGAACGCGATCCCGTAGCCGCCGGGGACTATCAAGTAGCCACCGCCGGTGTCTCCGTACCCGTAGCCGCCGCCTGAGCCATAGCCGCCGCCATAGCCGTAGCCGCCGCTGTATCCGTCGCCGCTGCTGTACCCAGAGCCGGGGTAACCGGACTCAGATTGGGTGCTACCGGCATCGGAGGAGTACGAGACGCTGAACGAGCTGCCGTCGCCGGTCAGGTTCCCGGTCGAGGCGCCACCCGAGGAGGACTGTGCTCCGCCGCCGGCGACGTCGATCGCACCGCTCCCGAGGAAGCCGGTGGAGCTCGACGGCGTCAGGTCGACTGGCTGAGCGGTCCAGTTCGGGTCACCGATCGAGCCGGTGTGGCCGTCCGCGGTCGCTGAGGAGTTGGTGAACGTCGCCTGGCCGAAGTCGGCCAGGGGCAGGGGCTGAACGCTCCCGTCCTGGCTCTGGCTCGACGGTGCTTCGGCGATCCACTCGGCACTCGAGGTGTCGGTGTTGCTGTCCTGCAACGTCTTGGTCACCGACTGACCGGTGGTCTGGTCGGACAGTGAGATGGTGACATTCGTGCCGTTGACTGTCACCTTCCCGGTCATCTCATCACCGGGATGGACGGCGAGGTTGAGTTGAGTCTCGGGCGCGGGCACGAGCTCGTACCAGGCGTAGTAGGTCGTCTGGCCGTTGTGCACGTCGGAAGAGGTTCCGACCTGCTCGAGGGCCTGGGACTGCTGGCCGGCGCCGCCCAGCCCGACCCAGAAGGCGGAATAGCCGTCCGAGGTCGAGTTCACGGGCGGGACCTTCCAGCTGCCGGAGACACTCGAGAAGTTCTTACCCGAGGCCACGTAGCCGGCCCAGTTCGCGCTCGACTGCGCCGCCGCGTTGATGGTCTGCGCCGATGCACTGGCCGTCTCGACGCCAAGGCCACCCGTGAGGGTCAACGCCGCCGCGAGCGCCAGCACCGGTCGCTTATGCGTGATTGTCATGGTCGCTTTGCCTCTTGCTAGGGGTGTTTTGACTACGGCTCCGAATATGAGCCGGGGCCGTAACAACCCGGTGATAAGAGGCGAAGAGACCCTTCTGAGAACGCGAAGAGCTTCTTATGAAGCAGGCCTCAGCACCTCAAGGCAAGGAACGGCTGGGTCAGCGACGAGTGGGTTGCGCACATCGAGCGATTGACCGGGGCCGGAGCCGCGAGCGCCGTCTTGGAGACGATGGCGGCCAGGACGACCGCGAGAGTGAGCGCGCGGCCAAGGAAAAGGAGCTGCTTCATCAGTTACACCGTCCGTGGTGTCGCACTGGCGGCCGAGCTATCTCGCCCTGCACGAGACCTCTGGCTTTGCGTCCCTGGCTCGCGCCAGGTTTGCCCTGTTCAGTTTCGGTTCCGGACCGCTATCGACCGGGCGCGCCGGACCCGCAAGCAATTCGGCGAAGGTCCGAGGTGTCCACCCGGCGCTGGACGGTCATCCGTCCGGCCGCTGGTTGCGCCACACCGAGCCGGTGCGCGTGTACTCCATCTCCCGGGCCACCTCGTTGGCCAGCTCGGCGTCCCACTCTCGCTCGACCAGCCACAGGGCCAGGTCGATGCCCGAGGTCACTCCTCCCGCGCTCAGCAGGTCACCGTCGTCGACCACGCGCTCGTCGATCACCAGCGCACCGGCCGAGCGGAGCTCGTCCACGGCACCGTGGTGGGTGGTGGCGGGACGGCCGCGCAGCAGCCCCGTGGCCGACACCAGCATCCCGCCGGTGCACACCGACGCCACCACGCAGCCCTCGTCGTGAAGACGGCGAATCGCCGCCGGCAGGTCGCCGCGGCGGGCCTCGGCGTAGGCCCCGGCTCCCGACCGGTCGTTCCACCCGCCACCCGGCACGATGACCACGTCGAACGGCCCGTCTTCCAGCGTTCCCTGTGGGCGCACCGAGAGACCGTGCGAGCCCGTCACCGCCTCCTCCTCGGTCACCGTGATCAGGAGCACGTCGGCTCGTCCGGCGTTGCACAGCACCTCGTACGGCCCGATGGCGTCGAGCTCGTCGAATCCCTCGTAGACGACAATCGCGATCTTCATGACTTGGCAGCCTAGACCCCCGGGCCTCCGGTGCGAGAGGCGCTCGCGCTCCTAGCCCTGGCGGCCATCCTGGCCGCCGCGGTGCTCCGGCCGCGGTGGGCGCCGGATTGGCTCGTGGCGGCCGCGGGCGCGGGGCTGCTGATCGCGATCGGCGTCTCCACCGCGGCCGAGGCCCGGGCCGCCGTCCACGGGCTCGGACCCACGGTCGGGTTCCTGGCCGCACTGCTGCTGCTGGCCGACGGTTGCCGGCGGGCCGGGCTGTTCCAGGCTCTCGGCGCGTCGATGGCGGTCGGAGCGCGCGGCAGCGCGGGCCGGCTGCTGGCCATGGTGTTCCTGGCCGCGGCCGGAACCACCGCGATCCTCAGCCTCGATGCCACGGTCGTGCTGCTCACGCCGATCGTGTTCGCCACCGCCGCGCGCCTTCGCACCAGCCCCCGGCCCCACGTCTACGCGTGCTCGCACCTGGCCAACAGCGCCTCGCTGTTGCTCCCGATCTCCAACCTGACCAACCTGCTGGCCTTCCAGTCCAGCCGCCTGTCGTTCCTGCGCTTCGGCGGCCTCATGGCGCTGCCGTGGCTGGCTGCGATCGCGGTCGAGTGGTTCGTGCTCCGGCGCTCGTTCGAGTCCGAGCTCGCCGGCCCGCGCGCGCCGGTGGCGGTCGACGAGGCGGTCAGGGTGCCCCGGTTGGCGCTTGCCGTTCTGGCGGCGACGCTGGTCGGCTTCGGGCTCAGCTCGGCCGTCGGGGTGGCTCCGGTGTGGTTTGCCGGCGCGGGCGCGTTCGTGCTCATCGTGGCCGAGCGCCCTCCGATCGGGGAGCTGGTCCGAGCCGTGTCTCCGCCCTTCCTGATCTTCGTGCTCGGCCTCGGGGTGGTCGTGCACGCAGCGGGCCGTGCACGGGCTCTCGAGCGCGGTCGGCTCGCTGCTCCCCCACGGCGCGGGCTTGCCCGCGTTGCTGGCCATCGCCGCGCTGAGCGCGCTACTGGCCAACCTGGTCAACAATCTGCCGGCCACGCTGATCGTGCTGCCGGTGGTCGCCGCGGCGGGCACCGGGCCCGTGCTCGCGATGCTGATCGGCGTCAATGTCGGACCGAACCTGACCTACGTCGGCTCGCTTGCCACGCTGCTCTGGCGACGGGTCCTCGTGGCCCACGACGCCGCGGTCGCAAGCGCCGAGTTCGTCCGCCTAGGCGCGCTGACGGTGCCGCCGGCGCTGCTGCTGAGCACCGTTGGACTGTGGCTGGCCCTGCACGTGGTCTGAGCGCAACAGGGCGCGGGCCGCCCCGCCCACCTCGACCAGCGCATCCCGCGAGGTGCGGCTGACCCCGGTCATGTTGATGAACCCGTGGATGAGCCCGGGGAAGCGCCGGACCAGAACCGGCACGCCGGCCGCCCGCAGGCGCTCCGCGTAGGCCTCACCCTCGTCCCGCAGCGGGTCGAAGCCGGCCGTGACGACCAGTGCCGGCGCCACCCCCTCGAGCCCGTCCGCGCGCAGGATCGAGAGCCGCGGATCGGCGAAGTCGGCCCCGGTGGCGTAGTTGTCGGTGAACCAGTCCATGTCCGCGCGCGTGAGCAGGAACCCCTGCTCGAACAGGTCATGCGAGCGCGAGCGCTCGACGAAGTCGGTGGCGGGATAGAGGAGGAGCTGGAACGCGGGGGCGGGACCACCGTCGTGCGCGGCCTGCCAGGCCACCACGGCCGAGAGGTTGCCCCCGGCGCTGTCGCCTCCGACCGCGATCCGCTCGGGGTCGGCTCCGAGCCCCTCCGCGTGCTCGAACGCCCAGCGCAGCGCGGCCCGCGCGTCGTCGACGGCGGCCGGAAACGGGTGCTCGGGGGCCAGGCGGTAGTCGACCGAGACCACGTGCGCTCCCGCATGGTGGGCCAGCAATCGGCATGGCACGTCGTGGCTGTCGAGGTCACCGAGCGTGAAGCCACCGCCGTGGAAGAAGACGATCAGGGGGAGCCGGTCGGCGTTGGCCTCGGCGGGTACGTAGTGGCGAGCGCAGAGCGGACCGGCCGCGCCCGTGACCGTGAGGTCGCGGACGGCCCCGATCAGGCGCCCTGGCCGGGCGCCGACGATCGCACCGCGGCGCATCTCCGCCCGGGCCTCGGCCAGCGGCATCTTGCCGTACGGCGGGCGGCCGTAGCGCTCGATGACCGAGAGCACGAGCTGAACCTCCGGCTCCAGCCGGAGCCCGTCGAGCTCGACCGGCGGCCGGCCGGACAGGCGGACGGCCAGGCGGGGTGGAAGCGCGGCGAGCAGGCGCGCACCGCGCATCTCGAGTCGCTGGCGGGTGCTCAGGGTGGCCACGGGCGCAGCCTACCCGCGCATCCCGCTCTCAGTCGGCGAGCCGGGACAGCGCCGCCCGCATGAGGCGGGAGACCTGCATCTGCGAGAGGCCGACGAGCTCGGCGATCTGGGCCTGGGTGAGATCGTCGACGAAGCGGAGCTCGAGGATCCGCCGCTCACGCGGGGACAGGCGGGCACTATGCCTGTCGATGGTCAGCCGGGCGTCGATGAGCTCGTAGCCGTGGTCCTCGGTCCCGAGCTGATCCCCGAGCGTCTCGGCCGCGTCGTCCTCGCCGGAGGCGGGGCCGTCGAGCGAGACCGCGTGATGGGCGGCCGCGCATTCGAGCGCCTCCAGCACCTCGTCGATCCCCAGCTCGAGGAAGCTCGCCACGTCGGCCACGGCCGGCGGATGACCGGCCGCGGCGGCCAGGCTTCGCTCGGCCCGCTCGACCTTCCAGACGAGCTCCTGCATGCGCCGGGGGACGTGGACGCTCCATCCGAGGCCGCGCAGGTACCGGCGAAGCTCGCCCAGGATGGTCGGGACCGCGAAGGCGGCAAACGGCGCGCCGTGCCCGGGGTCGAAGCGATCGACCGCCTTGACCAGACCGAGGCTGGCGACCTGAACCAGGTCGTCGAGCGGCTGGCGCCGTCCGACGTAGCGGGCGGCGAGCCGGCGCGCCAGGGGCAGGAAGAGCTCGATCAGCGCCTCGCGTGCCTGCTGGTCGCCCTGCTCGCGCCACCGAGCGAACAGCTGCGCTTCGGAGGGGTGGCCGGCACCGGTCTTCACGCCCGCAGGATCGGCCGGGTGGGTAGGGCGCTTGAGCCGCCGTACTAGGCTTCGGCGCCGAGTGGATCCGAACGCAAGCACCGCCGTCGGTCTCCCCGCGGGCGTGAAGGCCTGCCTGTTCGACCTCGATGGCGTGCTGACCCAGACGGCCAAGGTTCACGCCAAGGCGTGGAAGCAGATGTTCGACGACTACCTGAAGGGCCGGGCCGAGAAGCGGGGGGAGGAGTTCGTGCCCTTCGATGAGAAAGAGGACTACGACGAGTACGTCGACGGCAAACCCCGCTACGACGGGGTCAAGTCGTTCCTGCAGTCCCGGGGGATCGAGCTGCCCCAGGGTTCCTCCGATGACCCGCCCACGGCGGAGACGATCGACGGGCTGGGCAACCGCAAGAACGACCTGGTGCAGGAGATCATCCATCGCGACGGCGTGCAGGCCTACGACGGCTCGGTCCGCTACGTGCGGGCGGTGCGAGATGCGGGCCTGCGCCGGTGCGTGGTGTCCTCGAGCGCCAATGCGCGCGACGTGCTGGCGGCGGCCGGAATCGACGACCTGTTCGAGGACGTGATCGACGGCCATGTCGTCGACAGCCAGGCCCTGAAGGGCAAGCCGGCGCCTGACACCTTCCTGGCCGGGGCGAAGGCCGTCAGTGTGAGCGCGGACGAGGCGGCCGTGTTCGAGGATGCGCTGGCCGGGGTGCAGGCGGGTAAGGCGGGGCACTTCAAGTACGTGGTCGGAGTCGACCGCGTCGGCCAGGCCGACGCGCTGCATGAGCACGGCGCCGACGTGGTGGTCAAAGACCTGGCCGAGCTGCTGGAGAAGCGATGATCGAGCAGCCGGAGTTTCCGGCTGAGCCATGGGTGATCCGGGAGACCGAGCTGCAGCTGAGCCGGCTGGCCGAGACGGAGTCGGTGCTCGCGCTCTCCAATGGCCACATCGGGATGCGGGCCAACCTCGACGAGGGGGAGCCGTTCGGCCTGCCCGGCACGTACCTGAGCGGGTTCTACGAGCGCCGGCCGCTGCCCTCGGCCGAGTCCGCCTACGGGAACCCCGACGACGGCCAGACCGTGGTCAACGTGACCAACGGCAAGATCATCCGCCTGCTGGTCGAGGATGAGCCATTCGACGTCCGGTACGGCGAGCTGCGCAGCCACGAGCGTGTCCTGGATCTCCGCGCGGGCGTGCTTCGCCGCACCGCCGAATGGGACTCGCCCACCGGCCGCCAGGTGCGGGTCCGCTCGACGCGGATGGTGTCGTTCCGCCAGCGGGCGGTGGCGGCGATCCTGTACGAGGTCGAGTCACTGGCGGACGCATTCCCGATCGTCGTCCAGTCCGAGCTGGTGACCAACGAGGAGATCCCCAAGGCCGACGATGACCCCCGGGCCTCGGCCGCGCTCGCGGAGCCCCTGGTCCCGGAATACGGCGCCGCGGAAGGGCTGCAGGCGGTGATGCTGAGCCGGACGCGGGAAAGCGGCCTGCGCGTCGGAGCCGGAATGAGCCACCTGGTCGACGGGCCGAGCGGGGTCGAATGCGCCACCCACGCCTACGAGAAGGTCTCACGGCTCACGATCACGGCCGACATCGAGCCCGGCAAGCCGTTGCGGCTGGTCAAGTTCCTGGCCTACGGATGGTCCAAGGAGCGCTCCGCCCCGGCCATCATGGACCAGATCGCCGCCGCCCTCGCCGGCGCCGTCCACACAGGATGGGACGGCCTGCTGCAACAGCAGCGCGAGTTCCTCGACGAGTTCTGGGACGACGCGGACATCGAGATCGAAGGGGACGCCGAGCTTCAGCAGGCGGTCCGCTTCAGCCTGTTCCACATCCTCCAGGCCGGCGCGCGGGGCGAGCAGCGAGCGATTGCGGCCAAGGGCCTGACCGGCCCGGGCTACGACGGCCACGCGTTCTGGGATACCGAGATGTTCGTGCTGCCGGTGCTGACCTACCGCCGGCCCCAAGCGGTGGCCGACGCGCTGCGCTGGCGCCACAGCACCCTGGCCAAGGCCAGACAGCGGGCGCAGACGCTGGGCCTGAAAGGCTCCGCCTTCCCGTGGCGGACGATCGCGGGCGAGGAGTGCTCGGGCTACTGGCCGGCCGGAACCGCGGCCTTCCACATCAACGCCGCCATCGCCGATGCCGTGGTCCGCTACCACGCGGCCACCGATGACGACGCGTTCGACCGCGAGATCGGGCTCGAGCTCCTGGTCGAGACGGCGCGGCTGTGGCGCTCGCTCGGCCATCACGACCCCTCCGGCGGATTCCGGATCGACGGCGTCACCGGGCCGGACGAGTACAGCGCGATCGCCGACAACAACGTCTACACCAACCTGATGGCCCAGCGGAACCTGCGGGCCGCCGCCGATGCGGTCGAGCGCCATCCCCGCCGGGCCGCGGCGCTCGGCGTCGATCAGGAGGAGAGCGCGGGTTGGCGCGACGCGGCCGAGAAGATGGCGATCCCCTACGACGAGGCGCTCGGCGTTCACGCCCAGGCGGACAACTTCACCGTGCACGAGCGATGGAACTTCGAGGCCACCGGGCCCGATCAGTATCCGCTCCTGCTCCACTTCCCCTACTTCGACCTGTACCGCAAGCAGGTGGTCAAGCAGGCCGACCTCGTCCTGGCCATGGTGTGGCGTGGCGACGCGTTCACGGCCGAGCAGAAGGCGCGGAACTTCGCCTACTACGAGGAGCTGACCGTCCGGGACTCCTCGCTCTCGGCCTCCACCCAGGCTGTGCTCGCGGCCGAGGTCGGGCACATGCAGCTCGCCTACGACTACTTCGCCGAGGCGGCGCTGATGGACCTCGACAACCTCGAGCACAACACCCGGGACGGCGTCCACATCGCCTCGCTGGCCGGCGCGTGCATCGCCGCCGTGGCGGGATTGGGCGGCCTGCGTGACCACGACGGTCGGCTCCAGTTCTACCCCCGCCTGCCCGAGGACCTTCGCCGGCTCGCCTTCGGGCTCCTCTACCGGGGCCGCAGGCTCCGGGTCGAGGTGACGCCGCAGGACGCGAAGTACGTGCTGCGCGACGGCGACCCGCTCGACATCCACCACTACGGCCACAAGGTCACCCTCCGCACGGGCGAGCCGCAGGCGCTCGAAATTCCGCCCGCGCCCTCGCGCCCGGCTCCCTCGCAACCACCGGGGAGAGAGCCGCTGACGCGACGGCGGGAGCGCTCCGGTTAGCGCCGGTCAGGCCGTCTTGGCGACCGCCTCCGCGTAGCCGTGGAGGCTCCAGCCGTTGGGCGAGCCGACGGCGTCGCGCATGCCCTCCCAGCCCTCACCGTGGCGGTCGAGGTGCCGGTGCTCGAGCTCGACCAGGGTGCGGTCGGCCCCCTGGGCGGAGAAGGTGACCGCGACCTCGCTCGTCTTCTCGAGATCGGTCTCGATCTCCCACCGGGTGCTGATGTCCCAGCTGAACACGACCTGATTCGGCGGGTCGTAGACGAGCACCCGCGCCCAGCGGCACTCGCGCCCGTCGACCGCCCGATCGATGATCCCGCCGCCCACGTGCGGTTCGAACACCATCTCGGCCAGCTCGCCCTCGAGCAGATGATGGTCGGGCGGCCACCAGGTCGGCATGCCGGTGGTGAATACCTCGAACGCGCGCTCGATCGGCGCCTCCACCATGGTCGAGGTCTTGACCGAAGTCTCGAGTACCTGAGTGCTCATTCGTCCTCCTTCTCGGCGGCCGCCTTGAACGCCGCCAGCGATTGATTCCAGAACCGGTCGAGGTAGGCGCGCAGGGCGCCGATGCCCGACGGATCCAGCTGATAGATGCGCCGGCTGCCGACCGGCCGGTCGGCCACCAAGCCGGCCGCCTTGAGCACCTTCAGGTGCTGGGAGACCGCGGGCCGGCTGACCGGAAGCCCGCTGGCCAGCTCGCCCACCGCGCGCGGGCGCTCGGCCACGAGCTCGAAGATCTCCCTCCGGGTCGGATCGGCCAGGGCGATAAACGGGTCGTAAGTCATCACTTACGGTAAGTCTAGGCTTACGCAGGGAGTCGTGTCAAGGCGGGTGGCATGAAATAGCTGAGGGTCAGCCATTTCATGCCAGGCGGTGGCGCCGCGCGGCACGGACGCCGCGCGGAACCGGGAATTCGGCTTCGAGCGGCGTCGGCCCGCCATCTGCCGCGAAGCCGAATTCCCTTAAGCGAACCCGGCTCGACCGTCAATGTGAAGCGCTTGGCATCGCGCCGGGTTCGCCCGGCCCCATGGCCGACGCGCCGCCCCAATCAGTCGATCGCGCGCCGGTAGAAGCCCCGGGTACCGATCGCCATCAGCACGGCCAGCGCACCGCACAGGACGACGATGCACACCCACGGCTGGATGTGGGGGACGGACGGCACGAGCGCCGCCCGCATCGACTCGCTCACGTAGGTCATCGGGTTGCACGCAGTCACGATCTGAAACCAGCGCAGCTGAGACAGCGAGGGCCACGGGTACTGGCTGCACCCGGTGAACAGGAGCGGCGTGAACACGAGCGAGAAGACGATGTTGATCCGGTTGGGCGTCACCGCCGTCCCCATCACGAGGCCGAGGCCGGCGCCGAGCAGGCTGCCGAGCACGATCGCCAGCACCAGCAGCGGCACCCCGCTCCAGCGCCACGGGATCGAGCCGAGCACGAGGATGCCGACGGGGATCATCACCGCGGTGGCGGTGATCGCGCGCAGCGTCGCGAACAGCACCTTCTCGGCCGCCACCAGGCCGGTCGACATCGGCGCCAGCAGCCGGTCCTCGATCTCCTTCGTCCACCCGAACTCGACCACGAGCGGGAAGGCCAGCGTCTGCATCCCGGTGATCACCGCGGTCAGCGCGAGCAGACCGGGAAACAGCAGGTCGGTGTACCCGTGGCGGGTGTAGCCGAGCGCGCCGAGCACCTTGCCGAACACGAAGAGCAGGAACAGCGGCTGGAGGATCACCTGGGCGAGGAAGACCGGCAGCTCCTTGCCGGTCACGTACAGGTCGCGGCGGAGGACGGCGGTGAAGGCCTTGGTCATCGCAGTGTGCGTCCGGTCAGGTGGATGAACACGTCCTCGAGCGTGGGCTTGCCGAGCTCGACCCCGCTCAGAGTCAGGCCGTGATCGGCGAGCACCGTCGCGGCCGGCGCCAGCAGCGCCGGTGCCTCACCGGCCACGTACAACCGCACGCGCAGCGCGGCCTCGTCCTGCACCGGCTCGATCCTCTCCACGTCGGGCAGCGCCTGAAGGGCCTCGATCGCGGCGTGACCGTCGCCGGCCGCCGCCTCGGTGGTCAGCTCGAGGGTCGAGCTGCCCGGGAGCGCGCGGATCAGCGCCTCGGGGTGGTCGAGGGCGAGCAGCTTCCCGTGGTCGACGATCCCGACGCGGTGGGTCAGCGTGGCCGCCTCGCTCATGTCGTGGGTGGTCAGGAACAGCGTCACGCCGCGCTCGCGCAACTCCCGCAGCCGGTCCCACACGAACAGGCGGGCGGCCGGGTCGAGGCCGGTGGTCGGCTCGTCAAGGAACAGGACCTTCGGCTGGTGCATGAGGGCCCGGGCGATCATCACCCGCTGGGCCTGGCCGCCGCTGAAAAAATCGGGCTTGACGTCAGCGCGCTCGAGCAGCCCGAACTGCTCGAGCAGCTCGTCGGCCCGCCGCTCGGCCTCGGCCCGGGGGACGCCGTGGTAGGCGGCGTGGAAGGTCAGGTTGCGGCGGATGCTGATCGAGCGATCGAGGTTGCTGCGCTGCGGGACCACGGCCAGCTGGGCCCGCGCGCCGACCGGGTCGGCGACCACGTCGACGCCGCCGACCCCGGCCCGTCCGGACGTCGGCCTGACCCGGGTCGTGAGCATGCCGACCGTGGTCGTCTTGCCGGCCCCGTTCGGGCCCAGCAGCCCGAACACCTCACCCGGCGCCACCTCGAAGCTGATCCCGTCGACCGCGTTGACGGGTGCCTTCGGATACCGCTTGACCAGCTCCCGGACCGCGACGGTGTGCTGTTCGGCGCCGCTCACCGGGTCATCGTAGAGAGCTATCCGGAGGCGGCGTCCGCGGCGAGGACGGGCGCTCCGGCAATGGCCTGCTCGGTGTGGGCCCGGCTGTCGCGAGAGGAGATGAGCACGAACGTCAGCAACAACCCGGCCAGGGCGAATCCGGCGCCGACCAGGAAGCCGGTCTGGAATCCCTTGGTCAGCGCCGCGGTGAAGTCGTGCGTGCCGGAGTGGAGCAGGTCGCGCGTGCGGCTGTTGGCGATCGAGGCCAGGATGGCCAGCCCGAGTGCGCCGCCCACCTGTTGAGAGGTGTTGATCAGGCCCGAGGCGAGGCCCGCCTCGCGTGGCCGGGTGCCGGTCACCGCGGCGATCGTGACCGGGACGAACGACAAGCCGAGCCCGATGCCGGCCAGCAGGGACGGCCCGAGCACGTCGGCCAGGTAAGTGCCGTCCGCCGGCACCTGGGAGAACCACACCAGCCCGCCGGTGACGAAGGCCATTCCGACGATCAGCGTGTTCTTGAACCCGAACCGGTTGGTCAGCTGCGAAGCCGCGCCGGCCGACAGGATGATCGCGACGGCCAGGGGCAGGTAGGAGATCCCGGTCTTGAGCGCGTCATAGTGCAGAACCTGCTGGAGATAGAGCGAGATGAAGAAGAACATCGAGAACAGCGACATCCCGATCAGCAGGCCGATCACGTTGGCGCCGCGGAGCGTGCGCAGGCGGAAGATGGAGAACGGCATCAGCGGGTCGCGCTGGCGAAGCTCCCAGACCACGAACACGGCCAGCAGGGCGACGGCGCCGGCGATCTTCCCCAGCGTCGCGGCCGAGGTCCAGCCGACGTTGACGGCGTCGACGAGCGCGTAGACGAGCAGCGCCAGGCCGCCCGTGACGGTGACCGCGCCGCCGAAGTCGAGCCGGCGCCCTGGCTCGGAGGCCCGGGACTCCTCGAGCACCCGAGGTGCGGCGAGCATGGCGGCGACGCCGATCGGGACGTTGACGAACAGGACCCAGCGCCAGCTCAGGCCCTGGGTGAGGACTCCGCCGAGCAGCACGCCGGCGGCGCCACCGGCGCCCGCCACCGCGCCCCAGACGCCGAGCGCCCGGTTGCGCTCAGTGCCCTCGGCGAATGTGGTGGTGATGATCGAAAGGGCGGCGGGGGAGACGATCGCGGCGCCGAGGCCCTGGGCGGCGCGGGCGGCGATCAGCCAGGTGTCGGATTGGGCCACCCCGCCCAGGAACGACGCGGCCGAGAACACGACCAGCCCGAGCATGAACATCCGCCGGCGACCGAGCAGGTCGGCCAGGCGGCCGCCGAGCAGGAGGAAGCCGCCGAAGGTCAGCGTGTAGGCGTTCACCACCCAGGACAGGTTCTGCTCGGAGAAGTGCAGCGCGCGGCCGACCGACGGGAGCGCGACGTTCACGATCGAGGCGTCGATCACGATCATGAACTGCGTGATCGCGAGGAGGCCGAGGGCGAGATTCTTGGCGCGATCTGGCTTCACTGGAAGTGGACCTCCGGTTCCGGTTTGCTCTCGACAGGATACGGAGCTACAGTTCCGTTTGTCAAGGCCAGGTTCCATGGCTGCTCATGTCACCGACATAGACCTCGGATGCGCTCCGGACTCATCGCGGCCGATGCGGGCCGACGCCCGACGCAACCGCGACCGGGTGCTGGCGGCCGGGCGCGAGGTGTTCCGGGTCAGCGGGGCCGAGGCCCAGATGGACGACGTGGCCCGGGCGGCCGGAGTCGGGGTGGGGACGGTGTACCGCCACTTCCCGACCAAAGAGGCGCTGATGGGCGAGATCGTCCGCCAGACCTTCGCCGGGTTCGCGGCTCGGGCGCAGGCGGCGGTGGATCGGGACGGCGCCGCGTTCGAGGCGCTGGCGTGGCTGCTGCACGGCAACGCCGAGCAGCTGTACGGCGACGCGGCCACGCGCTACGCCCTGGGCGGCGGCACCGCGGTGTGGGAGGCGGCGGTGGAGGAGCGCGGCCGGCTCGAGCGGCTGGCCGAGCAGCTGCTCGATCGCGGCCGGCTCGATGGCACGCTGCGCTCGGACCTCGGGGTAGCCGACATCGGGATGGTGATGTGCGGTCTCGCTTCGAGCATCGGGCGCGGATTCGACTGGCGCCGGCATCTGGAGCTGATGTTGGACGGCTTTCGCGGCCCGGCCGCCGTCGTAGCCCGCCCGTCCGCCTCGTAACCGGTTTGTAGCCCCGCCAGGCTGAGGTCGCAGCGGCCTCGGACTGAAGAGCCGACGCGAGTTGCCGATCACCTCGGAGGATGAGCGTTGAGTCGGTGACGGCGCGGATCAACCAGATCCTCCAGATGCAGCAGCAGCTGTTCGATCCGCAGAGCGCGGCCTCGAGCTCTGCGGCGAGCGGCGGGACCGCCAGCCCGAGCGCCCCCGCCTCCGCCTCCGACCCCTCGACCGGGTCGCTGACCTTCAGCCAGATGCTGGCCAGCGCTCAGGCGGGAACCGGTACTTCCCCGACGTCCGGAGTCGCCGGCGTTGGGACCCCCGGCGCCGCCGGTCTCCCGACGACGGCCGGCCTCTCGACGACCGCCGGTGTCCCCTCGGGCGATGCGAGCTCGAAGGTCCAGGCGATGGTCAATATGGCCAACTCGCTGGTCGGCAAGCCGTATGTATGGGGCGGCGGCCACGGCGGGTGGGGCCCGCAGTCGGGCTACGACTGCTCGGGCTTCGTCTCCGCCGTGCTTCACGCCGGCGGCTATCTGAGTGCACCGGCCGACACCACCTCGATGCCCAACCAGCCGGGGATCGAGACCGGCCCGGGCCAGTACGTGACCGTGTATGACCGGGCGCAGCCGGGCGAGAACGGCCACGTGATCATGGAGATCAACGGCCAGTTCTACGAGTCCGGCGGCTCAGCCGGGCCGTGGGGCGGTGGTGGCGGCGTGGAGAAGATCGGGACCCCGTCGGCCTCTTACCTGGCCTCGTTCCCGAACGTGCTCCATCCGGCCGGGCTGTAGCCGGTCGGGCTGTACGCGGCCGGGTGGTCGGGCGCGGGGTGGCCGGGCGCGGGGTGGCCGGGCGGCCGGACGCGGGGGTGGCCGGGCGCGGGGTGGCCGGGCGGTCGGGCGCGGGGTGGCCGGGTGCGGGGTGGTCGGGCGGCCGGGCGGTCGGGACGAGCAAGAACGTCGCCCGGCGGGCAGATCCGCTCGGACGCGGCGACGTTTCTGCGGGGGGAGAGCCTTTTCGTCGCCGGTCGCCGTGCCGATGCAGCGCTGGGCGACGTAATTGCCCGTCCGGGTCAGCGCATGAGCAGCCGGTTTCCGGCGCCGACGCCGGCGCCGTAGGCCAGGTGGCGGGGTCGCCGGCGGTTCGCCGCTTTCGCTCCCAAACCGGCGCAGCGGATGGTGCCCGGGCGGAGACATCGGCGTATCTCCCAGGGTGGTCGTGCTTGCGTGCCGGGGGACGGGGACGGCAAACTGCGGTACCCATCCGATCCAGGAGAGCGCCGCATGGAACGAGAATTCGACGTCGTGGTGATAGGAGCCGGACCCGCGGGCGAGGTCCTGGCCGGTCGCCTGGCTCAGCGATCGGACAAGCGCGTGGCGATCGTCGAACGGGAGCTCATCGGAGGGGAATGCTCGTTCTGGGCCTGCATGCCGTCCAAGGCGCTCCTGCGCCCGCCGGAGCTGCTGACCGAAACGGGCCGGGTGCCCGGCGTAGCCGAGGCGGTGACCGGAAAGCTCGACATCGACGCGGTGCTGGCGCGGCGGGACGAGGTCATTCACGACCTCGATGACTCGGGACAGCTGCCGTGGATCGAGTCGAACGGCATTGCGCTCTTCCGCGGCGAGGGACGACTCGAGGGCGACCGCCGGGTGCGGGTCGGCGAGGACGTGCTGGTCGCGCACGACGCGGTGGCGATCGCCGTCGGGAGCGGGGCCCTGTTTCCGCCCATCCCCGGCCTGGCCGAGGCGGGCGCGTGGTCGAACCGGGAGATCACCACCGCCAAAGCGGTACCCCGTCGGCTGCTCGTGCTCGGTGGGGGGGTGGTCGGGGTCGAGATGGCGGCGGCCTGGGCGGCCCTCGGATCGTCGGTCGAGCTGATCGAGGCCCTGCCGCAACTGCTCTCACGCGAGGAGCCGTTCGCCGCCGAAGAGGTGCAGGAGGGGCTCGAGAAGCGAGGGGTCAACGTGCGACTCGGCGCCAAGGCGACGGCGGTCGAGCGCGACGGCGAAGAGATCACGCTCACCCTGGAGACCGGAGACTCGGTCACCGGCGACCGGCTCCTGGTGGCGATCGGGCGGACGCCGCACACCCGCGGCCTCGGGCTCGAGCACGTCGGCCTGGCCGAAGGCGAGTACATCGAGGTCGACGACCATCTGCGGGTGCCCGGCGTTCCCTGGCTGTACGCGATCGGCGACGTCAACGGGCGGTCGCTGCTGACCCATTCGGGCAAATACCAGGCCCGCATCGTCGCCGATCACATCCTGGGCGAGGATGCGGTCGCCACCGCCGACGGACCCGGCGCGCCGCGCGTCGTGTTCACCGATCCTCAGGTCGCCGCGGTCGGCCTCACGCTCGCTCAGGCACGCGAGCGCGGGATCAATGCGCTCTCGGTCGACCTGCAGACGAGCGGGACGGCCGGCGCCAGCTTCATCGGCCGTAATACCGACGGCACGACCCGATTCGTCGTCGACTCCGACCGGGAGGTGCTGGTCGGGGTCACGTTCGTGGGCGTCGAGGTGGCGGACTTCCTCCAGGCGGCGACGATCGCCGTCGTCGGAGAGGTGCCGCTGAGCACGCTCGCGCACGCGGTGCCCTCGTTCCCCACCCGGAGCGAGCTGTGGCTCAAGTTCATCGAGTCATGGGAGAAGGAACGGGACGTGACCGTGCACTCCGGCCGCGGCGTCCGAAGCTGGGCCGGCGCGAGTCGCTGAACCCAGGCGCAGCGGCCGTTCAGCTCAGGACGAGCAGCGCCAGCTGCGTGCTCTCGGCCAGCAGCCGGCCGTCGACTGACCAGAGCTCCCCGGACTCTTCCAGGTGACCCTCGTCTACGGTCGTGGTGGTGAACCGCGCCAGCACGGGCGGGTCGATCCGCGCGCTGGTGTCACGGAGGTGCACGGTGAGCTGAAGCGTCGGAAGGGCCGCGGGAGAGTTCAGCCGGCCGTACAGCGGCGGCCACCAGAGATCGCACAGGGCACACAGCCGGGCCGCGTCAAGGGGGTGGGGATCGTCTCCGATCGCCATCCACCCGCCGGTGGTGGCGTCGGTGAGCGGGTCGCCGGCGTCGGTGAGCGGGTCGCCGGAGAAGATCGGCGGCCCGAAGGCGGGACGCAGCTCCATACGTTCGAGCATGGCCGGCGCGCCCGGGACGTCCGCCATGCTGACCGGCGGAACCGAGGCCGGCGGAGGAGCGACCGGTGGCTCGCGCCGAAGCGGAACGTGCTCGGCCCGGGCGGCCGAGGCGATGACGGCCGCGTGACAGACCAGGCGGTCGCCGGCGAACATCCGGGCATCGCAGGCGGCAACGCGCTTGCCGCGTCGAAGCGTCTCGACCACGATCTCCACCGGCCCCGGAGGCGGAACGTCGAGGAAGTGGGCCGCGACCGTTCGCGGCGGCGGGGCGCCGTCACCGAGCTCGGTCTCGACCGCCCTCACGATGGTGGCGGCCAGCATCCCCCCATTCGGGGCCACGGGTCCACTCCAGCTCGGCTCGACGGCGGCCCGGTAGCGCCCGCGGCCTGCGCCGGTGACCGCGACGGCGGCTTCGAACGGGGTCGGGCTCACACCGCTCGCGCCAGGCACAGACGTGTGACGTGCGGGAGCTCGAGCGTGCCCCCGTTCGCCTCGATGGCGGTGGCGACGGCGTTCAGCAGCGTCTCGCGCAGGCTGGGCTCGAGCGCGATGTGGTCCGAGTGGGTCGAGACCAAGCCGACGTACTGCTCGGCGCTGTAGCGCGCCGTCCACGGGTAGCCGCGGACCTCCGGACCGCTGAACCCGTCCAGGGCGCCGACCTCGGCCCGCCAGTCGGGTACGAGATCCTCGGCGGTGAACCCCGGATGGGCGGGCCCGGTTGGCTCTAGATCGGGTGCGACCGCTTCGTAGGCGGCGGCGAGCGCCGCCCGCAGCGCGCAGGCGGACCAGTCCGGCCGGTTCCAGAACACAGCCAGCGCACCACCGTCCCGGAGTGCCCGGCGGGCGATGGCGTAGCGCGTGCCGGGGTCGGTCCAATGCCAGGCCTGCGCGGAGATCAGGAGGGCGAACGCCGATGGTTCGATCTCCCAGCCTTCGAAGTCCTGCTCGACGATCGTTACGCCGGGAAACTCGCCGCACACCCGGCGGGCCACGGCCGCCATCTCGGCGCTCGGCTCAAGCGCGAGGATCCCATGGCCACGAGCCGCGAACAGCCGGGTCGCCTTGCCGGTTCCCGCCCCCACCTCGAGGATCCGGTCGCCCGTGTGCAGCCCTGCGTAATCGATGACCTCGGAGACGAGCGGCTCCGGATACGAGGGCCGGGTCTGCTCATAGAGGTCGGCGACGGGGCCGAAGCTGAGCCGGCGCTCCCGCCCCCCGTTCATCGCCGAGGCGTGCTGGGGCGGCGAGCGGCGCGAGCGGCGCGACGCAGCCGGTCCGCGGTGGCGTACATCGGCTCGAGCTGGCGATGGGCGATCACGGCGGGGGTGGAGGCGAGGAGGAAGTTGAACAGCCGGTAGGCCGAGACCGCACCGAGGGCGGGGGCCAGGGGCAGACGGACCCAGTAAAGGGCGTAGGTCATCAGGACCTCGGTGACGCCGGCCCCGCCGAGGGGCAGCGATCGGCGGGTGGCTGCGTACCCGGTCGCGTAGGCGAGGATCACCTTGCCCGCGCTCGGATCGAGGCCGAACGTGCGCAGGCCGCCGTAGAAGGCTGCGATATCGGCGGCCCAGTACAACGCGGTCCCGACCCAGGCGCCGAGATAGACCCGGGGGCTGCGAATCAGGGTGCGGATCACCCCGACGCCCTCGAGCAGCTCGGACAGCCAATCCAATCGCCGGCCCCGGAAGGTCGAGAGCCGCTCGACGCGGGACGGGGCACTGGCCCAGAGGGCAAACCCGAAGCCGACCGGTACGGCGATGGCCCAGGGCCACAGCAGCGAGGGCATGATGTTCGCGCCCTGGACCAGGAAGATGATCGAGACCACGCAGGTGGTCGGGGCCAGGACGGCCCATTCGAGCGTGCCCAGCGCCATGACCCTGATCCGCGCGCTGCGCTCGTCCTCGTGGAGCGCGTGCAACACCTGCTTGTCGATTCCGAAGCCGCCGCCGAGCGCGAACGGGCCGAAGCCGGCCACCACCACCCGGGTGACCAGTGGAAGCGCGAGTGGCGCGTGCCCATGGACGCTGGCCACCGAGCGGTAGGCGACCACGTAGGCGATGTAGGCGATGACTTCGGCCCCGGCGATCAGGGCGATCCAGCCCGGCTCGACGTGGTCGAACGCGCGTCCCACGGCGTCGGCCCCGGTGACCCGCGCGATCAGGATGACGGCGATGCCGGCAATGCCTGTAGCCACCGCCGCGGTCGCCACCGGCCACTTGCGAAGTCGGGCCTGCACCGCCTCGAAGATACCCGGCCTCCCTGAAGACCCGATCACCAGCCCCGGCGCTCGCTCGGTAAGGCGCCGGACGAAAACCGTTTGCTCAGGTGGGCGGAGGGGTACTACGCGAGCCGCTTTGTCCCGCGACCGAGGAGTCCCCAGATGAGCATCGTGAGCCGCCGCAACGACCGGTCGGCGTCGCGCGAGAAGCATCTGATCGACCACGTCGTGCGAAACGTCGAACACGGACGGTTCGAGCGCTCCCTATCCGGGCTGACCGCGTTTGCCGCCGCCGTCACCACGGCGGAGATCTACCTCGAGCACTACCGGGCGAGCTTTGGCAACAAGTGGATGTGGAGCCCGGTGCTGGTCACGCCGCCGGTCATGGTGGCCGGGATCGGGGGCGTGTTCAGCCGCCGCTGGGCCAAGCGGTATCTGCCGGTCACGGCGCTCGTCTACACGGCGAACGGGCTCCTGGGCCAGTACTTCCACGCTCGCGGGATCGCGCGGCGGCCGGGCGGATTCGACCCCGACGTCGTGACCTACAACCTAACCATGGGGCCGCCGATCTTCGCGCCCGGGTTGATGACCGTGGTGGGCGGGATGGGCCTGCTGGCGGCCATCCTGAGGCGCGAGTCCGAATGACGCCGCACCGGCCTGATCTCAGCCAGGGCGAGCACCTCCCCAAGCGGCGGCCCGACGGCCAGCCGCCGCATCCCAGCTGGCTGCCGCGACAGCGGCGCGGCATCACTCCCCAGATGATCGGTCGCTATCCCGACTACGACGTGTTCGATGCTGAGGCGACCTGGGACGACGTGACGCGCAAGGTCGTGGCCGAGCGTCTGTACGTCGGCGGAGCGCTTCAGTTCTTCTCCGCCGAGGAGGAGCCGGCGCTCCGAGCGTTCTGTGACACGGTGACCGCACAGGACGCGGAGCCTCGCGTGCCGGTGGCCGAGATGGTCGATCGGAAGTACGCCGCCGGGCAGCTCGACGGCTACCGCTATGCCGACATGCCGGAGGATCCCGAGACGTGGCGGATCGTGCTCCGGGGGCTCGACGACGCGGCCCAGGAGCGCCACGGGAAGCGGTTCTCGGAGCTTGAGGTCCCGGGCCGGGAGGAGATCGTGGGCGCGTTCGCGGACGGGAAACTGTCCGGTGGCGCGTGGGATGAGCTCAACGTGAGCCGAGCCTGGTCGGTGGTCATGCGAGCGGTGCTCTCGACCTTCTACTCCCATCCGTGGACCTGGAACGAGATCGGGTTCGGCGGCCCCGCCTATCCGCGCGGGTTCATGCGCCTCGGACAGGGCGTGGAGGTGCTCGAACCGTTCGAGAAGCCGGGCGCGACGAGCGAGGATCCAGTTCGCGAGGCGTCGGAGCTCGAGCAGTGAAGCTGCACGGGCTTCTCAAGGGCTCGGTCGGTCCGAAGGCCAACGACTCCCGGTTCCTGCTCGACGTCCACACCCGGGCGATTCCCGGACGCGAGCGGATGCGGCGCTACCGCGACGAGGACGAGGTCGACCTGGTGATCGTCGGTGCCGGCGCCGGAGGTTCGGTCCTGGCGCAGCGGCTGGCGCGGCACGGCTGGCGGATCGTGATCCTGGAGGCGGGGCCGTTCTGGGATCCCGATGCCGACTGGGTGTCCGACGAAGCCGGCTCGCACAAGCTCTACTGGACCGAGCCGCGCGTGATCGGGGGTCGCGATCCGGTCGGCCTGGGCAACAACAACTCCGGACGTGGCGTGGGCGGCTCGATGATCCATTACGCGGGCTATGCCCCGCGGTTTCATCCCTCGGACTTCGAGACTCACACTCGGGACGGCGTCGGTGCGGACTGGCCGATCAGCTACGAGGAACTGAAGCCACACTACGAGGAGGTGGAGCGCGAGCTGCCGGTGGCGGGCCAGAACTGGCCCTGGGGCCATCCGCACTCCTATCCCCATTCGCCGCACCCGGTCACCGGCGCGGCCGCCCGGTTGTGGGAGGGGGCCCGGAAGTGCGGGATCGCGATGCGGGTCGGACCGGTGGCGATCGCCAACGGCGTGTTCGGGAACCGGCCGCACTGCATCTACCGCGGCTATTGCCTGCAGGGCTGCAAGGTCAACGCCAAGGGCAGCCCGTTCGTCTCCCATCTGCCGGACGCGATCGAGCACGGGGTCGAGGTCCGCGCCAACTGCATGGCGCTGCGGGTCGAGCTCGACGAGTCGAGCGGCAAGGCGATCGGGGTGACCTATACGACCGAGGACGGCGGCACCCACCGGATGCAGCGCGCGAGCATGGTGGCGGTGGCGTGCTATTCGATCGAGACGCCGCGCCTGCTCCTCAACTCGACCTCGAAGCGGTTCCCGAACGGCCTCGGGAACAACTCCGACCAGGTCGGCCGCTACGTGATGGTCCAGGGCGCCTCTCAGAGCGCGGGTCGGTTTCCCGAGGAGGTCAGGATGTACAAGGCGCCCCCGCCCGAGGTCTCCTCCGAGCAGTTCTACGAGACCGACGCCACGCGCGGCTTCGCCCGCGGATTCTCGATCCAGACCGTGTCGCCGCTACCGATCGCGTGGGCTGAGCACGTGCTGGCGGACGGACACTGGGGACGGGCGATGCGCGAGTACATGCGGGACTACAACCACTGGGCGACGATCGGTGTGCTCAACGAGCTGCTGGCTCACCCTGAGAACCGCGTCACCCTGGCCGACGAGAAGGATCAGTACGGCCAGCCCGTGGCCCGGTTCGACTACAACCTGAGCGACAACGACCACCGCAACATGGAGTACTCGAACAAGGTGATCACCGACATCCTGCATGCCGCCGAGGCTCAGGACGTCCTGACCATCCAGCGTTTCGCGCACCTGATCGGTGGCGCCCGGATGGGCATGAGCCCGGAGGAGAGCGTCGTCAACTCCGACCAGCGCATGTGGGACGTGCCGAACGTCTATGTCACGGACGGCAGTGCTTGCCCCACCCAGGGAAGCGCGAACCCGGCCCTGACCATCATGGCCATGTCCTCGCGCTTGGCCGACCGGCTCGCGTCCGGCGCCGCGCGGGCCTAACCCAATCCGCTCTCGAGCTCGAGCAGCTCGTCGTAGAACCGCACTGAGGCCTCGGCGATCCGGCGGACCACCGTGGGCTCGGGTGGGCCCACGGGGACGACCGGGAGCGAGACGGCACCGTGACGGCTGATGTTGACCCCGAGGCGGCGACTAGCGCGATCGGCAACCTCGGGCCACAGCCGTGGGCGTCCGCTCCGGTCCAGCGCGGCGCCGTCATCGGTGATCAGCGTGCGGTGCTCGCGCTGGATCACGCGGATGAGGACGCGGTCGCCGGGCCGATACTCGAGGCCGATGTCGACCACGCGCTCGCGGCGCCCGCCCGGCGCGGGCGCCACTGCGGTATCGCGCCCTCTCTCCACGTTCTAATCGTACGCCCAGTCACCCGCGCAGGCCGTACGACCTGGGCAGGCATGCGGAACTCGACGTCGAACGTGGGGGTTGATTTGCGGATCGACGGCCCCCGAGCCCGATTCAGCCGGGCCCGCGGGTGAGTGGAGGAGTCAAGATGATCGACGAGGATCCCAGGCTGCAGCAGGGCGCGTACATCACCGACGGGACCGACCTCTACGAGGTGCTCGGTCTCCAGCGCGGCCCGGGGGTGATGGGAGTTTCGACCGTCCGCGTCCTGGTCGAGAACTGCCGCAACCTCCGCGGACTGGAATTTCTCCCCGAGAAGGTCCGAAGGACGTTCAACCTGGTGAAGAACGCGCCCGCCGGCCGCTGTCCGGACCGGCTCGAGGACATCGCCTGGTAGAGGCGACGCCCGGCCCCGGCCGGATAGCGATCACCCACTGAACTGAACCCGGGTTCCTGAGCTGGGAAGGAACGGCCGGGACACGGCGTCCTAGTCCTCGAACCGCCATGAGAGGAAGCTCGAGGATAAGACTGGTGACTGCCGCCGGCCTGCCGGCGACGATCGCCGTGATTGCCGTACTGGTTACCGGCTGCGGCTCGTCCCAGCCCAAGCCGGCCCAGGTCCGATCGGTCACCACCGCGGCGGCGGCCACACCCGCCCCGCCCACGCCGGCCGGGATCGCCTTCATTTCCCCGAAGGCGGGGGCCGCGGTCGGATCCACGGTGCTCGCGCGGGTGCGGCTGACCGGAGCAGGCCGGGTCCAGTTTCTCCTCGACGGTGGCCCTCCCCGCTCAGCGAGTGGATTGGCCCTGACCCTCCGGCACCTGTCTCCCGGTGGGCATCGGCTGATCGCGCAGCTCCTTCCCGCGGACAAGGCCTCGGCGGTCAGCGCAACCGTCCGCTTCCGCGTTCGTCCCGCGCCGGTGGCGGAGAAGCGCCCGGCGGTCGCGCCCGAGCCGGCGACGGTACCTGTCTCGCCGTCCTCGCCGGCTCGGGCGTCCGCCCCCGCTGCGACGACCCCGGCCCCGACGACCACCCACGCCTCCTCGCCGCCGGTGAGTAGCTCGCCCCCGAGCCACCCGAGCGCGCCGCCGGCCACCACGCCGCCGGCGCATCAGAACCCGCCCACGGCGACGCAACCGCAGTCAACCGGCATCCCGCAAGGGGGCGGCGGCGACGGAGATTCCGACAACAATGGCGGCCCGAGTGACGGGGATGGCAATATCTAGGCTGGCGGCCGGGTCGCGGGCGGCGTCCAGAAAGGACGGTTGATGCCCGCGGTTACGGACTACGCTTTCGCCGATACCGCTGCCATGGCGCCCGCATCCCGCCAGCTCGACCCGGAGCGTCTGGGGGATCACCTCGACCGCCTCTATCGCGCGGCCTGGGGCCTGTGCGGTTCTCGCGAGGACGCAGAGGACCTCGTCCAGGAGACCTACGCCCGGGTGCTGAAGCGTCCGCGGCTGCTGCGCTCCGAGGACGACCTGGGCTACCTGCTGCGGGTGCTGCGCAACACGTACTTCTCCTCCCACCGCGCGGCCACCCGCCGCCTGCGCCCCGACCCGCTGCCCGATGAGTTGGACCGGGTCGAAGATCGCTCCTCTCCCGGCCCCGAGCAGGCGCTCTACGCCCGCGAGCTCTACGGGATGATCGCGGAGCTGCCCGAGCCGTTCCGAGACGCGCTGGTCGCCATCGATCTGCTCGGTCTGTCCTACCGCGAAGCTGCTCGCGCTCTTCGGACCCGGGAAGCGACGATCACCACCCGCCTCTACCGGGCGCGGGTGCGGCTGGCCCGCGCACTCGATGGGTCCGAGCCCGACGCATCCGACGCCACAATCACCACACGACCATGAACCTCCGACACCGCACCCACCACCCGAGCGAGCGCGACCTGGCCGCGCTCGCGGACGGATCGCTCCCGGCCGGCCGCCGCGCCGGCATCGAGCGAGCCGTCGCCGCCTCCCCCGAGTTGCAGGCCGACGTGGCCGCCCAGCGCCGAGCGCTCGAAGCCATCCGCGACGTCGCCGGCGAAGAGGCGCCGGCCGCATTGCGCGCCCGCGTCACCCTCGCGCGCCCCCCTCGCCGGCGGCGGCCGGTGAGCGGGTTGGCCATGCGCGGGCGCGCCGTCACCGCGGTTGCGGCCAGCGGGCTCGCGGCCGTGTTCGCCGCCGTCGCCGTGCTGGCAGTCGGCACGACCGGCGGCCTGACGGTGGCGCAGGCGTCTGAGGTGGCGGCGCGGCCGGTGCAGATGCCGGCCCCCAAGCCCGGCGAGGAGAGCGCCGCCCTGCCCGGCCTGCGAGCGGCCGGGCTGCCCTATCCGTACTGGCAGGACGCGTTCGGCTATCGGGCGGTCGGCGTCCGCCACGACCGGCTCGACGGCCGGCTGGCCACCACGGTGTTCTACGCCCGGGGTGGGGCGAACGTCGCCTACACGATCGTCGCCGGCGCACCGCTTCCGGCCGGCGAGACGACCCGAGGCACCGTGCTCCAGGGCGTCTCGCTCCGCGCGCTGACCGCGCACGGCCGCACTGTGGTCACCTGGGTGCGCGCCGGTCACACGTGCGTTCTGACCGGCGACGGCGCCACGGTGAGCACGCTGCTGCGGCTGGCCTCGTGGCGGCATGGCGGGGAAGTGCCCTACCGCGGCTGAGCCGCTTTCGGCGAAGAGCCGCGTCCGAGCGGCGCTCGGCGGGCGCTGGCGGGCTCGGGCGAGCGCGTTCCCCCGGGAGTCACGCGTGCCATCATCGGCGGGAGGGATGACCGACGTTGCCCGCGACACCCACACCGGTACCGGCACCGACAGCTACAGCGACACGGACACCGGATCGTGGTTCCCGGTCCCCGACGAGCGGGACCTGCCCGCAGGGCTGCAGGGGCTGTTCGCCAAGGCCCGGGAGCGCCTCGGGTTCGTCCCCAACGTGTTCCGGGTTTACGCCTTTCGGCCTGAGCGGCTGAGCGCATGGTTTGCCCACTACCGCCAGCTGCATGAGCCGACCGAGGGCCTGACCGCGGCCGACCGCGAGATGGTGGCGGTGGCGGTCAGTGCCGCCAACGGATGCCTTTACTGCCTGGTTGCGCATGGAGCGGCTCTGCGCGAGGAGCTGGGCGACCCTGTACTGGGCGAGCGGATCTCGTTCGACTGGCGTCGAGCCGACCTCGACCCGAGGCGGAGCGCCATCTGCGCGTACGCGGAAAAGCTCACCCTCCGCCCGCGAGAGGTGGACCGGGCCGATCTCCAGAGCCTCCTCGACGCCGGCCTGACGCTCGAGGAGGCATGGGACGTGGCCGAGCTGGCGAGCATGTACAACCTGACCAATCGCATGGCGATGGCCACGAACATGCTGCCGAACCCGGAGTACAGCGCCCAGGCCCGCCCGTCGCGAGAGTGAGCCGCGGCTACCCCCGCATGAACGGATCGAGATAGACGTCGTCGATGCTCCAGTCGCCGGTGTTGTCGGCGGGCACGAAGCGGAAGGCGATCGTGGTCCGGTTGAGGGACAGCGTGGCGAGCAAGTTGCTGACCAGCAGGGTCATCGCAGGGGAGGGCTGCCAGTCCGAGGTTCCGGTGAGCTGCCCCAGCGTCGCCGTCTGCGTTCCGCCCAGCAGCCCGGGATACACGGCCTGCACGGTCAGGCGCGAGCTGGGAGAGCCCGTGTTACGAAGGAAGAACCGGACCGTCGGGTGATAGATGCTCGTGCATGACTTCGGGCTGAGCGCCGAGCTGCCGGCCGGCAGGCTCAGCGACTGCGTCCCGCCCGCGACGTCGTAGGTCTCGTTGCCGGACGCGGGACCGGCGGCACCGGCGAGCGACCAACCGGCCGCGCCGGTCTCGAAGTCGCCGCCGGCGACGGGCGTGTAGCTCGCGTTGTCGCCCCAGGGCGAGAACACCTGCGACTCGGGCTGGCTTCCGCATGTCCCCGGCACCAGCGAGAGGACCCCCGCATTGGCCGTGGCGGCGAACGCGGTCAGGAGTCCGATCACGAACGTGGCCGCGAGCGCGACCGCGCACGGCACGTTTCGCCGCCAGGCGAAACTGCCAACGGCGGCGGAGCCGCCACGAAATCGGTGAGTCATTTGTTACCTCCCATCGGGATGGCCCTCATCCATGAGAGCCCTTGACGAGAGGCTGGCGGCCGAGCTATCTCGCCTCCTGCGAGACCTCTAGCTTTGCGTCCCCGCCTCGCAGCGGGTTTGCCGTGAGCAGCCTGTTACAGGCTCTGGCATCGACCAGAGCCAGACGGCGATTGAGTGCGCCGCCGGGGGCTCGACATTTGGTCGAAACCCTGCCCGCGCCGTCAGGGGCTACGACGATCGTGTGTTCTCCGCGGGCCACGCTCAGATCCGGCGCCGGACCGCCGATTACGAAGGCCGGAGCCATGGTTACCGAGACCAGTCAGAGCGGCGTGCCGGCACGTCGCGAGCCGTCGGAGCGCTCGGCGGGCGTTCAGCGCCTGCTTTCGCACTTTCGCCCCAAGCTCGGCGAGCGGATGCCCCCGCCCGAGCTGCGGGCTGAGCTCATCGTGGCCGTCGCCTTTCTGGCCGCCGCCGTGCCGCTGGCCGTGCTGGCCGCCCCGCACGGCCGGAGCGCTTCGGCGTCCGTGGCGCTGCTCTTCGTGCTCCTGTACGCCCTGACCTCCCGGATCGAGTTCGACGTCGGCTCCGGTTACGGTCCGCCGACCCAGCTCGTGATCGTGCCGATGCTGTACGCGGTGCCGGCCGGGTGGGTGCCGCTGCTCGTGGCCGCGGGGCTGGTGGTCGGAAAGCTCCCCTCGATCCTCGGCGGGACCCGTCATCCCGACCGCACCGTGCCCGCCGTCGGCGACGCGTGGCACACGCTCGGCCCGGCACTCGTCTTCGTCCTGGCCGGCGTCCACACGCCGCGATGGTCGGACTGGTCGGTCCTGCTGGCCGCGCTGGCGGCCCAGCTCATCTGCGACCTGGCGGCCAGTGTGGGGCGCGAATGGCTCCGTCTGCACGAGGTGCCGAAGCTGTCGGTCCGGCTGCTCGGGGCGGTGTACCTCGCTGACGTCTGCCTCAGCCCGATCGGGCTGGCGGCGGCGTTCGCGGCCACCGGGCACCCGTCGGCGGCCCTTCTGACCCTTCCGCTCAGCGGGCTGTTGATGTTCTTCGCCCGCGACCGGCGCGCCCGGATGCAAACCGCGGTCGAGCTGGGTCGGGCCTATCGCGGCACCGCGCTGCTGCTCGGCGACATGGTCGAGGCCGACGACGCCTACACCGGGAGTCACAGCCGCGACGTGGTCGAGCTGGCGATGGTCGTCGGTCCGATCCTGAACCTGAACGAGGACCAGATGCGCAGGCTCGAGTTCGCGGCCCTGCTCCACGACGTGGGCAAGATCGCGATCCCGAACTCGATCATCAACAAGAAGGGGCCGCTGACCGACGAGGAGTGGGCGATCATGAAGACGCACACGATCGAAGGCGAGGAGATGCTGCTCGGCGTCGGGGGCGTGCTCGGCGAGGTGGGGCGGATCGTCCGCTCATGTCACGAGCGCTACGACGGCCTCGGCTACCCCGACCGGATCCCCGGCGAGGCGATTCCGATCGAGGCGCGGATCATCTCGTGCTGCGACGCCTTCAACGCGATGATCACCGATCGTCCCTACCGGGCGGCGATGCCGCTCTCCGAGGCGCTGAACGAACTTCGGGTGCACCGCGGAACCCAGTTCGACCCCTGCGTGGTCGACATCCTGCTCGCCATGCACGCCGAGCTGCCCGAGGCCGACCCCGAGCCGGCGGCCGAGCTCGCGGCCTGAGCGTGGCCGCTTCGGCGGCCGTGGCCGGCATCCGTGCCGGCCATTGCGAGTTTCGCCTGGCGGCGAAACGTCGCGGCGCGCTGATGGCCCCGGACGAGTGAGACAGTGTTACGCTTTATGTCTCACTGTCGATGCGAAGGAGCGGGCCGTGGCGGCGACGCAGATAGCCGATCAGATCTCGTACACCGATCTCTACGCGCGCTGGGAACGGGGTAACTGGCGGGCCACCGACCTCGACTTCACCGTCGACCGTGAGCACTGGCGCGAGCGCTTCAGCGACGTGCAGCGGCGCGCCGCGCTGTGGAACTACGCGCTGTTCCTCCATGGGGAGGACTCGGTGGCCGACAACCTCTCGCCCTACATCGATGCGGCTCCGCGAGAGGAGCAGAAGTACTTCCTGGCCACCCAGCAGGTCGACGAGGCGCGCCATGCCGTCTTCTTCGCCCGCTTCATGCGCGAGGTGGTCGAGGATGGGAGCACCGACATGGGGACGTCGCTGGCCCGGACGCGCCCGGAGCTCACCTGGGGATTTCGCAATCTGTTCGCGCTGCTCGACCGGACCGCGGACGAGCTCCGCAAAGATCGCTCGCGCCCGCGCCTGGCGGCGGCGATCGCCCTCTACCACCTCGTCGTCGAGGCGACGGTGGCGCAGACCGGGCAGCACTTCATCGAGCGTTACCTCGACGAGGGCGGCCTGCTGCCGGGGTTCCATCAGGGGATGCAGAACGTCGCCCTGGACGAGCAGCGCCACATCGCCTTCGGGGTCAAGATGCTGGCCGACCTGAACGCGGAGGACCCCGAGTGCGCCGACGCGGTGGCCGAGCTGCTGCGCGAGGCACTCCGCTACGCGGTCGTTCTGTTCATCCCGCCGAACTGGGACATGTCCTACATCGAGTGCTTCGGCTCGACGCTCGAGGAGCTCTACTCCCAGGGTCTGACCTCGCTCCAGACCAAGCTGCGCTCCGCCGGCCTGCCGCCCGAGCGGCTCCCCGGCGTTGTCCCGCTGCCCACCGACATCCCGGTGCAGGAGCAGGCCCGCAGGGCGGTCAGGCTGGCCCGGGCCGGGGTCCTGGGGGAGAAGAACGGGCGTCCGTCGAGCGACGCCGAGACGATGAGCATGGTCTTCGACTCCGTCGCCCTGTCGATCGACCGCCGCCAGATCCCGGGTCAGGCAATGACGATCCAGTGGGAGTTCACCGACGCCCCGACATGGCACATGCGGGTCGACAACGGCTCGACCAGCATTGCGGCCGAGCGCGTGGAGGATCCCGACCTGGCGTTCCGCTGCCGGTGGGAGGACTGGATCGATGTGGCGATGGGCCGCGAGGATCCGCGGCTCGCGCTCCTCAGGCGCAAGCTGAAGGTACGCGGAAGCCTGCCCGTGCTGTGGCGCTCGCGCGAGATGTTCCTAAGCTGAGCCCGTGCCCGCGAACGTGGAGACCATTGCGCCCATCGACACGCGTGAGCGGATCATGCTCGCCGCGGTCCGGCAGTGCGAGGAGTTCGGATTGCGGCGCACGACCATGGACGATGTGGCCCGGCGGGCGCGGCTCTCGCGCGCGACCCTGTATCGCCACTTCGAGAGCAAGGACGCGCTCGTGCAGGCGGTCATCCTGGCCGAGGCCGAGCGGTTCTTCGATCGCCTGGATGTCGCTCTGGACGGACTCGAGCGCACTGACGAGCGGCTGGTCGAGGGGTTCGCCTTCGCGCTGCAGTACGTGCGGCGGCACGCCCTGCTCCACAAGCTGCTCCGGACCGAGCCCGAGGCCCTGCTGCCCTACCTGCTCGGGGATACGCGCCTGATCCCGATCGCCAGCGCGGCCGTCGCAGCGCGGGTCCCCGGCGACGCGCCGATCGACGCGACGACCGCCCGCTCGGAGGCGGAGCTGATCGTCCGGCTCGTCCTCTCGCTGGCCCTCAGTCCCGAGTCGGAGCTCGGAATTGAGGACGCCGAGGGGGCCCGGCGGCTGGCGCGCCGGTACCTGGTGCCGGGCCTGCATCTGGATTAGGGGTCTCGCTGCGCTCGAGGTCCGTGGGCCCGTCCGGACCTAGCTCACTGTCCAGGTGTCGGCCCCGCTCAGCAGCCCGGCCAGATCGGCGTCGGTGGGGGCGGCCGCGGGCGGGCGCGGGGCGCGGCCGAACACGGGCCGCTGAACGTCGCGGAACACGCCGATCGGCGTGGGATCGAGCGGGTCCTCGGCCAGCCGGGCGAGGGAGAAGGCGATCGCTGCGTCGGGGCGGTGGGGATCGTGCTTGAGCAGCGTGTCCTCGCCCACGTCGGCCACCTCGACGATCTCGAGTCCGCCGTCGCGGCCGGCGACCACGCCGTACTTGCCCTCGTCCCCGAAGCGGATCGGGGACCCGGTCTCCAGGCGGATCTGGTTGCGGTCCTTGAGCTCCTTGTCGGTCAGCGCGGAGAACGCCCCGTCGTTGAACACCGGGCAGTTCTGGTAGATCTCGACCAGCGCCGCGCCCTCGTGTTGTGCCGCCGCGCGCAGGACGTCGGTCAGATGCCGGCGATCGCGATCGATCGTCCTGGCCACGAAGGTGGCCTCGGCGCCGAGGGCCAGGGCGACCGGATTGAACGGATGGTCCGCGACGCCGAACGGGGTCGACTTCGTGACCTTGCCGATCTCCGAGGTGGGGGAGGCCTGGCCCTTGGTCAGGCCGTAGATCTGGTTGTTGAAGAGCAGGATCTTGATCGGCACGTTCCGCCGCAGGGCATGAATCAGGTGGTTGCCGCCGATCGATAGCGAGTCGCCGTCTCCGGTGATGACCCAGATCGAGAGGTCCTCGCGCGCTGAGGCCAGCCCGGTGGCCAGCGCGGGGGCTCGGCCGTGGATCCCGTGCATCCCGTAGGTGTCCATGTAGTAGGCGAATCGGCCGGCGCAGCCGATTCCGGTCATGAAGACGATCCGCTCGGGCGGGATCCCGAGCTCGGGCATGAACTGCTGCACCGCGGCCAGCACGGCATAGTCGCCGCAGCCCGGGCACCAGCGCGTCTCCTGATCGGACTGAAAGTCGGCCTTGGTCAGGGTGAGCGGCGCACCGCCGTTGCCATCGACCGCGGTCACTGGCGGGCCTCGATCTGAGCCTCGATCTCGCCCGAGAACAGCGGCTGGCCCTCGATCTTGCAGTAGGACTCGATGTCGACGAGGAACCGCGCGCGCAGGATCTGGGCCAGCTGGCCGCTGTTCATCTCAGCGACCATGACTCGGTCGAACGAGCGCAACACGTCGCCGGTGTTGGACGGGAGGGGATTGAGGTGGGATAGCTGGGCGGTGGCCACCTTGTGCCCGGCCGCCCGCGCGCGGGCCGCTCCGGCGCGGATCGCCCCCTCGCTCGAGCCCCAGCCGAGCACCAGGAGCGTCGCTCCGGGGTCGGCGTCGACCGTCAGAGGCGGCAGCTGATCGGCGATGCCGGCCACCTTGGCGGCGCGCAGCTCGGTCATCCGCGCGTGATTCGCGCCGGTATAGGAGATGTTCCCGGCGCCGTCGGACTTTTCCAGGCCGCCGATCCGGTGCTGGAGGCCCGGGGTGCCGGGGATCGCCCACGGCCGAGCCAGGAGCTCGTCCCGCGCGTAGGGCAGGAAGGTCTCGCCGTCCCGGGGCACAGGGGCGAAGCTCGGGTCGATCTCCGGCAGGCCGGCCACGTCGGGGATCCGCCACGGCTCCGACGAGGAGGCGAGGAAGGTGTCCGAGAGGAGGATCACCGGCGTCCGGTAGCGGATGGCGATCTGGGCCGCCTCGAAGGCGGAGGCGAAGCATCCCCCGGGGGTGGTGGCCGCGATCACGGGCAGGGGCGATTCGCCGTGGCGGCCGTGAAGGGCCATCAGCAGGTCGGACTGCTCGGTCTTCGTCGGCATCCCGGTCGAGGGGCCGGCCCGCTGGACGTCGACCACGACCATCGGTAGCTCGAGCGCCACGGCCAGACCGATCGTCTCGGCCTTCAGGTCCATACCGGGTCCGCTGGTCGCGGTGACCCCGAGCCGGCCCCCGAACGCGGCCCCGAGGGCCATCCCGGCAGCGGCGATCTCGTCCTCGGCCTGGATCGTGGTCACGCCGAAGTTCTGGTGCCGCGACAGCTCGTGCAGAAGCTCGGAGGCGGGGGTGATCGGATAGCTGGCCAGGACCAGCGGAAGCCCGCTCCGCGCGCTGGCGGCGATCAGGCCCAGCGCGAGTGCGGTGGTGCCGTTGACGTTCCGGTAGGTCCCGGGAAGGGCGTCGGTGGCCGGGCGGACCTTGTACTGGACGTCCAGCAGCTCGGTCGTCTCCCCGAACGACCAGCCGGCGTTGAAGGCGGCCAGGTTGGACTTCAGCGCAGCCGGGTTGCGCCCGAACTTCTTCTCCATCCACCGCTCGGTCACGTCGGTCGGACGGCCGTAAAGCCACGAGAGGACGCCGAGGGCGAACAGGTTCTTGGCCCGGCCGGCGTCCCGGGTCGAGGCCTCCTCGATGCCCTCGACCGCCCGTGTGGTCAGTGTGGTCATGGGGATCCGGTGAATCCGGAAAGCGCCGAGGGAGCCGTCCTCGAGCGGGTTGGAGGCATACCCGGCCTTGTCGAGATTGCGTTTGGTGAACGCATCCTCGTTGACGATGATCGTGGCGCCGCGGTCGAGCTCGGGGAGGTTGGCCTTGAGCGCCGCCGGGTTCATCGCCACAAGCACGTTGGGCGCGTCGCCGGGGGTCAGGATGTCCTGGGAGGCGAAGTGGATCTGGAAGGCGGAGACGCCGGCCAGCGTGCCGGCCGGCGCACGGATCTCGGCCGGGAAATTCGGCAGCGTGGCCAGGTCGTTGCCGATCACCGCCGTGGCATCGGTGAACCGGGTGCCCGCGAGCTGCATGCCGTCGCCGGAGTCCCCGGCGAATCGGATGACCACCCGGTCGCGCTCTTCGACCGCCTTGGTCATGCCGTCAGGCTCGTGTGCCCCGTCACCTACTTACGAAGTGTACGCCTACCCCGGATAGACCGATTGTCGGGGTCACACAGCGGGTACCAGCCCAACTTCCCGAATGAAACTGGAGAAATGATGAGATTCGCGCTCTACGGCCTCGTTCTGGCGGCCGTGCTGTTCGTGGTCAGCGGAGGCCACCTGATCTTCCTGCCCCTGTTCTTCGCCCTCCCGCTGGGCGGGCTGTTCGGTCATCGCCAGCGGTATGGCCGCTGGAGCGGCGAGCGACGCCGGGGCGGGATGGGCTGGCGCGGCGGCTATGGCCGCCGGTGGCCATGAGCGCCCGGGGGCGGCTCGGGGCCGCCCAGGCGGCGGGACGGTTCGTGTCGTCGGCCAGGCGTCAGTGGCAGGAGCTGCCGCCCGCCCGGCGGGCCCGTCTCCAGGAGCTGCTGCGACGCTCTCATGGCCGCCCCTCCGGCCTGTCGGCGGGCGAGCGCCGCGAGCTCGCGGCGCTGGTCCGAGAGCTCGAGCTGGGACGCCTGGTCCGCGACGCCGCCACTGACGCCGCGGTGACCGCGGGTCGGCGCCGGGGCTTCGGGCGGAAAGCCTGAGCCCCCGAGTGCTGCTCGCCGGGGCGCCCGGGCGTTGCTCGCCGGGGCGCCCGCGCTTGCTCGCCGTCCGCGGGGCGGTTACGATCGCCGCGGTTGGGAGTTCTGAGCGATTTGGGGGACAGCTGGGAGCCGCGAGTGACGGTGTCGAGAGCGACACCTTGGGGGCCGTGACGGCGTTCGCTTCCGTGCCGACAAGCGTGCCGTGCTCGATTCTCCGCCCCAGCCCCTCGTCGCCAGCCCCCGAGTAGGCGCGCGCAACCACGCCGTCGCCGCGCGGGCGTGGCTGACCACCACGCCCGGCAAGCTCATGCTTCTGTCGGTGCTGGTGGTCACGGGCGCGGTCTGCTTCGGCTTGGTCGCCTCGGCGGCCGTGCGCTCGCGCGCGCGGGCGACCGACGGGGTCCGGACTGAGACCGAGCCCCTGCTCGTGCGATCGGTGCTGCTCTACACCGCGCTCTCGGATGCCAACGCCACCGCAACGACGAGCTTCCTGAAGGGCGGCCTCGAGCCGCCCGCGCTCAGGGAGCGGTACGTGTTCGATCTCCGACTGGCCAGCGACTCGCTGGCCACGCTCACGCACCCGGCGGGCGGGTCGCGGGGCGTCGAGCGCGCGGTGAGATCGATCACCGAGCAGCTACCGGTCTACAGCGGCCTCGTCGAGGCGGCCCGCGCCAACAACCGGCAGGGGTTTCCGGTGGGCGCGGCTTACCTCCGCGCCGCCTCGACGCTGCTCACGGCGACCATCCTCACCGAGGCAAACCAGGTCTACGCGAATGAAGCCGCCCGGCTGAGCGGCGACTATGGAACCGGAACCGCCCCCGGCTCGCTGGCCATCCTGGTCGTGCTGGTGGTGCTGGCCCTGGCACTGCTGGCGGGCGCCCAGGTGTATCTGGCCCGGACGACTCGGAGGCTCATCAACGTACCGATGGCGGCCGCGACGGCCGTCCTGCTGGCGCTCTCGATCTGGGCCGTGGTGGCGTTGATCGTGGAGCAGAACGCACTGACGAGGGCGCGACGCGCGTCGGGCTCGGTCGAGCTCCTGTCGGCCAGCCGGGTTCTGCTGTCCCGCGCTCAGAGCGATCAGAGCCTGATCCTGGCCAGCCGCGGCAGTGATGAGACGGATCCCGCCGACTTCAACGTCGTGATGCGCGCGCTCGCGCCACCGCGTGGTCTGCTGGGCGCGGCGACGCCGAGCCAGACGTCCACGGTGGGGCGTCGGCTCGGGGCAGAATTGGCCGCCTACCAGGCCGAGAGCGCCCACATCAACGCGCTCGAACAGAGCGGCGAGATCTCCCAGGCCGCCGACGCGGCCGCCTCGAGCGCCCATGGCGCGCCGCTCGGCCGCGACCTCTCGCGGCTCACGACCGCCGCCCAGGGCCGCTTCAGCGCCGAGGCCGGCGACGCCGTCGCGGCTCTGGCAGGACTGTCGATCGCCATCCCGGTACTGACCGTGCTCGGGGCCGCGCTCGCGCTCTTCGGCCTGGGCCAGCGGCTGGAGGAGTACCGATGAGCCGCCGGACGCCGGTAGTGCTTGCCCTCGCGCTCGCGGGGCTGCTCGCCGGTTGCGGCTCGAGTGCCGACCACGCGGAGCGGATGGCGCTGGCCGGACTGAACGTGGCCGCCCCGAAGCCCATGCAGTCGCCTCCGTCGCCGCCGTCGCCACCGTGCGGTGATGTCACCGCCAGTCTCCGGCCGCAGGCGAGGCAGCCGGTGCCGGGCGCGATGCCGGACGGAAGCTACATGGCGGCGATCCAGCGGCGCGGTTACCTGATCGCCGGGGTGGATCAGAACACGCTGCTGTTCGCGTACTTCAATCCGCTCGACGGACAGCTCGAGGGGTTCGAGATCGACCTGGTCCGCCGGCTCGCCCAGGCGATCTTCGGCGACCCGAGCAAGGTCAGGTTCAAGGCCATCACCACGGCCGAGCGCGTTCCGGCCGTTCGGGACGGCACCGTGGACGTGGTTGCCGACGCGATGACGATCACCTGTTCGCGGCGCAAGCAGGTCGACTTCTCGAGCGTCTACTACGACGCCGGGCAGAAGATCCTCGTCCCCGCCAATTCAAGTGCTCGCAGCGTGGCCGACCTAGCCGGCCGCCCGGTGTGCGCGACCGTCGCCTCAACCTCGCTGGATACGCTCAGAAAGCAGCGTCCCGCGCCCAGGCCGTACACGGTGGCGCAGCGGATCGATTGCCTGGTCGCCATGCAGCAGGGTCTGGTCTCCGGGGTCACCAGCGATGACTCGATCCTGCTCGGATTCCGGGCCCAGGATCCGAACACGAAGATCGTCGGAGCCCGGTTCGCGGACGAGCCGTACGGGATGGCGATAAGTCAGACCCATCCCGACTTCGTGCGCTTCGTCAACGGCGTCCTGGCGGGGATGCGAAGGGATGGAAGCTGGCGTGCGCTCTACGCGCACTGGCTCGGCCGGTTCAGCACCTCGATTCCGGCGCCGCCGGCCGCGCACTATGCCGGGTGATTCGGCGCGGGCTCCGGGCACCCGGACATCGGTCTCGTCCGGCTCCGCCCGCCGGTCGGGGAGTACGCGGCTAGGCGCGACGGCGCGGAGCCGTCTGGGCGCCGGGCTGGTCGAGATCGCCGCGATTCCGGAGCGCGATCCAGCCGAGGCCGTGATGGCCGACCCCAGCGTGTCCGAGAGCCGGCGCTTCTGCACCGTCTGCGACGAGCCCGTCGGGCGCGGCCGGGACAGCCAGCCCGGCCGCGCGGTCGGCTTCTGCCGCACGTGCGGGGCCCCGTTCTCGTTCGAGCCCAAGCTCGGGCCGGGCGAACTTGTAGCCGGTCAGTACGAAGTCGTGGGCTGCCTCGCCCACGGGGGGATGGGCTGGATATATCTGGCCAGAGACCGCAACGTGTCCGATCGCTGGGTCGTGCTCAAGGGGCTGCTGAACGCCGGCGACAGCGACGCAACCGCGGCTGCGCTGGCCGAGCGGCGCTTCCTGGCCGAGGTCGAGCACCCGAACATCGTCAAGATTTTCAACTTCGTCCAGCACGAGAGCTCGGGCTACATCGTGATGGAGTACGTGGGCGGCCGGAGCCTCAAGCAGATCCTGGCGGCCCGGCGGGAGGCCAACGGCGGCGAGCCCGACCCGCTTGCGCCCGCCGAGGCCATCGCCTACATGCTCGAGATCCTTCCCGCGCTCGGATACCTGCACGAGATCGGCTTGCTGTTCTGCGACTTCAAGCTCGACAACGTGATCCAGACCCGGCACTCGCTGAAGCTGATCGACCTCGGGGGCGTGTACAGGATCGACGAACCGAGCGGCTCGGTGTTCGGCAGCGCGGGTTACCAGGCGCCTGAGATCGCCAGCATGGGCCCGACGGTGGCCTCGGACCTGTTCACGGTCGCCCGCACACTGGCCATGCTCAGCATCGACTTCCGCGGCTACCAGGGGAAGTTCCGCTCATCGCTGCCGGCCCCGGAAGATGTCCCGCTGTTCAAGCGCTATGACTCTCTGTACCGCTTCCTGCTCAAGGGAACCGCGACCGATCCCGACGATCGTTTTGAGTCCGCCGAGGAGATGGCCGAGCAGCTCTACGGAGTGCTGCGGGAAGTCGTGGCCGAGCAGGAGGGGCGTCCGGTTCCGGCGCCGAGCAAGCTGTTCACGTCCCCTCTGCGTGTCCGCACCGGGCCGGCAGACTGGCCGGCCGACTGGCCCGCGCTGCCGCGGCCGCAGGTCTCGAGCGAGGACCCGAGCGCTGGGTACCTGGCCACGCTGGCGGCGCTGAATCCCGACCAGTTGATCACCGAGCTCGAGGCCGCACCCGACCGGACGGTGGAGGTGGAGCTCAGGCTGGCCGTCGCGCTGATCGAGCTCGGAGATCTCGACGGCGCCGACCGGCGGCTGACGAAGATCGAGGCCGATGACCCGTGGGAGTGGCGGGCCGGCTGGTATCGCGGGATCGCCGAGCTCTCCCGCGGCCGGCCCAAGCGCGCTCGCGCCCGGTTCGAAGCGGTCTACCACGCACTTCCCGGAGAGCTCGCGCCGAAGCTGGCCCTGGCGCTGGCCTGCGAGTCCGCAGGCGAGCCCAGTCGGGCGGCGCGGTGGTTCGACATCGTCTCGCGCACTGACCCCTCGGTCACGATCGCCTCTTTCGGGCTGGCCCGGTGCCGACTGCAAGTCGGAGACCGGGACGGCGCGCTGGCGGCGTATGAGCGCGTGCCCCGAGTCCTCGAGCGATTACGTGGATGCTCAGACCGGGCGCATCCGCTGCCTGACCGCGGGCCCAGGCGGACTCGACGCGCTCCTGCGCGCCGGATCGATCCTCGATGGGCTCGCGCTCGAGGGCGAGAAGCGCGAACGCATGACCGCGGACCTGCTCGAGGCCGCGCTGCGGCTCGAGCTGAACGGCAGCCCGGCCCACGATGAGCAGGTTCGGTTGGCCGGCCACCGGCTGTCCGAGCACGACCTGCGCCTGGGACTCGAGCGCTGCTACCGCGCCCTGGCCCGCGGGGCGGCCACGCGGGCGGAACGGATCGAGCTTGTCGATGCCGCCAATCGCACCCGGCCACGGACGTGGACGTGACCGGGGCGTCGATCCGCTGACCGGGTGCGCCACACTCGCGGCTGTGACCGATCGGATCGTCACCGGCGAGGACGGAGTGGCGCGGTGCGCGTGGGCCGACTCGGCGCCCGACTACCGCGCCTACCACGACACCGAGTGGGGCTTCCCGGTCGCCGGCGACACCCGCCTGTTCGAGAAGCTCTGCCTGGAGGGCTTTCAGGCCGGGCTGTCGTGGCTGACCATCCTGCGCAAGCGCGAGGCGTTCCGGAGCGCCTTCGCGGAGTTTGACTTCAACCGGGTGTCGCGGTTCGGCGACCGGGACGTCGCACGCCTGCTTGCCGACGCCGGGATCGTGCGCAACCGGGCCAAGATCGAGGCGACGATCCACAACGCCGGGCGGGCGGTGGAACTGGTCGAGGACAAGGGCTCGCTCGCCGCGTACCTGTGGACCTTCGAGCCGCAGCCACGAAACCTGGAAACGCCTATCCCGGCCACGACCGCGGAATCGAAGGCACTGGCCAAGGATCTCAAGCGCAGGGGCTGGCGCTTCGTCGGGCCAACCACCGTGTATGCGTTCATGCAGGCGATGGGACTGGTCAACGACCACCTCGAGGGGTGTGCCGCCCGCACCTTGGTGCAGGAGGCGCGCGCCCGGTTCACCCCGCCATCCGGCAACATGACAGCCAGATGAGCGCTCCTGAGACCACACGCACCGCCTCCGGGGAGCAGTTCGCCCGCGTGGGCAACCTGAAGCTCTGCTACGAGACGTTCGGCGACCCGGGCGCACCGCCGCTCCTGCTGGTCATGGGGCTGGCCTCGCAGATGCTCCTGTGGGACGAGGACTTCTGCGAACGACTGGCGGCCGAGGGATTCCGCGTCATCCGGTTCGACAACCGCGACGTCGGCCGGTCGACGATCCTCCGCGACCAGCCGGTGCCCAAGCGCTGGCAGCTGGTCGTCCGGGACGCGCGGGGGGCCGCCTATTCGCTCGAGGAGATGGCGGCCGATTCCGTCGCGCTGCTGGACTTCCTCGAGATCAAAGCGGCGCACGTGGTGGGCGTCTCGATGGGCGGGATGATCGCTCAGCTGATCGCCGCCCGTCACCCGGACCGCGTGCTCAGCCTGGTCTCGATCATGTCGACGACCGGTAACCGCCGGGTCGGGCGCCCGAACCCGCGGGTCGCCATGAGGTTGATCCGCAAGGTTCCGCGCGATCGCGAGGGCTACATCGAGGATCACCTCGAGAACTACCGGATCATCGGCTCGGGCCGGTTCGCCTTCGACGAGCCGCGCAAGCGCGAGCGGGCGGGACGCCTGTTCGACCGCGGCATCCATCCCTCGGGCAGCGCCCGCCAGATGGCCGCCATCGTCACCGCCGCGGACCGGACGCCGCTGCTCGAGCGGATTCAGGTTCCGACCACGGTGATCCACGGCGACTCCGACCCGCTAGTCCACATCTCTGGTGGCCGCGCCACGGCCGAGGCGATCCCTGGGGCCAGGCTGGTCGTGCTCGAGGGCATGGGCCACGACATGCCACGCGAGCTGTGGCCCCAGATCATCGACGCGATCGTGCAGAACGCCGCTCGCGCGGCCTGAACCGCCGGCCCGGGCGGTCAACCCGCGGCGGGCGGGATCAGCTGACCGTGTCGACCCAGCGCAGGATGTCCCGCGAGTGGGTCAGTACCGTGCCGTCGGTCAGCTTCAACGCCGGCAGCTTCTCCTCGCCGGTCGCGTCGCGCAGATCGTCCCGTGACCCCTTGCGCAGAAAGGGAATCGGGTTGCCGTGGCCGGCGATCACCTTGTCGTATTCGATCCCGGCCCCGCGCATGGCCTCCTGGACCCGGCGGCACGGGTGCATCTTCGGGCCTCCGTCATCGCCGTGGCAGACGAACAGAGTCGGACGCTCGGCCATCACATGCCGCCCGCGAGGCCGATGATGTGACCCTCAGGATCGGCGAACAGCGCGATCGTCGGGCCGTTGGGCACCTCCATCGGCTCCTGCACGGTGCGACCGCCAAGCTCGCCGATCCGAGCCAGCGCGGCGGCCGGGTCCTCGACCTGGACGTAGAAGGTCACGTGCCCGTCGGCCCCCTCGGGGGCGGCACCGACTCCGCCGTTGATCGCGCCGTCATCGCCGGGCGCGGCGATGTAGTAGGCGCCGTCCATGACGTCCTGCATGTCCCAGCCGAACGCCTGACCATAGAAGCGCTGGAGCGCTCCCGCGTCCTTGCCCAACACCTCGAAGTGGACTACCGGATGCGACATGGGTTCTCCTCTCTCGCCACTCCCAGAAATCAAAGACTTCCGTTCCGCCCGGTTTCTTCCCCCTTGCCGCGGTCAGCCGGATCTCTAATCTTGTTCGCGATGCTCGTGGGAGGAGCCCGGAGTTGAAGATTCTGCCCGAAGATCCGCTCGTGCGGTGGCTAATTTGGCTGATGCTGGCGCTGTCGGTCGGCGTCCCCGTGCTCGCCGCGCTCGTGCTGATGTTGTAGTGCGCTAGCCGGCATGCCTGAGTTGCCGAGGCCTGCTCTGACGGCGGTGAGCGATGCCGTGCTCGCCGTCGCCTCGAACCTGTCCGTGGACGAGGTGCTGCAGCGCCTCGTGCACGCGGCCCGAGAGGTCGTGCGGGCGCGGTACGCCGCTCTGGGCATTCCGGACGGCGCGGGCGGCTTTCGCCGCTTCCTGGTCTCGGGGATGAGCGACGAGCTGATCGCCGCGCTCGGGCCCCTGCCGCGCACGCACGGGATGCTCGGCGCGATGCTCGAGTCCGCCGCGCCCTACCGCACCGACGACATCCACCGCGATCCGCGCTTCCGCGGGTGGTGGCCATCACGTCATCCGGACATGCGCTCCTTCCTCGGCGTTCCGATCGTCTCGGCCTCGGAGGTGATCGGCGCCTTCTACCTGACCGAGAAGGTGGACGCGTCGGCCTTCGACGCCGCCGATCAGCAGGTCATCGAGCTGCTGGCGGCCCACGCGGCCGTCGCCATCACCAATGCGCGGCTGTATGAGCAGAGTCGCGAGCTCTCGATCCTCTCGGAGCGAAACCGGCTCGCGCTCGAACTCCACGACGTGGTGAGCCAGAAGCTGTTCAGCCTCACCCTGACCGCGGAGGCCGCGGCGACCCAGCTCGACCGTGACCCGGCGGCCGCGCGCGACCAGGTGCACCGAATGGGCGAGCTCGCGCGGGAGGCGCTGGACGAGCTCCGGTCGCTCATCCTGGGCCTACGGCCGCCGGAGCTCAGACGCGACGGGCTGGCCGGGACGTTGCGCAAGGAGGTGGACATGCTGCGCCGCGTCCACGGCGTCGAGATCGACCTCCATGCCGACCTGGCCGATGACGACCCCGAGCGGGACGCCACCGTGCTGCGGATCACCCAGGAGGCCCTCCACAACGCGGTGCGCCATGCCGGCGCCGGGCGGGTCAGCGTGCTCGCCCGCCAGGACGAGCGCTCGCTGGTCGTCGAGGTCAGCGACGACGGTGTCGGGTTCGTGCCCCAGCACCCCGAGGTGAGATCGCGGCACCTCGGCCTGACCTCGATGGAGGAGCGCGCCCGCGAGCTCGGAGGCCGAGTCGAGATCCGATCGGCGCCGGGACGGGGGACGACGGTGCGGCTCGAGGTGAAGCCGTGATCAACGTGCTCCTCGTCGACGATCACGCGGTCGTGCGCGAGGGTCTGCGGGCGTTCCTCGAGCTTCAGGACGACGTTCATGTGGTCGGCGAGGCCGGTGACGGCGCGGAGGCGCTCGAGCAGGCCGAGCGCCTGCGCCCACACGTGATCCTGATGGACCTGGTGATGCCGAGGCTGGACGGAGTCTCGGCGATGCGCCGACTGCGCGCGACGATGCCGGACGCGCGGGTGATCGTGCTGACCAGCTTCCTCGACGACGAGCGGCTGCTGCCGGCGATCGAGGCCGGTGCGGCCGGCTATCTGCTGAAGAACGCGCCCCCGGGCGAGCTGGTCCGGGCGATCCGCGCCGCCCACGGGGGCGAGGCGGTGATCGACCCGAGCGCGGCGGCGCGGCTGGTGCGCGCATTCGGCGACCCGGAGCGCACCGCCGCCCGCGACGGCGAACGACTGACCCGGCGCGAACAGGAGGTGCTCGCGCTGATCGCCCGGGGCGAGTCCAACAAGCGGATCGCGCTCGCGCTCGGCATCTCCGAGAAGACGGTGAAGACGCACGTCGGCCACGTGCTGGCCAAGCTGGGGGTGAGCGACCGCACGCAGGCGGCGCTCCGGGCAGTCCGCGACGGGCTGCCAAGGCCCTGAGAGCTTGCCGCTAGGCAACGCTTGAGGGAGTGCGCCCCAGCGCACTCCCCAGGTCCTAGGACCAATTGCCCCTGGAAACCGGGACCCGGCCGGTCGTACGGTCCGGCGCATGTCAACCGCAATCATCACCGGAGCATCCCGCGGGCTTGGCTTGGCCCTGGCTCGCGCACTGGCCGAGCGGGGCTGGACGCTGATCATCGACGCTCGCGGCGGGGACGAGCTCGAGCGCGCAGCGCGTGAGCTCGGTCGCCAAACCTCGGTCGTCGCCGTGCGCGGCGACGTCTCCGACGAGTGGCATCGGGCCGGACTGCTCGACGCCGCCGGCGACGGCATCGAGCTGCTGGTCAACAACGCCAGCGTGCTCGGTCCGAGTCCCCAGCCGGAGCTGGCCCGCTATCCCTTGCGCGAGCTCGAGCGCGTCTACGCCGTCAACGTCCTCGCACCGCTGGCCCTGACCCAGCTCGTTCTGCCATGTCTGTCACCAGGCGGCGCGATCATCAACGTGACTTCGGACGCCGCGGTGGAGCCGTATCCCGGCTGGGGCGGTTACGGATCCTCGAAAGCCGCGCTCGAGCATCTGACCCGGATCCTGGCCGTGGAGCATCCGGAGGTCAGCGTGTACTCCGTCGACCCCGGGGACATGCGCACGCGGATGCACCAGGAGGCGTTCCCGGGCGAGGACATCTCGGACCGGCCCCTCCCCGAGGCGAGCGTGCCCGCGCTTCTCGCGCTGATCGACGACCGGCCGCCCAGCGGCCGCTACCGGGCCCGCGACCTCATCCCCGGAGCGCTCGCGGCGTGAGCGCGTTCGCGTTCGAGCTCCCGCCCGCACTCGAGGCCCATGAGCCGCCGCCGGCCCGGGACGCGGTGAAGCTGCTGATCGCGTCACGGGCCGAGCGGTCGATCGAGCACGCACGGTTCCTCGACCTCCCGGATGTGCTCCGGGCCGGCGACCTGCTGGTGATCAACGTCTCGGCCACGCTCCCAGCCGCCGTGCCGGGCACCCGTGCCGGCGGGCAGGCCGTGCGGGTCCACGTGTCGAGCCGTGCCCCCGGCCTGGATTCCCGGTGGCGTGTGGTCGAGCTCCGAACCGCTGACGGCGCCCGGCCGCTGCCCGCCCGGACGGGCGAGCACATCGCACTCGCGGACGGCGCCCAGCTCCGGCTGGCGGCGCCTTTCGCGTCAAGCGCGAGACTGATGCTGGCGCGGTTCCACGGCGCCGAGTCGGTCGAGAGCCATCTGGGCCGTCATGGCGAGCCGATCCGCTACGGCCACGCATCCGGTCGCTGGCCCCTCGACGCGTACCAGAACGTGTACGCGACCACCCCCGGGAGTGCCGAGATGCCGAGCGCCGGTCGCCCGTTCAGTCCCGAGTTGATCGTCCGGCTGGCTGCGAAAGGGGTCCTGGTCGCGCCTCTGCTCCTGCACGCGGGCGTGTCCTCGCCCGAGCGCCACGAGCCGCCGTTCCCCGAGTACTACGAGGTGCCGGCGGCCACGGCTCGGCTGGCCGGCGTCGTCCGGGCTGGTGGCGGGCGGGTGATCGCGGTGGGTACCACGGTGGTGCGTGCGCTCGAATCCGTGTCGGCGCCGGACGGCTCGGTGCGCCCGGGAAGCGGCTGGACCAGCCTGGTCATCACTCCCGGGCGCGGCCTGTGGGCGGTCGACGGGCTGATCACCGGCTGGCACGAGCCGCAGGCGTCGCACCTGCTGATGCTCGAGGCGGCCGCCGGCCCCGAGCTCCTCACGCGGTCATATCAGGCCGCGCTCGAATGCCGATACCTGTGGCATGAGTTCGGCGACAGCCATCTGATCCTCCCGTGAGAACCCGGCGCCCTCAGGCGCGCCGGCGGACGATCAGCGGCAGGCCGTCGCGGGGCCCGATGGTCGGCATCTGGCGTGTGCGGAGCCGGTAGCCCGGTTCGAGCGAGAAGTCGAACCGCTGCAGCAGCCCGGTGGCGATCGCCTTGACCTCGAGTTGCCCGAACCGCATCCCGATGCACGTGCGCGAGCCGGCTCCGAACGGGACGTAGGCCCCCTTCGGCAGGGCGGCCTTGCGCTCGGCCGTGAACCGGTCGGGACGGAACTCGTGCGGATCCGGGAACACGTGCGGGAGGCGGTGGGAGACCCACGAGCTGTAGTTGACGTAGGCATCGCCGGGCACCTGCCGGCCGGCGAACTCGAACGTGTCGATCGAGCGGCGCGGCCCGATCCAGGCCGGCGGGTACATCCGTAGCGTCTCGTCCATCACCATCTCGAGCCGCTCGAGGCGCCCGCTCATCAGCGTCTTGGCGTCCGGGCGCTCGCCCCCGAGCTCATCGCGCAGCTCCGCCACCACGTCGGGATGGTGCGCGAGCTCGTAGAACATGAAGGCCACGGTCGAGGTGGTGGTGTCGTGGCCGGCGAACAGCAAGGTCATGATCTCGTCCCGGACGTGCTGGTCGTCGAGGCGGTTTCCGTCCTCGTCGGCGGCGTCGAGCAGGAGGCTGAGGATGTCCGGACCGCGTTCCCCGGTTCGCCGGCGGCGCGCGATCTCGTCGAAGATGATCCGGTCGAGCGAGCGGCGAGCGGCCTGCATGCGCGCGAACGGGGTGCCGGGCCCGCGGATGACCTGAAGCCAGTAGTCGCTGCGCCCAGAACCCGAGCCCCTGCTCGAACGCCCGCGCCACGTCGAGCCGCGCCCCGGCGGCGTCGGGGTCGAGCCCGAACAGGGCTCGCATGGCGATCCGCAAGGCCAGCCGGCGGGTCCGGCGATAGACGTCGACGCGGTCACGCCAATCGTCGAGCGCCCGATCGATCTCGGTCTGCATGGTGCCGAGCGCGCCCTCGATCGTCTCGTGATGAAAGGCCGGCAGCATGATCCGCCGCGAACGGCGGTGGAAGTCACCGTCGATGGTGAGCAGGCCATCGCCGAGCAGCGCGATCAGGTCGCCCATGTGTCCTTCGCGCCAGCTGAAGTTGCTCGCGTGCGAGACCAGCATGTAGTGGTTGGCCTCGGGCCCGATCATGAAGACCACGTTTCCGTGGAACACCCGGACCGTGAACACGGGTCCGTACCGCTCGTAGGCGTCGAGGAGCAGGGGCAGCGGGTAGCGGATGAAGCCGCGAGTTCGCCGCATGCTCAAACCGGTGTCACCGGGCGGGAACGGAACCTCGACCCGGCGCTCTGAGAGCAGGTCGCCGGACAGGCGGCGGACGGGGTTGAACGAGACGGGCGGCGGGCCGACCAGAGCCACGTTCGCCAGCCTACCGGTAGGCTGAGGGGCCGGTGAACGACAGCCCGATGAAGGCCGAGCAGGCAGCCGCGCTGGGCTCGGCCGAAGGACCCGCGCTACCGCTGCCCGACCGCGAGCAGGTCCTGGAGCACGCGTCGGCGCTGATCCTCGCGGCGTGGAAGAGCTTCGACCACCCGCGGCCCGACCAGCCGATGCCGAGCGAGCGCCACCTCGAGCTGCTGGGCCGGCCGCTCCCCGAGGCGCCGTCGGACCCGGTCGACGCCCTCGACTCGGCCGCCGACGTCCTCGACGTGTCGCTGGCCCAGGCCCGCCCGCGGTTCTTCGCCTACATCGGCTCCTCCGGGCTCGAGATCGGCGTGCTCGGCGACGCGCTGATGGCCTCGCACGACGTCAACGTGGCCGTCAGCGCGGGCGCGGCCGACCAGCTCGAGGACCAGACGATTCGCTGGACCGGGCAGTTCGTCGGCTACAGCGACGATGCCAAGGGCCTGCTCGCGGCCGGGGGGACGATCTCCAACCTGACCGCTCTGACCGCGGCGCGCGAGCGGGCCGTACCCGGCGTGCGCCAGGAGGGGATGAGCGGCTGCAAGGTGGCGCTGTACTGCTCGGCCGAGGCGCACTACTCGGTCAGGCGCGCGGCCGAGGTGCTCGGGATCGGGGGCAACAACGTGCGCGCGATCCCCCTCGACGCGCGGCGGCGGATGGACGCGCAGGCGTGCGCGGAGGCGATCGACCGCGACCGGCGAGACGGCATCGCACCAGTGGCCGTGGTGGCGACCGCGGGAACCACCCTGACCGGAGCCGTCGACGACCTCGACGCACTCGCGGACGTGTGCCAGGAACGCAAGGTGTGGCTGCACGTCGACGGCGCCTACGGGCTGCCCGCGGCCGCGACGACGACCGCCGGGCCGCTGTTCAACGGCCTGGACCGCGCCGACTCGGCCACGGTCGACGCGCACAAGTGGCTGTATGTGCCGAAGGCCTGCAGCGTGCTGCTCACCCACGACCTGCCCGCGCTCGAGCGCGCGTTCTCCCATCACGAGGCCTACCTGATGCACAGCGCCGAGCTGCATGCGGTAGACCGGACGCTGGAGTACTCGCGGCCGTTGCGGGCGCTGAAGCTGTGGCTGGCCTTCCGCGTCCACGGTGCGCAGGCGATCCGGGCGGCGATCGAGCGCAACCTCGAGGAGGCGGCGCTGCTGGCCGAGTTGCTAAAGCGCGACGATCGGTTCGAGCTGCTCGGGGAGCCGACCCTCTCCGCGGTGTGCTTCCGCTACCGGGGCTCCGACAACGCGTGCTGGCCGAGGCGATCGCCGCCGACGGGCGGATGCGGCTGGCCCCGGCCGAGGTCGACGGCGTGACCTGGCTGCGGGCCTGCTTCGTCAACCACCGCACGACCGAGGAGGACGTGCGGGCGGTGCCGGAGCTGGTGGCGGAGATCGCCGAGCGGCTGATTTAGGGCCTCGCTGCGCTCGGCATCCCTGGGGCCAGGTACCCCGTCCGGACGGGCCCGCCCGGCCCCATGGACGCCGAGCGAAGCGAGGCCCCCTACCCGTTACACCACGCGACGATGAAATGCGCGAGCACCTCCGCGCACGTGTGCATCGAGGAGAGCGACACGCGCTCGTCGATCCCGTGGTAGTTCTCGCCCCGGGGCCCGAAGCACACGGTCGGGATGCCGGAGCGGATGAAGTGCCGGGCGTCGGTGGTGGCCGTGGTGGGCTTGAGCCCGGGCGGCTCGCCGTGGACGTCGCGGTAGGCCGCACTCAGGGTCTGCACGAGCGGCTCGCCGGGGTCGACGATCGAGCCTTCACAGACGAACCCGTCGTAGCGGATCGTGGTCTGCCATCCCACTCGGGCGACGGTCGCCTCGACGCGGCGCTGAAGCTCGTGCGGGTCCTGGCCGGGATAGCAGGCCAGCCGGCAGGACAGCGTCGCCCTCGCCGGCACGGTCGAGGTCCAGTCACCGCCGCTGATCAGGCCGGGATTGAGGTTGATCGGGTGCTCGAGCTGCGTCGTAGGGCGGCGGCGGGTCCGCGTTCAGCTCCGCCTCCAGCTTGCGCAGCTCGGCCAGGACGCTGTAGGCGGCGTCGATCGCGTTCTCACCCGTGGGCGCGTAGGCGGCGTGGGCGGGCCGGCCGACGATGTCGATGTGGAACCAGAGGACGCCGGGCTGGGCGATGGTCAGGTGGTCGGGGTGGGGCTCGGTGATCACGCACGCGTCGGCGCCGGCCCCGTCGATCAGGGTCTGCAGGGCGCCGTTGCCGCCGCACTCCTCCTCGACCACCGACTGCAGGTGGACGTCGCCTTTCGGCCTCACGCCGGCTTGTTTCAGGGCTTTGACCGCACCGGCGATGGCGGCCAGCCCGGCTTTCATGTCCCCGGCGCCGCGGCCGTAAAGCCAGTCGCCCTCGCGCCGGGGCTCATACGGCGGGCTCGTCCACAGCTCGGCCGCAGCCGGCGGGACGACGTCGATGTGGCCGTTGAGGATGAGCGAGCGACCCCCGCCGGTGCCCGGCCAGGTGGCGACCAGGTTGCGCTTGCCGGTGACCTCCCAGCTGAACGGCGACGCGTTCGGGTGATGCCTCAGCGCGTCGGCGTCCATCGGGACCTCGCGCGGTTCGAGCCCGCACTCCTTCCACGCTTCGGCGATCAGCTCCTGTCCGGCGTCCTCGTGGCCGAGCTCGGTCGGTTGCCGCACGAGGGCGACCAGGAGATCCTCCATCCACTCGCTCAATGGACGCTGCCGTCGAGGATCTGAAGCGTCTTCAGGTCCGAGTAGAAGTCGAGCGCGTAATTGCCGCCCTCGCGGCCGATGCCCGAGATCCCGGCCCCGCCGAACGGCGCCGTGAGGTCGCGGACGAGGAACGTGTTCACCCACACGATCCCGGCGCGGACGGCGCGCCCGACGCGGTCGGCGCGGCCCATGCTGCTCGTGTAGACCATCCCCGAAAGTCCGTACCGGGTCGAGTTGGCCAGGGCTATCGCCTCGGCCTCGTCGGTGAAGGTCTGGAGCGTGAGGACCGGGCCGAAGACCTCACGCTGCACGATCTCGGCCTCGTTGTCGATCGGCTCGAACAGCGTCGGCTCGTAAAACAGGCCCTCGAGCCGATGTCCGCCGCGGATCAGGCGCTGCCCCTCGGCGATCGCCCGCTGCACGAACCCGTCCACGCGCTCCAGATGGTCGGGGTGGATCAGCGGCGCGATCGTGGTCTGATCCTCGCGGGGGTCTCCGAGCACGTGCTCGTCCACGGCGTGGTGAAAGCGCTCCAAGAACGGCTGCTTGATCGTGTCCTGGATCAGGAGGCGGGTTCCGGCCAGGCACACCTGGCCGGCGTCGTCGTACTGCCCGGCGGCCTTGCGCGCCGCCGCGTCGAGGTCAGCATCCTCGAACACGATCAGCGGCCCCTTGCCGCCGAGTTCGCCCGTGAACGGGACCAGGTTCTTGGCCGTGGCGACGCCGATGTGGCGCGCGGTCTCGGGCGAGCCGGTGAACGAGACGCGGCGGATGAGCGGATGGGCGACCAGCGCCGCGCCCGCCTCCTCGCCGATCCCCTGGACCACGTTGAATACGCCGGGCGGGAGGCCGGCCTCGTCAGCCAGGTCGGCCAGGAGCGAGCACGACAGCGGAGACCACTCGGCCGGCTTGAGGACCACCGTGCACCCGGCCGCGAGCGCGGGGGCGGTCTTCCAGGTCGAGAGCATGAAGGGCGCGTTCCAGGGCGTGATCACCGCGGCCGGACCGGCGGGCATCCGCTGCACGCGGTTCCACGTCCCGTTGGAGTGCCAGTCGCGCTCCTCGTAGGCGGTGGCGAGGTCGGCGTAGTTGCGGAAGTTGCGCGCGCCGCGGTTGATCACTCGGGCCTTCAGCGAGCGCAGGAGCATCGCCATGTCGGCGCACTCGACCGCGGCCAGGCGCTCGACATTGGCGTCGATCAGGTCGGCCAGCCGGTGGAGTTGGGCCGCGCGTTCTGAGGGCGCCAGTGCGGCCCAGTCCGGGAAGGCGCGGTGGGCGGCGGTCACGGCCCGGTCGACGTCGCCGGCGTCGGCTCTGGCGACCTCGGCCAGCAGGCTCTGATCGATCGGTGAGCGGGTGGGGAACCGACGGTCGCTCGAGACTCGCTCGCCGCCGATGTAGTGGTCGGGCGAGAGCGTCGATGCTCATAGTTGCTTGACCGTCTCCAAGTCGTCGACGGTGTAGGCGAAGGTGAACCGGTAGCCGCGCTCGACGCTCGCCGGCGCGAGCAGCGTGTGCTCCTCGCCGGGCGCTTCGTACAGCTCGAGCTCGGCCTCGCCCTCCCAGATCTCGGATACGGACCGGTCGCGGCTGCGGGCTCGAACGAGCTCGTGCACGGCCGGATCGTCGTGGTGGCCCGCGGCCAGGCGCGGGAAGTGGCGGACGTTGACGATCGGCGGCGCGGTGTGCACGGAACCGGATTCGCTCGGCTGCTCGAGCGTGATCCGAGCTCTGGAGATCTGGCGGCCCCGCGCCGAGCAGGTGGCGCCGAACCGTGAGCCTCTCGTGATTCCTGGAGCGGCCTTGCACGGCAGGGCATAGGCGCGGGTCATCCACACCTCGCCGAGCTTCTTGGGGAAGCCCTGGATCCAGCCGCGGGCAAGCGCGAAGTCCTGGTCGACCCAGATGAACGGGCAGGTCGTGACTTCCTCGCCGTCGAGCAGGGCGTTGACCACGATGTAGAACTCGCGGTAGTGCGAGCGCACGGGGTCGGTGAGCTCCTCGCCGGTGTCCGAGATCGATTGCCAGTCCGCGAACACGGCCGCGGCTCGGCCCGGGTCATCGGGGTGCGGCTCGAGTCCTTGCGGCAGGAGCGAGGTGGCGTTGTCCGGGTCGGCGTGGAAGTCGACCACGAGAAAGTCGGCCACGTAGTGCCAGGGCGGCGGCGGGACCAGGCCGGCCTGACCGCTCGGGGTGCGGGGGACGGTGTAGCCCTGCAGGGTCATAGCGGTATGCCTTGCATTTCGAGGCTGTCCCTTTCGGAGGCGATCGCCGCCTCGTCGAAGCGGAAGTAGGACCGCGGGGGGAGCGGTCCCCAGGTGTTGGACGAGTACCGGTTGTCCGGCCAGCGCCGGGGCTGGTGGTCTGACTGCAGCTGCTCCATGTCGCAGTAGAGCTCGACGAAGCACTCCTCCTCGGGGATCCGGACGTAGGCGGCGATGTTCCCGCCCACGCCGTGGCGGACCGGACCCCAGCCGAGCCAGCGGCCGTGGCGACCGAGGTGGTCGAGCATGTCCCGCATCTGGCCGATGTCGACGACGTCGAAGGCGAGGTGGTGAAAGTGCGGCGCTCCCTTGTCGATCAGCGCCATCGCGTGGTGATCGGTGGTGAGGTGCAGCCACACGCCGCCGTCTCCGAGCCAGTCGGTGACCCGCATGCCGAGCACCTCGGTGTAGAAGCGAAGCTGTTCCTCGAGCGCTCCGGTGAGGAAGTTGACGTGGCCGAGCTTGCGGGGGTGGCCGGTTTTGAGGTTGCCGGCTGGCCGGGCGTGGGGGACCCGCGGTGTGGCAGGCTCCTTGTAGCCGACCAGGCAGATCCCGTTGCCCTCGGCGTCTTCGCAGCACACCGCGCCCTGCGCCTCGCGGGTGGCCACGCCGTGGGCTTCGAGGTGCTCGCGCGCCTGGTCGAGGTCGCAGTCCGCGGCCAGCTGCCAGGCCACGTGGTCCAGGCCGGCCGGCTCCCCGGCGATCAACTCGACCGAGTACGGCTCGTCGTCGCAGGACAGGCGGATCCGGTCCTCGCGCCGCTGGCGCTCGGTCAGGCCGAATTGAAGACACCAGCGCGTGGCCGCCTCGTCGAGGTCGGCCACTTTGAAGGCGACGTGGTCGAGGGCGCGCAGCTTGATCATCTCTGTGTCACTCTGACGGGCAGCCGCTTGATCCCGTTGAAGAAGTTCGAGCGCAGCCGCTCGGGCTTTGCCGTCATCTCGATGGTCGCGTTCCGGCTCAGCAGCTCCTCGAAGGTGATCCGGACCTCCATCCGGGCCAGGTGCGAGCCCATGCACAGGTGGATGCCGCCGGGGCCGAAGGCCATGTGAGGATTGGGGGCGCGGCTGACCTCGAAGCGGTCGGGCGCGTCGAATATCTCGTCGTCGCGGTTGCCGGACACGAACCACGTGGTCACCTTGTCCCCGGCTTTGATCTGGGTGCCGTTGAGCTCCGTGTCTGTGGCCGCGGTGCGCCTGAAGTGGTAGACCGGCGTGGCCCAGCGGAGCATCTCCTCGGCCGCGGTCTGGCCCAGCGACGGGTCGTCTTTGAGGCGCTCGAGCTGGTCGGGGTGCTCCAGCAGCGCGATCAGGCCGTGGCTGATCGTGTGCCGGGTCGTCTCGTTGCCGGCCGTGGCCAGCAGGATGAAGTACACGTCCATCTCCCGCTGGGTCAATCCGGCCTCGACGAGCTGGGTCATGATGTCGTCCCGCGGGTGCCGGCGCCGCTCCTCGGCCAGCTCGCGGCCGAAGGCGAACATGTCGAGCGCGGCCGGGCTCGAGAACGGGAGATGACGGTGGGCCTCGTCGCCGGCGTCGTGGGCGTACTCGGGGTCCTGGTTGCCGAGCAGGCGGTCGCCGAGCTCGATGATCTCGCGCCGCCGGTCCTGGGGCACGCCGAGGATCTCGGCGAACACCTGCATCGGGATCTCCGAGGCGATCTCCTGTACGAAGTCGAATTCCTGGTTGGGCAGCGCCTGGTCGATGACCTCGCGGGCGACCTTGCGGACCTGGTCCTCCCACACTTTCACCGCACGGGGGGTGAACCGCCGGTTGACGATGGCGCGCAGCTCGTCGTGGCGCGGGGGGTCCATGTCGATCATCGACTTGCGAGCCTCGATGTGCTCGGGCTCGAGGTCCTCGAGCGAGGTTCCGCCGATCTCCGAGGAGAAGATCTGCGGGCTGCGGTGGACGTGGCGAATGTCCTCGTAGCGGGTAACGGCCCAGAACCCGCGACCGTTGGGCTCGGGATTCCAGTGCACGGGATCCTCATGGCGGAGCACGGTGAACCACTCGTGCGGAACCGCCTCGACGAACGCGTCGTGATCTGAGAGGTCGATGGATTCGGTGGCTTGGGTCATGTCGGTTAGAGGTGGTGGAGGTACTCGGCGATCTCCCAGTCCGACACCCAGGTGCGGTGACGCTCGAGCTCGAACCGCTTCATGGCCACGAACGTTTCGACGATCTCGGGCCCGAGGCCTTCGCGCAGAACCGGGTCGCGTTCGAGGGCGTCGATGGCCTGATCGAGTGTGGTCGGCAACGGCTCGCCGATGAGGTGCGGAGCGGCGCGGTAGGCGTCGCCTGCGACCGGGGCGGGGGCGCTGAGCTGCTGGCGGATCCCGTGCGCCCCGGCGATCAGCACCGCGGCGATGGCCAGGTAGGGGTTGGCCGCCCCGTCGCCGACCCGGATCTCGATCCGGCTCGCGCCCCCGCGCTCGGGTGGGATACGGATGAAGGTGGCCCGGTTGTCGAGGCCCCAGTTGGCGTGCGTGGGCGCGAGCGAGTCCGGCACCAGCCGGCGGTAGGCGTTCACGGTCGGGTTCAGGAAGGCCATCAGCGCCGCGGCGTGCTGGAGGACCCCGGCGGTGAACATGCCCGTCTCGGGGCTGAGACCGTGCTCGTGATCGGGGCCGTGGAAGGCGTTGCGCTCGTCGCGGTTGAGCGAGATGTGCAGATGGGTGCCCGACCCACCCTGGTCGTTGAACGGCTTGCCCATGAAGGTGGCAAGCAGGCCGTGCTGGGCGGCGATGTCCTTGACCGCGCACTTGAGCCGGAACGCCCGGTCGGCCGCGGTCAGAGCGTCGGTGTGGCGAAGGTTGATCTCGTACTGGCTGTTCATGTACTCGTGGTTGACCGCGAACACCTCGAGCCCGAGCTGGGCCAGCCCCTCGGTCATCTCGCGCACGACCCCGTCCGGATCGGCCTGGGGGCCGACCGTGTAGACCATGCTCAGGTTGTCCACCCGGCGGCGGATCCCGTTCGGGGCCTGCGGATCGCGCTCGACCACGAAGAACTCGAGCTCGGGACCGACGATCGGTTGGTAGCCGAGGCGGTTGGTCTCTGCGATCGCCTTGCGGAGCGCTCCGCGCGGGTCGGCGATCGGCGGGCCGCCCTCGGCCGGCTCGAGGTTGGCCAGACAACAGGCGATGCCCGGCTCCCAGGGCAGCGTGAGCATCGTGGAGAGGTCGGGGCGAGCGATCAGGTCGGGGTAGCCCTGCTCGCCGCCCACGACCGGCGTGTGGCGCAGGTCGGTGCCCATCACGGCGGCGCAGAAGCACAGGCCCTTCTCGACCACGTGCTCGAACTCGGACACCGGCACGTCCTTCCCGCGGGCCACCCCGTGCAGGTCGGGATAGAGCACGCGCACCGAGGTGACCGGCGTTCCGTCGGGCGGGGCCGGGACGTGACCCAGGATCGCTTCGGGGGTCGAGGTGGTGGTGTTCAAGTGTTTCTCCTCTCCCAGAAGGCATCGAAAAGCTGAAAGGCGGCGCGCCTGGCCGCGTCGGCGTGGTGCCGGCCGCGGTCGAGCATGGCCTGACCGTCCTCGATGCCGAGGCGGGTTATCCGGTCGTGATCCAGTCGGGCCCATTCGGCCACGATGTCGATCGTGCTCTCGGGGTGGAACTGCACGCCAAGGTGACGGCCGCGGGCAAAGGCCTGCACGGCAATCTCCGAGTGCGCGAGCTCCTCGGCGCCGGGCGGCAGGGTGAAGCGGTGGTAATGCCACTGCAGCCAGGGCCCCGGCGGCACGATCTCCGGGGCGCGCGTGTTGATCGTGTGCCAGCCGAGCTCGGGCGCGGGCGCCGGCTCGACATCTGCGCCGAGGACGTGCGCGAGGACCTGGCCGCCGTAGCAGAGCCCGAGCACCGGAATGTCCTTCTTGACGGCGCGCTCGATGAACTCGAGCTCGTTTCGGACCGCCGGGACGTCGGTGTCACGTGGATTCCGGTCCGAGCCGAGCGAGGCGATGAACAGCTGTCCGTTGAGCTGGGGCAACGGCTCATTGCGGTCGGCCCGGTGGATGTCATAGCCGAGGCCCCGCGTGGTCGCCCATTCGCCCAGCAGCGCCGGCGGTCCCCACTCGCCGTGCTGGAGGATCAGCGCTCTCATGGCGGGGCTCCGACCGGAGCGCCGAGGGCGGATTCGTCGCTTCGCACCTGGGCTTTGATGTCCCCGAGCGACGGTTCGGCGACGAGCTGCCGGCGGTACCAGGCCAGCCGCCGGGCGGCGTTGAATCCGACCACCGATATGACCCGGCCGTTTTCGGTACCCACGGCCACGAGTCGATCTCCGGATTCGGTGGTCTCGACGATCTCGACTCTGTCCGCGAGGTGGGAGAAGCCGACCGCCTGGATCTTGACCTCGTACTGATCGGACCAGAAGTAGGGCGGGACTTCGTGGGTGTCACGCTCCTCGTGCGGCTTGAGCGCGTTCCGCCCGGCCAGCTGCCCGTGCTCGGCCGCGGTCGTCCAGTGCTCCACCCGGACCCGGCGGTTTCCCGCCAGCGGGTGGGGCCAGGAGACGATGTCGCCGGCGGCCAGGACATCGGGGTCGTCGGGCGAGGTGAGCGTGGCGTCGCACTGAAGCCCCGGATCGAGCGTCAGCCCGGAGCGGGCCAGCCACTCCGTGTTCGGCAGCGCGCCGAGCGCGACCAGCGTGGTGTCGGTCGTGACCGTGGTGCCGTCGGTCAGGGCGACCGCGTGCTCGGTGATCGCCTCGACGCCGGTCGAGCATCGCAGATCGACCCCGTGGTCACGATGGAGCTGCGCGCACCGCTCGCCGAGCTCGGACCCGAGCGGCACCATCGGATGCGGGGCGATGTCGACCAGGGTGACCTCGAGTCCGAGCGCTCGGGCGCTGGCGGCGACCTCGCAGCCGATGAACCCGGCCCCGACGATGAGCAGACGGTCCGTCCGGGTCAGCGCGTCTTTGAGCTCGAGGGCATCATCGAGGCCGCGCAGCGTGTGAACGTGGTCGGCTTCACGTGGCCAGGGCCGGGCGCGCGACCCCGTGGCGATGATCAACCGGTCGTAGGGGATTTGACCGCCGTCTTTGAGCTGAACGGTCTTGGCCGTGCGGTCGAGGCCCGTCGCGGGAGAGCCGAGCCGCCAGGTCACGTCGCTGAGCTTGCCGTGGGGGAGGGCACACTGCTCGGCCGTCTGCAGCCCCTTCATCAGCTCCTTGGACAGCGGCGGCCGCGTATAGGGGAGATGCGGCTCATCGCCGACCACGATCAGCTCCCCGTCGAAGCCGTCCGCGCGAGCGGCCTGGGCGGCGCGGAGGCCGGCCAGGGATGCTCCGACGACGACCAGGCGTTGCACCCTAGTCCTCGATGCTGATCGCCATCATCGGACAGGCGTTCACGGCCGCCTCCATGTCGGCGCGACGGTCGTCGGGCACGTCCTCCTTCCAGACCAGCACGTCATCGTCGCCGAGCTCGAACACGTCGGGCGCCACGAGCACGCACTCGCCGTGGCTCTGACACAGGTTCATGTCCACGTGGACTTTCACGCGGTGCTCCTCTCGACCATGCGCTCGGCCTCGTCCTCGGGGACGGCGAGCGCCACGTGCAGCGTGTTGGCCGAGACGGCGAGTTGCTCGCCCGGGCCGGTCAGGTCGACGTCCCAGTCGACCACCGTGTTCTCGATCCTGCCCAGCCCGCTGATCTCGACCGCCACCACATCGCCGGGCTCCATCGGGCGCGAGTTGGCCGGCGTCCCGGTGAGGAGCACGTCGCCCGGCTCGAGCGTGATCACTCGGCACACGTCGGCGAGCTGATAGGCCACGCCCCAGATCAGGTCCTCGGCGGTCGCTTCCTGGACGATGTCGCCGTTGAGGTAGGTCCTGAGCCAGAAGTCGGTCGGGTCGAAGTCGGAGGCCGGAGTGAGCTCGGGGCCGAGGGGCAGGAAGCCGTCCTGGCCCTTGACCCGCAGCATCGAGCCGCGGTCGGCGTGGCGGAAGTCATGCAGTCCGACGTCGTTGGCGGGGGCGTAGCCGGCCACGTAGTCGAGCGCGCGCTCGGCCGGCACCCCCTTCATGCGCGTGCCGATCACCACCGCCAGCTCGCCTTCGTAGTTGAGGAACCGTGCGCCCTTGGGGCGGCGGATCTCGCCGCGGTGACCGTTGAGCGCGGTCGGGGGCTTCATGAAGAACGAGGGCGCGGGCGGGGTGCTGGCCGCGTACTCGTCGACGCGGCTGCGGTAGGTGAGGTGGACGGCGAGGATCTTCGACGGCTCCGCCGGGGCCAGGTAGATCGCCTCCGCCTCCGGAATCGCGCTTCCGTCGTCGGTGACGATCTGGTCGCCCTCACGGTGGCCCCACACGGGTTCTCCGTCGAGCATCACCCGGACTCTCCTCATGCCGTTGATGGTCGCGTCGGCGGAGCGACGCTTACAACAGCAATCGCAGAACGATTATGCGCGGCGCGCGATAATTCCCGGTGCTGTGGATCTACGCCAGCTCCGCTACTTCGTCACCGTGGCCGAGGAGCTTCACTTCTCTCGCGCGGCCGCTCGCCTGCGTCTGGCCCAGTCCGCCCTGTCGGCGCAGGTACGCCACCTCGAGCAGGAGCTGGGCGGACCGCTGCTCGTGCGCACGACGCGACGCGTGACCCTCACTCCGGCCGGCCAGGCCCTGTTCGATGACGGCCGGGCCATCCTGGCCGCGGTCGACGGTGCGGTCGGCCGGGCGCGTGCGCTGGCGCGGGGCGAGGGCGAGCCGCTGCTCGTCGGATCGCTCGGCCCGGTGCCCGGTGGGCTGCTGCCGCCGCTGCTCAGCGCGTTCAGGTCCGACCATCCGAACGTTCCCGTCGAGGTGCGCGCGCTCGACTTCACCGACCCGGTAGCCGGGCTGCGGGAAGGCCGCGCCCACGCCGCCTTCCTGTACGAGCCCGTCTCGGAGCCCGACCTCCGGGTGACGCCGCTGGTGGCCGAGCCGCGGGTCGTCGTGCTCCCGCGGGGCCACCGGCTGGCCCGCCGGGCCGAACTGCGCCCCGCCGATCTCGAGGGCGAGACGTTCGTCACCCAGCCGAGCTCGATGGCGGCGGAGTGGCGCGACTTCTGGATGCTGGTCGACGAGCTCGGCCACCGGCCGCCGGTCAGCCCCTACGTGGGCGAGAACATCGAGGAGTGGTTGCAGCTCATCGGCCGCGGCGAGGGGATCGACACCTGCCCGGCGGTCATCGCGCGTTACTTCGCCTGGCCCGAGCTGGCCTTCGTCCCGCTGGTCGACGCCGCGCCGGCGATGCTCGTGCTCGCTCGCCTGCGCGACCAGCCGCACCCGCTGGTCGAGCAGTTCGTCCGGCTCGCGGCGTCCGTGGCTACCTGAGCGCCTCCTGGGGGAAGCGCAGCGGCTCGGCATCCAGTCGCACCGCGTTGCGAGGCAGCTGGTAGCGGGCGTACGGGAGGACGATCACCTTGGCCTCGCTGCCGTGACGGTCGAGCGCCTCGTTGAACGCCTCGTCGAGTGAGGTCGTGGCATCGATCCCGATGTCGGCCGCCATCTCGAGGTTCTCCTCCAGCGTGACCAGCTTGAGGTGCTTGCGGGTCATGACCTCGTAGATCGGGACCCAGATGCATCCGGCCCACATCTGGATCTTGCGGTGATGGATGTCCCTGAGCACGCGCTGGTAGTTCTCGGGCGTGGCCGGCATGTACGGCTTCATCAGGTCCATCAGAGCCAGGCCGGGGAAGTCGCCCACCTCGGTGTGGACGCCCGGAGACGGGGAGGCGTAGATGATCGTGCCGCCGTCCTTGACCACGAAGTCCGAGGACATGCAGCCCCAGCCGGTGTGGAAGAACAGATGGTCGGTGGGGGCGAAGACGCCGCAGATGGCGATGTCGGCCTGTCCCTTGTCGGCCACCGGGTTCTCGTAGGCGTAGATCTCGTTGAAGCGCTCGATCGCCTGCCGGTGCGCCTGCGGATGGGGGCCGCCCACGATCTCGACCACGCGCCCGCGCGTGTCGAGCAGCACGTTGAGCGTGTAGTCGAGCCCGGTCATGGTGGCGATCTCGTCGATGTCCGAGCGCATCGGACCGGCCAGCGCGCCGTAGTGGGTCTGGGGCGACATGGTGAAGTTGCAGTGGTTGGACTCGATCGTCTCGTCGCTCGCTACGCCGGGCATGATCAGCTTGCCGCCGCCGCCATAACCCCAGTGGTTGGCCTGGGCGTGGCCGATGGCGATGATCACGTCGCGCTTGGTCACTTCGCTGTGCACCCACACCGGCGTGCCCCGCGAGGTCACCCCGAGGTGCGTGTACGCGTCCTCGTTGCGGGGCTCGTTCTGGTAGGGCGATCCCCATCCGCTCCATCCGGTCGAGGTTCTCCCGCCCGACCTTCTGCTCGATGTCGGAATCGGACAGGGGGAACACCTTGCCGTTGCCGGTGATCACGCAGGCATCGGAGACGCCGGCCTCCTCGAGCAGGTCGAACACGGCGGGCAGCAGCTTCGAGGTCGGAGTGGGCCGGAACTGGTTGTCGATCACGATGGCCACGCTCTTGCCGCCCTCGATCAGCTCCCGGAACGAGGGTCCGGCGATCGGATTGGCCAGCGCGTCGCGAGCCGCCTCGGTCGCGTTGCCGACCGGCTCTGGCTCTTCCGGATAGATCGCGGCGAGCAGGTTCTGGTCGGGCACCTCGAGGTCCAGCTCCTCGCGGTAGACCTTGCTCTCGTCGTCGGCCGAGCCGATGGTCAGCGGATCGAGCGACTCGTACGGGATCTTCAGGTTGGCCATGTCCCTCTCCTCAGTGGCTTATCAGGGTCAACGTAACAATTTCAGCCGTTCTGCAGCAACTGTCTCAGCTCGGGCGGCGAACAGGCGACGGGTGACCGCGAGCCCGGACAGTTGCTGCGGCGTCGCCTCCTCGCCGGTGGTCAGCGTCCGCTCGACGCAGGCTCCGAACTCCTCGAACAGGCCACGGCTGACGTCTCCGGCCAGCGACCGGCCGAACTGCGCCGCGCGCCCGCTCAGGTAGAGCTTGGCCTCGGCGCGCAGCGACGTACCCGTCTCCGCCGCGGTGGCCTGGGCGGTGACCGTCACGTCGGCCTGCACACCGCTGCCGGAGACGTCGCGCCCGGCCGCCACCGCCCTGAGGCGTCGCTGCTCATCGTCTCGCTCGAGTACGCGGGCCGCGCCGGCGAAGCTGAGCCGCATCGGCCCGAGGTGCACGCCGACGTGGCCGGAGTAGGTGTCCTCGCCGTGATCGGTGTCGAGCTCGACCCCGGGCATGCACCGCGTCATCCGCATGAAGTCCGAGAGCAGTTCCCAGGTCTCCTCGGGCGAGGGGGAAATCTCCGTCGTCACCTCGATCGTCTCGTTCGGCTCGCCCTCCGGGACCGGCACGTCGACCGAGCCCCGGCCGCCGCGGCGGTCGGGTGCCGCCGGCCCGCGCTCGGCCGCGGCCGCGAGCGCGTCGCCTCTCCGCTGCGCCGGCGCGGCCTGGATCACGGTGATCGGCCGGCCGAGCGCCTTGGGCGCAGGCAGCCCGTCGGGATGAGCCGTCCGCCACCTCCCGACCGCGGCCACGATCCCGGCGTAGCCGGTGCAGCGGCACAGCACCCCGGAGAGCTCATCGCGCAGCTGCTGCTCGTCGAGTCCGCCGTTGCCCGGCCGGTCGCCGTCGCGCAACAGCTCGTAGCTGCTGATCAGAAACCCCGGGCGTGCAGAACCCGCACTGGAGGCCGTGGTGGCGGCGGAACGCCTCCTGGAGGGGATGCAGGTCGTCGACCTCGCCCAGCGCCTCGACCGTCGTGACCTCGCTGCCGCTGGCCTGGACGCAGAACATCAGGCACGAGCGGACGGCCGCCCCATCGACCAGCACGGTGCAGGCGCCGCACACGCCGTGCTCGCATCCGACGTGGGTCCCGGTCAGCCCGAGCCGGTGGCGGAGCGCGTCGACCAGGGTCAGCCGCGGCTCGACGTCAAAGGTCACCTCGGTGCCGTTGACGGTGAGGCTGACCTCGCTCATCGCGCCTCGGCCGCGCTTCGCCAACCCTCGCGCCACGAGCACGCGGACGAGCCGGCGGCGGTAGCCGGCGCTGGCGTGCATGTCGCGACGGCGGATCGACCTTCTCGGCCAGCTCGGCCGCGATCCGGTCGGCGTCCGCGGCCTCGTCGTAGTCGTGGACCTCGGGCTTCGGGCCCACTCCGAGCAACCCGAGCCGCGCGCCGCCGCCGGGCTCCCCGCACGTGCACGGCCACGCCGCAGAGCGCGAAGTCGCCGTGGCGGCGCGCCACCTCCTCGAAGGCGAAGCCGTCGCCTGGCTGGGCCAGCGGCCAGCGGATCGCGGTCAGGAGCTCGCCCGGGCTCGAGCGTGGTCTGGAACGGCCCGGTGACGAACTCGTCGGCCGCGATCTCCCGCGTCCCGTCGAGGCTGCCGCGCCTCGATCGTCGCCCTCAGGGTCGCCGCCACCAGCCCGAGCTCGGCCGACGGGTCGGCATGCGCGACGCTGCCGCCGACCGTGCCGCGATTTCGCACCTCGCGATGGCCGACGAACGGCAGCGCCGCCGCGATCAGCGGCACCTCGGCGCTCAGTCCCGGGCGCCGCTCGAGCGTGCGCTGGCGGACCATCGCCCCCGTGATCAGCTCGTCCTCGCGGCGTTCGATCCGGGTCGAGCTCCTGAATTCGGTTGAGGTCGACCAGGACGCGCGGGCGGGCCAGGCGCATCGCCATCACCGGCACGAGGCTCTGACCTCCGGCGAGCGCCTTGGCCTCGGGATCGCGCACGAGCGTGAGCGCGGTGGCCAGCTCGCGCGGGCGCTCGTACCGGAACGGGGCGGCCTTCACCGGCCTTAAGACCCTGTGAACTCGGGCTTGCGCTTGTTCATGAACGCGTCCACGCCCTCGGCGAAGTCGTGCGTGGCCCGAGCAGCGAGTACGCCTTGCGCTCGAGCTCGATGCCGGTCATCAGCGGCCCGTCGGCGCCCGCGTCGATGACCTCCTTGGCCATCCGCAGGGCCAACGGCGAGTAGCCGAGCAGCATCTCGACGATCCGCTGCACCTCCTTGTCGAGCGCCTCCCGGTCCTCGGCCATCGACGCCACCAGCCCCCAGTCGTGCGCCTGCTCGGCGCTGAACCGCTCGCCGGTCATGATGTAGTACTTGGCCCGCGAGCGGCCGATGTAGCGCACCAGGCGCTGGCTGCCGCCGCTCCCGGGGATCATGCCCAGCCGGATCTCCGGCTGGCCGAACTGCGAGCGCCGCGTGGCCACCCGGATGTCGCACGACATCGACAGCTCCAGCCCGGCGCCGAAGCAATACCCGTCGATCGCCACGATCACCGGCTTGGGGCTCCGGGCCGGCGCGGTCAGGTTGTGCCCGAGGTCGATGAACTCGTGCGCCTCCACCTCCATGAAGCCGGGAATGTCGCCGCCGGGGCTGAACTGCTCACCGTCCTGGCGGATCACCACGACCCGGATCTGATCGTCCGCGTCGATCTCACGGAAGCGCTCCTGCATCTGCCCCCGCATCTCCCAGGTGATCGCGTTCATCCGCTCCGGGCGGGAGAGGGTGAGCACGGCGACCTGGCCGTCGTGCTCGCGGTCAAAGCGAAATTCGCCTCCGGTCAGCGCCACGCGTGAGCTCCCTTCTGTGGGTCGGTCATACCCGACTTGGGTTTTCCTGGTTGGCCAGCAGGTCGTGGATCACGGTTCCGTGCACGGGCAGCCGGTCGATCTCGACCCCCAGCGGCTTGAGGGCATCGCTGACCGCGTTGGCCAGCGCCACCGGGATGCTCATCGTGCTTCCCTCCGCGGCTCCCTTGGCCCCGAGCGGGGTGTTCGGCGACGGCGTGACCGTGTGATCGAATCTGAGCTCGAACCCCAGCTCGGCCGCAGTCGGGCAGAGGTAGTCCATGAACGAGGCCGAGACCATCTGGCCGTCCGGGCCATACCGGAGCTCCTCCAGCGTCGCCCCGCCGAGCGCGTGGGCGATCGAGCCGGTCGTCTGGCCGTTCAGCAGGAGGGGGTTGAGCACGGTGCCGCAGTCGTGCACGCTCGTGACCTGCTCCACCCGGATCTCGAGCGTGTCCGGATCGACCTCGACGGCGACGATGTCGGCCACGAAGCCGTAGCAGAGGGACGAGTTGATCTCGTCGTTGGTGGTGGCGTGCCGGGACTGAGGGGGCGTGAACGCGGCATCCGCGTACAGGAGCGCCTCGCCATCGAGCATCCCCGGGTCCCAGTGCACGAGCCCGGCGGCGTGGCGGAACTGGACCGCCTTATCGGGCTCCGAGGCGACGCGGATCTGGTTGTCGGCCAGCTCCAGCTCGTCGGCGTTCGCTTCGAGCAGGACGGCGGCCGCGCGCTGGAGCACCTCGGCCACCCGGTCGGCGGCGGCGATGGCCGCGCTCGTGGTCAGCGGCGCGAAGCGGCTGCTGTAGCTGCCCGAGGACACCGTCCAGGGAGTGGTCGTGGTGTCCATCTCGACCACCGCGTGGACGTGCCCGGGATCGATTCCGAGCCGGTCGGCCACCACCTGCCGGGCCACCGTCTTGTGGCCCTGGCCCTGAGGCGTCGTGCCGAGCATCACCGTGACCTCGCCGCCGGCGTCGACGGCCACACGCACGTGCTCGGTCGAGCCCGACTTCTCCCGGCCCGGGCTTCGTCGCTCGGGCGGCGTGGCGATGCCGACGTAGCCGAGGTTGGTGCCCGACGGGTCGACGATCGTGGCGATTCCGACGCCGCGCAGGCGGCCCTGCTTTCGCCCCTCCTCGCGCGCCCGGCAGAGCTCGTCGTAGCCGGCGCCGTCGCAGGGCGAGCTCGACCGTGGCCGCGTAGTTGCCCGAGTCGTACTGACCTCCGGTCGGCGTCGAGTAGGGGAACGCGTCGGCGGGGATCAGGTTCCGCCGCCGCAGCTCGACCGGGTCGAGATCGAGGCGGGCGGCGATCTTGTCCATCAGCCGCTCGAGCCCGAAGTACAGCTGCTGGCCTCCGAACCCGCGGTTCAGGCCGGTCGGCGCCTTGTTCGTGACCACCGCGCGTGAGCGCAGCGTCACCGCGTCGATCGTGTAGGCGCCGGTCAGATTGCCGAAGCAGCGGTACAGCGTGGCCGGCTCCGGCGGGCGCAGGTAGGCGCCCGACGTTGTCGATCAGATCGAGTCGCAGCGCCAGGATGCGCCCGTGCCGGTCGACCGCGGCCTCGAACTCCATCTCGCGGTCGTTGCCGGCCGAGCTGGCCAGCAGGTGCTCGATCCGGTCCTCGATCCACCGCACCGGGGCACCGGCGTGCCGCGAGGCGATCGCCATCAGCGCCACGTATGCGTACACGCCGGACTTGATCCCGAACGATCCGCCGATGTCCTCGGGGACGATCAGCCGCACCCGGCCCGGGCTGGAGGCCCAGCGCGCCCGCGATCACCGGCTGCATCGTGAATGGCCCGTGGAAGTTGCACCACGCGGTGACCCGGTCGCCGGTGCCGTCCTGCTCCCAGTGCGCGACCACGCCATAGGTCTCGATCGGCGTCGAGGAGTACCGGGGGAAGCCGAAGCTGCCGCGCACGGTGTGCGGCGGCGCGGGCGAACGCGGCCTCCACGTCGCCGAAATGCATGCGTGCGGTCGGTGGCGACGTTCGTGCCCGCCTCCTCGTGGAGGATCGGCGTGTCGTCGCTCAATCGCCTTGCGCACGTCGACCACGGCGGGCAGCGTCTCGTAGGTCGACCTCGACCAGCTCGGCCGCGTCCTCGGCCAGGTGCCGGCTCGTCGCCACGACCACCGCCACCGGCTCGCCCACGTAGCGCACACGATCGGTGGCGGCCGGGCGGTAGGGCATCGGCGTTCGCACGGTGAGCGGGAACGCCGGCATCTGCTGCATTTCCTTCGGGCCGATCACGCACCGGACGCCGGGTGACCGGCGCGCCTGCTCGGCGTCGAAGCCGGTGATCCGGGCGTGGGGGTGAGGGCTGCGTACGATCGGCCGCCTCGAGCGTCCCGGGCAGCGGCTCGAGGTCGTCCATGAACCGGCCCCGCCCGACCAGCAGCCGGGCGTCCTCGATCCGCTCGGTCGCGGCGCCGACGTGGCGACGCGCGGGCGGCGCGGTCGGCTCGGTGACCGTCACGGCGTGGCCTCGCCGCGCGGCTCGTAGTGGCCGGCGACGAACTCGCGTCGGAGGATCTTCCCCACCGGGCTCTTGGGCAGCGCGTCGATGATCACGATCCGCTTCGGCCGCTTGTACCCGGCCAGGCCGCTCTCAGACCGCGTCCACTCGGCGATCTTGCGGGCCCTGGCGTCGGCATCCGCCGCCGCCGCTCCTCCCCGGCCAGCACCACGAACGCGGTCACCGCGTGGCCCCACTTGTCGTCCGGGACTCCGGCCACCGCGACGTCGGCCACCTCCGGGCACCGCGCCAGCGCGTCCTCGACCTCGAGCGGGTGGACGTTCTCTCCGCCGCTGATCACCATGTCGTCGATCCGTCCCGAGACGTGGAGATTGCCCTCCCCGTCCACGTGGCCGAGGTCGCCGGTGAAGTACCAGCCGTCACGCAGAGCGCGCTCGTTGGCGTCCGGGCCGCTGCCAGTACCCGGCGAACGCCTCGTCGGAGCTCGAGCGAGGCGATGATCTCGCCCGTCTCGCCTTGACTCGACCGGTTTCGTCGGGCCCGACCCGTCGCTCCGGATCGGGCTCGACCAGGCGCAGGCGGGTGAACAGACCGGGCCGCCCCGCGCTGCCCGGCCGCGCGGCGGCGTCGGCTTCGATGCTGAACGTGTAGACCTCGGTCGACCCGTAGTGGTTGATGAAGACCCGCGGCTCGAACGCGTCGGCCAGCTTCTCGGTCAGGCTCTCGGTCATCGCGGCGCCGGCGTAGGCGAGCTTCGACACGGTGCCGCGGGCCTGGCTCAGATCGCCCTCCTGCAGCAGCGCCCAGTAGGCGGTCGGGACGAGGTACAGCGCGGTCAGCTTCTCCCGCTCGATCGCCTCCAGCGCGGCGCCGGGCCGGAACGAGGGCAGGAAGGCGATCTTGCCGCCGATCAGGACCATCGCGACCAGCGACCGCAGGCCCATCGTGTGGTACATCGGCATCGCGCACAGGGTCGCCTCGCCGAATCCGTAACGAGCCTGGATGTTGTGCGCGATTCCGGCGTGGACCTCGGCGTGCTGGCGGCGCGGCACCCCTTTGGGCCGCCCTGTCGTGCCGGCTGTGTACAGCATCACGCTGATCTCGTCCGGCCCGACCTCGACGTCGATCCCACCGTCCGACGCGCCGTCGATGAGCTGCTCGAAGCCGTGCCGGCAGCCGTTGGGCGGGTCCTCGCCCGCGTGCACGAGCACCGGGGTGGCGGTGCCGTCGAGTTGCTCGATCGCCTGCGCGACCAGCCCGCCGGTGCTGTCGTCGCTCAATACCACGGCCGGCGAAGCGTCCTTCAGGCAGTAGGCCAGCTCATCGGCGGCGTAGCGCACGTTCAGCGGCACCGAGGCGGCGCCGAGCTTCTGGGCCGCCAGGTGCGTACTGGCGAGCGGTTCCCCGTTGGCGGCCACGATCGCCACCCGGCCGCCCTTCTGCACTCCGAGCTCGCCCAGCGCGCGGGCCAGGCGGTTGGTGCGCCGGTCCCACTCCGCGTAGGTCAGCGGACGCTCGCCGGCCACGGCGGTGCGCTCGGGGTAGCGCTCGGCGGTCCAGCTGAGCGCGCGACCGAGGACCATCAGGCCTCACCCCGGGGAACCACGAAGCCGAGCTCGTGGGAGATCGCCGCGGCGGTCTGCACGGTGTGGCGGGCGAGCTCCGGGACCCGGTCATCGGTGAACCGCTCGAGCGGCACGCAGCAGCCGAGACTGGCCTGCACCGTCCCGGAGAAGTCGCGGATCGGGGCCGCCACTCCGCCCACGCCGGCTCGCCAGGCGCCGCGGTTTACGGCGAAACCGCGCCGGCGGGTCTGAGCCAGATCGGCGGCCAACTCCTCGCGTTCGAACAGCGTCGTCTCGGTGTACCGGTCCAACCCGGTGGCGAGTAGCGCCTCGAGGTCGGCCAGCGGCAGGTACGCGAGGATCGCCCGGCCGGTGGCCACGCAGTGGGCGGGAGCCCGCTCGCCCACGCGGGAGACCGGCGCGGTCTCCCGCAGGCTCTCCAGCTTGTCGATGTACACGGCCGAGCCCGACTCGTACACGGCCAGGTGCACGGCTTCGCCGGTCTCGATGTTGAGCGAGCGCATCGGCTCCTCCGCCGCGCCCCGCAGGCTCTGGCGGGAGGCCGCCAACGCGGCCAGGCTGAAGCAGGCCAGACCGCGCATGTACTTCGAGCTGAACGGGTCCTGGGCCACGTATCCCCGCTCGCGGAGCGTGGTCAGCAGCCGGTGGGTCGCGGGCGCTGAGAGCTCGAGCCGGGTGGCGATCTCGGTCAGCCCGAGCGGCCGCTCGGCCCGTGCCAGCAGCTCGAGCACGTCCAGGGTCTGGTCGACCGACCGAACCGACGCTCGCGGCTGAACGGATCTCGTTTCCGCACCCATCCTCTAAGTGGAAGGCGATTCTATACGCGCCCCCGCGCCCCGGGTCGCCACGTCACCACCCCGAGGTCGCCCCGTAACCTACCCCGCGAATGCCGGGCTTGCGAGAGGATCTGGAGGAGCTGCTGGAGGCGGTGCGCCGTGGCGAGGTCGAGCCGCGCCAGGCCCTCGACCGTCTCTCCGGCCTTCCCTTCCGCGACCTCGGATTCGCCCGCGCGGATGTCCACCGCGAGCTCCGCCAGGGCGCGCCCGAGGCCGTTCTGGCCGAGGGCAAGACCCCCGCCCAGGTGGCCGAGATCGTCGACGCCCTGGTCGAGGGCGGGGCCGGCAGCGTGCTCGTCACGCGCGCCGACCCGGCCACGCGTGCGGCCGTGCTGGAAGCGCACCCGGAGGCGTCCGAGCACGAGCAGGCCCGGCTGGTCTGGATCGCCCGCGGCGTGCCCGAGCCCCGCGGCCTGGTCACGATCGTCTCCGCCGGGACCTCCGACGGCGCGGTGGTGCACGAGGCGCGGGTCCGGGCCGAGCTCCTCGGCGTCTCGGTGGTGGTGCACGAGGACGTCGGGGTGGCCGGCCTTCACCGGATCGTGCCCGCGCTGCCGGATCTCGAGCGCGCCGATTGCGTGATCTGCGTCGCCGGCATGGACGCCGCGCTGGCCAGCGTGGTGGGTGGCCTGGTGGCCGCGCCGGTGATCGGCGTGCCCACCTCGGTCGGATACGGAGTGGCCGACGGCGGCCGAACCGCGCTCCACGCGATGCTGACCTCGTGCGCGGCCTCGCTCGCCGTGGTCGGGATCGACGACGGCTTCGGCGCCGGTACGATCGCGGCCCGGATCGCGCGGGGGCGCGATTGATCGCATACCTCGACTGCGTCGGCGGGCTGGCCGGCGACATGCTGATCTCGGCCCTGCTCGACGCGGGCGCTTCGCCGGACGCGTTGCGCGCGGTCCCCGAGCAGCTCGGCCTCGACGGCGTCTCAGTGCGGGTCGAGCGGGTGGAGCGGCACGGGATCGGGGCTCTGCACCTGGATGTCGTCACCCCGCACGGTCACGGGCACGGGCACGGGCACGGGCACGGGCACGGGCATTCCCATCGGAGTTGGCGGTCGATCCGCCAGCAGCTCGCCGAGGCTGACGTGCCCGAGCCGGTCCGGGACCGGTCGCTGGCCGTGTTCACCCGCCTGGCCGAGGCGGAGGGCGCGATCCACGGCGTGCCCGCGGACGACATCCACTTCCATGAGCTCGGGGCCGAAGACACGCTGGTCGACGTGGTCGGGACGGTCACGCTGCTCGCCGACCTCGGCGTCACGCGGCTCGTCTGCTCTCCGCTCCCAATGGGCCACGGCGTGATCCGGGCCGCGCACGGCGTGATCCCGCTGCCGGCTCCCGCCACCGCCGCCCTGCTCGCCGACGCACCGGTGTTCGGCGTCGAGCTCGAAGCCGAGACGGTGACGCCGACCGGCGCTGCGCTCGCCGCCACGCTCGCCGACGAGTGGGGCGGGCTGCCGGCCATGACCCTGCGCGGCGTTGGATACGGGGCCGGGACGGCGGATTTCGCCGAGCGGGCCAACGTGGTCCGGGTGTTGCTCGGAGAGGGCGTCGCGGACGGGGTGGGTCAGGGCGAGATCTTGGCGGACGGCCCGGGCCAGGGTGAGGTCGTGGTGCTGGAGACCAACCTCGACGATGTCAATCCCCAGCTGGTCCCCGACGCGGTCGACCGTTGCTTCGCCGCCGGCGCGCTCGACGTCTGGACCGTCCCGGTCACGATGAAGAAGGGCCGCCCCGGGTTCGTGCTCTCGGCCCTGGCGCGACCGGGCGACGAGGCGGCGGTGGCGCGGGCGATGCTCGAGGAAACGACGGCGCTCGGCGTCCGGGTCGGTCGCCGGCGCCGCTACGAGCTCGACCGGGAGGAGCGCACGGTCTCCGTCGATGGGGAGACCGTTCGCGTCAAGCTCGGCCGGCTCGACGGCCGGATCGTCAACGTCGCGCCCGAGCACGACGACTGCGCCGCCGTCGCGCGCCGGACCGGGGCGCCGGTAAAGTCGGTATGGACCGCGGCGCTGGCCGCGGCGCGGGAGTTGAGATGACAACGGTGGCGGAACTAGAACGCGCGATCCGGCCGCTGGGCAGCGCCGTGGTGGCGTTCTCAGGCGGGGTCGACTCTTCGGTGGTGGCGGCGGTCGCGGCCCGGGCGCTGGGCGACCGCGCGCTCGCCGTGACCGCGGTGTCCCCGGCCCTGGCCACCGGTGAGCTCGAAGGCGCCCGTGGGGTCGCGGCGGCGGTGGGGATCGCACACCGGCTGATCTCGACCGACGAGCTGGCCCGCGAGGAGTACCGGCGCAACGACCGCTTCCGCTGTTACCACTGCAAGAGCGAGCTGTACGACCAGCTCGAGGCGCTGGCCCGCGCCGACGGATACGCAACGGTCCTCTCCGGCGCCAACGCCGACGACGCCGGAGACTGGCGACCGGGTCTGCGCGCCGCCTCCGAGCACGGCGTGCGCCACCCGCTGCTCGAGGCCGGCGTGAGCAAGGAGACGTCCGCGCGCTGGCCCGTGAGCTCGGCGTCCCGAGCGCGGAGAAGCCGGCCTCTCCATGCCTGGCCTCGCGGCTGCCCTACGGCATCGCGGTGACGCCCGCCGCCCTGGCCCAGATCGACCGGGCCGAGCGGGCGGTCAAGGGGCTCGGCTACCGGATTCTCCGGGTGCGCCACCTCGGGTCGATGGCCCGGGTCGAGCTGGCCGCCGACGAGCTGCCGCGTGCGCTGGCCTACGCCGGCGCCGGTGATCGAAGCGGTGCGGGGCGCGGGCTACGAGACGGTCAAGATCGACGAGCGCCCGTTCCGATCCGGGTCGCTGAACGTCGTCGCCGGCTGACCGGCTCTTCGGCGGGCGAAGTGTTCCCTTCTGCGGCCAGGGGGTGGCCGGAAAAGGGAACGCTTCCGAGTTCCGAGCGGCGGCGGGGCCCGGCGGCGGTGACCGGCAGACCGCCCGGCGGACACCGACCTATTCGACCATCTGCCGCGCCGCCTCGACCTGCTCCGCCGACGGCCCGTCTTCCTCCAAGGCCCGGAAGGCGACCAGGACCGCCATCGGGTCGCGGGCATGGCGCTTGGCCGCCATCGTCAGCGGCTCGTGGAACGCGCCACCGCAGTGCGCGCACGGCCAGTTCAGATCCGACATCAACCGGGCGGCGCGCCCGTCGGGAAACCGCTTGAGCAGTTCGACGATGGTGGTGGAACCGCGGATCTCAGACGTGCCGGCGGCCATACCGCGAGGCTAGCGCCGAAACCGCGGCTCGCGCGGGACAGATAGCCCGTCTAGGCGTGCGGCTTACCGGCGGTGCCCCACTGCTTGGCCGGGATCCCCTCGACCACCACATGGGTGACGTCGCGGATTCCCTCGCTGGTGCACTCGACCACGGCGTCGGTGATCTTCTCGATCAGCTTCGGCACCGTCTCGTCGTTGATCCGCGTGTCGTACAGCTTGACCTCGACAATCGGCATAACAGACCTTCCTTTCTTGGAATGAACAGATTCAGCGTTCGACGTGCAGGCGCCCCGCATCGGCACCCAGAACCAGGTCCCGCTCGGGATCGGCCACGTGGTCACGAGGCACCGGAGACAGCGCCTCCAGGAAAGCGCACCCGTCGTCCGACCGTAGCGAGTGCTCGACCCCCCGGTTGACCGCCACCACGTCGCCCGCATTGACCATCCGAGTCTCGGCACCCACGGTCATCTCCAGAGACCCCTCGAGCATCCACATCAGCTGCTCGGTGTGCTCATGCGAGTGCGGCGGCACCTCGGCGCCGGGCTCGTAGCGAACCCGGCACAGGAGCACCTGATCGCCGCCGAACGATTGCAACGAGACGTGGGGGAACAGCGACAGCTCCTCTCGCCCCTCCCAGGTCTGGAAAGCGCTCAAGCTCAATCGACCCCCCAGAACCCGGACCCGCCGTTGCTCGAGACCCCAGCCAATGAGATCTCCGTGTCGTAGACCACCCGCTTGCCGTCCCGCTCGCGGCTCGCGCCGCGCCTTCAGAGCCCGCAACACCCGCTCCGGGGTAGCGGGATACTCGGTCACCCACACGCCGACCGCGTCGTGGATGGCGGCAGTGATCGCGGGCGGCTGGGCGTTGTTGGCCATCTCGCCGATCGCCTTGGCCCCGAACGGCCCGTCCACCGACGGGTTCTCCAGGATCACGTTGTCGAGCTCGGGCAAGTCCTCCATCGACGGAGCGAGATACGACCCGAACTGCTCGCCGCGGTGTTCGGGCGAGGGGTAGTGGGGATAGCACTCCTCGAGCAGGCCGAGCCCGAGGCCCATCATCGCCCCGCCCTCGATCTGTCCCTCGACCAGGACGGGGTTGATCGCCCGCCCGACGTCGTAGACCTGGACCAGGCGGCTCACGACCACCTCGCCGGTCTCGTCGTCGACCTCGACGTCGGCGACGCAGGCCGCGTACGAGACGGCCGCGTGCGGCTCCATGGTCACCGAGCCGTCGTCGTCGTTGACCTCGGCGAACGGCTTCAGCGCGGTTCCCTGCCCGGAGATCAGCTCGCCGTAGTTGTAGGTCGCGGCGCCGGCCACGTCGGCCACGGAGATCTTGCGCCCCGGGGCGCCCCGGGCCACCACCTCGCCGTCGGCGATCTCCAGGTCGCCCGGGTCGATCTCGAGCTCGCGCGAGGCGATCTCGAGCACACGCTCGCGCACCTGCTCAGCCGCGAACCGGACCGCGTTGCCGCCGATGAACGTCCCGCGCGAGGCGAACGTGCCCGTGCACACGGCCGAGGAGTCGGTGTTGCTGTTGTCCATCGTCACCCAGTCGTAGGGCACGCCGAGCGTGTCGGCCACGATCTGGGTGTGGACGGTCTTCGAGCCCTGGCCGATGTCGACCGTGCCGGAGAACACGTCGACCCGGCCGTCCGGCTTGAGCTTGATCCAGGCCTGGCTCGGATCGCCGTTCTGGTTCATCCCCGTCGGGTACTCGATCGTCGCGAAGCCGCGACCGCGATGCTTGGCCATCAGGAAGCACCTCCTCCGTTGCCGGTCAAAACGTGCACGCCCTCCGGCGCCTGCTGGTCGACCAGATGCGCAGGCAGCAGGTCGCCGCTTCGCCGATCCGAGGTCATCCCCACATACTCCGGCCCGAGCTTCTCGCCCACCCGCTCGGCCGCGGCCAGGGTGACCGGAACCGTGGAGGGGTCCTGCATGGACACGCGGTTGGCGGTTGTATCGCCGATCCGGTTGGCGTTCTTCAGCCGCAGCTCCCAGGGACTGACGCCGAGCTGCTCGGCGATCCGCGCCATCTGCAGCTCCACCGCCATCGACACGGAGGTGACCCCGAACCCGCGCATGGCGGTGGTGGGGACCCGGTTGGTGAAGACCACGAATCCGTCGAAGCGGACGTTGGGAATCGTGTAGGCGCCGGTGTGGTGGAACGCGTGCTTGGTCAGGCCGTAGGGCGAGAACCGTGCATAGGCGCCCGAGTCGTGCAGGGTCAGCATCCGCCGCCCGAGCAGCCAGCCGTCGGACGTCACCGCATCCTGCATCTCGATGTGCCACGGGGCGCGGGTCGAGGAGGCGAGGAACTCCTCCTCCCGGGTCCAGCGCCACTTGACCGGCCGATGGGACTTCAGCGCCAGCAGCGAGGTGATCGTCTCCGAGGCCGTGTCGACCTTGCCGCCGAACCCGCCGCCCACCGTCCCCCCGACCAGCTTGATCTTGTTCAACGGGACCTGGAGGTGGGCGGCCAGCACCCCGAGCGAGAAGTACATCGCCTGGGTGCAGGTGTAGACGGTGAGCCGGCCGTTGGCCTCCGGCACCACGAGCGCGGTCTGGGTCTCGAGCGGGCAGTGCTCGATCGCGCCCGGGCGATACGCACCCTCGACGATCAGGTCCGCCTTCTCGAACGCCCACTCGACGTCGCCCTTGCGAACGCGGCGGTGGTTGTAGGGGCCGAAGTGGGGATACAGATTGCCCCACTGGTGGATCTCCGGGGCGTCGGAGTCGAGCGCCTTGCGGATGTCGAACAGCGCCGGTCGCTCCTCGTACTCGATGTCGATCGCCTCGAGAGCCTCGTATGCGGTCTCGACGTCCTCGGCCGCCACCGCCGCGATCGGCTGGCCGCGATAGCGGACCTCGCCGTCGGCCAGCAGCGGCTCGTCCGCGGGGACGCCGAGCGCCTCCAAGTGACCGTAAATGTTCTTGGGAACGTCCGCACAGGTGACGATCGCGCGCACGCCGGGCAGCTGTGACGCCCGGGTTGTGTCGAGCCGCGTGATCGCGGCGTGATGAAACGGCGAACGCAGCGCCTTGGCGACCAGGGTTCCGGACACGCGCACGTCATCGACGTACGTCGTCCGGCCGGTCACGTGCGCCAGCCCGTCGTAGCGGGGAAGCCTTGCGCCAACCGCTTTCATGCTGGTGACCCCTTTGGTTCGACCTCTGGCTCGCCCGCTTGCGGGACGAGCATCTCATCCGCCTCGTCGAGGTCGACGTCGCCTCGCGAGGCGGCCATCACGGCGTCGACGATCTTCACGTAGCCGGTGCAGCGGCACACGTGGCCGCTCAGCGCCTCGGTGACCTGGTCGCGGCTCACCTCGCCGCCCGCGCGCTCGATCAGGGCGTGCGCCGCCATCATCATTCCCCCGGTACAGAAGCCGCACTGGGCAGCGTACTTCTGGTGAAAGGCGGCCTGAACGGGGGACAGAGCCCCCGGCGCCCCGAGCCCTTCCACGGTGGTTATCGAAGCCCCGTCCACCGCGGCCAGCGGGGTGAGGCACGAACGCCGAGGCTCGCCGTCGACCAGGACCGTGCAGGCGCCGCAGCCTCCCTGCTGACAGCCCGCCTTCGGGCTCAGGACGTCGAGCTCCTCGCGCAGGACGTTCAGCAGCGAGGTCAGCGGCGGACTCGAGATGGCGCGCCTGACGCCGTTGACGTGCAAATCCATTATCAGCCTCCCTGAAGCTGCTCGAGAGCTCGTCTCACCAACGTGGGCAAGACCTGCGTCCGGTACCACGACGAGGCGAGCGCGTCGTCCGGCGGCTCGAGCCCGTCGGCCGCCTTGGCCGCCGCATCGGACGCGGACGCGCCTGCCGACAGCGCCTCCTCGACGCCGCTCAGCCGCACCGCCCGCGGCGCCACCCCGCCGGCCGCCACCCGGACGCCGTCTCCGGTCTCCGCGCAGGCCACGGCCATGACCGCGTACGAGTGCGCATGGGGGCGCCGCTGCGACAGGTAGGCGGCCCGGGCCGGGCGCTCGAACTCGACCCCGAGCACGAGCCGCGGCTCGTCCGCGGCCCAGGAACTCATCGACCGATTCGGTCCGCTCGCCGCCCTGACCGGCGCACCGCACCGTGGCCCCGACCGCGAGCAGCGCCGCCTGCAGATCTCCGCGCGGGCTCTCCGCCCCGGGCGGCGCGCACAGGTTGCCGCCCAGCGTGGCCTGACCGCGGATCTCGTGGTCGGCCACATCGGCGGCCGCCCGGGCCAGCGGCTCGATCCCCGACTCGGCCACCGCGGCCAACGTCGTCATCGCGCCGATCCGCACCGGACCGTCGCTTGAAAGCTCGTTCAGCCCGGCCTGGCCGAGCATCAGCGTCCGCCCACTCCTGGGATATCGGCCGTGGACGATCTCCGGCATCAGGATCGTGCCGCCGGCGAAGACCGTGACCTCGCGCCCGTCGCCGAACGCTTCGACCGCCTCGGCGGCCGACCCCGGAATCGACACCTCCGTGTCACTGGCCAGCAAAACTTCTCCTCTCTCGTGACCCTCACAACCCCGGCCCGGGGCGGCACTGTAACGCCGACCTCGTCAAGCGCGCGAGGCTCTCGCCGACACCCCAGCGAGCCATAGAGTGAAACGCAAGGGTGGAGGAGTTCGCTGAGATACATGAGCTCGAGGAGGCGCTGCTGCGCACCTCCTACCTGCCCGACCGCGGCCTGGCCACGGCACTGTTCCTGGCCCTGAAGGTGCGCAAGCCGTTGCTGCTCGAAGGCGAGGCCGGGGTGGGCAAGACCGAGGCGGCCAAGGCGGTCGCGGCCGTGCTCGGATCGAAGCTGATCCGGCTGCAGTGCTACGAGGGCCTCGACGTCGCCCACGCGGTGTACGAGTGGAACTACACCCGCCAGCTCCTGCACATTCGCGCCGTGCAGGAGAGCGGAGCGGTCGAGGAGGACGAGCTGTTCGGGCCGAAGTTCCTGATCCGCCGCCCGCTGCTCGAGGCGATCAGCTCACGCGAGCCGGTCGTGCTGCTGATCGACGAGATCGACCGGGCCGACGACGAGTTCGAGGCCTTCCTGCTCGAGCTGCTCTCCGACTTCCAGATCACGATCCCCGAGATCGGCACCGTCACCGCGCACACGCGGCCGGTGGTCATCCTGACCTCGAACCGGACCCGGGAGCTCCACGACGCCCTCAAGCGGCGCTGCCTGTTCCACTGGATCGGTCACCCCTCGCTCGAGCGCGAGGTCGAGATCGTCCGGCTCCGCGTCCCCGAGGTGGCCGAGCATCTGGCCGCCGAGGCGGTCCGGTTCGTCCAGGGGCTGCGCCGGCTCGACCTGGCCAAGCCGCCGGGCGTGGCCGAGACGGTCGACTGGGCCCAGGCGCTGGCCGCGCTCGGGCGCCAGGAGCTCGACGCCGATGTCGTACAGCAGACGCTGGGCTCGGTGCTCAAGTACTACGAGGACCTCGAGCTGGTGCGCGACGAGACCCTGGCCGGCCTGCTCGAAGAGGCGCGCGCTGAGCGCTGACGCTCTCGTCCGCCACGTGGTCACCTTCGGCCGGGTGCTGCGCGAGGCCGGACTCGAGATCGGACCCGGCCGTATCGCCGACGCCCTGACCGCGCTTGACAAGGTCGATCTCGGCCGCCATGACGACGTCTATTGGTCGCTACGCACCACGCTGGTCACCCGCTTTGAGGAGATCGAGCCGTTCGACCGCGCCTTCAACGCCTGGTTCCTGCGCGCTCCGGTGCTGCCCGAGGCCCGGATCGCGGTCACCCAGCCGCCGAAGCGCGGGCTGGCCGCGCGCGGGGATCCGATCCGCGGGGCCGAGCGCCGGGAGCGAGCCCGACCCACTGGAGATCGGCTCGAGCGCGGTCGAGGTCCTGCGCCGGCGTGACTTCGCCACCATGACCCCCGAGGAGTTCGCCCGGGCCCGGGCGCTGATGCGCAAGCTCGGCAGTGGCCCGGCCGCGGCGGCGCTCGCGGCGGCTGCGAGCGCACAGCCGCGGCACCGAGCTCGACCTGCGCCGGCTGGCCCGCCGCTCGCTGGCCACCGGCGGGGAGCCGATCGCCCGCAGCTTCCGCCGCCGGCTTCAGGTCTCGCGGCGCATCGTGGCCCTGTGCGACATCTCGGGCTCGATGGAGGCCTACACGCGGGCGCTGCTGCTGTTCATGCACGCCGTGGTCGAAGCCGGGCATGTGGAGGTGTTCGCGTTCGGGACGCGGCTGACCCGGCTGACCGTGGCGCTGCGCACCCGCGATCCCGAGCAGGCGCTGAGCGCCGCCGCGGCCACCGTGGTCGACTGGGCGAGCGGGACCAGGATCGGCGCGTCGCTGAAGACGTTCAACGACGAGTGGGGGCGGCGCGGGCTGTCGCGCGGCGCCGTGGTCCTGATCGTCTCCGACGGCTGGGAGCGCCAGGACCCCGAGCTCGTGCGGCGCGAGATGGCCCGGCTGGCCCGCACCGCGTACGCGGTGGTGTGGGTCAACCCGCTCAAGGGCCACGTCGGACTACGAGCCGCTGAGCGCGGGCATGCAGGCGGCGCTGCCCTACGTCGATCGCTTCCTGCCCGGTCACAACATCGCCAGCCTCGAGGAGCTGGCCGACAGCCTGGCCTCGATCGAGCGCCGGCACGATTCTTAGGGGGGCGGCTGGCGCCGCCCCGGTGGTTTGGCTTGCGCAACTCGACGGCCCAGCCATAAGATCGCGGCGCATTCAGAGGGGCCGAGAAAAGGAGAGAGGATCACTTTGGCGATCAACGTCAAATCAGAGGCGCTCGGCGAGCTGATCGACACGGATGCGGAGGTCGAGCGGCTGGCCACCGGATTCACGTTCACCGAAGGCCCGATCTGGAACAAGGAGGGCGACTACCTCCTGTTCAGCGACATGCCCGGGGACGTGCGCCGGCGCTGGAGACGAGCGCGAAGGGGTGCAGGAGGTCATGCGCCCGAGCAACAAGTGCAACGGCATGGTCTACGACTCGGACGGCAACCTGCTCGTGTGCGAGCACGTCACCTCCTCGCTCGTGCGCGAGCGCGCCCGACGGTACGCGCGAGACGCTGGCCACGCACTACAACGGCAAGGAGCTGAACAGCCCCAACGACGTGGTCACGCGCTCGGACGGGATCATCTACTTCAGCGATCCCGCCTACGGCCGCATGCCCGGCTTCGGCGAAGAGCGTGAGCAGGATCTCTCGTTCCAGGGCGTCTACCGGATCGCCGCCGGCGGCGGCGAGCCCGAGCTGGCGCTGCCCGAGGACGAGTTCGAGCAGCCGAACGGGCTGTGCTTCTCGCCCGACGAGTCGCTCATGTACATCAACGACACGCCGCGGGCGCTGATCCGGGTCTACGACGTCGAGTCCGACGGGACGCTGCAGCAACGGGCGGCCGTTCTTCGACGGGATCGGGAGCGGCGTGATCGAGGAGGGCATCCCCGACGGGATGAAGTGCGACGAGCGCGGCAACATCTGGGTCACCGGTCCCCGGGGGCGTGTGGGTCATCTCCCCGCAGGCCGAGCACCTCGGCGTGGTCGAGGTACCGGAGAACGTCGGCAACCTCGCCTGGGGCGGCTCGGACTGGAAGGACCTGTACATCCCCAGCTCGACGTCGCTGTACCGGGTCAAGACCAAGGTCGCCTCGGCCAAGCTGCCCTACCACTAGACGAGGAGAGTTCAATGAGTGAGGAGCCTGTGCAGCTCGACCCGAAGCGGACGGCGCTGATCATCCAGGACCTGCAGAACGACGTGATCATCGAGGGTGGCGCGTTCGCCGACTCCGGCGCGCCGGCCCACGCCAAGAGCCAGAAGGTGGTCGAGAACGTGGCCCGCCTGGCCGACGCGTGCCGGTCCGCCGGCACCCCGGTGATCCACATCCACTACATCGTCGAGGAGGGAGCCGTCGGGCTGAAGCAGAACGCGCCGCTGTTCCAGGGCGTCAAGGAGGCCAACGCGCTCGTCCGCGGCTCGTGGGGCGCGGCGCCGGTGGACGGCCTCGAGCCGCAGCCGGGCGACCACATCGTCGAGAAGATGCGGATGAACGGCTTCTACGACACGCGGCTGGACATCCTCCTGCGCGGACTCGGGGCGGAGACGATCGTGATCACCGGGGCCTGGACGAACATGTCGATCGAGCACACCGCGCGCCACGGGGCCGACGCCGGCTACGAGGTGTTCATCGTCTCCGACGGGACCTCGACCACCGGCGACGAGTGGCAGAACGCGGCGCTGAACTACGCGGTGACCAACGTCGGCCGGGTGGTCGGCACCGACGATGTGGTCCAGGCGCTCGGCGCGCCCGCCACGGCCTGACTGCTAGCGGCCGGGGCTCTCGTTGGCCTCGGCCGCGCGCAGGGCGTAGTCCTCGCGCACGGGCTGGAACACGTCGAGCACGAGCGCGCCCTGCGGTCCGGCGATGCCCTCGTGCTCGACGCCGCCGGGCAGCGCGTACGCGTCCATCTCCTCGAGCACGTGGTCGGTGCCCTCGACGTTCAAGGTCATCGACCCGCGCAGGATCATCCCCAGCTGCTCGTGCGGGTGGCTGTGGCGGGCGACCACGGCATCGGGCTCGAGCTCGACCAGGTTGAGCATCGCGCCCTCGCCGAACAGCGCCCTGGCGGAAGCCCCGGGCGCCAGTGAGAAGCTCGGGAGCCGCTCGAACGATGTGAACTGAGGCTCGATGCCGGCAGTATCTCAGGGGAACACGATCGCGCGCGAGGGCCGGCGCGAGCGGTGGGTGGCGGTCGCGGCCTCGGCGAACGCCGCCGCGGCGGGCGAGAAGTGCGTGCGCGTGTAGGCCGCGAGCTGGCGCACGATCGGCTGGCGCAGGTGGCGGATGCTCCGTTTCAGATGCTCGGGGACGAGGTTGATCGGGACGAGCGCGACTCCAAGCCCGGACGCGGCCAGCCGGACCGCCGCCTCGGCCTGGCCCGTGCGCAGGCTCGGCCGCGGAGTGAAGCCCGCCTGGGCGCAGGCGAACAGCACCACGTCGTCGAGCCCGTGGCCCGGTTCGTAGAGCACCCACTCGCGGTCGGCGAGCTGGCGCAGGTTGACCGGGTCTCCCTTCGCGGCCAGCGGGTCCGCCTCCGGGAGCACGAGCACGAACTCCTCCCACCCCAGCGCGAGGAGCTGCCCCTGCCAGTCGGGCGGGCGGGGCCCGACCGCGATGTCCGACAGGCCGGCCAGGACGGCCTCGTTCATGCGCTCCCGGTGGGCGAACTCGCGCAGCCAGATCCGCACGCGGGGATGTCGGGCGCGGAACTCGCCGATCACCGCCGGCAACACGCCGACGGCCAGCGAGCGCACGGTCGCGATCTCGAGCTCGCCGCCCTGGAGCGCGTGGAGCTGGCGCACGGCCAGCCGGCCGCGCAAAGAGGCGGCGAGCATCGCGCGCGCCTCGGGCAGGAACTCGCGGCCGGCCGCGGTCAGCCGCGCGCCCCGCGCCGTCCGTTCGAGCAGGGTCGCTCCGAGGTCGCCCTCGAGCGCCCGCACCTGCTGTGAGAGCGACGGCTGCGAGATCCGCAGCCGGGTCGCCGCCACCGTGAACGAGCCCTCCTCGGCCACGGCGACGAAGTAGGAGACCTGACGAAGGGTGATCGACTTATCCTATAGGTAACACCCTATAGAGACAATGGAAAACTGGTATTTGCCCTAACTTGCGCGAGACGCTAGGTTGGCGGGCGAGGGCAGTTCGAGATGGGTGACAACACACAGTGGCGCGGACGCGCCGCGCGGGCTGGTCTGCGCGGGTGACGGCTTCGAGATGCGCAGGGAATACCGCGTTCCCGGGCTGCCGGAGCCGATCAGCCACTACACCGATGCGGTGCAGGCGAACGGCATGTTGTTCGTGTCCGGATGCGTGCCCGTCGACGGCGACGGTCGCCTCATCGGCGGCGACGACGTCGTCGCGCAGGCCCGGCAGGTGTTCGTCAACATCGGCACCGTGCTGTCGGCCGCCGGCGCGGAGTTCGCCGACGTGGTCAAGGTGACCGTGTTCCTGCTCGACATCGACGACCGGCCGCTGGTCAACACGGTCCGTCAGGAGGTGTTCGGCGACGACGCGGCCGGCGAGCACGCTGGTCGAGGTCAGCCGCCTCGCCGTGCCGGGGGCGCGGCTCGAGGTCGAAGCGGTGGCGCTGCGTGGACGGACGAGCGATGAGGGCGACCGGCATCAACCACGTGAGCATCACCGCCCCCGATCTGGAGGCGTCGGTCCGCTTCTACACCGAGGTGTTCGGCATGGAGCGGGTTCCGGCGCCCAAGTTCGCCGGCCAGGCGGTGGCCTGGCTGCGCCTCGGCGATCAGCAGCTGCACCTGATCCAGCGCGACGGCGCGCCTCAGTTCCACCACTTCGGGATCGACGTCGACGACTTCGAGGCCGCCTACCGAAGGCTGCGCGAGCTCGAGATCCGCGACGAGACGACGTTCATCTCGAGCGGCGTCGTCGAGCTGCCCGGGCGGCGAGGCGCAGATGTACCTGCGCGACCCGGCCGGGAACCTGGTCGAGATCAACTGGCCCGATGCGTCGACGCTCGACCGTGAGCGTGGTCACCGATCTGGTCCGGCTCGTCGACCTCGTGCCGCAGGATGACGAGGGGCTGGCGGCGCGGCTGTACACCGAGACGGCGTTAGGCGAGCGTTAGGGAGCTATTGCATGCCGACCGAGGTGTCAGTTATGTTCGACCGCGAATCGCGTACACGGAGGAGCGAGGGAGAGTGAGCGTCGCAGTCGCGCGGCACGCGCCGCGCAGGCAGCTGGGCACCTACGTGCCACGGATCGTGCTCGGCGTGCTCGGGCTGGCGGTCGTCGTGTGGCTGGTCATCAAGGCGAGCCAGGGTGGCCAGACCTTCCTGCAGGTCACGCTGAACGGAATCACCGAGGCGGCGCTGTACTTCGTCGTCGCGGCCGGGTTCACGCTGATCTTCGGCCTCATGCGCGTGGTCAACATGGCGCATGGCTCGCTCTACCTGTTCGGCGGCTACGTGGCCTACACCGCGCAGACCCACTGGTTCGCCGGCGCGGGATCGGCAGTTCCAGCTCGGCGGCTCGACGCACCACGAGCCTGGCCGGCTGGTTCGTGCCGCTCGCCTTCGCGACGGTGGTGATCGGGCTGGTCGGCCTGGCGCATTCAGCAGCTGCTGCTGCGCTGGAACCAGGGTCAGGATCTGCGCCAGGCGCTGATCACGATCGCGGTGTCGGTGATCTTCGCCGACCAGATGATCGCCCACTACGGCGGCATCACGCAGACGATCCAGGCACCCACGAGCTGGCCGACCAGCATCATGATCGGGTCTTTCCACTACCCGTTCTTCCGCCTCGTCGTGGTGCTCGGCGCGGCGCTGGTGATCGGCGTGCTGCTGTACCTGCTGATCAACGCACCCGGTTCGGCATGATCGTGCGGGCGGGAGTCGACGACCGGCCGATGCTCTCCGCGCTGGGCGTCAACGTGCAGCTGGTGTTCGCGGGCGCGTTCTTCCTCGGGGCGATGCTGGCCGGGTTCGCCGGCGTGCTCGGGGGCACGATGATCGCCGTCGGGCCCGGGCTCGACACCCAGTTCCTGCTCGATGCGCTTGATCGTCGTGATCATCGGCGGCATGGGCAGCCTCCCGGGCGCTGCCATCGGCGCCCTGCTGCTCGGTCTCGTGCAGTCGTACTCCTCGATCTACCTGCACTTCGGCTCGACCGACCTGAGCCCCTACGGCGTGCTGGCGCAGTTCATCCTCGTGATCGCCGTGCTGGCCTTTCGCCCGCTGGGCCTGTTCGGGAGGCCGGCGTGAGCGCCACCGCATCGACCGAAGCGCCGCGCGGTGACCCGGCGCCCCGCTCGGGCGATCTGGTCGGCTGGGCCGTGCTGGCCGTCGTGGTGATCCTGCTGGCGCTGGCGCCGCAGTATCTTCGCCGGCTACTGGCTCAGCGCGATCCTGACCCAGGCGCTGTGGCTCGGGATCGCCGCCGTCAGCCTCACGTTCCTGCAGCGCTACGGCGGCATGACCTCGCTCGGCCAGGTCGCGATCTACGGGATCGCCGGGTTTGCCATGGGGAACGTCGTGCACACGATCAACAGCGAGGGTGGCCTGAACCTCGGATGGACGCCGTGGGCCGGCGTCGCCTTCGGCATCGCGGTGGCGGTGCTCATCGGCTTCCTGTTCGGCGCGATCGCGTCGCGCAGCTACGGCATCTACTTCCTGATGATCACGCTCGCGCTGTCGCTGCTCGTCTTCTACTTCTTCGGCCAGGTGACGCAGCTGAGCGGCTTCGGCGGCATCCGCAGCGTCTCGCACCCCGGTTTCATCGGCGATCCGATCACCGCACCCAACCCGCTGTACTACAGCTGCCTCGGTCGCCTCGCTCGGGGTGTACCTGCTGCTGCGCTACGTCGTGCGCACGCCGTTCGGCATTGCCCTTCAGGGCATCCGTGACGACCCGTCGCGGATGAGCTCGCTCGGCTACAACGTCCCGCTGCACCGGACGCCTGGCGTTCGCGCTCGGCGCGTTCGTCGCGTCGTTCGCCGGGATTCTCTCGGTGTGGTTCAACACCCAGATCTCGCCCGGCTCGATCGACATCACCCAGACGATCGCAGTTCTGATCATCGCGGTGATCGGCGGTCTGTCACGCCTGGAGGGGGCGTGGATCGGCGCCTTCGCCTATTCGCTGATCGATTACTACTCGCGTCAGCACGCGCCGACGCTGGGGCCTGTGGATCAACCCAGGCGCGGTTCGACACGATCATCGGGCTCGTCTTCCTGTTGATCGTCTTGCTCTCGCCCGACGGCTTGATCGGCATCGGGCAGCGGATATCGCGTGCGACCGGACTGCGGCTCGGGTCGCTCGCGCGACCGAGGAGCTCGAGGAGGAGCAAGCGCTGGCAGGTGGCGCATCAATGGAGCAACCGTCGAGCCTGTGAATGCAGAGGCATGCGCTCGACACGATCGAACACAATGCAGTACTAGGGATGTCACTGAGGAGGTGACTGTCTTGGAGACGAAAGAGCGTGCATCGGATGCCTCGGTCGCTGGCCGTGGCGGCGATATGCGTCATCTGCGGGCTGTGGATCGCGGCCTGCGGCAGCAAGAGCAGCAGTTCGTCGTCATCGGCAGCTGCAGGAGGGGCGAGCAGTTCCAGTTCGTCGTCGTCGTCGACGCCGTCGAACGCGATCAAGATCGGCATCATGTCCGACTGCGCCGGGGCGTTCGGCGCCTTCTATAACGCCGACATCGGCGGGGCCCAGGCGTACTTCATCGCCCACGACGGTGCCAAGGCCGCAGGGCTCGGTCCCGACCGCCGGGATCACCGGGGGCACGATCGCCGGCCATCCGATCAAGATCGTCGGCTACGGCTGCGCGAACGACACCGCGGCCACGGCGCTCAAGGCGGTCCGACAGTCTGGTGGAGAAGGACGGGGCCAACGTCGTCATCGGACCGCTGTCCGGAGACGAGGGCATCGCGGTCGCGAACTACTCGAAGACCCAGCCCGGGCTCACGTTCATCAACGGAACCTCGGGGGCCCAGGACACCACGCTGAAGGTCCGCTCGCCGAACTTCTTCCGGTTCAACGGCGACGGTGCCCAGTGGAACGGCGGGGTCGGCGATATCGCCTACCGGAAGCTCGGCTGGCGCCACGCCGTGGTGATCATGGACGACTACGCCTTTGGCTGGACGTCGGCGGCCGGATTCATCGCCGACTTCTGTGCCGCCGGCGGCACGGTCACGCGGCTCTACCCGCCGCTGGGCACGACCGACTACTCGTCCTACATCGCCCAGATCCCGCAGAAGTTCGACGGACTGTTCAGCGCCGTCGGCGGGTCGGGAACGGTCGCGTTCCTCAAGCAGTACACGCAGGCGCGCGGGGCGTTCAAGACGAACACCCTGGCCGGGAACATCTTCCTGGCCGATCCCGCCATCCTGGCGGCGACGCACAACAACCAGCTCGGAGCGCTGGTTGGTCAGCCGACCAACGAGGACACCACCTCGCCCAACGCGGCCGCGTACATCGCGGACGCTGAAGAAGGCCTATCCGAACCCGACGCCGGGACTGCCGAAGCCGGGCACGCTGGCCGGACTCGCCTCGAGCGTGTTCACGGTCAACTACTACGACGCGGCATGGGCGCTTGACAAGGCGATGAACGCCGTGCATGGCGACCTGTCCAACGGCCAGGCGGCGCTGCACGCGGCGCTGGCCAAGACGTCGCTGCCCGAATGCGCCGTACGGAGCCGATCACGCTGGACCAGAACCGCCAGGCGATCGTGACCAACTACATCGCCAAGGTCGATTCCGTGAACGGGACGCCGGGGATCCACACGATCTACTCGGTGCCCGAACGTGAACGAGACGTTCGGCGGGACGTTCAGCACGACGACGCCGTCCCCGGGCCGCGGCCAGCCACCGTGCACGAAGCGGTCGCTGCCGTGGCAGGGTAAGGAGCAGCCGGCCAGCTTCAAGTGAGAAGCTGACCAGCGGCTCAACTGACGTGGCAGTACCAGCAACATCCGTCCGAGAGCGCCGAGCCGATCCTCCGCTTGCGGGGGGTCGGCCGGCGCTTCGGCGGTCTGCGCGCCGTCGACGGCGTGGACCTCGACATCCGCCAGGGAGACCGAAGGGCGATCCTCGGTCCCAACGGCGCCGGAAAGACGACGCTGTTCAACGTGATCGCCGGCGAGTTTCGCGCCCACCGAGGGGACGATCGAGCTGTTCGGCACCGACGTCACCTACAGCGCGGCTCGGCACCGCGCCAAGATGGGGCTGGCGCGGACGTATCAGCAGTCCCGCGTGCTGCAAGGCCTCTCGGTCGAGGACAACATCTATCTCGCCGCGCTCGGGATCCGCACGGGACACACGTTCCCGTTCCGCTCGAACAAGCGGGACGGGCCGCTTCGGGCCAGGGCGCGCGAGGCCGCGCGGGAGGTCGGACTGGAGCGACGCGTCGATGCGATGGTCTCCGAGCTCTCGCACGGCGAGCGACGTCAGCTCGCCATCGGCATGGCGCGCGTGGCCGAACCCCAGTTGATGATGCTCGACGAGCCGGCGGCCGGGCTATCGCGGGCCGAGCGCGTCACGCTTACCGAGCTGTTGCTGGCGCTGCCGCCAGGACGTCACCCTGCTTACTGATCGAGCACGACATGGACGTGGCCCTCCGGGTCGCCAACTGGGTGACGATGATGCACGACGGCCGCGTGATCGTCGAAGGCACCCCGGCCGAGATCCGCGCCAACGAGACCGTTCACGAGCTCTACCTCGGAAAGCGCCACTACGATGAGTGACGGCGAGCTGCTTGAAGTTCAAGGCCTGAACGCCTACTACGGCCCGTCTCACGTACTGCAGGGACTCGACTTCACGGTCGGCGAGAAGCCGGTTTCGATCATCGGTCGCAACGGCATGGGCAAGACGACCATGTGCCACGCGATCATGGGCATGCATCCGAGTTCGGTCAGCGGCTCGGTGCGCTTCGCCGGGCTCGAGCTGCTGGGCAAGGCCGTCCTACAAGATCTCGCGCGCAGGACTGGCGCTCGTGCCTCAGGGCCGTCGCCTGTTCGGGTCGCTGACCGTGGACGAGCATCTGCGGATCGTCGGCCGCAAGGGCGACGGTCGGTGGAACGCCAAGCCGGATCTACGAGCTGTTTCCGCGCCTGAGCGAGCGCAAGCGCAACGACGCAACGCAGCTCTCCGGCGGCGAGCAGCAGATGCTGGCCATCGGCCGCGCGCTGCTCGTCCATCCGAAGCTGCTGATCATGGATGAGCCCTCCGAGGGCCTGGCCCCCCGGATCGTCGACGAGATGGTGGAGATCGATCCTGCGCCTGGCCGAGGAGGGCGTCCGGATCCTATTGGTCGAGCAGAACCTCGGCGTGGCCACGGCGATCGCCGAGCGCCACCTGGTCATGGTGGCGGGCGAGATCGCCACCGAGCTCAGCTCCGAGCAGCTCACCTCCGATCCGGAGCTGCAGCGCCGCTACCTCGGCGTCGAGCCGCTGAGCGAGTAGCGGTTACCCAGGCCGGCCGAAGGCCGGCAGAGCGTAAGATCGCTCCGAAGTGGATACCGGGGAGGAGCTCGATCCGGTGGATGTGGCGACGCTGGCCGAGCGCATCGCCGAGAACGTGGGGCTCGCGGTCAAGGTTCCGGAGCGGACGCTGCGAGACGTGCTCGTGGCGATCATGGCCGAAGGCCACGTGCTGATCGAGGACCACCCCGGGGTGGGCAAGACGGCGCTCGTCCGGGCGCTGGCGCGCTCGATCGACGCCGCCTATTCCCGCGTCCAGTGCACGTCGGATCTGCTTCCCGCCGACGTGGTCGGCACGAACGTGTTCAACCAGCGCGAGGGCCGCTTCGACCTTCCGGCCCGGTCCCGTGTTCGCCAACCTCGTGCTGGTCGACGAGATCAATCGCGCGCCGCCCAAGACCCAGTCGGGATTGCTCGAGTGCATGCAGGAGCGCCACGTGACCGTCGATACGGTCACCCACGAGCTGGCGCGCCCGTTCATCGTGCTGGCGACGCAGAACCCGATCGAGTACGCCGGCACCTACCCGCTGCCCGAGAATCAGCTTGACCGCTTCATGGTCCGGGTCTCGCTCGGCTACCCGACGGCTGATCGCGAGGTCTCGATGCTGGTCGAGCACGCGACGGGAGACCGCGTGCTGGATCTCGAGCCGGTGGCCGGGGTGGCCGACGTGCTGGCCGCGCAGGACGCGGCCACCCGCGTCCACACCAGCGAACGCCTGCTCCGCTTCGTCGTCAACGTGCTCGAGCGGATCCGCGATGACCCGCGCGTGGCCTTCGGCGCGAGCCCCCGTTCCGGCCTGCTCCTGGTCAGGGCGGCCAAGGCCCTGGCCGCGCTGGCGGGCCGCGACCATGTCCTGCCCGACGACGTTCAGGAGCTCGTCCCCGCCGTGCTCGGACACCGTTTGCTGTTGGCGCCGACGGCGGCGGGCGTGGAGCGCGCCGAGGTGCTGGCCCACGCGCTCGAGCGGACGCCGGCGCTGTGACCCGCGCGGGCGGTGCCGCGACCGTCGGTGCGGCGCTGTGCCTGGCGGCGGGAGGGTTCGGGGCCACGCCGCTGTACGTGCCCGGGCTGGCGGCGCTGGTGATGTGCGCCGTGGCCGCGGGATGGGTTCTACTCGCCGCTCGAGGCGCGCGCGTGGTCCGAAGGATCGACCGCCAATCGCTGGTGGAGGGCGGATCGCTGCCCGTGAGGGTGGGCGTGACCCGGTCCCGCCTGCCACCGCCCGGAGCCTCGCTGCGAGCGTGGGAGGGAGGGCCACTGCTGGCGCTCCCGCGCGAGCGCGGTGCCGCCCCGCCGGGTATCGCCACGCTCTCCGGGCTGCGACGAGGGCGCCATCGGTTCGGCCCCGCCTCGCTTGAGATCGCCGACCCGTTCGGCCTCTGCCGGCGAACCGTGCACTCGGCCGACGACGAGGTGCTGGTGCTCCCGCGCATCGAGCCGGTGGAGCTGACCGAGCTGGACGGAGTCCGGGGCCGGTGGCATGGTGCCGGCGGGGTCACCCCGGCGTCCGGCGCCACCGACGTCGACTCCCTGCAGCCTCATCGGCCGGGTGCGCCGGCGTCGCGGATCCACTGGCCGACGGTCGCCCGCACGGGGATGCTGATCGAGCGCCGCCTGGTCGCCGACGGAGACCAGCTGCCGCTCGTCGTCGTCGATACCCGCGCGCCCGCGAGTGCGCAGGCGCTTGACCAGGCGGTCCGGGCCGCGGCGTCCCTGTGCGTCCACCTGGCGCGGCGGGGCGGCTGCTCGCTGCTGTTCCCCGGCGACCGCCAGCCGACGCCCGTCGACCAGGAGCTGGGTGGGTTTGCCGAGGCCCGCGTCCGGCTCGCGCTGCTTGGCCCGGAATCCGGCGTCAGCCCGCTCACGCCGGCGAGCAGCGTCCTCTGGGTGAGCGCCGCGGTCGCACCGGCGGGGCTGCCCCCGACGGTGGGCTATCTGGTCTCCCCACATCCTCAGCCGGGCCGGCCGTCGCGGTTCGCGGTCGCGGGCTGCCGCGGGTACGAGCTCGCCGCGAGCAGATCTTGGAGCGTCGCCGTGTGAGGGTTCTGGCGCGCCCCCACGGTTTGCGGCTGATCGCCTTCACCGGCCTCGCCGCCCTGGCGGCGTGGCGCTACGCCGGGGTCGAGGCCGGGCCGCCCACCGCCCGGGTGCTCATCCTGGTGGCGATCGCCGTCCTCGCCGCAGCGCTGACACCGGTCGTTGGCGGGGCGGGCCCGCGCATCGCCGTCCTGATCGTGCTGCTCGGCGCCGCCTTGCTCGCCGCCGGCGTGCCTCTTGGTCTGGGACGGCCGGACCGCTGGGGGACGCTGATCCGGCGCCTGCACGGCGGGCTCACGGAGATCGGGAATACCCAGTGGCCGTACTCGGGCTCCGACCGATGGACGCGCATCGATCTGATGCTGGTGATCGCGTGTGGGCCGCTCGCCGCGGCCGCTCTGGCCTTCTGGCCGGTTCGGCGCGAGGCTCGCCTGGCCCTCGCCCGGGCCCGAGCTCGTGGCGGGGCCGCCTTGGTGGTGCTCCTGACCGTCTATGTGCTCGGGCTGCTGGACTCGAACGGAGGCTCGGTCCCGGTCGAGGGACTGGTGCTCCTTGCGCTGATCGCGGCCTGGCTGTGGCCGGCCGGTCTCGGCCGGCGCCGAGCGGTCGCGGCGACCGGGTGGCTCGCCACCGCCGGCGCGCTGGCGGCCGTCCTCGCCGGGCCGCTCGCGAGCGGTCAGGCGTGGCTCGGCTACCGGGACTGGAACCTGCTCGGCACCAGCCAGCCGCGGATCGCGTTTGCGTGGGATCAGACGTACGGGCCGATCCCCTGGTCACGCTCCGAGCGCACGATGTTCACGGTCAGCACATCGCACTCGGGCCTTTGGAAGACGACCACGCTCGACCGGTTCGACGGCACCCGGTTCGCCCGCTCGGGCGTTGCCCCGCCGGGCGCCCAGGATCTGCCGCTTCCGCTCAACGACCGCTGGTACCGGTTCGCCCGGTTCACGATCGCCGGCCTGCGCTCCAGCCTTCTGCCCGCCGAGCAGGGCGTCACCTCGGGGGTCAGGACAGGCCTGCGGGTCTCCTACCAGGGCGACGGCACGGTCACGACGGGATCGTCGGCGCTCCCGAGCGGCGCGACGTACACCGTGCTCTCATACGTGCCCGACCCCGCCGTCGCCGACCTGCGCGCGGCACCGCGAGTCCTGCCTGCGGGCTACCGGCGCTACACGTCGTTCGAACTTCCCGAGGGCCAGGGCACGGCGACCGTTACCGCGCGAGATCGCGATCAGATCCTCGCCTCCCCGTACGCCCCGATGTACCGACTGGCCCGCCACCTTGCCCGCGGCCGGCGCACCGCCTACGACGTCGCCCGCGCGGTCGAGCAATACCTGCAGACGAACGAGGCCTACGGCGAACGCGTGCCGGTCCGCCGCTATCCGCTCGAGGCCTTCCTGTTCACCGATCACCTCGGGTACTGCCAGCAGTTCTCGGGCGCGATGGCGCTGATGTTGCGCATGGACGGGATCCCGGCCCGGGTCGCCGCCGGCTTCCTGCCCGGCACCTACGACTCCGCCACGCGTGAGTGGGTGGTCCGCGCCGTCGACGCCCACTCCTGGGTCGAGGTCTACTTCGCGGGGATCGGCTGGGTGCGATTCAACCCCACCCCGCCGCGGGCGCAGAGCGCCCCGCGGCAGTCGCTGTTCGCGAGCCAGCGCGGCACCGCGGTGACGCAGCTCGAGGCGATCGCGGCCACGGTGGGCGGGCTGCCGCATCCCGCCGGCACCCATGCCGCGAGGCGACGGAGGAAGAGCGACATCGCCCGCGTGGCCGCTCTGGCGGGCGGGCTGATTGCCCTGCTTGTCGTGACCGCCCGCTGGGTGGGCGGAGCGCTACGGCTGCGACGCAGCCTTCGCGGGGACGAGGAGCTGGCCACGGCGGAGCTCGTAAGGGGACTCCGGCGTCTTGGCTACGCGATTCCGGCCACCGTAACGCTCAGCCGGATCGAGGCGATCGTGCGCCTGCACGGCGGCCCGGAGGCCGCGCAGTACGTCCGGCGGTTGCGCGACCGGCGCTACCGCTCAGGACCGGGTACGCCGGCCACGCTGGCCGATCGCCGGCGGCTCCGGCGCGGCGTGACTCGACGCCTTGGCTTCGACACCCGTCTGCGCGGGCTGTGGGCGCTCCCGCCGGGCACGATGGCCTGGCGGGTCAGGCCCGGTCAGCCGGGTGGGCCGTAATTGCGCTCCCAGGCCAGCGCCGCGGCGAACATCGGGCCGGGCTCGCGAGCGGCGATCTGCACCCCGCCGATCGCGATCGCGGGCCAGCCCAGGAAGCTGAACACGCGCGTGTAGGCGGAGAACGGAACCCTGATCTCGAGCTCATCCACCTCGGCGGGCGGGATCTCGGCCACGCCCAGCGTGGGGGAGATGAACACGTCGACCTCGGGCTCGGTCTCGGCCCGCTCGCGCCACGCCGCCAGCGCCCGGTAGGCGGCCGTGAGCGCCTCGGCATCGACGTGCTGCGCGTCCTCGAGCTTGGCCCGGATGGTCGGTCCGTAGGCGTCTCGCCGGGACGGGAACGTCTCGCGGTGTGACTCCGCGGCCTCGGCGTAGAAGACCGGCCACAAATTGGCTTCGGGCGCGGGGAGCGCGACCTCCTCGCAGTGAATCCCCAGCTCCTGCACCCGGCTCGCCACCTCGGCGCCGCGCGGATCGTAGGGCGCGAGCATCGGCGCCGGCGCCAGCGGAGGCTGCGAGGTGAGGACGCCCGCGTGCAGGTCGGCAGCATCCCCGTCGGGGATCGGCGCGCCCGTCAGCACCGAGTACGCGAGGGCGCAATCGGCCACGGTCCGGGCCATTGGGCCGGGGGTGTCGAAGCTCGGGCAGAGCGGGAACATGCCCGCCGTCGAGAGGGTTCCGAGGCGCGGCTTCATCCCCACAACCTCGCAGCACGAGGCCGGCATCCTCACCGATCCGCCGGTATCGCTGCCCAGGGCCAGCGGGGCCACCCCGGCGGCCAGCCCCGCCGCGTTGCCGCTGCTCGAGCCGCCGGCGATCCGTCCGGGTCGCCTGGGGTTGGCGCAGTCGCCGTAGAAGTAATTCTGGCCCGTGACCCCCCAGGCGAACTCGTCGCAGTTCGTCTTCGCCACCACGATCGCCCCGGCCGCCTCCATCGTCCGCACCGCGGTGGCGGTCGCGCGCGGGAACCGGTCCGCGTACAGGCGCGAGCCGGCGGTGGTCCGGACGCCCTCGGTGTCGAACACGTCCTTGACCAGCAGCGGCACCCCGGCCAGCGGACCGTCGACTCCGGCTCGCGCGCGGGCCAGCGCCTCGTCCGCGCACAGCGTGATCACCGCGTTGAGCTCGGTCTGGTCCTCGATCGCTCGCAGGGCGTCCTCCACTGCCTCGACCGGGTGAAGCTCGCCGGACCGCACGGCACGTGCGAGCTCGCTCGCCGTGCCCGGCATTTTCAGTCCGCCGCCTTGGCCTTCGCGCGCGTCTCGGTCAGCGATGCGGCCGGGGTCAACGCCTCCCGATCGGTGACGAGCTCGATCAGGGCCGGGCCGCCGCTCGCGCGCGCGCGCGTGAGCGCGTCCGGGAAGTCGTCGGTGTGCTCGACCCGCTCGCCGTGGGCGCCATACGAGCGCGCCAGGGCGGCGAAGTCGGGATTGACCAGGTCGGTGGCGATCACGCGCTCGGGGAACCGCCGCTCCTGGTGCATGCGGATCGTTCCGTACATGCCGTTGTTGGCCACCAGCACCACGATCGGCAGCTGCTCCTGCACCATCGTGGCCAGCTCCTGGCCACACATCTGGAAATCTCCGTCGCCCGAGAACGCGATCACCGGGCACTCGGGATGCAGGAGCGCAGCCGCCAGCGCCGCGGGCACCCCGTATCCCATGGCGCCGCTCTGGGGCGCGAGCTGGGTGCCGAACCGCCGGTAGCGGAAGAAGCGGTGCAGCCACACGGTGTAGTTTCCGGCCCCGCTGCAGACGATCGCGTCCTCGGGCAGATCGTCCCTCAGATGCCTGATCACCGCCCGCAGATCAACTCCGTCGCTCGCCCGCGGCTCGGGATTCGACCACGCCTCGTAATCGGATCGTGCCTCGGCCGCCCAGTCCGCCCACCGCTCGCCGCTCACCCTTCCGACCGAGTCGACCGCGGTGGCGAACGAGCGCACCCCGCTCAGCACCCCGAGCCGCGGCTGGTAGACCCGTCCGAGCTCCTTCGCGTCGGGATGGACGTGGACCAGCGTCTGGCGCGGGACCGGCGGCACCGGCAGCGTGTAGCCCTGGGTCTCGACCTCGGTCAGCCGAGGTCCGAGCGCGATCAGCAGGTCCGCCTCCGCGATCCGGCGCGCCAGCCGGGGGTTGATGCCGAGCCCCACGTCCCCGGCGTAGCACTGCAGCTCGTTGTCGACGATGTCCTGGCGGCGGAACGTAACCCCGACCGGCAAGCCGCACGCCTGGGCCCAGTCGGCCAGATGGGTGCATGCCCGGGCGTCCCACAGCCCGCCCCCGGCAAGTACGAAGGGACGCTCGGCCGCCTCGAGCAGCTCGCGCAGCGCGGCCACGTCTTGGGGCGCGGCGGCGGGCTCGCGGGCGGTGTAGGGCTGGGCGTCGGGTGCCTCGCTGCCCGCGGCCAGAATGTCCTCGGGCACTGACACGACCACCGGTCCGGGCCGCCCGCTGGTGGCCTCGGTGAACGCGCGGGCGACGACCTCGGGGATCCGGTCGGCGTCGTCGATCTCGATCGCCGCCTTGGCCACGGGGCCGAACATGCGCTCGAAGTCGATCTCCTGAAACGCCTCCCGGCCCCGATGCCCGCGCGCCACCTGCCCGACGAGCAGGATCATCGGGGTGGAGTCCTGGCGCGCGGTGTGCACGCCGATGGCCGCGTGGGTGGCTCCCGGACCCCGGGTGACCATGCACACGCCGGGACGTCCGAGCAGCTTCCCGGTCGCTTCGGCCGCGTTGGCGGCCGCGGCCTCATGCCGGCAGGTGACCAGGCGGACCGCGTCTCGATGGCTGAACAGCCCGTCGAGCAGGGGCAGGTAGCTCTCGCCGGGCACGCAGAAGGCAAGCTCGCAGCCGTGGACGACGAGCTGGTCGGCGAGGAGCTGGCCGCCGGTTCTCACAGCGGCTCGTCGACGAACACGGTGTAGCTCTGGGCCTTGCGGCTTGTCGGCGTCCTCGTCCCGGACGTAGCGAATCGAGCTCTTGCCCTGCAGTTGCGCGGGGAGCACCATGCACCGGACGAAAGCGGTCGGCTCGGTGTCCGAAGCGGCGGCGAAGACGGGCTCGGGCCCGGGCTCGAACCAGGCCTCGAGCGGGCCGTAGTCGCGCGATTGCCCGCCCGTTTCGATCCGGATCGTCCCGTGCAGGAGCACCCGTATTCCCGGGCCCTGATGGGTGTGCAGGTAGGCGACGCCTCCGGGTGGGAAGTCGACCCGGTCACAGCGCAGCAGCCGCGCCTCACCCGAGTCGAGCTCGACCGGCGCGCTCAGCAGAGCCTGGCCCGCCGGGCCATCGGCGAGCTCGAAAGCGAGCACGTGAGCGGGGCCGGTGATCGTCGCCTCGTCGGCTTCGTAGCGCGCCGCGTTGGCCTCGACGTCATAGAGGATCCGCTGACCCGCGCCCAGCTCGACGGTGTCGCCCTGGTTCACCCGGTGCTCTATGACCTGGAGCTGCAACGCGGCTAATTGAAGTACGCGCCGCCGTCCACGACCAGCGACTGTCCGGTGATGAACGAAGCGCGGTCCGAGGCGAAGAACAGGACGGCCCCGACGATGTCCTCCGGATACTGGTCGCGAACCAGGACTCGAGCCTTGTTCGAGACGTCCTGGAGCTGTTGCAGCTGGGTCGGGTTGTCCATCACCCCGTCCGAGAGCGTGAACCCGGGGGCGATCGTGTTGACGAGGATGTTGTCCTTGCCGAGCTCCTTGGCCATCACCCGGCTCATCGCGATCACCGCGCCCTTGCTGGCCACGTAGTGCATGAAGAACGGCACGCCCTTGTACGGGGTGCCCGAGGCGATGTTGATCACCCGGCCGGTCTTGGCCGCGCGCATGTGCGGCGCCACCGCCCGCGTGGCCAGGAACATGCCCATCACGTTGACGTCGAACACCCGCCGCCACTCGTCCACCGAGAGCTCTTCGAACGGGGTGGCGACCAGCGAGCTCCAGATGCCGGCGTTGTTGACCAGGACGTCGATCCGGCCGTAGGCGTCGATTGCGGCCTGGGCCATCCGCTCGGTCGCCGCCTGGTCGGACACGTCGACGTCCACCGCCAGCCCTCCGATCGCCGAGGCCGCGTCCTGCGCGCCGCGCAGGTCGGCCACGACCACCCGGGCGCCCTCGCCGGCCAGCCCCTCGGCGATCTTCCGCCCGATCCCCTGAGCCGCTCCGGTGACGATCGCCACCTGTCCGTCCAGCGAATTCATCGGCGGAGCTCCGGCTCGAAGAACGGAGCGGGATTCATGATGCGGTTGGTCTGCTCTCGGAACATCGGTCTCACCTTCTTCAGGTAGGCCTTCCAGCCTGGGTCGGCGGCCAGCCGCCGCCGGCGCTCGGTCCGGTCCTCGAAGCTCTCGTACGCCCATAGGTGGACGACCTGGTGCACCGCCGGGCCGACCTCGGTGGAGTAGTAGCCGACCAGGTGGCCGAGAATGTCCCGCTGGATCTGAAGGCCCTCGGCCTCGTAGATCCGGAGGTACTCGGGCACGCTGCCGGACTCGAGCGTGTACTCGCGCATCTCGACGATCACCGGTCGATGCCCCCGAGCGACAGGTAGCGGGTCTCGATCCAGTCGTCGACGCCGTACTTCGAGCCCTCGCGCCCGATGCCCGATTCCTTGACTCCGCCGAACGGCGCCACCTCGGTCGAGATGAACCCGGTGTTGATCCCGAGGATCCCATACTCGAGCTGCTCGGAGACGCGGAAGATCCGGCCCACGTCGCGGCTGTAGAAGTACCCGGCCAGCCCATACGGCGTGTCGTTGGCGATCTCGATCGCCTCCTGCTCGTGGCCGAACGAGCGGATCCCGGCCACCGGCCCAAACGTCTCCTCCCGCGACATGGCCGAGTCAAGCGGTACCCGGTCGAGCACGGTGGGGGTGAAGAACGTGCCCCCGCGCTCGTGAGGGCCACCGCCGACGAGCAATTCGGCCCCGCGGTCGAGCGCATCGGCCACGTGCCGGGTCACCTTGTCGAACGCGGCCGTGTCGATCAACGGTCCGACCTTCGAGGCGGGGTCCAGTCCCGAGCCGACGGCCAGCTCGGCCGCGGTGGCGGTGAACCGCTTGAGGAACTCGCCGTGGATTGACTCCTGAACCAGGATGCGATTGGCGGTGATGCAGGTCTGACCCGAGTTGCGGTACTTGCACAGGATCGCGCCCGCCACCGCCTCATCGAGGTCGGCGTCGTCGAACACGATGAACGGGGCGTTGCCGCCGAGCTCGAGCGAGACGTTCTTGACCTGGTCGGCGCACTGGCCCATGAGGATCTTGCCCACCTCGTTCGACCCGGTGAACCCGAGCTTGCGGACGACCGGGTTCGAGGTCATCTCGGTGCCGATCTCGGGCGCGTCCTCGGCGTCACCGGTAACGATCGAGAACACGCCGGCGGGCAGTCCGGCCTGCTCAGCCAGGACGGCCACGGCGAGGGCCGAGAGCGGGGTCTGCTCGGCCGGCTTGAGCACCATCGTGCAGCCCACGGCCAGCGCCGGCGCCGCCTTCCGGGTCACCATCGCCGACGGGAAGTTCCACGGCGTGATGCCCGCCGCGACGCCGATCGGGTGCTTGGTCACGATGATCCGCTTGTCGGCGTGGGGCGAGGGGATGGTGTCGCCGTAGACCCGCTTGGCTTCCTCGCCGAACCACTCGAGGAAGGCGGCCGCGTAGTTGATCTCGGCCGCCGACTCGGCCAGCGGCTTGCCCTGCTCGAGCGTGAGCAGCTGGGCCAGCTCCTCGCGGTGCTCGAGCATCAGGTCCCGCCAGCGCCGTAGGATCGCCGCGCGCTCGGTGGCGGGACGGTCGCGCCAGGCCGGGAACGCTCGCGCCGCCGCCTCGATGGCCCGCCGCGTCTCCGCCGCGCCCATCCGCGGGACGTTGGCCAGCAGCTCGCCCGTGGCCGGGTTGTGGACCGGGAACGTGTCCCCACCGTCGGCGTCGCACCAGCGGCCGTCGATGAACGCCTGCTCGCGCATCAGCGCGGGAACCGTGTTCGCCCCGATTGCCATCCTCTCCTCGCGGCCATCTTAGTGGGCCTCGCTGCGCTCGGCGTCCGTGGGGCCGCCCATCCGCACGCCTCGTCGCGCGAGTAGCCCCGCCGCCGCGCCGATCGCCTCCTCGTCGTGGCCGCGCCGGGCCACGATCTGCACCTCGCCGACGGCCACCGCGGGCAGCCCGAGGAGGGAGATGGCCCGGCACGGCCCCAGGTCCTCGAACGGAACCGGGGCGCCCGCGGGCGGCGGCAGCTCCCCGCGGGTGATCGGCAGGACGAGCAGCGGGTGCTCGGCCATGAATGCGTCGGCCTGCCGGCGCAGCTCGTCGGCCTCATCGGTGAGTCTGCGGTGAGCGTCCCGGTCGAGGGTGCGCGGTGAACGCTCGACCAGCCCTCGCAGGGCCGGGCCGAGACGTTCGGCCAGCGGCCGCAGGTCGTTGTAGGTGTCGAGCTCGCGCAGCGCGGTGAAGCAGTCTTCGGCGGCCTGGAGGAACGGGGGCTCGACGGCGGACAACGGGAAGGCGTCGGGGGCGGGCAGCGGGGCTGTGGCGGGATCCAGCGCGGCGAGCGCGCGGTAGAGCAGGTCGAGGTCGGCGGCCAGCGGCCCGATGACCGAGTACGCGGCGCGAGGAGAGTCCGGCGGCGCGGGGGGAATCTGGCCCGCGGCGGGGATGCGGCCGGGCGAGGGGCGCAGGGCGACGATCCCGCACGCGGCCGCGGGCAGGCGGACCGAGCCACCGTAGTCGCTGCCCAGGCTGAGCGGGACGAGGCCGGACGCGATCGCCGCCGCGCAGCCGCCGCTCGAGCCGCCGGGCGAGCGGCCGGGCACGAACGGGTGTCGTGTCTCGCCGAACAGCTCATTTCCCGTCCACGGCGTGAGCGCGAGCTCGGAGCAGTTCGTCTTGCCCACCAGCACCGCTCCGGCGGCGCGCAGACGGGTCACCGCGGGCGCGTCCTCTTCCGGCACGTAGCCCGCGAACGCCCGGCTGCCTGCCTGCGACAGGACGCCCTCGACCGCGATCACGTCCTTGACCGTGAACCGGACGCCGCTGAGCGGCCCGTCCAGCGGTGGCGCGGTGTCCTCGACCGCGGTGACGATGGCGTTGCAGGGGTCGATCACCGCCGCATCGTAAGCCGGTAGGGTGATCCGCGGGGTGATGGCAGAGACCGAGCTCGTGATCATCGACGCCGGGCAGGAGCGCGCGCTGATCCTCGACGTGCTCCACGGCCTCGGGGCGGGCGAGGCCGAGGCGGCCGACCAGGCCGACCTGCTGGTCGAGGGCGATCTGCGCGGCCGCTCCTCGCACGGCGTGCAGCGGCTGCCGGTGATCGCCGAGCGGATCCGGCGCGGGCTGATCGTGCCGCGGTCCGATCCGGTCGAGGACTGGAGCGGCGAGGCGATGCTCAGCATCGACGGCGCCAACGGGTTCGGCCCCCACGTAGCCCTCCGAGCGGCCGCGGCGGTGAGCGAGCGGGCCCGCCGGACCGGGGTCGCGGCGGCGGCCATCCGCCGGGCGAGCCACCTGGGGATCCTGGCCGTATATGTGGAGCGGATCGCCGCTGCGGGCCAGATCGGCGTGGCGTTCACGACCAGCGAGGCGCTCGTGCACCCGTGGGGCGGCCGGACCGCGCTGGTGGGCACCAACCCGATCGCCGTGGCCATGCCGGCCGGCGCCGAGCCGTTCGTGCTCGACATGGCCACCGGCGCGATCTCCAGGGGCGAGGTCATCGCGCGGGGACACCGCGGTCAGCCGCTGCCGCCCGGGGCGGCGGTCGACGCCGACGGGCGGCCGACCACCGATCCCGAGGCCGCGGCCGCGATCTCGCCCTTCGGGGGCGCCAAGGGGTTCGCGCTCGGGCTGGCGATCGAGCTGATCGTGGCCGCGCTGACCGCGACCGAGCTCGGCGACGCGGTCCGGGGCACGCTCGACGTCACCGACCCGGTGACCAAGGGAGACCTGCTGCTGGCCTTCGAGCCGCAGGACGGGGTCTCGGCCCGGCTGGCGGCATACCTCCACGCGCTCCGCGCGAGCCCGCCCGCGGCCGACAGCGCCGGCGTGACGATCCCCGGTGAACGGAGCCGGGCCGAGCGCCGCCGCCGGCTGGCCGAGGGGATCCCGCTGCCCGCCGCGCTGTGGGCGGAGCTGGAGGGCTTCGCCCGTGTCTGAGCTCGGCGTGCTCCGCGCCCCGCGTGAGGTCATCTTCGCTCCGGGCGCGGCCCGCGCGGCGGGGGAGCTGGTACGCAAGCGCTGGAAGCGCGTTCTGGTCGTCACCGATTCGGTCATCGCCGCCGCGCCGCCGGGTCGCACCGTGCTCGGAAGCCTCGATGAGGCCGGCGTCGAGACCGTGGTCTTCGACGCCGGCGTGCCCGAACTTCCGCTCGACGTGGTCCTCGAGGCGATCCGCTTCGCCGAGGGCGTGGCCCCGGAGTGCGTGATCGGCCTTGGCGGGGGCAGCAGCATCGACCTGGCCAAGCTCGTCGCCCTCGGGGTCGCTCACGGTGACGACCTGCGCCGCTTCTACGGCGAGGAGCAGGTTCCCGGCCCGGTGGCGCCGGTGGTCGCCATCCCGACCACGGCCGGCACCGGATCGGAGGTCACGCCGGTGGCCGTGATCACCGATCCCGAGGCCGTGCTCAAGGTGGGGATCTCGAGCCGGGCGCTGATCCCGACCATCGCGCTGGTCGACCCGACGCTCACCTACGGCTGCCCGCCCGGGGTGACCGCGTTCGCCGGCATCGACGCGCTCGCCCACGCGATCGAGGCCTTCATGGCTGCCGATCGCCGGCTGCCCCCGGGATCGGATGCGGTGTTCGTCGGCAAGAACGTACTCTCGGACACGATGGCGCTCCGCGCCATCGCCGCGATCGCGCCTCACCTCCGGGCCGCGCTCGACGACGAGCCGGCGGCCCGGAACCAGGTGGCGTTCGGCAGCCTGGCCGCCGGGCTGGCCTTCGGGACCGCCGGTACGGCGGTGGCGCACGCGCTGCAGTACCCGATCGGCGCCCGCACGCACACCCCGCACGGCCTCGGGACCGGGCTCCTGCTCGCCTACGCGATGGAGTTCAACCGCCCGGTCCGCGAGGCCGAGCTGCTCGAAGTGGGTCGCGCCATGGGCGAGGAGGACCCCATCTCCGCGGTGGCGAAGCTGGCGGCGGACGTAGGCGTGCCGACCAGCCTGGCCGAGATCGGCATCGAGCAGTCCGAGCTGGGCGAGCTGGCCGAGCAGGCCACCGCGGTGACCCGCCTGCTGCGACAACAATCCGCGCCCGGCGGGCGCGGCGGAGCTAGGCGAGATCCTCGCCCGGGCCTGGAACGGCGAGCTGTCGCGCTAAGCCCGCCGCGCGGGGCCTTCGGCGCAGCCGCTCGTTGGTGGTCAGGAGCGCGACCGCCAGGACCGCGGCGGTGAGCCCGAACAGGACCCACATGGCGAGGGAGAACGAGCCCGCCAGGTCCCGGATGAGGCCGAGCAGGAACGGTCCCAGCGCGGCCACCATGTAGCCGCCGCCGAGCATGATCGACGCCATCGCGCCCACGTCCTCGGGACGGTCGGCCACGTCGAGCGGCATGGTCATCATGGAGGGGAAGAGCAGGCCGATGGCCACGCCGATCAGCGCCGCCCACGAGGAACCCGGCGCCCGGTGCGATGCACACGCCGAGCAGGCCCACGAGCTGAGACGTGGCGCCGGCGGCGAGCCAGAAGCGGCGCGAGCCGAACCGGTCTCCCCGCATGGCCAGGAACAGCCCGACCGGCACGGTGACGCCGTTGACCACGGTCAGCAGCGCGCCGGCGCTGGTGTGGCTCCAGCCCCGCTCGGTGAACGCGGCCGGCAGCCAGGCGTTGACCCCGTAATAGGTCACCGAGACCAACCCGAAGATGGCGACCAGGAGCCAGCCCGTCCGGTTGCCGAGCGGCAGCCGCGAGGGCGCCCCCGGTGCGGCTACTGGCCGCTCGCCGTAGCCGCGGCTGAGGCCGAGCCAGGCCAGCGTCATGACGGCGGTGACGATCGAGAACACGGCCAGCGGTCCGCGCCAGCTCCCGAACCCGTCCGACAAAGGCACCGCGACCGCGGCCGCGATGGCCGCGCCGAGGTTGATTCCCGTGGCGTAGGTGGCGGTGGCCAGGACGGGGCGGCCGGACCACGACTCGCGTACGACCAGCGGCATCAGGCTCCCGGCCACCGCGGTGCCGACGCCGATCGGGAAGGTCAGCGCGATGACCGCGCCGGCCGGCTTGACGAGCAGGCGCAAGACCCCGAACACGGCGATGAGCGCCAGCGCGCCGGCGATCGCCCAGCGCGGGCCGACCCGTCGGGAGATCATGTAGGCGATCGGCGCGAACACGCCCATGCACAGGACGACCGCGGTCGAGAGCAGACCGGCGACCGAGTGGGACACCCCGAGGCTCTGCTGGATCGTCGAGAGCAGCGGTCCAATGCCCACGAGCTGAGGGCGGAGCGTCAGCGCGGCCAGGAACAGGCCGGCCAGCAGGAGCAGGGGGCGATGGCTCTTGACCGGTGACACGGCGCTGTTATACATAGCGTGTGGAGAGGGAGGTGCACCGCGAGCTCGTCGGACGACTCCGCGCGATCTGCGACGACGAGCACGTGCTGGTGCATCGCGACGACCTGTACACGTACGCGTCGGACGGGCTGACGCACTTCCACGTCGTCCCGCCGGTGGCCGTGCTGCCGGGGAGCTCGGAGGAGGTGGAGCAGATCCTCGCCGCCTGCCACGAGCTCGGAGTTCCATGGGTGGCGCGGGGATCGGGCTCGGGCCTGTCCGGCGGTGCGCTACCGATCGAGGACGGGCTGCTGATCGCGCTCAGCCGCATGCGGAAGATCCTCGAGGTCGACCTCGAGAACCAGCGGGTCGTGGTCGAGCCCGGGGTCACCAACATCGCCGTCTCGCACGCGGTGGCGCCCGGCTACTTCTACCCGCCGGATCCCTCCAGCCAGATCGTCTGCTCGATCGGCGGCAACGTGTCCGAGAACTCGGGCGGCGCTCACTGCTTCAAGTACGGGTTCACGACCAACTACGTGACCGGGCTGCGGGTAGTCCTGCCCGACGGGCAGGCGGTCGAGCTCGGCGGCAAGGCGATCGAGGCCCCCGGCTACGACCTGATGGGCGCCTTCGTCGGCTCCGAGGGGACGCTCGGTATCGCTACCCGGATCACGCTCCGAGTGGTGCCGGCGCCCGAGGCGGTCAAGACGCTGGCCGCGTTCTTCGAGGGCGTGCGCGAGGCCGGCGAGGCGGTTTCGGCCATCGTCAGCGGCGGAACGGTTCCGGGCGCGATCGAGATGATGGACTCGCTCTCGATTCACGCCTCCGAGCAGATGGCCAACGCGGGCTGGCCGCAGGACGCCGGCGCGGCGCTGCTGGTCGAGCTCGACGGGGCGCAGGCCGAGCTCGAGGCCCACTTCGAAGAGGTTGAGCGCCTGTGCCACGAGCACGGCGCCAACGACATTCGGATCGCGCGTGACGCCACCGAGCGCGACCTGTTCTGGAGAATGCGCAAGGCCGCTTTCCCGGCCGCGGGCCGGATCTCGCCCCACTACTTCGTGCAGGACGGCGTGGTGCCGAGAACCAAGCTGCCCGAGGTGCTCGGCCGGATCGAGTCGCTGTCGGAGGAATACGGGCTCAAGGTGGCCAACGTGTTCCACGCCGGCGACGGCAACCTGCATCCGCTCGTCTGCTACGACGGTCACACCGAGGGCGAGGCCGAGCGGGCCGAAGAGCTGTCGGGCTTGATCCTTGACGCCTGCCTGGACGCCGGCGGCTCGCTGACCGGCGAGCACGGCGTGGGGGTGGACAAGAAGAAGCACATGCCCAGGATGTTCGAGGAGCCCGACCTGGCCGCGTTCCAGAAGCTGCGCTGCGCCTTCGACCCCGAGGGCCTGGCCAATCCGGGCAAGGTGATGCCCTCGCCCCGGCTGTGCGGCGAGGTGCCCGGCCCGTACCGGGTCCATCCGCTCGAGGCGGCCGGACTCGCGGAGCGCTTTTGAGCCTGACGGTTGAGACGCCCGCCACGGCAGGCGAGGCGGCGGAGATTCTGGCGCGGGGTAAGGTGACGCAACCGGTGGGCGGCCGGACCAAGCTCGACTGGGGCGCGGTCGGCGCCCCGCCCGAGCTCGAGCTCTCGACCGAGCGGCTGAACCAGCTGGTCGAGCACAACGAGGGCGACTTCACGGCGATCCTCCAGGCCGGCGTGCGGCTCTCGGACGCCCAGTCGGTGTTCGCGCGTGCGGATCAGCGGCTGGCGCTCGATCCGCCTGATCCGGACGGCCGGGCTACGATCGGCGGGGTGCTCGCCACCTCGGACTCGGGTCCACTCCGCCATCGCTTCGGGGGCGCTCGAGATCTCGTGCTCGGCATTCAGGTGGCGCTGCCCGATGGAACCGTCGCACGGGCCGGCTCCCGGGTGATCAAGAACGTGGCCGGCTATGACCTGGCCAAGTTGATGTGCGGCGCCCACGGGACCCTCGGGGTGATCTGCGAGGTCATCATGCGGCTGCATCCGATGCCCCCCCGGACGGTCACGGTGGTCGGGCGCGGGGAGGCGATCGCCGCGGGGACGTCGGCGCTGCGCCGCCACCCGTTCGAGCTCGAGTCTCTGGACGTGGCGTGGGAGGACGGCGCCGGATCGATCCTGGCCCGCGCGGCCGGAAGGGCCTGCGACTCGATCGCCGAGGAGGTGAGCGCGGTGCTCTCGGCGGAAGGCCTGACCTCCGAGACGATCGAAAACGATGACGCGGTGTGGGAGGAGCAGCGGGCTCGCCAGCGGGGCGAGACGATCGTTCGCGTCTCCTATCCACCGGCCGAGCTCGAGCGGCTGCTGGCCGCGGCGCCGCGCGCCGTGGCCCGGGCCGGCGCCGGCCTGGGCTGGGTGGCGATCGATTCGTCGCCCGAGGCGCTTGCGCGCCTGCGCGGCGAGCTGGCGCCGTGGCCGTGCGTGCTCCTCGACGCGCCCGAGGCGCTGCGCGCCGAGGTCGACCCCTGGGGGGTCGGCGACGGTCCCGAGGCGGCGCTCATGGAGCGGGTCAAGATGCGCTTTGACCCCGGCCGGGTCTGCAACCCCGGCCGCTACGTAAGGGGGTTGTGATGGGCGTGTGGGACACCGAGCAGGCACCGGCCGTCGACCTGCTCGACGACTGCGTGCACTGCGGCTTCTGCCTCCCGACCTGTCCGACCTACGCGCTGTGGGGCGAGGAGATGGACTCGCCGCGCGGGCGCATCCAGATCATGGGCCTCGGGCACAAACAGGACGAGCTGTCAGAGGAGATGGTCACCCATCTCGATCGGTGCCTGGGATGCATGGCGTGTGTGACCGCGTGCCCCTCGGGGGTCAAATACGACCAGCTGCTCCTCCAGGCGAGACCCCAGGTCGAGCGCCACCACGACCGCTCGGTGGCCGACCGGGCGTTCCGGCGGATGATCTTCGAGGTGTTTCCGCATCCCGGGCGGTTGCGGGCGATGGTCCCCCTGCTGGCCCTGCAACGCCGGCTCGGGGGCGAGCGCCTGATCCCCCGGCGGTTACGGCGCCTGCGCGGGATGGCGGCCCTGACGCCGGAGGTGAAGCTGCGGGACATGTGGTCGCAGCTCCCCGAGGTGACCCCGGCCCAGGGCGAGAAGCGCGGCACCGTGGCCCTCCTGCAGGGCTGCGTGCAGCGAGTGTTCTTCTCGGAAGTCAATCGCGCCACGGTCAAGGTGCTGGCCGCGGAGGGATTCGAAGTCCACGCGCCCCGGGAGCCGCGCTGCTGCGGCTCGCTCCAGCTCCACACCGGGTACGAGGAAGCGGCGCGCGAGCGCGCGCGCGACACGGTCCGGGCGCTGGGCGGCTACGACACGGTGATCGTCAACGCGGCCGGCTGCGGCTCGGGGATGAAGGACTACGCCCACCTGATCGACGACCCCGAGTTCGCGGCCAAGGTCAAGGACGTGTTCGAGTTCCTGGCCGAGGTCGAGCCCCGGGCGGAGCGCCGCGCCGTGCCGATGCGGGTGGCCTACCACGACGCGTGCCATCTCGCCCACGCCCAGGGGATCCGCCGCCAGCCGCGCGAGGTGCTGGGCGCCATCCCGGAGCTCGAGCTGCTCGAGCCCGAGCAGTGGGAGCTGTGCTGCGGGTCCGCGGGCGTGTACAACATGCTGATGCCCGACGCCGCCGCCGATCTCGGCGCCCGCAAGGCCGAGAACCTGGCCGCCACCAAACCTGACGTGATCGCCGCCGCCAACCCCGGCTGCCTGATCCAGATCAACCGATACCTCGAGCGCCCGGTGCCGATGGTCCATCCGGTCGAGCTCCTGGCCAGGTCGGTCGGCTGATGCGGCTCGTCACCTACGAGGGCGAGGGCGGAGGCTGGCGGTCGGGGATCCTGGTCGGCGAGGCGGTGGTCGACACCGCGGCCGCGGCCAAGCAGGCCCGAGGCGGCGAGGGGGTCGACTGGACCTCGAACCGGGCCGTCATCCAGGCCGGCCCCGAGCAGCGGGCGGCGCTGGTCGAAGCCGCCACCGAAGACCTCGAGACCTCAGGCATGCCGCTGTCTCAAGTGCGGCTCGGACCGCCGATCCCGGACCCGGACAAGATCCTCTGCATGGGGCTCAACTATCGCGATCACGCGGCCGAGTCCGGGATGGACCTGCCCGAGAAGCCGCTGTTCTTTCCCAAGTTCCGCAACTCCCTGATTGGGCCCAACGAGCGCATAGTGCTTCCGCAGGCCAGCGATCAGATCGACTACGAGGCCGAGCTGGCGGTGGTGATCGGCCGCCGCTGCCGCCACGTCGAGGTGGGCGACGCGCTCGACTACGTGGCCGGGGCGATGGCGCTCAACGACGTCAGCGCCCGCGATCTCCAGATGGAGGTCAGCCAGTGGATGATGGGCAAGGCGATCGACACCTTCGCCCCGTGCGGTCCCTCGCTCGTGCTGATGGACGAGCTGGGCGACCTGCAGTCGCTGGGAATCCGGGCGCGGGTGAACGGCGACACACTGCAGGACGCCAACACCTCGCTGATGGTGTTCACGGTGGCCGAGGCGATCGCCTACCTGACTCGGGTGATGACGCTCGAGCCCGGCGACATCATCGCCACCGGAACTCCGGCCGGGGTCGGCTGGACCCGGGACCCGCCGGTGTGGCTGCATTCCGGTGACGTGGTCGAGATCGAGATCGACGGCATCGGAACGATCCGCAACCCCGTCGCCTGACCGGCTGCACGACGCCGGCCGGCGACCTCGCGCGGGCGCCCCCGATGGCGCGTCACCGCATGGGTTAGGATCGCCGCGAGGGATTCTCGAAGGAGAGGAGAGAGAACATGCGGGAGACGATCCCTGCCTGAAACGCTCGACGGGCGCGTCGCGCTGGTCACCGGCTCCTCGAGCGGGATCGGCGCTGCGGTCGCGCGTGAGCTGGCCGTCCGGGGTGCGCTGGTCGCCGTGACCTCGCGGAGCACCGAACGCGCTCAACGGGTGGCGGATGAGATCGCCGCTGCCGGCGGGAGCGCGTCGGCGTACGCAGCGGACCTTGAGCACCCTGAGCAGTGCGCCCCGCTGGTGGAGAAGGTGGCGGCCGATCACGGCCGGATCGACATCCTGGTCAACAACGCCGGCATCGGTATGGTCCGCCCTTCGGTGGCGATCACGGTGGAGGAGTGGACGAGGGCGATCACGGTCGACCTGACCGCGCCGTTCCTGTGCGCGCAGGCGGCCGGCCGGCGGATGCTCGCGGCCGGAGGCGGCGTGATCATCAACATCGGGTCTGTGTTCGGCCGGCTCGGGATGCCGCAGCGAGCCGCCTACTGTGCCGCCAAGCACGGCCTCCAGGGCGTGACCAAGGCGCTGGCGGCGGAGTGGGCGCCCCAAGGCGTGCGGGTGCTCCAGGTCGATCCAGGCTTCGTGCAGACCGAGTTCATCCAGGAGAGCATGGATCGCGGGCGGTTCAGCCCGGAGGACGTCGTGGGTCGGACCCCGGCGGCTCGGATGGCACAGCCCGAGGAGGTGGCCAGAGTGGTGGCGTTCCTGGCCTCCGGCGACGCCGCTTACATGACCGGAGCCTCCGTGGTGGTCGACGGTGGGTGGACGGCGTACGGAGGCTGGTGACCGTGGCCACTGTCGAGCAGGACCGGTTCGAGCCCCTCAGCCTCCTGCGCCCGGACGGCACGACCGTCGACGGCTATGAGCCAACCCTGGGCGCGGACGACCTCGTGGCCGCGTTCCGGCTCATGCTCCTGACCCGCATCTTCGACGAGCGGGCGTTCAGCCTCCAGCGCCAGGGGCGGCTGGGGACGTTCTCGCCCGTCACCGGGCAGGAGGCCTCAGTGGTCGGGTCCGCCTGGGCGCTGGATCCGGAGCGCGACTGGGTGGTCCCGCAGTACCGCGAGCTTCCGGCCATGCTCCGCCAGGGCCACAGTCTCCAGAAGGTGCTCCTGTACTTCATGGGCAACCCGGTCGGCAACCGGATGGACGAGGGTGTCAACGTGCTGCCGGTGCAGATATCGCTCGCCGCGCAGGTGCCGCACGCGGTGGGCCTGGCCTGGGGCCTTCGCCATCAGGGCGGCGACGGGTGCGTGATCACCTACTTCGGTGACGGCGCGTCCTCGGAGGGCGACGTCCACGAGGCCATGAACCTGGCCGGCGTGCGCCGGGCGCCGGTGATCTTCTTCCTGCAGAACAACGGCTGGGCGATCTCCACGCCGGTATCGCGCCAAACGGCGACGCCGGCGTTCGCGCTCCGGGCGGCCGGCTACGGGTTCCCGGGCGAGCTGGTCGACGGGAATGACCTGTTCGCGGTCCACGAGGCGACACGGCGCGCCGTTCGGCGAGCCCGCGCCGGCGAGGGTCCGACGCTGATCGAGTCCCGAACGTACCGGCTCGGCCCGCACAACACGGCGGACGACCCGACCCGGTACGTCGACCCGGAGGAGCTCGAGGCGCGCCGCGAGCTCGACCCGCTGCCGCGCGTCCGCGCCTACCTCCGCGGCCGCGGGCTCCTGGACGGGCCCGCCGAGGAGCGCATGGCGGCCGAGCTGCGCGACCAGGTCGACCAGGCGGTGCGCGAGGCCGAGGCGTTCGCGCCCGCGCACCCGGGACAGCTGTTCGAGCACGTGTACGGGCGTCCGCCCGGGCGTGTCGAAAGTCAGCGGCACTCGGCGGGAGAGCGCTGATGCCGGTCATGAACATGGTCGAGGCGATCCGGGACACGCTGGGCCGTGAGATGGAGCGCGACGAGCGGGTGATGCTGCTCGGCCAGGACATCGGTCACAACGGAGGCGTGTTTCGAGCCACCGAGGGGCTGCAGGCGCGGTTCGGCGAGGACCGCGTCGTGGACATGCCGCTGGCCGAGGCGGTGATCATCGGGTCGGCCGTCGGACTGGCCGCGAGCGGTCTGGTCCCCGTTCCCGAGCTTCAGTTCCTCGGCTTCGGCAGCCAGGCCTTTCACCAGATCGAGGGGCAGGTGGCGCGGATGCGCTTCCGCTCCCAAGGCCGGTATGAGATGCCGATGGTGATCCGGGCGCCCTTCGGCGGCAATGTTCGGACGCCCGAGCTGCATTCCGACGCTCACGAGGTCAAATACGTCAACTCGCCCGGACTCAAGGTCGTCATGCCCGCGAGCGCCCACGATGCCCGCGGCCTTTTGACCGAGGCGATCCGCGACCCCGACCCGGTGCTGTTCTGCGAGCCGCTGCGCGGCTACCGCCTGATCAAGGACGAGGTCCCGGAGGAGGACTACACGATTCCGTTCGGCCAGGCGCGGCTGGTGCGCGAGGGGACCGACGTGGCCGTGATCGCCTGGTCGGCCGCGGTCAGCGTGGCCTCCAAGGCGGCCGAGCTCGCGGCCGCCGACGGCATCTCATGCGCGGTGCTCGATCTGCGCACGCTGGTCCCGCTCGACGTCGACGGCCTGGCCCAGCTGGTGGCGCGGACCGGACGGGCCGTGGTCGTGCACGAGGCGCCGCTCACCGGTGGATTCGGGGCCGAGGTCGTGGCCACGATTCAGGAGGAGGCGTTCTGGTCGCTGGAGGCGCCGATCGGACGGGTGGCCGCGTACGACACGCCGTATCCGATCGCCTCGATCGAGGAGCACTACATCCCGAGCGCCGAGCGCGTGCTAGCGGCCGTGCGCCGAGTGGCCGGGGAGGCCTGAGCGGTGGCGCTCGACTTCGTTCTGCCCGACGTGGGGGAGGGCATCGACGCGGGCGAGATCATCGAGTGGCACGTGGTGGCCGGCGACCGCGTGGCCGAGGACCAGCCGCTGGTCGACGTGCAGACCGACAAGGCGATCGTGACCATCCCCTGCCCGGTCACCGGAACCGTCTTGGAGCTACGCGGCGAGCCGGGCGACCGGGTGGCCGTGGGGGCGACCCTGGCGATCTTTGAGAATGAAGACCGATCGCGCGTGACCTCGCCCGCCGCGGCCCCGCCCACGCCGGTCCCGGTGTCGATGCCTGGGAACGGAAAACCGTTGGCCTCCCCGGCGGTGCGCAAGCTGGCGCGTTCGGCCGGGGTGGAGCTCGGTTCGGTCGCGGGCAGCGGACCGGCTGGGCGGATCACCCGTGAGGACGTGGAGGCGGCGGTCGGCAGGCGTGGGGAGGGCACCCCGACCCCGGCCGCGGGCGGCCAGGTCGTCCCGCTGCGCGGCACGCGGCGTGCGATCGCCCATGCGCTCACCCAGTCCTGGCAGACGATCCCGCACATGATCGACTACCGGGAGGTCGACGCCACCGCGCTCTCGGCCACCCGGACCGCCCTGCGCAAACGAGCCGGGCGGGACGGCGACGAGGCCCTGGCCCGGGCCATGACGCTGACCCCGCTGATCGTCAAGATGGTCGCCGCGGTGCTCCCGCGGCACCCGTACGCGAACGCGTCGATCGACCTCGGGCGGGAGGAGATCACCCTGCACGCCGAGTGCAACATCGGGGTGGCGGTGGCGGCGCCGCAGGGCCTTGTCGTGCCGGTCGTGCACAACGCGCAGACGAAGTCGGCGGGCGAGATCGCGCTCGAAGTGGCCCGGCTCGCGGCGGCCGCGCGTGAGAACCGCCTCACGCCGGAGCAGCTCGCCGGGGGCACGTTCACGGTCAACAACTACGGCGCGCTGGGGGTGTGGCTCGGTACGCCGATCATCGCCCCGGGACAGGTGGTCAACTTCGGCCTGGGCAAGCTGGAGCAGCGGCCGGTTGTGCGCGACGGCCAGATCGTGGTCCGGCCGATCATCCCGATCGCCGTCTCCGGCGATCATCGCGTGCTCGACGGCCATACGCTGGCCGACCTGGTCAACGACGTGGTCGAGCTGATGGAGGCGCCCGCGCTGCTGGCCGGCGAGCTGCGGTAATGGTCGTCGGCGAGATCGCCGAGTCGGTCGACCTGCTCGTCGTCGGTGCCGGTCCAGGCGGGTACGTGGCTGCCGCGCGGGCGGCCGAGCTCGGCCGCGAGGTCGTGGTGGTCGACCGGGGCGGTCCCGAGGGCGGCCTTGGCGGGGCGTGCCTGCACGTCGGCTGCATTCCCTCCAAGGCGCTGATCGAGCTCGCGCACGCGCGCGCGCAGACGACGGGCATGCATGCGGCGGGCCTGAACGCCGGGGATGTGTCGGTCGACCTGGTCCGGTTTCAGACCTGGAGACAAGGCATCGTAGACCGGCTCGCGGGGGGCGTCGGCGGGCTCTTCAAGCGGCACTCGATCCGCCACCTCACCGGCCACCTGCGGTTCAACAAACCAGACCGAGCGGCGGTGCAGACGCCCGACGGCAACGTGAAGTTCCTCGAGTTCGAGCACGTGATCCTGGCTCCCGGTTCGCGCCCGGTCGAGCTGCCCACGCTGCCCTTCGACGGCGACCGGGTGCTGAGCTCGACCGGCGCGCTGGCCCTGACCGAGATCCCGAAGACGGTGGCGATCGTCGGGGCGGGCTACATCGGGCTCGAGCTCGGGATCGCGCTGGCCAAGCTCGGCGCCCAGGTGAGCATCGTCGAAGCGCTCGACCGGATCCTGCCCGCGGTGCCGGAGGAGCTGAGCGAGCCGGTGGCCCGCACGTTGCGGCGGCTCGGCGTGGAGGTCCACACGGGCTGCCTGGCCAGCCATCTCGACGGTCCCGATCTGGTGCTCGAAGGCGACCGGCGTGTGCCGGCGCACAGGGTGATCGTGGCCGTGGGAAGAACCCCGAACACCGACGACCTCGGCCTGTCCTCACTCGGGGTGCCGGTCGGTCCCGACGGCCTGATCGCGGTCGATGAGCGACGACTCGCCACGGCGAGGGTGGCGGCGATCGGAGATGTCACGGCCGGTCCCGCGCTCGCCCATAAGGCGAGCGCCGAGGGGATCGTGGCCGCTGAGGCGCTGTGCGGTCTGCCGTCGGCCTTCGACCCGACCGCGATCCCGGTGGTCATCTTCACCGACCCGGAGATCGCCTACGCGGGACTGTCCGAGGCCGAGGCTCGAGCGGCGGGGTTCGACGTCGGCGTGGGCACCTCGCCGCTCGGCGCGTCAGGACGTGCGGCCACGCTGAACGCGCGCGATGGCTTCACGCGCACGATCGTCGATCGAACGGGCCGGCGCGTGCTCGGCGTGCAGATCGCCGGTCCCCACGCCTCCGAGCTGATCGCGGAGGGGACGCTGGCCATCGAGATGCTGGCCGCGCCCGAGGACGTGACCGGGACGATCCACCCGCACCCGACGCTGAGCGAGAGCTTCCCCGCGGCGCTCGGCTCCGAGGCGGTTCAGGCCGCGCGCACCGACGCCCACGGCTCCTCGTCGTGGACCTCGACCAGCCCGTAGCCGGTCCCCTCGCCGAGCGATGGGGCGATGATGACCTGGAGGTGGGCGGTCTCGTCACCGTCGTTGAACGAGGCGTGCACGACGTCGGCCTCGATGAACACCGAGTCCTCGGGATCGAGCGTGGTCGACTCCTTCTCCAGGTACTGGGTGATCTGCCCCCGCTTGACGATGATCATCTCCTCCTGGCCGGGGTGGCGGTGGAAGTTGTGACCTTCGCCGGGCTCCAGCGTCACGTCCATGACCACGATCTGCTTGGCGCCCGTGGCCGGCACGCACCGCCAGCCGATCACGCCCCAGTCGAACTGCTCGTTCTCGATCTCGCTCTTCTTGACGAACTTGCTCATCCTCTCTCCTTTCAGGCGTGGATCGCCTTGAATCGCTTCATGTTCTCGGTCATGGCGGTCTCGGTCGGCAGCCGCTCCATGCTGGAGGCGCCGAAGAAGCCGACCACGCCGTCGGTGCGCTCGAGCACGTACTGAGCGTCCTCGGGCTCGGCGATCGGGCCGCCGTGGCACAGGACGATGACGTCCGGGTTGATCGCCTTGGCCACGTCGTGCATCTCCTGGATCCGGGTCACGCACTCATCCAGCGTGAGCGCCGTGTGGGCTCCGATCGTGCCCTTCGTGGTCAGACCCCATGTGGGGCACGAGCACGTCCGCGCCCGCGTGGGTCATCGCCTCGGTGGTCTCGGCGTCGAACACGTACGGCGCGGTGAGCAACCCGCGCCGCTTGGCCAGAGCGATCATCTCGACCTCGAGCGAGTAGCTCATTCCGGTCTCCTCCAGGTTGGCCCGGAACACGCCGTCGATCAGCCCCACGGTGGGAAAGTTCTGCACGCCCGCGAACCCGGCCGCCTCGATCTCAGCCACGAAGCGGTCCATGAGCCGGAACGGATCCGTGCCGCACACGCCCGCGAGCACCGGCGTGCGCTTGACCACGGGCAGGACCTCGCTGCCCATCTCGAGCACGATCGCGTTGGCGTCGCCATAGGGCATCAGCCCGGCCAGCGACCCGCGGCCGGCCATCCGGTAGCGGCCCGAGTTGTAGATGATGATCAGGTCCGCTCCGCCGGCCTCGGCCGTCTTGGCCGACAGCCCGGTACCGGCGCCGGCCCCGATGATCACGCCACCGCCGTCCAGCGTGGCGCGGAGCTGCGCGCGGGCTTCGTCGCCGGTCACTGCAGGTACTCCACGAGCTTGTCGACCATGGCCCGGGCGAACTCCGGGTCGTTGACGTTGTGCTCGAGCTCGATCAGCTCGACCTTGTCGGTCAGGTTCTCGCGCAGGGCTTCGAACAGCGCCTGGTCGGCGTCCGGGTCGAGGAACGGGCCGCCCTCGGCGTCGATCGCCGAGACGCCCTTCAAGGGGATGAACAGCGCCACCGGACCCTGGGCGCCGGACAGCTTCCCGGCGATGATCCGCCCGAGCTCGGCGCACTCCTCGGCCGTGGTTCGCATCAGCGTCACCGAGGGGTTGTGGACGTACAGGTTGCGGTCCTCGAACTGGGGCGGCACCGTGTCCCGGGCGCCGAAGTTGACCATGTCCAGGGCTCCGAGCGAGACGACCTGAGGGATCCCGTGCCGGCCGGCCACCTCGAGCCGGTCAGGGCCGGCGGCCAGGACCCCGCCGACCAGCCGATCGGCCAGCTCGGTGGTGGTGATGTCGAGCACGCCGGTCATGAAGCCGGAGTCGATCAGCGCCTCCATCGCGGTGCCGCCGGTGCCGGTGGCATGGAAGACGAGCACCTCGTAGCCGCGTTCCTCGAGCGCCTCCCGCGCCGTGGTCACGGCCGGCGTCGTGACCCCGAACATCGTGGCCGCGATCAGGGGGCGCTGCTCGGGCAACTCGACCGTCGGTGCGCTCACCATCCCGGCCATCGCCGCCGCGGCGTTGGCGAGGATCCGGCCGGAGATCGAGTTGATGCCGGATACGTCGGTCACCGAGGCCATCAACGCGATGTCGCTGCCGCCGATGTAGTCACGCGTGTCGCCGGCGGCCACGGTCGAGACCATCAGCTTGGGCACGCCCACCGGCAGGGCCTGCATGGCGTGGGTGGCGATCGCGGTGTTGCCCGAACCGCCTGCCGCGAGTACGCCATGACAGCGCCCCTCGTCGTACAGGCGACGGATCACGGCCGCGGCCGCGTCCGCCATCGCGCTCACCGCGCGGCCGCGGTCGCCCGACCGGATCAGCTCGTCCACGTCGATGCCCGCGATCTCACCCACCTCGGACCGCGTGATGTCGGGCTCGGTCCGCGGCGAACCGACCGTCCCCACGTCGACCAGCAGGGTGTCGACGCCATGCTGCCGGAGGCGGTCACGCAGGTAGCCGTACTCGTCGCCCTTGGTGTCCAGCGTCCCCACGAGCACGACGGTCCGGTCGCTCACGGCGCGACCCTACCAGCGAGCACCTCGATCGTCTCCCTCACTCCCTGCTCGAGGGGCGTGGTGACCGGCGACCGCGCCTCCATGTACTCGGGGAGCGGGAGCAGCACGTCCTGTTTGAAGGTGACCGTGCCGGCGGCCTCGGGAAGTGCGGCCTCGATCGCGGCCACCAGGTCGGCCACTGACTCCGACGCTCCGCCCACGTTGCGCACCTCGGCGCCGCCCCGAGCCGAGCGGGCGGCGTCGATGAACATCGCGGCCACTTCGGGCGCATACTGGAACTGGGCCCGTCCCCCGAACGGGATCTCGTAGCGCTCGCCCCGGGCCGCGGCGGCCATGGCCAGGGTCGGGCCCGCCGTCATGCCGTGGTCGCGTCCGGGTCCGTAGACGATGTGCGGCCGCAGACCGATGCTGGCGATCCCGTCGTCGAGCCAGTACACGCGAGCCGCGCCCTCGTTGGCCTGCTTGTGGACGCCGTAGTGGTTGATCGGATGGCCGTCGGCGTCCTCGGCCACCGTGATGCCGTCGGGACGGTCGTACACGGCGGCTGAGCTGGCGTAGGCCAGACCACTCAGCCCGCACCGCTTGACCGCCTCGAACATGTTCACCGTGCCGACCACGTTGACGAGTGCACCGCGGGGCGGGTCGGCGGCGGCCAGCGGCACCAGCATCGCGGCCAGGTGAACGACGTGGGTGATCTCCCGCTCCCGGAGGGTCCGCTCGATCTCGCCCAGGTCGGTCACGTCGCCGGGGACGAGCTCGACCGCCTCACGCTCCTCGGGCGTCATGACCAGATCCGCCCGGTGCCAGTCGCGGCCGAGGTCGTAGGCGATGACCGCATGACCGTCGCGCACGAGCCGGCGAGCGCACCAGGTGCCGATGCAGCCGAGCGCGCCGGTGATCAGCCAGCGCTCCTCAGACATCGCGGTAGACGGTGACTTCCTCGGTGTAGAACTCGATCGCCGCCCGCCCCTGCTCGTGGGGGCCGTAGCCGGATTCCTTGGTACCGCCGAACGGGACGTGCACGTCGGCGCCCGCGGTCTGCGAGTTGACGTGGAGGATCCCCGCCTCGAGCTCGTTGACGCACCGCTCGGCCGTCTCCAGGTCACGCGTGAACACCGACGCGGACAGACCGAACCGGACCGCGTTGGCCCGCTCGATCGCCTCGTCGAGGGTGCCGAACCGGTAGAGCGAGGTGACCGGCCCGAACACCTCCTCGCAGGACAGGAAATCCTGATCTCCCACGCCTTCGAACACCGTGGGGGGGATGAGGTAAGCGTCGGGGTCGCCTCGCTCGCCGCCGGTCAGCACCTGGCCGCCCTGATCGCGTCCACGCTCGATGCCCTCGAGCACATCCTCGAACTGGCGCTGGTTCACGATCGGCCCGACCTCGGTCTGCGGATCGGAGGGATCGCCGACATGGCCGGCGTCGATTCGCTCCAGAAGGCGGGAGCGGAACTGGTCGTAGACCCCGTCCTCGATCAGGATGCGCCGGGTGGCGGTGCACTTCTGGCCCGCCGACCAGAAGGCTCCGGCGTAGGCCGCGGTGACGGCGGCATCGAGGTTGGCGTCGGCGGCGACGATCAGCGGGTTGTGGCCGCCGAGCTCGAGTTGCACCCGCTTGCCCGCGCGCATCGCGTGCTCGCGGACCCCGAGCCCGACCGGGACCGAGCCGGTGAACGAGATCGCCCGGACGCGTGGATCGGTGACCAGCGGCTCGCCGACGGCCGAGCCGCGGCCGATGACGACGTTGAGGACGCCGGCTGGAAGGCCCGCCTCCTGGAGCGCGCGCGCCAGGTGCAGCCCGGTGAGCGGAGAGTCCTGGGCCAGCTTGAGCACCACCGTGTTGCCATAGGCGAGGGCCGGGGCCGTCTTCCACGCCGGGATGGCGGCGGGGAAGTTCCACGGTGTGATCAGCCCGACCACGCCGAGGGGGCGCCGGCGGGTGTACACGGCCGCCCCGGTGAGCGACTGCTCGTACATCTGGCCCTGGGGGCGCCAGCCCTCACCGGCGAAGAAGCGGAAGATGGTGGCCGCGCGGTTGGCCTCCATCCGCGCCTCGCGCAGTGGCTTGCCCATCTCCCGCGTCATGTCCTGCGCGATCTCCTCGGCCCGCTCCTCGATCAGGTTGGCCGCCGCGGCGAGATAGCCGCCGCGCTTGGCCGCCGGCAGCCGCGACCACTCCGGTGCCGCGCCGGCGGCGGCGGTGACGGCGGCATCGACGTCGTCGGCGTTCGAGCTCGGGAACTCGCCCACCACCTCGGCCGGGCGCCACGGGTTGACGCGTTCGTACGTCTCGCCGCCGCGGCTGGGGACGAACTCTCCGGCGATCAGGTTGACGCCGACGAGCTCGGCGATCGTGTCAGACATGGGTTACCTCCAGAGCACCGACGGGATTGCGCAGGGTGCCGATCTCGGGGATCGTGATCTCGACCGTCTGCCCGGCGGTCAGGGTTACATCGTCGGGCGGGACGATGCCGGTCCCGGTCAGAAGCACCGTACCCGGTGGCACGGGGTTGTCACGGAACAGGTAGTCGATCAGCTCGGTGAGCGAGCGACACATGCTGGCCGTGCTCGTGCGGTCCTCGAACACCGGCTCGCCGCCGGGGCCGAGGATCCGCAGCTCGATCTCGAACGGGTGACTCCAGTCTCGGGGCACGAACAGCGCCGGACCGAGCGCACACGCGCCGCCGTAGATCTTCGCCTGGGGCAGGTACAACGGGTTGGCGCCCTCGATGTCCCGCGAGGAGACGTCGTTGCCGATCGTGACCGCCAGCGGGGTGCGGTCGGCCCCGACCACCACCGCCAGCTCTGGCTCGGGCACCGTCCAGGTGGCGTCCGCGCGGGTGGCGATCGGCTCGCCCGGGCCGACCGTCCGCCGGCCGGCGGCGTCCTTGAGGAACAGCTCCGGCCGCTCGGCCTCGTAGACCAGGTCGTAGACGTCGGCCACCTGGCTCTCCTGCAGGCGCGCCGCGCGGCTGCGCTCGTAGGTCACCCCGGCGGCCCACGTCTCGGGCGCGATCAACGGAACCAGCAGCTGCTCGTCGATCAGCGGCACGGAGTCGATCGGCTCGGGCAGCGAGGCCGCGGTGAGGACGGCGACAGGGTCGGTCGCAGGCAGCACGTCTACGTGCTCGCCGCGCGACCAGGCCGACGTGAGCCTCGCCATTCGGGGCACGCAGGCGCACAAGCCGCGCCCCGGCCATCTCCTCACTCGCCATCTCGGTATATCTACCACGTGATGACGCTCGCGCCCTTTTCCACCCGCTACGCGGCCCGGGCCGCCGTCTGCACGGCGGACGCCCTGGCCGCCGGCGCCGGGGTGGCGGCCCTCCGGGCCGGTGGATGCGCCGCCGATGCCGCGATCGCGGCCGGGGCCGTGCTGGCCGTCACCCAGCCGCACCAGTGCGGGCTGGGCGGCGATTTGCTCGGTCTCGTTCACATCGACGGCGACGCGGCGCCCGCCGCGCTGAACGGCTCCGGGCGCGCCGGCTCGGGCGCCGACCCCGAGCGGCTCCGCTCGGGCGGCCTGCACGAGGTCCCCGCCACCGGCCACTTCGCGGCCGCGCCCGTGCCCGGCTGCGTCGACGCCTGGGTCGCGCTGCACGAGCGCTTCGGCCGCCTGCCGCTGGCCGAGCTGCTCGAGCCGGCGCGGCGCCACGCCGCCGAGGGGTTCGCGGCCTCGGACGGGCTGGCAGCGGCGACCCGGGAACTGGCCGGCGTGCCCGGGGCCGAGGAGCTCGCGGATCTGCGGCCCGGACAGCTCGTGCGGCGCCCGGGCGTGGCCCGGGCTCTGGAGGCGATCGCCCGCGAGGGGAGGAACGGCTTCTATCAGGGGGAGTTCGGCGCGGCCCTGGTCGACTTTGGAGCGGGTGAGTACGCGACCCAAGACCTGAGCGCGCCGCATGCGGATTGGGTGGACCCGCTGAGCGTCGACGCGTTCGAGCGCCGGCTGTGGACTCTGCCGCCGAACTCGCAGGGCTACCTCTGGCTCACCGTCGGCCGCGCTCGCCTCCTCGCTCGAGCTGCCTGCGGACCCGGACGATCCTCGTTGGGCGCAGCTCCTGATCGAGTGCGCCAGGGCCGCCATGTCCGATCGCGACGAGGTGTGGCACGACGGCTCCGATGGGCGAGCGCTGGTGGCGCCCGAACGGATCGAGCGACTCCGCCCCGGCGCCGCCGCGGCTTTACCTGGGGACACCGTCTCGCTGTGCGTGGTCGACGGCGACCGAATGGCGGTCTCGATCCTGCAGTCGAACTTCGCCTCCTGGGGCTCGAAGCTGTTCGTCCCCGGCTTCGGAATCGCCCTGCACAACCGAGGCTCCTCGTTCTCGCTCACGTCCGGACACCCGGCCGAGTACGGATCCGGCCGGCGCCCTCCCCACACCCTGTCGCCGGCGCTGATCACCGACGGGGGCGGGCTGCGGGCCGCCCTGGCCACCCGCGGGGGACATCTGCAGCCTCAGGTGCTGCTGCAGCTGACCGCGCGCATGCTGGCTGGCGGGCCAGTCACCGGCGCAGTGCACGGCCGCGCCACGGTGGGCGGTGGCCGAGGGGGAGCTGGTCGTGGAAGGCCACGCTCCGGACGCGTGGCTGCGCTCGCTCCGCGGAGCCACGGTGGCGCCGCCGTTCGCGGAGGCGTTTGGGGAGGCCCAGCTGATCGTCCGCCACGATGACCACCTGGCCGCGGCGAGCGATCCCCGGGGTCTTTGCTGGGGGGTGGCGACGCTCTAGTAGGCGTGTGGGACGGAATGTCTCACATGCGGCCATTAGATCCCAGACGGTCCGGATGGGGCTGCGCGGTCCCATGGACGCCGAGCGCAGCGAGGCCCCGGATCAGTAGGTGGCGCGGCCGCCCGAGAGGTCGAACGTGGCCGCGGTGGAGAAGCTGCACCGCTCCGAGGCCAGGAAGGCGATCAGCTCGGCCACCTCCTCGGGCTCGCCCATCCGCTTCATCGGGATCTTCTCGACCATGTAGCCGACGTGCTCCTCGCTCATGTCCCCGAGCATGCGGGTCTTGATCACGGCCGGGGCGATCGCGTTCACGAGCACGCCGGACTCGGCCAGGTCCTTGCCGATCGACTTGGTCATCCCGATCACCGCGGCCTTGGAGGCCGAGTAGGCGGCCGCCATCGGGTTGCCCTCCTTGCCGGCGATCGAGGCCACGTTGACGATCCGGCCGTAGCCGCGGGGCACCATCACGCGGGCGGCGGCGCGGTTGGCGAAGAAGACGCCGTCGGAGTTGATCGCGAACACGCGCCGCCACTCCTCGTCCGGCACGTCCACGGTGGCCAGCGACTCGCCGCTCACCCCGGCCGCGCAGACCAGGACGTCGAGCGGGCCGAGCTCGGATTCGACGCGCTGCACGGCGGCGTCGATGTCCTCGGAGCGGCTGACGTCACCGGTCAGCCCGAGCACGCCGTCGAGCTCGGCCGCACGCAGATCGAAGGTCGCCACCCGCGCGCCGGCCGATTGCAGACGCCGGGCCGCGGCCGCGCCGATGTCTCCCGCGCCACCGGTGACCAGCGCCGTTCGCCCCTCGAACTCCACGGCGGGGGAGTGTAGTGTCGCGCGATGCGGTCCGTGGTGCTGGAGCGGTTCGGAGAGCCGGTCGTCGTACGCGAGGCGGAGCTGGGGGATGGGCTGGTGGCCCATGTGGAGTTCGGCGGCGTGTGCGGCACCGACGTGCACCTGCAAGCGGGACGGCTGCCGATCCAGGTTCCGGTCGTGCTCGGCCACGAGGGCGTCGGACGGGTGGGGGCGACCGGGCCCGGCTTCGAGCACGACGCGTACGGGACGCCGCTGCAGCCCGGCGACCGGATCGCGTGGGCGTCGAGCATCGCCTGCGGCGCGTGCTACTACTGCCGCGACGCCCAGGAGCCGACGCTGTGCGAGCGGCGGCGGATCTACGGCATCACCCGGGCGGGCTCATGGGCCGACTCGATCGAGCTCGAGCCGGGAACCACCGTGGTCCGGCTGAGCGACGCGCAACCCTCGGAGGCCGTCATCGCGCTCGGCTGCGCGGGGCCGACCGTCGTCCATGGGCTGCTGCACATCGCGCCGGTGCGGCCCGGGGAGTCGGTCGTGGTGCAGGGCGCGGGCCCGGTCGGTCTGGCCGCGGCCATGTACGCCCAGCTCGCGGGGGCGAGGCCGGTGGTAATCATCGGAGCGCCGGCGGGGCGCTTGACGCTGGCGGCGTCGCTCGGGGTGGGGGACGAGCGGCTGAATATCGATGAGCTGGACGTGGGCGCCCGGCTGAAAGCGGTACGGGAGCTCACGGGTGGGCGCGGGGCCGATCTCGTGGTCGAGTGCACGGGTGTGCCGGCCGCGGTCCCAGAGGCGCTCGAGCTCGCGCGGCCGGCCGGGCGGGTGCTCGTGCTCGGTCAGTACACCGATCACGGCCCGACGCCGATCAATCCGCACCTGATCACCCGCAAGCAGCTGAGCGTCCTCGGCTCGTGGGCCTTCTCGGCCGCGCACTACCTCGAGTACGTGCGGACCGTGCCGCAGCTGCTCGAGCGCTTCGAGCTGCAGCGCCTGATCACGACGTTCCCGCTCGACCGGGCGCAGGAGGCCCTGGCGGCCGCCCGGGCGGGCGAAGTCGGCAAAGCGGTACTGGTGCCATAGGAGAGGAGAGACATGGGGAGACCCGTCACGTTGTTCACCGGCCAGTGGGCCGACCTGCCGCTCGAGGAGCTGGCCGCCAAGGTGGCGAGCTGGGGCTTCGACGGGCTGGAGCTGGCGTGCTGGGGCGATCACTTCGAGGTCGACCGAGCGCTGGCCGAACCGGATTACCTGGAGCGCAAGCGCGCGCTGCTCGAGCGGCACGGGCTGCGGTGCTGGGCCCTCGGAGCGCACCTGGTCGGCCAGGCCGTGTGCGATCCGATCGATGGCCGGCACGAGGCCGTGCTCCCGCCCGAGGTGTGGGGGGACGGCGACCCCGAGGGCGTGCGGCGGCGCGCCGCGGAGCGGATGCAGGACACCGCCCGGGCCGCGGCCGCGTTCGGGGTCACGCAGGTCAACGGCTTCACCGGGTCGGCGGTGTGGCACCTGCTCTACTCGTTTCCGCCCAACGACTTCGAGGAGATCGAGCGGGGGTACGGCGACTTCGGCGAGCGGTGGGGCCCGATCATCGACGTATTCGACGGCGAGGGGGTGCGGTTCGGGTTAGAGGTTCACCCGACCGAGATCGCCTATGACTTCGTGACCACGCGCCGGACGCTCGAGGCGATCGGGCGGCGCGAGGGGTTCGGGATCAACTTCGACCCCAGCCATTTCGCCCATCAGTTCCTCGACTCGGCCGCGTTCGTGGAGGAGTTCGCCGACCGGATTTACCACGTGCACGTCAAGGACTCCCGCAAGCATCTCGATGGGCGCCGCTCGATCCTGGCCAGCCATCTCAACTTCGGCGAGGCCGAGCGGGGGTGGGACTTCGTCTCGCCCGGGCACGGCGACGTCGACTTCGAGTCGCTGCTGCGGTCGCTGAACCGGATCGGCTACGCCGGTCCGCTCTCGATCGAGTGGGAGGACGCCGGCATGGACCGCGAATGGGGCGCCCAGGACGCGCTCGCGTTCGTCCGCCGAGCGGACTTCCAACCGTCCTCGTTCGTGTTCGATCGCGCGATGCAGCGGAGTGCGCAATGACGGACGAGATCGGCGTGGGCATGCTCGGCTACGCGTTTATGGGCAAGGCTCACTCGAACGCGTACAAGACGCTCCCGTACATGACCTGGCCGCCGCCGCTCCGGCCCCGGCTGGTGGCTCTGTCGGGCCGCAACCGGGAAGCGGTGGACGAGGCGGCCGAGCGGTACGGGTTCGAGTCCGCGGTGACTGACTGGCAGGAGGTGATCGCCGACGACCGCGTCCAGTTGTTCGACAACTCCGGCCCCAACAGCCTGCACGGGGAGCCGACGATCGCGGCGGCCAAGGCGGGCAAGCACGTGCTGTGCGAGAAGCCACTCGGGCGGACCGCGGATGAGAGCCATGAGATCTGGCAGGCCGCGGCGGGCGCCGGGGTCAAGCACATGTGCGCGTTCAACTACCGGTTCGTGCCCGCGGTGCGCCTGGCCCGGGAGATGATCGAGGCCGGGGAGCTGGGGGAGATCTACCACTTCCGCGGCCGGTATCTGCAGGAGTGGATCATGGACCCGGCGTTCGAGCGCGTCTGGCGGCTCGATGCCGCGCAGGCGGGCTCGGGGGCGCTCGGGGACCTCGGCGCGCATGTGATCGACCTGGCCCGCTTCCTGGTCGGAGAGATCGCCGCCGTCTCGGCCATCACGCGGACGTTCATCCCCGAGCGGCCGGGGGGGACGGTTGATGTCGATGACGCGTTCGAGTCGACGGTCGAGTTCGAGGGCGGCGCGGTGGGCACGATCGAGGCCTCGCGCTTCTGCCGTGGCCGGCGGAACGGGCTCAGCTTTGAGATCAACGGCTCGAAGGGCTCGATCGCCTTCGATCTGGAGCGGTTGAACGAGCTCCAGGTGTTCATGGTCGACTCGGATCCCGGGCGGCGGGCGCAGGGGTTCCGGCAGGTGCTGGTCACCGAGGCCGACCACCCGTTCATCAAGTGGTGGTGGCCGCAGGGTCACATCATCGGTTGGGAGCACACCTTCGTGCACGAGATCCATCATCTGCTGTCGGCGATCGCGGGTGAGGGCGAGGTGCGGCCGTACGGCGCCGACTTCGAGGACGGGTACCGGGCGGCCGAGGTGTGTGACGCGGTGTTGCGCTCGAGTGCGAGCGGGCGCCGAGAGCCGGTCAGCTACCGGTGACGGCCTCGTTTCGCGACCGGCTGGGCGCGCGCGAGCCGGTGGTGGGGTCGTTCGTGCTCGAGCTGCCGGCGCGGGCGGCGGTCGAGTGCTACGCGCTGGCCGGGTTCGACTTCGTCGTCCTCGACCTGGAGCACTCGGCCATCGACTTCGGAGTCCTGTCGGCGCTGATCGCGGCGGCGCGGGCGGCTGGGATCGCCTCGCTGGTGCGCGTGCAGGCCGACGGCCTGGGCTCGATCACCCGCGTGCTGGATATGGGGCCGGACGGAGTGATGGTCCCCGGCGTGCGCTCGGCCGGCGAGGCGGCCGAGGTGGTGGCCGCGGCCCGGTATCACCCGGCCGGGCGGCGTGGGCTGGCCCCGATCGTTCGCCATGCGCTGCAGGCCGATCCCGCGCTGGGAGCGTCGGGCCGGGACGCGCTGACCACGGTGGTGGTGCAGATCGAGGCCGCGGACGCCCTCGGGGAGGCGACCGCGGTGGCGCGCACACCCGGCGTCGACGTCGTCTTCGCCGGCCCGTATGACCTCTCCCAGAGCGTCGGGCACCCGGGTGAGCTCGACCACCCTGAGGTGATCGCGGTCGGCGAGCACCTGGCCGAAGCGGTGGCGCCGCACGCCGCGCTCGGGGTGTATGTCGAGCGCCCCGAGCAGGTCGAACGCTGGCAGGCCGCGGGGGCGAGCTTCTTCACCCTGCGCACCGACGGGCGGATCTTCCTCGACGCCTGCCGTGAGACGCTGGCGCGGTTCGGGCTGCCTACCCTGTCGGGGGATGGTGGGCAAGCTGATCGCGCTGATCGTCCCGCTCGGCCTTGACACGTTCGGGGTCGCGGCCGGACTGGGGATGGTCGGCGTCTCCGGGCGGCGCCGGCGCCGGCTGACCCTGCTGTTCACCGGATTCGAGACCGGGATGCCGCTGATCGGATTGCTGGTGGGGGCGCCGCTCGCCCGCGCGGTCGGCTCGGCGGCGGACTACCTGGCCGTCGGCGTGCTCCTGGCCTTCGGTCTGTACACGCTGATGTCGGATTCAGATGAGGACGGCCGGCTGGCCGGGCTGGCGCGCACGCGTGACGTCCGAGTGCTCCTGCTGCTCGGGCTGAGCATCAGCCTCGACGAGCTCGCGATCGGGTTCACGTTGGGGCTGCTGCGGCTGCCGGTCGTGCTCGTGATCGCGCTCATCGCCGGGCAGACCGCGCTGGTCACCCAGGCCGGGCTGCGGCTGGGCGGCCGGCTGAGCGAACGGGTCCGGGAGGGGGCCGAGCGGCTGGCCGGGGCGGCGCTGACCGGGCTCGGGGTCGTGCTGCTCGCCGAGCTGATCCTCGGCTAGAGCTAGTAGCTTCTGCGGCCGAGATGCCTGGGGATCTATCGCTCGGGGAAGCCGCGGCGGCGCTCGGCGTGAGCATCGACACGCTGCGGCGCTGGGATCGCAAGGGGCAGATCCGGACGCGGCGCGATGAGCGCAACCGCCGGCTCGTGCCGGAGTCGGAGATCCGGCGTCTGACCCAGCGCCCGGCGCGTCATCGCACCGGCACGGAGCGCTCGGCCCGCAACCGGTTCACCGGCGTGGTCAGATCGGTCGAGTCGGATGGGGTGATGGCGCTGGTCGAGCTCGAGGCCGGTCCGTTTCTGGTCACCGCCGCAATCACGCGTGACTCGATCGAGGAGCTCGGGCTGATGCCCGGGGTCACCGCCACCGCGGTGGTGAAGGCCACCTCGGTGATGATCGAGCGCGACTGATCAGCCGGTGAACTTCACCGCCGGTGGCGTGGGCCGGCGGCGGGCCGGTTTTCTCGGGCGGGTGGTGCGGGTCCGCGCTCCGGTGCTCAGGGTGGTCGTCGAGAGCGTGTGGGCGAGTACGTCCGCAGCGCAGAAGCGCTCGGTCACCCAGCGCTTCTGGCTGAACAGCCGCGTCTGGTCGGCGTAGAACGGTGAGCGTGAATTGGCCGAGAGCGAGTAGGTGAGGATCGTGCGCGTGTCCGGACACGAGCTGTTGTTCCAGGTCACCACCTGGACGTAGGAGGATCCGAGGTACGGGTCACTCGGGCCCTGCCCGGGAATCCAGTTGGTGTAGATGGCGTTGAACTCGCCGTTCGGATCCCCCGGGCCGCCGTGGAGGGGGATCTTCTGGCTGTTTCTGGTCGCGAACTGAACCTGGCCGGGAGAGGCGTCGAGCGGGATGTGGGCGGCTTGCAGGTCGTTGATGGCGTCGCCCAGAGCCGTGCGGACCTGAGGGTGGGCCGTGTTGAGCCCGTACGGGGTGTGGACCGGGTCCGACGGGTCGAACGGGTGTGAGAACGGGCTGGGGGTGGCTTGGACGGCGCGATCCCAGAAGCGCCGGAACAGGATCGCCCCGTGGGAGTTCAGGTTCTCGTGCAGGTCCCAGGCTTGGAGCACGTCGCAGGCGTTGCCGACCGGGACCGGCGGTCCGCTGGTCGTGGGAGCGAGCCCACCGGGCATCGAGCGGCACATCGACACGAGGTCGTCGCGGACCAGCTCGCCGCCGTATTGGCGGTCGCTGAAGACGAGGTTCTGCATGTCCTGGCGCGTGAACCCTGGCGGTCCGAGATGGTCACTGCCGTCGACGCGTGCCTGGGTCATGATCAAGCCGATCCGGGTGCGCAGGCTGCGGGCGGTGCCCTCGTCGCCGATGATCCGCGCGAACCCGGTCAGCGGCTGGTGGGGGTTGCTGAGCCAGTAGCTGTCGTTCGAGTTGGTGACGTAGTCCGAGCGGTAGAGGTGGGGGAGGTGGCTGGGTCCGAACAGGCCCGGCTCGATCGCGTCCGGGTCGGTGCCCCAGTCGCAGGCCGAACGCGAGCCGTCGAGCACGGGCAGGCCGAGGTCGGCGAAGGTGGCCGCCCCGAGGGCGGTGTCGCACTGCTGAGCCTTGGCGTTGGAGACATTGGGGATGGCGCCGATGTCGGCGTAGAGGGCGTTGCCCTGCTTGTCCGCGGCGATCGTGTTGACCCACGGGATGCCCTCGTAGTGCTTGAGGATCGAGAGGACCTGCGGGGCGGAGGAGGCCCGGTCGACGTCGAAGAAGTGGTTGAAGACGCGGAAGTTGTCGGCGTTGGCGTCGCGGAGGGCGAACGCCGTGGTCGGGGTCCAGGGGAGCGGAACGCTCTCGAGCGAGGTGAAGATCGGGCCGTAGCCGGGGGCGGTGTACAGGGTCCTCGATTCCGGCTGAAGCTTTCCATTCGCGCCCGGGACCTGAACGGTGACCGTGCGGGCGGTCATTTGGACCGGGCGTCCGTCGCGCAGGAAGGTGGTCGGCGAGCCGGGCACGAGTGTGAGCTGGTACGGGGTGAACCGGAAGGCGGTCGAGACGGTGTGGCTCCAGGCCATCGTCGCGGTGTGGCCGATCAAGACCGCCGGAACGCCGAACAGCGTGGCGCCCTCGACGCTCGCCTTGCCCGGAATCGTGAGCTGGGCCTGGTAGAACCGTTCCGTGCCGGTCCAGGGGAAGTGCGGGTTGCCGAGCAGCAGCCCGTGGCGATGGTCGCGCGTGCCGGCGCGACCGACTGCGACCGCGTTGCTCCCCTCCGTGTGCACGCCGAGCTTGGCCGTGAGCTGTTGCGCGGTCCCGGTGACGTCGAGCGGCAGGGGTGGCAGGCCGAGCGGGGGCGTCGGCGGCTGGGCCTGCGCGATGCCCTGGATGGCCACGTCGCCGCTGGCCAGCTCGATGAGCTGGTAGAAGCGGCGGTAGGCGTCGGCGGTGGTGATCGGGCGCACCCACGGCTTGCCGCGGCAGGCGGGGTCGGAGACACCCTTGGCTCCGCCGACGTCCGACAGGTAGCGGTTGTAGCCGGCGACGTAGCCCTGGACGGTCTGCTTGGCCTCCGTCTCGAGCCCCAGCGGCGGCGGCAGGCTGAGCAGATGGTCGATGACGTGTGAGTCGATTATCTGCTGCCAGAAGAAGTCCGAGTCCAGGTTGTCCACCGTGACCCCGTTGCCACCCTGGAGGTAGCTGCCGGAGGGACCGAAGTAGCGCGAGCGCTGGGCATCGACGGTGGCGTAGTCCTCGGCCATCGTGCAGATGTTGTCGTGGGCGAAGGCGTAGCCGAAGCCGTAAGCCGAGGCCGGACCAATTCGAGGACTGGATGTGGGGAATGCCGTACTCGGTGCGGCGGATCACCGCGCTCATCCGCGGTGCCGCCGCGGCTGCGTGAGGCCGGTGGGCCGCGGGCTCCCGGGGCGCCGCGGGCCCCCGGGGCGCGGTACCACCGGCCGCGTTCCCGGCGCTGCCGGCGGCCAGACCGGCGCAGATCACCGTCGCCACGGCCAGGGCCCGCAGCGAGCGCGCAAAGCGAACGCGCTTCTCCTCCACGGCGGTGGAGCCTACATCGGGGGGTCTTCGGCGTGCGGCAGTGGTGGCGGGTCGCGGGGCGGGTGGGCGGCTCGGGCGCGTGCTCGGCTCGGGCGGGTGCACGGCCGGGGCGGGTGCGCGGCTCGGGCGGGTGCACGGCGGGGGCGGGTGCATGGCCGGGGCGGGGTGCACGGTGGGGCGGTTTCGGTGATCATCGGACCGACCCATGGCGATCCGGTTGCTCGACAGTCCGCTGGCCTCCGGTCGCCTCGGGCTCGGTCTGGCCGCCCTGGGGCGGCCGGCGTACATCAACCTCGGCCACGGCGAGGACGTGTCCGGGCATACCGACGTGGCGGCGCTCGAGTTATTGACTCACGACGTGCTCGACGCGGCGTATGACGCGGGCATCCGGTATTTCGACGCCGCCCGCTCGTACGGTCGGGCGGAGGCGTTTCTCGCTTCGTGGCTGCGGCAGCGGGGACTCGGCCGCGATCAGGTTACGGTGGGCTCAAAGTGGGGCTACCGCTACACCGCGGACTGGCGCACTGACGCCGAGCAACACGAGGTCAAGGACCTGTCGGTCTCGCACCTGCGCGCGCAGTGGCGAGAGAGCAGCGAGCTGCTCGGGGAGTGGCTGAGCCTGTATCAGATCCACTCCGCCACCTTGGACAGCGGGGTGCTCGATGACCCGGCCGTGCTCGGTGAGCTCGCCCGCCTGCGCGAGCAGGGCGTACCTGTGGGCTTGAGCGTGAGCGGCCCGCGACAGGGTGAGGCGATCGAGCGCGCGCTCGAGATAGGCGGGTTCGACGCCGTGCAGGCGACGTGGAACCTGCTCGAGCGGTCAGCCGGTGACGCTCTCGCGGCCGCACACCAGGCCGGGCTGACCGTGATCGTCAAGGAGGCCTTGGCCAACGGGCGATTGACCGCGCGGGGCGACGTGCCCGCGCTTGGCGAGGCGGCCGCGGCCGGGGGAGTGACGCCCGATGCGCTGGCGCTCGCCTTCGTGCTCGCCCAGCCGTGGGCCGACATGGTGCTGAGCGGCGCCTCGACGCCGGAGATGCTGGGGAGCAACCTGGCGGCGGCGTCCGGCGTCCGGTTCGATTCCGGACTCCTCGATGCGCTCGGCGAGGACCCACGCGCGTACTGGGAGAAGCGGTCGGCGATGGAGTGGAACTAGTGGCGTCTTTGGCGGTGGCGAGGCGGTCCGCGCGGCGGACCTGTTCGTTTGGGTGCGCAAACGGTCGCTATGGCTAACAAAACGCATCCGGACGCCGCGCCGGCGGCTGAGCTAATGGCTCCCGACCGCGATGCCGAGCGCGAACTGGCTGTGGAGGTCGGCTACCTCCTCCGCTGACAGCGGTCCGTTGGGGCGAAACCAGCGGGCGATGCTGACGCTCATCTCGAGGATCGCGAACGACGCGATGGCAGGCGAGGCGACGTGGAACGCTCCGGTTCGCACCCCGGCGGAGATGAGTCCCCGGACTGCGCGCTCATGATGCTGGCGCTTGGCCAGGACCGAGCCCCTCGTCGGCTCCTCGAGGCTGAAGATGTCCCGATTGACCACCAGTGCCTGCCGCGGGTGGGTGGCGTGGCGCAGGGCGTAGGCGCGCACGGCGCGCTGGAGAGCTCGTGGCCGGATCGTCGACCCCATCCGTCGCCATCTCGAACTCGGTCAGTACGGCGTCGGTCGTCTCGATCGCGATCTCCGTGAGGAGTTCCTGCTTTGAGCGGATGTGGCTGTAGAGGCTCGGCACGCGGACGCCCACGCCCGCCGCGATCTGGCTCATCGAGGTGCCGTGGTAGCCGCGCTCGGCGAACAGCGTGAGCGCGACCTCGCGGACTCGATCGCGGGCGGCGCTCACGATTGACAGCCTAGCGAGCGCTCGCTAGGCTGTCCAGCTAGCGCGCGCTAGGAAACGAGTGGAGGAGAGCACGTCATGGCGTCAACCAATGGGGAGCTGAAGTCGGCCTATCCGATCCCCACGCTCAGGCCGACCAACGTGACCGAGTACTCCGAGGTCAAGCTCGTGCGCAGTCACGATGACCGCGTGGCGACGATCCTCTGGGACCCCCCGAAGCGCATGAACCCGCTGTCGGTGGCCCTGACCGACGAGCTGGTGGCGGCGGTCGAAGAGGTCTCATCGGACGAGCGGCTGAACGTCGTCGTGTTCAGGGGCGCGGGCGGCTACTTCTCGGCCGGGGACGACCTGGTCGAGATGCACGAGGGGATGTGGGGTGACCCGAACCAGGTCATGCGGCGCATCCGCTTCTACCAGCGGTTCGCCAACACGATCGAGGACCTGGACAAGATCACGATCGCGGTAGCGGAGGGGGTCGTGCTCGGCGGCGGCCTCGAGATCACGATGGCGTGCGACCTGGCCATGATCGCCGAGAGCTGCCGGTGGGGGATGCCCGAGGTGGACAGCGCGATGACCCCGGGCTGGGGCGGGACAACCCGGATGATCCGGCTGATCGGCCGGCGGCGCACCAAGGAGATCAACCTGATCGGAGCCCTTCAGTCGGCGCGTCGTGGCGTCGAGTGGGGACTGTTCAACCGGGCGGTGGCCGACGGCGAGGTCGACGCCGAGCTCGAGCGGCTGATCGACACCCTGCTGGTCAAGAACCAGCAGGCGCTGCGCCAGCTCAAATTCACCATGAACAAGAACGCCGACGCCGACATGACGACCGCGCTGGCCTTCGAGGCCTACAGCGAACTTGCCACCGCGGCGGTCAATTGGCGTCCGGACACGCCCGTGATTCCCGATGCCGAGCCGGGCAAGGGCCTGGAAGCGTTCACGGCCAAGAACGAGCTCTGGCAGGAGCGGCGCCGGCGGGCGATCGACTTCTGGTCTGAATAGGTGAGTCCGCGGAAAGCCGTACGCGTCGGCATGTCCCGCCGCCAGGCGAAACTGCCAATGGCGGCGTAGCCGCCACATGGTCCGAACCGAGCTGATCCGGCCCCTGCCGGAGTTGCTGGCCGGGCACGCCGCGCACCGCGGCAAGACGCCGGCCTTCGTGGATGACGCGCGGGCGGTGAGCTGGGCCGAGCTCGACGCGCGCACGGCCCGGCTGGCCGGACACCTCCGGGACCGAGTCGACCGCGGTCGCCCGGTGGCGATCTGCATGGGCAACCGCGTCGAGGCGGCGGAGAGCTATCTCGGCGTGGCGCGGGCGGGGAACCTGGCCGTGTTCCTCAACCCGGCCGCGACCGACACCGAGCTGGCTTTCATGCTCGAGGACTCCGGCGCGGAGGTCCTGATCAGCGATGCCCGGCAGCGCCGGCGAACCTGGCGGCTGGCCGAGCGCGCGCCCGCGATGGGGGAGACGATCGTGGTCGAGCCGGACGACGAGGACGCCGAGCTCGGCTACGAGTCGCTGCTCGAGAGCGAACCGTCAAGTGGGCCGTCCGATGACCTCGACCTCGACGAGCCGGCCTGGATGCTTTACACGTCCGGGACGACGGGCCGCCCCAAGGGGGTGCTGCTGACTCAGCGCTCCTGCCTGTGGGTGGTGGCGTCGTGCTGGACCCCGATCGTCGGGCTGTCGGCGGACGACACCATGCTCTCCGCGCTGCCGCTGTTCCACTCCTACGCGCTGGATTTGACCGTGTTGGGCATCGTGGCCACGGGGGCGACGATCCGGCTGCTCCCGCGGTTCTCGGCCAAGCGCGTCGTCGAGCTCCTACGGGATGAGGCGTTCACCCTGCTGCCCGGAGTCCCGACCATGTTCCATTACGTGACCGAGTATCTGGACGGCGAGCCGCTGCGGGCGAAGGCGCTCCGAACCTGCGTCTCCGCCGGCGCGATCATGCCGGCGGCGCTGACCGAGGCGTTCGAGCGGGTGGCCGGCGTGCCGGTGCTCGACGGCTACGGCATCACCGAGACCTCGACCATGGTGACGATGAACTGGCCGGTCGGCAGCCGCCCGCCCGGGTCGTGCGGGTTGCCCGTGCCCGGTTGCGCGGTTCGGCTCATCGACCCGCAGGCCGGGGATGACGTGGCCGTAGGTGAGGAGGGAGAGCTGGTCGTCCGCGGCCCTCAGGTCATGCTCGGCTATCACAACCGGGAACGCGACACGGCCGAGGTGCTGCGCGGTGGCTGGTACCACAGCGGCGACCTGGCGCGCTCGGACGCCAACGGCTACCTGACCATCACCGGCCGGATCAAGGAGCTGATCATCCGAGGCGGCGAGAACATCTATCCGGTCGAGGTCGAGCAGGTGATCGCCGAGCACCCCGGCGTGAGCGACGCCGCCGTGATCGGCAAGCCCCACGAGGCGCTCGGCGAGGTTGTGGTCGCCTTCGTGGTCGCCGCCGAGGAGGAGCTCGATTTCGACGCCGTGCGGCACTTCGTGGCCGAGCGGCTGGCCGAATTCAAGGTACCGGCCGAGTTCCGGGTGGTGGACGAGATTCCGCGCACCGGCTCGGGCAAGATCATGCGCCACCGGCTGCGAGATCAGCTCGGGTAGCGCACGAGACTCGGATCCGGCCGAGGTCGACCGTGGCGTCGCGCGGGCCGGCGAGGGCGATTTCGACGATGCCCGCGTTTCCGTCCCCGGTCTCGAACCGCACCCCGAGGCGGCCTGGGTCTTCGGCACCGAGGACGGTGCCCCATCGACGAGCGGTCGCCTCCGGGTCGGGGACCGAGACGGTGATGCCGGCAAGCCGCTCCGGGCTGCTTCGCCGCCGCCAGTCCGGGCCGCCCCACCGCCACGAGCCCGCCGGACGCGGACGGCTGAGGGCGACGATCGCGCCGCCCACGTCGGTGGGATGGAGATGGACCTCGGCCATGTCCGGAAGGTCGATCTCGAAGACCTCGCGCAGGCCCAACTCTCCCGCGCGATGGCGCGCCGCGGCGAGATCGTCGATCTCGAACATCGCCATGTAGCCGCAGTCCCCTCCGCGCCGCTCCAGCCATCGGCCCGCGGCGGCGTCAGGCTGGACGGGCGAGACGACCTCGAGGAACGTGTCACCGAGCGCAAAGACGGCATTCCTGAGGCCGAACGCGGCCACGGCAGGGTCCTGGTATGGCTCGCCCAGCCCAAGCGATCCTCGTAACCGAGCGACCACCGGTTCGAGCTCGCTAGCTGCGAGGACGGCTTGGCGCAGCCTCGCGACCACGAGGTCCCGGTCCTCAGCCCTTGGCCAGCGCCTCGAAGTTCTCGTACAGCCGTGGCTCGCCGGCCTTATCTCGCGCTTTCATGGCTGCCGGCGCGACTCGTCCCCACATGCCCTCGATCCAAAGCCAGTCCTTCACGAGCTCAACGCTGATGAGCTCGTGCTTGGTCAGTGTGCCTAACGTCTCCCCGAATCCGAGCAGCGTCTGCACGGACTTGTCCATCGGGTCCGCGGTCTCCGGGTCGAAGTCGTCGGACCAAAGCTTGGGCAAGGCGTCCTGCAGTCCAATGCCTGTGCCCCACTGAGCGAGCTGCATCATCAGCTGCGCGTCCTCGCGAGTAGGTGAGCCCATCATCCTCTCCTTTCATCGGCGTTCCCGGCGCCCGCAGGGACGATATAGACCGGCGGATGGGGGCGGAGGTGATCGAGCTGTCTATCGCTACGGCAGGAAGCTTGCGATCTCCTGCACCGGAGCGCGCGGCGGCACGCGCTGGTCCTGGATCGGGTGGCCGAGGTACAGCAGCCCCACCGGCTCCTCATCGTCGGGGATGGCGAGCAGGCGGCGTCCGGCCGGGGTCGAGAGCAGCGGCACCGATCTCCAGTATCCCGCCAGGCCGCGCGCGTGCGCGGCGAGGAGCACGATGTACGCAGCCACCGCGGTGGCGAGCAGATCCTCCCGCTCCTGGGCCGGATCATCGTTTCGCTTGGCGCTCACCGCCACCAGGGTTGGCGCGCGGCGCAGCTTCTGTGCCGATCCCGGCTTGTCTCGCTCGGCCTCGTTAGCGAGCCGGACGAGCGTCTCGGGGCCGATTACCCGGAACCGCCACGGGTTTGTGACGTGGTGGTTGGGGGCCCAGCGAGCGACGTCGAACAGCTGGTTCAGGGTGCTCGGGTCGACCGGTTGTGAGGCGTAGGCCTTGTGCGTTCGCCGCGTCCTGATAGCGGTCTCGAGCTCAGCGGAATTGAACGGGGGGTGGTGTGAAGTCATCGATGCCCAAAAGACCAAGCGCCCTCGGGAGCATCGGCGCGGCCGCTCGAACCAAGATAGCGACGGCCGCCGCACAGCCCTGGACCGCGTGACGCAGCGGCGGCCGGGGGGCCGGCGGCGGGCGCTGGCCGTGGCTGGCGAGCGTCGCGTGCCCGAGGCGCTGGAGCGCCCGGAGATAGTCGAGGTGGGCCCACCGCTCGAGCTCATCCGGCTCATCCGGCTGATCCGGCTGATCCGCCTCGTCCGGCTCGTCCGGCTCGTCCGCGAGCAGCAGCTCGACGGTGTCGGCGTGAGCCTCGATGAGCTCGCTGACCAGCTCGAGCAGGTCGGCGGAGCCAGGAACGGTGGTCTGGGGGGAGAGGAATCCACGCATCATCTCCCCGATCGCATCGGCGCCTCCGGGGCGCCTCTGGAGCCCCTCGAGGCGGTCGGCCGTGCAGTTTGCGGGAAACTCGGCCGAGGACTCAGCCGTTGAGCATCGGTGACGGCGGGATGCGGGTGTTGCCGGCGATCTCCGGGATCAGCATCGCCACCTGATCGGGATAGCACCAACTCCAATCCTCCCCCGGCTCGAGCGACCGAATGAGCGGGTGATCGGTCTCGTGCTGGTGGGCGGTCGCGTGCCGGTTGGGCGAGTCGTCACAGCACCCAACGTGACCGCAGGTGAGGCAGATGCGCAGGTGCAGCCACACCCCGCCCTCCCGCAGGCAATCCTCACAGCCTTCGACGCTCGCGGGCAGCTGCCGGATCTCGATCTGGCCCAGGTGAGTGCAGGTGGTCATGTCGGTGTCTCCGTCTTCTGAGAGGTGGCAGGCTGGATGGGAAGCCAGACGTGGAAGGTGGTCCCGGACTCGCCGGTATCGAAGGCGACCGATCCGCCGTGGCGGTCCTCGACGATCCGTCTGGCCGTATCCAGTCCGAGGCCGGTGCCCTGACCGACGTCTTTGGTGGTGAAGAAGGGTTCGAACACGCGCGAGCGGATCGCTGCGGGGATGCCGGGTCCGGTGTCGGCGATATCGACGAGGACGCAGTCGCCATCGCGCTTCGTCCGGAGCGTGATCGCGCCGCGGTCCCCGGTGGCATCGATGGCGTTGACGAGCAGGTTCGTCCACACCTGGTTCAGCTCCGAGCCGTAGATGGTCAGCCGCGGCAGGGTCCGGTCGTAGTCCCGCCGGATCTCGATCTCGGTGTGCTTCAGCTTGTGGCCGAGCACGGTGAGCGTCGTCTCGAGGCCCTCATGGATATCCGCCTCGACGACGCCTCCCCGGTCCATGTACGCGTAGGCCTTGACCGCGCCGATGAGCGAGCCCATGCGGTCGGTCGATTCGCGCAGCTCGCTCACCAGCCGCTGGGCGGTCAGAGACGCGGCGACCGAGCGCAGCGCTGCCGGCGTGGCCGGTCCCGCGTATCGCTCGACTTGGTCGAACCAGGCAGCCTCGAGTCCGGCGGCGGCGAACGGCTCGGCCAGCCGCCAGGCTTCGGACACTCCGAGCCGCTCCAGGCGCTCGAGCATCTCGTCCTCGGCATCGGCCGCGTCGAGGGCCGAGAGGGGATTCCGGCCCGCACACTGGCGGAGCGCCCGCTCGCGCAGTTCTGCGAGCTTGGCCGCGTCCTCACGCTCGATCCCGGCCTGGACGAACTCGCGCAGGGTCGCTCCGATGACGTCGAGGGCCTCGGCCAGGTCGGCGGCAGACCGTCGGGCGGCCGCGACCGGGTTGTTGAGCTCGTGCGCCAGACCGGCTGCCATCGTGCCCAGCGCGGCCAGGCGCTCATGGTTCTGCTGCACCGCGGTGGCTCGCGCGACCACCGGGCGCACCTGGCGCATGATCCGCTGGTGCACGGGCGCATGCCGGAGAGCGAGGCGACGGAAGTCCGGCGCTGGAATCAGGGCGAGTTGGGCGCTCGTGGTAGCGATCATCCGCGCCGTCATCTGCATCTCGGTCAGCGTCGGCACGGCGCCGATCCAGGTCGGGGCGTGCTGATTGCCGACCGGCTCGAACCGATCTCCGCTGCGGAAGAAAGTCTGGAGCGTTCCCTCGAGCAGGCACCACAGGCCCTCGGGCGTCGAGTCGCCCGCGACGACGACCTCGCCGGCCTCGGCTCGCCGCCATCTGGCTACCGCGGCCCATTCGGCCAGAGCCGCGTCGTCGAGGTCGTCGAACAGGTCGACGGCGCGAAGGTCGGCGACGGTCACCGGTGATGTGTCACGCGTCGTGCTCAAGGCTCGGCCAGGTACTGGTGGACGAGCGACACCGCCATCGAGCCTTCTCCGACTGCGCTGGCCACTCGCTTGATCGACCGGGCGCGGACGTCCCCGGCCACGAGCACGCCGGGCACGCTGGTCTCAAGCGGGAACGGGTCGCGCTGCAGTGGCCAACCATCGAGCTTGGCGTCGAGACCGGCCAGGATGTACCCACGGTCGTCGCGCGCGACCACGCCCTCGAGCCAGCCGGTCAGGGGCATGGCGCCGATGAAGACAAAGCAGGCGTCGGCGGGCTCGGCCCGCTCGGTGCCGTCGGAAGCGCGGATCCGCAGCTCCCGCAGGCGGCCGTCCCCCGCCGCGCCCACCGCTTGCGTGCCGGTCCGCACCTCGACGTTCGGCAGGGACTCGATCTGCTCGATCAGGTAGTGGGACATCGACTTGGCCAGCGTGGCCGCGCGTACGAGCATGGTGACCCGGCTGGCGTAGGAGGAGAAGTAGACCGCTGCCTGCCCGGCCGAGTTGGCCCCGCCGATGACCACAACGTGCTGGTCGGCGCACGAGCGTGCTTCGGTCAGCGCCGCGCCGTAGTAGATGCCCCGCCCGGTCAGGTCGGCGAAGCCCGGAACGTCCAGCTGGCGATAGGACACCCCCGAGGCGACCAGAACACTGCTGGCGCTGAGCGTGCCGCCACCTGAGAGCTCGACGATCCGGCCCGACCCCTCCACGCGGAGACCGGTGGCGTCCTGGAGGGTCACCAGCTCGGCGCCCAGACGGCGCGCCTGATCGGTCGCGCGCCGGGTCAGATCCGATCCGCTCAGCCCGGTCGGGAAGCCGAGATAGTTCTCGATCCGGCTCGACTGCCCGGCCTGCCCGCCCGGCGCCTCGCGCTCGACCATGATCGTCTTGAGTCCCTCGGAGGCGCCGTAGACCGCTGCGCCGAGGCCGGCCGGTCCGCCGCCGACGATGACCAGGTCGTAATGCTCTGAAGAAGGCTGACCGACCACGCCGAGTCGCTCGGCCAGTTCGAGGATCGTCGGCCGCTCGAGCACCGTGCCGTCCTCGAGCAAGGCCACCGGGAGGCGGTCGTCGCTGACCTCGGCGACCTTGAGGAGCCGGCGGGCCTCGGAATCTCGTTCGACGTCGAGCCACCGGGCCGGGACCCGATTGCGAGCGAGAAAGTCACGCAGATCGTGGGAGGCCCGCGAGAAGCGATGTCCGATCAGCCGGACGCCGCCGGCCTCGAGCGCGGCACCCGCCTCCCACGCCGTGAGCAGGTCCTCGACCGGCGGGAATAGCTGTTCCTCCGGGGGATCCCACGGCTTCAGCAGGTAATAGTCGAGCGAGACCTCGTTGATGGCCTGGATGGCGGCGTCGGTATCGGCGTAGGCGGTGAGGAGGACGCGTTTGGCGCTCGGGCTGATCTCCCGGGCGCGAACCAGGTAATCCGTGCCGGACAGCCCCGGCATGCGCTGGTCGGCCACCAGGAGCGCAACCGGCTCACCACGGCGAACCAGCTCGCTCAGGACCTCGAGCGCCTCGGGGCCCGATCCGGCTCGGACGACTCGATAGCGCTCGCCGAAGCCGCGTCGGAGATCGCGCGCCACTGCGGCGAGGACCGAGGGCTCGTCATCAACCACGACGATCGCGGGGCGCCGAGGCGGAGAGTCGTTCATAGCCCGACCGTAACTGGCGCGTCAATGGCTTCTGCCGCAGGTCGCGTCCTTGCCCGGGCGTCGCGTCCTTGCCCGGGCTCGCGGGGCGCCGTGACCCGAGCAACGGCTGCGCCGTGACCCGAGCTACGGCTGGGCCGCTTGGGGCGACGTCGTTGGACCCGCGACCGCGGGGGCGTCGACCCCGCCCGGCGTGGCCAGCCAGCTGAACCGGTCGAGCCGCAACAGGCGAGGCGCGGCGAACGTTTGGTCGCGACCGGCGTAGACGAGCCATTGGCCCTGATGCGGTCCAATGACCAGGGCGTCCCCGCCCCCCGGCGTGCGCACGGCGGGTGACATGGCGAGGATCGGGTTCGACGGCGCCTTGGTGAACGGTCCCGTGGGCGACGGTGCGGTGGCATACCCGGTCCCGTAAGCGCCGTGCCAGCTGCCGCCGGAGTAGAACAGGTAGTACACGCCGTTGTGCAGTTCGACCGACGGGCCTTCGACGGTCGGGACCTGGACGCCGGCTCCCTCCCAGGTCCCGGCATTCCCGGAGAGCAGCGGGACGCGCGAGCCGGCGGCGTGCTCGAAGTCGGGCGACAGCGGGATGACCGAGATCGTCGGCTTCAGCGTGCAAGAGCCGCCGCTGCAGGTGCGGTCGGTCGATACGTATAACCACGGCTGACCCGACGGATCGACGAACGGCGACGGATCGATGTTGCCCTGCCCCGCGTCGTCGCTGCAACCGATCGGCGGACTGGACGGGCCGGTGGCCGTGCCGTTCGCCGTGCCGGTCGCCGAAGGGTCGAGCGCCAGTGGGCCCTGATCGCGATACGGGCCGCCCGGCGTCGGGGAGGTGGCCACGGCGACGCAGTTGATGTTCGTGCCGGCGCTGAGGCTGACGTAGTACATGACGTAGCAGCTGCTGGAAGTGCTCCCGGGGCAGGCCTGACTGGTCTGCACGACGCTCGGCGCCCACGGATGCCAGTCGGACGCCCTGGTGGTCCACTTCGGCCGACTGGTGAAGGCGGTTCCCTTCGCACTCCAGTGCACGAGGTCGGTGGAATGGAGGATCGGAAACAGATTGCCGGTGGCGAAGGCCCAGTAGTCCGAGTGCGCGCCCCCGATGTCGAGCACATACGGGTCGGGTATGGCCGCGGCCGTATATACGGCGTTCTGGTAGTAGCCGCTCGTCGTGAGCGTCCGATCGGCCCCGTAGGAGGTCCCGGCGCTGTTCGCGGCGACGAGCCGGTAGTGGTACGTGGTGGCCGGACTTAGGTTGGCTGCTTCGCCGCTCACGTTGGCGGACGAGGCGGACGAGGGGACGGGGTCAGACTGGGTGCGCAAACCGTACTTGCGTGTCCGTCCGTACTGGAAGTAGAAGGCCGTAGTCATTCCATGCGCGTTCACGGTCCCGGTGAGGGAGGCGTCGGTGAGATCGACGCCGGCCGGGGAGCCCGTCTGAACCGCCGGGGGCGGCTGGCCGGCCCAGACCGTGAGCGGGGTGCGGACCGAGGCGCCCCGGGCGTGACCGCGGCGCGATCCCCACGTCAGGTGGCCTCCCGCGCCCGGTCTCTGACGGGAGATCAGGTAGTTGGCCAGAAGCCCGGGCGCCTCGCCCGCTCTGAGCGGGCCGAGGTACGCGGTCAGCGCGACCCGCTTGGTCCTGACCCAGCTATAAGCCGTGTCCGCGGTGCCCCCGGTGAAGCGGGCGACGAGGAGGCTCCTCGGGCGGCCTCTGGCCCGCAGCGCCCGGTTCCGGGCCGGGGAGAGGTACAGCGTCACGACCGAGCCGCGCGGGACCCGCCGTCCCGATGCCGGGACCGACCAGGCGATGGTCGGGGGGGAGGCGGAGCTGAACGTGAGCCCGGCGGGAATGCTGACCCGTAGGCCGGCGGCGCGTAGCCGCGCGTAGGCGGCCACAACCCCGCCGCCCAAGCGCGGAACGACGACGGTGCCCGGCACGGCGGCGCGGGCGTTGGCAGTTGCGACCCAGGCAGGCGCCAGCGCGAGCCCGATCGCCAGGACGAGCCCGATCGCCAACCATCCGTGCTGGGTCGATGTTCGAGCAGTGCGGATCGACACCCAACGGACATAGAGCATGACGGCGGCCAGAGTTGCGGCGTCATCGCCTGCGCCGTGGGTGCCGGGCAGCTTCCGCCAGGCCGGGCGGGATCGGCTAGCCCGTTTAGGGCACCCTAATGGGGGCAACCTAACGTCCGCTCCCGGCGATGAATAGCGGCCTGGCCACCGTCACGCTCTCGGACATCAGGGCCGCGGCGCGGCGGCTGAAGGACACGGCACATCGCACTCCGGTGATCACCTCGCGCACGCTCGATGCCCTGACCGGGGCCAGGGTCGTGCTGAAGGCCGAGTGCCTCCAGCGCGCCGGCTCGTTCAAGTTCCGCGGCGCCTATAACCGGATCGCCTGCCTGCCGCCCGGCGAGCGCGGAGTCCTCGCCATCTCCTCGGGCAACCACGGACAGGCGGTAGCGCTCGCCGCACGTCTGCTCTCCCGGCCGGCGACGATCGTCATGCCCGCGGACGCGCCGGCGGTCAAGCTCGCAGCGACGCAAGCGTACGGGGCGGAGATCGTCACCTACGACCGCCGCAGCGAGGATCGCGAGACGCTTGGAAGGGCCCTGGCCGCCGAGCGGCGGCTGAGCCTGGTGCATCCGTTCGACGACCAGATGGTGATCGCGGGCCAGGGCACAGCCGCGCTCGAGCTGGTCGAGGACATCGGCGAGATCGACCTGCTCCTGGCTCCGGTCAGTGGTGGCGGCCTGATTGCGGGCTGCGCGACCGCGGTCAAGGCCCGGTGCCCGGGAGCCCGCGTGATCGGCGTCGAGCCCGCCGCCGGCGACGACTACCGCCGGTCGTTGAGTGCCGGTCGGCGCGTGGCGATCGATGTCCCGAACACGATCGCCGATGCACTGCAGGTAACGAGTCCGGGCGAGCTCACCTTCGCGCTCAACCGCGTCCTCGTCGATGACATCGTCACCGTCAGCGACGCCGAGCTGGTCGAGGCAATGCGCTTCGCCTTCGAGCGGCTGAAGCTGGTCCTGGAACCGGGTGGAGCCGCTGGACTGGCCGCGTTGCTGGCCGGGAAGATCGAGGCGGGCACGGGGCTCACCGTCGCCGTCGTCCTCTCGGGCGGCAACGTGGACACGGGTCGATTCGGCGAACTGCTCGCGGGCGCGCCGACATGATTCAGCTTCGTGCTACTTGGCACCCGCCGCCCACTCGACGATCTGCGGTGCCGTGATGGGCAGCGAGGTCACTGTGACTCCGTAGGGCGAGAGTGCGTCCTCGATCGCGGCGCTCATGATGGCCGGCGTGAGCATTCGCCCGCCTTCACCCGCGCCCTTGATGCCGTACGGGGTGTACGGCGACGGCGTTTCCTGATGCTCGATGATCATCGTCGGGACATCGAGCGCCGAGGGCAGGTGGTAGTGCTCGAAGGTCTCGTTCCGCAGGCGCCCCTGTTCGTCGTAGAGGTATTCCTCGTATAGCGCGGTCCCGAGCCCCTGAATCGTCCCGCCGATGATCTGACCGTTCAGCGTCTTCGGGTTGACGACGGTTCCCGCGTCGTGGACGGCGGCGTAATGGAGGAACTCGACCTTCCCGGTCTCGACGTCGACCTCGACAACCGCGAGGTGCCAGGCATGTCCGACGAAGGGATAGAAGATCCCCAGGTCGGACCGATCCTCGGAGGGCACCGTGGTCAGCGGATGATCGTAGGTCTGCTGGGCCGCCAAGCCGCTGTCCATGTCCTCGGGAAGGTCGAGACGGAACATGTACGCGCTCAGCGCGATGTCGGCCAGGCTGAGGCGCTTGTCCGGGGACCCCGCGACCTCGATGCCGCCGTCACGGAAGCGGAGGTCGTCCTCGGCCGCCTCGAGCTGGTGGGCGGCGATGCGCCGCATCTTGTCTTTGATCTGGCTCGCGGCACCCGCCACCGCGCCGGAAACCATCACCGTGTAACGAGACCCACCCGGACCCGTGCCCGGCAGTGCGTGTTGGGAGTCCGCGTACGTGACAACGACGTTCGAGGGATCGATGTCGAACTCCTCGGCCACCACTTGCGACACGACGGTCTCGGGGCTGTTGCCCCACATGGATTGCGAGTGCAGGGTGACGACGATCTGCCCCGTGGGGTCGACTTGCAGGCTCGCGCTCTCGGGGCTCGCGGTCGGAGTGAAATCCGGCTTGTCGAACCAGAACCAGAACTCGGTCGAGCTGAACACGCTGCGCTCGTTCGAGGCGACGACGCCGATTCCGACATGACGGCCCTCGGCCCGGGCCTTGTCCCGCTCGGCCACCCAATGGTCGTAGTCCGCGATCTCGAGCAGCTTCTCGAGCACGGCCTGATAGTTCCCGCTGTCGTAGATGTTCCCGGTCGGGGTGCGATACGGAAATTGATCGGGGGCAATCAGGTTCCGCCGCCGCAGTTCGATGCGGTCCATGTCGAGCTCGCGCGCGGCCATGTCGACGAGGCGCTCGAGCATCCAGTTCGACACCTCGGCGCCGAAGCCACGGTAAGCGCCCTGCTGATTCTTGTTGGTCAGGACCGCGTGCAGCGCGTACTGAACGTCCTGGATCCGGTAGGGACCGACGATCTGCGAGAGACCGTTGCCGTGCGTGCCGGTACCGAACTGGAGGTATGCGCCGTAGTCGTCCACGCAGTCGATGCGCAGCGCTCGCAGTGTCCCGTCATCGTCGAAGGCCAGCTCCGCGTCGTACCAGCGATCCGAGCCGCAGTGATCGTTGCTGGCGATGTGGGTGATCCGGTCCTCGATGAACTTGACCGGGCGGCCCACCACCATGGACAGGAAGCCGGCAAAGGTCGGGACCTTGTGCATGAAGAACTTCGACCCGAAGCTTCCGCCCGCCGCGACAGGCACCACCTTGAGCTTGCTGGCCGGGATCTTCAGCGAATTCGCGATCAGCCAGTGGAAGTAGGTGAAGTTCATCGAGTTGGCGTAGATCGTCACGACGCCCGAACCCGCGTCGAAATCACCGATCGCCCCGTTGGTGTCCATCGGCATCCCGGTTGAGCGCGGCCAGCGGAGCTTGGCCCGCACCGTGTGATCGGCGGCGGCGAACGTACCCTCGACGTCGCCGAAGGTGAACGTCCGCTCGTAGGCGATGTTGGTTTCGAGCTTCTCGTGCACCAGCGGGGCATCGGGTTTCTGAGCCTCGAACGGATCCAGAACCACCGGGAGTGGTTCGTAGTCGACCTCGATCAGATCGATCGCGTCCTCGGCGACGTAGCGGTCCTCGGCGATCACGGCGGCGACGGTTTCGCCGTAGTAGCGGACCTTCTCGGTCGCGATCATGTCCTGGATGATCGGCCCGGCCCCGAACGAGGGAAGTGGCGCTGCCAGCTCGGTCACGTCGGCGCCGGTCAGCACCCTGATCACCCCGGGCAGCTGCTCTGCGCGCGTCGTGTCCACGGCGGTGATCCTGGCGTGCGCGTGCGGGCTGCGCAGCACGGCGGCATGGAGCATCCCCGGGAGGCTGATGTCGTCGATGTAGCGGCCCTCGCCGCGCAGCAAGCGGGGATCCTCGACGCGGTTCATGCTCTTGCCGACCCAGCGCCGGCCCGCCTCCGTGAGCGCGGTCTCCGTAGCGATCTTGGCCGCGCCCGGGTGTTGGCTCACCCCATTCAGCTTGCCGACGCTCATGGCCTTTCCCGAGCGCTTACGATCGCTTGCGCGGTCTGCCGTTGCTCGGCCACCGACCGAATTGCCTCGACGATCTGCTGGTATCCCGTGCAGCGACACAGCACACCGCTGATCGCCTCGCGGATGGCACGTTCGTCGGTGACACCGGGATGCTCGCGCAGGAATTCGGTCGCGGTCAGCAGCATCGCCGGCGTGCAGAACCCGCACTGGAGTGCGTGTGCCTCGGTGAACGCCTGCTGTAGGTCGCCGAGCCGGCCTCCGGGGCCGGCCAATGACTCGACCGTCTCAATCGAGGTCCCGTCGGCCTGCACCGCCAGCATCAGACACGAACGGATGTTGACCCCGTCGACGAGCACGTTGCAGTTACCGCAGAAGCCATGCTCACAGGCGAGGTGGGTTCCTTTCAGTCCGAGGTCCTCGCGCAGGAAATCGGTCAGCGTCCGCCGGGGTTCGACCTCGCGCTCGTACGCCCGGCCGTTCACCTCGACGCTGATCCGGACCGGGTCGGTCATGTCGTGGTGGTCTCCAGCGCACGGGCGGCGTCCTCGAGCGCGCGTCGTGCCACCACGGGGGCGACGCGCCTTCGGTACGCAGCCGGGGCCTCGACGTCGTCGAGTGGGTCGAGGTCGGTCAGGAGATCTGCGAGCGCGGCCCTGTCGACCGTGCCCGATCCGTTGGCCAGCGCCGAGCCGGCGTCGACCACGCGCGGCTTGCCCGCCACGCACAGGAGCACGAGCCGTGCTCGGCCGCTGGCGCTGACCACAGCCGCGGCCGCGACCTGCGCGTAATCGCGGTGGCGCGCGCTGACCTCGTGAAAACCCGTCCCGCGGCGTTCGTCCGGGACGGGCAGCCGGACGCGGACAATCACGTCCCCAGAGGAGAGCACGGTACGGTTGGGTCCCTCGAAGAACTCCTCCGCGGCGATCGTCCGCTCGCCGTCGGGGGAGCGCACGTCGATCTCGCCCTCGAGGGCGAGGACCGCCGCAGTGAGCTCTGCCCACGGAGCTGCGAATGCGAGCGAGCCGCCGATGGTGCCGCGGCGTCGCGTCTCCCGGTACCCCACGTATCGCGCCGCCTGGGCCAGGAGCGGCCAGCCGTCGGCGATGACCGGATCATCGATCAGCTGCTGCTGACGGACGATCGCCCCGACGCGCAGCTCGCCATCGGCCCGGTCGATGGAGCTGAGCTCGCCGATCCGATTGATGTCGATCAGGGCGGCCGGATGTACGGCCCGGAACTTCATCAGCTGCATCAGGCTCTGTCCGCCGGCGAGCACACGTGAATCCTCGTGCGCGCCCAGCAGCTCGACGGCCTCCTCGACACTCCGCGGCGCGTGGTAGTCGAAGGGGGGTGGCTTCACGTGCGTGTCGGCTCGAGGTACAGCGTCGCGCGGAGCGCCTCGCCGGTCTGAGGCACGGTGTCCTCGAGCCGTTTGAAGGCCGGCAGAACCGAGCGATCAAGCGTCGTCACATCGGGCCAGTCGAGCTCGACCAGGTTGCCGGCGGGATCGCGGATGTACATCTGCACGCTGCCGTCCGGAAGCTCGTAGATGTCCTCGAAGAAGGCCTGGTTGTCGAGGATCCCGAGCTCGTGCGCACGCCGGTACGCGCCCTCGAAGTCGTCGATGTTGATCCCGATGTGGTGGTAGACGGGAGCCGGCGCCTCGCGTTCGAACAGGTGGAGCTGCAGGTCGCCGAGCCGCAGGTACTGGACCGGAAAGGCGAAGGTGTAGGTCGGGATCTTCTCCATTCCGAAGATCTCCTGGTAGAAGCGCACCGACTCCTCGAGCCGGTTGGCGTGGATGCTCACATGGTTGAAGCCCGTGGCCCGCATCTCCCTCTCCTCGGCGCGAGCCTATCCCACCGACACGAGGATGCAAGACGTGTTCGTTTCCCGCTCTATAACCTGACCTTATGAGCGGCGGAGATCCGATTAGATGAATCTCCGGCAGCTCGAGTACTGCCTCGCGGTGGCCGACCTCGCCTCGTTCACCCGAGCGGCCGAGCAGCTGCACGTCTCGCAGCCGGGGCTCTCGCAACAGATCTTGTCGCTCGAGGCCGAGCTCGGTGGGCCGTTGATAGAGCGGCTGGGCAAGGGGGTCAGGTTGACGCCGGCCGGGCGTGCGTTCCTGCCCGAGGCGCGGGCCGCGGTCTTGGCCGCGGAGCGTGCGCGAGCCGCAGCGCGGGGTGCGCTGGCCTCCACGACGATCGATCTGGACGTCGCGACCCTGCGCTCGGTGGCCGTCGGCATCCTGCCGCAGGCGCTGCGATCGCTCTACGAGACGCACCCCGACGCTGCGGTCAGTCTGCGCGAGTACCGTCATCGGGACGACCTCGAGCGTGACGTGAGGCAGGGGGTCGCCGACCTGGCCGTCGGCCCCCGGCCGCGTGGGATCGACGGGCCCGTGGAGTCGCTTGGCTGGGAGGAGTTCGTGCTGATCGGCGGCGGTCGAGATCCGGCCTGGCTGCGCTCGCGCCACATACGCGTGCCGCTCGAGACGATGGCGGACCGCAGATGGATCATGTTCCCTCAGGCCCACGGCCTCTCCCACCTGATCACCATGGCGTGCGCCCGAGCCGGGTTCACGCCCCGGCCGGCTGTGCACACCGAGCAGGTCGAGGCGGCGGTCCGGCTCGCCGCCGCGGGCGTGGGCGTGGCGCTCGTTCCCCACAACGTCGTTCCCGCCGACCTGTCGAGCCAGGTCCGGCGTCTCGCTCGTCCGGTCGCGCGCGAGCTCACGGCATACACCCGGAGCAGCTGGTCGCCTTCGGCCAACACCTTCCTGACCGCCCTCCGGGCTCAGCCCTGGCCCGATCTGCCGAGTGAGGCCCAGACGATCCTCTAGCGCGGTCGCCGCATGTCCGCCACCGCGCCCCGTGGTCACACTGAAACGGGCGCCGCCGGAAGCCACTGAAAACGGCGAGCGGCAAACGTCCCGGCCGCCACCGCCCACACCGCGAGTACGAGCAGGTCCCGGCCCGAGACGGCGGCCGACAGAGAGGTACTGACCGAGGCGGTATGGAGGGCTGCGGCCAGGTGGGCGACCGGGAAGAACGAAGCCACATGGCGAAGGCCGCTGCCGAGGTTGGCGTTGGGGATCCAGATGCCGGAGATGAAATACAGCGGCATCATCGTCGCCTGGACGATCGGCTGGGCGGCGTCGGCCGAGCCGATCAGGCCGGCGACCGCATAGCCGAGGCAGGCGAAGGTCGCCGTCCCCACGATCGCCGCGACGATCGTGGCCACCACAGCTGCAACGGGCAGCGAGACGCTGTACGCCGCGCGCGCGATCACGAGGAGCAGCGTCGTCATGATCGCCACCGTGACCAGCGTGGCCAGCAGCTGCCCGGCGATCAAGACGGCGGGCGGGACGGGAGTCGCGCGGCGGCGCTTCAAGACACCGCTCTCCCGTGCCCCGGCCACGGACACGACGAGCATTGCGTACGCCGCGGTGATGACCGACATGGCCAAGATGCCACCGACGTAGAAGCGCGAGAGCTGAACCCTGACGCCCGCGATCGTCGTGGTGCCGTTACCGAACACGCCGGCGAGGATGACGAGCAGGAGGACCGGGAACAGGAAGGTGAAGAACCGCGCTCGCGGATTGCGAAAGCTCGCCCGCAGGTCGAAGCCGGCTTGATGGGCAATGAGGGCGATGATGCCTCGGCCGGCGGCCGGGCCACGTGTCCGCGGCCGTCCACTCCACGCGGCCGGGCCGCGTGCGCGCGTCCGTCCACGGCGATAGCGGCGGATGAGCAGAAGGATCATGGTCGCTCCTGGTGTGATCTGGTCAGGGACAGGTACACGTCCTCGAGGGTTGGACGCGTGACCTCGAGCTCGGCGAGCTCGATCCCGCGTTCGAGCGCCCATCCGGCGAGCAGGTGCAGGTCCCGGGTCACCTTCTCGCTGTCGACGGCAAAGCGACGGCCGGGAAACTCCTCGATCCGCTCGGCCAGCGTCGCGGGGAGATCATGGGCGAACCTGCCCGCCGGCAAAGCGAAGGCGATGCGCGCATGCGACAGGTGCCGGTCCCCCAGCGTCCTGGGCGTTCCCTCGGCCACGATCCGGCCTTCGGCGATGATCGCGATCCGATCGGCCAGGCGCTCGGCTTCCTCCATGTAGTGCGTGGTCAGAAAGACCGTCTTGCCGAGCCCCCGTAGCCCCGCCACCACGGCCCAGGCAGCTCGGCGCGCCGACGGATCAAAACCGGTCGTCGGCTCATCGAGGAAGATCAGCTCCGGGTCGCCGATCAATGCCAGCGCCACGTCGAGCCGGCGTCGCTGACCACCTGAGAGGCTGGCGGCACGCTGCTCGGAGTGCTCGAGCAGATCGACGAGCCCCAGCGTGTCATCGACCGGGCGCGGAGCTCGGTAGTAGCCGGCATAGAGCTCCAGGCACTCGCGGACGGTCAACCCCGGCTCGGGTTGCGATTCCTGGAGCACGACGCCGACCCGCTCTCGCCAGGTCGCATTTGCCCGGGCGGGATCGAGGCCGAGCACTTCGACCTCCCCCGAACTGGCCCGGCGGAACCCCTCGAGGATCTCCACCGTCGTCGTCTTACCGGCGCCGTTCGGGCCGAGGAAGGCGAAGATCTCCCCGCGCCGGACTTCAAGGTCGATCCCGCGGACGGCCTCGGAACTGCCGTAGGCCTTCTGCAGCCCTCGTACGCGGATGACCGGGGGCCTGTCGTCGACCGCGCTGTGCTCGGCCACGGCCACTTCGAGTGAGTTGGTCAGCATGGGCGGCACGGTAAGCGTGGCTGCGCCCGATGTCATCGGCGCGCGGGCCGATCTGGGTTTTCCACCCACGGGTGGAGAGGGTCTCGTTCCTGGGGCCGATGACGACGCGATGCGCCTGGCCTATGGTTCCGCGTCGTTCGTGTTGAGAGCGTTCGTCACCTGGTTCACGCGCAACGGGCTCTCGGACGCGCCGGACGCGCGCGCGCCGGCCGAGGCGATCTTCCTGCGCCTGCTCGGGCTGACGTACCTGGTCCTGTTCATACTTGCGAGCGCGACCACGCGGCCGCAGCCGGCTCTCGAAGGCCGCGGGCTCGGCGTGCTGGTCGCGATCGTCGTGCTCGTGGCGGCAGTCGTGATCGCCCAGCCGCGCCGCCGGCGAACATCCGAGCGCGAGCGGGTGGCCGGGTTGCTGCTGGTCACCGCGGCCTCGGCCCTGCTGGCGGCGCTTCAACCGCGCGGGCTCTGGCAGGCCGGCCCGTACTTCGTCGGCGTGATGGCGGCCTTGCGCCTCGAACGGGCCACCGCGCTCGTCACCCTGGCGGTGTCCTTGGCGGCGGTGTGCGGAGTGGCGGTGGCCGAGCACCGCGGAGCAGACGCCTTGTCAGTCGGTCTCGGTGCCCTGCCATGGTTCTTCGTGGTGCGGCTCATGCGTCACACACGTGAGCAGCAGGTGGCGCTCGAAGCCTCCCGCGCGGCCGAGGCGCGAGCCGCGGCGGTGGCCGAGCGAGGCCGCCTGGCCCGGGAGATGCACGACGTGCTGGCGCATTCGCTCTCGGCGCTCGCCCTCCAGCTCGAGAGCTCCCGGTTGCTGGCGCGCGATCGCGGCGCGGATGCCGACCTGGTGCGCGCGCTCGACCAGGCCCATCACCTGGCCGCCGGGGGGCTCGACGAGGCCCGGCGCGCCATCGCGGCCGCGCGCGGAGACGAGCTGCCCGGGCCTGACCGGCTGCCTGTGCTGGCGGAGACGTTCGGCGAGCAGAGCGGCATCCCGGTCGAGCTCGAGGTTATCGGCGAGCAGCATGCGCTCGCACCTGATGCTTCGCTGGCGCTGTATCGCACGGCTCAGGAGGCGCTGACGAACATCCGCCGCCACGCCACCCCCGACCGCGTGGCCGTCCGGCTGCGGTACGGGGCGGCCGAGACGGTGCTCACGATCGAGGACTTCGCGCAGGGCGGGCCGCCTCCGCCGCCGCCCTGGGAGAGTGGATACGGCTTGACCGGGATGCGCGAGCGGGCCGAGCTCCTCGGCGGCCGCCTGACCGCTGCGCCAACCGCGTCCGGCTTCAAGGTTCAGCTTCACCTACCGACCGTCCCGGGGCTCGCCGTGGTCGGTGAGCTGTGAGCGGGCCGGTCCGTGTCCTGCTGGCCGATGACCAGCGCCTCGTGCGCGAGAGCCTCGCCACCCTGCTCGGGCTCCTTGACGGAATCGAGCTGGTGGCCACGGCATCCGACGGCGAGGAGGCGTGCGCTCTGGCCGGCGCACATCGACCCGAGGTGGCCTTGATGGACCTGCGGATGCCGCGCGTGGACGGAATCGAGGCGACGCGGCGGCTACGCGACGAGGTACCGGGCACGAAGGTGATCGCCCTCACCACCTACGCCGATGACGAGTCTGTGCTGGCCGCCTTGCGGGCGGGCGCGCGGGGCTATCTGACCAAGGACGCGAGTGGCGCCGACATCCGCCAGGCCATCCTGGGCGTCGCGGCCGGCGAGGCCGCGCTCGATCCGGCTGTGCAGCACCACGTGGTGGCGGCGATCGCCGGCTCCGCTCGCCCTGCGACCGGCTCGACCGCGGATCTGCCGGACGATCTGACGCCGCGAGAGGCCGAGGTGCTGGCCCTGATCGCCGAGGGGTTGACCAACACCGAGATCGCCGATCGCCTGGTCGTCAGCCCGACCACGGTGAAATCGCACATCAACCACCTGTTCGCCAAAGCGGGCGTGCGTGATCGCGCCCAGGCGGTGCGGTACGCCTACCGCCATCGCCTGGCGAGGCCTCCCCAAGCATGACCCGTCTTCGCGGGGGCGTCAGGTGGCGGGCAGCATGGTCAAGCGGGCATCGCTCGTGCGGATCAGGGTCCACGCCGCGACCGTGCCGAGCGCGGCCAGCACGGCGCCGGTGAGGTAAGCGGCGTGGAACCTGTGCACCGCGCTGCCGCCGACGCCGGCCACGATTGTGGTGAGGATGGCGATGTGGAGCGCGATCGTCGACTGCCGCTGGCTGTTGTAGATCGCCGATGCGTGACCCGTGTCCTCGCTGGAGATGGTGGTGAACATCGACGTCTGGATGGCCAGGAAGGCGGCACCGTTTCCGAGGCCGCCGAAGAACATGAGTGCGCGGACCAGCCACAGGTTGGTGTGGCTGTCGATGAGGAGGAACAGGGCCAGGAACACGCACAGTCCGGCCGCGCCCACGCCGGCCATCACGCGGGGGCCGATCCGGTGGTAGGTCCGGCCCAGCGTCTGGGCCGCGAACCCGACGCCGAGCGCCTCGACGAACGTCGTCGTGCCCGAGCCGACCGGTGACTGGTGCATGACCTCCTGAAGGAAGATCGGCGTCAGATACAGGCTGCCCAGAAACACGCCGGTGCTCAGGGCGAAGACGACGTTGGTGGCTCTGAACAACCGGTCGCGAAGCAGACGTAGCCTCAGGATCGGGTCGTCCTGGTGGAATGCCATGCGAGCAAACGAGCCCAGCAACGCGATCCCGCCGAGACCCGCGCCCACGATCGGCGCCGACCCCCAACCGAGCACGGACCCCTCGCTGATCGCGTAGAGGAGCGCGCTCAACCCCACGCCTGACATGAGCAGGCCGCGCACATCGAGTCGCCCGCTGCGCGTCGAGCGATATTCGGGCAGGAACAGGTAGCTGAACACGAGCGTCGCTATCCCGATCGGGATATTGACCAGGAACACCCAGCGCCAGGACAGGTTCTGAGTCAGGGCACCGCCGAGAATCGGCGCTGTGCCCGGAGCGACGAGGATCGGCACGATCAACGTGCGCGCGACCCGGGCCCGCCGCTCGGGGCCGTAGGCGCGGTAGAGCATCGCCGTGCCGGTGGGCGTGAGCATCCCGCCCCCGACGCCCTGCAGCGCCCGGGCGATGATCAGTCCGGGCAGGCTCTGCGCCAACCCGCAGAGGGCCGAGGCCACGGTGAACACCGCGAGTGCGAACAGAAACGTCCGCTTGGTGCCGATGCGGTCGCCGATCCAGCCGGAGGCGGGGATGAGCACGGCCAGGGTCAGCAGATAGGCGATGACTGTCCACTGCACATCCGCGAGCGGCGCCTGGAAGGTGCGCGCCAGCGTTGGCAGGGCGACGTTGACGATGTGCATGTCCATCGCGGTCACGAAGATCCCGCTTACGTAGGCGATCGCCACTGCTGTCGACGGTCGTGGCGCGCGCAGCCGGGGGCCGCGGCCCGGGGCGCCGGGGTCCCGGCCGGGCGACCGCGACGGCAGCTGGGATGGCGGGGCGGACTGCGTCGTCACCTCTACGACCCTAGCCGCCCCGAGACCAGCCCCGGCCCCGGCCCCGGCCTCGGCCTCGGCCTCGGCCTCGGCCCCGGCCGCGGCGCCGCGTGGCCACCCCAGGCCCCGCCCCGCACCGGCAGGCCCGCTGCCGGACGGCCTTAGGATGCGTTCCTGTGACCGACTACACAGGAGCACGACTTCGAAGCGCCGATTGGTATGCCGGCGAGGACCGTAACTCGTACATCCACCGGGCTTGGATGCGACGCGGACTCCCGCAGGACGCGCTGAGCGGGCGGAGACCCCAAATCGCGATCGCCAACACGGCGTCGCAGCTCACGCCGTGCAACGCGCACCTGGCCGAGGTGGCACAGGCGGTGCGCGACGGAGTCCACGAGGCGGGCGGCGTCCCGCTCGAGCTGCCCGTGGTCTCGCTGGGAGAGACGCAGGTCCGGCCGACGGCCATGCTGTGGCGCAACATGGCCGCGATGGCTACGGAGGAGATGCTCCGAGCCAATCCGGTCGACGGCGCGGTCCTGCTCGGCGGCTGCGATAAGACGATCCCCTCGCTGCTCATGGCGGCTGCATCCGTCGATCTGCCCTCGATCGTGGTGCCGGGCGGTCCGATGCTGACCGGCACGTTCCGCGGCGCCCCGCTGGGCTGCGGGACGGACGTCTGGCGACTCAGCGAGGAGGTGCGGGCCGGGACCCTGACCAACGAGCAGTTCACCCGCTCGGAGTCGGCCATGATCCGCAGCCGCGGGCACTGCAACACCATGGGCACGGCGTCGACGATGGCGCTGTTGGCCGAGGCGCTCGGCACCGTGAAGCCCGGCCTGGCCGGCACGCCCGCGCCCGACAGCCGGCTGCTCGAGGCCGCCCACGCCAGCGGGCGGATGGCGGTGGAGCTGGTCGCCTCCGACCGGCGCCCGAGCACCATCCTCACCCGGGCCGCGTTCGAGAACGCGATCGTCACGCTGGCGGCGATCGGCGGCTCCACGAACGCCGTCGTTCACCTGCTCGCCCTGGCCGGACGCGTGGGCGTGGAGCTGACCCTGGACGACTTCGACCGGATCGGTTCGCGCGTCCCCCTGCTCGTCGACCTCCAGCCGTCGGGGCGGTTCCTGATGGATGACTTCCATCGTGCCGGCGGGCTGCCCGCCGTCCTGGCCGAGGTTCGGGACCTCCTCGATGACACGGCCGTCACGGTCACCGGCAAGCCGCTCGTCGCGCACCTCTCGGAAGCTCAGATATGGGACCCGGAGGTGATCCGGACCCGTGCCGAGCCGTTGCTTGCCGAGGCGGGCATCGCCGTCCTACGCGGCAGCCTCGCCCCCGATGGCGCCGTGATCAAGCCGTCCGCCGCCTCGGCGCAGCTACTTCGCCACCGCGGCCGCGCGGTGGTGTTCGACAGCATCGAAGACTTTCGCGCCCGGATCGACGACCCCGAGCTGGACGTCGATGCAGACTCGGTCATGGTGCTCCGCGGATGCGGCCCGAGGGGCTATCCCGGCATGCCCGAGGTGGCGAACATGCCGCTGCCCAAGAAGCTCCTGGAGCAGGGCGTCCGTGACATGGTCCGCGTCTGCGATGGCCGCATGAGCGGCACGGCGTACGGCACGGTGGTCCTCCACGTCGCCCCCGAGGCCGCCGCAGGCGGCCCGCTCGCGGTCGTGCGCGACGGTGACTTCGTCTCGCTCGATCTCCCCGAGCGGCGGATCGACCTCGAGGTCAGCCCGGAAGAGCTGCGGCGGCGTACCCCCAGCGTCGCCGCCGTGCAGGCGTTCGCCAGCCCCAAGCGGGGCTGGGAGCGGCTGTACCTCGATCACGTGCAGCAGGCCGACCGGGGCGCGGATCTCGATTTCCTCGTCGGCGCCAGCGGATCAGAGGTCACGCGCGAGTCACATTAGGCAGGGGGGGCTGATCTCGGCCTGCTACCCCACGGTCCGCGCGGTGCGGCCCGGGCCCAGCCCCCAGCTGACGATTCGTTCCGGGTGGATGCGGATCAGCGGGGTGGGGAGGGCGATGGCCTCGCCACGTCCGCGGACCTCGACCGCCCGCGGCCGCCACGGATCCGTGCTCTCCAGATCGTCGATCACGATCGCGGCTCGGCCGCTCCGGGCCACGTCTCGGAACTTCTTCGACTGCTCGAGCTCGTGACCGCCAACGTCGATCGTGTCGCGGGCCGCGTTGTAGATCCACGCCACGGGCACCACATGCGGGGTCCCGTCCGCCCCCACGGTGGCCAGTCGCCCGAGCTGTCGACCGCCGGTCAGGTAGCGCAGCTCAGCCTCGGTGAACACCGAGGTCACTTGACCGGCGGATCGAGGATCAGGAGCCCTTGTCGTAGCGTTACGGCGCCTATCGGGTGGCAGCGGTCTGACTGGCCGATCCCGAAGCCAGTAACTCGTCGAGATCACGAATCGCCTGCAAGTTACCCGTGAACCTGATGGCCTGCATCCCGATCGCCCGTGCGCCGTCGATGCACGCCTCGGTGTCGTCGAGCAGCACGCACCGGCACGGCTCGGCGCCCAGCCGTGCACAGGCGATCCGGTACGCCTGCGGGTCAGGCTTCATGACCCCCTCCTCGTGCGAGTACACGATGGCATCGCACATCTCCTCGAAGCCATATAGCTCCTGCTCGCGCTCGCGCGCCCCGACAAAGCTGTTGCTGAGGATGCCGGTCCGGTAGCGCGGGCGCAGGCCCGCGAAGTAGCGAGCCAGCTCGACGTTCAGCGTCCCTACATACTCGGTCCACAGATCGTCCATGAACTCCCGCAGGGCATCGCGGTCGAGGTTCAGCTCAGCCGCGATCGCCCGTTCGACCTCGGGCAGGGACATCGCCCCGGTCGATCCGGCCAGGAAGACCGGATCGAGACGAGCGTCAAAGTCCTCCTGCTCGAGGCCCAGTCGAACCGGCCACCGTTCCTGCCACCCGGTCGGCGGGGTCGTTTCGAGCACGCCCCCGATGTCGAAGATGATCGCGTCGATCGCCACGGGCCGCACAGACTAGTGAGAGCGCGGGGCTCCTCACGATCGAGGACGATCGCTAATAGAAGCCCTCGCGGCGGGCGTAGCGCTCCGCCCGAGCCCGCTCGTGCTCGGCCACGTCGAGCTCGGGCAGGCTGATCCGTCTGAGGATCTCCCCGTGGCTCGGAAGCGCTGCCCGTTCGATGTGACGAGTCGGATTCCAGAGGTCGGAGCGGATCAGCGCCTTTGCGCACTGGGTGTACGCCTCTTGAATCGACACCACGACGCCGAGGCGAGGCGCCCGGCCCTCGACCGCGCTGCCGGCCAGCAGCTCGCGGTCATCGGTGATGATCGCGGTGCCGGCGACGCGGAAGGTGTCACCTACGCCGGGGATGAGGAACAGCAATGCGATCCGCGGATCGGCGAGTAGGTTGCTCAGCGTGTCGGCCAGACGATTTCCCGGCCGCTCCGGCAGGAGCAAGGTCCGTTCGTCGAGGACTCTGACGAATCCGGGAGGATCGCCGCGCGGGGACACGTCGACGCCACCATCCGGACGCCCGGTGGCCACGCAAACGAACGGCGAGCGCTCGACGAACTGCCGCGTCAGCTCATTCAGCCGGTCGGCGAGCTTCGCCGTGACCAGGTCGGTCGGCTCCCCGATGATCGCTCGCAGCTCGCTCTCGGATTGGATCCTCCGGATGGCACGCACGTCTTGACGGTACCGCGCCCTGATGTCTTTCCCGAACCGCCGCCGAGCGGGATCCGAGGGGTCGCACGGCGGACTGATGCCGGCCTTCGGGGTTTAGATGGCGCGACATTGGCGATGAAGGGCTCGGCCCCGTCGGTTTGCGGCTCGTGCCATGGCCAGCGGCGTCGCCGAGCTGACGGGGTCACTTCGCTGCCGCGCTCGCCTCCTCGAAGCCTGCCTGCAGGAGCGGAGTCGAGGCCAGATCGATCTGTCCGTATCGGCTTTCCCGGCCCGTCTGGATGAGCAACGAGCGACAGCTTTTCTGTTTTCTGGTCACTCGCCTCGCCGGCGACGGGTGGACGTTCGTCGATCCCGCTCGCGTCCCATGAACCATTCGCCGCCCGCCGCCGACGCTTGATCCATGCTCCACGCCCCCGATCTCGTCCCGTCCGCGCTGGATACCCGGGCCGAGCGCCTTGCCGTACGGGTCAGCCGCTCCGGTGCCAGGTGCCTGGTCGCGGTCGAAGGTGAGCTCGACCTGGCCACGGCGCCCAAGCTGCGCGCGGTCCTGGTCGAGGCGCTGGACGAGGGATTTCAGGAGCTCACGCTCGAGCTCTCCGGGATCGGGCACATGGACTCGACCGGGCTGGCGGTGCTCATCGGTCTGCGCGAGCGCCTCAAAGACCATGGCAAGCTGGTCGTGGCGGGGGCTCCCCCCGCCGTCCTCCGCGTCCTTGACATGACGGGACTGAGCGCCAGGTTCGAGCTCGCGCCCGCGGTCGAGGGGTTCAAGGGGGAGCTCGGCGAGCCGGCCGGCAATGACCGGGTCGGACTGACCGCTGACGCCGAGCTGGTGCTCGGCCTGCTGGCAACCGCTCTGCCCTTCGCCGAATCGCGCGCCGCCGAGGCGGAGCGCTGGCTCCGTGTCCTGCGTTCGCACGGCGACACCGAACGGGTCCTGCGCGAGATCGGGGTGAGCGAAGCTCAACGGTCCGGTCCCGGCGCTCGGACATCGGCGGATCGTGAGCGTGACCGCCCCGATCCGACGCGTCAGGTGATCGAACAGGCCACGATCCTCACCCGCGCGCGCGGTGCCAACCTGATCGGCACGCTCGACCTGCTCGCGGCGGTGATTCAGGTCTATGGCGAGGACTTCGACGCCGTGCTGCGCGGGCATGGAACCGACCGTGCCGTCCTCATCCGGCGCGTGAACTCGGAGCTGTCAGGCACCAGCTGATCCAGGCCCCGGCCCGGGGCACCGACGAGTTGGGGCCGCGCTCCGCGCGGCGTCCCTGGGACCTGTCATCCGAACGCCCGGCTTCTCGCACCGCTGAGGGCTTGCGCCGGCGCCTGGCCGACGGCGCCGGCGACGAGATCCGACCGGCGGCTCGGCTAGCGTCCGGGGCCATGAACTTGACCGAATCAGAAGTGATGGCGCTCGTCATGTGCCCGAGGTGCCTGGCCCTCGACGGCCGGACGTGCCGGCCCACGGGAGCGCGCTACCGCGAGGGCTCGACCACACACGAGGCGCGGTGGCGACAGGCCGAGCGAGAGCTGCGCGCGGCCCAACTGCGCCGCGATGCCGAGCGCCAGCGGGCCGCGTAGGAGCTTACGCTCGCCTGCTGTGGTCGATCAGCTGCGCCGGCCTGTCGCCGTTCGGCTCAGCGCTTTCCAAGCTTCTGGATCGTGAGTCGGCACCAGGAGCGCGTCGGGATGGTCGCGGGCGAAGGCGTTCAGCTCCCCGAGCGTCCTGAGCGACGAAGCGTCGTCTGCGGTGGCCATCGGAAGCAATTGCTCTCGGATGCTGCGAAGCGTGTAGGCGGCGTCACCGACGAGCAGGACAGTCCGTCCGTCCTCGAGGCGCAGCAGTAACGACTGGTGACCGTGCGTATGCCCCGGCGTGTAGATGAGGCGCACCGTGTCGTCCCCGAACAAGTCGATCGTTCGCGCGAAGGCGTCGTGCGGCTCGCCATCCTTCTCGTAGTCCAGCAGTTGCATCTTTGAGGCCGGCGGTAGGTGGTGGGCCACGTAGCCGCGGGCGGCGCTCGTGCGATCGACGTGAAGGTGCGTCATCACAACTCGAATGACCTTCTCCGGCTCAACGCTCACCGACCGAAGCTGCTCGGCAAACGCAACCGCAGAGGGCTCGAGTTCTCCGAACAGTCGGCTCATCAGAAACCCGAAGTCTTTGCGCAGGTTGCGCGCCGCATCGGGATGTAGCCCGGTGTCGATGAGCAGGTTGCCCGCCTCGGGGTGTCGAACGACAAAGGCCAGGCAGGGCGCCGGCAGTGTCTCGCCGTGTTTGGACAGCCCCGCTCGAAGCCGTGTCAGGCGGTTGCCATCGCGACGGAAGACGTAGCCATAGGGCATGGGGACCCGGCCCGTCTCCAGGACCTCGAGTTTGACCCCTCGCCGGCCGAGACTCATGGCGCCTTCGCGATCCTACGCGGCCGACTGCGGCACCGGCCGGAGCTCGGTTGAGGGCAGGGGGCGCAGGACGCCGGAGATCGCGAGGCCAAGCGCGATCAGACCGCCGGCGACGGTGAGTGCCCGGAGCGTGCCTATAGCCTGACCGAGGAAACCGATGAGCGGCGGTCCAGCCAGGAAGGCCACGTACCCGATCGACGCCACCACGCTGACGCGGCCGGCGGCGTGCTGGGGTTCATCGCTGGCGGCACTCATTCCGACCGGGAAGCCGAGTGCAGTCCCGATGCCCCATAACGCGGCGCCTGCCATGGCGATCGGCAGCGTGTGGCCCCACACCACCAGCGCGAGGCCCCCGAGCGCGACCCCGGCCAGAATGCGCACGCTGAGCACACGGCCGTGCCGCTCGAGCAGGCTCGGTCCGAACCAGCGGCCGGTGGTCATCGCCCCGAGAAAGACCGCGAAGGTAAGCGACCCGAGCGCGGGGTCGACCCCGTAGCCGTCGATCGTGGCGACGCCGAGCCAGTCGTTCCCGGTCCCTTCCGTGAACGCAGCGCTGAATACGAACAGCCCGAGCAGGAGCGTGCGCGGCTCTGTCCACGCGCGCAGCGGATGACGTCGATCGCGGCGCTCGGCGCTCGTGACTTCAGCATCGTCGAGAAACTCCCCGACCGCCCGCACTCCGACCACGGCGACGATTGCCGCCACCGCGACGAGGTGCGCGGTGACCGAGACACCGGTCGCGACCATAGCCGCTCCGAGCAGCGCGCCGGTGACCGTCCCCACGCTCCACCCGGCGTGAAAGCGGGGCATGACCGGCCGGCCCAGCCTTCGCTCCACCGCGGCGCCCTCAACGTTCATCGCGACGTCCCAGGTCCCATTCCCGAGTCCGAGCAGGAACAGCCCGAGGACGACCGGCAGCACGCCGATCTTGACCCCGACCGCCGTGGTTGCGAGGCCCAGAGCGAGGACGCAGGCCATGACCGCGATCGTGCGGGCGGTCCCGAGCCGCGCCACGATGAGTCCCGCCAGCGGCAGTGAGATCACCGATCCGAAGGACAGTGAGAACAGCACCAGCCCCAGCGTCCGCGGGGTGAGGTGGAGCGCGTCGCGGACCTGCGGAATCCGCGATGCCCAGCTCGCGAACGCGAACCCGCTCAGGATGAAGACGGCGGAGACCGCCGCTTTGGCGCGACCCAGGTCACGGGCTGGAGGCGTGGACGGAACGAGCACCGAGGGGGGAGGGCCGATCAACTCAACCAGCTTGACCGTACCCGCGGCCCGCTATGCGCGCGTGATGGTTGCCGGCCAGGCCGGTCGCCCGCCCGAGCGCGAGTCGCTCAACGGGCGGCTCATGTGGGACCCTGCCATGAAATCTCGGCGAACTGGCGGCGAAGCTTCTCCCCTCGCTCCGGATTCAGTGACGCGACCCAGCTGATCCGCCCGAGCAGATGGGATCGGAAGTCCGGGACCGCGTGCCGGTTCTGCGTGTGCGGCCCGTGCAAAGCCGAGTTGTGGAGGATGGCCTTGAGGACGTCGTACTCGCGGCGCGTCGTGTTGAGCTGGCGGTTCACTACTACGCCGCACACGCGCTGGCGTCCCGCGCGGGTGGCGAGCATCGACTTGGCCTCGTTGACGGTGAATCCCTCCTCGCGGGCGATCTGGGTAACCGCACGGCGCAGCGTGGGGGCGCCCTGAACCAGCTTCGGCGGGCCCGAGAACGTTAGGTCGTCTGCGTATCGGCTGTAGTGGATCTCGAGCGACCGCGCAAGTCCGCGCAGTCGCCGGTCGAGCCCGAAGGCCGCCAGGTTCGCGAGCGCCGGAGAGGTCGGCGCTCCCTGGGGGAGATGCGGGGTGGCGAGCCGCCGGCCGAGGTGATAGTGGGCGCCGTTCTGGCGGGGGTCGACCGGTCGTGGAAGCGCGTGCCACACGGACGCTGGGACTACGTTCGTCGTGAGCCCGGTGAGGGTGTACGCGACCGACTCCGGATACCCGGCGGTCCTGAAGATCCCGTACACGCGCGCGGCCCGGATCGAAGCGAAGAAGTCCTCAAGGTCAAACCGGATGACCACGTACCGCCCGGTATGAGTACGGGCATGAGTCCGGACCGATCGTCCACGCGTGAAGCCGTGAGCCGCCTCGTGCGCGGGAATCCGGTCGAGCACATCGTGTAGCAACCGCCGCTGGATCGACTTGAGCCGGAACTTTGGACGTTCGATCACTCGGACTCGCCGGCCGGGCCGAGGCAACGTCGCGTACCGGTAGCGGCGCAGCGGCTCGTCCTCGACCGACCGCTCCAGGCCGCGCACGTCCGCCAGCCAACTCAGCTCGCCGTGGTCCAGCTCGAGGAACGCGGCCAGAGCTCCGACCGAGGCTATCTCCGGAACCGGCCAGCGGCGCCTGCCCATCTCCGGCTCGGGCACGAGCCACCGGCGAACCCGCGGCGGGTCCGGGTCGTCCGAGGGAGCCGGACGTTCCTGAAGGAAGTGGCTGATGAACCGCGTAAGCTCACGCGGCCGATCTGCAGGCGGCCGGTGATATGCGGACAGCACCTCACGCGCGACCGCCCGCACCCACCGCGGCCGAGGATGCAGGGCGCGAGTGGCTCGATCGACTAGGGCGCGCTCGTTCCAGACACCGGCCAGGAAGGCGTCCGCCAGGCAGGTCGCGAGGAAAGTTCTGGTGCGCGCGTCGTACATCGGACGATGACCGCGACGTCGCGCCCCGACTGCACTTCGTCGTGCGTGCCCGGAGCTGCTTCCGCGCGGACGCAGTCGAGGGCTCGCGATGCGCTGGCTTGGTCACAACGGTGTCCCCGGGGTAGCCCCGGAGAGGGTTCAGCGCCGGAAGGCGCCTCGACCCACCTCGGCGGCGCAACGCCGCGGCGCGGGACGCTATCGCAAACGGCCCCGGTGAGCAGGAGCCGCAAACGGCGGGGGGTACGGTTAGCCGCACCCATCAAAACCGGCCTGCCCGATGGTCGAGGGCTGCCCGCGCTGAGAGACTGGCCCCCATGCTGTTCACGGGACCCAGCCGATCCACTGAACCTGATGTGTGGACCGCGCAGGCCGATCTGTGTGCCCACGCCGAAGACGTGTTGCTGGCTCTGACCGATCCTGACCTGATCGCCAGCTGGGCCCCCGTGCAATTCGCCGTGGACGGGCTCGCGGGCGGCCGGCTCACCGCCGGCTGCCGTGAGCGTGTCCGCGGCACCGTCGCCGGCGTGACGACGAGCTTCGATATAGAAGTCGGCAACGCCGACGGCGACCGGCTTGAACTGAGCGCGTGCGGTCCTGTGTCCTTCGATGTCGTCTACAGACTTCGATCGCATCCGGGTGGAGTACGCGTCGATGCGTCGGTGTCCCTGCGCCGGCGAGGCGGCTTGACCGCTCGGATCGTGCGCACGGCGGCGGCCGCGGCGCTCAATGCCGGCGCGCTGCCCGTGGCCCTTCGCCGGCTCGATGCCGTTCTGAGCTGCACCGAGAACCAGGCGCTCCTCGCCGCCTGAACGCGGTCGGCTCGAGCGAGGCCGGCCGTGGGCGTGTCGCCGGAGGGATAGGTGGGCATCCCATTAGGGCCGACCTCCTAGGTCGGCTCAGATGCCCTGATGCCTTCCACGCCTCCAGTTATTGTCTGGCGCGACGTCCGGTCGTTCCTCATGCAGGTGCGCTGGCATGCCGGCTTTCTGGCCGTCCTGATGGCGGCGGGAGTGCTGAGGGTGGGGACCGAGGTGGCGTACCGGCCCGCGCTCTTCTTCAGCGACTCGTGGGTGTACTTGAACACGACCTTCGGCGGTGTGCCGGTTGGGATCGTGCCCAGTCGTCCCAGCGGTTATCCACTGTTCCTTCGGCTGCTTACGCTTCCCGGCCGGGAGGTGCTCCTGACCACGACCGTCCAGCATCTCGCCGGCGCCGCGGTGGGGGTGCTGGTGTATTTGCTCCTGCTGCATCTCGGCCAGGGCCGATTGGTCGCCGTGGCCGCGGCCGCCGTGGTCCTGCTCGACTCCTACGCGATCGCGCTCGAGCAGTTCATCATGGCCGAGGCCCTGTTCACCCTGCTTGTCGTCGGGGCGCTCGTGTTGACGATCATGCGCCGGGACAGTCCGCGCTGGCTCCTCCTCGCGGGAGTCCTCCTTGCTTCGGCCTGCACGGTTCGAACGGCCGGCCTGTTCGTCATACCGGTCTGGCTCACTTATCTGATTTGGACGGCGCGCGATCGCCGCCGATTGCTCTGTGCGCTGACGGGCCTGGTCCTTCCCCTTTCGCTCTACTGCTCCTGGCATGCACTGCGAACCGACGGCTCGTTCAACCTGGACGAGGCCGACGGCTGGTTTCTCTACGGTCGGATCGCGCAGATCGCCGATTGTCAGGGCGCGAAAGTGCCGGCGCCGACGCTCTGGCTCTGCGACCTGCCCGTCCAGCTGCGCAGTTACTACAAGCCTGGGGGGTGGATCTGGGACCCTGGCAGTCCTGCCCAATGGATAACTGGAGGCAGCCCCGACTTCTATGCCGGTAAGCCCGGCGGCGCAGCGCGGATCGCGCACAACGATCAGATGCTCAGAGATTTCGCGACCGCGGTCATCCGCGCGCATCCGGCTGCTTACGCCGGTCTCGTCGCGGCCGATTTTCTCCGCTTCTTCGACCCGACCGTTCCGGCATACGGCGACCCCGACGGTGCCACGGTGACGTTTCCCTCCTCTGCGTTGACGGGCTGGTTATCGGGTCCGGTCCGTAACCGGTATCTCCCGGGCTACGTCCCGCCCGTGCATTGGCCCGCCTCGATGTTGATCCGATACCAGAAGTACTCCCCGGATCCGAGGCTCGTCCTAGGCGGTCTCACGATCGTCGCCCTGCTCGCCTGGCTGGCGCCGATTGTCTCCTTTGGGAGGTTGCGGACCGGCCATCGCCCGGAGATACTGCTGCTCACCGGGAGCGGCTTGGCCATGCTCCTGGCCAGCGCCGCTCTGGTCGCCTTCGTCGTGCGTTACCTGGTCCCAGCGATCCCGCTGCTCACCGGCGGAGGGCTGATCGCCGCCCGGGAGCTCATCGGTGCGACGCGGACCCATGTGAGGGCCGACCGCGTCGTCGCGGCACCGCGGAGCGCGTGCTCTTAGCCGCGGGCAACTCGCGCTGAGTTAGCATCGATCTCGATCGCTGTCATTTGCTCATCGTCGCGTTCACTGCTCGGCCGTAGCGAGGCCGGATGTCCGCTGTCTGACCCCTCCGCGGACCCCGGATACACGAGCTCCGGCTGTGGGTATTTGCTCGATTGTCCGAGGGGTCGCCCTGCCGTCGGGTTCGTTCAGGTGCTTTACGCCCAAGCCTCTACTAGGAGATCAAGTATGCGCGCCTCCTCTCACGCGCCCGCTCCGCCGTTACCCCGAAGCGGGGCTCGTGCTTGGATTGGAACCTGGTCATGAGCGGCGAAGGCGCACCCCGGGTGCTGGTGCTGTCGGCCAGCGTTGGCAGTAGTCACAACAGCATGGCCGACGCCCTACGCGCGGGGGTGCTGGCCAACGAGCCGTCCGCGGAGGTGACCGTACTGCGCAACTTCCGTCCGCTCGGCCGGCGACTGGGGCCGTATCTGGACTGGAGTTTCAAGGTCCACTTCGGAGAGATCGGCTGGTCGTATGACCTGACCTATCTGTTCTTCACGCGAATCGGGTTGGCGGAGAAAGTCGCCTCCGAGGCGCTCTATCGGGTGGCGGACGCGGAGTTGGCGAGGACGATCGCGCAACAGCGTCCGGACGTAGTGGTGGCGACGCATCCGGTTTTCAATCCCGTCCTCGCCCGCATGCGGCGGGACGGCAAGCTCGACGTGCCTGCGGCGACAGTGATCTGCGAGCTTGGCGGACTCGAGTTCTGGCTCCAGACCGACCTCGATCTTCACATGACGATCTATCCCGAGGCCGCCGATGTGGTGAGCAAGCAGTTGCCCGGGGCGCGGGTCGAGGCGGTGCGGCCACTTGTCAGCGAGGCGTTCTATCGGGCCCCGGAACCCGATCGCGTGGCCGACCTGCTGCCGGGGGGCTCCGGTCCCCTTGTGCTCATCTCCGGCGGAGGCTGGGGATTGGGCGATCTCGGGGGCGCAGTCGATGCCGCGCTCGCGCTCCCGGACACGCGGGTGACCGTGGTCGCGGGTCAGAACGAGGAGGCGCGCGTGGCCTTGGAGGAGCGCTTTGGCGGTTCCCAGCGCGTTTCCGTGCTCGGGTTCACTGCCGCCATGAGCGACCTGCTTGGCGCGGCAGACGCGTTCGTACACACCACGATCGGCACATCCTGCCTCGAGGCGCGGCTGCGGGGGCTCTCCACCATCTGCTTCGGACTGTTCGTGGGTCACATTCGAGACAACGCGGCGTCGTTGGGCGACTATGGCTATGCGCATCTGGCCCGATCACCCGCCGAGCTGTCCTCGGCCATCGAGCAGGTACTCGACAGCAACCGTCCGGGGCGGCTCGAATGGGAAAGGCTTCGCACCGCGGGGGAGGCCGCGCTCAGTCTCGCTGCGTGATCCGTGGCTAGCGCTTGTGGACCTGGCCGGCGGCGATCTGCCTGGCCGTACGCACCGCGGCCTTGCCGGACAGCGCCGGACTCCACCAGCGCGGTGCGATCAGCGCGGCGTGCGAGATAGCACGGTGCCGGAGTGGCGCGACGACGAGCTCGGGCTTAGCGTCGACGATCGCCGAGCGAACAGCCTGGGCTACGTCCCGCGTTGAAGAGCTCCCGACACCCGGCGGCAGTTCGGCCCCGGAATCGGCGAACATGCCCGCCTCGCGTACGAAACCGGGACTGACGACAGTGGCCCCGACGCCGGTGTGGGCGAGCTCCGTGGCGAGGGCCAACGCGAATCCGCGCAGGCCGAACTTCGTGGCGCAGTAGATCGATAGGCCCGGGCTCGGAACTTTGCCGGCCAGCGAGGAGACGAACACGAGGTGACCACGTCCGCGCTCGACGAACCGGGGCACGAGGAGGCGCGCGATCTGCATCGGCGCCTCGAGGTTGACCCGGAGTGCCCGAGCGACTTGGTCGGCCTGGTACTCGGCGAGCCAGCCCGACCCCGGGACCCCCGCACTCGAGATGAGCAGATCCACGTTCCCCGCCGCCTTGACGAGCTTCTCAGCGGCCCCCGGTTGCGAGAGATCTGCTGCGAGCACTTCATGCCCCGCGGCTGGAAGCGCCGCCAGAACCGCGTCGAGCCGGTCACGGTTGCGACCGCTGAGAACGACCCGGACACCGTGCTCGGCCAGCTCTGACGCGACGGCGGCGCCGATCCCGCCGCTCGCGCCCGTGACCAGCGCTCTGGCTCCGTCCAGCTCCACCGGGTTCAGCTAATCACACGCTGACCGGCGGTTGCCCGGCCATCACGTCGTCCGAATTAGATGGTTCCGCCTGCTCACCGTGCAGGAGAGGAGAGCGGGCGAGGATGATCACTGCGGCCACCAGAACGATCGCGCACGCTGCCTCGCCGACCAGCACCGAGCCTGTGCGCACGTGCTCTCCGAACAGCGCCACCCCGAAGCAGATGCCGGTAAGTGGATCAAGGATGTTGAGTCCCGCCTGCCCGGCCACCAATGGCCCGGACTGCAGCGCCACCTGGTACAGGTACAGCGCGATACCCCCGGCGAGCACCCCGGTGTAAGGCTTCCAGGACGACAGCATCACGAGGATGCCCTGGGCCGCGAGCACCGTGGTTGCCTTGAGCAGCGTGGCCGAGAGTCCATGCCCGACGCCGGATGCGATGCCCAGCAGCGCGGCCCGACCCGCCGGCGGTGAGCGGCGGCTCGCCGCTACGAGGGCGAGGGTCAGACCCGCAACTGCCGCGAGCGCGAGCACCCAGGCGAGCGCCGAAACGTTCGTCACGTCACCTCCGCTCGGCCGGGCCAACACCAGCAGGGTGGAGAGCGCAGCGCTCATCACCACGATCGTCCCTGCGGTCCGACGGTCGACCCGCGCGCGGAATACGAGGGCAGCGATCAGCAGCGTCAACGGGAGCTCGGCGACGAGGATCGGCTCGACCAGCGCGATCGCCCCGCCGTGCAGGGCGAGCGCCTGCAGTACCACACCCACGATCATCGCTGCGATCCCGCCAAGCCACACGGGCCGGCGGAGCAGATCGACCACGAGGCCGAGCCGAAGACGTCGCGTGCGCGGGGCGCTCATCGCGCCGCAACGCTGCAGGACCGATCCGAGCGCGTAGGCGGCAGCCGCGACGACGCTGAGTAAGACCTCGGTCACGCCGGCGGCCCGCGCCGCTGATCGCTGACGCGCGACGTGCCGGGGGTTACACGCTGTGCGCGCTCGACGCCCGCAGCTGCGCCCGCCTCAGGAGCGGGCGACGGCGGCCGCGGTGTCGCGGTCCTGGAGCCCCACTTGATCGCGTTTCTCCTCTTCCTCGCACTGGGCTCGATACTGCCTGCGCGCGTCAAGCGCCTCGGCGAAGATGAGCTGCACGGCGCCTCCGACCGGGATGGCGGCGATTGCCCCGAGCGGACCGGCGACCTCGGTCCCGATCGTGGCCGCGACAAGGACCGCGAGCGGGGAGAGCTTGATCATCTGACCGTAAATGACCGGCCGGAGGTAATAAACCTCCACCTGGTGGTAGGCGAAGACGATCCCGGTCACGATCAGACCGGTCACCAGTCCGTGGGAGAACGAGACCGCGGCGATGATGGCTATGGCAACGAAGGCGCCGAAGATCGGCAGCATGTCCAGGAATGCCACCAGGACGCCGAGGGGTACCGGGTAGGGGAGCCCGGCCACGAACAGCACGCCCGCGGTGATCAATCCGGCCAGGACGCTCGCGGCCAGGTTCCCGGTCACGAAACCGCTGACCGTGCGCGCGATGCCGGCGCCGATGCGCCGGTAGCGCGGCTCGACTCCGTCCGGCAGCAGCGAGAAGAAGCGGTCCAGCCACGTCGGCCCCTCGAGGAGCATGAAGAAGGTCATGAATGCGATCACGACCAGTCCGATCACCGTGCCGGCCACGCTGAGCGCTACGCCGATCCCGGAGCCTGCCACGCCCGCAGCGGTTGAGCCCAGGCTCTTGCTCGAGAGGAGCTTGTTGGCCTCCTGGACGACATGGAACTTGCGCTCGAAGAAGCCCAGCGGCCCATGGCCCTTGCTCAGCTGGTCGAGCTGGGCCGGCAAGGCATTGACAAAATGGTTCACCTGATTGATCAGCGGTGGGATCAGCAGTAGACCGAGCAGTCCGACCCCGACCACGGCGAGCACGAAGACCAGCATCGCGGCCCATCCGCGACGGAGGCCGCGACAGACGAAGAAGTCCACCGCCGGGTTGAGCGCGAGAGCGGCCAGGAGCGAGATCAGCACGAGCGTGACCGCGCCCCAGGCGACCGAGAGAAACGCCACCAGCGCGACGACGCCGCAGATGACGCCTACCACCTCGAACACGCTGCGCACGGTGAAGCTGACCTGGCGCCGGGGCTCGTTGCTCTCCCTGGCTTCCAGCACTGCTACCCGCTCGCGAAGCTGCTCGATGACTTCGGTCCCCGGCGGCGCTGAGTCCTGGCGGCTCGGCTCGTCGCCGTTCTGCCGGCTATCCGTAGCGCGCGGCGCCTCGGTGCCCAGCTCGTGACTAGAGACGGCCATGTTCGCCGCGTCCTCGATCTGCCTTCAGGCTCGCGGACGGCTCCCGCCCCATACGATCGCGAAGCGCCCCGCAGCCGCGCTGTGGTATGCCGATGCGTGCTGAGATACCGGCCCCCTCCTCAAGGACGCGCAACCCCTTCGATGACTACTGCAGGTGGAGGCTACCCAGCGATCCGCCGCCTCACGCACGGGTGGCGGCTGAGTCCAGCCGTCGCCGGATGGCTCGGCGAGCCCGGTCGATCGGTTCCGCTGTGCGCATGACGATGTATTGCGCGTTGGCCAGGAAGAGCGCGGCCTCGATCTCGAACGTGAGCTGAGCGGCGTCCTCGGTCGCTTGGATCGCGCCCTCGGACTGGGCGTCGCGGACCGCGGACTCGATGCGCCCGAGCCAGTCGCCGAGGAAGGCGATGAGACGATCGCGGACCGGGCCCGGCTGCGTGTCCATCTCCGCCAGCGTCGAGGCGAAGAAGCAGCCTCCGGGGAAGGTCTCGACCTGGAGGTACGCGAGGTAGCCGTCCACGAGCAGTTGCAGCCGATCCCACCCGGTGGAGGCCTGCGCAGCCGGCTCGGTGACGCGTTCTTCAAACAGCGCATTCGCCGCCTCGATGGTGGCCACTTGCAGCTCTTCCTTCGATTTGAAATGGGCGAACAGCCCGCTCTTGCTCATTCCGACGGCATCCGCCAGGCGGGCGAGCGAGAGTCCTTCGATGCCTTCGACAGTGGCCAGCCGCGTTGCTTCGGCGAGGATCGCGCCGTGGCTTTTCTCCCCGTCGCTGCGGCGCCGGCGCCCCGGTTGCCTGGAGATGTTCGGTGTCACGCTTGACAACTTAGCACGACTGGTCGTACTATAAGTAGCACGATCGATCGTTCTATTTGTTACAGGCAACCCATAGGAGAACAACATGAACCTCTACACCATCCGTCGCCGTCAGGCCTGGGGCTCTCCCGAGGAGGTCCAGGCAGTGGCCAAGCGCGCCAAGGAGGTCGCCGACCTCGACTTTCCCGATGAGGTCCGCTGGATCCGCAGCTACGTGCTGGCGGATGAGAACGGGACGCTCGGCAGCCTCTGCGTCTACCAGGCGGTCGACGCCGAAGCCATTCGCCGGCACTCACACCGGGTCGGGATGCCGGCCGACGAGATCAACGAAGTGCTCGAGACGGTGCTCGTGCGGCCGGATCCGACCCCGGCGGCGGCCACGGCTTAGATCGGGACTCGGCGGCGGGTGGGCGACCGCCCGCCCGCCGTTCGAGACTCCTACCAGGATTTCGGGTCGAGCATCCGTGTGCGGACGATGCGCGCGGGCGGCACACGGGCAATCCCCGAGCGGCTGGGAGAATAGGATCGACACCCACCTTGACGGAGCTGAGCGTGTGACGATGGAAACGCATGTCGCCAGACCAAGCCCGGCGACCACGCCGAGCCAGCGCGCAGCGGAAGAGCTGGACCTGCTTCGGAGGTATGAGCCCATTGCTCGCTTCGCCCGAGGCGAGCTGTTTTTTCCGACCGCGGTCGGTCCGTACGTGGCCGAGTGCAGCCTCTGGCGCCGCGATCCGAACGGTGAGAGCCGTTGCATCGTTTCCGCGGGTGAACTGACGCTCGATCGTCTGTGTGCGGAGGCGTCCGCGTACCGGGGCCACCGGCTCTCGCTCCGCTTCGTCGCGTCACCGCTCACGCGCGCGGACTACCGGCGCTGGCGGCGCACTCCGCGAGAGCGGCTGGTCGCCCGCGGGCGCTTCACGACGACCGGCATGCTCGGTCGACTGGTCGAAGCCGGACTGCGCGCCTCCCTGCTCCTGCGGGGGACGGTCGCCGCGGGGCTGGCGGCGGCAGCGGAGATCGCCTATCGGGAGCACCTCGAATCCGATCGTATGACCTACTACGGGCGGGTTGTCCGCACTGGTGGCTACATATGCCTGCAGTACTGGTACTTCTACGCGATGAACGATTGGCGCTCGACTTTCAAGGGGGTCAACGACCACGAGGCCGACTGGGAGACGGCAACCGTGTACCTGGCCGAGCAGCCAGGGGCCGCGCCACGACCGGCGTGGGTTGCGTTCTCCTCCCACGATCACGCCGGCGACAACCTGAGACGCCGGTGGGACGATCCCGAGCTCATCCGCGTCGGTGACCATCCCGTGCTGTTCCCCGGTGCCGGCTCCCACTCGGGTGCGTTCGTACCCGGCGACTACGTGATCGCGGTCGATCCTCTTCCGGTTCGGAGGGTTCTGAGCGTTGCCCGCCGGGTGCAGCGGTTCCTGGCTCCGTGGCGCGACCAGGCTCGCCCCGGCCCTGGCCTGGGGATTCCGTTTGTCGACTACGCCCGAGGCGACGGAAGGTCGGTCGGGCCCGGGCAGTCAATGAGCTGGACGGTCTGCCCGATTGACGACGAGACTCGCTGGGTGCATGACTACCGGGGTCTGTGGGGGCTCGATACCGAAGATCACTTCGGTGGCGAGCGCGCGCCCGCAGGACCGCGCTATGAACGAGACGGAACCGTTCGCCGTGCGTGGGCGGACCCGCTCGGATGGGCCGGGCTGCTGAAGGTGCCGCCCGCTCAAGACGAGGAGTCGGAGCTGCTCCGGGCCAGCGTGGCCGCCATCACGGCCGAGATCGCTCACGCCGATGAGCGGATCGCCACCGACCGGACCGCCTTGCGCCGCCTGGCGGCCGAGCTTCGCTCACTCGAGGCTCACGACTTCGCCGGGCGGCTCGTCCAATCGCGACGGGTCGATTTAGAGCGGCACGAAGCCGCTCTGGCCCGCTCGATTGCTGATCGCGCCGGCCTGGCTGACGAGTTGCGAGCTCATCAAGACGAGCTGCGCCGCCCCTCCGACGCGCCCGCTCCGCAGGCGCACCTGAGTGCCCAGTACTTGCCGCGGCCCGAGGAGCAACAGCGGCGCACACGGTTTCTACGGTTCTGGGCCGCGGTCAGCACACCGCTGCTACTGGCGCTGGTCCCCGTGATCCTGCTGGCTCAGCCGCTCGCCTGGGGAGCAACCCTGGTGGCGCTGATCGTTCTGTTTGCCGGCGTCGAGGCTTTTGCGCGCCGGCGGCTTCTCTCTTTCGTGGCCAGCACCGCGCTGCTGCTGGCGGCGGTGGCGATCGTGGTCGCGATCATCAAGTTGAGTCAGCAACACTGGGCGTTGGCCACCTCGGCGTTGTTCGGACTCGCCGCCCTCGTGCTCCTGACCGGGAACCTTGGCGACCTCGCGCACGGTTGGCGCCGTGGCGTGTCGGGGGGCGAAGAGCCGGCCGAGGTAGAGGCCGGCGATCGCGGCGCCGAGCAGCGTTAGCGCACAGCCCGTCACACCGATGTGCCTCAAACGGGTGATCGGCCCGAAGTTGCGGCGAGTGGGCCTGACTACGCAGCTTTACCGAGGGCGTCTTATCGCGTTCCAGACCCGGCGTAGCGCGCCACGGACGCCGCGAGACGATTCAGCCCGCGCCTCTCGCGCGGCTCGGCGCTGTGCCTGCAGCTCCGCCTTCGCCTCGGCCTCATGCTCGTTGCGGTGCGCGTCTCGCTGTAACTGCCGGAAAGGCAGCCGGCCGGGATCCAGGTCAGACATTCGCCGCAGTATGCCGCGTGGGCGTGGGCGTGGCCGTGGGCGTGGGCGTGGTGTGGCCTCCGAGCCGTCAAGTTGGCCGGACGCTGGTTTCCTGACCGAAGTGATCACCTCTGTCATAGTCGCGACGATGCTCAGCGCTGAGGATCGGATCGCGATTTATGAGTTGCTGGCCCTCCACGGTCACCTCATGGATGACGGAGCGTTCGACCGCCTCGATGAGCTCTTCACGGACGACTTCGTGTACGACCTGGTCGCGCTCGGCTACGGCGAGCTCCAGGGCCGGGACGCGCTCGTTCGCTCGGCGCTGGCGCTCGGGGATGAGAATCCGCTCGGGCATCACGTCACCAACGCCCTGATCACAGAGGGGGACGCCGACCGGGCGACGGTCCGCTCCAAGGGAATCGGCATCCGGGCCGACGGCAGCGCCGGAACGGTGGAGTACGAGGACCTGGTACAGAACACCGCCGGCGGGTGGCGGATCGCGCGGCGCTCGGTGTTGCCTCGTCGTCGACCGTTGCATCGCTGAGCGCGAGCCATCCGGCCCGCGGCTCGGCGGTCATGGCAGCGGCAGGCACAGATCGACTTGTAACGGATGTGGACGGGCTCCGAAATGCATTGCTGACGCATTCCATCGGTTGCGCGGCGGGCCTTCGCGCGGATAGTGTCGCCCGTAGGGTTCGTGCGATACGGAAAGGAGTTCCGGGTGGGACAGGATTGGTTGGGCATGCTTCAACGTCAGGCTCAGCAGTTACTGGATCCTGACGAGCATTTACTCGCGGCTTTCCAGGCGCAACCGCGCGGCACTGGCGTCGCGCGCGCCCCGGCCGGCGGGGCGCTGGTTCAGGCTGCAACCGGGGCAATCGGAGACAAGTGGGCAAAGGGGTCCCGGGATGGTGCGGCACACGTGGGCCTCGAGCTCGTCTCTCCGATGGTCCTGGGCCTGAGCGAACGGCGACTGCTGGTGCTGACGGGCAAGAAGAAGAGCCTCGGTACCGGCAGGATCATGGAGATCGACCAGCTGGTTAGCTCGGTGCCGCTGGATGAGGTGAATTCGATCGAGGTGAAGCGGTTGCTCGTTGGTAAGACTGTTCGGATTGCGATTTCCGGCGGCGAAGTCAAGCTTGAGGTACCTCCGGGAAACGACCCAAAGGGCTTCGCGGCTGAATTGGAGCGTGTGAAGGCCGCGTAGCAGCTTCGATGCGTGAGGCCGCGCCTCCCGCGCGTAAGCGTCCCGAGCGGTCTGGGGCCGTGCGCAGCGCGTTGTTGGCCTCGGACAACCGATCGGCTCGCTCTCATCCGTGGGCTCGCTGGCATAACGCCGTCGAGGGTGAGAACCTCGATCACGTGCTGGGCTGCTCGGGCTAGCTCGCGGGGCGCCACCGCAATGGGCCCGGATCGCTCAATACGCGCGGGCGAGAAGCGCGTCGACGTCAGCGTCCCCGGGACGATCAACGGGGCCGCCATCCTCGCGGATGAGGCAGCGCACCGAGATTCCAGAGGTGGCAAGGTGCGCTTCGCCCTCCGGGCCGCAGGCCGACCAGGAGATCCGGGCCACCCCGCTCGCTGCGATGGCCTGCACGTCGTCCAGAGTTTCCGCGCGATGAGTCAGCCGATCGCGGGACGTGGTGGCTTGGGCGAGGAGCTCCAGCTGGTCGTCGACCAACATCTGGGGCACTTCCCCGGCGATCTCGCTCAGGCCGAGCGTCTCCTTGGAGCCTCGGATGCGGCGGGCGACCACGGCTCGTTCGGCCGCCAGGTCCCGCGGCCCGAGCTCGATGCGGATTGGCACACCGCGCAATTCGTGGTCGGTGATGCGTCGCCCGAGCGAGACGTCGACGCGGTCATCCAGTCCCGCCCGCACACCCCGGCTTGCGAGCTCTTCCAGCAGCGTGCTCGCCGCGTCAGCGACTCCCTCACCGGCGCGGGCGATCATCACGACGACCTGCGTCGGGGCCAGTCGCGGCGGGACTCGGAGCCCGAGGTCGTCGCCATGGACCATGATCATTGCCCCGAGTAGCCGCGTGGAGACTCCCCAGGAGGTCTGCCACACATGTCGCAGCTGTCCGTCGGCAGCGTTGAACTGGATGTCGAAGGCGCGGGCAAAGTTCTGTCCCAACTCGTGAGAGGTGCCCATCTGCAGCGCCTTGCCGTCGCGCATGACCCCCTCGCACGCCCAGGAGATCTCGGCGCCCGCAAATTGCTCGCGTTCGGTCTTCCGGCCGCGAAATACCGGGATGGCCAGATCCTCGATCATCGCGCTGGCGTAGACGTCATCCAGGATCCTCAGCGCGTAGGCATGGGCGTCCTCGCGGGTCGCGTGCGCGGTGTGGCCCTCCTGCCAGAGGAACTCTGAGGTGCGAAGGAACAGCCGAGGGCGCAACTCCCACCGCACTACGTTCGCCCACTGATTGATCAAGAGGGGGAGGTCGCGGTAGCTCGATATCCATCGAGCGAACGAGGAATTGACGATCGTCTCGCTGGTCGGTCGCACCACCGCCGGTTCCTCGAGAGTTTTCCCGCCCCCGTGGGTGACCACCGCGAGCTCGGGACTGAACCCCTCCACGTGCTCGGCCTCGCGACGAAGAAACCCTTCGGGGATCAGTAGGGGGAAGTAGGCGTTGCTGGCCCCCGCCGCCTTGATCCGGTAGTCGATTGCGGCCTGAAGCCGCTCCCAGATCGCGTAACCCCAGGGCCGTATGACCATTGTGCCGCGCACAGGCCCGTTTTCGGCGAGCTGTGCCTTGGCGACGACGTCCTGATACCAGCGCGGGAAGTCCTGCTCCTGGGACGTGAGCACGGATGGCATCCGGACGGATTGGGTTACGCGCGCACCTTCAGCGGCTCCTGCCCGTTGGCGCGCATACCTCGTTCGATCGCGTCGATCACAGCTTCCACCACGGCGACGCGCGCGTAGCGTTTGCTGTCGCCCGGAACCACCGTCCATCTTGCGCGATCATGGTCAGTGCGCTCGAGCATCGCCGTGACTGCGACCTCGTAGTCCGGGCGCCGCTCCCGGTTGCGCCAGTCCTCCTCGGTCAGCTTCCAGCGCTTGAGCGGCTTGCGCTCGCGGCGGCGAAAGCGGCGCAACTGTTCCTCGTCTGAGAGGTGGAGCCAGAACTTAACCAACACGGTTCCTTCGAGGCACAGCGCACGCTCGAAGCCATTGATCTCGTCGAACGCGCGCTCCCACTCCGCCTCTGAGGCAAACCCCTCGACTCGCTCGACCAACACCCTGCCGTACCACGACCGATCGAAAACCGACATCCCACCCCATCCCGGGAGCGCCGGGCCGAAGCGCCAAAGAAAATGATGGCGCCGCTCACGCTCGTCTGGCGCCGCGAACTCGGCAACCGTCACGTGGCGCGAGTCGAGCTCCGAGACGAGGCGCTTGATAGCGCCGCCTTTGCCCGAGGCATCCCAACCCTCAAACACGACGCACACCGGCGGTCCGAGCTCACCGGCGCCGATTTGACCGCCCGATTGCAGTCGCAACTCGAGCAGACGCTTCTGAGCCGCTTTCAGCCTTCGCTTGGCCTCCTTCTTGGGAAGCTTCGCGGACAGGTCCACATCCTCAAGGCTGGCCATGGTTCGGATCCTCTCAGAAGTCAGGCCGACCAACCACCACGACCGGGCGAGACTTCGACCATGGCCGTCGACCTTGTGAATGAGATCGAGAGTGCCCGTCCGCGCCAGGTTGGACCTGATTCTGCTCGCGGCTATGGCCCAAGGCAAATCCTCCTAACTACGCCGTCGATCGTCAAACTCAGCCGGATCATCTGAAAGAGGCGAGGATTGCTGATGGCGCAGCACAGTGCGACGGGATCGGTGGCGTGGATCAAGGATGACCCGAACGGCGCCGAATTCGCGATGGTGGAGCTTGCGACCGACCGGATGCGGGCCCAGGGGGTGGCGATCGGATCGGATCCTGAGCCTTACCGGCTCGACTACGCACTCGAGACTACTGACACGTTTGTCACGTCACGGGTGCTCGTACGCGCGGCTGGGGATGGATGGTCGCGCCGGCTCGAACTCAGCCACCGACAAAAGCGCGGATGGACGGCCGACGTGAGCCAGGAGGGCCCCCTCGGCCTACCCGACGCGGGTGGTGGCGTTGAGCCGTTAGCGGCAGCGCTCGACGCCGATCTCGGGCTGTCGCCGCTTTTCAACACGATGCCGGTGCTCCGCCACGGGATCCACCGGGGTGGTTCGTCGAACGACTTCCTGATGGTGTGGATATCGGTCCCGGACCTGTCCCTCCACGCCTCCGAGCAGCGCTACACGTATGTCGAGAGTCGAGGAGAGAATGAACACGTCGTTCGCTTCGAAGCGATCGGCGAACAGGACGGTTTTAAGGCAGACGTTGTCTTCGATGCCGAAGGGCTGGTTGTGGACTATCCGGGCATCGCGAGGCGCATCGGGGCGGCCACAAGGGTGGCACGGTGATACGGCCCGTGCAGATCACGCCGATCGGAATTGTGCGGTCCTCGCTTCAGAGCCGTGCCGATGCGCCTTGTCAGGCCTTCCGCGGCGCGCCGAGCGCGATTCTCGAGTTGAACGCCGAAGTGCTTCCCGCCCTGCATCGAGTCGAACGTGGCATGGAGCTGATCGTGGTCACGTGGCTCCACGAGGCCGATCGCAGCGTCCTGCAGACCCATCCCATGGACGATGTGAGCATTCCGCTCACGGGAGTATTCGCCACCCGGTCATCGGAGCGGCCGAACCCGATCGGCCTTCACCGCGTCACCGTCACCAACGTGGATCCACCGACCTGCGTTCACGTCGACGCACTCGAGGCAATCGACGGCACTCCGATCCTCGACCTCAAGGTCGCCCTGAGCAGGGCACCGGATGCCTGAGAAACGGAGCGCTCTCGTTGGTCAGCGAACGCCGGTCAGCGCATCGAGGGCCGGGCCGAGGCGGATGCTTCGTCCCCGCCTGTGAATTGCTCGATCAGCCCGCGCCAACGCCGGGCGAGCTCGAGCATGCGCGGACCTGCCGGATCGGTGCCCGCGGCGTGCTCGGCCCGAACCGTTCCTCGCGCACCCCACGTGAGGGTCAAGGGCGGCCTGTCCGGCTAGCTCAGATGCCGCAGCTTCGGCCACAGCGTGGACCAGGGAAGCCGGGGCTCGGAGCAGATCTCGATCGGAGCTCGTTCCTCTTCGTTGGAGATTCCGGCGTCGTTTCGCACCCGGGCGGCGGTGATGCAGATCCCGAACCACTGGCGCAGCGACGACGCGGCGAACCCGACGGCGATTGCCCTGCGCAACCGAACCGGCGGAGGGCCCCAGTCCGCGAATCCGTTATGGCCGCTGTAAGCGGACGGAAGGCCGAGTCCCGGCCCGTAGCGATCAACTGCGCCCGCTTCGCCGTAGTTCTCCGTAAGGATCACGGCTTGGCCTCCGACGCTCCAGTAGACCCGGCTCACATCATGCACAAGCTCAGGCCAGCCGATCGTCTCGCCCGCGTCGGCGTTCATCGCGACGGCTGGCGCAGCGTCACCAGGAGGGAGCAAGGGCAGCGCAATGACCGCCGAGACGAGTCCGCTCAGTCCGATGCCCACGACCAGTGCAACCCGGCGCGCCCGCCGGCCGGCGTCGCTCGTCCACTCGGCGACGCGAAGACTGCCGGCGGCGAGGAGAACGGGAAACATGCCGGCCAGGTAATACGGCTTGCCGCCCGTGATCAGGAACAGCCCGGCGAGCAGTAGCCACACGCAGCCGAGGGACCTGAACCGGAGTAGACGGGAACTTCGCAGAAGGTCGATCAACCCGGCGATCCACACCGGCGCGAGGACAGGACTGACAAGGAGGAGCTGGTAGGGGAGGAAGGCCCAGCGCGGCTGGGAACTTGTCGAGCCGCCGTTGGCGATCGCGGAGCTGATGTGGAGCTGGGGCCAGGCGTGCCCGGCCTGCCAGATCAGCCACGGCGACCACAGCGCCGCCGCGATAACCGCGGCCGCGGGTAACCAGCGATTGCGCAAGCTCCGCCGGGGCCCGACCGTCACGAGGGCGAAACCCAGGGTGAGAAAGTAGGCAGCGATGAGCGGCTTGTTCAGGAGCGCTAGACCGCCGACCGAGCCAACCGCGAGCCACAGCCGTGCTTCTCCGGTCCGGAGGATCCGCACGACAAGCCAGCAGACAACGGCCCACGCGAGGAGATCGAAGGTCGTCGTGCTGAGCAGGTGCCCGACCACCAAGGTCACAGAGCTGACCGCGGCGCACGCACACGCAATCAGCTGTGCGCGCCGACCTCCACCGAGTTCATACGCCGTGAGGCCGGTGGTGAACACGGTGCCGGCGGCCATGAGCGCCGAGGGGAGGCGCAAGAGCGTCAACGATCCCGGCGCTAGGCCGTCCATCGCGCGTGCGATCAGCGGCGTGAGCAGTCCCTGGTCGGGATAGGCCCAGGCCAGGTGGTGACCCGCGGCCAGGAAGTACAGCTCGTCCCGGTGGTATCCGTAGCCGCCCGCGAAGGCGATGAGCAACGCACCAACGGCGACGGCGATCGTGGCCAGCGGAACTAGGGCTAGGCGCGCACCCTCGGCGGAGCGGGGGGTGAGAGATGGCCGGGCGGGTGGCCGGATAAAGATGGCTTGGAGCATGTTTCGATCGTCGGCCATCGAGTCCCGGTGCACAATCCGTCTGCGGTTCAGACTTGGCCTCCTACCGCGGGAGGAGGCCGGTCAGGCGATGGTGGGAACGACCACCCCGTGATCGAAGGCGAAGACGATCGCGGCCGGCCGGTCACGGAGCTCGAGCTTGTTGAAGATCGCACCTACATGGGTTTTGACAGTCGCTTCGCTGACGTGCAGCGCGCCTGCGATCTCGGCGTTGGTGCGACCACGGGCGATTAGCTCAAGCACGTCGTGCTCGCGGTCGGTGAGGGCGGCGAGCCGCCGGCCTGCGCGCTCGTGCGGTGGCACGATCTCCTGCCACGCGCGGAGGATGCGTGGCGCCACGGCCGGATCGAACCACGCGGCTCCGGCCGCGACCGCGCGGGCGGCCGCGATAAGGACGTCGGCTCCAGCGTCCTTCAAGACAATGCCGGCGGCCCCGGCACGAAGCGCACCCCAGACCAGCTCGTCCTCATCGAACGTGGTGAGGATGAGCACCGGCGGCGGCGCATTCAGGTCGGTCACGGCCTGCGTGGCCTCAATCCCATCCATGCCGGGCATGCGCAGATCGAGTACCACGAGATCCGGCTCGAGCGCGGTAACGGCGGCGACCGCGTCCTGGCCGTTGGCGCATTCCGCGACCAGCTCGAACCCATCCTTCGCTCCCAGGATACGGGCCAGGCCGGTGCGGACGATCGGCTGATCGTCGGCCAAGACGAAGCGGATCATGCGGCTCCTCCGGGAACGCGGCAGCGCACGAGCCAGCCGCGGTCCGACGGCCCAGCCTCGAGGTCGGCCCCGATCGCGGCGGCGCGCTCCCTCATCCCGACGAGGCCGAACCGGTTCGGCGCCGACGCGTTGGCCCGGGCCACCGGGCCGACGCTCTCGACGCGCAGCAACACCTCGCCGGACCCGACCTCGATGGCGACCTCGGTGCTGGCCTTAGCGGCGTGCCGGACGGCGTTGGTTAGGGCCTCCTGGGCGATGCGGAACATGGCCGCACCGGCCGTTGATGAGACCGAATCGAGATCGCCCGTCGCGCGGTAAGTGACGTCGAGGCCGCCGTCGCGCGCGCTCGCCGCGAGGGCTTCGACGTCGGCGATTCTCACCGGCGCGCCAGGGTCGCGCTCGTTGCCCTCGGCGCGCAGCAGCGCCATCGTGTCCCTCAGCTCGCGGAGGCTGCGCCGTCCCGCGGTTTCAGCGCTGGCCAGTGCCTCAGCAGCCGCCTCGAGGTCGTCGTGCAGCACATGTCGAGCGCCGGTCACGTGTAGAAGCACGGCGGCCAGGCCGTTACCGACCAAGTCGTGCACGTCCCTGGCGATGCGGTGACGCTGCTCGACTTGAGTCTGGCGCGCGAGCTGAGCGGTGGCCCGGGCCAGCTGCTCAGCCAGCTGCTGCTGGCGATGCACCCCGCGGCCGACGGCGACCGAGAACAGGATGCCGAGTATCCAGATCACCCAGGCCAGGTGAACGTTGCGAGGTTGGGCGGCCGAGAGGACCACCGGGCATGCGCAGGCCACAGCGGTCAGGCCGCCGACCCGCAGGAGAGATGACTCGGCGCCAGCGCCGACGACGACCAGCAGGGTTACGAGGAACATCGCCGGTTCTAGGCGCCCGGAGAGTTGGGCCAAGGTGACCGCGCCCACAACTGCGACGGCGAACGGGGCGCCGACACGGCGTTCGGCCAGCCCCCACCAGATGAATGCGGCGACGGCGGCCGCGAGGGCGAGCACGCTCGCCGCGTCCCCGGGGTCCGAGGCGAACGCCACTCCGGCAATCACCACCGCCGTGGGCGCGACCCACCGCCGGGCGACCCGGAGCACGCCGATCGAACCGGTCGCCTCGTGGTCGGGCAAGAGCTGCACCTGAATCAGGTTGACACGCTGGGTCGCGGGAAGCCGCGGGCGGTGGTTGGACCACTTCTCGCGGGCTCGCTTGGCCCTATGCATTCATGCTTGCCGTCCGCGGGATCCGGGTGGCGGGAGGCAAAGCCCTTGCGCTCGAGGCGGGCACATCGACTGGGAGTCCGCTGGCAGTCTGGCCGAGGCCGCTTAGCCACTCCGGCGTCCGCTCTGCGTGGGCCATCATGTGTTGGCGATGCCCGGGTCTGAGCGAGCGCTGGCCGAACGCGGTTTCTGGCATGAGGAGCGTGTGTTCGCGACTCCGGAGCGCGCGCTCGCGGCGGCACGCGGATTGGTCGAGGAGCGGCTCGGCGAGGACCGCCTCGGAGCTCCGCGCCTGATCGGGCAGTTCGTGCTTCCACCTCCCGACGGACCGCCGAGTCGCGACTTCCAGACCCTGCACTTCGATTTCGGTGTGCCACTGATCCCGGGGCCACCGACGGATGTCGCTCGCCTGACCGCCCTGCATGTCCCCGCGGCCCGGTCGGGCGTGACGGCGTGCACGCGGCTCGTCCCCCTGGCGGCGCTGCTGGCCCAGCGAGACTGGCCGTCCGCCGGCGAGCTGGTGGAGCGGTTCCACTCCTACGCGGACACCCACGGGGCCCGGGATGCGCGCGGATATTCCGAGGGGAGCCTGGCCCGGATTGTCGAGGCAGCCGCCGGCGGGCCGCCGGCACTGGCAAGTGTGAAGGCGAGCCCAGGTTTTCTGTGCGGAACCGAGTTCGACACCCTGCGGGCCGAGCAGTCGTTCCTCGCGCGCCATGGGCTGCGCGTCGAGGCGATTGAAGTGGCGCTGGCGCCGGGTCAACTGCTCGTCTTCGACAACCTGGCTCTGGCCCACGGGCGTCGCGGAGGTCGGTCGCCGGGCGAGCTGCACCAGTGGGTGTTCGGACACCGACAGGTGTCGCCGGGCGACCAGGAGCTCATCCGCGATCGGTGGCTGCGTGCCTTCGCGACCGGGCCGCACGCCTGCAGGATGTAGCGCCTCGAACTGGTCGTTACGCCGCCGGCCAAACGGTGGAACTCGGAGATATGTCGCCACCCCACGTGACTGACGCCGAGCTGCTCGAACGCATGCCCGACCCGACGGCGGTCGGCCAGTTCTACGAGCGGCACGTCGACGCGGTCGTGCGCTACGCAATCCGCCGCTGCGCCAATCCCGACGATGCGGCCGACCTCGTCTCGACCGTGTTTCTCGAAGTCTTCGCGGCCGCGCCCAGCTTTGATCCGCGCCGCGGCGCAGCGCGAGCTTGGCTACTCGGCATTGCCTCCCGCTGCCTGGCCGACGCGCGGCGGCACGGCTACCGGCGCGAGGAACTGGATCGCCGCCTGGGCGGCCGGCCTGGCTGGGATCACGATGAGTACGAGCACGTCGAGCACATGATCGATGCCGCCCGGTCAAGCGCACGGTTGGAGCGAACCCTGCGGGACCGGCTGACCGCGGCAGAACGAGAGATTTTCCTGCTCGTGGCGGTGGACGGGCTCACTCCCGCCGAGGCGGCCCACGCGCTCGGCGTCGGGCCCGTCGTGGGCCGGATGCGCCTGGCCCGCGCGCGGCGGAAGCTCCGGGCCGCGCTCGACTCGACCGACATGCCACGGATCGGCGGCGGCTTCGTGCACGCGCGACCGAACGGAGATCGGTAATGGACCAACGAGAGGATGTAATGGCGGACCAAGACGCGCTAAGCGGTTTCAAGGCCGATCTGGGACGGATGCTCGTCGCCCACGCCAACGCGATCCCGCAGCGTCGCTCCGCGCCGAGCCGGCGCCGACGGGCGGCTCGGGGGGGCGCGCTGACTGGCGTAGCTCTGACGCTGGCCGCCGGGATCGCCGCGGTGGCGGTGATCGTCCTCACGGCCTCGACGGTCAGCGGTGGTCCCCCGGCCGCGGATGCCGCGGTCGTGCTGCGTACCGCCGCTAATTCCATCCTGCGGCAACCCAGCAATGCGCTCGGGCCCGGGCAATACTGGTACACGAAGAGCGTCGCCACTTGGAGCGGGCCGAGGCGGATCTTCCGCGACCAGGAATGGGTCGGCCGCGATGGGGCCGGCGTCGACCGGTCGCTCGTAGGGGGCAGGCGCGAGCTTCAGATCACGCGTCTGCCCTCGTCGGCGAGGCCGTTCATTTTTGGACAGGGCGCGGTCTCCTACGCGCAGCTGCGCGCGTTGCCGACCGACATGGCGGCCCTGGGTGCGCGCTTGGATGAGCTGGCGGCGGGCCAGCAGCGGGCCCTGATCCGCAAGGACGAGTGGGGTCCGCTCAGGGGCGCCGGCGGGCGGGCATTCGTGCTCTTCACGCTGATCAGATCGGCGTTTGAAGATCCGACCTCCCCGGCACTGCGAGCAGCGCTGTACCGGCTCGCTGCCTCGCTCCCCGGCGTCCGGCTCGATGGTCCGCTACACGACCACGCGGGACGGCGCGGGGTCGGGATCTCGGTCGGCCTCGGAACGCTGGAGCGCTTTCGCATCGTCATCAATCCCGGCACGGGGCAGTTGCTCGAGACGCAACGCATCCTCATGCACCGAAGCGAGCAGTTCTACCCCGGCGTTCCCGCCGGGCTCTACATGCGCTACACGGTCGTGGTCAATCGGGTGGTCGACGGGGCGCCGTCGTTAAAGCCGGCCGGGTGAGGCTGAGCCGCGTTTGGTCTGCTCACGCGAGCGTTGGCTGGACCTAGACCGGACGCAGTTGGGTTGCCATCGTGGGGGGCGCCACCGGGTGCTGGCCTCTCGCATCGGGGTTCGCCCGGGTCCCATGGCGCCGGCGTGTGTGGCCCCGATGCCACACACGCCCGGCGCGCCACCCGCCCGGCTCGATTCGCAACCTCGCTGATCCGGCGGAGGAGAATGGCCACATGATCTGTCGCATCTGGCATGGCTACACCACACACGAGAATGCCGACGCCTACGAGCGCGTCGTGCGCAACATGGTCATCCCCGGAATCGAGGCGCGCTCGATCCCCGGTTTTGTCTCCATCGATCTCATCAAACGCCGCCTCGAGCACGAGGTGGAGTTCATGACCCTCATGTGGTTCGATTCAGAGCAAGCGATCGTGGCGTTCGTCGGGGAAGACGTCACCGTGTCTCACGTGCCGCCCGAAGCCCGCCAAGTCCTCGAGCGCTTCGATGACCGAGCACAGCATTACGCGGTGCTCGACCGTCGCGAGCAGTCGGCGGCTCCCCCGGTGCTCGAAGCCTGACGTACGTCGGTCGGGCGTTGGAGCCGGTCAAGCGGGAACTCGTCCCGCAACCCGTCGAGAAGCCCATCCAGGCGGTCGAAGGCGGCGGCGAACGGGCGAACGTCGGTCCGGGCACGGTTCACCGGCATTTTCCGAGCACGCAAGCGCTGCTCGTCGCCGTCGTTGTCGAGCGCCTGGAGGAGCGAATCGGAGAGAGGCTTGAACTGGCTGAGGCCGAGGTCCCGCACGGCCTGTTCGAATTACTAGATCGCCTACTCGACGACGGCCGCGCCAATCTCGCCGTCAAGGCGGCACTCAGCCGGGCTGGATTCGAGCTGCGAAGGACCGCCCGGCCCACCGCCCACCGGCTGGATGAACATCCTGGCGAAGCTGCTGATCGTGGCCCAGAGAAGCGGAATGGCCGCCAACGGCCTTGACCTTGAGGACGTCAAGACGGCGCTGGTCGCGGCGCTCGCGGCACAGGAGCACGCCGCCAATCGATCCGAGCGAGTTGCCCGCGTGCGTCAGCTGGCCCTGGCCGGACTCAGCCCTTGACGGACAACGGCGGCGGTCGTAGTCACGGTCGCGAACTCCTCGTGCAGGTTTGCGCCGGTGACTCGGGCCAGCTCGTCGGCCGGGATCATCGTGCCATCCATGTCGCGACGGTCGAACGTAAACGTCGCGTCGATCAAGAACGTCGTTTCGTAGCCGAGATTCCCGGCCAGCCGGGCCGTGGTCTCGCAACAATGGTTGGTGGTGATGCCACAGATGGCGACGGCGCGGACCGCGCTGTCGGTCAGCCACTGGTCGAGATCGGGCGCACCGTGAAAGGCCGAGTTCACGTGCTTGACCACGAGCAGGTCGGGCGCCCCGCCGAGGAAGGGTTCGAGCTCGTTGCCCGGGGTGCCGCGGCGAAGCGGCGAATCGGGCTCGCGCGAATCGTGGCGAACGAAGACCACGGGCCAACCACGCTCGCGCCAGCTCGCCAGCACTCGAGCGATGTTGGCTTCACAGTCGGGGTTGTTGCGCGCCCCCCACCTCGGACTGCGGAATCCCTGCTGGACGTCGATGACGATCAGCGCAGGCGGTGCGGGGTCGATCGTCATACGTACAAAGCGGGATGGTCATACCGCGCGAGCAAGCGCACGAATCGTACGGGTGGTTGTGATTTCCGCGCACAGGACCAAAGCCCGGCACGTAATCCGGTCCAAGATTGGATGGCTCGTCACGCTCGCGCAGGCCTACGAGCACGGGGGTTGGTGAGCGTGCTTACCTGAGCTGCCTGACCGTCTCGCCCGCGCCGAGGCCACAGAAGAACCGAGCCTGAGCCGTGGATTTGCACATCGTCATCGACCCCCGCCGACCGCTGCGAGCCCAGCTCGAGAAGCAGCTGCGTGACGGGATCCTCAGGGGGCGCCTAAAGGCCGGGGTGCGGTTACCGCCGAGCCGGCTGCTGGCGGCCGAGCTTGGCCTCTCGCGGGGCGTCGTCGTTGAGGCCTACGCGCAGCTGACGACCGAGGGATACCTGGTCACCTTCGGCAGCGGCGGGACTCGAGTAGCGACGCCGATCACGCAACCGCTGAGTACCCGCCGGCACAGGCCACGGAAGATGCGCAGGCGGTTCGACCTGCGTGCGGGGCTTCCCGATCCGGCGCTGTTTCCCCGCCGCGCCTGGAGCGCGGCGAGCGCGACGGCGCTGCGCGAGCTTCCCGATGCGGCTCTGCTCTACGGCCCGGCGCCTGGACAGCGGCAACTGCGCGAGGCGCTCACGGCCTACCTGGGTCGGACGCGGGCGATCGTGGCCGACGCCGAGGAGACCTTCATCACCTGCGGAGCAAGCCACGGCCTCGTGCTGTTGTGGAACGCGCTGAGGCAGCTCGGCGTGCGCCGGGTGGCCCACGAAGATCCGGTATGGCACCGGATCCCGGCGACGATCGCCCACGCCGGGCTTCAGCCGACCCCGGTAAGGGTCGACGGTCGCGGACTGTCGGTGGCGGATCTCTACACCAGCGACGCTCAGGCGGTCGTGGTCTCCCCGGCCCATCAATACCCCACCGGCGTGCTGATGCACCCGATGCGACGGCTGGAGCTGATCAAGTGGGCGCGAGAGACCGGAGGGTTGATCGTCGAGGACGATTACGACGCCGAGTACCGCTTCGGTTCCAAGCCCATCGCCCCACTGCGCAGCATCGCCCGAGGTCGCGTGGCCTACGTGGGCACGTTGAGCAAGGTTCTCGCTCCGTCGCTACGGCTCGGGTGGGTGCTCGTGCCGTCCCGGCTGGCAGAAGCCGTGACCGCCGAGCATTCCGTCTCCTACGCGCAGCCCAGCGTGCTCGATCAAACCGCCTTCGCCACGCTGGTCGAGAGAGGCGAGCTCGATCGGCATTTGCGGAAAACGCGAACCACATACCAGACCCGTCGCGCGACCCTTCTCGCATCGCTCGCGACCGCGATGCCCTCGCTCCGGATCAGTGGCGGTGCCGCCGGCCTACACCTGCTTCTCTGGCTGCCGCGCGACGTGAGCGAGGAGACTGTGGTCGCCCAGGCCGCGCAACGTGAGGTAGCGGTCGACGGCCTCCATACCGCCTGCTCGGTATCGCGGGATCTCGGCCCGGCCCTCGTGCTCGGCTACGGTGGGATCACCGAGGCGGCGATCCCGGAGGCGATCTCCCGGCTGGCCGAGTGCGTCGACCTCAGCGCCGAACCGCAGCCGGCCGCGTCGCACAGCTCGGGATAGCGACCTGATGGGGGTGGGGTTCACGTCTGCGCGCAGCGGGTGGCCTCAGGATTTCGCCCGCCGCTGGCTCTAGCCGAGGTGCGACCGACCCGCCACACTGGCCGGTGTGAAGATCGTCGAGCTCCGCCAGTACACGCTCGCTCCCGGACGACGGGACGAGCTCATCGATCTGTTCGAGGCTCAACTCATCGAGCCTCAGGAGGACTGCGGAATTCGCGTCGTCGGGACGTTTCGTGACCTCGACGACGCTCAGAGGTTCGTGTGGATTCGCAGCTTCCCGGACATGGAGCGGCGGGCCGAGAGTCTGGCCGCCTTTTACGGTGGCCCGGCCTGGCGTCGCCATCGGCAGGCCGCGAACGCCACCATGATCGATTCCGACAACGTGTTGCTGCTGCGCCCCGCGGGGGAGCAGGGCGGATTCGCTCCCGCGTCGGACCTCGGCCCACCCGAGGCCGAGCCCGGGGTCGTGCAAATCGCGATCGTCCCGTTTGCCGAACCGGTCTCCGAGGCGGGCATCGCGTATTTCGCCGACGCGGTAGCTCCACTCGTGGAGGCTTCCGGGAGCTCGGTGTTCGCCTGTTTGGTCACCGAGCACGCGGCGAATACATTTCCCGCCTTACCAGTCCGCGAAGGCGAAAACGTGCTTGTGTGGTGCGCCGGCTCCGTGGAGGTCTCCGCACCTCAGCGCGGGGCGAGGACGAGCGCTGAAGTACGCCGCGCGCTGGCACAGTGGCCGGGCATCTGCGGTGAGGTTGAGCTGTTGACGCTCGCGCCGACTCGCCGCTCGCGTCTCACGGGCGGTTCTCGGACCTACTTCATGCCTCCGACGCCGGCCCGGCCTTAGTCGTGAGCGCTTCTCCGACGACCAGCGTCTCGGCTTCGCAGGACTTCGACTTTCTCCGCGGACGCTGGAGCGTTCGTAGCCGGCGGCTCGAGCAGCCGCTTGACCCAAGCAGTCGCGACTGGCGGGAATTCAGCATGGAAGTCGAGAACCAGCCGGTTCTCGGCGGCCTTGGCAACATCGACACCTACCGCTCGGCCAATTTCCCGGGGCGATCCGAGTTCGAGGCGCTGGCCCTCCGGCTCTTCGATCCCGAGGCAACGGTGTGGCGGATCTGGTGGGTCTCCACGTCGAGTTCCGGGCAGCTTGACGAGCCGGTGGTCGGCCGATTCGCCGACGGTCATGGCGTGTTCGCCTGCGATGACGTCCTCGGCGGAAGAGCGGTGAAGATCCGTTACGAGTGGTTCGTCGGCGACGGGTCTCCGCGGTGGCGGCAGGCGTTCTCGTTTGACGCGGGGAGCACCTGGCACGAAAACTGGGTCATGCAGTGGTCCCGATGCGAGGAGCCCGAGTGATCTCGGGGCCAGGGTCGTCCGGCGCCTCATCGAGGAAGCGCCGCACGATCGGCTCGAGCTGGGACACCGCGTGGGCAACGGCCGACTGGTCAAGCCGACCGTAGCCGATGACGAGACCCTTGGCATCGGTTCGCTCGACGCAGAAATGTGAGAGTGGGGCCACCCGGATCTCGGACTGAAGCGCCGACTCGGCAATCGCTGCATCGTCGATCCAAGCGGGCAGTCTCAGGAGGACGTGCAGGCCGGCCGCGATCCCGGTCAACGGGAACTCGGGAAAGGCCTCGGCCAATTCGTCCACGAGCCGGTCGCGCCGAGCACGATAGACCGCGCGCGCTTTGCGGATCTGGCGGTCGTAGTCACCACTGCGCAGGTATGCGGAGAGGCTGATCTGATCCAGCGTGGGCGAGCCTTCGTCGGCGACCGCTTTGTAATGGAGCACGTCCTCGAGAAACTCGAGCGGGACGACCATCCAGCCGATGCGTAGGGCGGGGACGAGCGTCTTGGACACGGTCCCCAGCTGGACGACACATTCAGGGGCTAGCCCCTGGAGCGCCCGTACCGGCTCACGGTCGTAGCGGAATTCCGCGTCGTAGTCATCCTCGATCACCACTGCGTTGGTCCGCCGCGCCCAGCTCAGGAGCCGCTGCCGTCGGGGTTCGCTCAACACCGTGCCGGTGGGAAACTGGTGGGCCGGGGTGATCAGAACCGCGTTCGCGCTCAGGTGGTCGACGCGCAGTCCATTTTCGTCCGTCGTCTGCGCCACCAATGTCAAACCCGCCGACCTGATCCGTACCTGCTGCCCGGTGTGGGACGGGTCCTCGACCGCCACCCGGGTGAGCCCTCGCCCGTGCAGGACGCGCATGAAGAGATCGACGCCCTGCGAGGTTCCCTGGGTGACGACGATCTGCTCGGGTTGGGCGATCACCCCGCGCGTGCGGCCGAGGTGATCGGCCAGCGCTTCACGCAACCCACGCTCGCCTCCCGGGTCACGGTAATCGAGCGTTGCCGCCGTTACTCCCTGCCCCGCGCTGAACGCCGATGCCAGCCAGCGGCGGACAGGAAACAGGTTCACATCCGGCGTGGTTGCCGTGAGGTCGTAGCGGATCCGCGGGGCGGAGGACTCGGCCGGCGAGCTAAAGGTGCGTGGCGCCGCGACGGTAGCGACCACCGGCGCAGCACGTCCGCGGCTGAGGAGGTACCCCTGCGCGACAAGCTCCGTGTAGGCATCGGTCACCACGCCGCGGGAGACGCCGAGGTCCTGCGCCAGGCGGCGTGAGGCCGGCAACCGAGCTCCGGCGCGCAAAGTGCCGCTCAGGATTGCGTCGCGCACCGTTCGCTCGAGCGCCTTGCGCAGCGTTTCCCCGGGGCGGGGCTCGAGCCTCCACCAACGCATGACGTCAGGGGCGGCCGTGCGCTGAGCTGGGCATATCGGCCACGATGGCACATGGCCCGTGTCGTCCGAAGACCTGCTTCGCCTTGGTCCTATTAACCGGCAGCCAGCTGGCTCTATGAGCAGGACGGCGGGGCTGCAAAACTCGCCCGGACCTGGAGGAGGAGAATTTTTGATGCGAAGGATGAGACGGTCGGTGTTGGCGTTGATCGGTGTGGGGCTGGTCGCGCTGTTGGCCGCGGCTTGCGGCTCGTCGGGTTCGTCGACCTCGACGAACGCGAATGGCACGCAGTTGTCGGTGCCGACCAGCGGGCCTGGCCTGACGCAGCCGACGAGCGGGAGCGGGAGCAAGCAGTCGGGTGGGACGGTGTTCTTCACCGAGGGTCCGGATGCGCCACCGACGTACATCTTCCCGATGTACGACTTCGCCGAGTGCACGACGACGAACACGAATCAGTTCATGAACATGATGTATCGGCCGTTGTACTGGTACGGGAACAAGTACAGCCCGACGATCGACTATGACTATTCGATCGGTCAGAAGCCGGAGTTCTCCAATGGGGATAAGACGGTCACGCTCAAGCTCAATAGCTGGAAGTGGTCCAACGGGGAGAGCGTGACCTCGCGTGATCTGGCGTTCTGGCTGAACGTGATGAAGGCGAGTCCGTCGACTGAGTGGTGCGGGTACGCGCCGGGCTACTTCCCGGATCTGATCACGAGCTACTCGGCCCCTGACCCGCAGACCTTCGTGCTCCACCTGAACAAGTCCTATAACCCCGAGTGGGTCACCTACAGCGTGCTCTCGCAACTGGTGCCGATGCCCTTGGCGTGGGATCGGACGTCGCTGTCGCAGCCGGCGCCGAAGTCCGACAACGGGCATCTCCCGGACTCGACCAAGTCGGGCGCGGCGGCGGTGTACAAGTTCCTTGACGGCCAGGGCAAGAAGTCGTCCAGCTGGGCGACATCGCCGCTCTGGCAGGTGGTGGACGGGCCGTTCCGGCTGCAGAACATCACCAGTAACGGCCAGGCCACACTGGTGCCGAACGCGAGCTACTCGGGAGCTCAGAAGCCGAAGATCGCGAAGCTGGTCGAGCTGCCGTTCACGGGTGAGGCGGCGATCTATAACCAGGAGAAGTCCCAAGGTCCGAGCGCGATCACGGTCGGGAACGTTCCGTCTCAGTACGCGCCGCAGCTCAGCTCGCTCGCCTCCCAGGGCTATGAGGTCAACAAGGCGGCGAGCTACTCGTTTGACTACTTCCCGTTGAATTTCAACAACCCGAAGGTGGGGATGATCTTCAAGCAGACCTACTTCCGGGAGGCGTTCCAGCATCTGGTCGATCAGAACGGGTGGATCAACGCGTTCTTCCTGCACACGGCCAACCCGACGTACGGTCCGATTCCGTTCGCGCCGTCGAGCCCGTTGATCAACACGAGCGCGATCACCAAGAACCCGTACGCGTTCTCGGTCTCCACAGCCAAGCAGCTGCTGACTCAGAACGGCTGGAAGGTGGTTCCGGGCGGGCAGACGACGTGTGTCAAGCCCGGCACGGGCACGGGTGAGTGCGGGCCTGGGATCAAGCAGGGCCAGGGGATCGCGTTCACGATCGACTACGAGTCGGGCGTGGTGGCGGTCCAGAACTCGATGAACGACCTGGCTGCCCAGGCCAAGAAGGTCGGCATCAGCATCAGCCTGACCACGCACCCGTTCGCGACCGTGGTCGGGTCGGCGGTCCCGTGCAAGCCGACCGAGAAGACGTGCTCGTGGGAGGCCGCGTGGTGGGGAGCGGGCTGGATCTACGGACCAGCCTACCTGCCGACCGGCGAGCCTCTGTTCGACACCGGCTCGGCTGCCAACGCGGGCAGCTACAGCGACCCGAAGATGACCCAGCTGATCGCCGCGACGATCACCGGGCCACAGTCCCAGGAGTCCCAGGCCCTGACCAACTACGACAACTACGTGGCCCAGCAGGTGCCGGTGGTGTTCGCGCCGACCTCGGTCGGAACGTACGCGGCTCAGGCCGGCGTGGTGGTCGACAAGAAGCTCGGCGGCTACGCGGCCAACGCCCTCGGCCTGATGAATCCCGAAGACTGGTACTTCACCAAGTAAGGCCCGGGGTCGGTCGGCTCGAGTCAGGCGCCTGATGACGTGCGAGATACGGCGGCTCCAGCCGACCGACCGGGATGCGTGGGAGGCTCTGTTTCGGGCCTATATCGAGTTCTACGGGCGCGCGCTCGAGCCCGCCGTGTACGACCAGGCTTGGGTCGCTTTCCTGGCTGACTCGAGGGTCCACGCTCGAGGTGCGTGGCTCGACGGCGAGATGACCGGGCTGGCTCATTTCCTCGTCCACGCTCACACCAATGCCAACGACGTCTGCTACCTCCAGGACCTGTTCACCGCGCCTGCGTCACGCGGGCAAGGCGTGGCGCGCAGCCTGATCGCCCACGTGACCGACTGGGCTCGCGCTCGCCGATGCAGCCGGGTCTACTGGCAGACGCACGTTTCCAACACCCGAGCCCGGAGGGTCTACGACCGAGTCGCGGATCACGAGGGGTTCATCGTGTACGAGATCACGTTGTAGCGCCGGACTCGACCGGCGGTGCCTCGCACATACCTGCGGAGCCGATGTTGAGCGCGATGTTGTTGATGTTGTACAGGTGCTCACTCGCGACGAGCCAGGTGAGCTCACAGATCTCGCGTTCGCTGAACTGGCTCCGGAGGTCGGCGAACGTGCCCGGACTCGCGTGCTTGTCCCTGGCGACCTCGGTGACGAACTCCAACGCGGCACGCTCGCGCGCGTCGAAGTGGCCACTCGAGTCGTAGTCGGACAGCGCGTCCAGCTTGGCCGCCGGCACCGATTCCTTGTTGATGGCGGCCCAGCGATTGCTGTCCATACAGAAGTCGCAGCGGTTCACTATCGCCACCTGTTCACGGACCAGTGTGGTCAATTGAGGTGACAGTGAGAGCTTCTTGTCGAGCTTCGCGACCTTCCCGTAAAAGCTCGTGAACGCGCTCGGCATACGGGCGCAGAACACGCTCAGCGGCCCGGGTACCTGGCCGAACTTCCGCTTCGTGTACCAGTAGCCCATCTTGAGCATCAAGCCGTTGGGGTTGGCCACTGGTGGCAGATAGGGGGTCATTGCGTTGTCCTTTCCATTCGAGCTGGGATAACTGTTGTCGCGGGCCGAGGCTGAGACCGGTCCTACGACCAGCTGGTCACCGGTCGGATCTCGATGGCGCCGCCCATCCGCGCTGCCGGGACCCGTGCAGCCACCTCGACCGCCGCGTCCAGATCCTCGGCCTCGAGGATGAAATAGCCGTCGAGGGCCTCGTTGGTGTCCACGAAGGGACCATCGGTGGTCACGGCGGCACCGTCGCTCACCCTCACCGTCGTAGCCGCCTCAGGCGGCTGCAGGCCGAGACCGACGGTAACGCCGGGCGTCTGATTCAGGGCCTGGTAGCCCTCGGCGATCGCCTTCTGCTCCTCGGGGGAGAGGCTCTGGTAGTCCCGCGCCTCGGGGCCGAGGTTGATCAACATCAAGTACTGCATGGTTCCTCCTTGTTGGTTGCTCAGGAGGAAGACGAACGGGACTGGCCCGGATCGACAGCCCGGATGAGGCTTGACGGCGTGTTGAGCGTCATCCTGGTCCTCCTAGCGTCAGTGAGCGGGACCTACACCGCCTGGGTCACCGTGATCGATGCGCGCGTCACCACTGGCCGAGGTCCTACGCAGGGAGTAATCACCCAGACGGGGTGATGCCGAAGGGGAGGCGTTGCGCTTCGATGGCGCTGATGAGCTCAGCGATGCACGAGACGATCGGGCTCAGCCGGGGAAAGCACCGATCGCCGGAAGACGGCGCATGCGTCATGGAGCTCGCCGCGCTCCTGGCCGGCGAGCCCTTCAGCGACCACCCAAGATGCGTGTCGCCCGTCATCGGATCGTTCCTCAGGGCGTACAACGATGCGATCGATCCGGACCGTCGGCAGGATCTGTATCGCTACGCGACCAAGGTGATCGGCACTCGAGGCACCGAGGAGCTCGAGCGGGCTCGAGCCAGGATGATCGCACGCTGGGTAGTGGAGCAACGATGCACCGGTCGTCTGGGCTCCGCGAGGCAGGTCAGGTTTCCAGGCTTGACCCTTCCAAGTCAGTCTGGGCGGGCCGGCGCACGAGCGGTGCGGGCGATCCGCCGTCACACCGACGAATCTCATGCGGCAGCGCTCGCCCTGATCGATGCGCTGGTCGGCATAGGCGAACTTGAGCAGGAAGCGCCCACGTTCCGCTCGGCGCAGGCGCCGGCCCCTGGATCGTTGGTTCGCGGCCGCGCGGCCGTCTGCCTCTGACCGGGAGCTCGCAGGGGTCTGAATGTGAAGAGCTGATGTGCCATGCTTCGGAGTGTGTCCAGCCTTCGCATGGACCCACCTGGCTTTGCGCGCGCGAGCCGAGCGGTTTGGACACGTCGGCACGTCCCGGCATCCGACCAATACGGCCCATACATCGCGAAGGCGGCTTTACTCGTCGCGCTGTACTACGGCGCCGCGCACCTCGGCTACGCCTTCGCCTTCGCCGGCCCGGTCGCCGCCATCGTCTGGCTGCCGGTAGGCGTCGCGATCGCCTTCCTGTATCTGGCCGGAATTGAATTTTGGCCGGCCGTCGTGGCCGGTGATCTGCTCGCGAATAACTATTCGCAGTTGCCGGTCGGCACCGCGCTCGGCCAGACGACCGGAAATCTGATCGAGGTCCTGTGCGCCACCCTCATCATGCGTCGGCTGCTGGGACGCCAGTCGCAGCTCGATGCGGTCCGCGACGTGGCGGGGCTCGTGCTCGCGCTCGCGGCGGGAACGGCGTTGAGCGCGCTGATCGGCGCTATCTCGCTTCGGCTCGGGCACGTAATCACGACCAGCGCCTTGCCGAAGGTCGCTCGTACCTGGTGGCTGGGGGACTTCTCGGGCGCTTTGATCGTGGTCCCGCTGGCGCTGGCCTGGTGGCGTCCTCCGGGCAGCTGGTTCCTACGGCGCCGCGGGATCGAGGCCGCGCTCGCGCTCTTGGCCGTGATCGGCTTGAGCGCGCTTGGCTTCATCAGCGATCCGCCGCTCAGCTATCTGGTGTTTCCGGCCCTGATCTGGACCGCCCTCCGTTTCGGTGAGCGCGGCGCCAGTCTGGCCGTGGCCGTGGCCTCCGGCGTTGCCCTGTGGGCGACCACGCATTATGTCGGCGCCTTCCAGTCTCACTCGCTCACGCACAACGTGCTCGAGACCCAGATCTTCATCGGCGTCGCGTCGTTCTCGTCGTTGAGCCTGTCCGCTGTGGTGGCTGAGCGTGAGCGGCTGGAGGAGAAGCTGCGGACGTCTCGTCTCCGGCTGCTGGAGGCGGTCGACGGCGAACGCCGTCGGCTCGAGCGTGATCTCCACGACGGCATCCAGCAAGAACTCGTCGGCCTACTGATGAAGCTGGACCAATCGGCTGAGGTGGTCGGGCAGGATCCTGGGCGCGGTCAGCTGATGATCGCCGGAGTCTCACAGCACCTGTACGACACGCTCGAATCGGTGCGGGCGCTCGCGCGGGGCATCTATCCGGCGATGCTGCACGACCACGGGGTCGCGGAGGCACTGCGCTCTGCAGCCCGGCGTGCCCCGGTGCCGGTGTCAGTGGTCGTGGACCCAGTTCCCCGGTGCTCCGATGCGGTTGAGGTGGCCGTCTACTTCTGCTGTCTGGAGGCTATCCAGAACAGTGTCAAGCACGCCGGCGCCGACGCGGCGGTGCGGGTCCGCCTGTGGCCCGAGCGCGGATGGCTTCATTTCGAGGTCACCGACGTGGGGCGAGGGTTCGATGCCGCCGAGGCGCTCGGCAATGGCTTGAACAACATGCGTGATCGGGTGGCATCGGTCGGTGGCGTGCTGACCGTGAATTCTCTCAGGGGGCGCGGCACCTGGGTACACGGCCGCGTGCCGGTCGGGTAGAGCGAACCCGGGGCCAGGTCGCTCTTCCCGCTAGCGCCTCAGCAATCGGGAATCGAGGCCCGCCCTCTGTCCGACGTGAAGCCGTGCGGCGTGTCGGACAGGGCCGGCCGGCCCGTGCCGGCAGGTCGATCGTCGAGCTCTAATAGTTCATCCATCAGGGCCAGTACGCGCGGGTGCGTGCGATCGTCGATCTTCGGTATGGCATGAATTGCCGCTGCCCCGATGCAGTCGGCCGGCGCCTGCGGCGTCAGCGCGCTGAGCAGTCGGAATAGGCGATTCCGCCGAGGCCGGGTCGGGCGCACTTCTTCGATCCACGCCTCCAAGCGCCGGGCCCGAGCTTCCTTCACCGACTGGGATGCTCGGCTGCCTACGACAGTCGCCGCGTACCGGTAGAGATCCTGGCGCCGTTTGTCGTCGACCGAGTCGTTGTAGGCGCGCAGCAATCCGGCGATGATCGGACACACAGATGCGGGACGATCGCTGAACGACTCGCCAGCCAGCATCGATGCCAGCTCCATGACGCACGCTCCATCCTCGGGGGAGCGGTGTCTTCCTTTCCCCAACTTGATCGTCTGATAGCTCACCGTCGCCATGGGACCCCCTTGGTATACGTCGGGGGACCGTAACTTTCCCGAACGCCGCCCGCGTCACCCGATTTGGGCGATGGCGGGCTCCCCAGGTATCACGAACGCCTCGCGGAGGCTCGGGGCTGTCCGCGTCACCGAGTGGGGGCGACCGGCAGGTCGAGCTCCTCGGTCGGCAGCGCGCTATCGGCGATGAGCAGTCCGACCAGTACGCCGGCGAGCATCGCCGCCGCTGTGGTCGCCTCGAACGCCGGCACCCCTTTAACCGGAACGAGGTCGACGAGCGACTGCTCCAGGCTCTCGCGCATGCCGGGGTCGACGCCAAGCGCCTGGTAGACCGCGGCGAAGCCGGCGGCGGCCTCGTCGGGCGCCCGTAGCCGATTGAGTAGGAACAGGTCGTGGGCGCGCTCGCAACCCTGGCGCAGCGCATCGGCGGAAATCTGGATCATCGCGAGGGGGAACTCGGGGATCGCGGATGGCGTCGGTGGTAAGCGCCCGCGAGCGGCTTCTGTCTACCCCGGTGAGCGGTCGCGTAACCGCTGGCAGCGCAGTGACGCGCGCGGCGCTCCCGTGAAGGACGAATCCTTGCTCATGCCATTGGCTGGAGCCTGTCGCCTGCTCGACATCACCTGATTCGGACGACGCGCGGGGCGGTCTCGCGGCATACGGTCACCGGGATGGAACTGGTGGGTAGCGCACACGGCTCTGGGTTGGACGCGGTGGCGTACGTGTCGATCGGGATCGCCGTCGTCGCGCTGCTGATGCTGTACTGGCTCTGCGTACTTTGCCCGGGATGGTGGGAGCGCAGCGATGATGAGCCTCCTGACGACGAGTCCGAAGGAGGCTGGGGTGGCGGCGGCGGCGCACGGCCATCGCGTCCGTCAGGCGGCGCCCCAGATCCCGAGCCAGAGTGGTGGGCTGACTTCGAACGGGACTTCGCCGCCCATGTCAGCCAGCAGGCCTCGAGAGCGCGCGCCGCACGGTAGCGCTGCTCGCCGTCGACGACTCTGTATTCCGGAGCACCGTCGAGTCGTCGGGGCGCGCGCTGACCAGCACCGATCAGCCGCCCCGCCTGGCGTGAAATTTGCGGCCGAAGCAGGGCGGCCTGCGATACTGGAGGGAGATGCGGGACCGCTTTTGGGCCGTGGCCCCATCGGGGGGATTTCGCGCGCGGGTGAGACCTGCGGGCTCGTATCCGCGGGGCCTGACGTCGGTGGGGCTATGTCAGTAGTCGCGGCGCCGGTGTTCGCCCCGTCTCCGCGCCGCATCCGGAGAGAAGTTGTTGTCGTCGTCGGTGCCGGGATCGCGTTGATCGCGGCGTTTCTGCTCGCGCCGGTCGCAGGCGCTTCTCAGCAATCGATTCGGCTCGAGTCCGTCGGCCGCGTGCTGGTGGCGGGCATCCCGCTGTCGGTCGGCATCTACGCGTGGCGCGGCGTCCCGTTTGGGCGGTTTGGGGCAGGACTCGCGGTGACCGCGCTCGTCTGGTTGCTTACGACCTTCGCACTCGCGGATCGGGCGATCGTCTACAGCATCGGCCGAGTGGCAGCCTGGGTTGGTTGGGCGGCGCTGGTATATCTGGTGGTCGCTTTCCCGAACGGCCGCGTCACCGATCGAGTCGATCGCGTCCTGGTCGTGGTCGTCGCCTCGATCCTCGTGGTTCTGTGGCTGCCCTCTGCGCTTTTCGTGAATCGCTATCCAGTCCCCTCGGAGTGGGTGACGTGCAGCGCCGGGTGCCCGCGCAATGCGTTCATGGTCCTCAGCCACCAGCCGCGCGTACTCACGAGCGTGGTGGTTCCGGTGCGCGAGTTCGTGACGGTAGTCGCGTTCCTGGCTGTCGTCGTGCGCCTCATTCAGCGGATCGCGGCCGCGAGTCGATTGCGTCGCCGCACGCTCGCCCCGGTGCTAGTCGTGGCCGTTGCCGGAATCGCCGTCCTCACCGTGTTTCTGATCGTCCGCAGGTTCGCTCCGGCTTCTCAACTGCTTGGGGTCCTGCGGTGGGTGGCGGCGTTCGCGCTTCCGGCGATTGCAATCGCCTTCCTGATCGGGCTCTTGAGGTGGCGGCTGTACGTGGGTGCCTCTCTGCGGCGGTTCGCCGCCACGCTCGGGTCCCGTTTGCAGCCCGAGGACCTGCGCAGAGCACTCGCTGAGGCGTTTGAGGATCCGGGACTCGAGATTGTCTACCCCCTGGCCGGCGGAGGTTGGGCGCGGGCCGACGGCCGTCCCACTGATGCGCCGGTTCCGGCAGCGGACACGGCGATTAGCGACGTCCGTAACGGCAGTGGCCAGGTCATTGCGGCGCTCGTTCACGATCCAGCACTTCAGGGGGAGCAAGCCTTTATCAACGCGGTGGGCTCCTACGCTGCCCTGACCTTGGAGAACCATGGCCTCGCGGCCGACGTCGCGAACCTGGCGCGGGGGATGCGTGAGACGCAGGCGCGGGCCGGGGTCAAGGCAGATCAAGCCCGGGAGGACATCGAGCGAGACCTCCACGACGGCGCCCAGCAGCGGTTGATCGGGCTGGGAATCAAGCTTCACGATGTCGCCGAGCGATCCGGAAATGATCCGGTCGCCTCAGAGCAATTGACCCGTCTCGGGGCTGAGGTGCAGGCCATCATCGATGAGCTACGGCGGCTCGCCAGAGGTCTGTTCCCGCGCGTCCTGTCCGACCTCGGGCCCGTCGCCGCCCTCCGCGAAACGGCTCGGAGCGCTCCGCTTCCCACCACCGTCTCCGGGCGACTTGGCGACCGCTACGCCGCCGAGATCGAGCGGGCCGTGTACTTCTGTTGCCTGGAAGCACTGCAGAACGCCTACAAGCATGGGGGCGCGGCAACCGTCGTGCGCGTCAGGCTCGTCCAGCATGAGCAGGATCTGGCCTTCGAGGTGACCGATGACGGTGAAGGATTCGATCCCGATCTCAAAACCGTCGGCGCTGGACTGCAAAACATGCACGATCGCGTCGCGTTGCTGGGCGGCGCGCTGGTCATCGACTCGGCGCCCGGGGAAGGCACGCGCGTCACCGGCATCATCCCACTGCCCGAGCCCATGGGCGGCCGCGCCGAGCATCGCCCGAGCTGACTGCGTCAGCAGCACTGACCAAATGCGTGGATCATCTCCGAAGATCCTCCCGCTCATCACGACGCCGACAACCGAAAGCGCGCTGAATTGCGGTCGAAGCCGATCCAGCGACGGACGGACGCGACGTCAGACGGTCTCTGCTGGACGCTCGTCCTCGGAGAGGAAGATGAGCGTGGCTATGACGCGACGGCTCACGTCTTCGGTGTCGCGCAGGTCGAGCTTGGCGAAGATCGAATTCACGTGCTTCTCGACCGCGCGCTTGGTCAGAACCAGCGACTCCGCTATCGCCGCGTTGCTCTTGCCCCCGGCGATCTCGGCCAGCACTTCCCTCTCGCGGCTCGTCAGTAGCAAGATCCTCGAGTCCGCCGTCTTCGCCCGCGCTTTCATGAGCACGTCGACGATCGCCGGATCAATCACCGAGCCGCCTTCAGCGACCGCTTCAATTGCGCCAATCAATTCCCGCTTGTTGCGGATGCGCTCCTTGAGCAGATACGCCCGCCGACCCGTTCCGGTCGCGAGCAGCGCGACTGCGTACGCCGGCTCTGCGTATTGACTCAGCACGACGACGCCGATGTCGGGGTCAGTTTGCCTCAGCTCAGCGGCCAGTTGGATCCCCTCGTCCGCGTGCGAGGGCGGCATGCGAATGTCGGTCAGGACCACCTCCGGCTGCCAGGTCGCAAGCGCGCTCCGTAGCTCATTCCCGTTGGAGCAAACGGCCATCACCTCGACCTGCGGAGCGGCGGCGAGGGTGGCGGCGAGAACCTCTCGGATGAGATAGGAGTCCTCGGCCATCACGACACGGATGGGAGCCTGCTCTGGAACGTTGGCCCTGCCCGCGCTGGGATCGACCGCACCGTGTCTCGGCCCAGCGGCGACTCCGACATGCCCCCCACCGGGCATATCCGTACCGCCGCTCATCATCTGGCCGTACGTTCGGATAGGGGCACGGCGAACCGTACTCAATTCCGGTCGCCCTGGGTGCCGACCGCCCAGGAGCCGACACGGTAGAGCGCTGCACTGCCCAGGAAGACGGCAGCGACGCCGTCGGTCCGGGAAAGGGTTTTCGCCTGCGCCATGACGGCGCCCTCAGCCAGCCCACGCATCGCCTCTTTGATCAGAACCGCGGCGACCAGCGCGCCCGCGAAAATCACCCAGCTGTCGCCGAGTGGCTGTGGCCCGCGCGGTGCCGGCGCGCTGGCGACGGACTCGGCAGCGGTCGTGGCGAGCGTCAGACCGCTTGTGGCTGAGTACTCGGCCATCGGCCCGTCACCGACCGTAATCTTGCCGTTCGTCGACGGACGGCGCCACGATCGCCGGGCCTTCCGCTGCGGGGCGGGCGCCGGGCCCGTTTTGAATGGGTGGGTCTCCACGGCCATCTCGTTCCCTCGACCCCGGGTGAAAGGCGGCATCGGGGATCGCCGAGAGCTTCCCTCGCCTGAGGCCGCCTGACAATCGTGCGCCCCGGTGCATTTCAGCGTGGCAGTACCACGACCGCGATGAGGCGTTGGCCGCGCGAGCCGAGGGCGTCCAGGCAACGAGCGGGCCCTCACGATTAACCCGGAACGGGTGATGGCGGAGAGCGCCTAAGGTCGGAGCCTTTGACCGTCCCCATTCCGCCTCGCGTATGAAAGGCGAAAGCTGATGAGCCCAGCAGTCGAAGCGGTCGGGCCCGGTGCCGCCACTGAGACCGTCCTGGCCCGGGCGGCACCTGGGCAACTTCCCTCAAGCGCTCTCGCACCTCGCGCTGGTCGAGCGGCTGGGCGGGATCGTGGTGGCAGAGCGACTGGCGGAGATAAGCGGATGAGCGACTTGCTCGAGCCCGAGGGATGAGTGGCTGACCTTCGTGGAGGTCGGCGGCTGACCCACCGGCGTGGAGATCGCCGGGGCAGCTGGCAATCCTGTTCCGCGGGTCTCGATTGCGCCGTCGGCGGAGCCCGGTCCCCACGCGTACGCCGACGCAGATAGGCGATGGTCTCGGTAGCCCAAGGCCCGCGCCGAGAGGCCCATCATCGCCCCGCGCAGTTCCGGTACGGCGCAGTATTCCTGCTCGTCCTCGTCCTCCTGGTGTTCGTGATCGTGGCTTCGGATGGCGACTGGTCACGTGCGGTGGCGGTGGCGCTGGAAGGCACCGCGCTGATCGTGGCCGTGGCAACATCGCGCGCCAGGGAGTCAGTCCGTCGTGGCCGCGCACTCGTCATTGGCGCGGCTGCGCTGCTGCTGGTCATCGGGATCGGGACGGGGATCTTCTCGACCACCGTCGCTGACGCAGCGCTCGCGCTCCTGGCCGCGGCAATTCCTGTCGCCCTGGTTGGCGGCCTGCTGCGGCTGACCCTGACCGAGGGGGTCACCCTCCAAGCGGTCGCGGGCGCGCTGGCCGTTTATCTGCTGATCGGGCTGCTCTTCGCCTCGGTCGTGTCATTCGCCGCCCACGCCGTAAGCACTCCGTACTTCAAGCAGGGCGCCGCCTCCAGCGGCGACCGCGTGTACTTCTCGTTCACGGTCCTGACGACGACCGGGTTTGGCGACTTCACCCCTGCCACCCCGGTGGGCCACGCGATCGCGGTGCTGGAGATGCTGACCGGACAGCTGTACCTGGTCACAGTGATCGGAATCCTCGTCGGCAACTTCGTCGGCGGACGACTGAAGACGGCTGGAGGTGAATGAGCATGGTGCAACGACAATTTCGTGGCCAGTCCGCAGCGTTCTGGCCGGATCCGCGACCCCTGGGCCGGTGCGATCTTCGGCGCCACACTCATGAGCGCGACGCTGTCGCTTTTCCCCCTGCTCGGACGGACGCCGCCGCCTTGGCGCTGGCCGGCTGACGTCCTCGCCACCAGCGTTGGGACGCACGTTGCATACGTCACTGCGGTGGCGACCGCCGACGACCGGATCGCGCGGCTCGCCCGTTGACGCGGGCCGTCGCTCTCCTTCACCCGGAATGGGCGATGGCGGATGCGAACCGGACTGGAAGCATTGCTCGGGTGAGTGCCAGTGCGTCCACGGACGGTGCCACCGCGCCCGCGGAGCCGACCGCGGAGCAGGCGGCCGCGACGATCGCGAGCCGGCCATACGTCGGCCTGCTGATCGTGGCCTCGGTGATCGGGGTCATCGTGTCGCTGGTCGCGTGGTGCTTCCTGGAGCTCGTCTATCAGCTCCAGCGCGAACTGTTCACCCACCTGCCGAACGCGCTCGGCTACCAGCACGGCCCCCCGCTGTGGTGGTCGCTGCCAGTGCTCGGCGTGGGCGCGCTGATCGCTGCGCTGGCAATCACCCTCCTGCCCGGTGACGGCGGACATCTCCCGGCGCGGGGCCTGGCCGCGGGTGGCGGTCCTGCGAACCCGATCACGCTGCCCGGGGTCGTCCTGGCGGCGCTCGCCACGATCGGCTTCGGGCTGGTGCTGGGGCCGGAGGCGCCGCTGATCGCGCTTGGCGCGGGTACCGCGCTGCTGACGATCCGGCTGGCTCGCCGGGAGATGCCGCCCCAGGCGCTGGTGATCATCGGAGCGGCCGGCAGCTTTGCGGCGATCTCGTTCATCTTCACCTCGCCGCTGATCGCAGCGGTCATCTTGATCGAGGCTGCGGGGATCGGCGGCCCCCGCCTCCCGCTCGTGGTCCTTCCCGGTCTGCTCGCCGCCGGGATCGGGACGCTGGTGTCGATCGGCATGGGGTCTTTCACCGGCTTGAGCACCAGCGCCTACGCCCTTGGCCGCCTGTCGATGCCGCATTTCGGACATCCCGATCTGGCCCAGTTCGGGTGGACGATCGCACTGGCGGTCGCGGTGGCCGTGATCACGCGCGCGGTCATGGTCGGCGGCCTGAGCACGCACCGCGTCGTGATGCGGCGCGCGATCCTTCTGTTGCCGTTCGTTGGACTGGCTGTCGCCGGGCTGGCCATCGCCTTCCACGGTGCGTCCGGTAGGAGCGTCAACGAGGTCCTGTTCTCGGGTCAGGACGCGCTGCCCGGCCTGGTCTCTCAGGCCGGCGCGTGGTCGCTCTCGGCGCTGGCGCTGCTGATTGCCTTCAAGGGACTCGCGTACAGCCTGTCGCTCGGCAGCTTCCGGGGCGGACCGACCTTCCCGGCGATCTTCCTCGGCGCCGCCGGTGGGATCCTGGCCTCGCACCTACCCGGGTTTGCGTTCACCCCCGCGGTTGCCGTCGGCATCGGCGCCGCCATGGCGTCCGTGCTCCGTTTGCCGATCTCCGCGACCATCCTCGCGACGCTGCTCACGGCGAGCGGTGGAACCGGAGACGAGCCTCTGATCATCGTGGGCGTAGTGGTCGCCTACGTGGTGACGTTGTTCGCCGCCTCGCTCACGCCGGTCAAGGAGCCCGTTGCTGACCAGGGCAAGGTCGTCGATCCGGCTGAGACCTCCACGATCACCGATCCGGTTGGGACGACTACTGCCTGACCAGGCCAGTGCCGCCGAGCACGGTGAGACCACCGCCGACGAGCAGCAGGAGGATGGCGAGGACGACAGGCCAGCGGCGCTGCAGCCAGGCTCCACCCTTGCGTAGCCATGGGTCAGCGCGCTCGCCCGCCACCAGGAGGACAGCGACGATCACGAGAAGCGGCACCACGAAGGCGACGTTGTAGACCCCGACCACGACGATCTCCTGGGCCACGGTCAGGCTCGAGGCCACGGTCGCCGCGATGACCGCGAAATAGGGGGCGGCCGTCGGAAGCTCGACCGCCGCAAGCGACGCACCGAGGATCCACGACGAGTCAGCACCGCCATCTCTCATCGGAAGCCCTCGGCGGGCCAGGGAACGGCGCCCGCGCCAGAGCAACGCGGCGAGTCCGAGTAGGGTCAAGCCGGCCACGATTTCGATCACGTGCCGCACCGTCCCTTGAGGCCGGGGCACCAAGCCAAGTAGCGCTCTCCCCGGTCCCACCATCAGCACCACGCCGGCGACCAGGTTGACCCCGAACACCCCGGCCGTGAACTGGAGGACCCGCCACGCCCCCTTTCGTGCCGTGGCCAGATACAGCCCGGGTCCGACCGTGCTCGGATTGAGCGAGTCGGCCAGACCTACTGCGATCGCCACGCCGATCAGCCTGAGCATCGGCTCAGCGACTCCTCGAGGAGAGTCAGGAGCACCGCCGCCGGCCCGTACGCCGGCGGCAGTGCACGCCCCATGTCAGCTGGCGGTGGCTGGCGTGGGTGGGGTGAGGGCGTCTTGGAGGCGCTTGGTGTCCTCGTCGGAGAGCGACGTTTTGATTACGGTGCCGCCGTATTGGGCCAGGGCGGCGGTTGCTTTGTCGGGGGTGACCTGTTCGATGACGAGGAACAGGGCGGAGGTGCCGGGCTTGAGGTAGTCGCGGACCTGTTGCTGGAAGGCCTTGTCGATGCCCTTTTCGCCGAGGTGGCCGAATAGGGCGCCCATGCCGGCGCCGATGGCCAGGCCGGCGAACGGGATGAAGAACAGCAGCCCGAAGAGCATGCCCCAGAAGCCGCCCCACCAGGCTCCGCCGCCGGCGGAGGCTCCGCCGTGGTTGGTGTGGACGTGGTATTTGCCTTCGAGGTCGCGGGAGATCGAGGCGACCTGGTCGGCTTGGATGATCAGTTCGCTTTCGAGCTCTGAGACCGTTTCGCGGGCTCGCTCGGCGGTCGTCTGATCGGGATAGCCAATCGCAACCAGTGTTGCCATTGGGATCCTCCTTTGCGTTGTGGTTGACGATCTCGAGGATCCGTCGCCCGCGCTGCCCGGTCATCACCCAAAAAGTATGAGCACCGGCGCGGCTACGACGATGTGTCGGCGCGCCGGCGCACGCCATCACTGGCTGCCGCCGTTCTCGCTTTGCGCACCGCAGCGAGCGAGAGCTGGTCCGTCTCTACCGTCACAACCGTGCGAGCCAGGTAGTCCTGGAACGCGCGCCGATCACGGTCGAACAGCACCGGGAGGTAACCCGCGAAAAGCGGGAGCGCGGCGAGGAACATCCCGAGGCAGCGCAGGAGGGCACGGCGAGGCTTGATCCGCTCGCCAGTTGGGGTCTGGACGCGGATCTGCATTACACGAGCGCCCGGCGACTGGCCGGTCGACGACCAGAAGGCCACGAAGTAGCCGAGCGACCACACCACGTTGACCACACCACCGATGATGATCACCACCACGTCGACCTTGCGCGGGAGGTGCAGAGCGAACAGAAGCACCGCCCCGGCTAGCGCGACGATCAGCGCAGCCGCCATGATGAGCGCCGCGTCGATGACGAACGAGATCACCCTGGTGGCCAGGCCGGCGTAGCGCGGCCCAGCCTCGACGGCCTGCCGGTCAGCCGGCATCGCAAGCCCCTCAGGCAACGGCACCGCGCTCACGACGGGCTCGGATCGGGCTGCGGCGGCGCGTTCCGCTGACTCCGGTGAGCGACTCTGCGCCCGAGCCGCTCGAGCCAGTCGTCGGCCCTGCTCGACTGCGTCCTCATCACCTCCCCGATCTGATCGGCGAAGCCCAGTCCCTGTTGAGAGATCGCCGCGGTCACCGCCGGACTCTGCGCGATCTCGTCGACCAGTCGCCAGAGGGCGTCGCTGGCCAGCAGCTCGTCGACCAACCGGTCGAGGAAGCGGTCGAACAAGCCGCTGTCGAAGAACATGTCCACCACCTGCTGGGCGGTGGGGCTGTAGATCACCTGCGCGATAGCGCGTTGCAGGCGAGCGCTGTCGACCGTGGCGATGATCACGCGTTCGAGCTCGCCGCTGTCGAGGGCACGATCGACGGCGCGGCGCTCGAGGCTGATGCCGGCGTGTAGCGCCATGCCCGCGACCCCATTCAGCGGCCTGAGCGTGGTGGCGGCCGCGCGGCTCCCGATTTGTGCCAGCGGGCCTAGCACGCGGCGTCGTCCGTTGCTCGGGTACTCGTGCGCCATCGCCGGAGATCATCCCTCCGCATCGATGGCTTGCAATCACCCGAATCGGGCGATGGCTCGTGACCGCCTCACCCGATTGGGACGATGCGTCGAGCCCGGGCGGCCGCCAGGATGGTCTCGACGATCTGCGCCACAACCCGAGTGAGACTCCTATGGCCTCCCCTGAGCTTGATCTCCCAACTCCTGACGGCTCCAATTCGGCGACCACCGGCAGCACGGCTGATTCGGGAGGCGCGACGCGGGCAGCGTCCGCCTATCGGACGCGGCGGATCGCGGCGAACGTTCTGATTGGGCTAACCACTCTGCTGCTCGTCGTCGCGATGTTCTCGGTGTATGCCAACCGGCTCTTGTTCAGCCCCGCGAACTGGTCGAACACCAGCACGAAGTTGCTGGAGGACCCCAACATACGCTCCAGCACCGCGAACTATCTCGTCGACCAGGTCTATGCCAACGTCGACGTCGCCGGAGTGCTGAAATCGGACCTGCCACCGTTCCTCCAGGGGCTGGCCGCTCCGGCCGCCGGCGCGATTCGTACCGCTGCGGTGCAGGGCGTCGAGACGGCGCTAACCCGCCCTCGGGTGCAGGACCTCTGGAGGAAGGCCAACTACGCGGCGAACCAGGCGTTCATCACGGTCGTCAATGGCGGCACGGGTGCCGTAGGTGTGAACGGAGGCGCCGTCACGTTGAACCTCAGCGCGATCGTCAACGATGTCGCCACGCGCCTCGGGTTGCCATCGAACCTCGGCGCGAAACTCCCCGCGAACGTCGCCAAGCTAACGGTCTTGAGATCCAATCAGCTGAAGCTGATACAGAACGTTGGCAATGCAATCAAGGGCCTGGCGCTGTGGCTGACCATCCTCGTCCCGATCCTCTTCGCGCTCGCGATCTTGCTCGCCAGGGGACACCGTCGCCGCACGCTTATGACGGTCGGGTTCGCGGCGGTGTTCGCGGGGGTGCTCGTATTCCTGGGCCGTTCGCTGCTCGAGTCCCAGGTTCCCGGCTCGCTCACCCACGACGCGTCCCTGCAAGCGACGATTGCCGCCGTGGTCTCGATCAACACGGGGCTCCTCGCCGAAGTAGCCGGTGCCGTCGTGTTCGTCGGTACCGTCCTCGTGCTGGCGGCTTGGTTCGCGGGTCCGGCGCGCCCGTGCGCGGCCACGCGGCGAGCGATGGCTCCGTTCCTGCGTGAACACCCGGTCGGCACGTACGGGATCACGCTTGCCGTCATGACGCTCGTCTTCCTGTGGGATCCGATCCCCGCCACCGGAAAGCCGGCCGGAATCATCGTCTTCACCGTCCTGGCGCTCGTGGGCACGGAAGTGCTCAGGCGCCAGACCGCTCGCGAGTTTCCCGATGCTCGCCCCGGTGACGCGGCGGGCGCCGTCCGCGCTCGAGTCCATGAGATGCGCCGAGGCGGCGATGAGACCCAAGCTTCGCCTTCGCAGGCTGCGAACACCACTGCCGATGAGATCGGCCACCTCGCCGAGCTGCGCGACCGTGGCGCACTCACGGCCGACGAGTACACAGCCGCGAAGTCCCGGCTGCTCGCCCCCCGAGGAGCCGACTGAACGTGAACGCGACCAAACAGCTCCTGCGGCGCCTATCCGCCTGCGACGAGGGCTTTCTGCAAGCGGTGCTCAGGCCGGGACCATCCGCGCGGCCGGAGTGCGATGACGCTCCAACGGCCCTCAGCCGGAAGACCAGAGCCCTGGTCGAGCTGGCGGCGTTGCTCGCCGTCGATGCCGCAACGCCCTCGCTGCGGTGGGCGGCCGAGCGCGCCGCGATCACCGGGGCTGACGATGAGACACTGGTGCGGGTGCTTCTGGAGTCGGCTTCCTCCGCGGGGTCGGCCCAGACGGCTACGGGTGCGGAACGGCTCGCGCTCGCACTCGACCTCGACGTCGCAGCCTGAGCCGCTTATCGAGCCTGGTTAGTGTCCGAGCAATCCGGCTTCCAGCGCCCGCGTCACAGCTTCCGAGCGCGAGGCCGCACCGAGCTTCCTGTAGACCGCGTGGGCCTGTGTCTTGACCGTATTGGCCGAGACGTTTAGCTGTGTGGCGATCTCCCGAAACGATCGATGACTCGGGAGGAAGCGCAGAATCCTGAGCTCGGCGACGGTCAGAGACGACGGCCCTGCCATCCTGGTCTCGGCCAGGGTGTCCATATACGCCCAAGCCCCGTCGAACCACCGGGTGAAGGTCACCGCATCTTGCAGCTTGCGCGCGGAGCGTGAAGCGTCGGCCAATAGCGTACGAGCACCGACTACATCAGCGAGGCACAGGGATGCGTGCGCCAGCAGGATCCGTGCCTCGGCGCTGTACCAGGGGCTGAAATCACCGAGCGCGGCCAGCAGGTCGCGCCCGCGGCGGACCTGCGACTTCGCTTCGTCGATACGGCCGTGATGTGCGCGCGATGCGGCGGCGGCCGCGAACACCAGAGCTGAGATTGGCTCTCGGCCGAGATTGCAGTCCTCGACCACGCTCATGGCACCGTCGGTCAGCTCCGCGGCGAGGTCCCAGTTCTCGCGCTCGATCGCGATCATCCCGCGCTGGGCGAGGGCTAGGGACTTCAGCGAAGGAGCGGCGTCGCCACTCAGCACGATTGCCTCATCGAGAAGCCGTGCGGCCGCGGCGGGGTCGCCGCGCAGGTGGCTCGAGACACCCCTGAGGAAGAGGCACAAAGGTCTCCACTGCCCCGGCTCGACCGCGGCGCCTGCCGCGAGCTCGTCCATCGCCATCAGGCTACTCGTGCCCGCGATTGCTTCAACGACAGCGAGGCCGGCAGCGACCGAACCCGGACCTCGCCCCGCGCGTCCGCGCTCTACGGCCGCGCCCGCAGCCATCGACCAGCGTTGCGCGCCATCCAGGTTGCCTGCGGTCAGGCAGCTGAGCGAAGCCGACAAGGCGAGCGGCGCGTACCCTGAGATCTGGTCGCTGCCCAACGCGCTGAGCCAGCCTTCAACCTGCGTGTTGCAGCCCCGGGTCAGGTACGCGAGGAGGTTCTCCGATAGCAGGTCACCGGTAAGCTCGGCGTCGCCTGCCGCGACCGCGAAATCGATCGCGCGCTCGGTATCGCCCGACCGTGCATACCACTCGCTGGCGCGCCGCCGAAGTAGTGGCTCGAGCTCCGGGTCGGTCCTTTGCAGCTCACACAGCAGCGCTTCGCGCATCAGGGGGTGCCATCGATAGCGGTGATGGGCGGAATCGAGCGGCACGAGCGGTGGGTTGAGCCTGGCGAGCTCGGCAAGCACCTGCGCCGTGCCGATCCGCCGAAGGACCGAGTCGCAGAGCGGACCATCCAGCTCCTCGAGCACTGACGTCTGGACGGCAAACTCCCTCAGTGCCGCGGGCAGCCGGGACAGGACTTCGTCACTTAGATACTCGAACATCAGGTGATGGCTGCCTCCGAACGACGATAGGCCGCCCGGAGCTTCGCGGAACGCCAGCGAAGCCAGGTACAGGGCGGCCGGCCATCCCGCGGTGCGATCCACGAGCTGCTCGACGTCCTCGGGCGTGAGCGTCACGCCTTCCCCACCAAGCAGCGTTGTTGCTTCTGGCACGGTCATGGCGAGATCGGCAGCTCGGATTTCAGTTAGCCGTCGATGGGCGCGCAGTCGCCCGATCGCGAGTTGGGGCTCGGATCGTGCCGCCACCGCGAGCGTCGCGCCCTCGGGAAGCAAGTCGAGGGCCGCTGCCACGGTGTCGCCGAGGTCGGAGTAGTCGACATCTTCCGGGCAGTCGACCGCGACGACGAAGGTGCGAACAACGGATCGGGCCGAAGCGATCAGATCCGGCAGACTCGACCAATTGTCGTCGGGCAGCGCCCACAGGAACTCGCGCTCATCGTCCTCAGCCCACTCGGATAGGAGGGTTGACTTGCCGTAGCCCGGGGGGGCGATGATCAGGGCAAGAGGCGCGTCGCGGTGGCTCACCAACGCCCCCACGAGGGCCGAGCGGCGGACAAAACCTGACCGGAAGGGCGGCGCGTCTGTCGCCAGACCGCCCAGCCCGCATGCGACCGCATCCTGCGTCTCGGGGCGCAGGAGGGGAACAACGGTAGCTGTGTGGCCGGTAGGCATTCGGTGCTCGGTCGTGAACTCCGGGCATGTTGTCGCCGAATCGGGTGTCGGCGACAAGGGCGCGCGCGCCCGTCTTGACGGAAGCGGGCACCACCGGTCACGCGGAGGCCCGCGCGTCCACAATCACCCGATCGGGGGGATGCCGAGGTCGGCTTCACCGCCTAGCGTGCCGCAGATGGATCGGGTCGAGCGTCTTCTCCGGTTGCTCGCGCTGAACGATGAGGAGTCGATCGAGGGAGTGCTGGCGGCCGGACCGAACAGCGGGCCGCTGCCGGCACTGAACCGAAAAGTCGATCTGCTCGTCCGGCTCGGTGCGCTGCTGGCGTTGGGTGCCTCGACCTCGTCGCTGCGCGCCACGGTCGATCGGGCGATCAAGGCCGGGGCGAGCGAGGCGGAGATCGCAGACGTCCTGATTGCGGTCGGTCCAGCCGTTGGCCTCGCCCGTGTGGTCTCGGCCGCGCCTCGGCTGGCATTGGCGCTTGGATACGACATCGACGCCGAGGAGTGAGCGTCGACGCCGGCGTCACCCAGGTCGGGTGATGCAACGAGCAGCGACCAGGTCACGCTCGGCCCATGACTTACACATCGTCACCCCGCTGCAAACGGGCCCGGCGCCGTCCGCAGACGCTGGCCACGGCAGCCTTTCTTGTCTGCGTCTGCATGCTTTCCGCATGCGGCAGCAGCAGCTCGAGCACGACCGCCGCGAACGCCACGGCGTCAAAGCCCGCCTATTGCGCCACCCTGACCAGCCTCGAGCAGTCGGTCAAGGCCCTGACCGCCGTGCGCCCGACGAAGAACGGGACCGGCGCGCTGCAGTCCGCGTTCACGCAGGTGGCCAATCAGGCCACCGCGCTGGCCGGCCAAGTCAAGAGCGAGTTCTCGACCCAAACCGAAGCGCTCAAGAAGTCTGTAGCCACCCTGTCGAGCACGGTCAAGCAGATCGCAAGCTCCCCGACCAAGGCCAACCTCAGCCAGATCCCGGGCGAAGTCGCAGCCGTCTCGACTGCGGTCAAGAACCTGGCCAGCGCCGCGTCGCCCAAATGCGGATGACGGGAGGGCCGGCAATGTCGGCCATCACCGCTCCGAGCAGCGCTCCCGCGAGCACGTCACCGGGATAGTGAACGCCCGTATGCACCCGCGAATAACCGACTAGAGCGGCGAGCGCGCGCAAGGGCACGGCGGCCGCGGGCAGCACCCGGCTCGCGCCGGTAGCGAACGCAACCGCGGCTGCGCTGTGCCCGGACGGGAACGAGGCCGATCCGGGCATCGTGATCTGGCGAGCGCGGGGTACTCGCACCGCCATGCGATCCGGACGCCGGCGGCGACCAAGCGGCTTTACGAACAGGTTGACGACCACCGAGGTGGCGGCGATCGACCCGAGGCCCGACACCGCCGCCCCCCGCCCGCGCGGGCCTCCGATCAAGGCGAGCACCGCGCTGGAGGCGATCGAGAGCCGCGAGTAGTCCGCCGCGCGCGACAACCGGCGCATCGCACCGTCGAGCACCGGGGTCGGCGTACCGGCTATGGCGGCGTAGAGCGCGCGGTCGATCCGCTCGGCTTCGGCCAGCCACCCACGCCCCGGAACCTCGCCGTCAGCAGTGGACATATCGAGCGATGTTGTCAGCCCCGGGCCGCGAACCCATCATCCAATCCAGGTGACAGCGGCCCGCGGGCCGGCCGGCTACAGCACGGTGCGCTCCCCGGGCGCCAGCACGCGCACCTCGACTCGAGGCGCATAGCGCCGAGTCAATGCTGCGAACTCGCGCGCGGGCCGGTCCCGTGCGTTGGCTGCCCGCGTGGCCCACGGAAGCGCGTACGTGCCCCAATGGATCGGGATGGCCAGGCGAGGGGCGATCATCGCGATCGCCTGGGCGGCCCGTTCGGGGTCCAAATGGCCCGCACCCACGGACGGGCCCCATCCCCACACGGGCACGAGCGCGACCTCGACCGATCCGGCGAGCTCGCCGATCCCCGGATAGAGGTCCGTATCCCCGGGAAAGTAGGTAGAAACAGAACCACGGACGAGGTAGCCCACCGGATCGGCCGCCGGCCCGAGCGGCGTGCGGTGGCGCGGGTGGACGGCGGGGGTGGCCTCGATCCGAAGGCCTCCGAGCCTCAGCCCTTCCCCGCTGCCCAGCTCGCGGACGTCGGCCAGGCCGACGCGGCGCAGCCAGGACCCGGCCGCTCGGGGCGCCACCACGGGGATGGACCGTGCGACCGCGCGCAGCGATCGCGGGTCCGCGTGATCGGCGTGCAGGTGCGAAAGGAGGATGCCGTCGAGCGAACCAAGCGACTCGACATGCGCTGGCGGCGCGATCCGCACGAGCGGCCCGATGCGACCACGCAGGAGCGGATCGGTGAGCAGGCGCACGCCGTCGAGTTCGAGCAGCACGGTGGCGTGACCAACCCAGGTAATGGCAACAGAGCTCATCCTCCGATCAGGATGATGACGACGGCGCCCGTTCCCTCGATCTTCACGGTCGTGCACCAACGAGACTCGAGCGACACGGACGTCGGGTACGGCGCGGCGGCGAGCTGGGAGCCCCAGAAGCCCCGGTTCCGTCTCGTGCACGTTGTTCTCTCGTGGCTGGTGGCGGCGGTGGCGGTGCTGATCGCCGCAGCGATCGTGCCTGGGGTCAAAGTGGGGAGCTTCGGCGACGCCGTGCTCACCGCGGCCGTGATCGGGGTCCTCAACGCCCTGCTGCCGCCGCTCGTGGCAGCGCTGCGGCTCCCGTTCACGCTGGGCCTCGGCTTCATCCTGATCCTGCTGCTCGACGCGGGGATCCTCAAGCTCGTGTCTGACATCGACTCGACGGCGTTCAGCGTGAGCTCGTTCGGCTGGGCGCTGCTGGCGGCGCTCGTGATCTCGGCGGTCATGATCGTGCTGGAGGTGATTCTCGGCGCCAACGACGACGACACCTACTCGGTCCGGGTCATCACTCGCATAGCCCGGCGTCAGGGCGAACGGGAGCGCACGGACCTCCCCGGCCTGATCTTTCTGGAGATCGACGGGCTTGCGCTGCCGGTCCTGCAGCGCGCGATGCGCGACGGGAGCGCGCCCAACATGGCGCGCTGGCTCGAGTCGGGCGAATACCGGCTGGTCGAATGGGAGCCTGACCTGAGCTCCCAGACCGGGGCCAGCCAGGCCGGGATCCTGCTCGGCAGCAACGATGACATCCCAGCCTTTCGCTGGGTCGAGAAAGAGACCGGCGCGGTGATTGCCTGCTCCTCGCCGGACAATTGCGCGGCGATCGAGCGCCGGCTCGCCAACGGGGACGGCCTGCTCGTCGGCCACGGCGCAAGTCGCGGCAACCTGTTTTCCGGTGAGGCTGAAGCCGTGATCCTCACGGTGAGCAGGATGAGCGAGGAGAAGCAGGCCAATCCCGGCTACCGCTCGTTTCTGGCCAACGGCTTCAACGTCACGCGCGTGCTCGTGCTGTTCGTGTGGGAGGTCGTGCTCGAGCTGACGGCCGCGGCACAACAGCGTCGGCGCGACATCGCGCCCCGCGGACATCGCGGCGGGCGCTACCCGCTCCTCCGCGCCGCCATGTGCGTGGCGGTGCGGGACCTGATCGTGTTCGGAGTCCTGAGCGACATGATGCGCGGCCGACCGGCGATCTACGCGACCTTCTCGAGCTATGACGAGGTGGCGCACCACTCCGGCCTTGAGCGGCCGGACACGCTGGTCGCGCTGCGCAAGCTCGACGAGCAATTCGGGCGGATCGATCAGGCCCGCCGATACGCGCCTCGCCCGTACAAGATCGTCGTCCTGTCTGACCATGGGCAGACTCAGGGTGCCACGTTCAAGCAGCGAAACGGCTACGACCTGCACGAGCTCGTGCAGCGCTCGGTCTCGCACGGCAACGTCGCTCCCGTGGCCACCGGAGACGAGAACGAGGCCGCGGTCGGGCACGCGGTCACCGAGGCGACGGGACGGAAGAAGCCGGGGGAGACCAACGGCCACGCCGACCACGAGGTGATCGTGCTCGGGTCGGGCAACCTCGGGCTGATCTACCTGATGGAGGAGCCTCGGCGGGTGTGTCTCGAGGAGATCGAGGCACGGCATCCCCAGTTGCTGGCCGCTCTGTCGGGCCACCCGCACATCGGTTTTGCCCTCGTGCATTCGCGCGCGCGTGGCCCGGTCGTGATCGGGGCCAACGGCCGTCGTTACCTGAACGGTGACGTGGTCGAAGGGGAGGATCCTCTCGCTCCCTTCTCGGCTGGCGCGGCCGCTCACCTGCGGCGCACCGATGGCTTCACGCACGCTCCGGACGTCCTGGTCAACAGCTTCTACGATCCGGACCTCGAGCAGGGGTGCGCGTTCGAGGAGCTGATCTCCTTCCATGGCGGGCTCGGAGGCCCCCAGACCCGGCCGTTCATCCTCCATCCGGCCGAGCTGCGGATGCCCGAAGAGCCGGTGATTGGTGCGGCCAGCGTCCATCGGGTGCTGATGGGATGGCGCCGTGCGCTCGAAGGTCCGAGCGCGTCGGCGTTGAAGCGTGACCCCGGCGAGACATCAAGAAAAGCGTGACCGCCGGACGGCTACCGACGGTCACGCTATGACTGCTGGCGCGTCGCCTTCAGGAGACGCCGAGAATCATGGCCTTTTGACGGGCGAACTCGTCGTCGGTCAGGACTCCCTGTTCGTGTAGCTGCCCGAGTTGCTGCAGACGAGCGATGTCCTCGGAGCTGGTACCGCCGGCGGCCGGCGGAGGGGCAGCGGCCACCGCGGACTGCTGACCTGCGTAGTAGGCCTGGTCCTGCATCTCCGCTTGCTCGTTGGCGCGGTGCTTACCGTACGCGTATGCGCCGCCACCAACCGCGGCGGCGCGCAGGAGCGGGCGGCGGCGTCGAAGGAGTGGCATCCTGACCCCTCCTACTCTTCGCCGACCGGGAGGCCCAGTGACACCATGATCTCGGCCGCCGCAGCAACCGTACGGGGGCCGCCGACCTGCGGGGCGACGGCCCGCAGCACGCCGAGAACCTCCTCCGGTGTCACGCCGGACTCGAGCGCGTTGCCGAGCTGCCAGGCGTACGAGGCCGGCGGTGCGTCGAGGGCGATCAGGGCCGCGATCTTGACCATTGCGAAGGTACGCGCGTCCAGGCCGCTGAACTCACGGTCGAGCTCACGGAGCCCGATCGCCTGCTCGAGAATGTCGACGTCTCCGGCCGAGATCCCGGAAAGCGTCTGGTGAGTATCGGCTCCAACTACAGTCATGTTGCTTCCTCCTAGTTGACGGGCACGGCTGGGGTGAGGGCTTCCTGGAGGCGCTTGGTGTCCTCGTCGGAGAGCGACGTCTTGATTACGGTGCCGCCGTATTGGGCCAGGGCGGCGGTTGCTTTGTCGGGGGTGACCTGTTCGATGACGAGGAACAGGGCGGAGGTGCCGGGCTTGAGGTAGTCGCGGACCTGTTGCTGGAAGGCCTTGTCGATGCCCTTATGGCCGAGGTGGCCGAATAGGGCGCCCATGCCGGCGCCGATGGCCAGGCCGGCGAACGGGATGAAGAACAGCAGCCCGAAGAGCATGCCCCAGAAGCCGCCCCACCAGGCTCCGCCGCCGGCGGAGGCTCCGCCGTGGTTGGTGTGGACGTGGTATTTGCCTTCGAGGTCGCGGGAGATCGAGGCGACCTGGTCGGCTTGGATGATCAGTTCGCTTTCGAGCTCTGAGACCGTTTCGCGGGCTCGCTCGGCGGTCGTCTGATCGGGATAGCCAATCGCAACCAGTGTTGCCATTGGGATCCTCCTTTGCGTTGTGGTTGACGATCTCGAGGATCCGTCGCCCGCGCTGCCCGGTCATCACCCAAAAAGTATGAGCACCGGGGAACGGTCAGACCCGGCCGGTCAACGGGTCGCGACCGGGTCCGCGGATCGACCGCGGAACGCCAGTCCGGCCAGGGCGGTGATCATCTGCCAGGGTCGATCCGGCTCCAGCGCCGATGGAGACGCCCCCGGATGACCTGGCGCGATTCTCACCCGCAGGGCGCGCGGACGAATCTCAAAATGGATTGGGGGTGAAAGCTTGATCGCCTCGCCGTCGATCCCGGCGTCAACCTGGGCGTGCGCGTCGATCTCGAAGCGCGAAGCCGTCCATCGCTGCATCGCCAGCTTGCGGGCGCTCGACGCGGAACCGTTTGCCTTTATCGGAACTAGCACTGTGATGCCGAGCAAGCCGCGATCGAGGCGGGGCCGGGTGCCCGAGCCGAGCGCTCGTCCAAGCCGGTAGGGATTATTCGAGACCAGGATCGCGGCGGCCGACTCCCGACCCGCCGGGCTCTCCCACAGGAGCTCCGGCGGCCGGGCGTTCGGTCCTAGCACGAGCGGGACGGTGCCGAGCAGAGTATGAAGCTTGGCTTCTCGGTAGCCCGGCTGCTGCACCGCCTCGGCGTAGAGTCCAAGCGAGACGTTGTTGACGAAGACCCGGCCGTTGACCTCTGCCACGTCGACTACCCGCTCTCCGCCGTCGACGAATGCGTCGAGCGCTCCCACCACGTCGTCGCGGTCTACGCCCAGATCGAGCGCGAAATGGTTGCGCGTGCCGGCCGGTATGCACGCGTAGGGCAACCCGACCTCGGCCGCGACCGCAGCCACGATCGCCTGCGACCCGTCGCCGCCGGCCATGGCCAGGGCGTCCGCGCCCCGCGCCACCGCGGCGCGGACGAGTTGTTCGAGGTCAGCCCCATGGCTGAGCTCGATCGCCTCGATGCCGCGGCGCTGCGCTTCCGAGGCCAGCTGAAAGCGTTCGGCTTTTCCGCCCCCGGAGAGCGGGTTGTAGAACAGCACCGGACGGGCCGGCCGCTCGGTGGCAGGCAGCGTGACGTGAACTCTGAACGCAGTTCGAGCGGCTCCGATGGCCAATCCGAAGCCCGCGAGGATCAAGACGTCCTCGAGCACTTGTCCCTCGAGGATGATGAGTACCACGGCCCCGGCCAGCAACAGCGCCGCTCCAGTGACGCCCGCTACCCGCGCAGCACCTAACCGCCGTATTCCCCACCACGCAGCGCCGAGAGCCAGGACGGCGCAGACGAGCACCGAGACGCCGTTCGGGAAGTTCGCCACCGCCAGCGCGGCAGCAAACACAATCACCGCGGAGGCCAGCAACAGCGCACTGGCCGCGCAAAGTCTCGTCTTGATCATCGGCGGTGACGCGACATCGTTAGCCGCGTCGATGCTCGTCGCCAGGCGCTGGGGCTGCATCACCCGATCGGGGTGACTCACTAGTCCGCCCGGGGTGCCGACCTCCCCCAACACGCAGGAGCGCACCATTGCCCGCCCGCCGGCGCGGTGGGATCTTGATCGCGGCAAGACGGGCGCGTGCTCGTCCCGACAACAACCCGGAGGTCTGCAATGTCTGTAGGTGCAACGGCACCGCCTCAAGCCGGCAGGCCCGCTCCGTATGCGGGCTACGACGCCGACGAGCGGGGCTATGGCTGGGTCGCGTTCGCAGGCGTGTTGCTGCTGATACTCGGAACCCTGAACTTCATCGAGGGGCTCGCCGCGATCGGCAACGCGCACTTCTTCGTCAGCAACACCCATTACATCGCCGGCAGCCTCAACACGTGGGGCTGGGTCGTGCTGTGCATCGGTGTGGTCGAGTGGGCGGTCGGTCTCGGCGTGTTTGTCAAGAACCAGTTCTCGCGCTGGGTCGGCGTCCTGGTCCTGGGCGGCAACGCGATCGTGCAGCTGATGATGATGCCGGCGTACCCGTTCTGGTCGCTGTCCATCTTCACACTGGACATCCTTGCCATCTACGGCCTGATCGCCTACGGCAAGCGTATCGGCGCCTGAATTTAGCTGACGGGCTCGGCGCGTCGGACGCGTGCCGAGCCCATCAGGCTTAACCACGATTGCTGGTCGAAGGCGTCCTCGGTCGGTGAGGGGGTACATCGAATTGCCGCCGGGGTGGGAGCGAGTCTCCTCCCGCGGGCCGGGGCCGTTTGTGACCGGCGAAGTGTTCCGGCGCCCCGACGGCTCCGAAGTGAGTTGGCGGTCACGAGCCCACCGGAAAGGCTCACTGGCTCAGCGGCCATCCGGCGCGGCTCAGACATCGGTGTGGTGGCGCCCCCGTCGGCGGTCGTGGTGGATGGCCGTCCTGTTCGCGACCGGGTCGTTTTGCTTCGTGCTCGGAGGGGTCGGGTCCCAGTGGGCATCGGCCTCGCGTCCGGCGATCGGGGTGACTTTCTTCGTCGGCTCGCTGTTCTTCACCGCAGCCGCCTACCTGCAGTTCGCCGAGGCGGTCAATGCGGACCACTCGCCGGCGCCCGAGCAGACCGGGTCCGGCTGGCGGCCGGCCTCCTGGGAGCCCCGGAGGATCGACTGGCTGGCCGCGCTCGTGCAGCTGGTGGGGACGATTCTGTTCAACCTCAGCACGTTTGCCGCGATGAACCACAACCTGACCACTCATCAGTCCAACGCGCGGGTATGGGCGCCCGACGCGTTCGGCTCGGTTGCCTTCCTCGTATCCAGCGCACTGGCTCTGGCAGAGGTCTGCCATCGCTGGATCTGTGTCCGCTGCCGGTCGCTGTCGTGGAAGATCGTGTCGCTTAACCTGCTCGGCTCGCTCGCGTTCGGGGTTTCGGCAATCGCCTCTTTGAGCGAGTCCTCGTCCGGCGAGATGGTCAGCGCCAGGGTCGCTAATGCCGGCACATCGCTCGGTGCTGCATGCTTCCTGCTCGGCGCGCTCCTCCTGATGCCAGAGGCCGCCCGTGAGGAGCAGCCCGCAAGCCCGCTGCCGGCTCCCGCGACCAGGTGTCGTGCTGACCGGCCGGACGTTTGATCCTGGCCCGCGCGGGTACGATTTGGGTCGCTCGGTGATGCTGGTCCGAACTGAGGCTTGGTATGCGTGACGAATTGACGTTCGAGGACTCTCGGTTCGTGACACTCCGTTTGAGCAGGCGGGCTCGGCCCGCGCTGGTACTCCTCGTTGCGGTCGTGACTGCGCTGATCAGCGCCGCCGTCTGCGTGGGTGCCGTTCTCGCGCCCGCGCCGCGCGCTGCGGTGCCGCTTGTCGCGCTGATCTGCGTCGGCTGCCCGATATTCGCCAGCTGGGAGGTCCCGGTCGCACTCGCCTCGGTACGAACCGATCGAGCTGCCGGGCGAGCGCTGGCGGCGTTGCGACGGACCCTCGATCAGCTGCCTGAGACCGAGCACCCACTGGGTCTCTAGGTCTCGCGCCCGCGGCCAGGCAGGCTGGATTCTGCCTTGCCATCGAGGGGGCGGAATGCGTGGAGCGATCCTGGCTGGAAGGTGTTCTCGCTCGAGGCCGCGGGCTTGAGCTCACGCTTGGGAGAGCTCCCCTCCCCGGTGGCACAAGTCGCCGCCGGATAGGGCCGGGCCTCAAGGGGCAGCGCTCGGGCTTTGGTGCGAGCGGCGTGCGGTAGCGAGGCTTGCACTGACCTTCAGCGCCCGGACCGCGCCCGTTGCTCCGGCTTGGAGGGTGGCGGCGAACGTGACGACGATGATTCCCGGGAGCAGAAGCGCCTTCGATCCGAGCATCAGGATCCCCACTCGCCCGAGAAGATATGGCGGGCTGCACACCGCCAGGCTGATCGCGCCGCCCACGGCGGTCGTCGCCAGCTTGTCGCGCCGTGAGAGCGCCGGCTTCATCCCGATCAGGCGTGCGGGAACCGCCACGTAACAGAACGTCATCGCGCCGATCACGATGCCCAGCGCGATCGTGAACCAGGGTCGCCCCCAGCGTGTGACGACGGCCGTCGAAAAGCCTAAAAGAAGGCCCATGACGGTGCCCGAGAGCACAATCGGCGCGATGTTCTGCCGCGCTCGCGTCATGGCAGGTCGGACCTCGGGTCGGCCGGGCCCAGCGATCGCGAACGCGAATACCGCATTTAGGAAAAAGCTCGCAACGGTGATGAGGGCGATCGCCGCGACGATTGGGATCAGGATCGGCCCCCGAAGCGCGTGAAACGAGTGACCGTGCAGCACGTGGACCTTGAGGTCGAGCATCGCCAGCCAGATCCAGAGAGCAGGCAGCACCTGGACGAGAGCCAGCCGCCAATTCGAAACGAGCAACTTGAGCCCGTCGAACAGCATGACGAGAGCCCCGATCGCGAAGCCAAGCGGTGCGAACACGCGCCGGGAGCTGCTCAGACGGCTGATCGCCTGCTCGATTGCCACCTCGTCGTTCTGCTCGATCGCGCGGACCAGCAGGCGGATTCGCGCGGACAGCCGGCCGCGGGACCGCCGGTTGGTCAAGCTCGTGGCCTCGTCAGGCGGCGGATTCCTGGGCACCTCCTGAGGCGAGGGGTCTGGGGGTGAGTGCGCTCGCGATCGCATGGCGCCGGCACTATGGTGCGCGGTCGGACTGTGGCGACACCGTAGAGCCGGCGTGCGGCAACGGGATCACCCGATGCGGGTGATCCGCCGAGCTGCGCTTACGCTGGAGCGTCCTCCTCTTCGGCGAGGAAGATGAGCGTTGCTTTCACCCGCCGGCTGACGTCTTCGGTCTCTGGCAGGCCGAGCTTGGCGAAGATCGCGTTCACGTGCTTCTCGACGGCACGTTTGGTGAGCACGAGCGCATCGGCGATCGCTCCGTTGCTCTTTCCGGTGGCGATCTCGGCCAGGATCTCCCGCTCCCGGGTGGTCAGGTCCGAGAGCTGCGAGTGCGCCGCGTTGATCCGGGCTTCGATGAGAACTTCGACCACGAGCGGGTCGATTACCGACCCACCGCGGGCGACCGCCTCGATCGCGCCGATCAGCTCCCGCTTGTCGCGAATCCGCTCCTTGAGCAGGTACGCACGCCGGCTCGTGCCGTGGTTCAACACGGCGAGCGCGTACGCCGGTTCGGTGTACTGACTGAGTACGACCACCCCAATCTCCGGGTTGGTCTCGCGAAGAGCGTTCGCGATGCTCAGGCCTTCCTCTCCCGAGGGCGGCATCCGGATATCGGTTACGACGACGTCCGGCCGCGAGGCGGCGATCGCCGTGCGGAGCTCCCGGCCATTCGAGCACACCGCGAGGAGATCCACCTCAGGCGCCGAGTCGAGCGCTGTCTCCAGTGCCTCCCGGATGAGAAAGGAATCATCCGCCGCGACGACGCGAATCGTCTGGGGTTCGTCCACGCCGGTCATCTAGTCGGCTCCGCATGCAAGCGTCCCACCACGGTCTGCCCTGAGTCAAGCGCACGTCAGCGTCCTGTCTCTGATCGGCCGCGCTGGCCGCCTCCGGGTAACCGGATCAGACCGTCGTCGCGACCGGGCCAACGCGCCGTGAGCTGAGCCCGGGCGTCTCGGTCACCGCGGGCGCCGCCGCCTTGGCTGCGCCGACTTCGAGCAATTCGTCGATGAGCGCGAGCGCCTGTTCGTGGCGGTCCTCGCCGCCTTTCACCAGCTCATGCACGACGCGAGCCGCGGGGCCCTCGATCGGCAGGCCCCAGCTGAGCGAACGCAGGCGGCGGGGCAGCGGGAACCTGCGTCTCCTCGGCCGCAGGTGTTCGGCCGATACGTTCAGATGTGTTATGCGTGCCTCTTCGACCTCTGCCGTCAACCGACTGCCGACGACCTTGGACGCGTAGGCGTAGAGGTCCTGGCGGTGCCTGTCGTCTACCGAGTCGTTGTAAGCCCTGAGGAACGCGCCGATGACGGGGCAGACCGCCACCGGGTGGTCGCTGAACGCCTCCCCGGCCAGCATCGAGGCGAGCTCCATCACACACGCGCCGTCCTCGGAAGACCTGTGCTTGCCCCTGGAGAGCTTGATCGTTTGATGTGTCGCGAGCGACACGGCGGTCCCTCCTCTTTGTCGCGATCCGGTGCGATCTCTTTGAGGCCCCCACGGTAGGCCCGAGCCGCCTCGGCGCATCGCCCAAATCGGGTGATCGCATCAGGCGCCGAGCGCGCGGCGCCATGTAGCCCTCCGGGTGTTGGCTTGTCGAGCGAGTACGTGCCTGCGCCCTTGCGGAGCGGATGCGTACGGACGACGCTGTGGGTGTTGGAAACCAATTTCAGCGCTCGAAAGGAACCACTGATGTGTCGCTGGCTTGCTTACTGCGGTTCACCCATACTGCTCGAGAGAGCGCTCTACTCGCCGGCCCACTCACTGATCGACCAAAGCCTCAACTCGACGCTCGGGGCGGAGCCGACCAATGGTGACGGGTTCGGTATCGGCTGGTATGACGAGGCGCCTACGCCCGGTGTGTTTCGCAGTATCGAGCCCGCTTGGAACGATCAGAACCTACGCGAGCTCGCCGGCCACGTCACCTCGGGCCACTTCTTCGCGCACATCCGTGCGGCGATCGGTTCGGCGGTCCAGCAGACAAACTGCCACCCGTTCCGTCATGGCCACTGGCTGTTCATGCACAACGGCTACCTTGCCGAGCTTGCCACGGTGAAGCGTGAGCTCATCCTCGCGGTCGACGAATCGCTCTATCCCGAGATTGCTGGACAGGCCGACACGGAGCTTCTGTTTTACCTGGCGCTGACTCTGGGGCTCGAGGATGACCCGGCAGAGGCGATCGCCCGCACCATCGGGCTGGTTGAGGCAGTCGGACATCGAAAAGGCGTCCAGTATCCATTCCAAGGCACCGTCGCCACGACCGACGGCGAACGCATGTGGGTATTCCGCTATTCGAGCGAAGGTAGATCGCGGTCGCTGTTTTTCACCGGTCACGTCCCAACGCTACGAAAGCTGTATCCGGAGCGGGCCATCCTCCAAGACGTCTCCGACGACACCCGAGTGGTCGTCTCCGAGCCGATGGGCGAACTCCCGGACGCATGGCACGAGGTGCCCGAGTCGAGCTATGGAGTTGTCGGAAATGGCGAGGAGCGACTGAGCCCGTTCAGGGTGAAAGCACCCGCCGCCTCGATTTCCGTTCCCGCCTGAGCGGCGCCGGTGGACCGGGTACCGACGGCCACAGCCCCGCGGGCCTTTGACCTGCTGGCTGAGCCCGCAAGCGCGATTTGCAACCTTGACTGCCCGTATATTCGGGCGACTGTCCGGGAATTCAAGACGTTCTTCGATCATTGACGCCAAGGCGCCGGAACCTATCGACGCGGCATCATGCGTACCGGTGAGGCTGGATCAGACGAGGCCGAGGATGCCCTTGATGATCAGCAGCACGCCGAGGGCGGTGAACGCTCTTACGGCGAAGACGTGTGCGTGACGCATGACCCACAATTTGGCCCGCTGGATCGCGTGAGGTGTCCAGTCAGGAGCGACCAAGAACGATGCCAGCGGAACCTCCAGCAGCCACAACATGACGACGTTGAAGCCAATCACCGCGAGCACGGTCACTGGCGTTGAGTAGTGGAGCTTGTGAAGCGCGTCGAGGCCGGCCAGGTACGAGGCGCCGGGTAGCGTCAGCAAGGCTCCGATCACGAATGTAGTTCTCGGCGACCCCTTGCTCAACTCGCGCTGCCACCTGGGCGGCCCCTTGTCCGGCTTGGCCGCTTTGCGCGCCCGGCGACGATCCTTGAGCCGTTCGTGCCGTCCGGTGGACAAGACGAACGCGAGCGAGAGGGCGATGACCCCTAGGCCGATGTCGACGCCGGGGCTCAGAGTGTGCTGGGTGGTGTTCGTCGCGCCTGAATTCGAAAGCGAGAACACGATCACTAGTCCGAGGGTGATGCTCGTCACCGAAGCACCGAGCAGATAGCCCGTCATCAGCCGCGATGGCCGCTCGAGCAACAGCATCATGGTGGTGGCGGCCGTCAGCGTTGGATTCAACGACGCGGTCAGTGACAGAAGAATGACCTGGCCCACGGTGCGAGCAGCGTCCCGCGCGGTGAGGCCGTTGGCATCGTACGAAACAGGTGACGGGGCTTGCGGCCGCCGTCGTGCTGCTTGAGACTTGAGCGACAGGCCGGATGAAGGAGGAAAGCATGTACATCGACCTCGCCCCGCACGCCCGAAACGGATTTTGACGATGCCGCGGAACGTCGAGCCCTACGCTCCGCTGAAAGGCCTGCGGGACGGTCACTGGTCCGCGTCGGCGGCGACGGCCGAGTCCTCGATAGGCGAACGGCCGCCCTCATCTTGAGGCGGCCGGCGGCGCTGCAACGCGGCGAGCTGTTCCCTGAGCACCTCGTTCTCGCGCTTTAGCAATGCGACCCGCCGCCGCTCGGTCACCAGGTCCTCGGCGAGCTGGTGCAGGACGGTGCCGAGGCGGACTCTTCGTAGATCATCCACGGCGGCATGAGCGTCGCAGTTCGCGTTCCCGCCGTCGAGGGGGCGGACACGCGTCGACCTCGGAAGTGCTCACCACCCCGTGAGCACGCTCGTCACCGCACCGTCGGCACGCGGCTTTACAACGACGGTCCACGATCGCGAGTGGGTCCGAGACCGAGCTCACCTTTGTTGAGATTGATCACCCTCCGCCGGTAGTCGTTGGCGGCGCTTTCCTCGCGATCGAGGGCAGACGCATATGCGGCGTAGGCCCGAGACCGCTCGGCGCGGGGTGCGTTCGCCCAGTGCGAATAACACCACCGAACCCGGGAGCACTCTTCGCGCCAGTCGTCATGCGCGCTGATCACGTCCTCGGTGAGCCCGTCGCGTGGCATCCCCGTCCAGGTGGAATTCTTGTCCTTGCCGACGCTCATACCGAGGCAAAGTTCGCACCGGCTCGGTCCGACGGCAAGGGTGCGGCCTTGCCTGTGGAGGTAGGCGAGGCGGTGGTGCGGGCTTCCCGCTGCTTGGGGGCTTGCGCCCTTGCCGCCGCCTCGAGCGAACCCGACAATCTCGGGCAAATCGACTGAGTCGGAGGAGAAGTCGTGAACACTGGCCTAGCCCGGAATGCTGCGCACCAAAGCCATGCTGGGCAACGCGACCGCTTCGGCGAGCTCATGATCGATCACGTGGAGCGGGTTGCGAGCGCACTCCCCGAAGAGGTCAGAGCCTTGGGATACGTCCACGACGTGCTCGAGAGGACGCAGACCAAGGTGAACGAACTCCGCGCGATCGGTATGACGGACGCGGAGTGCGGCGCTCTGGAGCTCCTTACGCGCCGGCCACACGAGAGCTACACAGCCCACGTGCAGCGGATCGCCGGCGCCGGGGGCGACTCCGGACGTCTGGCCAGGATGGTCAAACTCGCCGACCTCGACGATCACCTGCGCCATCAGACGATCCCGCCCGACGCGCCGAACTACGAGTGGGCGCGGTGCCACATCGTTGCCGCAGCTTCGCCACACCGGCCACCGAGGGGGTCACGGCGCCAACACCAGACAAGCCAGCGTGTCCCCGAGCCGGCGGCCACGCCCATTTGATGGGTGCGAGCGTCCGCGTCCGCAAGCGTCGGGTGGTCGACAACCATCCCCGTAGCCCATATCGGGTGATGCTCTGAGGAACCGTCGCCGCTTCAATCGAGCAGCGACGGCGTTGATGCGCTGGGCATGAGCGCGGGGACGCGTAGCCGCCTAGACAAGTGCTTGAACATCGGAGGCCTGATGACTACGACGACATCGAGAACACGGGCCGCCGCGGATCGCTCCAGCCGGAGCCCGGGGCGGTCACGGCAGGGAGTGTCCGGTCCCGTCGTACGTCTGTCGGCGGCTGAGCGCGCCGCCCGCGGGAAGGCGGCCCGTACCGACGCGCCGCGTGCGACTCATGCCAGCTTCGAGCCCCATCCGACGCGGGCTGATCCGATCGAGCTGCTCGAGCGTCAGTCCAAAACGCGTGTCCAAGAGCTGGTGCCCATCCGCTACGGGCGGATGCTGGTCTCGCCCTTCACGTTCTACCGCGGGGCGGCGATGATCATGGCTCACGATTTAGCGCCGACGCCGCGTTCGGGATTTGCGGTGCAGTGCTGTGGAGACGCGCACCTGTCGAATTTCGGCGTCTTCGCTTCACCCGAGCGACGCCTCATGTTCGACATCAACGATTTCGACGAAACTCTCCCGGGACCTTGGGAATGGGACGTCAAACGACTGGCCACGAGCATGCTGATCGCGGCACGCGATAACGGATTTCGGTCCAAGCAGCAGGACAGGATCGTGCTCGAAACTGTCGGTCAGTACCGAACGGCGATGGCCGACTTTGCTCGCATGACGAACCTTGACGTGTGGTATGCCCACATGAATATCGAGAGCGTGATCCAAGACGTCGCAGGGCAGTTCAAGCCGCGGATGGTGAAGCGAACTCAAAAGGGTCTCGCTAAGGCTCGTACGAAGGACAGCATGGCGGCTTTCTCGAAGCTGACCCACGTCGTCGACGGACAGGTGCGGATCGCCGATCAGTCGCCGTTGATCGTCCCCATCGAGCAGCTTGCTCCCGGCGAGAAGCGTCAGGACCTGTTCGTGGGGCTGCAGCGACTCCTCCGCGGCTACCGAGATACGCTCGACTTCGACCGACGGCATCTGCTCGACCAGTTCGAACTGATCGACTTCGCTCGCAAGGTGGTCGGGGTCGGCAGCGTCGGTACGCGCGCGTGGATCGCGTTGCTGCTCGGCCGCGATGGCCAGGACCCGCTGTTTCTCCAATTGAAGGAGGCCGAGCCGTCCGTGCTCGAGGAATCGCTCGGCCCGAGCGAGTTTTCAAATCACGGGCACCGCGTCGTTACCGGTCAGCGCCTGATGCAGGCCACGAGCGACATCTTCCTTGGCTGGCTACACGTCGATTCCGGACTGGACGGCCAAGAGCGCGACTTCTACGGCCGCCAACTGAAGGACTGGAAAGGCTCGGCCGAGATCGAGCAGATGGTCCCGCAGGGAATGGCGACCTACGGAAGGCTCTGCGGCTGGACGCTTGCGCGAGCCCATGCCCGGAGTGGCGACCGCATCGCAATTGCCTCCTACCTGGGCAACGGCGACACGATCGACCGAGCCATCCTCGAGTTCTCAAAGACCTACGCCGAACAGAACGAGCGTGACTACCAGGCACTCGAGGCAGCGGCGAGGTCCGGCGCGATTGCAGCCCATGCGGGCCTCTGAGCACGGTTTCGAGGCTTTGTAACCGATCAGCTGGTCATCTGGTTGTCCGAACGTGCTGGGCCTCTGCGGTGGCGCTCGCGCTTGTGCGGGCGCTGGCGCTCGTGTGACCGGGCCCATTGGGCGTATTTCGTAGCGAGCGGTGCGGCTGTGACCCCATGGGCCAGGACCGAGAGGCCGATCGTCAGATAGGTAACGATCAGCATTGTCCGAACGCCGGGTAACCGCGATTCCTGCACAACGATTACGGCGAATACGATCGAGGCGAGGCCTCGGGGACCAAACCAACCGAGGAAGGCGACGGTTGGCCGTCGGGCGCCGGTGCCGATCAGCGCGATCGCGACGGGCAGCATGCGCACCACGGTCAGGCTCAGTACGGCGTAGAGCGCTATTTGCCAACTCACGTGCTTCAGTACGGGGCCGAGAAGCACGGCGCCGAAGACCAGAAACGTGACGCCCCCGAGGATGCTCCCGATTTCGTCGTTGAGTCGCGAAGCGTCTTCGGACTGGTCGGGCGCCAATCCGCCGAAGATCGCGCCGGCAACGAAGGCAGCGATGAAGCCGGACCCGCCGAGCGCGACGGCGACTCCGTAGGCGAGCGCGGCGCCGGCAATCGGGACGACTTGCCGCCAGGATGGGGTGATCAAGTCGCGACGGTGCGCGATTCTGAGGACGGCGACGGTAATCAAACCTGCGGCGATGCCGCCGAGGATCCCGTAGCCGATCTCTTCGACCGCGATCGTGATCGCGTGGTGGCCGGAGGACATATGGTCTTCGACGTCCGCGGCGGTGAGCGCGATCAGCAGGAGCGGCACACATATCCCGTCGTTGAGTCCGCTCTCGACGTTAAGCCCTTGCCGGATACGGGACGGGAGCCCCTCCTCGGTGACCACCGCCTCTCCCAGGGCGGCGTCGGTAGGGGCGAGCACGATCGCAAGGACCACCGCCTCGGCGGCGGTCAGATCCATCAGGACGGCAGCGGCCAGAACGGCGCCGAGAACGATCGTCAGGGGCAAGCCGATGCCGAGCAGGCGAAGTGGCACGACGTCCTCGCGTCTGAGAACGCCGAGCTTGATCCGGGACGCGTCCGCGAACAGGACGACGGTGAGCGTGGCCTCGGCCAGCTTGCGGACGGTCGATCCGTTGGCGCTCAGTGTCACATCGCCGATCACCAGCGGCCCTACGAAGACACCGATCACGACAAAGACCATCGCCGGGGTGACGCTTGTACCTGTTAGGCGGCGCGACACCCCGCAGACCACGAGTACTGCCCCGGCGATTGTCGCCAGGCTCCAGCTCATGCGGGATCGAGCTGCGCCAGCCCACCGGCGACGCCGACGGTCAGGACCAACTTCTTGGGATTCACGGCTGGCGGGAGCAGTCCGCGTCCGAGCCCTTGCGGAGGCGAACGTGTGAATACAGGCCATCCACGTCCGCGTACACGGGGAGCCATGCACGAAGTCAACTCACAGGCTCGCCGGGGGCATCACCTGTTCGGGGTGATTTGCCTTCCCGACGCTGGCCACGATCGCGAAGGCGATCGTCTTCGGCTCACGCTGTCGACCACCTACACGCCGCACCTCACGCCGCTGCCCTCCAGCTACCCGGCGGCATCACTCGGGAGCTCGCGGCGCCGCGATGCGCTACCGGCCCACCGGACGGAGAACGATCCTCTGGTGATGGTCTTACTGGTGTTCCTGCTCTTTCGCCGGCGCCAGGGCGGTTGACGTGGCCGGTCCGAGACTCAGCGACTGTCCATCTGCGAGACCAGCCGCCCGGGTCTGCTCGTCCTGGAACGGTGGATATGTCTCGGTGAGCAGGAACAGGTACGCGTCGGAACGGGCAATGTAGGAGTTGCCCAGCACCATCAGGTCAAACAAGCCGCGCGGGAGTCGCCCCAGGACCACGATCACGAACCACGCGGCCACTGCGCCGATCTCGAGCAGCAGCGTGAGTACGTAGCGAACGACCACAATCGGGATGGCGAGGATGAAGCGGAAAAACGTCTTCAACCGGCTGTAGCCGGGGAGGGGACCGGCAAAATGCATTCGGACCGGATAGGCAGGATCGTCGCCACCTCCGAACGACGGGTACGGATCGGCCAGGAGAGCGACGTACGCGGTCACGCGGGCCAGGCAGCGCGTAAACCCGGCGGCAAAATCGTATAGGCCTTGCGGATAACGACCGGTAATGACGATGGCGAACCAGGCAATCACGACGGCGATAAGGGCGACGATCTCGTAGAGGTACAGCCAGATGAACAGCGGGATGGCGAGGATCAGCCTGAAGAAGGTGGTCAAGCGGTTCCGTCGTTCGGTGTAGTCGACCTCGAATGTGACCGGGTATGACATGTCTCCGCTCCTCTTAGATCTTGGGATCTCATTACCTCGCGCGAGCCGCGCTGACTACGGCGCCGCCGGCTCGGAGCCCCATGAAGGCACGCGTCGGAGACATCCTTCCAGTCCGACAGGGCACCGTGGCACTTTCGCACTGGTGATCATGCGGTACCGGCCCATCATCCGAAACGGGGGATACCGGGCGCGAGCCCCGCTCAGTCGTGGACATCCTCCTGGCGCTCTCGAGCGCACCGTCCGGCGTCGCTCGTGCGCTCGCGAGCGCGGAGAGCGCTAGGCACGGTACCCCCGTCAGTCGTAGGACTCCGTCTCATGTTCGTGGGCACTAAGCACGATGGAGTGCGCGGGCGGTCCCGACACGATCGTCTCACGGTCGACGCCAAGATCCGGCCCGACGTGGATGGCGAGATAGGCGGTGGGCGCGGCCTGAGTTGTGGCCTGCGGACGCGGGCGCTAGGCTCTCTTTTGCGATTCGCTGGACGGTCATCGACCGCCTCTTCGGGTTGCTTTCGCGAGCGGAACGTGCTTGCGGTCAACGCGGTTGGCCGGCGCGCCTTGGTCCGTATTCCACAATTCAGCCTCAAGGCTGGGGAAGACGGGCCATCCATGTCTCGGCGCCCGCTGGCACAGATCGGAATCTCGACCATCGTGGATGATTGGCCGACTCGGACGGACTCAGCGTCAGCGCAACTGGAGTCCGAGAGCAGCCGGCGTGGGGATGGGTCCGCCGAAGCCGACTTGGTGCCGCCGTCCGGGGCCGCCCCGAGGTCGAGCTAGATGTCGCTAGCGGATCTTCGCGAGCTTGATGAGGTCAGGTGGCTCGTGGAACGAGGCCAGCAGCTCGGTGTGCTGACGCGGTCAGAAGTTGCCGAGACGGTCTTGAAGCTTGACCTCGAAGAGACAGACATAGATGAGCTGCACAGCTTCTTAGGGCGCGCTGAGGTCGAGTTGGTTGAGGAGCTCGACCCGGCCCTCGCGGCCGCGGCGGAGATCGAGCGTGCGCCGGATAAGCGCGGGCGTCGTAAGCCGAAGACGGCGCTCGATCTGAAGCCGGACATGACCACCGATTCGCTTCAGCTGTTCCTGAAGGACGTCGGCAAGGTCCGGTTGCTCACCGCCCAGGAGGAGGTTGATCTGGCCAAGCGGATCGAGCGCGGTGATCTGGACGCCAAGCAGAAGATGGTCGAGTCGAACCTTCGTCTGGTGGTCTCGATCGCCAAGAACTATCGCAATCAGGGCCTGCCGTTCCTGGATCTGATCCAGGAGGGAACGCTCGGCCTGGTCCGCGTGGCCGAGAAGTTCGACTACCGCAAGGGCTTCAAGTTCTCCACCTACGCCACTTGGTGGATCCGTCAGGCGATCGCCCGTGCGCTGGCCGATAAGGCGCGGACGATCCGCATCCCGGTGCATGTGGTCGAGAAGCTGAACAAGATCGGCCGGGCCGAGCGCAAGCTGGTGACCGAGCTGGGGCGTGAGCCGACGGCCGAGGAGATCGCCGAGGTGACGGGGATCGAGCCCGAGGAGGTGGAGTCGATCAAGCGCTCGGCCCAGGCGCCGGTGTCGCTGGAGAAGCCGGTCGGTGACGAGGAGGAGTCCGAGTTCGGGCAGTTCATCGCCGACGAGCGGGCCGAGTCGCCGTACGAGCGGGCGGCCCGCGCCGTGACCGGAGACGCTCTATGGCATGCGTTGGCACGGCTCAGCTACCGCGAGCGGCGCGTGCTCGAGCTCCACTACGGCCTCGGCGGGGTGGATGCACGATCGCTGGATGAGATCGGGCGGGAGTTCAACGTGACGCGTGAACGGATCCGCCAGATCGAGAACCAGTCATTCAATAAGCTCAGGCGCGTTCGCGAAGCGCCGGTGTTGCGCGAACGGTGATACCAGCCGTGCGGTGTGCGTCGGGCGTCAGTCCTCGTCGTGGTCGCCGACGAGTTCAAGCGCGCCGAATCCTGGCAGCCGCCCGTCCATCAGGAAAATCTCGACGGTGAGGTCGGGCTGGACGTGGGTTTGGCTCAGGAACGCGAGGACCTTGCGGCCGGTCAGGTGTTCAACCAGGTTGCTGTACTGGGTTTTCATCAGGCGCTCGTACTCGGAGCGCATTTCGAGTACGCGTGCCGGCTCGCCGGCCTCAATCATCGTGCGCTCGAGGGCGACGAAGCCGTCGCGGAGCACGCACACGATCAGGTTGTCGAGGACGTAGGTCTGGGCTTTGATCGGACCTCGGCCGTAGTGCTCGCGAATGAGCAGCGTCAGGCCTTCGCTGATCGCGTCTAGGAGACGGCGACGGACGAGCTGTCCGTGCCGCGGTGCGTCGCGTTTCGCATTGGGCGGCTCAGGCACACCCATATCGTGCTCACTCATGGTTCACGCCGTCGTGCATGACGGCGTAAACATTGAGTAGGTCCCGTCAGTGCGCTCTGGGCGTGGTCGCCGACAGTCATGGTCCTCAGCCTTCCGTCCCTCGCTGGGTTCACGCCGGAGGAAGAGGGCTAAGCACAGCGGCGATTAAGCACAGCGGGACGCCCGCACTCGGGTGGCCGCTTCAAGGGGGCGGCCCCGCAGTCGCAACCGGTTGCTTCCGCTCCCCGCCTCGCGACGTTTGACGCCGTCGGTGGCATTCGGGCCGAAGGTTGAGGATGCCGGCCGCAGAGCCAGCTCAATAGTCACGCTACACCTATTACGGGAACTGTGTGAGCAACGGGAAAACCTTAACATCCGGGATTCACGAGCCGCACAGCCTCCCGATCCCCGGTCTCGGGCTGTCGACGAAGAAGGTCTCGCCTGTGATGTCGGGCTCGACCTGGCCTTGGGAGAGCCCCGCGACAACGTTACGGCCGGTCAGCGCTTCGATGATCGTCCCGTAGCGGCCTTGCATGAGAAGGTGGAAGCCGTCAGCCGAAACCAATCCTGGTCGCGGAGCCGTATTCACCGATCCGGATACCCACAGCTGGTCGCGGCGTGAGGACTTGCTGCGGACAGTAAAAAGCGCCGCCGAGCGGGGCTACCCAAGATGCGCCGGAGAGGACTCGAACCCCCACGGACCAATCAGTCCACAAGGCCCGCAACCCCGTCGCCCGGGTGTAAGGGTCGTCAGATGTTGTGAGTTGCGTCCTCATCGTCTCCTGGTCGGACGTATCGGACGCATCTTTCACATGACTCTTGCCAAAGGCTTGCCAGACGGCAAGACCCCGGCGAGCGTTGGTGGAGCGTCCAGCGGCGGTGAGAACATCGCTGCGGTGACCGGGCAGCCGGGTCAGGCGGCACCAGGCGCAGCGAGTCGGCGCTCGCGGCGCTAGGCTTCTGAGAAGCGGTCCGGAGGCGCAGTCACGATCGGCGCCACCGAGCTGCTCTCATTGAGCGGAACGAGCCTGCGGTCGACACGGTTGGCCGCATTTCCTGGTCCGTTAGCCACGGTTGGCCCTTGGGCCAGGAGATTCGCTCATGTTGCTACCCCGCTGGACGGCACCGATCAAGCCTCACGTCGCTGCTGGCCGCTCGGCCAGGCCTGGGCGTTGAGGTCGCTGGCGGGGGAGCAGCGGGGCGCTGGGAGGTGAGCCATGTCGATAGCTGATCTGCACGAGCTGGATGAGGTCAAGGGGCTGGTGGACCGCGGGCAGCGGGATGGTGTCCTGACGTACGCGGACGTTGCCGGGGCGGCCTCCGGGCTCGACCTCGACAAAGCAGACGTCGAAGAGCTGCACGAGTTCCTCGAGGAGGCTGAGATCGAGCTGGTGGAGGCGCTAGATCCGGCCCTAGCTTGGTCGGTGGAGCGCGGGCCGGCTGAGCGTGGGCGTCGCAAGGCCGCGACGGCGCTCGACTTGAAGCCGGAGATGAGCACCGATTCGCTTCAGCTGTTTCTGAAAGACATCGGCAAGCGGAGACTGCTGACCGCCCAGGAGGAGGTGGTTCTGGCGAAGCGGATCGAGCGCGGTGATCTCGATGCCAAGCAGAAGATGGTCGAGTCCAATCTTCGGCTGGTCGTGTCGATCGCGAAGAAGTACCGCAATCAGGGGTTGCCGTTCCTGGATCTGATCCAGGAGGGGACGTTGGGGTTGGTGCGGGCGGCGGAGAAGTTCGATTACCGGAAGGGGTTCAAGTTCTCGACCTATGCCACGTGGTGGATTCGTCAGGCGGTGGCTCGGGCGCTGGCTGACAAGGCGCGGACGATCCGGATACCGGTCCACGTGGTCGAGAAGCTGAATAAGATCGGGCGAGCCGAGCGCAAACTCGTCGCCGAGCTGGGACATGACCCGACGGCGGAGGAGATCGCTGAGCTGACCGGTATCGGGCCTGAGGAGGTGGAGTCGATCAAGCGCTCGGCGCAGGTCCCGGTGTCGCTCGAGATGCCGGTCGGCGATGAGGAGGAATCCGAGCTCGGCCAGTTCATCGCCGACGAGCACACCGAGTCACCGTACGATCAGGCGGCTGGCACCCTCGCCCACGAGGCGCTCGCGCACGCGCTCGGCCGCCTTGACCATCGCGAGCGGCGGGTACTCGCGCTCCGGTACGGCATCGGCGGTGAGCAGCCGCGGACGCTGGACGACCTCGGGCGGATGTTCAACGTCACCCGCGAGCGGATACGTCAGATCGAGAGTCACTCGCTCGAGAAACTGCGGCACCTTCGCGAAACCCAAGGCTTGCGCGACAGTCCCGACCATCTAGTACCGGGGGCTTCCCGAACCTCTACCGGGACACCCACTGCCTAAAGCAGCTCGGACGTCGACGGGGTATGAACAGCTAAAGATCGACCTCCGCGATCCCTGAAAGGTCGGTCATCTGACGGCCTCTGCGCCTCGGTTGGCGAGCGTCCGCGAACGAGACCAGCTTTCCCCGGTCTTGATCCCAAAGCTTCAGCTGGACTGCGCGAAGTCCGTCGAGCAGCGAGAGCTCGGGCACCTGATGAAAGATCGGGTTCTCACGGTGAGCGCGGCGAAGGTTGTAGTTGGGGATCCGCGCGTTGAGATGGTGCACGTGGTGAAACCCGATATGCCCGGTGAAGAACTCAAGCACTCTCGGCAGCTTCAGGTAGGAACTGCCGCGGAGCGCCGCCTCGGTGTAGTCCCAGTCATCAGCGCTCTGCCAGTAAGCGTCCTCGAACTGGTGTTGCACATAGAACAGCCAAATCCCAACCGATCCCGCGAGCAACGCCGACGGAGCCCACACCAGCAGGAACCGCTCCCACCCGATCAGCCAGCACAACCCCGCGGCGAGCAAGAGGATACTGGCGTCCGTGCCGAGCACGCTATGGCGCAAGCGCGGACGCTGGCCCCGCGTGGGGAGCCGCGGGCCGATGACCATCGCCACGATCGGGCCGAGCCCGAACATGAACGCCGGGTTGCGGATCACGCGATAGGCCAGCCGACCCCGCCATGACCGAGCGCGGTACTCCTGGACCGTGAGCGTGACGATATCCCCGACGCCACGCCGCTCGAGGTCGCCTGAGGTGCCGTGATGCACCGCGTGGTCGTGCCGCCAACGTTCAAATGGTGCGAGCACGAGTAGCCCCGCCACCCGCCCCACCCACCGATTGGCACGCTTGGATGAAAAAAGCGATCCGTGGGCGCAATCGTGGAACACGACAAACGTACGCACCAAGAATCCGCCCGCAAGGACGACGAGCACGACCGTCAGCAGGACCGAGATATGCAACGTCAGGTCCAGGAGGAACGAGAGCGCCAAGTAGGGCACCATCGACGTGGCCACATCGAGCACGCTTCTGAAGAGGCGCGGCCGGCAGTAGCGAACAGAAATCTGACGGCCCGGCGTGGGCTTCGGTTGATCCGGCATGAGCGCAACTCCGACTTCGGGATGAACGTTGCGAACCGCAACGCTCCCGCATGCCGCCCCCCCGGGTCCGGCGCGAGCGCGAGCTGCTCATAAGCCGAAGCGCTCCGGCAGCACCAAAATGGCCCCGCCGGCAAGACCTCGATGCAGTCGATCTTACTGGGCGCGACTTCTAGGCGGCGCCGGTCCCTGATCAGCCCTCAGATAGGCGCCTCGCCCCGAGATCAGGTGAAACGTCAGCCACGAGCGGCGTTTGACGACCGCACCGGCGAGTCTGCTCCGGGCTCCGGCTGGGTAAATCTCGGGGGTCTAGGGCCGGTAGAGCTCGGAGGTCGGCGGCGCGATCAGGTGATACACCTAGCGGACCGGCTGCTGGTAGATCATTCGGAGGGCCCGTTCCTGCTGGTGCGCCCGGCCTGTGACCCTGACTCCGAGCGCGCGCGGTGTCAGCCGGCATTCGAAGCGGTAGCCTCCTCGCGGCGCGCGGCGGGCGGGTAAGCGAGAAACGCCATGAACGCGAGCGCGGCCGCTACGGCAAGGGGAAGGAACAGGCTCGTCTTAAGCAGCAGTGCTCCGGCGAGTGCTCCCAGCAGCATCGCCAGCACGGCACTCGTTCTGCGCACCGAGCCCTTCCCGGAGCCGCCGAACAGGCGCGAGTCGGCGGCTAGGCCGGTCAACGTCATCGTGAGCACGGTCGTTGTCAGATCAGGCACCGCCAGCCGGCGAATCGTCGCGTTGCGAACCCCCATCGCGAACGCGAGCAACGCGATCACGGCATCGCCCGAGACTGCATTTGCGCGGACCTTGATAGCGGCCGCGAGGATCGCCGCGAGCGCGACCAGTAACACCTCGATCAAGAGCGCCCGAGCCAAGTGCACAACCGGGCGCTGAGCCAGCCGGTAGGCCAGCACGCCGCCGCTACCCGCCCCTGCCAAGAACGCTCCCAGCGAGACGAGCGGAGCGACGACCGGCAATCCGCCACTGCCCGCTATCCCGAAGCCCAGGAACACGATGTTCCCGGTCATATTCGCGGTGAACACGTGACCGATCCCCAGGTAGCTCGCCGCGTCGACCAGGCCGGTGGTGAACGTCAGCACGAGCAAGGTCCGCGATAGCGGGTGGCGGATTGTGCCCGCTGCTCGCTGCGCCAGGGTCGCTCGACCCGCCGCGTGCGACGACGTCGCTCCGATTGCGCTCATGCGCTACCTCCAGAATGAGTAGATCGTGTGAGGGCCACCACCCTGGGCAAGACCACTCGGTTTCGTCGCCTATTGTCAGCCCCAGCAATGCGTCCGGCCACGCACGGACGCACGATTCTCGGCAGACATAGAAAAGCCCCAGCGTTGCGGCGCTTTCTGGGTGCGACCGCGAGGACTCGAACCTCCTCGGAACAGACGGTCCTCACGCCATTACCCCGAACCGGCCGGTGGAGATGGCTCGGGGACGTCCATATCGCCCCCGCTTCGATTCGTGCTGCTGGCCAGGGCGGCCACTTTTCTCGTTGGTGCGCCGCGGGCTTATGATGCGATGGGCATCGTGGACTGGGAAAGCGACTGATGCGGCAGGGCCCGTGGACGGGCCGTTATCCCGCGGCCGCGGCGATGGTGATCTTCGCCTTGGTTCCGTACCTGGTGCTCTCGGCGGCACTGGAGCCGATCACCCCGATCATCGCCAAGGACCTGCACATGAGTTTGCAGGGGTTGAGCCTCGCCTCGGGCATGGCGAACGCCGGCTATGCCGTGGGGACTGTCCTGGCTGTGCTTTTGGCTCAGCATCTTCCCCAGCGTCGAATGTTGGTCCTCTATTCCGCTCTGCTGGTACTTGGCTCCGTTATGGCGGCTGCTGCTCCGGAGGCGGGGTTCTTCATCGCCGGCCACGTGTTGCAGGGCCTTTGCACGAGCCTGCTACTGATCGCGGCCGTTCCCCCGCTTGTGATCTCGTTTCCCATTTCGAGGCTGCGCTGGACGGCGATGATCCTCAACGTGTGCATCTTTGGCGCGGTTGCGCTGGGGCCGCTGATGGGGGGCATCCAGGCGCAGGCCAACGGGTGGCGTCCATTGTTTTGGATCATCGCCGGCATCGCTACGGCGGCGCTGGTGTTGTCGCTGCTGACTTTTCAGGACGCGCCGCCGGCTGACCGCAGCGCCACTCGCAACCCTCTTCCTGTCGCACTGGCTGCTGCGGGCTGCGTGGCCCTGTTCTACGGTGCCTCGGAGCTGCTTACCCACCCATTTGTGGACGTGATGACGCTCGTGCCGCTGGCGTGTGGGCTCGCTTTGATTGTGGTTCTCCTGGTGTACCAGTACCGCGCCAAGCGTCCGCTGCTGTGCATACGGCCGCTCGGCAGCACGCTCCCGGTGAGCGGGATCGTGGTTGCGATGTGCGCCGCGGCGAGCTCCATATCTGCGGTCGCGCTGGCTGCCGTCCTACTTACCGACAAGTTCAGTTCTGTGCACTTGGGCCTGCTTCAGTTCCCCGAATTCATCGCTGCGCTGATCACCGCGGTCGTGCTTGGGGTGGTCTTCCGCACCCGGGGTCTGCACTACCTCGTGCTCGGAGGAATGCTTTCGCTTATCGCAGGGATCCTGGTACTTCTGTCTCACCTCCCGCCGACGTCGCTGCGCATGGCGATCGGCTCCGGACTGGTCGGACTTGGCGTCGGCGGGTCGGTGGCGCCGGCGCTCTTCATCGCGGGGTTCTCGCTCCGTAACAACGCCCTGCAGCGAGTGTTCGCGATCATCGAGCTGCTGCGCGGAGTTGCAGCTTTCGCGGTCGGGCCGGTGTTGGTACACGTGGCCACGACCGTCGGGGAGAGCCCGGCTGCGGGCACCCGGACCGCGCTGTGGATCTGCTTCGGGATCGCGAGCGCCGGCACGCTCTTCTCGGTCTCGTTGTATGCACTCGGCGGGGTTCGTCCGCCGGCGCCGGCACTGGAGACATGGCAGAGCGGCGAGGCGCCGGCGTGGTACTCGCCACCGCTGCTCGACCGAATCCGTGACTCGTCCAAGGCGACGGTTCTGACCGAGCCGCTCGCCTGTGACGCGGGCGGACACTACGGCGGCCCGCGCAACGGTGACTCGGCGGAGCCCGCGGCTGAGCGGGCTGGCGCGGCGACATGAGCGCCGGCGCCCTTGGCCCCGTGCTGTTCGCCTACGACGGCTCGGAACTGGCCGCCCTCGCGATCGACGAGGCGGCCCGCCAGCTGGCAGGCGGCCGGGACGCCGTCGTGCTGACCGTATGGCGTCCGTTCGCGGTCGGGTTCATCCCGCCGCCCGGCGTCGAGTTCGACGCGGCCGCAAGCGACGAAGTCAGAAGAGCCGCCGAGCGAACCGCCGCGCACGGAGCCTCACTGGCACACGCCGCCGGCTTCCGCGCCCAGAGTCTCGAGCTCACGGAAGCGCCCACCTGGAAGGGGATTGCCCGCGTCGCCGACGACCGCGACGCGAGCCTGATCGCGCTCGGCTCGCACGGCAAGAGCGGGCTCGCAGGGGTGTTCCTCGGCAGCGTAGCTGCGGATGTCGCCGCGCACTCCGGGCGTACCGTGCTGATCGTGCACAGACGCACCTGAACCGCCTACGTGCCCGCTCCGGTTCACCAGAGCCATCCCCAATGTTGTGGCCGGATACTCCGCGGAGCTCGGCGAGCCTCATCTCCCGGGTCGCAGCCAGGGACCCGCCGGTCGGAGCTTTCCCTGGTGAGCGGCGCGCAATCCTCGATATGGAGTCGCCTCGTCGGCATCTAAATCGTCGCGTTAGGAGACTCCGCGAGGGCATCCCGGGCCTCCAAACCGCGAGGCCGCTGTTCGCCTTCGCTGCGATCGGGGTTCGGTGGCTGGCGGAGGGGCGGCGTCGCGCCTCAGTCGAAGTAATGGCCCGTCTCTATGTCCTCGACCCAGCTGGGATGGGTGGGCTCCCAGCCCAGCACCTCGCGGGTCTTGTCGTTTGAGGTTGGGTTGTCCAGGCTGGCAAACGCGGCGAGGAAGCCGAGGTACTGCGGCGCCTCCTCATCCGTGATGCTCTTCGTCTTGACCGCGAGCTTGCCGGCGATCGTCTCGGCGATCACCTTGCGTGAGATGCCCGTGTCACCAACGCCGTGGAACGTCGAGCCGGCGGGCCCCTTCTCCAACGCAAGGCGGTATAGCACCCCGATGTCGTGCGTGTTGGCCGCTGGCCAGCGGTTGCTGCCGTCGCCGGTGTAGGCCGCGACGCCGTTCTCTCGGGCGAAGCCGATCAGCGCGTGCGTGAAGCCGTGATGGTCGAGGTCGCTGTGGACCAGCGGCGCGAGCCGGACGACTGACGAGCGCACTCCCTGCTGCGCCAGAGCGATCGTGTAGTTCGCCGCGTCGACCCTGGGACCGCCCTCGGACTGGTCGTCCTCGGTGCCGGCGCGACCATTGATCCCAGCCATTGCGAGCATCAGCGTCCCCCCGGTTGACACGATCGGCTTTCCGGTGCCGATCAAGGTCTCGCCGATCGCCTCGGTGGCTGCCAGGTCGGCGGCCACCGCGCCCATGAAATCGCCGGTGAGCAGCGCCTCGTGCTTGAAGGCGAGGTGGATCACGCCGTCTGCCTCAGCGGCGGCTGCCCTTAGACCGTCAAGGTCGTCGAGATCTCCGCGGTGCACCTCAGCGCCGAGAGCGCTGACAGCCTCGGCGGATGCATCAGAGCGGGCGAGGCCGACCACATGGTGGCCGTGGTTGAGAAGTTCGGGGATCACGGCGGAGGCGATATGGCCTGAGGCACCGGTTACGAACACGCGCATAGGAATCTCCAGCTCGGTGGGGTATGACACCTGGTGTCATCACGATAGCACGTTGATGCCACCAGGTGACATCAACTACGCTCTGCTCAGATGCCACGCTGGAAGCCCGACGCCCAGGGTCGCCTGATCAGCGCCGCGATCGAGCTGTTCGACGAGCAGGGCTACGAGGCGACGACCGTCGCCGAGATCGCCGAGCGCGCGGGGTTGACGAAGCGCACGTTCTTCCGCTACTTCACAGACAAGCGCGAGGTGCTGTTCAGCGGCAGCCACGAGCTCCAGCGCCTCTGGCTCGAGGGGATAGCCGCCTCCCCGACGGACGCGACTCCGCTCGCGGTCGTGGCCGCCGGGCTCGATCCGGTCGCGCAGATGTTCACCGAGCGTCACGACTTCGCCCGGATCCGCGCCGGGGTCATAGAGGCCAACCCCGAGCTGCGGGAGCGTGAGCTGATCAAGCTGCAAAACCTCGCCGGCGCCATCAAGGAGGCACTGCTCGAGCGGGGCGTTTCAGCGAACGCGGCGATCCTCGCCGCCCAGGCGGGCGTGACCGTCTTTCACGTCGCCTTCGCCCGCTGGGTGGAGCAGGATGACCCAACCGCTTTCCGACGACTCATCGACGAGTCACTGGAAGAGCTACGGTCAGTGACCGCCGCCTAGCGCGGACCTGCTCCTGCTAGCCGGCGAGCACGCCGCGCGCGGCGGCCAATGCCCTCCAGCCACGGACGGACGCAACGGTCCTCGACAGACACAGAAAAAGCCCCGCTTTGCGGGGCTTTCCGAGTGCGCCCGAGAGGACTCGAACCTCCACGGACCATTCAGTCCACAAGGCCCTCAACCTTGCGCGTCTACCAATTCCGCCACAGGCGCTCGGGGCGGCCAGTATAGCCCCGCGGCGCTCTACGCAGGGGATGCGTGGAAACGCGGCTGAGGCACGGTTGGGCGCCGGAGCCGCGGGCACGGGAAATGGCCTGCAGGTGCCGGGCCCGGCTCAGTTGCAGCACTTTTCCTTGAGTCCGTCCACGGGGCGCGCTACATTCACGAACACATGTTCGGCAGCCATCACGGACCCGCCCTGAATTAGGCGAGGAGGGCAGTAATGGACCTCACCAAGCGCCAGCAGGAGATTTTCGACTTCATCAAGAAGTACTCCGGCAAGTACGGCTATCCGCCTACGGTGCGTGACATCGGAAAGGCGGTGGGGCTGGCGTCATCCTCGACGGTCCATGCGCACCTGGCCAATCTGGAGCGCATCGGGCTGCTGCGCCGGGATCCATCGAAGCCACGGGCGATCGAGCTGCTCGACCGGGCCGCCGACCAGGTGCGGAGCCTGGTTCGGCCGGGGCTTCCCCTCGTCGGCCAGGTCGCGGCGGGCCAGCCCGTGCTGGCGGAGGAGAACATCGAGGATTACGTGCAGACGCCGCCGTTTGCCGGGGGGGAGGACGGTGAATACGTGCTTCGGGTCAAGGGCGAGTCGATGAAGAACGCCGGCATCCTCGAGGGCGACCTGGTCGTCGTGAAGCCGCAGGACACCGCGACCGATGGCGACATCGTCGTCGCCCTGATCGGCGAAGAGGCAACGGTCAAGCGCTTCTTCCGGGAGACGGACCACATCCGGCTCCAGCCGGAGAACGAGGCGATGGAGCCGATCCGCAGCCGGGAGGTCCGAGTACTCGGGAAGGTCGTCGGTCTGATGCGGAGCCTGACGTGAGCCGGAGGCGGCCATGAGCGCCGTGGCGACGGTGGAGGCGGGCACGCCGACAACGTTGTTCGACGAGGCGGGCGGTGAGCCCGGGTTGGACGAGACGCTCGTTCGCCTGTGGGAGGGACTCACCGCCCACCGCCTCGTCGCGTGCCCGGTGTGCGGCTCGGACATGCGCCCGGAATACGGCGTGCACACGCTCCCCGTGGGGGGACGGTGCTCGGGATGCGGATCCACGATCCGCTGAATCGGGTGGCTTGATCGTCACGAGCCCCTGCGTAGAGAGGGATGATCGTCACGACCCTTGGATAGAGAGGTCTGATCGTCCCGAACCCGTGACTCGGGGGCTATCCTGAGTGACGCAAGCCGAGCAGTCGCGGAGGTGAATCGCCTTCGAGGAAAGTCCGGACATCACAGGGCAGGGTGGTCGGTAACGCCGACCCGGGGAAACCCGCGGGAAAGTGCCACAGAAAAGACACCGCCTAAGCCTGAAGCCGCTGCAGCGCTTCAGGCCGGTAAGGGTGAAATGGTGCGGTAAGAGCGCACCGGCGTCGCGGTGACGCGGCGGCCAGGTAAACCCCACTCGATGCTAGGCCAAGCAGGACCGTTCGCAGGTGGCCCGCCAAGGTCCGGGTAGGCCGCGCAGATGGATGACTGTTCACGACAGGATCCGGCTTACAGGCTTGCTACGGAGAAGCCCCGCCCAGCGCGGGGCTTCTCTAGTTAGAAGTCGCCCGCGCGAGCAATCACCGGGGCAGCGGCCCGGGCGAGCACATCACCGGGGCAGCGGCCCGGGCGCGAGCGACATCACCGGGGCAGCGGCCCGCCGGCCAGCGCCACGAACACGCCGACGGCGCCCGCGCCGAGCAACGTCACCACGATCCCGCGCCGGAACGCCAGCAGCGCCACCGCAGCCACCCCCAGCACCCCGAACTGCCACGCCTCCGACAGGGCTCGCGCCAGTGGAATCGCGGCCCCGATGATCGCGCCCACGGACGCCGGTCCCGCACCGCCGAGGAAGGCTTGGGCCGGCCCGCTGCCTCGCAGCCGCTCGAAATGGGCTCCCCCCAGCAGCACGAACACGAACGATGGTGCGAAGGCGATCAGCGCCGCCACCGCGCCGCCCGGCACCCCATGGGCGGCGTAGCCGACCGCAGCCACGGTGGCGACCACCGGCCCGGGGGTCACCTGGCCCAGCGCTACGGCATTCAGGAACTGGCTCGAGGTCATCCAGTGGTACACGTGCACGGCGTCGCCCTGCATCAGGGGCACGATCACGAAGCCGCCTCCATAGGAGAGCGCTCCGACCTTCAACGCAACCCATGCGAGCGGGGCAAACCCGCCGCCGCCCGCGACGCCGAACCCGAGCGGGACGTCGAACGCTGACAAACGGCCGGCAGAGACTCTCGGGGCCGAAACCGCGAGCTCGACCAGGCCACAGCCGAGCAGCACGAGGACCAGGTACGCCCCGACCACCGCCGCGGCCACACCGCCAAGGGCCACGTAGACCGCCCAGCGGACCCGGCGAGCCGTCACCGGGGTCACCCTCCTCCAGCTCTGGCCGAGCAGCTCCGCACCCGCTCGCACCGCGACCGCCGCCACCGCCGCCCCGGCCCCGGCGCCGGCTCCGCGCACCCAATCCGGCGGGGCCGCAGCGAGGAAGACCGCGGAGAGCGCGATCATCATCACCACCGCGGGCACGATGAATCCGAGGCCGCCCACCAACGCCCCGAGCGGTCCACCGACGCGCCGGGCACAGAAGATGGCCAGCTGGGTCGACGCCGGTCCGGGGAGCAGGTTGCACGCGGCGATCGCGTCCTCGAATTCCGGCGGCTCGATCCATTCGCGCCTCGCGACCACGAGCTCGCGCAGCAGGCCGATGTGCGCCGGCGGCCCTCCGAACCCGGTCAGTCCGATCCGGGTCCACTGAACCGCGATCGTCCGAAGGCCGACCGGACGCCCGGGGAGGCCCTGCTCAGGCGATTTCACCATCCGGCGCGCCGTCCGCGCCCGAGGCCACGCGCGCCAGCCCGGCACCGTCGAGACGGTGCATTTCCCAGTCGTGCAGCCGCCTGGCCCCGAGCTTCTCGTAGAAGCGCAGTGCCGGCGTGTTCCAGTCGAGCGCCGCCCACTCGAGACGCGCGCAGCCGCGATCGATCGTCGATCCGCGCCAGCCAGGACAGCAGGGCGAGCCCAACCCCGGAGCGCCGGTGGGCCTCCGGCACATACAGGTCTTCCAACCAGATCCCGGGACGGCACTCCCAGGTTGAGAACGTGCCGTGAAAGACCGCGAAACCCACGGCCGAAGCATCGAGCTCAGCCATCACCGCCTCGGCCACCGGACGCGCCCCGAACAGCGCCTCGTCCAGCAGCTCGGGCGTCCCGGTCACCGCGTCCCGAGCCCGCTCGTACTCGGCCAGCTCGACGATCCAGGCGTAGATCTGCTCGACGTCCGCCCGTTCGGCCGCGCGGATGCGGACGCGAGGGCTCAATCCGGGTCCGGCGTCTCGATCTCGCGCTTGAGGATCTTGCCCGTCGGCCCCTTCGGAAGCTCGTCCACGAACCAGATGTGGCGCGGGTACTTGTACGCGGCCACCTGCTCTTTGACGAACTTGCGCAACTGATCGGCGTCCACCTCTTCGCCGTCCTTGAGCGCCACGGCGGCCCCGACCTCCTCGCCGAGCTCGTCGTGCGGGACGCCCAGTACCGCCGCCTCGCGCACGGCGGGATGCTCGTAGAGGACCTCTTCGATCTCCCGGGGGTACACGTTGTAGCCGCCGCGGATGATCAGCTCCTTCTTGCGGTCGACGATGAAGAAGTACCCGTCCTCGTCGACCCGAGCCATGTCGCCGGTCTTGAACCAGCCGTCGTCGTCGATCGCCTCGGCAGTCGCCTCGGGACGGTTCCAGTAGGCCTTCATCACGTTGTGGCCGCGGATCATGATCTCGCCCACCTCGCCCTGGGGCACGTCTTTGCCGTCGTCGTCGACCACCTTCATCTCGACCCCTTCGATCGGGGTGCCGATCGATCCGGGCTTGCGCTCGCGATCGCGGTGGTTGAACGAGGCCACGGGCGAGGTCTCCGAGAGCCCGTAGCCCTCGAGGATCTTGCAGTCGAACGCCTTGTCGAAGCCGCGCAGCAGCTCCACCGGCATCGCCGACCCGCCCGAGCCGCACAGCTTCAGCGACGAGGTGTCGAACTTCTCCCGCTCGGCGTGATGCAGCATCGCGCTGTACATCGTCGGCACGCCCTCGAACACGTTGACCTGATCGCGCTGGATGATCTCGAGCGCCTTGCCCGGATCGAACCGGGGGATCAGGGTCAGCGTGCCGCCCGCTGCGATGGTGGCGTTCAGACCGCAGGTCTGTCCGAAGGAATGAAACAGCGGCAGCGCGCCGAGCGTGACCGCATCCGATCCCAGATCGAACAGCGCGCGCGAGGCGTCGGCGTTCATGATCAAGTTGCGATGGGTCAGCTCGGCCCCCTTGGGGGTCCCGGTCGTGCCCGAGGTGTAGAGGATCACCGCGGTGTCCTCCGGGTCGCGATCCACGACCTCGGTCCGGGGCTCGCCGCGGCGCCAGCACGGTCTCGGAACTCACCCGGCGCGATGAGCACACATTGGGCGCCGGCCTCCTTGGCCCCGGCCTCGGCATCCTCGGCGAACCCCTCCCAGGCGAACAGCAGCATCGCCTCGGGGTCGCTCAGGTAGAACGCCACCTCGCGCTTCTTCAAGCAGCACGTTCATCGGCACGACGACGCCGCCCGCGCGCAGGACGCCGTAGTAGCACATGGCGAACCACGGCACGTTCGGGAGCATGATCCCGACCCGGTCACCGACCGAGAAGCCTTTCGAGGCCAGCAGCCCCGCCACCCGCGCGGAAGCATCGTCCAGTTCCCGGTAGGTGACCTCGACGTCGTCGAGCCGGAGCGCGACGTGGTCGGGGTGTCCCTCGGCCGAGAGGGTGAGGAGCTCGGCCAGATTCATCGGTCACTCACCCGTGAACTCGGGCTTGCGCTTCTCCATGAACGAGACCACGCCCTCGACGAAGTCCTTTGAGCCCACGCGCTGCTGCTGCAACGCCGCCTCGAGCTCGAGCGCGTCCGCGAACCCGGTCCATGAGCTCTGGTTGATCGAGTGTTTGATCGCCGCGTAGGACCCCGGCGGTCCGGCAGCCAGTTGCGCGGCCATCTCGGTCACCGCGGCCTGGAACTCATCTCCGTTCGGCGGCCACGCGGTTGACCAGCCCCCACTCGAGAGCCCGGGAGGCGGGGATCCGCTCGCCGAGGAAGCCCATCTCGAACGCCCGCGCCTGCCCGACCCGGGCGGGCAGCGAAAGCGACGCACCTCCGTCGAGGGTCAAGCCCGATGTTCACGAACGCGAGCAGGAAGTACGCGCTCTCAGCCGCGACGATCAGATCGCACGCCAGCGCCAGCGAGCAGCCGATGCCCACCGCGGGGCCGTTGACCGCGGCGATGACGGGCTTGGGCACCGAGCGCAGGCGCAGCATGAGCGGGTTGTAGACCTCGCGCAGAACGCTCGCCACATCGATTGCCCCGTCGGCGCTCGGCTCCACGCCCGGCCTTCAGATCGGCGCCGGAGGAGAACGCCCGGCCGGCGCCGGTGAACACGATCGCCCGCACTTCGGGCTCCGAGGCGGCGTGCTCCAGCGCGGTCAGCATGTCCTCGCCCAGCTGGCGGATCCAGGCGTTGAGGGCGTCCGGGCGATTCAGCGTGATCCAGGCCACGCGGTCGCTGATCCGGAAGTCGACGGTTTCCAGCTCGAGGCCGATCATCGGAGGGCGCCGGACAATACCGGACGGCTTTCCACGAGAATGTGCGCCCATGCCGCTGCTGCCCCGCACGCTCACCCGTCCGGTCGGACGGCTCGGTGCGGCGGCGCAGAACGCGCTCGAGGTGGCGCGCTTCGGCGGCCTGGAGACCGACGAGCAGCCCTCGCCCTACGAGGTGACGCACGAGCACCGGGTCTACCGGCTGCGCCACTATTACCCGGGCGCTCGTAAGCAGGCCCCGCCGCTGATCCTCGTGCCGCCGATGATGCTGGCCGCCGAGGTCTACGACGTCTCGCCGGCCACCAGCGCGGTGACGCATCCTGCGCGACCGCGGGATCGACCCGTGGGTGGTCGATTTCGGCGCCCCTGAGCGCGAGGAGGGAGGACTCGAGCGCACGCTGGCCGACCACGTGCTCGCGGTCTCCGACGCGGTCGACCGGGTCCGGCAGGCCACCTCAACCGACGTCCACCTGGGCGGCTACTCGCCAGGGCGGGATGTTCGTCTACCAGACCGCCGCCTACCGGCGGAGCGCCGGGATCGCCTCGCTGATCACCTTCGGCAGCCCGGTTGACACCCGGGCCGGGGTCCCGTTCGGGATACCCGAGCAGGTGGCCGCCCTGGCGGCCGAGCTGCTGGCCGACCGGGTGTTCCGGGCCTTGTGGCTGCCGGCGTGGGCGAGCCGGATCGGCTTCCGGCTGCTCGACCCGGTCAAGTCGCTGCGCAACCAGCTCGAGTTCATCCTCCAGCTTCACGACCGTGACGCCCTGCTCCCGCGCGAGCGCCAGCGGCGGTTCCTCGAGGGCGAAGGCTGGGTGGCGTGGCCGGGCCCCGCGATGGCCGATTTCCTGCGCCAGTTCATCGCCCACAACCGGCATGCTCGAGGGCGGCTTCACGATCGAGGACCGGATGGTCACCCTGGCCGACATCGCGAGCCCGATCCTGTCCGTCGTCGGCACCGTGGATGAGATCGCGCCCGCCGATGGCGTCCGCGCGATCCGGCTCGCCGCGCCCAAAGCCGAGGTGTACGAGCTCGCCCTCGATGCCGGTCACTTCGGCCTGGTCGTCGGCTCGAAGGCGAACGAGCGCAGCTGGCCGGCCGTGGCGGCGTGGGGGAGATGGGCGTCTCGACGGAGCCGATCCGGCCAAGCTGCCCGACGGAGATCAAGGCGGTGAACATGGAGACCGCGGTCGAGGTGCGGCCGCCGACCCGCAACCGAGTCCAATACCCGGTCGAGCTCGCGGCCGCGGATCGGCACCGGGCTGGCCCGCTCGGTTCTCGGCACGACCAGGCGCACGGTCAAAGGGGTCGAGGAGCTCGCCCGCGAGGCGGCCGGAGCGCTGCCGCGGTTGGCGCGGCTCGAGCAGATCCAGCCCAACACCCGGATCTCGCTCGGGCTGCTGGTTCAGGAGCGCCGGCGCCGGGGCGACGACGACACATTCTTCCTCTACGAGGACCGGGCCTACAGCGCGACCGAGATCAACGATCGGATCGACAACGTCGTCCGCGGCCTGATCTCGATCGGCGTCCGCCAGGGCGAGCACGTCGGGCGTGCTGATGGACCCGCGCCCGAGCTGCGCTGTCGCTCGTGGCCGCGATCAACCGGCTCGGCGCCGTGTCGGTGATGCTGCGCCCGGACGGGGACGTGGGCCGTGAGACCGAGCTCGGTCAGGTGCAGCGGATCATCGCCGACCCCGAGCACGCCCGCCTGGCCGCCAACCTGAGGACGGTGCGGACGTTCGTGCTCGGCGGCGGCGGCACCCCGCGCGACCTCGGGATCCCGCTGACCACCGACATGGAGCAGATCGATCCGGCCGAGGTCAAGCTTCCGCGCTGGTACCGGCCCAACCCCGGCCGGGCCGGCGATCTGGCCTTCATTCTGTTCACCGGCGAGGGCTCGAGCATCCGCATGAGCCGGATCACCAACCGCCGCTGGGCGCTGTCGGCCTTCGGCACCGCCTCCTCGGCCGCCCTGACCGCGGCCGACACGGTCTACAGCCTCACCCCGCTCTATCACCCATCCGGGCTCGATGATGAGCATCGGCGGGGCGATCGCCGGCGGAGCCCGGCTCGCCCTGGCGCGCCGGTTCGACCCCGACACGTTCTGGGAGGAGGTCCGGCGCTATGGGGTGACGATCGCCTCCTACACCTGGACGATGCTGCACGACCTGGTCGAGGCGCCGCCCCATCCGGGCGAGCGCCACCATCCGGTACGGCTGTTCATCGGCTCGGGGATGCCCCGCGGCCTGTGGCGCCGGGTCGAGCGGCGGTTCCAGCCCGCCCGCGTGCTCGAGTTCTACGCCTCGACCGAGGCCGGGGCGATCCTGGTCAACCTCCGTGCCCGCAAGCCGGGCTCGATGGGCCGGCCGCTGCCCGGCAGCGCCGAGGTGCGCATCGCCGCCTACGGCATCGACGGCGGGCGGCCTGATCCTCCGCTCGGACGGGTTCGCCAAGCGGTGCGGCCCCGATGAGGTGGGCGTGCTCCTCGTCCGCGTGGACCCGAACGAGCCGTTGTCGGTCACCCCGCTGCGGGGCGTGTTCGCGCGCGACGACGCGTGGATCGTCACCGGCGACCTGTTCCGCTGTGACGCCGAGGGCGACTACTGGCGCGTGGACAGCCTGCGCGAAGTGATCCGGACCGCCGACGGGCCCGTGTACGCAACCCCGATCCGCGATGCGCTCGGCGACCTCGGCGCGGTCGACCTCGCCGTCGCCTACGGGGTGCGTGCCGCCGGGCGGCGAGCACGAGATCGCCGTCGCCGCGGTCACTCTCCGCCACGACCGCGAGCTCGAGGCCGAGGACATCGCCGCTGCGCTGGCTCCGCTGCCGGCCCACGAACGGCCGTGGATCGTCCACGTGGTGGACCGGATCCCGGTCACCACCTGGTACCGCCCGGTCACCGGACCGCTGCGCGCGGCGGGCATTCCCGAGCCCTCACCGGACCGGACGGTCTGGTACCGGGACTCCGGCAAGGACAGCTACCGCCCGCTCACGGCGACGGCGCGCCGGCGGATCGTCCGCGAGGCCGCCGAACCCGACGGCCGTCCGCCCGCGAGGGCTCAGGCCCCGAGGACGGCGCCCGCGTCGTAGAGCTTGCTCACCCGGACGGTGCCGGCCGGCGCCGCCCGGATGCACAGCTCACACAGGACGCACTCGTCGAGGTTCTCCTCGACGATCTCGACCCCATTCGGGCCGGCGTGGAAGATGTCGACCGGGCAGACCTCGGCCAGCTTGGCGGCCACCGAAGGGTCACCGGCCACGGACTCGTCGACCGAGACGTTGATGAACAAAGCCGATGAGCTCATACCGGCGCTCCGATCTTCTCGCGCACGATCCCGGGGATCTCCGAGATCTCCTCGGCCACGACGATCCCGGCATCGGCCAGGCGGGCGATCTTCTCCGAAGCGGTGTCCTCCTTGCCCTCGACGATCGTGCCGGCATGGCCGAAGCTCATGCCCGGCATCTCGTCCATGAACCGGCCGGCCATGAAGGCGACGATGGGCAGGCGGGAGTTGTTCTCGACCACGTAGCGGGCCAGCTCGGCTTCCATCCGGCCCCCCGGCTCGGTGTAGATGACGATGGCCTGCGTGTCCGGGTCGGCCTCGAACAGCGGCATCAGCTCGGCGTAGGAGGAGCCGATGATCGCGTCGCCGCCGATCGAGACCGCGGTCGACTGACCGAGTCCCGCGGCGGTCAGGGTCGATGACATCTCGGTTGTCATCCCGCCCGAGCGTGAGATCACCCCGACCGGGCCAGGTGTGTATGACTTACCCGCGTCCCGAGCCGGCCCGCCGATGCCGCCCATCTTGATCACGTCGGGGACGATGATCCCCAGGCAGTTCGGCCCGATGATCCGCGCCCCGTGCAGCGAGGCCAGCTCGACCATCTCGGCCACGTCGCGGCGCGGGATCCGCTCGGTCACGATGACCACGAGCTTGACCCCGTTCTCGATCGCCTCGAACACGGCGTCCTTGGTGAACGCGGGCGGCACGGTGACCACCGATCCGTCGATCGGCCCGCCGTTGTGCTAAACCGCCTGGGCGACAGTGTCGAACACCGGCACGCCATGGACGTCGCGTCCGAGCCGGCCGGGGGTGACCCCGCCGACGATCTTCGCCCCGCGTCCGTAGTCGAGGCACTCGCGGGTCAGGTTCACCGCCTCGCGGCCGGTGATGCCCTGGACGATGAAGGTCGTGGTCTCGTCGATCAGGATGGACATCAGACGTCCCTCTCCCCGCCGATCTCGGCCGTGGTGTGGCGGAACTGGCGGATCGTCTGCGGCAGAGCCGTCGACGCTTCCTTGAATCTTCTCCACCGCCCGCCGCGCCGCCTCGTGCAGCGACACGCTGCGGTCGGCGTAGTCGATCCCGTAGCGCGAGAGGATCTTGAACCCCTCCTCCTCCCACGCTCCGGGGATGCGGAAGAAGGCGATCTTCTCGGCCGGGTCGTACCCGAGCTCGACGCAGGCCTTGATCACACCCCGGGCGACGATGTCGACCCGGGTGTTGGAGACGATCGACATCATCACCGCGATCTTGTCCACGCCCGGCTTCTGCAGCACGAGCTTGGCCAGGCCCGCAGCCTTGCGCACCGATGGGTTGCCGCCGATCTCGCAGTAGTTCGCCGGGTCGCCGCCGTGGGCGCGCACGGCGTCGAACAGGGTCAGCGACCCGCCGCCGGCCCCGATGACCAGGCCCGAGGTTGCCGTCGAACTCGGTCACGTTTCCGGCCACCCCGCGATGGTCCTGGGCGTCGACCTCCTCGCCGGCCAGCTCGAACGGAGTCGGCTCGCGGGCCTGACGCGTCTCCTCGCCGCCCACGCCGAGCTCGGCCAGCAGCGCGTTCTGGCGCGGCCGGGCCTCGTTCTCCATGTCCATGTGGGCGTCGAGGGCGATGAACTTCCCGTCCTCGGTCTGGCCCAGCGGGTTGATCTCGGCCAGCGTCATGTCGTACTGCAGGAACAGCCGGGCCAGCCGGGCCACGATCGGCGTCAGCCGAGTCAGCGCCGGGCCGGTGACACCGATCGAGGCGATCAGCTGCTTGGCCTGCCAGTCCGAGAGCGGGCGCAGGGTCGAGAAATGGGCCCGGCCCACGTGGTCGGGGTGCTTCTCGGCCACTTCCTCGATGTCGATCCCGCCCATGTCCGAGAACAGCATCACCGGCTGCTTGCGGATGCCGTCCCAGACCACGCCGGCGTAGTACTCGTGCTTGACCGAGGCGCGGGAGTCGACCAGCACGCCGCGCGGCATGTGGCCGCCGATCTCGAGCTCGAGAATCCGCTCGGTGTGCTGGGCCGCCTCCTCGGGCGTGTCGGCGAACTGGACGCCGCCGGCCTTCATGCGGCCGCCGCTCAGGACCTGGGACTTGATCACGACCGGCCCGCCGATCTCCTCGGCCAGCCGCCGCGCCTCGTCCGGCGTCTTGGCGAATCCGTGCTTGGTGACCGGAATCCCGGCCTTGGCCACGATCGCCCGTGACTCGTATTCGAAGAACCGCATGGCGGCGGAGGAGGCTAGCGGAGCCGCCGAAAGAGCGGCCCCGATCGCACGTTCCTCCACTGATTCGGTAATCTCGATCAAATAAATCGAGAAACCCATGAAGGAGTGGCATGAGACAATTCAGTTCCGGGGCGCCGGCGGGGCCTCGAAGGCAAAGGCGGCAGTGGCCTTAGCGGCCTCGGTCGGAGTCGCCACGGCGCTGGCCGCGTGCGGCGGCTCCTCGGACACCGTGGCGGCAGCGGCGGCAGCAGCTCGGGCGGGAAGTCGAGCGCGCAGCTCGCCCTGGTCGCCTACTCGACCCCGAAGAAGGCCTACGACGCCCTGACCACCGGCGTTCGGCAAGACCTCGGCGGGCGAGGGCGTGACGTTCACCCAGTCGTTCGGGGCCTCGGGCTCGCAGAGCCGGGCCGTCGACTCCGGCCAGCCTGCGGACGTGGTCGCCTTCTCGACCACCCCGGACATGACGCGCCTGGTCAAGGACAAGCTCGTCGCCGAGCAACTGGAACAGCAACGCCGAGAAGGGCATGTCGAGTGACTCGGTCGTCGTGCTGGTCGTCCGCCAGGGCAACCCGAAGCACATCACCGGCTGGGACGACCTGATCAAGCCCGGCGTCGACGTGGTCACCCCCAACCCGTCCACCTCGGGAAGCGCGCGCTGGAACATACTCGCCGGCTATGGCGCCCAGCTCAAGGAGGGCAAGAGCCCGGCCCAGGCGCTGGCCTACGTGAAGACGCTGCTGACCAAGAACGTCTAGGTCCAGGACGCGAGCGCCAGCGCCGCCCTGAAGACGTTCACGGGCGGCAAGGGCGACGTGCTGCTCGACTACGAGAGCGACGCCATGGCGGCCCAGAAGGCCGGCGACTCGGTGCAGATCGTCTATCCGAAGCAGACGCTCCTGATCGAGACGCCGATCGCGGTCACGGCCAAGACCTGCGCACCCGACGCAGGCGCAGGCGTTCGTGAACTGGCAGTGGTCGACCGCCGGCCAGACGATCTGGGCCAAGCAGGGCTACCGGCCGGTGGATCCCTCGGTGGCCAAGCAGTTCGCGTCGAAGTTCCCGACTCCGCCGCAGCTGTTCACCATCAAGTTCCTCGGGGGCTGGACCAAGGTGAAGAAGTCCTTCTTCGACCCGTCCGCGGGGTCGATCACGAAGATCGAGCAGGCCGCGGGGGTGCCCACTGCCTCCAGCTAACGCATACGCCGTTCCGCGGGCCGCACCGTCCGCCCGCCGTCGCGCTCGGGTCACCGAGCGCGGCGGCGGGCTCGGGCTCGGTCTGGCCATGCTCTACCTGAGCGTGGTCGTGCTGATCCCGCTGGCCGCGGTGGCGGTCAAGGCGTTCTCGGGCGGGGTGGGCGCGTTCTGGGACGCCGTCACCAGCCCGACGGCGATCCGGGCGCTCGTGGTCACGCTGATCGTCTCGCTGCTGGTGGCGGCGATCGGGGCCGTGATGGGCACCCTGGTGGCCTGGGTGCTGGTCCGGGACAAGTTCCCCGGTCAGAAAATCATCAACGCCGTGATCGACCTGCCGTTCGCGCTGCCGACGATCGTCGCCGGGCTGACCCTGATCGCTCTCTACGGCCCCGACAGCCCGTTCGGCGTCCATCTCGCCTACACGCGGGCGGCGGTGCTGGTGGCGCTCATGTTCGTGACCCTGCCGTTCGTGGTCCGCTCGGTGCAGCCGGTGCTGATCGAGGTCGACCGAGAGGTCGAGGAGGCGGCGGCCTCGCTCGGCGCCTCCAACGCCACCACCTTCCGGCGGATCATCCTGCCCGCGCTGCGGCCGGCGATCCTGTCCGGAGCCGCGCTCGCGTTCGCTCGCTCGGTGGGGGAAATCGGGTCGCTGGTGCTGATCGTCGGCAAGGTCCAGATCGCCAGCATCGTCATCTTCGCCGACATCGAGAGCGACGCCCCGCAGGCCGCCGCGGCGCTCTCGGTCGTCCTGCTGGCGCTCTCGCTGATCGTGTTGATCGCGCTGCGACGGATGGGAGGCCGGGTTGCGCATTAGCCGTCGGGCCACGATCTCGCTGCGCGCGGTGGCGCTGCTCTATCTGACCCTGCTGCTGTTGCTTCCGCTCGTGGTGATCTTCGGGCGGACGTTCGAGCACGGCGTAGGCGCGGCGTGGACCTGGATGACCACGCCGGCCGCGATCAGCGCGCTGTCGCTCACGCTGATCATCGCGGTGGTGGCGGTGCCGCTGAACACCATCTTCGGGATCGGTGCGGCGCTGGTCATCGTCCGCGGCAAGGGCAGGCTCAGGGCGGTCCTCGACGCCTTCGTCGACCTTCCCTTCGTGGTCTCGCCGGTGATCGTCGGGCTGGCCCTGATCCTGGTCTACGGCCAGGACGGTTGGCTTCACCTCTCGAGCATCATCTACCACCCGGCCGGGATGATCCTGGCCACGATCTTCGTCTCGCTGCCCTTCGTGGTCCGAGAGGTCTCGCCGGTCCTGCGGGAGGTCGGCGACGAACAGGAACAGGCCGCGGCCACGCTCGGCGCCTCCTCGTGGCAGACGTTCTGGCGGGTGACGCTGCCCTCGATCCGATGGGGTGTCGCCTACGGCGTCGTGCTGACCACCGCCCGGGCGCTGGGCGAGATCGGCGCCGTGCTGGTGGTGTCCTCGAACGTCGCCGGCTCCACGCTCACCCTTCCGCTGCTCGTCTATCAGCGCGACTCCCAGGTCGGCTCGCAGGCGCTCAGTGGCGCCTACGCCGCGGCCACAGAACTGGCCGTCATATCGCTACTCGTCCTGCTTGTCATGACCGCTCTCCGGAGGTCCGATTGAGAATCGACATCGATCACGTCTCCAAGCGCTTCGGCGACTTCGAGGCTCTCCACGACGTCTCGCTCGAGGTCCCCGAGGGCTCACTGACCGCGCTGCTCGGACCGAGCGGTTCGGGCAAGTCGACCCTGCTGCGAATCATCGCCGGGCTCGAGAGTCCCGACGACGGCTCGGTCGGAATCGACGGCGAGGACGTCACCGCCAAGCGGCCCCAGGACCGTGCGATCGGGTTCGTGTTCCAGCACTACGCGCCGTTCGCGCATATGAGCGTGCATGAGAACGTGGCCTTCGGGCTGAGGATCCGCAAGCGGCCCAAAGCGGAGATCCAGGCCCGGGTGGACGAGCTATTGACTCTGGTCGGCCTGACCAAGTGGGGCGGGCAGCGGCCGCACCAGCTCTCCGGCGGCCAGCGCCAGCGGATGGCGCTCGCCCGGGCGCTTGCCGTACAGCCGCGAGTGCTGCTGCTCGACGAGCCGTTCGGGGCGCTCGACGCCACCGTGCGGGCCGAGCTGCGCCAGTGGCTCCGGCGCCTGCACGACGAGCAGGGCGTGACCACCGTGCTGGTCACCCACGACCAAGAGGAGGCGATGGAGGTGGCCGACCGGATCGCGGTCATGAACGAGGGCGCGATCGAGCAGGTCGGCGCTCCCCGGGAGATCTATGACGCGCCCGCCAACAGCTTCGTCATGGGCTTCCTCGGGCCGGTCAGCCGGCTCGGGGACCGCCTGGTCCGGCCGCACGACATGACGGTCTCGCTCACCCCGGCCGACGGGGCGCTCGAGGCGATGGTGACCCGAGTTGTCCACCTCGGGTTCGAGGTCCGGCTGGAGCTCGAGCTGCCGGGCGGGCAGGCGGCCCGCGCCCAGCTGACCCGCGCTCAGGAAGCCGAACTCGAGCTGGCGGCGGGCGACATCGTCTTCGTCAGACCCCCGGAGGGAGGGGCCTCGCTTCGCGAGGCGTCCATGGGGCCGGGTACCACGTCCGGACGGGGTCGCTCCGGCCCCACGGATGCCGGGCGGAGCCCGGCCCCGAACCTCACCGCGTGACCCAGGCCTCCGGGTCCTCGGCCAGGCGGTCGACTGCGCTCGGGAGCTTGCCGCCGGCCACGTCGGCCACCGTCACGTGCTCGACCACCATGCGCAGGTTGGCCCGCACGGCGATCCACACGCGGGGCAGCGCGGCCGACGTGCCGGGATAGGAGATCTCCTCCGGCGGCCCGCCTCGCACGCTCGCCAGAGGTCCCTCGACCGCCCGGATTACGTCGGCGATGCTGATCTGGTCGGGGGCCTTGGCCAGGCGAAAGCCGCCTTCGGCCCCGCGCTGGCTGCGCACGATCCCCGCGTGGCGGAGCTCCCCGAGGATGTTCTCGAGGAAGTTCAGCGGGATGTTCTGGGCGGTGGCGATTCGCTCGGCCTTGATCGGCTTGTCGTTGCCGCCCGCGGCCAGTTCGACCGCGGCGCGGACGGCATAGTCGGCCTTGGCCGAGATCCGCACCTACGCCGCCGCGGGCTCGAACTCGTAGGCCTCGGCCAGCTCGGGGTCCTTGCGGGCCAGCATCTCGGCCAGCTCCACCATGACCTTGCACTGCTTCCAGGTCGCGTCGTCCTGCATCTTGCCGTCGATCATGTGCACGCCGCGGCCGTCGGGAATCGCCTCCAGCACCTTCTTGGCGAACAGCACCTCGTCGGGCTCGGGGCTGAACACCTTCTTGGCAATCTCGATCTGCACCGGGTGCAGCGACCAGGCGCCGACGCATCCGAGCAGGAAGGCGCCCCGGAACTGGGCCTCGCAGCCCTCGACGTCCCGGATGTCGCCGTAGGGGCCGTAGAAGGGCAGGATCCCCGCCGACGTACAGGCGTCGACCATGCGCGCGATCGTGTAGTGCCAGGGATCCTGCTGCGCCGTCTGCCGGGGCCCGTCGGGGTTGTTGGGGTTGGGATCGGCGATCACCCGGTAGCCGGGGTGGCCGCCGCCGACCCGGGTCGTCTTCATCCGGCGGGAGGCAGCCAGGTCGGCCGGGCCGAGGCTCATGCCCTGCATCCGCGGGCTGGCGGTGGCGATTTCCTCGAGGTTCACCACCCCGAGGCCGGTCTCGAGGATGGCGTGGATGAGGATCGGTCGCTCGATCTCGGCCCGGGCCTCGAGCTGGGCCAGCAGCCGGTCCACGTAGTGGATGTCCCACGGCCCCTCGACCTTGGGGATCATCATGACGTCGAGCTTGTGCCCGATCTCGGTCACGATCTGAGTGATGTCATCGAGCACCCACGGCGACTCGAGGCTGTTGACCCGTGTCCACAGCTGGGTCTCTCCGAGCTCGATCTCGCGACCGACCTTGAGCAGGCCCTCGCGGGCCGGGATCTTCTTGTCCACCGGGCACGGCGTCCTCGAGGTTGCCGAGCAGGATGTCGACCGTGGGCGCGATGTCCGGCACCTTGGCCACCATCTTCTCGTTCGAGAAGTCGAGGAAATGGATCATCCTCGAGGGTCGGAAGGGGATCTCCAGGACTGGCGTGGGCGCGCCCATCGCCAGGGGCTTTCCAAAGTCACGGGGGTTTCGCATGAGTCGGAACAGTAGACGGGTTGGGGAATACGTGATCGGGGCGGGCTTGGCATCCTGCGGTGAAACTACGCAGGAGTAGCCACGAATGAGCACGACTTCAGTCGAAACCGATCAGGCGGCGCGCGAGGCCACGGGCGCGCACCCGTACGGCCGATACCTCGAGGAATTCGAGGTCGGGGCCGTGTACAAGCACTGGCCGGCCAAGACGGTGACCGAAAGTGACGATCATCTCTTTTGCCTGATCACCATGAACCACCACCCGCTGCACATCAACGACGTGTACGCGGGCCAGTCGCAGCAGGGGCGCAACGTGGTCGTGGGGCCGCTCGTGTACTCGCTCGCCCTGGGGATGAGCGTCTCGGACGTGAGCGGCAAGGCGATCGCCAACCTGGCCACCGAGGAGCTCAAGCACCCGGCCCCGGTGTTCCACGGCGACACCCTGTTCTGCGAGTCAGAGGTGCTGGAGGTCCGGCCCTCGCAGTCAAAGCCCGACCGGGGCACGGTCCGCGTCCACACTCGCGTGCTCAACCAGGACGGCGTGCTCGTGGCCGAGTTCAAGCGTCTGGTTCTGGTCCCGCGCAAGGAGCCCGGCGGCCCGCTGGCGGGAGCTGAGGACAACGTGGAGTAGTCCTGACTCGTACGTCCGAGCGGCTGTCTGGCGTTAGTCCCGGGTAGCCTTCTGAATGCCACCGACGTATCAAGGAGCGCCTGCATACATGGCACATACCACGCCGCAATCCGAAGCCACCACCAACCACGCCCGCCTGCGTGAGTGGGTAGACGAGGTTGCGGGACTGACCCAGCCGGACGACATCCACTGGTGCGACGGGTCGGACGAGGAGTTCGACCAGCTGGCGCAGACGCTGATCGATGCCGGGGCCCTGGAACGGCTCTCGGACGAGAAGCGCCCGCACTCGTTCCTATGCTCTGTCCGACCCGGCCGACGTCGCGCGCGTGGAGGACCGGACGTTCATCTGCTCGGCCAAGGAGGACGACGCCGGCCCGACCAACAACTGGCGCGAACCCGAGGAGATGCGCGGCGTCCTGAACGAGCTCTTCTCCGGCTCGATGCGCGGGCGGACCATGTACGTGGTGCCGTTCTCGATGGGTCCGATCGGCTCTCCGATCTCCTACATCGGAGTCGAGCTGACCGACTCCCCGTACGTGGCCGCCTCGATGCGGGTCATGACTCGGATGGGCCAGGAGGCGCTCGACGCGCTGGGCGAGGACGGCGACTTCGTGCCCTGTCTGCACTCGGTCGGGGCGCCGTTGACCGACGGCGCCGAGGACGTGCCGTGGCCGTGCAACGCGGACAACAAGTACATCGTCCACTTCCCCGAGACGCGGGAGATCTGGTCGTTCGGCTCGGGCTACGGGGGCAACGCGCTGCTGGGCAAGAAGTGCTTCGCCCTGCGGATCGCCTCGGTCATGGCGCGCGACGAGGGCTGGCTGGCCGAGCACATGCTGATCCTCAAGCTGACCTCGCCCGAGGGCGAGTCCAAGTACATCGCCGGTGCCTTCCCGAGCGCCTGCGGGAAGACAAACCTGGCCATGATGATCCCGTCGCTCGAAGGCTGGAAGGTCGAGACGGTCGGCGATGACATCGCGTGGATGAAGTTCGGCTCCGACGGGCGGCTGTACGCGGTCAACCCCGAGGCGGGCTTCTTCGGCGTGGCGCCGGGCACGAGCGAGCGCACCAATCCGAACGCGCTCAAGACGCTCGAGCACGACACCGTGTTCACCAACTGCGCCAAGACCGACGGCGGCGACGTGTGGTGGGAGGGGATGACCAACGAGCCGCCTGCCCACCTGACCGACTGGCGGGGCAACGACTGGACGCCGGACTCCGACAAGACCGCCGCCCACCCGAACGCCCGGTTCACGGTCTCGATCGACCAGTGCCCATCGGCCGCGCCCGAGTGGGACGACCCGGCCGGGGTCCCGATCGACGCGATGCTGTTCGGGGGCCGGCGCGCCACCGTGGTCCCGCTGGTGTTCGAAGCCAAGGACTGGGAGCACGGCGTGTTCCTGGGCTCGACCATGGCCTCGGAGAAGACCGCCGCCGCGGCCGGCACCGTGGGCGAGCTGCGCTTCGATCCGATGGCCATGCTGCCGTTCTGCGGCTACAACATGGGCGACTACTTCGCCCACTGGCTCCGGGTCGGCCAGCGTGAGGGCGCCAACCTGCCGAAGATCTTCTACGTCAACTGGTTCCGCAAGGACGACGACGGCAAGTTCATGTGGCCCGGGTTCGGCGAGAACTCCCGTGTCCTGGCCTGGATCTTCCGCCGCTGCGACGACCAGGCCGAGGCCAACGAGACCGAGATCGGGCTCGTGCCCGCCGGTGGGCGAGGGCGGCATCGACATCGACGGCCTCGGGATCAAGCCCGAGACGATGGAGCGCCTGCTCGAGGTCGACCGCGAGTGCTGGGCCGATCAGCTCCCGCAGATGCGCGAGCACTACGCCCGCTTCGGCTCGCACCTGCCCGACGAGCTGAAGTCGCAGCTGGAAGCGCTTTCCGAGCGCCTCTGCTCTTAGAAGCCGCTTCAGCGCCTTCCTTACCCTTGGTGGGGTGGCGCTCGGCTTCATCCCTTCCGACGCCGGCCTGCTCGCACTGCAGGCCGGCGTCGTGCTGGCCCCGCGGGCCACGCCCCGCCTGAAGCTGGCCGACCGCGTCCAGGGCCGCGGGTGGGCGCTGGTGCCGATCGCCTCGATCGTGGGCGTGGTCTTCCTGATCCGCTACGCCTCGGATTCGGCCACCGGGTTCACCTGGCTTGCCCTGGTCGCGGTGCCCCCGCTGGCCGCGGCCGCGCTCGGATGGGCCATGTGCGGGCAGCCGGCCGTGGTTGGCGCTCGGGGCGGTCCCGCTGTTTCTCGTCGCGTGGCTGGCCCGCGACTCGTTGGCCGGTCAGACGGCGGCCGCGCTGCTCTCGGCGCTGAGCTGCGTGACCCTGGGCGTGCTCCTGGCCATGGTCACCCCCTCGAGCTGGCTGAAGGCCGGGATCGTGCTCATGGCTGCGGCCGACACCTGGCTGGTGCTCTCAGACGTGCTGCAAGCGCCGAATGCGGTCGCTGGTCACCGCGCGAGCCTCCCGGTCACCTGCCCCAACTGCAGAGCGAGAGCTTCGGCACCGCGAACATGGGCTACGGCGACCTGTTCGTGGCGGCGCTTCTCGGCGCCGTGCTGGCCCGTGACCGCCGGCTCCAGCTGGTCGGCGCGCTTGCTCACGCTGCTGCTGGCGGGCCTGTTCGACCTGCTGTTCTTCTTCCTGAACGAGCTGCCGGCCACGGTACCGGTGGCGGTGGCGCTGATCGTGCTCGAGCTGTGGGCGTCCGCGGACGAGCGGTGCGAGGGCGGGCCCGCGCCCCGGCTCGCGCCGCTGCACAGCCATAACGTCGCCCGACGGCGAATTACCGCGGCGGCGGGCGACAAAACGTCGTGTGGGGAGCGCGAACGTCGCCGAGCGGTCGCGCGAGTGCCTAGCGGGCGACGTTTTGGCGGTGGCTCTAGTGCTGGCCGTCGTCCGTCGACGCCGGCGGTCGCGACTCCTCCGCCAGCGAGGTGATGGCGAGCTGGCCGCGGGCGGCGTCCTCGAGGACCTCGGTCGCCTCCTCGGCCGACCGGGCGTAGAGCTCGACCAGCAGATGGACGACGATCCGGTCGTCGTCGTGCTTGTGGAAGCGGACGTGGGTGAAGAACTCCCGCGTCCCGTGGTCGCCGAAGGCGGCGTAGGAGAGGGCGTCGCCCGCCTCGGGGCCGGAGCACGTCTCGACGTCGTCGGCCTCCACCGTGACCGTGCACGAGGCCACCCACGGGGTGCCGGCGATCATCCGTTCCCAGCGGTCCTCGATCGGCTCGACCCGTCCGTTGTGGAAGCCAAGATGGGGCTGGTCGTGCATGCACTCGAGGCACTGGACGACCGCCTCCTGCATCTCGTCCACGACCTCGCCCCGCTCACCGGTCTCCGGATCGATGCGGTGGATCCCCTCGTAATGCACCTGGACCTCCAGGTTTTGCGACCAGCAGCGGTAGCAACGCAACCAGTTTCTGACCGAGGTGGAACCCTCCATCGGTTTGATTCTACGATGGCCGCCGTGAGCGAGCACGAGGAATGCGGCTGATGCTGCCGTTGGGAGTGATCCTGGCCGGAGGGCTGGGAGCCCGGATCGGCGGCGGCAAGGCGGTCGTGGAGCTGGCGGGCAAGCCGCTGATCCAGTATCCGTGCGAGGCGCTGCAGGCCGCGCTCGGCGAGGTCGTGATCATCGCCAAGGCCGACACCGAGCTGCCCGGCCTGCCCGGGGTGACGGTTTGGGTCGAGCCCCAGGCCCCGCGCCACCCGCTGATCGGCCTCCTGCACGCGCTCGACCTGGCCGAGGGCCGGCCGGTGCTCGCCTGCCCGGTCGACCTGCCGTTCGTCACCGCCGAGGTGATCCGGCGGCTGGCCGAGGCCGATCCGGGCGGCGCTCCGGCGGTGGTGGCGCGCGCCGGGGGGGAGATGCAGCCGCTGCTCGGCTGCTATCAGCCCCAGGCGCGTGAGCGGCTGCGCTCGGCCGGCTTCGGCCCCGAGGTGCCCGTGCGGCGCGCGGTCGACGCCGATCGGGGCGCGCGAGCTCGACGTCGAGCCGCAGATCCTGTTCAACATCAACTCGCCCGACGACCTGCTCCAGGCGGCGGCGATGCTCGACCGGGCCAAGCCGCCCCGGGATCTCACCCGGGCCGACGGCCCGTAGCCCGGGCCGCTGCGAAGCGTTCGGCCTTTTCCCCCGAGGGGTGAGGGGAAAACGGGAACGCTTTAGCCGAAGGTGAAGTCGTAGGCGCTGACGCCGGGCGGGACCTCGACCGTGACCGTGTGCGCCTGCGCCGTCGGCAGGGAGACGAGCGAGTAGAGCCGCTGGCCCAGCACGCGTGACCTGTCCGGAGCGGACGTCGCGCCCCGGCGGCCGAGGCCGGAATCGGGCGGCCGTCGAGCAGCACGGTGACCGATACGAGGAGTGTTGCCGGCCGAGGTCATGACCAGATAGACGCGCGCCGCCTGGACCCGGCCGGTGATGGTGGCTCCGGCGCTGAGCGGCGTGGCCGATTGAGCGGCGAGGTTCCAGGTGCCCCGGAGCGCGAACTGGTTGAGCTCGAGCTGTGAGCGGCCGGGATAGGTGTGGGTGCCCGTGCTCAGGCGGGGGGCGAAGCTCGCCGCCCCTTCTTGGCTCAGGTAGGTCTCGGGGGTGTTCAGGCCGGCCGAGACGGTCGGGACCGAGGCGGTCATCGGCGGCGGCAGCGTTGCGGGCGCCGGCGTCGTAGAGCAGCTGGCGGACCGCGGCCTCGCTCTGGCGGTAGTCGCCCTCGCCGAACTGGGTGTGGCGGACCTGGCCGTCCCGGTCGATCAGGTACTCGGCCGGCCAGTACTCGTTGCCGTAGGCGTCCCAGGTGCCGTACTGGTTGTCCTGGACGACCGGGTAGCGCAGGCCGTCGGAGCGGATCGCCTGGGCGACGTTGCCCGCCTCCTGCTCGAACGTGAACTCGGGCGTCTCGACGCCCACGATCTCGAGCCCGTAGCGGTGATAGGTGGCGTACAGCGACTTCAGGAACGGCAGCGTGCGGATGCAGTTGATGCACGTGTAGGTCCAGAAGTCGACCAGGACCACGTGGCCGTGCAGCCCGCCCAGGGTGAGCGGGCGGTTGCCCGGCGTGTTCCACCACTGCTCGGTGCCGGTGAAGTCGGGCGCCAGACCGAGCTTCGGCAGCGACGGGGTCTTCACCCCGGGGATCGCGGCCGCGGAGGACCGGTCAGATACCGGAGCGGCCGCGGCCTCCTGCTGGCGGGTCGCGAACGGGGACGCCGGCCGCAGCGACGCCAGGCGGTTCTGGACCGCGTTCGAGGTCTCGAGCGACCGGGTCGGGTTGACCAGGAAGGCGGGCAGGCTGGCGTCCTTGGCCAGTGCCTCCTCGAAGCGGACGTCGAGGTTGGCCGCCATCAGCGACCGCGGTGGCGATCAGCACCACACCGAGCGTCCGCTCGACCACGTGGCCCTTGGCGTGGCGGCGGACTCGCTCGAGCACCGCCCGGCCGCCGAGCGCGTACAGGAGCATCATCATCGACAGGCCCGGTCGCGTAGGCGAGGGCCACCACCACGACCCGGGCCGAGGCCCCGCTCGAAGCGCTCACCGAGGTCACCGCGGCCAGGATCGGGCCCGCGCACGGGGCGCATACGAAGCCGAGCGCGCCGCCCACGCCGAGCCCCGACCAGAACCCGGTGCCGCGCGTCCGGGGGCCGAACCGGGCCAGCCGGGAAAGTGGCGCCTGGACCCGGGCGGCCAGCTCGGGGACCAGCAGCAGGAGCCCGAAGACGAGGAGCACGACGATGGCCAGCGTGCGCGCGGCCCCGCTGGCCAGTCCCACGCCCTTGACCAGCTGGGCCAGGGCGACGATCGCCACGGTGAACGTGGCGGCCAGGCCGACCACGATCCCGAGCGGCCGCCGGCGCCCGCCCATGGCCCCGGCGGACAGCAGCGCCGGGAGCACCGGCAGCACGCAGGGGGTGATCGCGGTGCCCGCACCCGCGAGGACGGCAAACAGGATCAGCAGGACCATGCCCGCCGCGAATCATGGCCGGAAACGATGACGAAGCGATTAACCGGCCCGTCGAGCAGGTGCGCTACCCGCCGATGGCGGACATCGTGCGGCCGGGCTGGATGAACCCGGGCTCGCCGACGTGGTGCTTGAGCTCCTTGCGCCACACCGCCGCGCGGATGATCCGCTCGAGCTCGCGATCGTCGGCCCCGGCCCGTAGCGGAGCCCGCAGGTCGGTCTCGTTGAGGGAGAACAGGCACGTGCGCAGGCGGCCGTCGGCGGTCAGGCGGATCCGGTTGCAGTCGCCGCAGAAGGGCTCGGAGACCGGGTTGATGAAGCCGATCCGGCCCTGCCCGTCGGCGAACCGGTAGATGCGGGCGGTGGCGTGGGGCTCGCGCTGCTCGGGCTCGAGGGGATACACGCGCTCGATCTCGGCCCGGATCTCCGCGCCGGTCAGCACTTGATCCTCGGTCCAGGCGTGATCGGCGTCGAGGGGCATGAACTCGATGAAGCGGACCTCGTACGAGGTGCTGCGGGCCAGCTCGGCGAACGGGATCACCTCCTCCTCGGTGAAGCCGCGGATCGCCACCGCGTTGACCTTGATCGGGTGGGCCTCCGGATAGGCGGCCAGCGCCTCGAGCCCACGCAGGACCTGGGGAAGGGCATCGCGGCGGGTGAGCTGGAAGAAGCGGTCGCGCTGAAGCGAGTCGATCGAGACGTTGAACCGGTTGACCCCGGCCTCGCACAAGCCGCTCGGCGTCGCGCTCGAGCAGGAAGCCGTTGGTGGTCACGCTCAGGTCGTTCAGCCCGGGGACCGCGGCCAGCATTCCGGCCAGGCGGGGGAAGTCCTTACGCACCAGCGGCTCGCCGCCGGTCAGCCGCAGGTCGCCCACCCCCATGGCCGCGAACAGCGAGACCAGGCGGACGATCTCCTCGAAGTGGAGGATCTCCTCCCGCTGGAGCCACGGCAGGCCCTCGGCCGGCATGCAGTACTGGCAGCGGAAGTTGCAGCGGTCGGTCACCGAGACCCGCAGGTCGCCGATCAGCCGTCCGTGTCCGTCGCGTAGGGGCTCGAGCTGCATTTGATCAAGCCTATCGGTACCCGGACCCGGGCCCGTTAGGCCGGTCGGTGGCGAGCAGTCCGAACGCGACCATGTCCTGGCGCTCGCCCTTGCCCTCGAAGAACGAGCGCAGCACCGCCTCGCGGGTGAAGCCGCTGCGCTCGGCCACGCGCTGAGAGGCCGGATTTCCGGTCGCCGCCAGCAGGTCGATCCGCTCTAGCCCGAGCCGCTCGAACCCGAACCGGCAGATCAGGCGCACCGCCCGGGTGACGTGGCCGCCACCGCGCGCCTCGCGGGCCAGCCAGTAGCCGACCTCGGCCCGGCGATGATCCCAGTCGAACCGCATCAGCGAGACCGATCCGAGCAGGTGAGCGGTGTCGTCGGCGGCGACGATCGCGAACGGGGCCGCGGTGGCGCGGGCGATCGCGTCGTGACGGGTGAGCAGGAAGGCGCGGGCGTCGGTTTCCCCGTACGCGCTCGGCACGCTGGTCCAGCGGGCGACCTCCGGGATCGCGGCACGCGATCACGAGGGCCGCCAGGTCGCTGTCCCGCCAGGCGCGGAGCGCGGTGGGGCCGTCGGTGAGCGGCTCGGCGGGGAGCACGATCCGGGCCATGGAGACCGATTGTGACCGACGCTAGCGCCGCTCCGCGCCGCGTGCTCCTCGAGCCTCCGGCTCAGAGCCGGAACGTCGAGGCCGGAGTCCTGCTCGGACAGCCAGCGCTCGGCCGCGCGGCGACCCCCGAGCGCCCGCAGGCCGCGCTCGCCGTGCTCGGTGACGAAATCGTCCAGTGCGTGCATCTGCCGGGCCCGGACCCGCCGGGCCGGCGAGGTCGAGGCCGGCGCGATGAGCGTCGAGCGCAGCCACGAGCTCGGGTATGCCGGTGGCGGGGGAGACGCTGGAGACGGCCACGACGGCAGTATCCGGAGCGCCCAGCGAGCGCAGAGCCGCCCGCAGGTCGGCCACCGCCCGGGTGGCGATCCGTCCGAGATCGGCCTTGGTCACCACGAGCACGTCGGGGACCTCCATGATCCCCGCCTTGAGGAACTGCAGGACGTCGCCGGAGGCGGGCTGGATCACCACCGCCACCGTGTCGGCGAGGTCGGCCACCTCGGTCTCCGACTGGCCCACGCCGACCGTCTCGATCACCACCACGTCGAAGGCGGCCGCGAGCGCGGCCGCGGCCGCGCGGGTGGCCGGAGCGAGACCGCCCAGGCGCCCGCCGGCCGCGGTCGAGCGGATGAAGATGCTGCGGTCGCGCGGGTCGAACTCGATTCGAGCCCGGTCGCCGAGGAGGGCGCCCCCGGACCGCCGTGAAGTGGGATCCACGGCCAGCACGGCCACCGACCGGTCCCCGGCGCGCCATTCCCGCACCAGCCGGGACAGGAGCGAGGACTTTCCCACCCCGGGCGGCCCGGTGACCCCGACGATGTGCCCCGGCGCCTCGGCGCCGAGCGCGGCGGTCGCGACCGCGGTCAGCAGCTTCTCCGTCTCCTTGCGCGCGGCCGGCGTGTTTGCTCTCGACCAGGTTGAGAACGGCGGCGGCCGCGGTCAGATCGCGCGCGCGGAGCCGCTCGCCGAGCTCGCGCGCCGTCGGTCAAGCTGACGGCGGGTTGCGCGCGCCCACCAGGGCGACGATGTCCCGCATCATCTGGTTGAGATCCCAGTCCTTGGGGGTGTAGATCGCGGCCACCCCGAGCTCGCGCAGGGCGGCGGCGTCGGACTCCGGGATGATCCCGCCCACCACCACGGGCACGTCCCTCGAGCGCCGGCGTCGCGGAGCGCGTCCATGACCGCGGGAATCAGCTCGCGGTGCGAGCCGGAGAGGATCGAGAGCCCGATCACGTGCACGCCCTCCTGCGCGGCCGAGGTGGCGATTTGCGACGGCGTGAGGCGGATGCCCTCGTAGACGACGTCCATGCCCGCGTCCCGGGCGCGCACGGCGATCTGCTCGGCGCCGTTGGAGTGACCGTCGAGTCCGGGCTTGCCGACCAGGAACTTGAGGCGCCGGCCGAGCGCCTCACTCACCCGCTCGACCTCCTCGCGCAGCTCGGCCAGATCCTCGGTCGAGACCGCGGTGGCCTCGCCGACCCCGGTTGGGGCGCGGTACTCGCCGAACGCCTCCCGCAGCGTGGCCGCCCACTCGCCGGTGGTGGCGCCGGCGCGGGCGGCCTCGATCGTCGCCGGCATGATGTTCTCGCTCGTCGTCCCGGGCCACCCGCGCGAGGTCGGCGAGCGCGGCTCGACCGCCTTGGCGTCGCGCTGGCCGCGCCACCGCTCGAGCGCCGCCTTCTGATCGGCCTCGACCTGCGGGTCGACGACGAGGATGCCCCCGTCGGCATCCGCGGTCAGCGGGCTCGGGCTCGGTCGTGGTGAAGCGGTTCATGCCCACCGCGGTGAGCTCGCCGGACTCGATCCGGCGCCAGCGCTCGCGGTGGGACTCGACCAGCGAGGCCTTCATGTAATCGACGGCGTCGACCGCGCCGCCGAGCTCGGCCACCCGCTGCATCTCCTCGCGCGAGCGCCTGCACGAGCTCCTGAACGAGCCCGTCCATGACCTTCGAGCCCTCGAAGATGTCGGGGTATTCGAGCAGGTCGGTCTCGTAGGCCAGGATCTGCTGGAGCCGCAGCGACCACTGCTGATCCCACGGGCGGGGAAGGCCGAGCGCCTCGTTCCAGGCCGGCAGCTGAATCGCCCGCGCGCGGGCGTTGCGGCCCAGCGTCACGGCCAGCGCCTCCAGGGCGATCCGGTAGACGTTGTTCTCCGGCTGGGCCTCGGTCAGCCCGAGCGAGTTCACCTGGACGCCGTAGCGGAAGCGGCGGTGGCGCTCGTCCTCGACGCCGTAGCGCTCGCGGCCGAGCTCATCCCACAGCTGGGCCATCGCCCGAAGCTTGGCGTGCTCCTCGACGAACCGCACGCCGGCGTTGACGAAGAAGCTGATCCGCCCGAACACGCTTGCCCATCAGTTCCTGCGGGACGCGTTCGCGCACGGCATCGAGCACGGCGATCGCGTTGCTCATCGCGTAGGCGATCTCCTGCACCGGGGTGGCGCCCGCCTCCTGCAGGTGGTAGGAGCAGATGTTGATCGGGTTCCACTTGGGGATGTTGGTCACCGTGTAGGCGATCGTGTCCGCGATCAGGCGCATGCTCGGAGCGGGCGGGAAGGCGTAGGTGCCCCGGCTCAGGTACTCCTTGAGGATGTCGTTCTGAGTCGTGCCCTGAAGCTTCTCCTGGGGGGTGGGCGGGTCCTGGTTCTCGGCGGCCACGACGTAGAGCGCCAGCAGCCACGCCGCGGTGGCGTTGATCGTCATCGAGGTGTTCATCTGGTCGAGCGGGATGCCGTCGAGCAGCGTGCGCATGTCGCCCTCGTGGGCGATCGAGACGCCGACCTTGCCGACCTCGCCGCGGGCCAGCTCGTGGTCGGGGTCATAGCCCGTCTGGGTGGGCAGATCGAAGGCGACCGAAAGCCCCGTCTGGCCCTTCTCCAGGTTGCGGCGATACAGCTCGTTGGACCGTTTTGCATCGGAATGACCGGCGTACGTGCGCATCATCCACGGGCGATCGCGCTCGGGCAGGCGGGGGGAGGAGGTTTCGGACATGGCGGCATTTTTGCAGCGGTTTGCCTCCCCGGCGCTGCGGTAAGGGCCCGCGGGGAAATCAGGGAGGGAAATTTGACGAGTGGCTGGGCGTGCCTGGCGCCAGTCGCGTCCAGACGCCGTCAAGAACCTCAATAATTTCCCCGCGGGCGCTAACGTCCAGATATGCCCGATCAAAGCTCAGCCGCAACCGAGCACGCCCTCCTCCAGGAGATCACCACGCCGCTGGCGGCGCTGCCGGAAGACCCGATGAAGCTGGCCACGGAGGTCGACTTTCCCGTCGTGCTCCGCGGTTACGACCGCATCGCGGTCGACGCTTACGTGAAGAAGACGACCCAGATGGTGGCCGAGCTGTCGGCCACCCGGTCCCCGGAGGCGGCCGTCCGTCGCGCGCTCGACCGCGTGGGTGACGAGGTTTCCGGGATCCTGCAGCGCGCGCACGAGACCGCCGGGCAGATCACGACCCAGTCGCGCTCCGAGGCCGAGGAGCGGCTCGAGACGGCTCGCCAGGAGGCCGAGCGGATCGTCTCCGCCGCGCGGGCCGAGGTGCAGGAGCTCGACGCCGAGACCGACCGGGTGTGGGCCGAGCGCCAGCGGATCGTCGAAGACGCGCGTGACCTCGCCCGGCAGCTCCTCGGGCTGGCCGATTCGGCCGCCGAGCGGTTCCCGGCCGACGAGGAGAGCTCGCCCGCGGCACCGCCTGAGCGGCCCCGGGGACGAGGTCGCCCCGACCACGGCTCCGGTGACGCCGGCGCCGGAGCCGGGCGACGCGCGGGCCAGCCGAGCGCACGTCGAGGAGCCCGACGACGAGCCGACGGCGACCTCGACGAGACGCTGGAGCGCAACCACCCGCTCATTCGCCGCCCGAAGAGCCGTAGACATGCGGGACATCGACCTGCTCCACCTGGGGCGCGACCGGGTGATCGGGTGCTGGGAAATCGACGGGGTGCTGATCGACCCCGGCCCGACCTCCTGTCTGGACCGGTTGCTCGACGCGCTCGGCGGTGAGCGTCCGCGCGCGCTGCTGCTGACCCACATCCACCTCGATCACGCCGGGGCCACCGGTTCGCTGGTCGAGCGCTGGCCCGATCTCGACGTGTACGTGCACGAGATCGGGGTCACCCACATGGTCGACCCCTCGAGGCTGGTCAAGAGCGCGGCCCGGCTGTACGGCGAGGACATGGACCGCCTATGGGGCGAGATGCTGCCCGTGCCCGAGTCCAACATCACCCCGCTGCAGGGTGGCGAGTCGCTGCTCGGCGGCGGGTTCGAGGTCGCCTACACCCCGGGGCACGCGTCCCACCACGTCTCCTATCTGCACGAGGGGACCGCGTTCGTCGGCGACACCGGCGGGGTGCGCGTCCCGCCGTCCTCGTTCGTGATCCCGCCCACGCCACCGCCCGACGTCGACGTCGAGGCATGGCACGAGTCGATCGAGCGCATCCGGGCCTGGCGGCCCGAGCGGCTGGCCATCACCCACTTCGGAGCCACCGAGGCGGTGGAGGAGCAGCTCGACGAGCTCGGTCGCCGGCTCGACGAGTTCGCCGCCCTGGCCCGCGACAGCGAGCAGGACGAGTTCATCGCCTCGATCGAGCGGCAGATGCCGCCCGACCTGATCGACTTCTATCGCCAGGCGGCGCCCCCGGAGCAGCTCTACATGGGACTCGAGCGGTATTGGAACAAGCGGGCAACGCCCCGGTAACCTAGGTCCGGATGTCGCAGACCATCGAGCTGCCTCGGGTCGGCGGACCCGGCAGCGGGTTGGGGGGCCTCTGGCGCGTGGTCGTTCTCAACGACGAGCACAACACCTTCGACCACGTGGCCGAGACGCTCGCCCGGGTCATCCCCGGGGTCTCACTGGCCGAGGGCTACCGGTTCGCGGACCGCATCCACAAAACCGGGTGCGCGATCGTCTGGAGCGGCCCGCGTGAGGAAGCCGAGACCTACTGGGACCAGTTGAACGGCGCCGGGCTGACGATGGCTCCCCTCGAAGAGGGCTAGCTCGAGGAGGGGTAGGCGCGTAAGCCGGCCGGCGCGACCCGCGCCCCGTTAGCACCCCGACCCAGCAAAAACGTCGCCCGGTGGCGATTTACTCGATCACGCGGCGGCGAAAGTGTCGTGCAGCAGCTAAAACGTCGCCGAGCGCCGTCCGACCGGCGCGCCGGGCAACGTTTTGGTGACGGCTACTGAACTGCCGGGCTCGGTGCGGCGGTGGTCCGAGGCGGGAGCGCCTTGGCGGCCTGGCGCTCGGGGCTGACCCGGACCACGTTCCAGACGATCCCGAGCTTCTCGAGCAGCGCGATGACCAGCCCGGTCGGGTCGGCCAGGCGCTCGAGCGGGCGCAGCCCGTGGAAGGCGCTGGTGGGGAAGGCATGGTGGTTGTGGTGCCAGGACTCACCCATCGACAGTGGGGCGAGCCAGAACACGTTCCGGGACTCGTCCTCGACGTCGAACCGCTTGCGGCCGAAGAAGTGGCAGACCGAGTTGATCGACCAGGTCACGTGGTGAAGGAGGAAGACCCGCACGACGCCGCCCCACAGCAGGGCCCAGAGCCCGGCCACGATCCCGCCGCCGAGGATCCAGCCGAGCGCGAACGGCAGCGCGAAGGTCAGCACGACCCACAGGAAGAACAGCTTGTCGACCACCTGGAGGACGCGGTCCTTGACCAGGTCGGGCGCAAAGCGCTGGCGCTCGGCTTGGCCGACGGTCTCGAACAGCCAGCCCACGTGGGCGTGGAACAGGCCCTTGATCGCGCCCCAGAATCCCGGCCCGGCCAGGTGGGGGGAATGGGGGTCGCCATCGATGTCGGTGAAGGCGTGGTGCTTGCGGTGGTCGGCCACCCAGGTGATGACCGATCCCTCGACCGCCATCGACCCGAGTACGGCGATGATGGCCCGGAAGGCGCGGGAGCTCTCGAACGCCCGGTGGGTGAACATCCGGTGGTAACCGAGCGTGACCCCGAGGCAGGTGATCACGTAGAAGCCGATCATCAGCCCGAGCTCGAGCGGCCCGATGGCGCGGTTCCAGAGGAGGGCGATCGCGGTGAGCAGGCCGGCGAACGGGAGGCCGACGCCGATCAGGTTCCCGGCTTTGTGCATGCGGGTCATCTTTGACTCCAGGGTAAGGCGCGTGCGCTCAAAATTCTCCTGCCATTGCCACGACTGCTTACCCCGAACTTGTACGGTTCTCACAAGAAATGCGAGAACAACCGTGGCATGAGCTCCCGCCGGACATCGTCCGGATCGCCCGGCCCCGGCTGGCCGAGCTGGCCGACGAGGTGATCGACGCCGTCCGGGAGGCCGTTCCGGCCTATGCGCGGCCGATCGAGGGCTCGTTCGGGGCCGGGCTGCGGGCCGGCGTGGAGGAGGCGATCCGTCACTTCCTGGCCGAGATCGAGGCTTCGGGCCCGGTGGCGCGCGGCGCACGTCTACCGGGCGCTCGGGCGGGGAGAGATGCGGGCCGGGCGGAGCCTGGACGCGCTACTGAGCGCCTACCGGACCGGCGCTCGGGTCGTGTGGCGGAGGATGTCGGCCCTGGGGGCCGAGGAGGGACTGGATCCGGAGACGCTGTATCTGCTCGCCGAATCGATCTTCGCCTACATCGACATGCTTTCGGCCGAGTCGGCCGAGGGCCACGCGCTCGAGCAGTCGGCCGTGGCCGGGGAGGCCGAGCTCCAGCGCCGCCGGCTGGTGCGGATGCTGGTCCGCGAGCCCGCGGCCGACCCGGCCGCGATCGAGGCCCTGGCCGCGGAGGCCGGGTGGCCTCTGCCCCGCTTGCTCGCGGTCGTGGCGATGGCGGGCGAGGCCCGAGCGCTGGTGGCCGCCCACCTGCCACCGGACGCGATCACCGAGACGATCGGCGACCTGGGGTACGCCGTGGTCCCCGACCCGGACGGTCCGGGCCGCCGGTCGGAGATCGAACGAGCGGTGGTCCAGGCGGGCGCCAAGGCCGGGCTCGGGACGACGGTGGAGTGGCCGGAGGCCCGGGTGAGCTTCGCCCGGGCGGTGGCCGCGCTCGGGCTGCCCAACGGCGCGCCCGGCCTCGTGGTGGCCCGGGACCGCGCGGGGGATCTGCTCCTGCGCAGCGATCCCCGGCTCGCCGACGAGCTCGCGACCGACCGGCTGGCGCCGCTGGCCGAGCTGTCGGCCGGGGCACGTGAGCGGCTCACCGTCACGCTGGAGGCGTGGCTGTCAGAGCAGGGCCGGCTCGGGCAGGTCGCGGCTCGGCTGGAGATCCACCCGCAGACCGCGCGTTACCGGCTGGCACGGCTGAGAGAGCTGTTCGGGGACGCGCTCGAGGATCCCGACGAGCGGTTCTGGCTCGAGCTGGCGTTGCGGGCCCGGGCCGAAACCGAGGCCGAGGTGGTCGGTTAGACCGCGGCTTCGGGCGCGGGAGCCGGCTCGGGCTCGAGCTCGGAGGTCGGGACCTGAGGCCCGAGCTCGCCCGCGGCCACTTCCTCGTGCCACACGTAGGTGACCGGAATCTGGAACCGACCCGAGTTGCGACGGCGGAACTCGATCATCTCGGGGCCGTCCCAGTACCGGTACCAGGCCGTCTTCGACTCGAACCAGAGCATCATCGTGATCCGGTAGCGATCGTCGTACGAGCGGTGGACCTGGTACTTGGTGGCGCCGTAGCGGAGCGCGATCTCGCCCGCCTGCCCGCACTCGGCGGCGAAGGCGTCCTGGCGGAAGAGGGTCGCGTACCAGGGGACCCAGACCACGCCGGCCATCAGGCGCCGACCTCCGCCCGGATGGCCCCGGGACCTTCGGTGTGGCGGCCCTGGCCCTCCTCGGTGGCGCCGACCAGGATGGCGATCTTGCCCAGGTGCTTGTTGTCGCGCAGCAGCTGGTGCGCCTCGGCCACCTTTTCGAAGCCCATGGTCTGCCACAGCACGGGGCGGATCTTCGACTCCTCGATCAGCTCGTTGGCCTTGGTGGCCTCCCACGCGTTGGCGAAGTGAGAGCCCACGATCTCCTTCTGGCGCATCCACAGGTAACGGACGTCGAAGTCGAGCTGGTACCCCGAGGTGGCGCCGCAGATCACGACCTTGCCGAACGGCTTGACGCACAGGACGCTGGTCGGGAAGGTGGCCTTGCCGACGTGCTCGAAGACGATGTCGGGCGGGCCGCCGAGGATCCGCTCGACCTCCTTGGAGAAGCGGCGCGACTCCTTGAACCGGGCCTTCTCCTCCTCGGCCGATTCGTTGCCGCGGCGCATCATCCCGGTGAACTCGGAGCGGTCGATGTAGCCGACGGCGCCGAGCTGCTTGACCAGCTCGCCCTTCTCCGGGCTGGAGACGACGCCGACCGCGTCCGCGCCGGTGAGCGCGCACAGCTGGGTGGCGAACACGCCGAGCCCGCCGGCGGCGCCCCAGATCAGCACCCGGTGGCCGGACTGGAGCTTGCAGCGGTCGAGCAGCATCCGGTAGGCGGTGAAGTAGGTGAGCCCGTACGCGCACGAGTCCTCCCAGGACAGGTGCTTGGGCTTGTGCAGGAGCTGCTGGGCCTGAACCTTGCAGAACTGCGCGAACGATCCCCACGTGGTCTCATAGCCCCAGATCATCTGGCTCGGGGCGGCCAGCGGGTCGAGGCCGTGGACCTCGGGATCCTCGTAGGAGGCCATGTTGCAGTGGATGACGACCTCGTCACCGGGCTTCCACCGGGTCACGCCGGGGCCGACCTTCCACACGATCCCGGAGGCGTCCGAGCCGCCGATGTGGTGACCCCACTCGGGATGGTCGCCGTAGCGGAACACCGGCACGGGCTCGCCGAGCGCGGCCCAGACGTTGTTGAAGTTGACCCCGGCCGCCATCACGCGGACGATGACCTCGAAGGCCTTGGGTTCCGGGACCTCGATCTCCTCGAGCTGGAAGGCCTCGGTCGGCTCTCCCTGGCGCTCCTCCCGGATGACCCAGGCGGCCATGGTCTCCGGGAGCTCGCCCGGCTCGGTTTCCACTTGTGCGACTTGGCTCAGATCGACGGCCACGTTGGTTCAGCCCTTCCGTTGCTTACGCTTGTCCGGGGGCGGATCGTACCGGGGCGGTCGGGTTCGAGCCGCGCGAGCTACACGGCCGTCAGTTCGGGCGTCGCATCCTCGATCGCGGCGTTCGCCGCCGGGACCGGGGCGGGCTTGAGCTTCTTCTCGACCAGGATGAAGGCGAGGACGGCGCCACAGAGCGTGACCGCACCGCCGATCGCCAAGCCGGTGCCGAGGGCAGAGACGAAGGCGTGCTGGACGGTGGAGATCACCTGCGGCGAGGCCGCGTGGCCGGGACGCGCCGGCGCCGCCCGCGCCCAGGGAGTTGGCGATCGCCGCCCGGGTGGCGGCGGGAAGCTGCGGGAGATGCTGGTTGATCTCCGAACGGCCGAGTGCGGCGATGAGCGCACCCATCACCGCCACTCCGAACGTGCCGCCGACCATCCGGCTCATCGACAGCACGCCGGACGCGGCGCCGGCCTTGGTCCGGTCGACGGAGTTCATCGCGGCCGTGCTCATCGGCGACATGACGAGGCCGATTCCGATGCCCATGAGCATGAAGCCCGGGAGCAGGCGCAGGTAGCTGGTGTGAACGGTCAGGCCGGACTGGAGGAAGATCGAGGCCGAGACGACGACCAGGCCGGTGGTCAGCAGCGGGCGTGCGCCGACCCTGTCGGTGAGCCGCCCGGCGAGCGGGCCCATGACCACGAGCAGGAGCGTGCTGGGCAGGAACCTGATCCCGGCCTGCAGGGGCGAGTAATGCAGGATGTTCTGCATGTACAGGGCCAGGAAGAAGAACTGGGCCAGCATCGCGAAGCTGACGAAGAAGCCGACCAGGTTCGCGCCCAGGAAGGAGCGGGAGCGGAAGAAGGCGAAGTTGACCATCGGGGCCTTGACCCTGGTCTCGATGACCGCGAACGCCGTCGAGGCCCAGGACCGCGACGGCGAGCAGGGCGACGATCCGGGTCGAGCCCCAATGCCAGCTGTTGCCCTCGACGAGGGCGAGCACGAGGGCGGTCAGGCCGACCGTGATCGCGGCGATGCCCGGGTAGTCGACGGTCCGGTCGACCGTCTCGTCGCGGGACTCGCGGGCGGCGAACAGCGTGACCGCGACGGCGATGACCGCGATCGGCGGGTTGATCCAGAAGATGGCGCGCCAGCTCACCTGCTCGGTCAGAAAGCCGCCGAGCACGGGGCCGATGGCCAGCGCCAGGGCGCTGATGCCGGCCCAGGTCCCGATCGCGGTGCCGCGCTGCTCGGCCGGGAAGGCCTGGGTGATGATCGACAGGGTGGCCGGCATCATGAAGGCGGCGCCGACGCCCTGAACGGCCCGGAAGGCGACCAGCATCGTGTCGTTGGCGGCGAAGCCGATGACCGCGCTCGAGGCGGCGAACACGACCACGCCGAACAGGAACATCCTGCGCCGGCCGAAGATGTCGCCCAGCCGGCCGCCCGTGACCATGAGGACGGCGAAGGTGAGTGTGTAGGCGTTGACCGTCCACTCGAGGCTCGACAGCGTGGCGTGCAGGTCACGCTGGATCGAGGGCAGCGCGACGTTCACGACCGTGTTGTCGAGCATGACCATGAACAGGGCGAAGCACATCGCCGCGAGGGTCCACCAGCGGCTGTTCTCCTCGGTCACCAGGCGGTGGCGGTGGGCCAGGATGCGTTGGGTCATTGCGTGGTCTCTTTCCAGGCGGCAGGCGGCGACGTCGGGACGATGCAGGAGATGCAGGGCGAGCGCCTGGCCGAGGTCGTGGCGCTCGGCGCCGCTCAGCGCTGGCGATGAACTGCTGCAAGCCGTTGAGCCGGGCCGCGTTCAGGCGCCGGATCACCGCGCGTCCGTTCTCGGTGATGCTGACCCGCTTCATCCGCCGGTCGCCGGCGTCCTCATGGCGGGCGACGAAGCCGCGGCGGACCAGGTCGTCGACCATCCGGCTGGCCGCCGGGAGCGAGACGTGCACCGACTCGGCCGCCTTCCTTGAGCGTCAGCTCGTGGTCGGTCGGCTCGAGGTGGTGGAGCAGCTTGAGCTGGGTGAGGCTGACCTCGAGCGCGCCGACCGCCTCGAACAGGTCCGAGTTGCAGTGCTTGTGCAGATAGACGACGAGGGCGTAGAGGTCGTTCCGGTCAAGCGTCGTCGGTTGCCGCTGCCCGGGGCGGGGATGAGTGCCGTTGCTTGCACGCACGCAAGTATTGCACAAGCTAGCTTGATTGCGCAACTAGAGCGAGACCGCAACCGACGGTGTAGGGCGCCCGGGGACGCCGAGCCGCGGCGCCGCCTACCCGCCTACGGGAGGTTCAGGTTGCCGCGGGAGCTGGGCCGCGATTGCCCGATCGTGAGCGTCGCCGCTGCGATCGAGGCGCTGGGGCTGGCGGTGGCGGCTTCGGTCGTCCCGCCCGAGCTGGTGGAGACGGTGTAGCTGCCCTGCTGGGTGAAGTCGACGTTGACCGCGGCCGTGCCCTGCGGGTTGATCGGCCCGGTGTTGGCGAGCGACTGGCCCTGGATGCAGGATCTGCAGCGACTTCGCCGTGGTGGCGTGGTTGGCCACGGTGAAGGTGACCGGACCGGCGCCGACGCTGGTCGGGAGAGAGCGAGACGCGCGCGTTGTTGATGTACACGGTGACGTTGACCGGCGCCGGCGGTGGCGGCTGGTTCGCGAACGTCTTCGTGTTCCCGCCGCAGCCGGCCGCCGCGATGGCACCAATGGCAAGCATCCCGATTGTCCTCGTGCGCATCTCTCTCCGACCTGCTCCGCTGCGACTGGGCTATTGCTTCCGGCGGGGGTAACCCTAAACGACGGCGCCAGAGGTGCGAGCCGATCCGCACGAGCGGAGCCGCACCCCTCGCGGCACTGACCTCAGGAAGGTACGACGTTCAGCGACTGGCGACGGCGCTCGAGCCGGCGCAGCTCGCTCTGCAGCTCCGCCCACGACTCCTCCTCGACGCGCTCGTACTCCTCGCCGTGAAGGTCCCGAACCCGGTCGCAGTAGATCTTCCAGGCCAGCCGCGTCCCCGCGTCCAGAACCCGCAGCTCCTCGGCGTCATGGGCTATGGCAGTCACTTGACGACTCCTTCCATAGGTCAGCTGCAGCGATGCTACCCCTAGCAACGGTCGTCAAGCCTCACTTCTAACTCAGCGGTAACGCGCGGATCCGCCCGGCGCAACCCGGCGTTCATGCCGTCCGGACCGCGGGCGTATCACGCGTGGCTTGGATCTGCTCGAGCAACCGATCGCCACGGCGGAGTTCCTGGTCGTCGATACCGAGACGAACGGGCTTGGCCGGTGACGACTGCGAGATGACCGAGGTCGGCACGGTGCTGGTCGGCGGCGGCGAGCTGCACGATCGCTGGGTGTCTCTGTCGCGCTGCCACGCGCCGCTGCGGCGGGGGATCCAGCGCTTCACCGGCATCACCCAGGCGATGGTCGACGACGCGCCACCGCTCGAGGCCGTGATCCCGGCGGTCGAGCGCGAGCTGCACGGCCGCGTGCTCGTCGCCCACAACGCCCCGTTCGACCGCCGAGTCCTCAAGCAGGCGTTCTCGCCGGGCCGGGCTCGAGTGGCCGAACCCGCCGGTCCTGTGCACGGCCGGCACTGGCCCGGGCGCTGCTTGCCGCTCCAGCGCGAGCGCCGCCTGGGCGCGCTGGCCGACGCGCTCGGGAGTCGAGGTGCGCGAGGCCCACCGTGCGCTGGCCGACGCCGAGACGTGCGCCCGGGTGCTGTGCGCGCTGTTTCCTCGCCTGTGCGCCAACGCGGTCACCGTGGCCGACGCGATCTCGCTGCTCAAGCCGCGGCGCCCCCGCCGCCCGACCCGCCGCCGCAGTCCGCGGCGCCCGCGGGACTCCGGCGGCCCCGACGCTCGAATTCAAGCAGCTCCCGCGTGACCCGGGCGTGTACCTGTTCCGCGACGACGCCGGCGCCACGCTGTACGTGGGCAAGTCGGTCTCGATCCGCAGCCGCGCGCGGGCGCACTTCGCGCCCTCGAGCGTTCCGGCCAATTGGACCGCTCACGCCACCGTGGTCGACTACCAGCCCGACCAACTCCGAGCTCGGCGCGCTCGTGCTCGAGAACCGGCTGATCAAGTAGCTGCGTCCGCCCGGGAAACATCCGCCTCGGCAACGCGACGACCGGCTCGTCTACATCCGCTGCCGCCTGGACATCGCGTTTCCGATCCTCGAGGTGGCGGCCAGCCCGCGGCCGGCCATGCGGTCGACCATCGGCCCCCTGCGCGGCCGGCGCCTGGCCGGCGAGCTGGTCGAGCAGCTCGACTCGCTGTTCGGCCTGCGCCACTGCGGCCGGCGGCTGCCCCGGCGCGAACACCCTCCGCCTACGGGCAGATGGGTCGCTGCCTCTCCCCGTGCCTGGGCGACCTCGACCCGAACCTGTACCGCCGCCGCCTCGACGAGGCGCTCCGGCTGTTCCTCCAGGCCGATCCGGCCGCGCGGTTGATCGACCACGTCGAGGCGCAGATGCGCAGTGCCGCCGCCGCCCAGCGGTATGAGCGCGCGCGCTGGCTCCGCCGCCGGCGCCCGCCGCCTCGGCGCCATCCTCGGCCGGCTGGGCGGCGTGCTGGAGGCGTCTGCACGCGCGCCCGCGGCTGATCGTCTGCCCGCATCCGGGCGCAATCCAAGTTCGACGCCTTCTGGCTGGTCGGGAGGCCGGCTGGTCGACTGGGGGCCGCTGCCCGGCGACCTCGACGAGCTGGAGGCCCGCACGCGGACGGGCGGTGGCCCGCGGCGGCCCCGGGCTGCCCGAGGTCGGCGCGCACGTCCCCCCGGACGAGATCGATGAGATCCGGATCGTGCAGACGTTCCTGGCCTCGCACCCCGAGACTGCCACAGCTCCCGCTCTGCCGACGCGACCGGGCGCGGCGAGCTCGAGCAGTTCGCCGGTCAGCTGAACGGCAGCTCGACGACCTCGGCCGCGACGCTCTCGGCGCCGACCGTGACCGAGGCCCCGGGCTCGACCTCACGGCGCACGAGGGCGAGCGCGATCGAGCCCAGCCGCGGGCGACTCGACGGCGCTGCCGATGTGACCGACCACCCGATCGCCGGAGTGCATCTCGTCCCCGGGCTGAACGGCGCCGCGCACTGCAGCCCGCGCAGGTGCCGGTTCGGCTTGCCGCGGTAGTAGAGGCGCGCGACCGTCTCCTGCCCGACGTAGCAGCCCTTGGTGAACGAGACCGCCCGCGCGTTCAGGCCCGCCTCCTGCGGGATCACCGTCTCGTCGAGATCGAGGCCGTAGCGGGGGCGGCCGTGCTCGACCCGCAGGCTCTCGGCCACCGCCTCGGAGACCGGCTGGGCGCCCGCCTGCAGCCAGCGCGCCGCGGAGCCGCTCGGTGTCGCCGCCGTCGCACAGGAGATCGATGCCGACGTCGGTCCGGATCGCCCGGGCCTGGATGCCGCGCCACCTCCATCGACGCGTGGGCGTGCTCCGTGCGGGCGGGCGCACTTCGGGCAATCGACTCGGCGATCATCGACTCCGCCGCGGGACCGATCAGCGAGAGCAGCCCCCGCTCGACCGTGCGCTTGTGCAGCACCACGTCGTACCCGATGCTGAAGCGGCCGGATCATGTTGAACAGGCCCTGCAGGGCCGCTGCGCTCGGTGTCGAGCAGCAGCTCCTCGCCGGCGTCGAGCACCGCAGGTCGCCCGAGCATCTTGCCCTTGGGGGTGAGGAAGGCGGCGTAGCAGCCGCGGCCCGCGGTCAGCGCCTCGACGTCGTTGGTGATCTGGCCCTGGAGGAAGCTCTTGGCTTCGCCCCCGGTGAGCGCGAGCTTGCCGCGCTCGGAGCGGTCGAGCAGCCCGCACGCCTCGGTCACCGCGCGGTACTCGTCGGGGGCGGCGGTGAGCGAGCTCATGGTGTCAGGATAGGACCTCGGCCGAGGCCGGATTTAGGCGTACCATAATCAGTCTCGTGCCCGAGCCCGGAACAACCTCGCTCCTCCGCCGTCCAGGACTACGCCAAGGCGATCTATGCGCTCGAGTCTCGCGGCGGCGACGCGGTGAGCACGAACGCGCTGGCCGAGCGGCTCGGGGTCACGCCGGCCTCGGCCTCGGGGATGGTCAAGCGGCTGGGCGAACTCGGGCTGGTCGAGCACCGCCCCTACCGCGGGGTGTCGCTGACCGACGACGGCCGCCGGGTCGCGCTGGAGGTCATGCGCCACCACCGCCTGCTGGAGCTCTACCTGTTCGAGATCGCTCGGGCGTCCCGTGGGACCGGGTGCACGAGGAAGCCGAGGTCCTCGAGCATGTCCTGTCCGAGGAGCTCGAGGAGGTGATCGCGGCCAAGCTCGGCGATCCGACCCACGATCCCCACGGCGATCCGATCCCCACCCGGGAGCTCACGATCGAGGAAGGGCCGACGCTGAGCCTGCAGACGCTCGAGGTCGGGTCGAGCGGCCGCTTCTGCCGGATCTCGGATTCCGACCCGGACATGCTGCGCTTCCTGGCCGAGCGCGGGATCGCTCCGGGCGACCGGTTCGAGGTGGTGGAGAAGCAGCCGTTCGAAGGTCCGCTGTTCGTCCGCTTCGGCGAAACCGTGCACGTGCTCGGCGGGGCACTGGCCCGGGCGATGCGGGTCGAGGTCGATAGTCTGAACTGAGCCATGCCGCTCGCGCTGACGTTTCAGGAGATCGTCGACTCGCTGCCCGACGACTGGACCGACCTCGAGCTCGACCTGCGGATCTACGACGAGCGCCGCTACGTCGACGCCGCGGTGTGCATCGTGACCTGCAACGCCCAGCCGTACTCCAAGCACGACTGGCACTGGCGGCTGCTGGTCGCGCACCGGTTTGGGCACGCGTCCTCGTGGCAGGCGACCCACGCGGCCCTCAAGCTGCTCGACGAGGCCGGGATCGACGGAGAACTGGCGGTCCGGGAGGTCCGGGCGGGCCGGGTGGAGATCCTGCAGGAGCTGATGTGGGGCCGGCCGGAGTCGGTCCGCCAGGAGTTCAAGCGGATCCGCGCCCAGTAGGGGCGTGACGGGCGTTCCGGGCCCGGCGGGCCGGTCCGCGCGGCCTCGGGCGCGCCAGAACGTCGCCTCGGGCGCGCCAAAACATCGCCTCCGGCGCGCCAAAACGTCGCCGCCCGCGTCATCCGCGCCGCGACGGGCAACGTTCGTGCGCGCAGGGGCCATTTTGGTCGCCCGCCTCGCGGCCAAGTCGCCGGTGGGCGACCTTATTGCGCTGGGGGCAATGTCGAACGTCTCGGCCACGTCGGGCTTCTGGCTGACGATGCCGAATTTCTGCTCCCAGGCCGCCCAGGCGGCGAGGCGACCTCGGTTGAGCTCACCGATGGCGCCGTCGGGGGCGCGGAAGGCGGGGAGCAGGGCGCGCAGCTCGGCGCTGACCAGGTGCGGATCGAGTCCCGGAACGAGCGACTCGAGGTCGTGCGCGCTCTGGGTGGGGTGGGCCAGCGTGAACCGTAGCCGGCCTGGACCGCGCGCACCAGCGCCACGGCGCGGGCGCGGTCAGCCGCAGCGTGGCCTCGGTCGCGCACACCACCAGCTCGGGATACGAGGGCGCGCCGTACCGGTCGACCCGGAAGCTGTGAAAGCCCGGGCCGGCGCTGCCGACAGGGTCACCCCCTCGTCGCTCCAGAACGCGGTGGCGGCGGCGACGCGGCCGGCCAGCAGATCGGCGACCGCGTTGAAGCCGATCGTGATCGTCTTGACCCGGCGCGGGTTCCCGCCACGCGCCGGCCAGCACCGAGCGGAGCACCGCGGTGTCGCTCGGCACGCCGGTGATCCCGACCGTCTGGCCCTGCAGCTCGCCGCGGACCGTGGAACCGCAGATGAGGCGACCACGGCGGCCAGCGGCCGCTCGACGATGGCCATGATCCCGACGATCGGCGCCCCGCGCTCCCGGGCGATGGCCAGGTCGTGGATGTCGAGGATGGCGAAGTCGATCCGCCCCGCCTCCAAGCAGCTTGATCGAGTCGGTGGTGGCCCACGGGAGCGGACGACCTGCAGCCTGATGCCGTGCCTGGTGTCGAAATGACGGGCGAGCGCGCTGTAGATCCCGGCGTGGACGGCGTTGGGGGTGAAGTCGAGGATCAGCGAGGCCGTGGCCGCTGCGCGGCCGTTGGCGCGGTTCGCCTGGCGGCGCAGCCGCCGACCGGCGCTGACCCGCCTGCGCCGCTCCCGCAGCCCGCCGCGAGCGCGGCCAGAAGTACCAGGGCAAAGGGTCGCATCCGGCGGCGGAGGATAGGGCTCCGTAGAATCGTGATGGCGCATGCGCCGGAGGGTCACGTTCAGCCGCAATCTCACGCTCTCGCTCTCGCGAACGTGCCGCTGCTACTGCAAGTACTGCTCGTTCGCGACCCACCAGCCGCACCTCCACGCGCCACAAGGAGGTCGAGCAGATGCTCGACCGGGCCGCCCGTCGGCACCACGTCAAGGAGCTTCTCGTGCTCACCGGCGAGGCGCCCGATCACAACGCCGGCGTGGCCGCCCGCCTGGCCGAGTACGGCTTCGAGGATTTCACCGCCTACGTGGTGTGGGCGTGCGAGCGCGCGCTCGAGCGGGGGATCCTGCCCCACACCAACCTTGGCGTCCTCGACCGGCGACGAGCTCCAGCGCCTGCGCGAGGTCACCGCGTCGCAGGGACTGATGCTCGAGTCGATCAATCCGGACCTGGTCGTTCATCAGGGCTCGCCGACCAAGCACCCGGCGCTCAGGCTGGAGACGATCGCCGCGGCCGGCGACCTGAAGATCCCGTTCACGAGCGGGATCCTGGTCGGGATCGGAGAGACCGAGGAGGAGCGGATCGCCGCGCTGGAGGCGATCGCGCGCGTCCATGAAACGCCATGGGCACATCCAGGAGGTGATCCTCCAGAACTTCGTCCCCCACCAGAGCTACTACGGGCGCGAGCCGGCCGAGATCGCCGACGCGGCGGCGCGGGAGTACTGGCGCACCGGGGTCTCGAACGGGCCGCAGCACGACGCGCCGGCCTGGGCGACTCCGGTGGCGCATCGAGGACCTCGAGCGGCTGATCGCCGAGACGCGCCGGCTGATGCCGGGCGTGGGGATCCAGGTGCCCCCGAACCTGTCCGACTGGTGGCCGGAGCTGGTCCGGGCCGGAGCGACCGATCTCGGCGGCCTGAGCGCCAACGGCGACCACATCTCGCCCGAGCATCCCTTTCCCTCGCCGACCCAGGTCAGAAAGACGCTGCGCGCCGACGGCTACGCGCTCTCCGAGCGGCTGTGCGTCTACCCGGAGTACATCGACTCGGAATGGATCTCCGAGCCGGTGATGGACGTGATCAAGCGGTGCTACTGGTCGTTCATCCCTCGGCGGGGCTCGGGCCGGCGCACCACGGTGGCGATCGCCGACGGCATCGCTCCCCGGGCGGTCGACCGCGCGCGATCGACGGCGCCGCGCTCACCCCGGAGGAGCTGACCGCGCTGTTCGCCGAGCAGCGGCCCGCGGTGATCGAGGAGATGCGGGCCGCTGCCGACGAGCTGCGGCGCGAGCTGGCCGGCGACACCGTGACCTTCGTGGTCAACCGCAACATCAACGTCTCCAACATCTGCGTGGTCGGGTGCGCGTTCTGCGGCTTCGGCCAGTCCAAGCGCTCACCCGACGCCTACGAGCACGACGAGGAGGAGTTCGCCCGCCGGATCGACGAAGCGGTGCAGTTCGGCGCGACCGAGATCTGCATGCAGTCCGGGCATCCACCCGGACTGGGGCCTCGAGGACTACGAGAAGTGGCTGCGGCTGGCCAAGCGGCTCGCCCCCCAGCTCCACCTGCACGCGTACTCGCCGATGGAGATCTCGCACATGTGCGACGTGAGCGGGCTCGCGCCGAGAACCGTGTTCGAGCGCCTGCGAGAGGCCGGCCTCGACTCGACGCCCGGAACCGCGGCCGAGGTGCTCCACGACGGCGTACGAGAGCGGATCAGCCCGAACAAGCTCCCGGTCGGCGCGGTGGGTGGAGATCATCGAGGCCTCTCATCACGCCGGGGTATCCGCTCGACCGTGACCGTGATGTTCGGCCACGTCGAGGAGCCGGCCGAGCTGGCCGAGCACATGCGCGTGGTGCGCGAGCTGCAGGAGCGGACGGGCGGCTTCACCGAGTTCGTGCCCCTGTCGTTCATCCCCTTCCACACCCTGCTCGGGCGCACGCACGGGATCGAGGAGATCACCGCCGGAGGAGAACCTCAAGCACACGGCGGCCTTCCGCCTGGCCCTGGGCCGGACGATCCCGAGCCTCCAGGCCAGCTGGGTCAAGATGGGACTGGAGGCCGCCACCGAGGCGCTCCGGTGGGGGGTCAACGACCTCGGCGGCACGCTGATGGAGGAGTCGATCTCCCGCATGGCCGGCAGCTATCACGGCGTCAAGCTGGAGCCCGCGGATCTGGTCGCCGCCGCCCATCGCGCCGGCCGCCCGGCGGCCGAGCGCATCGACGCTGTACGAGATCCTGCGCCGGTACGAGCTTCCGGCGGCCGCATGAACGGTGCACGCCCCCTCGCTGTTCGCGGGGGTCGAGCCGCTCGAGGTGTTCGTCGAGCTGCTGGCCGAGATCGACACCGACACCTCCTCGACCGAGTTCTACGACCGCATCTGCGAGGCGATCTGCCGCCTGACCACGATGCAGCGGGCGGCCATCTTCCTGGCCGACACGGCCCGGCGGCGCGTGCGCGCGGTCGGCTCCCACGGCACCTCGTTCTCACAGCTGGCCGCGCTGCGGCCGACGCTGATCACCGACGCCGATCGCCCAGCGCGCCCTGCTCGAGGACGAGGTCGTGGTGGTCTCCGAGCGGATCGAGGAGGCCGTCCCGCGCCGACTACGCCGAGGTGCTCGGCATCACCACGCTGGTGTGCACGCCCGATGAGCGCGGCCGGTCGCGCCTACGGGGTGATCTGCGCCGACCGCGGCGGCGGCCGGTTCGAGCTCTCCGACGGCGAGCGCCACCTGCTGTGGACGCTCGGCAAGACGGCCGCGCTGGTGGCCACGGCGCGCAACGCCACCCGCCAGCAGGAGCGCACGCGACGCCTTGGGGAGCGGCTCGACCTGGCCCGCGAGATCCACGAGCAGGTGCTCCAGCGGCTGTTCGGAGTCTCGCTGGCGCTGAGCGCCGAGCAGCCGCTCGACCGGCAACATGCGCGAGCGCTGCCGGATCGAGATGCAGGAGGCGATCGGGGACCTGCGCCGCGCGCTCGAGCGGCCGCTGGCCCCGCTCCCGCCCGAGACGGGGACGACGCTGGCCGACGAGCTCGCCCGGGTGAGCGCCGCTCCGGGCCCGCCGATCGAGGTGCGCTGGCCCGAGGGCCTCACCGTGCCGGCCGACCTCGAGCCACTGGCCCAGTCGGTCCTGGCCGAGGCGCTCCGCAACGCGGCCAAGCACGCCAGCCCGTCCCTGATCGAGGTGGCGGTGGCCCGGGACGCCGACACGTTCAGCCTCGAGGTGCGCAACGACGGGGTGCGGCTGCGCGCGATGACGGCGACGAGCGGCGGCATGGGCCTCCGGCTGGCCGCGTTCGAGGCCCTCCAGCAGGGTGGGGTGGTGGAGTTCGGCCAGACCCGGGCGGACGGCTGGCGGGTCCGGCTGGTCGTGCCCGCTGAGCCAGGCGAGGCCGATGAGCGACCCGCGCCGGCTCCGGGTGCTGGTGGTCGATGACCACGACGTCGTGCACTGGGGGTTCCGGGTGCTGCTGGGCGAGCAGCCGTGGGTCGAGCGGTGCCTGGCCGCCCGCACCGGGGCGGAGGCGCTCGCCCTGACTCGGACGTTCGAGCCACACGTCGCGCTGGTCGACCTGTTCCTGGCCGGCGAATCCGGCGCGGAGCTGTGCGAGTCGATCCGCCAGGCCTCTCCGAGCACCCGCGTCCTGCTGATCTCCGGGCGCGGGCCGGATGTCGGCCGCCGCCGCCCGCGCGGCCGGGGCGTCGGGCTTCGTCTCCAAGGACTGGGACGCCGGCGAGGTGGCGCAGGCGGTCCGGCGGGTCGGCCTGGGGATGACCATGTTCGCCTCCAAAGCCGAGCAGCCCGCGCCGCTGCTGAGCCCGCGCGAGCGTGACGTCCTCGCCGCTCATCGCCGCCGGATCGACCAACCGGGAGATCGCCGAGAACCTCTACCTGTCCCCGCACACGGTCAAGGAGCACACGAGCGCGCTGTACCGCAAGCTCCACGCCCGGAACCGGGCCGAAGCGGTGCAGCGGGCCCAGCGTATTGGCCTACTTGGATAAACCTGCGGGCACCCTCGTGCACGGAGTCAAAGTTTGATCAGGTATGCCGAGTTATATAAGTGTCGAATATCACGAGGCCGGGTAGGTCGGCGGCCGTTAGGAATGGACACGTGAGCGTTATCGATATCGCGCGCCACGGAATGGCGCACCTGCGGTTGGTCTCCTCGCCCCGCTGGCCGTCATCGAGCCCGCCGTCCTTCTACGTCGCCGCCCGACCCGCTGCCGCCGGGGGCTCCCGGGCGACGTGATCCGCTCAGAGCCGATGCACGCCTACCTGTCGCCGGGCCTGCGCCTGCGGGTCAACGCGTGGCGGATGCTCTACCGGTCGACCTCGGCCGTGGGCGAGCCCGTCGCCGTCTCGGGCAGTGTGCTCGTCCCCTGCGGCCGCACGCAGCAAGCCGCGGCCGCTGATCGGATACGCCGATCGGCACGCACGGGATCGGCGACGCGGCGGCACCGTCGCGGCTGCTGTCCCGTGGCCTCGAGTGGGAGGCCGGCGCTGATCTCGATGCTGCTGGCCCGCGGCTGGGCGGTGGCGATCACCGATTACCAGGGGCTCGGCACGCCCGGCGACCACACCTACATGGTCGGTCGCGCGCTCGGTCCGAACGTGCTCGACTCGATGCGGGCGGCACGGCAGCTCGTGCCCGAGCACCTGCCCGAGGAGGGGCCGGCGGCGATCATCGGCTACTCCGAGGGCGGCGCGGCGGCAGCCTGGGCGGCCCAGCTCCAGCCCACCTACGCGCCCGATGTCCCGCTGGTGGCGCGTGGCCGCGGGCGCGGCAGCGGCCGACGTCGAGACCGCGGGTCCGAGCCTCGACGGCACCTTCTTCTCGTTCTTCATGGCCTACGGCGGGATCGGCTACGCCGCCGCCTACCCGGAGCTCGAGCTCGACCCCTACCTGACCCCGGTGGCGGCCGAGCGGGTGGCCGAGCATGCGCGAGTCCTCGATCCTCCAGGCCATGCTGTGGGCGCCGCGGCACATGCGGGCCACCGACCTGACCGACCCCAACGTGCTCGAGATGCCCGAGTGGCGGGCGCGGCTGCGGGAGAACCGGCTCGGCGACCTCGCCCCGGCGGCGCCGGTGCTGCTCCACCACGCCCGGCGCGACCAGATCGTCTCCTTCGCCCAGAGCGTCAACCTGCGTGACGACTGGCTGGCCCGCGGGGCCGACGTCAGGCTGTACGTGACCCGCGGCGGGGTCGACCACATCAGCGGCGCGGTGGCCGGAACGCCGGTCGCGCTCGACTGGATCACCCGGCAAGCTGAAGCGGGCGGCCCAGGTGCCGCGGCCCGAGCGGCTCGTCGTCCCCGTGTCCGCGGCCGGCGCAGGCCGCGGCCGCTTAGCCGAGCCGCGGCGAACCGCCGGCGACCGCGGCGTTTCGCCGCCAGGCGAAACTCGCTATGCCGGCGAAGCCGGCACCGCCTGCCACCCATCCCGGAGCAGCGCGCGCGGCGCGAGCTCGCGCCAGGCTGCCGGTGGCGCCGACCCGCGCGATCGTCCCTAACAGCTGAGCCACGCCGCGGGCGGGCCACAGATCCTCGGGGGCCAGGCGGCCGGTGAGCAGGATGTCGAGGACCGCTTCCGGTCGCGCCATGGCGCGGTCGCGGACCGCGACCACGGCCTCGCTGTCGAGCCGCACCGGGTCGGGACCGGCGAGGTCGCCGAGCACCTCGGTGACCAGGTTCATGGCCGTCGCCGGCGTGATCGGCCGGTAGCCAGCCCAGCTGCTCGAGCGCTCGCGCCGAGCGCCGTCTCGTCCTCGTCGATCAGCGCCTCCAGTGCGGCCGCGGCCAGGTCGACGCGGGCCCGGTCGGGCTCGCGCGACGGCGCCGAAGTCGAGGATGGCCAGCCGCCCGTCGCTCGAGCACCAGCACGTCGTCGGGGTGCGGGTCGGCGTGGATCACGCCGGCGCGCGCGGCGCCGATCACGAACACGACCAGGCGCGCCGCGGCCAGATCGGGATCGGGCGCCTGCCACAGCGGCACGCCGTCGACGAACTCGCTCACCAGCACCTCGTCGTGGCACAGCCGCATGACCGGGGCGGGGACGGTCAGGAACGGGTGGCGCCGCAGCGCGCGGTGCACCCGCCGCTGGGTCGCCGCCTCGCTCTCGAGATCGAGCTCATCCAGCGTCCGCTCGCGGACCTCGCTGAGCATCGCGGCCGCGTCGACGGCCGGGAAGGCGGCGCTGAGCGGGGCCACCAGCCCCTCGAGCAGGGTCATGTCCTGGCGGACGGTGGCGGCCAGCCCGGGCCTGAGTACCTTGACCGCCACCGCGCCGCCCGTCGTCGGCCAGCGTCGCCCGGTGGACCTGAGAGGTGGGGGTGACGGCGATCGGCTCCGGCTCGAGCTCGGTCAGCTCGTCGCGACGGCTTGGCGCCCCAGGCCTCGCCGAGAATCCGCTCCACCCGGGAGAACTCGATCGGCTCCAGCGCCTCCTCGCGGGCGGCGATCAGCTCCTCGGCGATCGCGCTGCCCGGTGGGTCCAGGCAGCCACTCGGGCTCGATCGCCGTCGGCCACTCGGGCCATGGCCACGCGGCCCGACCGGGCCGTACGGGCGAGCCGCAGCCCGACCCCGAGCAGCGCATCGAGACGCCGAAGCTCGTCTTCGCTGAACCGCCACCGGTCCGCGGTCAGCTGTCGTCGTCGCCCGGGCGCATGTACCACTCGAGCGCCGGGAGCTTGAGGAAATGGGGGATGTACTGGGCCGCTTGCGTCGCGACCTTGACCGCCAGGCCCGGGGTGACCACGCGGTCGCCGGCCTCCAGCCCCTTGACCGCGGCGCGGGCGACCTCGTCGGGCTTCAGCCGGGCCACGCCTCGGCGTCGCCTGCTCGAATGACCGGCCACCCTTGGCCTGCCACCCGGCCTCATCCCAGAACTCGGTCTCGACCGGCGGCGGCGCCACGACGGTGACCGTCACGCCGTGTGCGCGCACCTCCTGATGGATGCGCCTCCGAGAACCGGAGCACGTACGCCTTGGCGGCCGAGTAGCCGGCCGCGTAGGGCATGGGCTGGAAGCCCGCGATCGAGGCGACGTTGAGGATGGCGCCGCGGTGGCGCTCGACCATCGCGGGCAGGAAGGCCGCGGTCAGCGCGACCGGCGCCTCGACCAGGAGCTGGACCTGCTGGATCTCCCGCTTCGGGTCGGCTTCATGGAACGGTCCACCGGTGGCAAAGCCGGCGTTATTGATCAGCACGTCGACCTCGAGGCCGAGCTCGGCGATCTGGGCGGGTAGGCGGCCGCGGTCGCGCGCCTTGGTCAGATCGCAGGGGATCGCCTCGGCTCGGATGCCGTGCGCTTCTGTTCAGCTCCTGGGCCAGCGCCTCGAGCTTTTCCTGCCGGCGGGCCACGAGGACGACACCGTGGCCGCGCGCGGCCAGCTCGTGGGCGATGGCACCGCCGATGCCCGGCGGAGGCGCCGGTGACCAGAGCAGTTGATGAGGGGCTGGGCTTCGGAAGGCTCACGGTGCGGAATCACAGCACATCGCCCCCCGAACGGGGGGAAGTCGTACGGCCGCGTGTACCTGCAGCCGACGTCCTGCGTACGCTGAAACGGATGCAAGCGACCGAAACCGTGCCGACTGAGTCGGCATTGCGAGTTTCGCCCGGGGGCGAAACGTCGCGGCGTGCGACCATTCTCTCCGTCGCCACCGCCCTTCCCGCGGGTCGTCTGACCAACGCCGATCTGGCCGAGCGGCTCGGCGTGAGCGAGGACTGGATGTTCTCCCGTACCGGTGTGCGCGAGCGCCCGGTGGCCAGGCCGGATGAGCGTCTGTCCGATTACGCCGCCCAGGCTGGATCGTCCGCCCTCCGGCGAGCCGGCGTGGATGCGGCCGAGCTCGACCTGGTGATCGTGGCCACGATGACCCAGGACGAGCTCACACCCAACACCGCCCCGCTGGTCGCGCACGCGCTCGGCGCCACCCACGCCGGCGCGTTCGACATCGGGGCGGCGTGCACGGCGTTCCTGTCCGGGGTGGCGATGGGCGCGAGCCAGATCGAGAGCGGCCGCGCCGGCCACGTGCTCGTGGTCGGGGCCGACTTCATCAGCCGGGTCACCGACTACGAGGACAAGCGCACGGCACCCCTGTTTGGCGACGCCGCCGGCGCCGTCGTCCTCGGTCCGGCGACGGGAGCGAACGGCATCATCGGGCCGATCGTCCTCGGTGCCGACGGCTCCGGCGCCCCGGTCATCCAGATCGACCACGACACCCGCAAGGTGCGGATGGACGGCCCCGAGGTCTACCGCCACGCCGTCGCGCGGATGCACGAGGTGACGCTCCAGGCCACCGAGCGTGCCGGCCTCACGCTCGAGGACATCGACCTGTTCGTCTACCACCAGGCCAACGGCCGGATCCTGCGAGCGCTCGGAGGCAGGCTCGGCGTGCCGGCGGAGCGCGTGGTCGACTGCATCGAGAGCCTCGGTAACTCCTCGGCCGCCACCCTGCCGCTCGGTTTGGCCGACGCGGCCGCCAGCGGCCGCCTGAAGCCCGGCATGCGTGTGCTCGTGAGCGCCTTCGGCGCCGGCTTCACCTGGGGCGGGGGTGTGATCGAGTGGGGCGGCAACGGCAACGGCAACGGCAATGGCTGAAGGCTGCGCGCTGGTCACCGGGGCATCGCGCGGAATCGGCGCCGCGATTGCGCGCGCGCTGGCGCGCGACGGCTGGCCGGTGGGGGTCAATTACCGCAGCGATCGGTCCGGAGCCGAAGCGGTCGTACAGGCCATCACCGATGACGGCGGCCACGCGCTCGCGGTTCCCGGCGACGTGGTCGACCGCGCGGTTCCCGACGAGCTGTTCAAGGCCCTCGAGGAGCACTTCGGCATGCCGGTGCTCGTGCTCGTCAACAACGCCGGCATCAGCCGAGACGATTTGACCCCCACCCTCGGCGACGAGGAGTGGGAGGCCGTGATCGACACCGATCTCACCGCGGCCTTCCGGCTCACCCGCCGGGCGCTGAGGTCGATGCTCCGGGCCCGGAACGGCCGGATCGTCAACATCTCATCCGTGGTCGGGCTGCGCGCCAACCCGGGCCAGGCCAACTACGCGGCGGCCAAGGCCGGCCTGATCGCCCTGACCAAGACCTCGGCCATCGAGGTCGCCCGGCGCGGAGTGACCATCAACGCCGTCGCGCCGGGGTGGATCGACACCGAGATGACGGCCGGGGTGTCCAAGGATCTGCTCGTCGGCGGTCCCGGCCAAGCGGGCCGGGACGCCCGAGGAGGTGGCCGCCTGCGTGCGCTTCCTCGCTTCCGAGGACGCCAGCTACGTAACCGGGGCGGTCCTGACCGTGGACGGCGGTCTGGCCGCCTGACCGCAATCGAAAAGGAGAACCAGACATGGCAACCGTAACCACTGAGCAGGTCGAGTCCCGCGTCGTCGAGACGCTGGCCAGCTTCGGCCCCGACGCCAGCCAGATCACCCGCGGATCGACGTTCGAGGAGCTCGACATCGACTCGCTCGATCTGGTCGAGCTCGCCCAGGTGGTCGAGGACGAGTACGGCGTCGTCCTCAAGGGCGAGGACATGAAGGAGCTGAAGACGGTGGGCGACGCCATCGAGATGATCGTCACCCGGGCCGAGTGAAGCGCACCGTCGTCATCACCGGGGTTGGCGCGGTCACGCCGCTGGGCGTGGGCGCGCCTGCGCTGCACGAGCGCTGGGCCTCCGGCGTGTGCGGCATCGTCGACGGGGCGGGCGCGTGCACCGACTTCGAGCCCAAGGACCACCTGTCGGTCAAGGAGGTCCGCCGGCTCGATCGCTTCTCGCAGCTGGCCCTGGTCGCCGCCGAGGAGGCGCTCCGACAGTCAGGCTGGCTGGACGGGGACGCGGGACCGTATGACCCGTTCCGGGTCGGCTGCGTCCTGGCCACGGGGATCGGCGGGATCGAGACGGTCGAGACCCAGCACGACGTGATGCGCGACCGGGGGGCCGAGCGGGTGTCTCCGCTCGGCATCCCGCAGTACATGCCGAACGCCGCCGCGGCGGCGGTGTCGATGAAGTACGCGCTCCGAGGTCAGGCGTACGGAATCGTCTCGGCCTGTGCCAGCGGCGCGCACGCGCTCGGCACCGCGGCGCGGATGATCCAGTACGGCGACGCCGACGCCGTGGTGGCCGGAGGCTCGGAGGCCACGCTGACCGCGTTCGGGTTCGCGTGCTTCAACTCGATGCAGGCCCTGTCGCCGACCGGGATGTCACGGCCGTTCGACCTGCGCCGGGACGGGTTCGTGATGGGCGAGGGCGCCGGCATGCTGGTGCTCGAGGACGCCGAGGCGGCCCGGGCCCGCGGAGCGGAGATCCTGGGCGAGATCGCCGGCTACGGCTCGACCTCCGACGCCCACCACCTGACCGCGCCCGAGCCGAGCGGCACGCCGGCGGCCCGGGCGATCGAGCTCGCGCTGGCCGACGCCGCGGTCACGCCGGAGGACATCGCCTACGTCAACGCGCACGGGACATCTACCCAGCTGAACGACGCGGCCGAGACCGCGGCGCTGAAGCGGGCGCTCGGCCCCGAGCGGGCCAAGCAGATCCCCGTCTCCTCGACCAAGTCGGCTATCGGCCACACGCTCGGCGCGGCGGGCGCGGTCGAGGCGGTGGCCACGATCCACACGCTGAGAACCCGGATCATCCCGCCGACGCTCGGCTACGAGGTCCCCGATCCGGAGCTCGACCTCGACTACGTCCCGGGCGAGGCCCGGCCGCTGATCGTCAACGGTCATCCGCCGGTGGCGCTGTCGAACTCGTTCGCGTTCGGCGGCCACAACGTCGCCCTCGTCCTGCGAGGCGCTCCGGCTTGAGCGCCACCGCGCTCTCACCGGCGGCGGCCCGCCGTCCCTCTCCGCTCGAGCGGCTGGAGGCGCTGTGCGACCCGGGCAGCCTGCAGGTCGTCCGCTCGCGCGTGGTCTCCCCGCGGCTCGGGGCGCGGGCGGAAGCCGGGGACGGCGTCGTCGGCGCCGTCGGCGCGGTGGCGGGGCGGCCGATCGCCTGCTACGCCCAGGACGGTCTTTTCCTGGGCGGATCGCTGGGCGAGCGGCACGCGGACACGATCGTCCGCGTCCTGCAGACGGCGCGCCGGGCCCGGATCCCCGTGGTCGCGTTCGTCGAGTCCGGGGGTGCCCGGATGCAGGAGGGCACGGCCGCGCTGGCCGGGTACGGGCGGATCTTCAAGGAGACCGTGGCCCTGAGCGGCGTGGTGCCGCAGATCTCGATCGTCTCGGGCTCCTCGGCCGGCGGCGGGGCTTACTCGCCGGCGTTGACCGACGTGATCGTGATGACCGAGGCCGCCTCGATGTTCCTGACCGGTCCGGGGGTCGTAAAGGAGGCGCTGGGGGAGGAGATCGACGCCGCCGCGCTCGGCGGCCCGCACGTCCACGAGCGCAACGGCGTCTGCCACCTCGTGGCCGCCGATGAGGCCGCGGCCGCGGCCCGGGTCCGAGAGCTGCTCGGCGTACCTCCCGTCGGCGGCCGGCGACCCGGCACCGCGCGCGCGCGACGACGGAGCCACAGACGAACGACCCCGCCGACCGCGGTGCCGATTGAGCCGCGCCGCGCCTACGACATCCGAGACGCTCTGAACGGGGTCATCGACGAAGGGTCGCTGCTCGAGCTCTGCCCCCGCTGGGCGCGCAACGTGGTCACCGCGCTGGCCCGGATCGGCGGCCGGCCGGTGGGCCTGGTCTGCAACCAGCCCCGCCACCTCGGCGGCGTGCTCGACGCCGAGGCCTCGGAGAAGGCGGCCCGGTTCGTCGGCTTCTGCGACGCGTTCGGGCTCCCGCTGGTCGCCGTGGTCGACACGCCGGGCTTCATGCCCGGATCGAAGCAGGAGCGGGCCGGGAGTGATCCGGCACGGCGCCTCGCTCGTGCGCGCGTTCGCCGCCGCCACCGTGCCCGAAGGTGACCGTGGTCCTGCGCAAGTCCTACGGCGGCGCCTACATCACGATGAACTCACGCGACCTGGGCGCCGACCTGGTGCTGGCCTGGCCCGGAGCCGAGCTCGGGATCATGAGCGCCGCGGCCGCGGTCGGGATCATCCACCGCCGCGCCGCCCCGGAGGCTCGGGCCGCGCTGGCGCACACGTACGCCGACGAGCACCTGTCCGCCGACGCCGCCGCCGCGGCCGGGTTCGTGGACGAGATCATCGAGCCCTCGGAGACCCGCGCGCGCCTGCTCTGGGCGCTGGGGACGCTGGCCCGGTGATCCTGCAGGGCAAGCGCCTGCTGATCACCGGCGTCATCACCAAGGACTCGATCGCCTTTCACGCCGCCGAGCGCGCCCAGCGCGAGGGCGCCTCGGTGCTCCTCACCAGCTTCGGCCGGGTGCGCCGGCTGACCGAGCGCGCGGCCGCGCGGCTGCCCGAGCCGGTCGATGTACTGGAGCTCGACGTCAACAGCGAAGAGGATCTGGCCGCGCTCGGTCCCGCGCTCAACGACCGCTGGGGCGGGGTGGACGGCGCCCTGCACGCGATCGCCTTCGCCCCCGAGGACGCCCTCGGCGGCCGCTTCATGACCGCTCCGGCGGCCAGAGCGCGAATCAGGCCTTTCAGACCAGCGCGTTCTCGCTCAAGGCGCTGGCCGCGGCGCTGGCGCCGCTGATGCCGGCCGGGCGCGAGCATCGTCGGGCTCGACTTCGACGCCACCGTGGCCTGGCCGATCTACGACTGGATGGGCGTGGCCAAGGCGGCGCTCGAGTCGGTCAACCGCTACGTGGCCCGTGACCTGGGGCCGGCCGGGATCCGCTGCAACCTCGTCTCGGCCGGACCGCTCGGAACGGTGGCGGCGCGGGGGATCCCGGGGTTCGAGCAGCTCGCGTCGCTGTGGCAGGCCCAGGCGCCGCTCGGATGGGACGTCGTCCGATCCCGCTCCGGTGGCCAGCACGATCTGCTTTCTGCTCTCCGACTACGCTCGGGGGATCACGGGCGAGATCGTGCATGTGGACGGCGGCTTTCACGCCGTCGGCGCGCCAACCGTCCCGGCCTGAACCGTGTCCGGGCGGACGGTGCGGCGTGTGCGGCCTGCTCGGGGCCTGCGCGATCGCGTTCTCGAGCATCCTCGTCCGGCTCAGCCACGCCTCGCCCGTCCACAGCGGCCATCTTCCGCGCCGCCTACGCCCTGCCGCTGCTGGCCGTGCTGGCGCTGCTCGAGCACCGGCGCCACGGCCCGCGGCCGTGGCGGGAGCGCCGGCCGGCGGTTCTCTCCGGGGTGTTCCTGGCCGTCGACCTGATCCTCTGGCACCACTCGATCGAGGACGTGGGCGCGGGCCTCGCCACCGTGCTGGCCAACATCCAGGTCGTGCTGCGTGCCGCTCGTGGCCTGGGCGGTCCTGTCCGAGCGACCGGCGCGGCGGGTCCTGGCCGCGCTGCCGCTGGCCCTGCTCGGCGTGGTCCTGATCTCCGGCGCGCTTGAGCACGGCGCCTACGGGCAGAGACCCCGGACGGGGAGCGCTGTACGGGCTCGGGGCCGGGGTCGCCTACGTGGGGTTCCTGCTCTTCTACCGCCGCGGCGGCGCCGACCTGCGCCGTCCGGTCGGGCCGCTGTTCGACGCCACCCTGACCACGGCCGTGTGCTGCGTGGCCGCAGGCGTGGTCATCGGCGACGCGCGGCTCGTGCCCACGTGGCCGAGCGCCGGGTGGCTCGCGGTCCTGGCGCTGACCTCGCAGATCCTCGGCTGGCTGCTCATCGGCGTGTCGCTGCCGCGCCTGCCCGCCGCGCTCACCTCGGTCCTGCTCACCGTGCAGCCGGTCGGCTCGGTGGCGCTGGCCGCGATCATCTTCGCCGAGTCGCCGAGCTCGCTCCAGCTCTCGGGGGTGGTGCTGGTGCTGGCCGGGCTCCTGACCGCCACCCTGCCGCGCGGGCTGCGGGGGCGGCCTCGCCTCAGCGGAACAGGTCTTCGCTCCGCGGACGGAGCATCGCTCGGGCTCCCGGCCCGTCGGCGCTCGTGACGTGGCGGCCGGCGCCCCGGACGAGCACCGCGGGCTGAGCGCCGTCCTTGGTCCGAGCCAGGTCGGCCGCCGCGGCGAGCTCGTCGGCGATCGCGATCCAGGTGGCGTGAAGCTCGCGTCCGGTGGTGTCCCGGCGCCCGCGCCAGTCCTCGAGCGGCTGCAGCCCGGCGCACCCGATGGCCACGTCGCACTGCCCGTGCCGCCACGCCCGCCCGAACGAGTCGGTGATGAGCACGGCCGGTCCGGCGCCCGTGAGCTCACGCAACCGCCGCCGGATCGCCCGGGCCGACCCATCCGGGTCCTGCGGCAGCAGGACCAATAAATCCTCCCCCGGGACGTTCGATGCGTCCACGCCGGCATTGGCGCACACGAAGCCGTGGTGCGTGACCGAGATGAGCACGCCGTGGGCGGCGCGGATGATCTCGGCCGACTCGTCGAGCACGACCTGGACGTGGCGCGGGTCCTTGCCGTGGTCATGCGCCAGCTCCTGCGCGCGCGGGCCGGCCACGACGTCGGCCAGCGAGCGCAGCCGGCCCTCGGCCTTGGAGACGATCTTGTGGGCGAGCACGAGCACGTCCCCGTCCTCGGCGCGGTCGGCCTGGAGCGCGGTGGCCAGGACGGCGGCGAGGTCGTCGCCGGGGTGGATCTCCGGGATGCCGTTGAGGGCGACGGCGGTGATCACTGGCGGCTGCGCAGCAGCTGGGTGAGCATGCCGCGGGTGTGCGCGGCGCCGCCGTGGGTGGTGCGGAGCGCCTCCTGGAGCAGCTCGAGATCCTCGGGCGTGTCGACGTCCATGGCCAGCGAGGCCACCTCGACGATTTCGGCCTCCAGACCTGCGGTGGCCGCCTCCTCGAGGTGGCGCTTGCGGCTGTCGGGCCCGAAGCTCGGCTGCAGCGCGTCGGGCGGGGTGATCAGGAGGGCGTTGGTCCCGGTCCCGTGGCGGTCGGGCACGACCATTACCGAGCGGCCGGTCGCCGGACGGGCGATCAGGGCGTCGAGCTCGCCCGGGCTGAGGGCGGGGCAGTCGCCGGGCACCAGCAGCACGCGCTCAGCGCCGAGCTCGAGCGCGGTCCGGACGCCGATCGTGGCCGCCCGGTTGTGGCCCCGCTCGTCGTCCGCGGCCACGCTCGCCCCGTACCCGGCGGCGATCTGCTGGGCGCGTGTGGTCGGCGCTGACCACGATCGTCCGCTGCGACCGAATCCGCGCGGCGCAGCGCCACCAGGACGTCGGAGAACATCGCCTCGACCAGCGCCCGGCGTTCGCCCGGGCTGAGCTGATGGCGAAGCCGGCGCTTGGCCTCGGAGAACGTCTTCATCGGCAGCACCGCGAGCGTGGCCATCGGCGGCCAAACGCTACCCGAGCGCGAGCGCGAACCGGAGCGTGTCCTCGCGCCAGCGCGCCGGCGGCTCTCCGGGTCGGCGAGCAGAACGTCGGTCTCGAGCACCGGCACTCGGTCGGTCCGCTCGTCGGCGACCAGGCCGTCGAGCAGCTGGTCGTAGCAGTCGGCGATCCCGTCGCTGCTCAGCGGCTGTCCCGCCCACTCCATGAACGGCTTGGTCGGGCCCTTGACGACCTGGTTGTGCACCAGCGGGCTGACCGCGACGACCGGAGCCGGGCTGTCCCGGATGGCGCGCTGCAGACCGTCGACGGCGAGGATCGGGCCGATCGAGATGATCGGATTCGACGGGCCGATGACGATCGCCTGCGCGGATGCGATCGCCTCCACGACCTCGGGCGTCGGGGCCGCCGCCCGGGCGCCGCGGAAGTCGACGTCGTCGACCGGCCCTTCGCCGCGAGCCTTGATCATGAACTCCTGAAACGGCCACCACCGACCGTGGGCCAGAACCCTGGTTCGGACCGGGAGGTCGCTCATCGGCAGCACCTGCGCTTGACGCCCGAGCGCGCCGGTGATGCGCGGCGTGGGCCTCGGTCAGCCGCCCGCCCGCGCCGGAGCGTGTCCGCGCGCTGCAGGCCGATGGCCAGGTCGCGGTCGCCCAGGTTGAACCACACCTCGACGCCGAGCTCGCGCAGGCCGTCCATGACGTGGAAGGTGTCGCCGGCCAGGCCCCAGCCGCGGTCGTCGATCCGGTCGGCGAGCCAGAAGGTGACCAGGTCGGGGTCCGGGGAGACGTAGGCGCCGTACAGCTCGACGTCGTCGGCCGTGTTGGCGATCACGGTCAGATGCTCGGGGCCGACGACGTCGAGCATCCCGCGCGCCAGCTTGGCCCCGCCCGTGCCGCCGGCCAGCACGACCACCCGAGCGGTCACAGGCCGGTGATCTTGATGCCCGCGCGGACCTTGTGCCGCACGTTGATCGAGATGATCAGCGGCGTCAGCTGCTCGAGGATCCGGGCCATCTCGAGCGGGCCGCAGTCGACCGGGCGCAGCCCCGGGATCCGGTTCACCAGCTCGGCCAGCCTTCGCCTTGTCCGCCCGGCGGTCGCCGGCCATCAGCACGTCCTCGTCGAGCTCGTGGTCGAGGTCGGCGAGGAGCGCGGCGCTGACCGAGTGAAAGGCCGACGACCACCCGCACCCCGTCGGGGACCATCTCCTGGGCCTGCTGGGCGGCCGAGCCCTGCCACACCCCGAGCGTGCGGGTCGCCTTGCCGCTCACCGCGGCGGCCAGCGGAACCGTGGCGTCGACCACGAGCTGCTCGGGGGACAGCGCCTCCTTGAGGTTGGTCAGGGTCTCGGACTGGCTGCGGAACGGGACGCTGAGGACCACGATCTCCGCCCCTTTGACCGCCTCGGCGTTCTCCAGGCCGTTGAAGTCGCCCTCGCGGCACCCGCTCGGCGGCCTTCGCGCGCCGCCTCCTCGCGCCCGCTCGGCGTCCCGGGAGCCGATCACGACCGGCGTGCCGGTCTGGCCGAGCCGGAGCGCGAGGCCGAACCCGAGCGCGCCGGTGCCTCCGACGATGCAGACGTGATCTGGCAAGCGCGAGGAGTCTATGGGCAGTAGCGTTCGGCCGCGGGGTCTGACCCGGGGCCGGGCAATCGAGTTCAGCGTTCTCCAGGAAGAGGCGTTTGGTCAAGCTCGGTCGGGTTCTGGCCGCGGTGGTGATGATCTCTGCTGGTCTGCGTCTCGGTCCAGGCCGGGGCGTCGTCGCCCGGGCGCGCGAACAGCCGCTGGCGATCAAGTCGGCCACCCTGGTGCCAGGACGGGCAGGACCTCGGTGTGGAGGGTGGCGCTGGACGCAGGCCGTTCTCGCCCGCCGCGCTGGCGGCGGATCACCGCTCGCTGTGTCTGGTCCTCGATCAGCATGCGACTCCACCCCGTGGTGCTGATGCATGCGCGGCAAGCCGGGCGTCGCCGAACCGCGCGCTGCGGTACCTGCGAGTCACCTGCAGCCGGGCCACGGTCGCCGGCCGCGTTCACGGCCACGATCACCCGCACCGGCGCGGACGCGCTGACCGCCGCCTTCCTGCCGGCGACGTCGGTCTCGCCCTATCGACCGGCTGCGCTGGCAGGTGGTCAGCGCGCGTCGAGCCCGCCGGCCTGCACCGCCCCGGCCGGATGCGCGCTGCTCGTATTCGCCGGCGCATGCCCGCTTTCCTCCGGCTGCACGCCCCGAAGCTGATCGGCTGCACGGCCACCGGGCCGCGGTGGGTCTTCCACGGCCCGGCCGAGCGCGCGTGAGGTGGCGCTCACCTTCGACGACGGCCCTGTACGGCACGCCGCCCTCGATCGAGTTCGTGAACCTGCTCGCGCGGGAGCACGCCGAGGCCACCTTCTTCGAGATCGGGCGGCAGATCAGCGAGTACGACCGCCGCGGCACGTCGAGCGCCGGATGCTCGCCGACGGCGACATGATCGGCGACCACACGTGGAGCCATCCGAACATGACCGACGCTCTCGGCCATCGGCCCAGCGCGCGCAGCTGATCACGACCGCGGCGGCGATCCGCCGGGCCACGGGCGGCTTCCAGCCGTGCCTGTTCCGCGCCCCCTACGGAGCCGTCAACCCGGGCGTGCTCGCGCGTGGCCCGCTCGCTCGGCATGGCGACGATCCAGTGGAACGTCGACCCGCGCGACTGGGCGCTCCCGGGCGTCAACGCGATCGTGGCCAACGTGCTGGCCAACTGCCCACAGCGGCTCGATCGTGCATCCAGCACTTCGGCGGCGGCCCGCGCTACCAGACGCTCGCCGCGCTGCCCGCGGAGATCGCCGCGTCTGCGCCGCCGGGGCTACCGGTTCGTGAGCGTCGCGCAGATGCTCGGCTACAAGCTCATCTATAAGTAGGGCTATGAGCGACGGGTCTGCCCGCGCAGGTCCGGATCCGAGAGGTCGGACCGCGCGACGGGTTCCAGAACGAGCCCGAGATCATCGAGACCGCGGACAAGCTGCGGCTGATCGAGCTGCTCGGCGCGGACCGGCCTGAAGCGGCTCGAGGTGACGAGCTTCGTGCGGGCGGACGTGATCCCGCAGCTGGCCGACGCCGAGCAGGTGCTGGAGGCGATCCGCCTGCCCGAGGACGTGTCGGTCAGCGTCCTGATCCCGAACGAGCGCGGGCTCGACCGGGCGCTCGCGCCACCGCGAGCGGTTCCAGGAGATCAACGGCTTCCTGTCCGCCTCCGAGACCCACAACCAGCAAGAACGTGGGCCGCTCGGTGGCGCGAGTCGCTGGCCGGGCTGGAGCGCGTGTTCGCGCGGGCCCGGGAGGAGGGGCTGCGGTGCGAGGGGGTGATCTCGACCTCGTTCGGGTGCCCGTACGAGGGCCACGTCCCGGTGGCGCGGGTGCTCGAGATCGCGCAGCGCGCTGGTCGAGGCCGGAGCGGCGGAGGTCGGCTTCGGCGACACCACCGGGATGGCCAACCCGGTCCAGGTGCGCGTCGTTCTTCGCCGAGGCGCGTCAGAGCCCTCCCCGGGGTCGAGCTGACCGCGCACTTTCACAACACCCGCGGGCAGGGCCTGGCCAACGTGCTCGCCGCGCTCGAGGCCGGGGTGGAGAGCTTCGAGTCGTCGTTCGGCGAGCTCGGGGGCTGCCCCGTCCCGGCCGGCGCCACCGGCAACATCGCCACCGAGGACCTGGTCTCGATGCTGCACGAGATGGGGATCTGCAACCGGGGTCGACCTCGGCGCGCTGATCGAGGCCTCACGCGCGGCCCAGCGGGTGCTCGGACGGCCGCTCGGCAGCCACGTGCTGACCGCCGGGCCGGTGGACTGGGCGTCGTTCCGACTAGCGCTGCTGGCACCGTCGTCCGGATCGCGACACCTGCGGAAGAGAGGCTGAGATGGCGGAGATCGACAAGGTGGGCGTGGTCGGTTGCGGGCTGATGGGCCACGGGATCACGCAGGTGGCGGCCGAGGCCGGCTACGAGGTCGTGGTCAGGGAGGTCGACGAGGCCCGGCTGACGGGCGGAATCGGCCGGATCGAGAAGCAGCTCGCCCGCGCGGTCGAGCGCGGGAAGGCCTCGCAGGAGGACGCCGACGCGGTGCGGTGCGCGGATCACCGGCACGCTCGTCTACGACGATTTCGCCGACTGCGACCTGGTCGATCGAGGCGATCACCGAGGATCTGGAGCGCGAAGCGTCGAGATGTGGTCGGCCGTCGACGCGGTCGCCAAGCCGGAGGCGTTCTACGCCACCAACACCTCGTCGCTGCCGGTGATCGCGCAGGCCGCGCACGACGAGCCGGCCCGACCGCTTCCTCGGCCTTCACTTCTTCAACCCGGCTCAGGTGATGAAGCTGGTCGAGGTGGTGCGCTGCGTGACCACCTCGGACGAGACGATGACGGTCGGAGTCGAGTTCGCCCAGCGGCTGGGCAAGCTCGACCGTCCAGACCAAGGACAAGGTCGGCTTCATCGTCAACCGGCTGCTGATCCCCTACGTGGTCGACGGGATCCGCGGCTTCGAGGAGGGCATCGGCTCGATCACCGAGATCGACGCCGCGATGAAGGCCGGCGCCGCCCATCCGATGGGCCCGCTGACCCTGGCCGACTTCATCGGGCTGGACACGATCGGGTCGGTCTGCGACGTCATGTACGACGAGTGGCGCGAGCGCCGGTTCGCCCAGCCGGCGACGCTGCGCAAGATGCTGGCCGCGGGCTGGTACGGGCGCAAGTCGGGGATCGGGCTTCTACGACTATTCGGGCGCGAGCCGGTGGAGAACGTCGGGTCTCGAGCCGATGACCGTCGGCTCTGAAGGACGCGGTCGGCGGCGGGCGCATCGCCGGCGGCCCGGAACGCCACCGCTCGAAGGCCGCCTCGCAGGGCAAGCTGCCCGTCCGCGAGCGGGTCGCGCTGCTGCTCGACGAGGGCTCGTTCTCCGAGGAGGGCCTGCTGGCCAACTGGGAGGGCGACGGGCTGGGCGCCGACGGCGTGGTCACCGGCATCGGGTCGGTCGGACGGCCGGCCGGTGGCCGTGATGGCCAACGACCCGACGGTCAAGGCGGGGTCGTGGGGGCCGAAGACGGTGGAGAAGATCCTCCGCATCCAGGAGCGGGCGCTGGCCCTGCGGGTGCCGCTCGTCTACCTGGTCGACTCGGCCGGGGCGCGGATCAACGAGCAGGTGCAGATGTTCCCCGGCCGCCGGCACGCGGGCCGGATCTTCTTCAACCAGGTGCGGCTATCCGGCGTGGTGCCCGCAGGTCTGCGTGCTGTTCGGCCCGAGCGCGGCCGGCGGCGCCTACATACCGGCCTTCTGCGACATCGTGATCATGCGCGACGGCAACGCCTCGATGTACCTCGGGTCACCCCGGATGGCCGAGATGGTGATCGGCGAGAAGGTGACCTTGGAGGAGATGGGCGGAGCGCGGATGCACACCTCGCGCAGCGGAGTCGGGCACGCCCTGGTGGCCTCCGACGAGGAGGGCATTTCGTTCGCGCAGCGATACCTGTCGTACTTCCCGCAGTGTTTTGAAGGGGACCCGCCGGCTGCGCCGGGGGTCCCGGTTGGTTCGGCCCCGTCGATTCGGGAGTTGATCCCGGCCGATGAGAACAAGCCGTTCGATATCCTGCGCGCTGATCGATGCGCTGGTCGACGCTGGATCGTTGCTGGAGATCCACGCTCGCTGGGCCCGCGAGGTGCTGGTCGGTTACGCCCGGCTCGACGGGCGGGTGATCGGCATCGTGGCCAACCAGCCCAAGGTCAAGGGCGGCGTCCTGTTCGTCGACTCCGCCGACAAGTGCGCGCGCTTCATCTGGACCTGCAACGCGTTCAACATCCCGCTGCTGTTCCTGGCCGACGTGCCCGGGTTCATGATCGGCACCCAGGTCGAGAAGGAGGGGATCATCCGCCACGGCGCCAAGATGATCAGCGCCGTCTCCGAGGCCAACGTGCCGAAGATCTCCGTGATCGTGCGCAAGGCGTACGGCGCTGGGCTGTACGCGATGGCCGGCCCGGCCTTCGACCCCGACTGCTGCCTGGCCCTGCCCACGGCCTCGATCGCGGTGATGGGCCCGCAGGCGGCGATCAACGCGGTCTACTACAACCAGCTGCAGGCGATTTCCGACGATGCGGATGAGCGCGCGGCCCGGACGGCGGAGCTGCGCTCGGAGTACGCACGGGACATCGACATCCTGCACCTGGCCTCGGAGCTGGTGATCGACGCGGTGATCCAGCCCGAGGACCTGCGGGGCGAGCTGATCCGGCGCTTCGCAGCACGCCGCCGGCAAGCAGCGGCGAGTGGCCGGCCAAGCGCAATCCGATCACGCCGGTGTAGCGACCGGATCGGCGCGCCTGCTCCTGGCGTGGCCAGGAAGGCGTCGATCGCGTCGATGAGCATCAGTCCGAAGTGCGTCACCTGGCTCGAGCGCGGCTCGGTCGAGCTTGTCCGGCCGTGTCGGATGGCTGGTGGGAGCGTGGCGATCTGTCCGGCCCCCGATCGTCATCGCCGGGCAGCCGGCGCAGGCGGGCGGGCAAGCGGCCGGGCCCCGAGGCGCGGGCGTCGGTCGGCGCGCGCGCTGAAGGTGCGGGTGGGCGGCGGCGACGTCGGCGGCCAGCTCGTTCATCTTCCGCGAGTAGCGCAGCGGCAGTCAGCGGGCCGTCGGTCCGCCACCAGCGCGGCGCGCCGGTCCGAGGCGGCGACTCCCGAGCACGACCGTGTTCGTCGGAGTTCGAGCTCGCGTTTGCGCGTGCTGCAGGTAGCGTCGTAAGCCGATGCCGCCGGCGTCGCCGGCGCCCTGGAGCACCAGCTCGATCGCTACGTGGCGTGGGCGGCGCGGCGTCGAGCGCGCGGGTCAGCGCGAGCGCCACCGCGGTGCCGCTGGCGTTGTCGTCGGCCGCCGGGCCGGGGGGCGCGGTGCCGGCCTCGAGGAGCAGCGCGAGCGCCGATGCACCAGCGCGACGCTGGGGGGATCTGAAGCCCGTTGAGCGCGGCGCCCTCGTGGCCGGCGGCGCGGAGCGCGGCCGACCGCCAGCAGCCACACGATCGCGAGGCAGAGCCAGCCGAGCCAGCCGAGCGCGAGCGGCCCGGAGGCGCCGTCTCGCCCCTGCCGCTGCGCGCTCTGATGCGTCGGCGGTGGATGAGGCCGGTCCGCCCGGCGTCGTAGTTGGCGGTGACGATCAGCCGCGTGGTGCGCGGCGCTCGGCCGGGTGGCGATCACGTTCTGGCTCGCGCGCTCCGGCGTCAGCCGCCGGCCGAGCGAGCGCCCGGTGACACGCGTCAGCGATCACCGATATGCAGCGCGACCGTGAGCAGCGCGACCCCGACGTGCGCGCGCGCTGGTCGACACGAGGCTCCCGGCGAGCGCCAGGGCGACGTGCCAGGCGTGGGCGAGGGCCCAGTTCGGCCGGCACCAGAACGTCTCGATGTGGACCTCGCGGCTCGTTGCGTCTTAGCTTCGCCGGCGAGCCACCGCGCGGCGCGGCGCTCGGCGTCGGTGCCGGCGCCCCGGCCCTCGAACGCGGCGAGCTCCTCGACGGTGTCGATCGTGGCCACGGCGCCATGATCGCAGTCCCGACTTCGGCTAGCAACCGTGGGACGGATGATGACGCGAGCCGCGATGAGGCGGAGCTGCTCGGCGGTGGCGATCGAGGCCGCCCGCGCGGCCGCCGATGAGCTGAAGCCGCGGTTCGGGCACCGGCAGGACGGGGTGCGCGCCAAGAGCAGCCCCACCGACCTCGTCTCCGACGCCGACGTGGCGGCCGAGTCCGCGATCCGCTCGGTGCTCGAGCGGCTGCGGCCCGGGGATGCCGTGCTCGGGGAGGAGGGCGGCGCGACCGGCGACGGCGAGCTCCGCTGGATCGTCGACCCGCTCGACGGCACGATCAACTTCCTGTTCGGGATCCCGGCCTTCGCGGTCAGCGTCGCCTGCGAGGACTCTGAGGGCGCGCTGGCCGGCGTCGTGCTCGACCCGATCCGGGGCGAGTGCTTCTCGGCCACCAGGTCGGGCTCCGCGATGTTGAACGGAGCCGTGTTGTCGGCGTCGGCGGGCGAGGAGCTGGGGCAGGCCATGGTGGCCACCGGGTTCGGCTACGAGGCCGCCGTCCGAGCGCGTCAGGCCGCCGTGGTCGCCCGGGTGCTCCCGGCCGTGCGCGACATCCGCCGCGTCGGCGCCGCCGCGCTGGATCTGGCCTGGTGCGCGTGCGGGCGGTTCGACGCCTACTACGAGCGCGGGGTGAAGAAATGGGATGTGGCGGCCGGGACGCTGATCGCCGAGCGGGCCGGGCTGGCGGTCCGGGAGCTGCCCGCCTCGGGCGAGGATGCGTGGGGGGTCGTGGTGGCGGGGGCGGGGTTGATCGACGAGCTCGTGGGGCTCGTCGGGGGCTGACGTGGCGGGCGCTGGTCTCCGGTCCGGGGCCGCGGATAAACTGCTGGCAGGCGGCGGTGGAGGAACGGCAGACTCGGCGCTCTCAAAAGGCGCTGTCCGAAAGGACGTGTGGGTTCGAATCCCACCCGCCGCATGTGCTTTGTGCGCGTCCGGTCGGCGTTGGGGCGTTCCCGGCGGTCGGGCGGCCGGTCGGTACGCTCGCGAGCGCGTCTCCGGCCGCCACGACGCGTCGATCGCCGCAACTCACCAGTCGATCGCCACAACTCACCGATCGATCGCCGTAACTCACCTCAGCGCGCGCTGCGGGGGGCGTTGCGGCGAGAACGGGTTCCATCGCGAAACTAAGTCGCTTGGGCGGCCCGGCGAAGTCGCGGTTTCGTGAGTTTCGGCGCAAAAGTCGCGCGCCGGAGACGGTGGCGCTGCTGGACGAGTTCGTCGGGCCGAAGTACTGAACCGCTAGGCGGTGGCCGGCTGGGCCGAGGACGACTTGTCCTTCTTGTCGCCTTCGTCGCTCTTGTCGCCCCTGTCGCGCTCGTCGACCTTGTAGCCCTTTTCCTCGGCTTCGTCGATCGGCATCTCGGTCTCGACATTCCAGCCCTGCGTGAAACCGATCATCGCGAACATGATCTGGAGGGCCTGGACCGGGATGAGAAGGATGGTGAAGAAGCCGAGCGCCCCGGCGCTCAATCCGCCGGCGCCGAAGAGCGAGTGGGCGGCTCCGAAAGCGGCGCGATCTCGGTCAACCCAGCTGGCGCCGGTCACCCCGGTGCCTGCCACGAGGGCCAGGAGCAGCATGAGGATGCCCAGCCCAGCGGCCATCGGCAACAGCCCACGCGTCCAGCGGGTCATGATGTAGAAGGCCATCACGATGTAGAGCAGGGCCCAGATGATGTTCACGGCCTTGAGGCCCTGGAACTTCGACCACCCGCCGGCGGTCAGGACCAAGAGGATGGCCGCCGACACGATCAGGATCACCGTGACGATCAGCTTCACCGTCTTGGACGCTGCCTTCTCCCGGTTCGGAAAGACGACGGTGTGTCCCTTGGTGACCGACCGCTCGCGTGCCACGTAGCGGACCATACAAATCCCGGACCCCGGATGCTGCAGTTCATCGCCGTGGGCCTAGAATCGCTCGTCGTCGCGCGGGCGTGGCGGAATCGGTAGACGCGCCGGCTTTAGGTGCCGGTGGGCTTAGCCCGTGGGGGTTCAAGTCCCTCCGCCCGCACTGACTGACCGCACCGGGCGAATCCGGCGCGCCGAGCCGGAGGCGCTGGCCCACGCGGGTCCGGCCCGGGCGTCGTCGACCCGGTCCCGGCCGATACCATCGCCCGAGCCCGGGGGAGTGAGTTAATGGCTATGCGCGCGGTCTCCAAAACCGTGAATCCGGGTTCGAATCCCGGCTCCCCCGCTTGAAATCCCACACCGTCTACCGGACCTTCCGCACCGAGCGGCGGCGCGAATTCGTCCGCATCACCGAGGACGTCGAGCAAGCCGTCGGGGCCGCGGCCATCTCCGAGGGCATGGTGCTGGTGGCCGCCATGCACATCACGGCCGGAGTCTGGATCAACGACGACGAGCCGGGCCTCCAGGAGGACGTGCTCGAGTGGCTCGACAAGGTCGCCCCGCCGAGCTGGAAGGAGCCCGAGAACGAGGTGGCCCGCGAGCTGCTTCCCGACCCCGGCGATTACCGCCATCACCGCGGTGGTGAGGACAACGGTGACGCGCACCTGAAGAACCTGCTCGTCCACCATCAGGTCATCGTGCCGGTGACCGAAGGCCGCCTCGACCTCGGGCCCTGGCAGCAGATCTTCTACTGCGAATTCGACGGCCGGCGCCAGAAGCGGCTGGTCATCAAAGTCCTCGGGGAGTAGCGGTGCAGGGGTCGCGCGTGTTCGCCGACGACGCGCTCGACGGCACCGTCGCCCTGGTCACCGGCGGCGGGACGAACCTGGGCAAGGCCGCGGCGGCGGAACTCGCGCGGTGCGGCGCCACGCGTGGTGATCGCGGGCCGGCGGGCCGACGTGCTGGAGGCGGCGGCGGGCGAGCTCGGAGAGCGCTGTTCGTACGTGACCGGGGACGTGCGGGAGCCGGAGGGGGCTCGCTCGATCATCGAGGCCGTTCTCGACCGCCACGGTCAGCTCGACTTCCTCCTCAACAACGCCGGCGGCCAGTACTTCGTTCCCGCCGAGGGCATCACGGCCAAGGGCTGGCGAGCCGTGCAGCGGCTGAACCTCGGGGGCACCCTGGCCATGTCGAACGCGGCTTACGAGCTGGCCATGCAGCCGCGCCGAGCGGGGACGATCGTGAACGTCACGGTGTCGCCCCACCAGGGCTTTCCCGCCATGGCGCACACCGGAGCCGCCCGCGCCGCGGTCGAGGCCGCCACGCGCGAACTGGCCGATCGCTGGGCCGGGCACGGCGTGTCGGTCGTGGCGATCGCCCTCGGGCGCTTCGACACGGAATCGCTGCGGAAATATCCGGCCGAGCTCTGGCGCACCGCCGCCGCCACAGTGCCCCTTCAGCGCCTGGGCACCGTGGAGGAGTACGGGTGGACGGTGGCGCTCCTGGCCGGGCCGACGGGCCGGGCTCTCTCGGGGTCCGTGGTCACGCTCGACGGGGCGCTTGACAACTGGACCGGGCCGTGGCCACCCGACCGGTCTATCGCGCGACGGCGTCGTGCCGACCGAGGAGCGCCAACCGCGTCCCGCCGGCCCCTGAGCCGGGGCCATTGCCCTGAGTTCCGTGGTCCCGCGAGGTCGGCACCGAGCGCAGCCAGGGGCTAACATCGCGGCACACCCGCGGGCGAAGTGTTGTGGTTGCACAGAAGCCTTCCAAGCTTCTAGGGCGGGTTCGATTCCCGTCGCCCGCTTGGCGCGCACCAGCGGCGAGATCTCGCCGCCCGTCGAGGCCCGGACGGACGCGCCACCCGGTTATCATCGGGTCACCACGGGGAGTGGCGCAGTCTGGTAGCGCACCCGGCTGGGGGCCGGGCGGTCGCAGGTTCAAATCCTGTCTCCCCGACTAAGGAGGCCCTGCACATCCGCTATTTGACGCGAATTCGGCGCGCTCGGAATCTCTTAGCGTCTGCGCTCCTGAGGCGTCGCGATGACGTCGACCCGGATCGAGACCGCGACACAGAGCAGGTCAGTGATGCCCGCTGCGGCGCCGCGCGGTTTACGACGAATCGATCGGATCGGCTAGGACGTGGATTGATGCAGGCAGAACCCCGTCGACGGTCGAGACATTGACCGCGACGCGGCGGTAGCCGAGGCCTTCAAAGGCGTCCAGCCGGCACCAGTGGTCAACCAGCGCCTCAGATTCGAAGACGAACACCTCGATCTGTTCCCCTCGGGGTCGAGTATCAGCTCCGAGTTCCGCGCCCAACCGGCCTCAATCAGTGAGCCGCGGACGTGGCGGTAAGCCGGCCGAGCAGAACTGCGTGTCGCCAGCGTTTCCTGAATCGGTCGGCAGGACCCAGAGGTACATCTATGGCAGTTGCTCATCTTGCGCGCTCGGACCATCCTTCGTAAGAGCGCGGCGCGCCACCTCGTGCCCCGTAGAATCGGAGGCGGATGCCCCATCAGCGGGATTACCAGACGGACGAGATCCGGGTGCACTGGGATTCGGCGCGGTGCATCCATACAGGGATCTGCCTGCGAACCCTCCCTCGGGTCTTCGACACGCGCCGCAGACCCTGGGTCGACGTCAACGGCGCCGAGGCAGATGCGATCGCCGCGGCCATCGAGCGGTGTCCGACCGGGGCGCTGCGCTACGAGCGGCTGGACGGCGCCATTGGCGAGCAGCCCGGGCGGCCGACGATCGTCGTCCCGGTCGAGAACGGTCCGCTGCTGCTCGCCGGCGACCTCCGCGTTCGCGACGCCGACGGCGCGCTCATCGCCAACGAGACTCGCCTCACGTTGTGTCGATGCGGTCTAAGCCGGAATCAGCCCTTATGCGACAACAGTCACCGCAGGCGAGGCTGGGAGTCTGGCCCGAACGAGCTCCGACGCTCCCGGCGAACTGCCCCCGGTCGGCGATGAGGAGGCGATGCAGCCTACGGAGATCGTGGCTAAGCGCGACGCGTCGCTGCAGTTACGCGGTTATCTGCGGATCTCACCACTCCGACGGTCGACCACTCGCCGAGACCAGCCAGGCACTGTTGTGCCGGTGCGGTCGCAGCGGCCACAAGCCATTCTGCGACGGCAGTCACAACAATGCGCAATTTCAGAGCTCGGCACCCGACGTCCCGCGTGACCGCCTCGAAGCGGACAGTCCCGCGTCATTCGCCCCCAACCCACGCGTGCCCGACCCCGAGCATCTCGCACGCTGAGGCGCAGAAACGCCACTCCGCTTGAGCGCGCGCGGAGGACTCAACTGCGAGACAATCTCGTCGCCATCGCCCAACTCGCGGAATCGCTCGATCGAGAGCTCGTTCGCTGTCACCCTGATCTGACGTAGTTCCGGCGACCAAAGGTAGTCAGCGGAGACGACTTGGGCGCCGCGGAGCCCGCGGCCGGACGGCAGGTCGACGACGGCGAGAAGAAACCAGACTTTGCCGGTGCCCGTCTCGACGCCGTTGCCGAGCTTGCTGCGCGTTCGGAAGGGGAACGCCGCCGTCCGGTCGCAGGCGCCGGAGGGGCGGGCGGCCAGTCACCGTCGTCGCCGTGGTCATCGTCACCTTCATGCGGTGGCGCGTCCGGGCCCCGGAACAGCAGTCCGAGCATCAAGAACAGGACCGGAATCAAGAACAGCGGAAGGTAGGCGACCGCTCGAGCGGGCACGGTCAGAGCCGGCAGCGCGAAGACGGCCGCGACGAGCAAAATGCGCATCATTCGGCCCGTGGGCATGCCGAAGGTATAGACGTCCGGTCAACCCTCCGCAGCAGCGGCGACAGTCCGCCGGCCCTGGCGGCGGCGAGAGCGTCCGCGCGGACAGGGGCGAGCTATGGCTGAGAATCGCCTATTACCTGTGAGGTAGCGGCCTTACCCGCCAGGTAATCGACGTGCTGTGTGCGGCCGGCCATCGTGCCGAGCATGAGCACATCTGAAATCGCTTCGCCGGTACTGCGCCGGTCCGCGGTGCAGTGGAGCCGTTGGGCTCCTCTAGCCGTCGTGTTGACCGGGACATTCATGGTGGTCCTCGACTTCTTCATCGTGAACGTGGCACTGCCTTCCATTCAGTCGAGGCTGCACGCAGGCTACGGCGCGATCGAGTGGGTGGTGGCCGGCTACGCCTTGACTTCGGCGATCTTCGTGATCTCAGCCGGCCGGCTCGGCGACCGGCGGGGTCACCGGCGCGTGTTCTCTCTCGGCCTGGCGTTGTTCACCCTCGCGTCGGCCGGCTGTGGCGTCGCCGCTACCCCGACCGAGTTGGTCATCGCCCGCCTGGTCCAAGGGGTGGCCGCCGCGCTGCTCATGCCGAATGTGCTGGCCATCATCGGCCGGCTCTATACCGGCTCTGATCGGATGCGCGCGTTGAGCGTCTACGGCACGATCATGGGCTTTGCCGCGGTCGGCGGCCAGCTAATCGGCGGGGCGCTGATCGCTCTCGATCCTGCGGGTCTCGGTTGGCGCGCGTGCTTTCTCATCAACGTGCCGGTGGGCGCCACTGCTCTGCTGCTTTCCCGGCAGCTGATACCGGAGTCGGGGCGGGGCGAGCGCTCCCGTCTGGATCTCGTCGGGACGTTGCTTGCGACTGCCGTCCTGACAGCGATCGTGCTTCCGCTCGTGGAGGGGCGCCAGCACGATTGGCCGGCCTGGACGTGGATCTCCCTCGGGAGCGCTCCGGCGTTGCTCGCAGCGTTCGTCGCCCACCAGCGCCAGGTGGCTCGTGCCGGAGGCTCCCCGCTAGTCGACCTCGCGCTGTTCCGCGCCCGCTCGTTCAGCGCCGGTCTTCTCACCCAGCTGTGCTTCTGGTCGGGTCAGGCCTCGTTCTTCGTCGTCCTCGCGCTGTACCTGCAAAACGGCCGCGGCCTGCAGCCACTCCCCTCCGGGCTGGTGTTCACGATCCTGGCTGGGGCGTACGTTCTTGCGTCGAGTCTCGCCCCGTCGCTGAGCGCCCGCCACGGGCGCCGGGTGATCGCAGGCGGCGCACTGACTCTGGCCACGGGGCACGTGCTGCTCCTAGCTGCTGTCGCCGATATCGGTGTGACCGGCTCGATTGCCATCCTCGCTCCTGGCCTGCTGTTGGTCGGAGCAGGCATGGGTCTCGTGCTCGGCCCGCTCGCCGGCACGATCCTCCGCACGCTTGAGCACGATCGCGCCGGGGCGGCCTCGGGGATGTTGACCACCATGCAGAACGTGGGCAACGCGCTCGGCGTCGCGGTGACCGGCGTGATCTTCTTCGGCGCCCTGCACGGCGGCTACGGCCATGCCTTCGAGCTGGCGGTTGGCGAGCTGGCTCTGACGCTCCTCGTCACAGCAGCGCTCACCCGGCTGCTCCCGGCGAGAGAGGGCGCGTGAGCCTTACCTCCCGGGTAATCGCGCCGGCTCCGAGCGCGATGTAGCTTTGGCGGATGGCCGTCACCTCTGCCCCCAGTCCGGTCGGCGAGCTGCTGCGCACTTGGCGCCGGCGGCGCAATCTGAGCCAGCTCGAGCTCGCCCTCGACGCCGACGTTTCCGCCCGCCACGTGAGCTTCCTTGAAACCGGCCGCGCCCGGCCCAGCCGCGAGATGGTGGTGCGTTTAGCCGAGCAGCTCGAGATCCCGCTGCGCGAGCGCAACGCACTTCTCCTTGCTGCCGGGTACGCCCCGATCTACTCCGAGCGCCGGCTCGACGCACCTGAAATGGCGCCAGTTCGAGAGGCCATCGACCGGTTTCTCCGCGCGCACGAACCTTATCCCGCCGTTGTCGTCGACCGTCATCACAACCTGGTCGCCTCCAACGACGCCCTCGGCGTGCTGCTCGGAGGTGTCGATCCCGAGCTGCTCGAGCCACCCGCCAACGGAATGCGGGTCGCGCTTCACCCGAAGGGGATGGCGCCCCGGACGCTCAACTTCCCCGAGTGGAGCGCCCATCTCCTCCAACGAGTCCGGCGAGAGGCCCACATCACGGGCGATCCCGAGCTCGTCAGCCTGTACGAAGAGCTCGTTGCGTATCCCGGGGTCGAGACGCCTGCTGCGCACGGCGAGATCCAGCCCGGTGACATCGTGCTGCCGCTAAAGCTTCTCGACCTCGACGGCACGAGCGAACTGGCCTTCTTCAGCACCCTCTCGACCTTCGGCACCGCGGCCGATATCACATTGGCCGAGCTGGCTATCGAGGCCTTTTACCCTGCTAACGCGCATACCGCCATGCGGCTACTGAACGACGTGGGCGCCGGGTAAGCGACGCAGCCGAGGTGCGGCTTCCAGGTCGCCTCTGAGGGCAAAAGACTCGAAATCTCCGTGACAGCATCCAAATCGCCCTCCGAGGCCTGGACCAAACGGGAGGACTTGGAGAGCTAGATGCCGTCGGGTTGAAGCCAATCTGTGCCGCCGTGCTTCAACTCGGCTGAAAATCTGCGTCAATCAGCCCTATCCGCCTCGACGACGGCGCGAGCGCGATTACGGTGCGGCAATGGCAAATGGCGGCAGCGTTCGGCTGACCACGCGACGTCGCGACTGCGTCACTTCGGCGCCGGGGTCGAGCCGGTCGATCGGCCCCCAGGGCCCACCGCGGAAGATCCACCGGCTGCGGATCTTCTCCAGCGGCCCGCCCGGTGAGAGTAGGGTCGTCCAGCGGAAGCGCATTCCGTGCTACCGGAGTGGGGAGCAGTTGAAAACATTTGAGCAAAGTGCTGGGATAGCACCTGGAGGCTGCCGCCAGGCCTTCGGGGCTGCGGGCACTCTCACTTTGCCGCCGGGGCGTCACCGGGATTTTGAAAGGATCCGCCGTGCCACGGAATAGCGCATCTCTATTTCCCACATCGGGGCGAGAGGCGACTCATGACTAGCGTGCTGCGTCACCTCCGTCGGAACGTTGTCGCCTACGTCGCCCTCCTCGTCGCCCTCGGCGCTGGCGGCGGGTACGCCGTCGCGGCGACGACGGGTAAGACGATCACCGTCTGCGCGGATAAGAGGACGGGAGTGCTCCATCTTCACAATCGCGGGCGGTGCGCACGATCCCAGACGCGCGTCAGGTGGAATCAGCAAGGGACGCGCGGGCCGCAGGGCGCGGCCGGTCCCGCTGGTCAGCCCGGAGCGCCAGCCGCAACTGCCTGGGCAGTCGTCACCGACCCGGGGACGGTCCTTGCTGGACACGGCATCTCGGCGCAGCATGTGTCGGCTGGCGACTACCAGCTCACGATCACCGACGCCAAGTGCGCGCAGAGCTTCAACGCGCCGGTGGTCACCGTCTCCGACGGAAACCCGCCGGCAGGCCAGAGCGCTGGCGCTTTCCCGATCGCCTGGGTCGCGCGATAGCGGCAACAACCAGACATTTGTCGTGTATACAGGTGTCGTGTCGGCGGCACGTTTACGTCGACGCGACCACAGCTTCAACGTGATGGATGAATGCTCGTAGGATCACCACTCCGCGGCGCGCTGACGAGTGCCCGCCTGGCGGTGGTGATCGTTGTCGTCGCCTCCGGCCTCGCGTGCATCTCGCGCGATGCGCAGGCACGCTAACCGTCAACATCAATACCTTCGTAAACGGCTGTAGGACGTTCGCGTTCAACGATCCGGCCCACTTCATCGCTCCATGCAGCGGCAGCTATGCGATGGGGTTAGGCGGCGGAGGCGGGTGGGGGTCGACTCCAGCCGGTGGGCGGTTCTACGCCCAAACCGACGCGCCGCCGGGGATCACGATCAACTCGGCAACGGTTACCGGTGCCTCCATCACGAACATCAACAATGGGCAAGGGTGGGGCGGGGGCTCGTACTACGCCGGGGGCGGTAACCAATGGTTCAACGGCCAAACGAGCGAGTACGACGGAACGTTCAACAGCAGCTACTGGGGGTTCCAGATCGTCTGCGGCTGGGCGAGTTGCGGGAATGTCGCGAGCATCTTCGCCGGGGGCATCCAGCTCACGGGTACCGAGAACCAGGGGCCATCGCTCACGGCGATCGGCGCGGACAATGTGTGGTATCAGAGCGGCCGATGGATCTGGAACGCTCCGGCGATCCGTGGCTCGATGACACTCGCGGCCAGCGATCCAAGCGGGATTTGCAGGATGTCGGCGATCGTCAATGGACACTACATGCCTGGCCCGGCGTTCATACCGAACACCTCGCGAGTGGACGCAGTGCCCAAATTGGACATGGGAGCGCACAGCAAGGCGCCAGCGCTCGATACCCGCGACTACGTCACGGGGGCGGGGCAGATGCCGCTCACGCTTGCCGCATCGAACGCCGCGGGAATTCAGAGTCAGGTCTCGGAGACCTTGAACGTCGATAACGATCCGGTCGGCGTGTCGCTGACCGCATCGGACGACCCTAACCCGACAGTCTGGGTCAACCACGCCGTGACGGTGCAGGCAAGTGCGACCGCCGGCCCGTCCGGCGTAGGCGGTATGAGCTGCAGCGCAGACGGCGGCACAGCGAGCCCATACTCGCCGCAAGGGGTGACGGTCAACGGAGACGGAACTCACGTGGTCTCGTGCAGGGCGTGGAACAACGCCGTCAATCCCCACGGGAGCGCCAACACGGGCACGAGCTCACTCGCTCTCCATCTCGACGAGGCTCCACCTTCAGTCGCGATCGAGGCGCAGGACCCAGCCGATCCGGCCCGGGTGATCGTCGACACAAACGACCGCGAGTCTGGCGTTCAGGGCGGCACGATCGACATTGCGCCCGCCGGGAGCGGGAACTGGACCCCGGTCCCGACCGGCTTTGACGGCCAGCATCTTCTCGCGGACATCAACGACGCGGGACTGCGGGGGGCCTACACGGTCCGCGCCACATCGTGCGACAACGTCGGCAACTGCACCAGCACCGACGAGAGCCTCAACCTACCGCTGCGCCTGGCCGCCAGGTCTGCCGTGAGCTTCGCCGAGATCGAAGCGCCGGCAGTCACGGTCCGCCGACGCGTTCTGGTCGGCTGGCATTACGGAGTGGCTCGCCGCAACCACAAGCTGGTCATCGTTCACGCGGGCGGCCACTACATCACGGTGAAAGTAGTCATCCGGAAGAACGCAGCCTGCTCGGATGAGCGGGTGCGGACAGGCCCGCACCGCTGGCACGAGATCACCGCCTGCCGTCCCGTGAAGGTCAAGACCCTCGGGATCGAGCGAGTGGCGCATGGCAAGCCGACCACCGTCCATGGCCTCCTCATCAGCGCGGAGGGCGTGCCGATCGCCAACGCACCGGTGGAGGTCCGAGCGGCACCGGACAATGGACTGCACCGGTTCGCGCGGCTGAGCACTGTCCGCACCGACGGAAAGGGGGGATGGTCCGCGCCGATACCCCCCGGACCGTCGCAGCTCATCGAAGCCGTGTACGGCGGATCGGCGACGACGCTGCCGGCCACGGGAACCGTGCACACCGTCGTCCCCGCGAGCGTGCGCCTGATCAGCGCCTCCCCGCGGCACGTGCCATGGGGCGGGACGGTACGGATCGTGGGCCAGCTCGAGGGGGGATACATCCCGGCTGGGGGAGCGCTCGTTCGGCTCCGCATCGGCATCGGCTCCGCCTTCACCACCTACGGGGTGAAGGAGCACGTAACCGGGAGTGGTCGCTTCACCACCAGCTACACGTTCGGGCTCGGTGTTCCGAGCGTCAAGCGGGCGTACTGGTTTCAGGTCGCCTCGCTTCCGATGGGCAACTATCCGTGGGCGCCGGCAGACAGCCGCCGAGTCACCGTGATCGTCGGCGGCACCCCCTGACTCAACCCGTTAGCAAGTCCGAGGAAGATGGGGGCTAAAGGTCGGGCGCCTGCGCGGCCGGGCCGCCCAGCGGCTCCCCGGCCTTCCGTTCGTAGGTGCCCCCTGCGGTCATGAACACCCAGCGCGCCGGTCCGTCGGGGTAGCCCACGAGGTGAAGCCATGCCTCGCGGCCGACCGGGCCGTCGTGGACGAGGATCGGTGGGCCGTCCGCTCCTGTCGGCGCGCGGCTGACCGCCTCGGCCTCGCTCAACCCGGTCACCACTCCGGCAGCGGATTCGGCCGGCTCGGAGACGACGCCCACCGTTGCGACCCGGCCGTCGAGCAGCACCCGGGCCACTGCCCGGATGCCCCCGTCGGCCGTTCCGCCGACCAACCAGTAGGACGCCTGACCATCCGGAGCCCGAACGAGCTCGGGCGCGCCGGCGGCGAGACCGCCCGGCGCGCCCGGCAGCGTGGCGAATGCCCGCTCGGCCGCGGCCTGGATCAGGCGTGGTGCACGGTCCCGAACCACATCACCGGCGAGGTCGCCCAGGACTCCCAGTAGGCGGGGCCCGGCTTGCAGAGATCGCTGTTCCACGGCCAGGGGTCGTAGATGTACAGCCACTGGTCGATGGGAATCGAACCGAACTTGACTTCGCTGTAGCCCATGCACACGCGGTAGTGGTGTGGCACCTGAGTGAACAGTGGGCGGTTGGCGCTCACTTCGGCCACGGCATCCGCGAACTGCTGCGCCCGCGGCGCGGCGTTGTCGAACCCGAGAACGAACTGATGGTGGGTGAGGTTGCCAAAGCCACTGACCAACCCGGCCTGCGTCGTTCCACCCTGCGCGGCGGTCGTTCCCATCGCCGTCGCGATCTGGTTCTGGGTGTAATTCCACCCGTAGTGCTCTAGGAGCATCTGAGCGCTCGCGTCGACGCAGAAGTAATCGGTGATCTGCGCGTAATGGGAGTTGCCGGGCGGGCTCGACGGACAGTACGGCGACTGCCGAACCATGCCCGAGCTCGAGGTGATGATCGGCAGAGGGATGTGGAGCGCCGGCGACGCGGCGGGTGAACCCAGCGCGGCGGCCGCACGGCTCGTGGTCACAGCCCCGCCGGCGATCGGCGGCAGCGAGAGCGAGCGCAAACGGCCGGCGATCTGGTCGAACGTGTTGACACGGTCTTTCACCTGCGGCGCGATATGCGAGAGGAACGAGTAGCGCGAGAACTGGTGATCGTTGTCATCGGAGCTCCCCACGAGACCTCCGCTCGAGGCGTCGAAGAGCTCGGTCTCAAGCGGCCCGCCGTTCACGGTGTAGGACAGCTCGATGCCGATCTTCGGATATGCGTAGCACACGAGCTTCGAGCCCTTGACCGTCGCTTTCGGTGTCTTGGCATGAAGCCGCTCCGTAGCGAGCCGCAATGCGGTTTGCTCGCTCCATCCGGGATCCCCCGCGCTCACCGACACGACGGGCGCGCCCAGAGCACTCGTGGCGGCAGTTCGAATCGTCCCCGCCGCGCCACCGGGTCCCGACAGCTTGAAGTCGTGAAACAACGCCTCGCCGTTTAGGTCGTGGATCGTGGTCGGCGCGGGCTCGAGCGCCGCGCCGGCGAGTCCCTCCAGACCGTGCAGCTTTGCCGCTGTCGCGACCTGGTGCCCCGCGGTCGCGAAGCGGTGAGCTTCCTCGACCGCGATTACGCGCGTCGCTGATGCATCCTCAGCCATGTTCTACCTCCGGTTCTGCAGCCGGCCCCTCCGGCTTGCTTGCTTCCGCCCACAACGGTAAGGCCCGCGTCGGGCTCGGACTGTGACGTTTTCACGGGCGGCCTCGGCAGCGTGAACCGCCTTCTCGCAGCCGGAGGCCGGAGGCTCGATCGGCCGGCATGACAGGATCCGTCGAGATGCCGAAGCAAGCCTCTGGACCCGTCGAGATCCGGCGGCTGGAAGCGAGCGATCGCGCCGCGTGGGAGAGCCTGTTCCGGGCCTATATCGCCTTCTACGAAGAGACCCTCGAGCCGGACGTCTACGACCGGACCTGGTCAGCCCTTCTGGCCGACACGAGGGTGCACGGAAGGAGCGCCTGGATCGATGGGAAGCTGAGCGGCATCGCTCACTTCCTCGTCCACCCGCATACCTATGCCAGCGACGTGTGCTACCTCCAGGACCTGTTCACCGCACCAGAGGCTCGCGGACGGGGTGTGGCACGGAGTCTCATCGCCTACGTCAGAGAATGGGCTCAGGCCGAGCGTTGCAGTTGCCTCTATTGGCAGACTCACAACTCCAACGCGCGGGCGCGGAGGCTCTACGACCAAGTCGCCGAGTACAACGGCTTCATCGTCTACGAGGTTCGCGTTATAGGCGGCGTAAGCGCGACGAGCGCAACAGCATCGCCGCTGCGCTCCCAAAGCTCCTTTCAGCTGGGCCGACGCGGCTTGCCAGTGCCGGCCCAGTACCCCCCGGGAGCCGGACGTGTCATGCCCCGTCGCACCGGGTACATGGCAAACGCTCGGTGTCTGTGTGAGGAGGTATCCATGGCCAAGGATCACGGATCAAGCGTCAAGAACGATAAGCAGTACGAGGGATTGCGCAAGAAGGGGATGAGCAAGTCGCGGGCCGCGGCGATCTCCAACTCGGAAGGCTCATCGAGCCGCGGCGGCAAGAGCAGCGGCAGCAGCCAGAGCCGGCAGAGCAGCGGCAGCGGCAGCGGCGGGAACCGCGCCCAGAAGGCGGCCGCCGGCCGCAAGGGCGGGAAGAAGTCAAGTAGCGGCTAGCCGGTCCCGCGGCCCTATCCCGCGCGCGGTCCTATGCTGATTGCGGGGATGACCCTCGGCCGTACCGACATTCAGAACCGCGACGATTGCGAGCGTCTGGTCCGCACGTTCTACGGCCGTGCGCTGACCGATCCGGTTATCGGGTTCATCTTCGTCGACGTGGCCCGGCTCGACCTCGAGGCCCACGTGCCGCGTATCACCTCGTTCTGGGAGACGATCCTGCTCGGGCGTCAGACGTACTCGGGTGGAGCCTTTCGGCCGCACGCCGTGCTGCACGCCCGGGTCCCGTTCCGCCGAGGCCATTTCGAGCGCTGGTTGTGGCTGTGGCAGACCACGGTGGACGAGCTATTCGCGGGCGACCGTGCCGAGGAGGCCAAGGCGCATGCCGTCCGCGTGGCCGCGGCGTTTCACAGCCGCCTCAATCGCGGCTCGAGCGCGGGCGACCCCGAGGAAGACCCGGAGCCTGCGTCCATCCCGGCGGCGCCGGGTAACGAGGGCGGCCTTCCCATGGTCCACTGGCACGGGTCGTGAATCCGCGCTGACACTCGCCTCTCCCGTCCCGTACTCGCTGTGCTAAAGCTGTCGGGGTGAGGATCGCGGTAACCGGTGGGAGTGGAAAGGCAGGCCGGGCGGTATTGCGCGGCCTGGTCGACCGAGGGCACGAGGTGCTCAACGTCGACCGCGTTCCCTCGCCCGAGTCCTACGCCCCCGACGGTCCGATCCCCTACCTGGCCGCCGACGTGACCGACTTCGGGCAGACGTTCGAGGCCCTCAAAGGGGGCGAGACCCTGCCCGGGATCGAGGCGGTCGTTCACCTGGCCGCGATCCCGTCGCCGACCCACGCCGGGCCGGACCAGGTCTTTCGCACCAACGTGACGAGCACGCACGCCGTGTTCGCCGCCGCCGCGTATCTCGGTCTCAAGCGCGTCGTCTGGGCCTCGAGCGAGACGACGCTCGGGCTCCCGTTTGACCGCCCACCGGACTACGCCCCCGTCGACGAGGCCCACATCTACCCCGAGACGAGCTACGCGCTCTCGAAAGTCGTCGGAGAGGAGATGGCGCGACAGTTCAGCCGGTGGAGCGGGATACCGATCGTCGGCCTGCGCTTCTCGAACGTCATGGTGCGCTCGGACTACGAGCGGTTTCCCTCCTACTGGGACGACCCGGCGCTGCGCAAGTGGAACCTTTGGGGCTACGTGGACGAGAGCCACGTGGCCCAGAGCGTCCATCTCGCCCTCGAGGCGGACATCGACGGCGCGGACAGCTTCATCATCGCGGCCGGCGACACGGTGATGAAGCGGCCGAGCCGGGAGCTCATGGCCGAGGTCTTCCCGGGGGTACCCGTCTCGGACGCCGTGTCGGGAACCGACACGCTGCTTGACATCCGCAAGGCCAGGTCCGTGCTCGGCTATGACCCGGCGTTCACCTGGCGCGAGCTGTACTGACGGCGGCCGCTAGGCTCGGCCGAGATGTCCCGGTCGTCCGTGTTACTTGCGGCGCTGACCGACGTGCCCACGAGCACGTCTGACCTCTACGAGCGGGTCGGCTATCTCGCGCTCGCCCAAGTCGGGCTCATCCCGTACGCGGCCTTCCGAGCCGAGCTGGTGAACCTCGCGGCCGCCGGTCTCGCGCACAGCGAGACCGCACCCGACGGCTCGACGCTGTGGACGCGCGACGAGCCCGCACCCTGAGCTCAGCGCCTCGGGCTCACCGCGTTCCGAGTCAAAGCCTTCGCCCGGCCCGCTCCGGCGGGGCGGTGCTGGCGCCGACATGCCGGTCGAGCCAGCCGGTCACGGGCCCGGCCCCACGCCACGTCTCGGCCACAAACCGCAGTCCACGCTCTCGGTCGATGCCGTGGCCGAACTCGAGTCTCGCGCCCAGCGTCAACGACTTCCGTCGCAGCAGCTCGATCCGCGGGTGGTCCCTGGGGTAGCCGCGCGGGGCCGTGGCAAGGCTCTGACCCCAGAGCTCGAGACCGGCCTGGCCGGCCTCACCGACCAACGAGGCGAGCTCGGCGCCGTGCGTGTCGTCGGCGACGGCGTCCCGGTAGCGCTCGAGCTGATCGCGGGCCATCATGTGGTAACCGCTTCCGGCCACCAGTCCGTCGGCCGAGATCGAGGCGTACAGGCCCTGGCTGGCGAGGCTGGCCCCATAGAGCACGCCGTAGGTGTTCGTCTTGTACGGCGACTTGTCCCGTGAGAAGCGGATGTCCCGGTTCTGGCGAAACATCTTCAGCTCACCGCCGAAGTGCTGGCTGAGCTCGTTCAGGAGCGCTTCCATCTGACCCCGCACCAACCGGTCGTACACGTCACGGTGGGAGGTGAAGTACTCCCGGCTGTTGTCCACCTCGAGGCCTTGGAACCACCGCTGGACCCCGGGTTGGAAGCCCTCAAACTCGCTCATCGGTCGTCCTCCGGATTCGGCGTGAGCTAAATCCTCTCAGTTCCCAATCGGCCCTCGAAGCCGGAAGCTTGGAATGATGCACCGCGTGGCACAGACTCTGGCCGGGCGCTACGAGCTGGACGAGATCATCGGCCGAGGCGGGATGGGCGTCGTCCATCGCGCCCGCGACCGCATCCTCGACCGGACCGTCGCGGTCAAGGTGCTCCCGGCCCTGTTCGCCGAGAACCCGACTCTGGTCGAGCGGTTCGAGCGGGAGGCCAGGGCGGCTGCGCGGCTGAGCCACCCGAACATCGTCTCGGTGTACGACAGCGGGCGCGACGGCACCGAGCGCTACTTCGTCATGGAGTACGTACCTGGGAAGAGCCTGGCCGAGCTCCTGCGCGAGCGCGGGCGGCTCGAGGTCGGCCGAGCGGTCGAGATTGCCACCCAGATCGCCCACGCGCTGGCCGCCGCCCACGCCGCCGGCATCGTCCACCGGGACATAAAGCCCGGCAACGTCATGGTCCTGCCCACGGGTGAGGCCAAGGTGCTGGATTTCGGGATCGCTCGGGCCACGGCCGACGTGGCGCTGACCAACACCGCGATGGTGCTTGGGTCCGCGCCCTACATCGCTCCTGAGGTGGCGCTGGGGCGCGCGGCCGACCACCGTTCGGACATCTACTCGCTTGGTTGCGTCCTCTACGAGATGCTGACCGGGCGACCGCCGTTCATCGGCGACTTGCCTGCGGTCGTGATGACCCAGCACACGAACGCCGAGCCGCAGCCCCCGCGCGAGCTCGCGCCGGAGATCCCGCTCGGGCTCGACGCGCTCGTGCTGCAGATGCTGGCCAAGAACCCGGCCGACCGGCCGCAGCAGGCGGCCGAGCTGCCCTCGCTCCTGCGAAGCTCGCTCGCCCCTCCAACCGGGCCGACCCAAGTCGTCCCCAGCCCGGTCCCAACCGCCGCGACCGAAATCCAGCCATCGCCGGCCGGGCATCCGACCGAGCCCGCCGGGCCGCGTGCCCCGGCCGAGCCCCCTCGGCCAGCTCCGGTCACCCGCCGGGCCGGGCCGCCGCCCACGTTTGCCGAGCCGCCGCCCGGGTCGAGTGCCGGACGCCGGTGGCTGATCGCCCTCGCCCTGCTCGTGGCGCTGGCCGCCGGGGTGGCGGTCGCCCTGGCCAGTACCTCGACCGGTGGCAACCAGTCGACCACCCACGGCCACACCGCGCCGCCGCCGCCGAGCTCGACCACGTCGCACAGCAGTCCGAGCAGCACCCCGTCCACGACCACGAGCCACTCCACGACCACCGTGACCAAGACGAAGAGCCAGACCTCGACCTCCAGTTCGAGCACGTCGGCGACGACCCCCAGCAGTACCTCCTCAACGACCACGCTCCCCTGAGCGGCACCCCAAGCGGGCGGCCCAGCGACCGGGCTAAAACGGCGAGTCGTCCGAATCCTCTTCGCGCATCCCCGGGGTGCCGAACAGGGCTTGGACCCCGAACGCGACGATGCCGGAGGCGAGCGATCCCGCGACCAGGGCCAGGTCGGGCGTCTCCGAGTGCCCCTGGGCCAGCGCGTGGAAGGAGAAGAACAGTCCAACCCCGGTGCCGACGAGCACCGCGATCACGTTGATCAACACATAGGCACCGGCGATGCCCTGGTCGAGATGCCGGGCGAGACGGAAGAAGCGACCGCTCAGCGCCATGCCGACCGCCCCGATGGCGAGCACGTGGGTGGCCGCACTGAAGAACTCGATGCTCCCCCGGCTCTCCCACAGCGGCACCGCCACCCCGACGCCGACGACGAGCGGAACGAGCGTGAGCGGAACCCGGAAGCGGATGCGAAACGGTTTTGTACCGCCGTCCATCGAAGGGCAGCCTATTCGCGCACACGGACATCGCCCCGGCGCTGGACTGACACCAAAACCCAGACTCACGCGGCACCTGTGGCACACTCGAGCATCGCGAGACAAGCGATGAGCGCCGCATCCCCGCCCACACCCGACGGCGACGCCTGGGCCGCCGAAACCGCGACCCGGCGCAACGGCGCCCAGCCGCCACCCGGCGGCCGGGAAACCGTCGATCGGCTCGTCGTGCTGGGCTATATCGCCGCCGTGTCGATGCCCCCGGTTGGATTCGCGCTCGCCCTGGTGATCGCGTTCCGCGACACCCGATCGAGCGTCAGGCACGCCCTGCTCATCTTCGGGCTCGGCGTCATCGCCTGCGCCATGTGGGCGGCGGTCATCTCCTCGGGGGCCCTGACCGCCACGGACACAAGCTTCTGAGAGAGGAGAACGCATGGCCTTGACGGTGATAACCCATCACGCGCTGCGCGACGACAAAGCGGCGCAGGAGTGGGATGCCACGATGTACGACCGCCTGGCCGCCGCGCGTGAACAGGCGGGCTGGATCGGAGGGCAGCTCCTGAAGGCGGTCAACGACCCGCTGCTGCGCACGATCGTCGGCATCTGGGAGACGCGTGAGCAGTGGGAGGCCTGGCACGGGGAAGCGGCGTTCCGGGAGACGCGCGAGCGTCTCGAGGGTCTCCAGTCGCGGCCCTCGGAGACCACCTGGTACGAGGTGATCGAGGAGCGCCACACGGCGTAAGGCTCTACGTCCCGCCCAGCACGTGGCGCTCGAGCCACGGGTTGCGGAACGCGCCCCGAGCGTCCAGGCGCTCGAGCAGGGCGGCGAAGTCGGGCAGACGGGGATAACGCGGGCCGAGCGTCTCGGCGGTGGCCAGGAACAGCTTGCCCCAGTGCGGCCGGGGCGAGAACGGCTCGAGTGCCCGCTCGATCTCGGCCAGCGCGCGTTCAACCGCGACCTGATCCGGCTTCCAGGTGAAGTGAAAGCCCACCGTGTCCCGCTCGTACTGAGGGCTCATCCACAGCCGGTCGGCGGCGATGGTCCTGATCTCGCTCACCTGCACGAGCGGAGCCACGGTGGCGCGGATCCGCAGCAGAGCCTCGATCGCCGCCGCCGCGTGCCGGCGGTCCACGAGGTACTCGGATTGGATCTCGTCCCCGCTGCTCGGCGTGAACCCCATGCGGAAGTGCGGCAGGCGCTCTGACCACGGCCCGGGGAGACCGAGCTGGGGGGTCGCGTGGACGGGGTCAAGGCCGACGATCGGATGCCGGTGCTCGGTCGCGGCCGGGGCCCCGAACAGCGAGCCGCCGAGATCATCAAAGGCTCCGAACCGGCGCTTGATCCACACCTGCTCCACCGCTTCGCCCCAGCGCGAGAACACGCTGACGCTGTAGCCGCTCGCCATCACGGCCTCGAAGTGCTCGAGCAGGCTGCGCCACGACAGCCCGCACGAACACCCGTTGTTCCACCCGGTAATCCGGCTCGACGTCCAACACGACGCGGACCACCGCGCCGCACGCGCCGAGACCCACCACGACACCGTCGAACTCGGCCTCGCCCCGCCTGAACGACACGATCTCGCCCGACGAGGTCACCACGTCGAGCTCGGCGACCGCGGTGGCCAGGTTGCCGGTGCGATCCCCGGAGCCATGGGTTGCCGTCGCCACCGCCCCCGCGACCGAGATGTGCGGCAGCGAGGCCAGGTTGGCCAGCGCCAATCCCGCCCCCGCGAGCTCGCCGACGAGGTCGCCGTACCGGACGGCACCCCCGACCGACACCGTCATCGCCTCCCGGTCGACGCTGACCGAGGACGGGAGCCCGTCGAGGCTCACCTGCTCGTCGGCGTCCGCGATTCCGGTGAACGAGTGGCGCGAACCGAGCACCCGCAGCCGCGGCCGCCGGCGAGCGATCTCCTGGAGCTCCTCGACCGTCGACGGGGCATGAACCGTCCGCGCTCCGTACGCGTAGTTGCCCGCCCAGTTCCGCTCGGTCATCTAACGTCCCTCGCCATGAGCTACACAAAGAAGAACCTACGCGAGGTGGAGGACTCGGCGGCCAAGCACGGCCTGTCCGAGACCCAGGAGGCCCGGTTTCTCCGCGGCGACCTCGAGGCCGAGCAGACCGGCGCCAACTACCTCACCCTGAAGCCGGGCCGGCGCGAGGCATTCGCCCACCGGCACAACCAGGCCGAGGAGATCTACGTCGTCCTGGGCGGCGGGGGACGGGTCAAGCTCGACGACGAGATCGTCGAGCTGGCCAAGCTCGACGCCGTCCGGGTCGGTCCGGGCGTCACGCGCTGCTTCGAAGCCGGCGCCGACGGACTCGAGGTGCTGGTGTTCGGCGCTCGGGTCGAGGGCGACGGCGAGATCGTCCAAGGCTTCTGGGACGCCTGAGGCGGGTCAGGGATAGAGGCGGCGCTTGACCGCGGCGGCGAGCGGCCGCGGGAGCATCTCGAGCGCGCGCAGGGCATAGGGCATGGCCCGGAGCTGGCCGGGGCTGAACATGCTCGGAATGACCATCTCGATCAGGTGCGGCCCTGGCTCGGCCAGCGCCTGCTCAATCCCGGAGATCAGGTCCTCCGCGGTGTCGACCCGGCGGGAGGGCACGCCAAATGACTTGCCCAGGGCGACGAAGTCGACATTTGGGCGGCTGAGGTCGAGCTGATCCTTGGCCTTCGGGCCGTCGGCCTGGGCGCCGACCCGGGCGAGCTCCATGTTGAGGATCGCGTACGAGCGGTTGTTGAAAATGACCACGGTGACGTTGAGCTGCTCGCGCGCCATCGTCCACAGGGACTGGATCGTGTAGAGCGCAGAGCCGTCGGCCTGCAGGGCGAGCACGGGCCGGTCCGGACAGGCCACCGCGGCTCCGACCGCCACGGGAAGGCCCTGGCCGATCGCCCCTCCGGTCAGGGCCAGCCAATCATGGCGAGGCCCACCTCGGGTAGCCGAGGGCACGGTGACGCCGGCCGTCTGGGACTCGTCGGAGATGATCGCGCCCTCGGGGAGGACGGCGCCGATCGCTTGTCCCGCCTTCTCGGCATCCAGCGTCCCGCTCGGCCGTTCCACCCGTTTCACCGGCTGTAGCTCCGGCTGGGCCCCGCCGGCTCCGACCGCCTCGGCCAGGGCCTCCAGGCTTCCTCCGACGTCATCGGAGGGCGACGCGAGCTCGTGCACCTCGCAACCGTCGGGCACGAGGTAGCTCTTTTTGCCCGGGTAGGCGAAGAACGACACCGGCGCCTTGGCGTCCACGAGCACCAGGTGCTTCAGGCCCTTCAGCTGGACCGAAGCGAGCTCGGGAATGTAGGCCAACCGCTCGGGCGTGGGCAGGCCGGCGCCGCGCTCGAAGCGGGTGGGGAACACCTCCGCCAGCAGCTTCGACCCCGGTCGCCGCGGCGATCCGGCCCGCGGCCATGAGCGCGTCGGCGCGGAGCGCCCGGCCGCCGAGGAGCAGGGCCGAGCCCTCGCCGCCGCGCACGGCCTGCGCGACCGTCTCGACCACGTCGGTCGAGGCCACCGGCGGAGGGGTGGGCGCGACCCGGGGGGCCGGCTCGGCGCCGTCGGTCCACGAGACGTCGGCCGGGAGGATCAGGGTGGCGACCTGGCCCGGGGGGCCCACGGACGCGTTGATCGCCTCGACGGCATCGCGCGACAGGGCTTCGGTGCTCGACGACGTGCGGACCCAGGTCGAGACGTTTCGGGCCACGGTCTCGATGTCGGATTGCAGCTGCGCGTCGTATTGCCGGTGGTAGGTGGCATGGTCGCCGACGATGTTGACGATCGGCACCTTGGCCCGGCGAGCGTTGTGGAGGTTGGCCAGGCCGTTGCCCAGACCTGGCCCCAGGTGCAGGAGCGTGGCCGAGGGCGCGTCGGCCATCCGCGCGTAGCCGTCGGCGGCGCCGGTGGCCACGCCCTCGAACAGGGCCAGCACGGCGCGCATCTCGGGCACCGAGTCGAGCGCGGCGACGAAGTGCATCTCCGAGGTGCCGGGGTTGGTGAAGCACGTGGTGACGTTCGCGTCGACGAGCGTCCGGATGAGTGCCTGAGCGCCGTTCATGACCGCGCGGAATCATGCCCGCCCATCGACCAGGACGCGCCGATAGCGGGCCCGCCGGCGCAACTAGCCATCCGCCGCAACTTCGCCATCCCAATCCCGCGCGCGTTAGGCTCGCGCGGTGCGCTTCAGAGCCGATCGGCCCATGCGGCTGGCGCCCGCCACCGCACTCGACTACCGCGAGCTGGCGCGCCGGAAGCTTCCCGCGCCAGCTGTTCGACTACGCCGACGGAGGCGCTTACGCGGAGGCGACGATGCGCGCCAACGTGGCCGACCTGGAGCGCGTGCTCCTGCGCCAGGTCGTGATGCGCGACGTATCGACCCGCGACCCGTCGACCGAGGTTCTCGGTCAGTCCCTCAGCCTGCCGATCATCCTCGGACCGGTCGGCTTGGGCGGAATGTTCGCCCGGCGAGCCGAGGTGCAGGCGGCGCGTGCGGCCGAATCGGCGGGCGTCCCATTTGTCGATTCGACCGTGTCGATCTGCAGCGTCGAGGAAGTGGCGCGCGCGACGCGGCGGCCGCCGTGGTTCCAGCTCTACGTCATGCGCGACCGCGGGTACGCGGAGGACCTGATGGCGCGGGCGCAGGCGGTCGCGTGTCCGGTCCTCGTGCTCACCATCGACCTGGCCGTGGTCGGCGCCCGCCATCGGGACACCCGCAACGCGCTCGTCGGTGACGCCTCCCCGCTGGCCAAGGCGCTGCGCGGGCTCGACCTCGTCGGGCACACCGAGTGGGTGCGTGAGGTCCCGATCGGCGGCCGGCCGCTCACCTTCGGAAATCTCGAGCGGGCCGTCCCCGATGCCAAGACCCCGGCCGCCTTTCGCAGCTGGGTCGACAGGCAGTTCGATCCCAGCGTGACCTGGGACGACATCGCCTGGGTGCGCGAGCACTGGAACGGGCGGCTGGTGGTCAAGGGCGTGCTCGACGCCGAGGATGCCCGCCGCGCGGTCGACGCCGGGGTGGACGGGGTGATCGTCTCCAACCACGGCGGCCGCCAGCTCGACGCCGTGCCGTCGACCACCCGAGCCTTGCCCGAGGTCGTCGACGCGATCGGGGGCCAGGTCGAGATCCTGGCCGACGGCGGCGTCCGCAACGGCCTCGACGTGGTCAAGATGGTGGCGCTCGGAGCCAGCGCGGTCCTCATCGGCCGGGCCTGGGTGTGGGCGGTGGCCGCCCGCGGCGAGGCCGGGGTCCGCCACGTGCTCGATGTGATGAAGGCCGACATCGACGTGGCGCTTGCCCTGACCGGCAACACGTCGATCGCCGACGTCGACCGCTCGGCGCTCTACCAGACGGGCGCGCCGGTCACCGAGTAGCGGTCAGGTCATCACCGGCAGCGGCGCCTCACCGGCCGCCAGCGCCGGCCTTCGCTTGGGCAGCGCGGCCGAGAACACGAGCGCGACGAGCAGCAGCCCGAGCGCCCACCAGAACGTTTGGCCGAACGCGCTGGCCATCAGCGGCGCGACATGTTGGCGCGCGGACGCCGACAGATGCGCCGTCGACCCGAGCGACCCGTGACCCGCTCCGGCCCCGAGTTGATCAGTCAAAGCCGACGCGAGCACCACGGTGAGCACCGCCGTCCCGATCGAGGCGCCGGTCTGCTGGAGGATGTTGAGCGCGGTCGAGGCTCGCGCGACCGCCTCCCGGCGGATCGACTGCATCGCGCCCGAGAACGTCGGCATCATCGTGAAGCCCATCCCGGCCCCGAACACGAAGAGCACGACGCTCGTCCACACATACGACGTGTTGGCGCCGATCTGGGTCAGGCACAGGACCGAGGCCACGATGGCCAGCAGCCCGAAGGGGACGATCTTGCCCGACCCGGTCCGGTCGGCCAGCTGGCCGGCCGCCGGCATGGCCAGCATGGCCCCGAAGCCCTGCGGCGCCAGCAACAGCCCGCTTTGCAAAGCGGACTCGCCGCGGACGGTCTGGAAGTAGAGCGGCAGCAACAGGAAGGTGCCGAACACCGAGATGGCCACGAGCACGAGCATGACCGAGGACATCGCGAACGTCCGGTCCTTGAACAGGCGCAGGTCGATGAGCGGGTTGCGGGTGCGCAGGGCGTGCCAGACGAAGGTGACGAGCAGCAGCGCCCCGGCCAGGACCGGGCCGAGCACCTTGGCCGAGCCGAAGCCGCCCGCGGCGTTGGTCTCGGCGAGCCCGTAGATCACGAGGGCCAGGCCGGGGGAGAGGAGGACGAGGTCGACCAGGTCGAGCCGCTGCTCGTGCGAGGGCTGGTCGCGCGGGAGGATCCGCAGCGCCAGCACCAGTGCGGCCACGCCGATGGGGACGTTGATGAAGAAGATCCAGCGCCAGGACACGTCGGCCACGAGCCAGCCCCCGAGGATCGGACCCAGGATCGGGCCGAGGAGCATCGGCACCCCGATGATGCTCATGACCCGGCCGATGCGCTGCGGCCCCGCGGCGCGGGTCAGGATCGTCATCCCGGCCGGCATGATCATGCCGCCGCCGAGCCCCTGGAGCACGCGGAAGAAGATGATCGAGCCGGCCGACCAGGCCAGCCCGGACAGGGCCGAGCCGAGCATGAACAGCGCGATCGAGGTCATGTAGAGGCGCTTGGTCCCGAAGCGGTCGGCGATCCAGCCGGTGAGCGGGATCACGGTGGCGAGCGCGAGCGTGTAGCCCGTGGCCACCCATTGGATCGTGGTCAGGCTGGTGTGAAATTGCTGCGCGAGGGTGTTGATCGCCACGTTGACGACCGTGGTGTCGAGGATCGACATGATCGTCCCGAGGACCACGACCGAGGCGACGGCCAGCAGCGCGCGGTCGACCCGCGTGTCGTCCACGGCCTCCAGTGAAGGTGCGCTCGCACTCATGGGTGCCAGATTAGCCACGCCCGCGTTTGTGGCCATGGTCATTTGGGGTAGTGACCGGCGCACCATGCGCAGGTGGCTGATTGGCATCGCCGCGGCACTCAGCTTTGGTCTCCTCACGGCTTCAGCCGCGGCGGCGGCGCCGCTGCCGGTGATCTACAACGGCGCCTACGGCTACGCGCACGCAAGCCCGAGCGCCAGCCCGCCCGGCGCCAACGACTGGTCGTGCAAGCCGACCACCGCCCATCCGTACCCGGTGATCCTCGTCCACGGCACGTTCGGCGATATGTCGGACAGCTGGCAGGCCCTGTCGCCCCTGCTCTACGACAACGGCTACTGCGTGTTCGCGCTCAACTACGGCTCGTACAAAGGGAGCGGCAGCTTCGGGGTGTACGGGACCGGCCCGATCGAGGACTCGGCCGGTCAGCTGGCGAGCTTCGTCACCCAGGTCCTGAACGCCACCGGAGCGAGCAAGGTCGACATCGTCGGCCACTCGCAGGGCGGGATGATGCCGCGCTACTACATCAAGTTCGATGGCGGAGACGGCAAGGTGGACGCCCTGGTCGGCCTGGCCCCCTCGAACCACGGCACGACCCTGAACGGCCTGTTCACCCTGGCCAACTACTTCCCGGGCGCGAGTGCGTTCACGGCCGACTGCCCGGCCTGCCAGGAGCAGGAGGCCGGCTCGCCGTTCATGACCAACCTCAACGCCACGCCCGATCCCACCGACATCAAGTACACGGTGATCGAGTCCCGGAACGACGAGGTCGTCACCCCCTACACCTCGGCCTTCCTGCCCCAGGCGACCAACATCACGCTTCAGGACCAGTGCGCGCTCGACCAGGGCGAGCACCTGTCGATGCCCTACGACCACGTCGCCGATGGCGACGTCCTCCAGGCGCTCGATGCCACGGCGCCCGCCGCCGGTGTGCGGTCCGGTGGCGCCGGTCGTCGGGGGCTGATTTGGGGCCTCGCTGCGCGAGGCGTCCATGGGGCCGGTCTTGCGCGGCATCCGTGCCGCGCGGGCCCCGCGACAGCAAGAACGTCGCCCGGTGCGAACTTCGCGGGGAAGCCGGCGACGTCCTGGTCGTATGAGCGCCGAAACGTCGCCCGCTTCACGCCCATTTGCTACCCGGGCGACGTTTATGCGCCTCAGGCGGTCGCGGCTGTGGCGAACCGGCCCGCGGCGGCGGCGCGGAGGTCTTCCCAGGCCGGTCGCTCGTCCGGGCGGCGGACGAGGAGAGGATCGCCGGGCGGTAGCGATTCGAAATAGGCGTGAGCCCTGAAGCTGTTCGGTGACCGTGCGCACGGCGGTGGTGACCACCTCGGGCCGGCGCCGGCGGTTCATCAGGTTGCTTCCCATCACGTCGAGGTCGGCGGCCGTGGGCTGGATGAGGATCACCTCGATCCCGGCCGCGCGGAGGCGCTTGGCCTCCGAGCCGAGCCGCCGTCCCGCTTCGGTCCGCATCCGCGCGGCCAGGCGCTGGCCGACCGTGCGCGTCTCCGAGGCCTCGAGCGACGACATCGGGTTGAGCGCGAGCACGATGTCCGGCCTGGCCTCGCGCAGAACATCGAGGTTCGAGGTGGAGCGCACGCCGCCGTCGACGTAGACGCGCCCGCCGATGTCGACCGGCCGGTAGAAGCCGGGAATCGCGCACGAGGCGGCGACGGCATCGGCGAGCTCGGCCGCCGGGCGAGCCAGAGCGCCCGAACGCCACCCGGCGCCCGGTGCCGTAGTCCACGGCCATGGCCCAGTAGTTCGGGTGCGGGGCCCAGCCGCTCGGGCAGGCGCGGCGGATCGTCGCTTTCAGCGGTTCGGTGGAGACGAGGCCGCGGGGGAGCCAGCCGGAGATCACCGCGGCCGGGGAGTAACGGTAGGGGCGCGCGAGTGACGCCGCCGCCAGCCTCCAGGAGCCCGGGCCGAGGGCGAAGGCGCGAGGCTCGAAGTGGAACGCGCCCGCCGCCCGAGCGGGTCTCGTCATCCGGGCGGTCGAGCGCTTCGCCGGCCGAGCGCGAGAGCATGAACCAGGGCGGCACGCCGCAGGCCACCAGCGCCCCCACCATCGACCCCGCCGAGGTCCCGACGATGTAGTCGGCACTCCCCGGATCCCATCCCGTCTCGGTGGCGATCGCATGCAGAGCGCCGACGAGCCACGCTCCACCGAGCACGCCGCCGGCGCCGAGCACCAGGCCCACCCTTGGTCGTTCCGCCACACCGGCAGCGTAGAGGTTCGGCACCGCTATCCGGCCGGACGCTCAGCGCGATGCCGGCCAGCACGGCGAGGGCGCCAGCGAGCTGACTGGTCGAGGCGGCACCGCCGAAGGCGACCCACCCGACCGCGGCGCCGACCACAGGCTCGAGGTTCACGAACGCCCCGGCCAGGTGCGCCGGGACCCGGGCCTGTCCGAACGCGAAGAGCCAGAACGGCAGCGGCGTGGCGATGAGCGACAGAGCAGCGACCGCCGCGGCCGCGTCGCCGCTCGACGGCGCCGGCGGCATGGGCTGGGTCAGGAACGCGATCGGCAGCGCGACCAGCGCCCCGGCGGCGAACTGAACCGCGGTGACCGCGGCGGCGTCCCGGCCGGCCAGCAGCCGGGGCTGGACCACGATGAAGGCGGCCGAGAGGACGGCCGACGCGAACACGAGCAGGTCGCCCGACGCGCTCGCGCCACCGCCGCCGGCGCCGGCCACGAGCCCGATGCCGGCCAGCGCGAGCGCGTATCCGACCCAGGTCAGCGGCCGGGTCACGGCCTGTCCGCCGCCCGCGGTGAGAACCGCCACCAGCGCCGGAACGGCACCGACGACGAGCGCGGCGTGGGTCACGCTGGTGTGCTGGATCCCCGCGTTCTGGAGCAGGATGACGGCGCCGAAGCCGATCGCGCCCGAGGCGAGGATCGGGACCGTGCACGCGCTGCGCAGGGCCCGGGGGCGGCTCAGCGCCAGCAGCGGCGCGGCGGCGGCGAAGCGCACGAAGGTCAGCCACCCGGCGCCCAGCCAGGGCAGCGCGAGCTTCGACAGCGGCACGCTGAGTCCCCACAGGACGCCTGCGGTGACGAGCGCGGCGATGGCGATGCGATTCGAATTCCTCACATGAACCATGATCGACATTCATGGGGCCGAAAAGACATGTCGCGTCGCTATTGCCGCCAACCGCGATAGATTATTTGGCGCAATGGCCATCTCACTGGATTTAATTGATCAACAGCTGCTGGAGGCGCTGCAGCTCGACGCCGATCGCTCGAACGTCGAGCTGGCCCGGCTGGTCGGCCTCTCGCCCGCGGCCACGCTGCACCGGGTCCGGCGGCTGAAGGAGTCGGGGATCATCCGCGGCCTGGCCGCGCGGCTCGACTCCGCCGCGGCCGGCTTTCCGCTCCAGGTCTACGTGGCGGTGACACTCCAGCGCCACGACGACGCCAGCCACCGCCGGTTCGCCGAGGCGGTGCGCGGGATGCCCGAGGTCATCTCGGCCGACTGGGTGACCGGCGAGACGGACGCGATGCTGATGGTGGTCGCGCGCGAGGTGGCCGAACTCCAGCGCGTGCTCGTCCGCCTCTCCACGCGTGGCGGCGCGGCCCGCGTGATGACCCTGCTCCGCCTCGAAGAGCTCAAGCCCGCCTCCCCGCTCCCGCTCCAGCCCGCGGAGTGACGACGCCCCGGCACGTTTCGCCGCCAGGCGAAACTGCCAATGGCGGCCGCAGGCCGCCACATGTCCGCGACCGGTACGTGTTTGCTCAGTTTTTCGGTCGTCCAGCCGAAAGGCCGGTCATATGCGCTCGGCACTGGATGTACGCCGCCTGGGGTCCGCCCTGCCCTGGCGCCAGGTCTTCATCGTCCTGGCCGGCGTCGCCGTGATCTTCGCCATGGTGGCGATCGCCAACAAGGCCCGGCGCGACGAGCGTCACGACCAGCAGGTCCAGATCCTGGCCGACCAGGTGCGCGCGGCCAGCGACGAGGTCGGCCTGCTGATGCAGCCTCGGGATCAGCCGAGACGCACTCGCATCAGCTCAACGGTGACGCAATTCATCCGGCTGGGCACGGAGATCTACTCGAACCTCACCCGCACGCTGACCGCCCTTCGCCGGGTCGACAACAGCGCGGCGACCCAGGCGCTCGAGCAGGACACGGTGCGGCTATATAGCCCAGGGGATACAGCTGACTCCCGGCACATGGCCTCGCCCAACGCGCCCGGCCATGGCCAAGGTCGTGTGGTCCGAGTTCTGGCCCACGGTCACCGCGCTGGGTCGCGACGCGGCCGCCGATGCGTCCGCTGCAGCAGCGGTCGCCGACCAGGCCTCGAGCCGGGCCACCCGGGCCTTCATCGGCTCGCTGGCCATCGGCCTGGCTCTGCTGCATCCTGCTCGGCTCTCAGCTCTACCGGATCGGCCGGCGAGCCCTGCTGGTCGATCAGCGCCGGGCGTTCGAGCGGCGCAGCGAGGAGCGGATCCGCGCCCTGGTCGAGAACGCCAGCGACATCATCACCGTGGTCGGCCCCGACCTGACCATTCGCTGGCAGTCGACCACGGTCGAGCGGACGCTCGGCCACGACGTCGACTCGCTGGTCGGACGGCGGTTGACCAGCCTGGTCCACCCCGACGACGCTCAGTCGCTCGAGGTGCACCTCGCCACCGCGACGAGCCGGCCCGGCGTCGTCCGGTTCACCGCCCGCTTCCGCCACGCCGACGGCGAGTGGCGCCACCTGGAGGCGATCGCCGAGAACCGGCTCGTTGACCCGGTGATCGAGGGCGTGCTGCTGAGCATGCGCGACGTGACCGAGCGCAAAGCGCTCGAGGACGAGCTGCGCCACCAGGCCTTCCACGATGCCCTGACCGGCCTGGCCAACCGCGCCCTGTTCGAGGATCGGCTGATTCACGCGCTGGCGGGCGCGCGCCGCCACGGAACCCGGTCGGGGTCCTGTTCCTCGACCTCGACGACTTCAAGACGATCAACGACAGTCTCGGGCACTCGAGCGGCGACGAGCTGCTGCGCACGGTGGCGCTGCGGATCGCCACGGTGATCCGGGTCACCGACACCGCGGCCCGGCTCGGCGGTGACGAGTTCGCCGTCCTGATCGACATGATGGACGACGAGACCGAGCCCGAGACGATCGCCGCCCGGCTGCTCGAGGCGCTCGCGCCGGCGTTCAAGATCTCCGGCCGCGAGCTGCGGATCACCGCCTCGATCGGAGTGGCCACGAGCGAAGGCCTGCTCACCGCGGACGAGCTCCTGCGCAACGCCGACACCGCGATGTACGCGGCCAAGGAGGCGGGCAAGGGCGGCATGCGGGTGTTCGAGCCCGGGATGCACCAGCGCGTGCTCGACCGCCTCGAGCTCACGGGCGAGATGCAGCACGCGCTCGAGGTGGGCGAGTTCGAGCTCGACTTCCAGCCCATCGTCGAGCTCGACGACGGGCGCATCGTCGGGGCCGAGGCGCTCGTGCGCTGGGCCCATCCGGACCGCGGCCGGCTCGCCCCGGCGCAGTTCATCGGCCTGGCCGAGGAGACGGGCCTGATCATTCCGCTCGGGCGCTGGATCCTCGACACCGCCTGCGCGCAGGCGGCGGACTGGCAGCGCCAGTTTCCCGGGCGTGACCTGTACATGAACGTCAACGTCTCGACGCGCCAGCTCCACGATGCGTCGTTCCCGGAGCACCGTTGCCGAGGCGCTGGCCGAAACCGGCCTGAAGCCGCGGTCTGCTCGTGCTCGAGATCACCGAGAGCCTGCTGCCCGAGGACGGCGAGGAGATGGTGACCCGCCTGCAGGAGCTCAAGCGACTCGGCGTGCAGGTGGCGGTGGACGATTTCGGCACCGGTTACTCGGCCCTGTCCCGCTTGCAGGCCTATCCGGTCGACATCCTCAAGATCGACCGCTCGTTCATCGAGGGCATCGAGCACGACCCGGGCAAGGGCCAGCTCGTCCGCGGGATCATCAACCTGGGCAAGAGCCTTCACATGGACGTGGTGGCCGAGGGCATCGAGGAGCCCGAGCAGGCCGATCAGCTGCGCGAGATGCGCTCTCCGCTCGGGCAGGGCTACCTGTTCTCCCGGCCGGTCACCCGGGACCAGCTGCAGGTCCTGCTGGCCACCGAGGAGCCGCTGGCCGAGGTGCGGATGGCCGCGCCGGCCGAGCATCCCGGCGACTGAGCGCCACGCGTTTGCCGGCGCGGGACGGGTGGAGGATGATGCTCGTCCAGTGCGTCAACTCACCGCCCTCGATCAGCAGTTCCTGGCCCTCGAGAACTCCCGTCACTACGGCCATGTGGGCGGCCTCTCGATCTACGACCCGTCGACCGCGCCGGGCGGATCGCTCAGCCTGCTCGACCTGCAGCGGCTGATCGATGAGCGCCTGCCGCTCGTGCCACCGTTTCGGTGGAAGCTGGCCGAGGTGCCGTTCGGACTCGACTACGGCTACTGGATCGAGGACCCCGACTTCGACCTCGAGTTCCACGTCCGGGAGATCGCGCTCGCGCCGCCCGGTACCGACGCCCAGCTGGCCGACCAGGTGGCCCGGATCTTCTCCCGCCCGCTCGACCGCTCGCGGCCGCTGTGGGAGCTGTACCTGATCCACGGGTTGCCGCGCGACCGCGTGGCGGTCATGAGCAAGATCCACCACGCCGTGATCGACGGGCTCTCGGGCGCGGAGATCCTCGGTGCGCTGCTCGACCTCAGCCCGGAGGGCCGCGAGCCGCCGCCGCGCCTGCACCCGCCGCGCGACCGACCCGGCCAGCTCGAGATGCTCGGGCGCGCCCTCCTCGGCGTGCCGCGCTATCCGGCCCGGCTCGTGCGCTCGGTCCCGCGCGCGCTGCCGAACATCGACGAGGTCCCGTCGCTGGCCGGAGTACCGGGCCTGAAGACGGCGGGCCACGCGATGGCCGCGGCGCAGCGCGCGCTCGGACGGGGGCGCGTGGTCGGTCATCTCAACCTCGTGCCTCCACACACGCGGTTCAACGGGAGGGTGTCCGCGCACCGGCGGTTCATGTTCACCGAGCTGCCGCTCGACGAGGTCAAGGAGCTCAAGAACGGCTCCACCGCTGCACGGTCAATGACGTGATCGTCTCGATCTGCGCCGGCGCGGTCCGCCGGTGGCTGATCGAGCACGACGACCTGCCCGAGTCGCCGCTGGTGGCCCAGATCCCGGTGTCCGTGCGAAAGCAGGACCAGTACGGGACGTTCGGCAATCGGATCCTGCTCATGACGGCGCCGCTGTACACGAACATCGAGGATCCGGTCACCCGTCTGCGGGAGACGCACGCCGCGCTGGCCGGAATGAAGAAGCGCCACCGAGCGCTACCGGCCGATCTGCTCAGCGACGCGAACCAATTCATCCCGCCGGCCCTGTTCTCTCGCGCGGCCCGCGTGACCTTCTCGCTCAGCGCGAGCAAGCGCAGCCATCCGGCCTGGAACCTGGTCGTCTCCAATGTCCCGGGACCGCAGTTCCCGCTCTACCTGGCCGGGGCGCGGCTCGAGGCCCAGTATCCGATCTCGGTCGTCACCGATGGGATGGGCCTCAACATCACGGTCATGAGCTACTGCGGCAAGCTCGACTTCGGGATCGTGGCCGACCGCGAGCAGATGCCCGACGTGTGGTCGCTGGCCGAGTGGCTGCGCGATGCGCTCGATGAGCTCCGGCCGTCTGGCACCTCGGCCCAGCCGCTGCCCCGGCGAGCGAGCTGACGCGTCCCTGAGCCCGCGTCGGACCGGGACGCCACTAGCAACCGAACGTTTACGTAAGGATCTGCTATCGTGGAGCGGCCAGTGAGCGACTGACCTGACACACGCGAACCGGGGGATCGCCGCCCGCGGTCCGCGACCACACGGGCGCGCTCGTTGCCGCCGCACTACAAGTGGCTCGCGCTCTCGAACACGACGCTCGGGGTCCTGATCGCGACGATCAACGCCTCGATCCTGCTCATCTCGCTGCCCAACATCTTCAAGGGCATCGACATCAACCCGCTCCTGCCGAGCAACACCAACTACCTGCTGTGGCTGATCCTCGGCTTTCTCGTCGTCACCGCGGTGCTGGTGGTCAGCCTGGGCCGGCTCGGCGACATCTACGGGCGCGCGAAGACCTACAACCTGGGCTTCGCCGTCTTCACCTTCTTCAGCATCCTGCTCTCGGTCACGTGGATGAAGGGCAGCTCGGGCGCCCTGTGGCTGATCATCATGCGCGCCCTGCAGGGCGTCGGCGGCGCGATGCTGTTCGCCAACTCGAGCGCGATCATCACCGACGCCTTTCCCGGCCAACCAGCGCGGCCTCGCGCTCGGCATCAACGGGGTGGCGGCGGTGGCGGGCTCCTCGATCGGGCTCGTGCTCGGCGGCGTCCTCGCCCCGGTGGCGTGGCGGGCCGTGTTCCTGGTCTCGGTCCCGTTCGGCCTTTTCGGGACGATCTGGGGGTTCGCCAAGCTCCGCGATCTGTCCGAGCGCAAGCCGGCCAAGATCGACTGGCTGGGCAACGTCACCTTCGCCGATCGGGCTGGTCGCGGTGATGGTCGGCATCACCTACGGGATCCAGCCCTACGGCCATCACACGATGGGCTGGACGAGCCCCAAGGTGATCGCCGAGATCGGCGGCGGCCTGCTGATCCTGGCCCTGTTCTGCTTCATCGAGACCCGGGTCGAGCAGCCGATGTTCCATCTCGACCTGTTCAAGGTGCGCGCGTTCTCGGCCGGCAACCTGGCCTCGCTGCTCTCGGGCATCGGCCGGGGCGGCCTCCAGTTCGTGCTCATCATCTGGCTTCAGGGCATCTACCTGCCCCGGCACGGCTATAGCTTCTCCGACACGCCGCTGTGGGCCGGCATCTATCTGTTGCCGCTGGTGGTGGGGATGCTGTTCGCCGGTCCGATCGCGGGCACCCTGTCCGACCGGATCGGGCCCCGTCCGTTCGCGGTCGCCGGAATGGTGCTGGCCGCGGCCTCGTTCCTGCTCCTCTCGATCCTCCCGGTCAACTTCTCCTATCCGGTCTTCGCCCTGGTCATCGTGCTCAACGGACTCGGGATGGGCATCTTCTTCTCCCCCAACCGGGCCAGCATCATGAACAGCCTGCCGCCCAATCAGCGCGGGGCCGGTGGCGGCATGGCGGCCACGTTCATGAACTCGGCCATGGTGCTCTCGATCGGCATCTTCTTCAGCCTGATGATCGTCGGGCTCTCGGGCGGTCTGCACCAGTCGCTCTACACCGGCCTGCGCTCCCATGGCATCTCGGGCGCGGTCGCCGCAAAGGCGGCCAACCTGCCCCCGGTGGCCACCCTGTTCGCCGCCTTCCTCGGCTACAACCCGGTCCAGACGCTGCTCGGCCCCGGGATCAAGACCGCCTCGCCCGCTCAGCAGCACGTGCTCCTCGGCCACACCTTCTTCCCCTCGATCATCTCTCACCCGTTCGCCAGCGCTCTCTCCTCGGCGTTCCTGTTCGGCCTCGCCGCGTGCGTGATCGCGGCCCTGGCCTCGCTCGTGCCGGCCAAGGGCGTGCCGTTCATCGCCCGGCGGCGCCAGACGCGCTGCGCCCGAGCCCGACGCCCGCCTCGAGGTTCTCCCGGCCGGCCCCTCGGTCGAATACGCTGGCGCCGACGTGGGCGAACCGGCCGAACAGCGCTCTTGACCTACTCGATCGTCGCGCGCGACCCGAGCACCGGCGAGCTCGGAGTCGCCGTGCAGTCGCACTGGTTCTCGGTCGGCGCGCTCGTGACCTGGGCGCGGCCCGGCGTGGGCGCGATCGCCACCCAGGCCAACGTCAACGTCGCCTACGGGCCGGAGGGCCTTGAGCTGCTCCAGAGCGGGCACGACGCCGCGAGCACGGTGGCGAGGCTGATCGGCCAGGACCCCGGGGCCGACGGGCGCCAGCTGGCGATCGTCGATCGAACCGGAGCCGTGGCCGCGCACACCGGCTCGGCTTGCATGCCCGAGGCCGGACACGCCACCGGCGACGCGGTCTCCTGTCAGGCCAACATCATGGCCTCGGCCCGGGTGTGGCCGGACATGCTGAGCGCGTACGAGTCGGCGAGTGGTCCGCTGGCCGACCGCCTGATCGACGCGCTCGAGGCGGCCGAGCGGGCCGGGGGCGATCTGCGCGGACGCCAGTCGGCGGCGCTCGTGGTCGTGCCCGCCGACGGCGAGCCGTGGCAGACCGTGGTCTCGCTGCGGGTCGAGGACCATCCTGAGCCGCTGGCCGAGCTCCGCCGGCTGCTCGGGCTGCAGTACGCCTACCGGCTGGCCGACGAGGCGGACGAGCTCGTGCTGCATGAGCGCTACGAGGAGGCGGCCAAGCTCTACCGCGAGGCCAGCGAGCGGGCGCCGGGCAACCACGAGCTGCTGTTCTGGGCCGGGCTGGGCGCGGCCGCGATGGGCGACATGGACCTGGCCCTGGCGCAGGTCCGCGAGGCCATCGCGCTCCAGCCGACGTGGGAGACGATGCTCGAGCGGCTGTCCCCCGACCGGTCCCCGGTCGCCCAGCCGGTGCTCGAGCGCCTGCGCCAAGACGCACTGTGAGGCTCGTCACATCTCCGCGTGAGCGGAGGCGGGGCGGGGTAATCCGCGCCAGTGTCCGTGAACCCTCAGGGAAGTGATGCCTCTGCGCGCATGACGGCCGCGCAGGTGTTCGCCAGCGCGGTCGAAGTCGGTGAGGAGGAGCTCAAGCGCTCCTCGGTGGCGCTGGCCTTCTCCGGCCTGGCGGCCGGGATCGGCATGGGCCTGAGCGGCCTCGGCTCGGCCGCCCTGCTGTCCGCCGTCGGGGCCGGAAAGACCGGCTACCTGATCGCCGCCCTGCTGTATCCGCTCGGCTTCATCGCGGTCATCGTCGGACGCGCGCAGCTGTTCACCGAGAACACGCTGTTCCCGGTCATCCTCGTGCTCGCACGCAGGCGCCACCTGCGCAACACCGCCCGCTTGTGGGCGATCGTGTTCGTCACCAACGTCCTCGGGGCGCTCGTGTTCGCCGTCCTCATGGTCTGTACGAGCGCGCTCGACCCCGGCATGCGCGCCGCGCTCGAGCATCTCGGCTCACAGGCCATGCACGGCTCGTGGGCGCACCTGTTCTGGGCCGGGGTGGCGGGCGGCTGGATCATCGCGCTCGTGGCCTGGGTGGTCAGCGCCAGCCGCTTCACCATCGCCCAGGTGTTCCTGATCTGGCTGCTCACCTTCGTGGTCGGGGCGGCGCATCTGGCCCACTGCATCGCCGGCAGCGCGGAGATCCTCGCCACCGTGCTCGGAGGGCACGCCTCGGTGGCCGGCTACCTGCACTGGCTGTCCGCCGCCACGCTCGGCAACGTGGTCGGCGGGGTGGTCATCGTCAGCGTGCTCAACTACGCCCAGGTGGTCGGGTCCGGCCACGATCAGGAGCGAGCCGCCCGCAGCCTGGAGGAGACCGAGCACGCGGGCGCCCCGCTGTTCCGCCACCGGTCCCGCGCCATACTGAGCCGCAAGTGGCCGGCCACTCCAGCCAAGAGACGATCCGCCGAGTCCTGACCGAGACCCGCACCTGGGCCGTGGTCGGGTGCTCGCCCGACCCGCGGCGGGATTCCAACCGCATCGCCCGCCTTCTCCAGAGCCGCGGCTTCCGCGTGATCCCGGTCAATCCGAACGTGGACGAGGTGCTGGGCGAGCGCTCGCACCCGCGGGTGCCCGCCCGGCGTCGACGTGGTCGACATCTTCCGCCGCTCGGAGTTCGCCGGCGCGCACGTGGACGAGGCGATCGCCGCCGGCGCCCGGGCCGTGTGGATGCAGCTCGGGGTGATCGACGAAGCGGCGGCTCAGCGCGCGCTCGAGGCGGGGCTGATGGTGGTCATGGACCGCTGCCCGGCGATCGAGCTGCCCGCGGCTGGCGGCCTGAGCCGGCCGGACGGGCCGTGCACTGGCCCCAGGGATGCCGTGCCGCGCTACGCGCGGCATTGGGAGTTTCGCCTGGCGGCGAAACTCCCGGGCCCGGCGCGGCCCATCCCTACCCCAGCTCGCCCGGGTCGGCGGGGACGTCGACGGCGTACTGCTCGAGCACGTCGAGCGGCACGTAGTCGAGCGCGCGCTCGTGAGTCGCGGCCAGGACGACGTAGGCCGCGACTCCGCTCTGGTGCGAGCGCAGCCAGTTGACCGCGGTCACGCACCAGCGGTCACCGGGCTTGAGCCCGGGGAAGTCGTACCAGGGGACCGGCGTGCTCAGGTCGTTGCCGATCTCGCGCTGGTGGTCGAGGAACTCCTGGGTGACGACAGCGCAGATCGTGTGGCTCCCGCGGTCCTCGGGGCCGGTGCGGCAGCAGCCGTCGCGGAAGAACCCGGTCAGGGATCGGTGCTGCAGCTCTCCAGCCGCCCACCGAGGACGTTGCGTTCCATACCCGCTCCAGCCTATACGTCCACGCCCGTCCGCCCGAGTCGTAGTTCCGTCCATCCGGCGCCGATGCCCGGGCTGTGGGAGCCCCTTTGCAGAGCGGGGCGGTGACGACCTCCGAGACCGACCGACGAAGCACCGGCCGCGATCGCACTGATCGGCCCCGGCGGCACGATCGAGCGCGCGACGACGCGCTTTCGCGAGCGCTTCGGGGTCGACGAGGAGTGCCTGTCCGCGCACCAGCGCAAGATCGAGCGGATCATCGCGGGCAAGATCGATCACGTCGCGGTCATGCTCGACGGCGACGTGGCCGACGTGGCGGCGGTGGTCGCCTCCGACGCCCAGCGCTACGCGCTCGTGTCCGTGCCCGCTGCCGCCCGAGGAACCGGCCGGAGACAGCCCCAACCCCCTGCTCGACAAGCCGATCGCCGACAGCTCCGCGGTCGTGTGGCTGAAGGATCTGAACGGGTGCTACCTCCGGGTCAACGGGCGCTACGCCGAGGAGCTGGGCGCGGACGGCGAGCGCGTGTGCGGCCAGACCGACGCCGAGCTCGAGCTCTCGGAGACGATCGAGGGAATGCGCCAGGGCGGCTCGGCTCAGGAGCCGCTGGAGCTCGAGTACACCGTCGCCCAGTTCGAGGACCGACCGCCCTACTCGGTGGTTCGCTTCGCGCTCCGCGATCGCGACGGCGAGCCGATCGCGCGTCTGTGGCGTGGCCGCTCCGCTCTCCCAGGCCTGGATCGCCCGGGCCGAGTGCGATCGGCTGATGCGAATCGAGCGCTGGAGCCGGCTCGGCGACGCCGAGCTCCGCGAAGAGCTGCTCGACGAGTGGGGACTGGCCCCGCTGAGCGACACGCTGGTGGCCACCAACGGCAAGGGGCATGAGGACGGCCAGGGGGAGCAGTTCGCCGCCATCGCGGCCGAGCTCGACACGGCGCTGGCCACCTCGGCCCGCCTGGACCGGGAGCTGGCCGAGGAGCGCCGGCAGGTCATGGCGCTGCGCGAGGCGTCGATCCTCTCCGCGCGCCGGGCCCACGAGCTGCTCGGCGCGATCACCGCGGAACGGGCCCGGGCCACCGAGCTCGAGCAGACGGTCTCACGCGCGGAGGCACGGGTGACCGAGCTCGAGGGCGAGCTGGCGACCGAGCGGGGCGCGGGCCGAGCGCCTCGAGACGCGGGGGAGCGAGGCAGCGGAGGCGCAGGGGCAGACGATCCAGACGCTGGAGCTCGAGCTCAAGAGCGTCAAGCAGATGCTCGAGCGGGCTCACGGTGCCGGCCGACGAGGCTCGGGCCGCCGTCGCCGCGGCGGAGCGGGCGCGGGACGAGACGGCGTCGGCGCTCGAGGCCGAGCGCGCGACCGGCCGGTCGCTCCGGGCCGAGGTCCAGGCCGCGGGACAGGAGCTGGCGCGGGTGCAGCGGGCCGCGCAAGAGGAGCTCGCCCGCACCGGGCAGTCGGCCCAGGAGGAGGTGACTCGGGCCCAGCAGGCACTGCGGGAGGAGGTCGAGCGCGCCCAGGAGGCGGCCCGCGCGGAGATCACCCAGGCCGAGCAGGCGAGCCCGCGAAGCGGTGGAGGCCGAGCGGCGGACGGTCGCGTCGCTCCAGGCCGAGCTCGACCAGGCGCGCCAGGCGGCCACGGCCGGGGACCAGGCGGCCGAGGCAGCCCTGGCCGGAGCGCGGGCGGAGCTCGAGCAAGCCCGGTCCGAGCTACAGCGGGCGCGCGCGGAGGCGGGTGAGATGCACGCGACGCTCGAGGCCGAGCGACGAATGGTGCAGTCCCTGCGCGCGGAGCTCGAGCGAGCCCAAGCCGAGGCGGGCGAAACGCAGGCGGCGCTCGAGGCCGAACGCCGCACGGTGGAATCGCTGCGGGGCGAGGTCGATCAGGCGCGGCAGGCGGCCACGGCGGGAGACCAAGCCGCCGGCGCGGCGCTGGCCGGCGCGCGATCCGAGCTCGAGCAGGCGCGGGCCGAGCTACAGCGGGCGCACGGCGAGGCCGGAGAGGCGCAGGCGGCGCTCGAGGCCGAGCGGCGGGCGGTGGAGTCCCTGCGGGCCGAGCTCGATCAGGCGCGCCGGGCCGCGACGGTAGGAGATCAGGCCGCCGAGGCGGCGCTGGCCGGGACGCAGGCCGAGCTCGAGCAGGCGCGCGTCGGAGGTCGGCGAGCTGCAGGCGGCGCTCGAGGCTGAACGCCGCAGCGGTGGAATCGTTGCGCGCCGAGGTGCAGGCGGCGGGCGAGCGTGAGCCGGTCCGGAGAGGCGAGTCCGCGCTCGTGGCCGCGCAGGAGCGCGTGCCGCGCGCTCGAGGCCGAGCTCGAAGCGGCGCGGCAGCGGCCGGTCCGCACGAGGCGCCCGCGCCGGCGCCGGTCCCCGAGCGCCCATCGACCGACGGCCCGCGCTGGGGCGCGGCCGCTCAGCGTGCGCTGGCCGGCGCGCTGTCCGGAGTGGGGGAGTGGCGGATGGTGCTCCAGCAGCTGGTCAAGACGCTCACCGGTCGAGGGGGGCTGGGACGCGGCGATCGCGTTCTGCCCCGACGAGCGCCGTCGGCTCCTCGAGTGCGCGGCGATCTCGACCACCGAAGCGCTGGCCGACTCCACCTTCGAGACTCAGAGCTGGCAGCACCGGCCCAGCGTCACGCGCCTCGAGTTCGGAGCCGCGTGGGGCCGGCCGGAGCCCACCGCGGTGGCCGACCTCGTCGTGGCCGAAGACCGGCTGCTGAAGGCCGCCGCCGAACAGGGGATGGGCTCGGCCGTGTTCGTCCCGGTCCGCAACGAGGGCGACACGATCGCGATGGTCGGGCTGCTGAGCGCGTCGAGCGGCGCCCCGGGGCACGAGCTGATGTTGTCGCTCGAGGGGGTCGGGCTGCACGTCGGCGCCATCGGGCACCTGTTGACGCGCCGCCGGAGCTCCGCGCTGGCGGGTCGGGCGCCTGTAAATCGCTCTCGGGCGCCTGGTAAGACGCTGCCGGCGCTGACGGCCGGCGGTACCGCGAGCCGACCGGGGAGAGCGCCCCCGTCTGCTCTCCGCTGGTCGGCTCGCGATGCCGTACTGCCCCCGGTGCGGCCCCCCGAAGAGCCTTTCGGCTAGCCCCGCGACGATGGTTCCAACCGACCAATGGACTGTCAAATACGTGTTCGGGCGCCTGCTATAACCGCCACTTATCGCAGTCGATTTTGACCTCAGGCAGCTGCGGTATTTCGTCATCGTGGCCGAGGAGGGGCAGATGACCCGAGCGGCGCGTCGCCTCCAGCTCGCCCAGCCCGCCCTGTCACAGGCCATCGCCCGTCTCGAGGCTCAGGTCGGCGTGAAGCTGCTCGAGCGAAATCCGCGCGGCGTCACCTTGACCTCGGCCGGCCAGGCTTTCCTCGAGAAGGCCCGGGGAGCGCTCGACGCGGTCGATGCCGCCCAGGCCACCGCGCGGTCGCTCGCCCGTACCGAGGCCGGGCGCCTGGTCATCGGCTTCCTCAGCCTGACGCCGCCGATGCTGGCGGCTGAACTGTTCGACCGGTTCGGCGAGGCCAATCCGGAACTCGAGCTCGTCTGGCGGGAGCTCGGATACCCGAAGCTCGACGTAAAGGAATGGCTGGCCGATGCGGATGCGGCGCTGGCCTGGGTGGCGCCGACCGGTCCGGGCCTGGCCAGTCTGCCGCTGCGTACCAGCGCGCTGGTCGTCGCGGTCGGCGAACGCCATCCGCTGGCCGCGCGGACCGAGCTGACAATTGCCGAGGTGATCGACGAGACGTTTCCCGGGGTGGCCAGCTGGTGCGATCCTGGCTGGCTCGGCTTCTGGGGGCTCGACCGTTACCGGGGCGGCCCGGCGCGCCGCACGAGTGACGCCGCGGACACCCCGCAGGAGGTGGCCTCTATCGTCGCCTCCGGACGTGCGATCACCACCGTTCCCGAGATTGTGGCGCTGCCGTTCGGCCCCATGGGGATCACAGGCGATTCCGTTGATCGACGCCGAGCCTGCCGCCCTGCAGCTGGTGTGGCGCGCCGAGGAGGTGGCGCCGCTGCTGGGCCGGTTGCTGACCCTGGCGCGAGAAGTCTCCCCAGCCGGCCACGCTTCAGCGCTACCGTGAGCCTATGAAGAAACTCCTCGAGCTGATCCTCTGCATCCTTCACCCGATCGCCGTTGTGCTGATATGGATCAACCTGGTGGTTCGGCAGGACCTCGGCTTCGTGGCCAAGCTCACGTGGGGGATCGCGTCACTGGTCCCGTTCGTTCCGTTCGTCTACGTGCTCACCGGTAACGACTTCATCTAGCCGAGTGTCCTCGCACGACTACGTGATCGTCGGGGCCGGCTCGGCCGGCTGCGTGCTGGCCAACCGGCTGAGCGCGCGTGGGGCCACCGTCCTGCTGCTCGAGTCCGGCGGCGCGAGCCGGAATCATCAACGTCAAGGTCCCGGCCGCGTTCCCGAACCTGTTCCAGAGCGCACAGGACTGGAACTACCTCTCAGAGCCCGAGCCCGGCCTGTTCGGCCGGCGCATGTACCTGCCGCGGGGGAAGATGCTCGGCGGCTCCTCGGCGATGAACGCGATGATGTACGTGCGCGGCAACCGCGCCGACTACGACACGTGGGCGCGGCGACGGCGCCACGGGCTGGAGCTACGACGAGGTGCTCCCGTACTTCAAGCGCTCCGAGGACAACGAGCAGTTCCGCGACGACTACCACGGCGTCGGCGGCGAGCTTCACGTCAGCACCAGGCGATGGCTCTCCAACCACTGGGAGCCGTTCCTCGACGCCGCCGCGGCGGCCGGCGTACCCCGGATCGACGACTGCAACGGCCCCGTCCAGGACGGCGGGCGCGCTGATTCAGATCACCACCTATCGCGGGCGCCGGTGGAGCGCCGCCGACGCCTTCCTGAGCTCGGCCGTGCGCAAGCGCTCGAACCTCTCCATCACGACGGGCGCGCACGTGAGCAAGGTGCGGATCGAGAACGGCCGGGCCACCGGCGTCCAGTACACGAGCGGGGGACAGGTCCACTACGGCTCTGGCCGCGCAGGAGGTGATCCTCGCCGCCGGTGCGTACGCGCTCCCCGCAGCTGCTTGATGCTGTCCGGGATCGGACCCGGCCGACCATCTGCGCGAGCACGGGATCGAGGTCCTGCTCGATCAGCCGAACGTCGGCGCTCACCTTCAGGAGCACCCGATGGCGCTGATGAACTGGCGCTGCGCGACCGAGGACACGCTCGACGACGCCGCCAATCCGCGCTACCTGGTGCCGTGGCTCGCTGGGGGGCCGGGGCAAGCTGTCCTCGAACATCGCCGAGGCGGCGCTGCACTGGCGCTCGGATTCGTCGCTGCCCAAGCCCGACTTCCAGTTCGTGTTCGGCCCCGTCTACTACTGGGAGCACGGCTTTCGCAAGACGGGCGCGCCGGCGCTCACCATCGGCCCGGTGCTGATCGCGCCCACGAGCCGCGGGAGCGTTCGCCTGCGCTCGGCCGACCCGGCCGACCATCCCCGGATCGTCAACAACATGCTGGCCTCCGACGCCGAAGTCGAGGCGATGTTGAGGGCGATCGAGCTCGCGCGCGAGATCGCCTCGAAGCCTCCGTTCGCCGGCCACGTCAGGGAGGAGCTCAACCCAAGTCGCTCGCTGACCAGCCGCGAGGACCTGATCGCGTGGCTGCGGGCCACCTGCGAGCACGAGTACCACCCGACCTGCACGTGCCGGATCGGCTCGCCCGAGGAGGGTGTGGTCGACGCCGTCGCTGCGCGTGCACGGCATCGAGGGGCTGCGGGTGGCCGACGCGTCGGTGATGCCGACGATCACCGCCGGCAACACCCACGCGCCGACGCTGATGATCGCCGAGCGCGCCTCAGACCTGGTCCTCGAGCGCGGCTGAGGCCACGGCCGAGGCGATCGTGGCCGCCACCGCGGACGCGCCACGGCCGAGGACGATCGTGTAGTGGTTGACATCCGGCACCCGGATCGGCCAGCGCGCTGGCCGGGTGACTCGGCAGCCCACGCCTCGACGAGCTCCATCGGCTGCATCGGATTCGGCTCATCGAGCAGTCCCCGGGGCGCGCAGATCAAGGTCGCGCGGGACCTGCAGGCGATGCGCGGGCTCGCCCATCTCGAACAGGTCGGCGGCGTCTCCGCGGACCGCCGCCTCGGACACCGAAGAGCGCATCTCCGGCTCCCGTCCGACCAGATCGTGGTTGGCGTAGGCGAGGAGATCGCTGGTCTGCGACGTCGCCATGGGCGAAGGCGGGATGTCTGCGCCACCAGTCGTGGTATTCGTCGCGGCTCGAGAAGGTCATGCGCAGCCGGGCCATGCGCCGGACCGAGGAACGCCTCGAGGAACTGCTGAGGGTCGACGTCCTCGGGGACGGGCGCGGTGAGACCGCCGTCGACCAGCACCAGGCCGGCGACCCGGTCGGGATACTCGACCGCGGTGCGTGCGACGATGTACGCCCCGAGCGAGTGGCCGACCAGGACGGCCTGCTCGAGCTCGAAGTGGTCGAGGATGGCGACCATGTCGCGCGCGTGCACGGCCATCCCGTAGGGCCCGGGAAGGGCGTTGCTGCGCGCCGCGGCCGCGCAGATCCGGGGCGAGCACCGAGGCGCCGGTCCCGCAGGGCCCGGGCGACGGCGAGCCAGCTGTGGCTGTTGGCGGTGATCCCGTGGACGGCCAGGACGGTCGGCGTCCCGGGCTGGCGCGGCCCGAAGCCGAAGGTGGCCAGCGCTCCGCCCGGGCACCGGGACGTCGAATCGCTCAGTCGCGCTGGACATCGGGCTGCGGCGCGGTGCGCCACGGTCGGGCATAGGCCAGCCAGGCGAGGCCGACGGCCAGCAGCGTCGCGCACAGAACCCAGCCGAGGGCCTTCGTGCCCACCCCGACGTACTTGAGTCCGGAGGCGAGGATCACGAACGTGATCGCCGGGCGCACGTAGCGATCCGGCACGCGGGAGGAGAGCAGCGAGCCGATCAGCACCGCGGGCACGCTGCCGATGATCAGCGACGCGGTGACCGCAACCTCGACGTGACCGAAGATCAGCGCGCCGCCCGCGGCGGCCAGGGTCAGCGGAACCGCCTGGGCGAGGTCGGTGCCGACGAGCTGGTTGGCGCCCAGGGTGGGGTAGAGAAACAAAAGGAAGACGATCATCAGCGACCCGGAGCCGACCGAGGTCATGCCGACGATCAAACCGCCGATCACGCCCGTGGCCAGCGTCAGGAGCGGTCGTGGCACGACCTCGCGGACGGTTCCGGTGCGCGCCTGCCCGCTGTAGCGGTCGAGGAAGAAGCGAAGTGCCATCGCGGCCGCGCCGACCAGCAACGCCGCCCCCAGTGCGGTTTCGATGTGGTCCTGGGCGGATTTGGCGTTACCCAGCAGCTGCAGCAGGTACGCGCCGAAGAAGGCTGCCGGAACCGAGCCGAGCACCATCCACCGCACCAGGCGCAGGTTGACCGTGCCGGCTCGGAGGTGGACAAGAGCGCCGAACGGGCGCATCACCACAGCGGCGACCAGGTCGCTCGAGATGGCGGTCGACGGGGTCACCCCGAAGAGCAGGATCAGCATCGGCGTCATCAGCGCGCCGCCACCGGCGCCGGTCATGCCGACGAGCAGGCCGACGATGGCGCTGCCGAGCACGATGTAGGGGTCGACGTGCATGGGTCAGCGGCCGGTCCGCTCCGCCCGGCGGGCGCTGAGCTCGGGATCGAGCTCGGACAGCTGTCCCGGCGGGCGGCCCGTGAGGACCCATGTGTCAGCTGTGAACCGGACCAGGCCCCGGCGGGCGAGATCGGAGAGGGCGCTCGTCACCGTCGGCCTGCGGGCGGCGACCAGGTCTCCGAGCACGTTGTGGGTGAGCCGGAGCGGTAACGCGGTTCCATCGCTGCGAACCCGGCCCCAGCGGGCCGCCAGGTGCCACAGCAGCATGTGCAGACGCACGTCGACTCTGGCTTGATGGACGATGGCGATGTTGACCAGCAGGTTGCGGGCACGCTGGGTCGTCCGCGCCAGGAGCCCGCAGCCCAGCTCGGGGTAGCGCGCCAGGTGGCGCAGAAAGCCTTCGTCGAGCAGGGCGAGCCGGGCCGCCTGAACGACCGACCAGCCGACCGTCACCTGGAGCGGAGTGAGGGACTCCGGCTCGCGCTGCCAGGGCCGCAGCACGTCGCCCTGTCCCAGCACCTCGGCCCCGCGCCGCTCCCCGATCTCGACCTGATGGACGATCAGGCCCTCAAGCACGAGCATCCCGAGACCGTCGGCCGTTTCGGGCGGTCTCCACCCTCCCACCGGCAGCCAGACCTGCCTGGCCACGCATTCCTCGATCGCCTGCTCGCGTCGCTCGGCGGGGACGCAGTCGGCCAGCTCGGGATCCTCGCGCAGGACGTGGCAGAGCGTGTACGGACCTGGATCGGCGCTCACGGTCACAACTTTGGCAGAGCCTGTGGCCAGCTGGTTGCGCGCGTGGACGGTCGGCCGTCCGTCTGCATAGGATTGGCCGATGCGACTGGGCGTGCTGACCGGCGGAGGCGACTGCCCGGGCTTGAACGCCGTGATTCGCAGCGTGGTCCGGAACGCCGATCGACGGCCACGGGGACGAGGTGGTCGGGTTCCGCGACGGCTGGCGGGGCGTCGTCGAGGACGACTTCGACGACGCTGACGATCGAATCCACGCGCGGCATCCTGCCCCGCGGCGGCACGATCCTCGGCAGCTCCCGGACCAACGTGTACAAGCGCGAGAACGGGGTCGAGCTGGTGCGCCAGACGCTGGCCCGCCACGAGCTCGACGGGCTGATCGCGATCGGCGGCGAGGACACGCTCGGGGCCGCCCACCGGCTGAACGAAGACGGGATCCCGGTGCTCGGAGTGCCCAAGACGATCGACAACGACCTCGGCGCCACCGACGTCACCTTCGGGTTCGACACCGCCCTGCACGTGGCCACGGAGGCGATCGACCGCCTGCACACGACGGCCGAGAGCCACCACCGGATCCTGGTCGTCGAGGTCATGGGACGGCACGCGGGGTGGATCGCCCTGCACTGCGGACTGGCCGGCGGCGCCGACGTGATCCTGATCCCGGAGATCCCGTTCGACATCGCGGACGTATGCCGGCTGGTCGAGCGCCGGCACGCCCGCGGGCGGAACTTCTCCATCGTGGTGGCGGCCGAGGGCGCGATCCCCAAGGAGGGGACGATGGCGGTTTCGACCGGCCAGGTGGACGAGTTCGGCCACCCTCGCCTGGGCGGGATCGGCCACCAGCTGGAGCGCGAGATCGAGCAGCGCACCGGCTTCGAGACCCGCGCCACCGTCCTCGGGCACGTCCAGCGCGGGGGTACGCCGACCGCGTACGACCGGGTCCTGGCCACCCGCCTGGGTCTCGCCGCCGTCGAGGCCGCGCACGAAGACGCGTGGGGCATGATGACCGCGCTCCGCTCGACCCAGATCGATCTCGTGCCCCTGGCCGATGCGGTCGCCCAGCTTCGAACCGTCCCCGTGGAGGAGTATCAGCGCTATGGAGTTCTCTTTGGCTGAAATTCGGGGGGCCAGCCGGTATATGCTCGCCGCAATGGCCCTGCTTGCTCGCACCGCCTTCGACCTCTCGTGACCGCGACAGGTACCGCCACCGAGCTTGACCGGCTGTGCGTGGACACGATCCGCACGCTGTCGATGGACGCGGTGCAGAAGGCAAATTCGGGTCATCCGGGTACGCCGATGGCGCTGGCGCCGCTCGCCTACGTCCTGTTCCACCGGGTTATGCGCCACAACCCGCGAAATCCGGACTGGCCGGATCGCGACCGGTTCGTGCTCTCGTGCGGTCACGCCTCGATGCTGCTCTACTCGACCCTGTTCCTGGCCGGTTACGACGTCTCGTTGGAGGACGACATCGAGCAGTTCCGCCAGCTCGGCTCGAAGGCGGCCGGCCATCCCGAACGCGGTCACTGTCCGGGCGTCGAGGTGACCACGGGACCGCTGGGACAGGGCATCGCCCATTCGGTCGGGCTGGCGCTGGCCGAGCGGCTCCTGGCAGAGCGGTTCAATCGCGATGGCCATCAGGTGGTGGACCACCGGACGTTCGTGATCGCCTCCGACGGCGACCTCGAGGAAGGGATCTCGGGTGAGGCTTCGTCCCTGGCCGGCCATCTCGCCCTGGGGCGGCTGATCTGCTTCTACGACGACAACCACATCTCGATCGAGGGCGACACCAAGCTGGCCTTCACCGAGGATGTGGGGGCGCGGTACGAGGCCTATGGCTGGCACGTCCAGAACCTGGGCGAGGAGATCGGGTTCGAGCGGCTGGAGGAGGCGGTGGCGGCGGCCGAGGCGGTGACCGACCGGCCTTCGCTGATCATCGTCCGCACTCATATCGCCCAGGGCAGCCCGCATAAGCAGGACACGGCCGGGGCGCACGGCTCCCCGCTGGGCGAGGACGAGGTGCTGGCGACCAAGCGGGCGATCGGCTGGCCGTCCGAAGAGCCGTTCTACGTGCCCGAGCAGGCGCTCGCGCATTTCCGCCAGTGCGTCGACCGCGGAGCGGAACTCGAGTCGGACTGGCGGTCGCGCTTCGAGGCCTATGCCGAGCAGTTCGCCGACGAGGCCCGTGAGCTGACCCGGCTGTTCGAGCGCCGGCTCCCCGACGGATGGGACGCCGAGGTTCCGCGCTTCCACGAATCAGAGAAGATGACCGCCACCCGCAAGTCCTCGCAGGAGGTTCTGCAATGGGCGGCGGCCCAGGTGCCCGAGCTGACCGGCGGCTCCGCCGATCTGGCGCCCTCGACGCTGACCTTGATCGCGGACGGCGGAGACGTCGAACCCGGCTCGCCCGGCGGGCGCAACATGCACTTCGGGATCCGCGAGCACGCGATGGGGGCGGTGGTCAACGGCCTGACGCTCCATTACCTGCGCGGGTACGGCGCGACCTTCCTCATCTTCAGCGACTACATGCGCGGCTCGATCCGGCTGGCGGCGCTGATGCGCCTGCCGTCGATCTTCGTGTTCACGCACGATTCGATCGGGCTGGGCGAGGACGGGCCGACGCACCAGCCGATCGAGCAGCTCGCCGGCCTGCGGGCGGTGCCAGGACTGTCGGTGATCCGCCCGGCAGGGGCGAACGAGACCGCGCTGGCCTGGCGGCACGCGATCGCTTCCGGGGACCACCCGTGCGCGCTCGTGTTCTCGCGCCAGGGGGTACCGACGTGGGATCCGGCCGACGTTCCCTCGGATGCCATCGAACGCGGGGCCTACGTGCTGCGGGATTCGTCCGGCCGAGCCGGAGGTGATCCTGATCGCCACCGGAAGCGAGGTGCACATCTGCAACGCCGCGGTGGATCTGCTCGGCGCCGACGGAATCGCCGCGCGGCTGGTCAGCATGCCGTGCGCCGAGCACTTCGCCGCGCAGGACGCCTCCTACCGGGATTCCGTGCTCCCGCCTTCGTGCCGAGCCCGGGTGTCGCTGGAGGCGGCCAGCACGGTCGGCTGGCATCGATGGGTCGGGGATCAGGGCGAGGCGATCGGGATGGAGGGCTTCGGCGCCTCGGCCCCGGCCGGGCTCCTCTACAAGCACTTCGGGCTCACGGCCGAGCACGTGGCCGAGAGCGCTCGCGCGGCGGTAGAGCGGTGCCGAAGCTGACTGAGCGGGTAGATGAGAGCGTCCGATCGGGGGATTTCGTGGAGAGGCTAAGGAAGGGATGTGGGCGATGAGCGCGCTGGCTGAGCAGGACAACCCACTGGTCGAGGGGCTCGAGCGGCTGCCGGTCCACTCGACCTCGCTGGTCATCTTCGGCGGCACGGGCGACCTTGCCCACCGGAAGCTGCTGCCGGCGCTCTACAACCTGGCGCACGAGGGCGCTCTGCCCGAGCGCTTCGAGCTGATCGCGGTGGCGCGCTCGGACAACTCGCACGAGGACTTCCGTGAGATGGCGCGGGAGTCGATCGAGCGCTTCTCCCGGCGCAAGCCCGACCCCGATGTGCTCAACGGCCTCATCTCCGACATGCGCTACGTCCCGGGGTCGTTCGACGAGGACAGCGTCTACCAGGAGCTCGACCGGACCCTGCGCGAGTTCGACGAGCAGGCGGGCCAGACGCTGAACCGCGTGTTCTACCTCTCGACCGCCCCGTCGTTCTTCCCGGTCATCGTGGGCAAGCTCGGAGACGCCGGGCTGCACCACGTCGACGGCGCCGACACCAGGGTCGTGATCGAGAAGCCGTTCGGATACGACCTGGCCTCGGCCCGCGAGCTCAACGCCCAGCTGCTCGAGCGTTCTCGACGAGTCACAGGTCTTCCGCATCGACCACTACCTGGGCAAGGAGACGGTCCAGAACCTGATGGCGCTGCGGTTCGCCAACGCGCTGTTCGAGCCGGTGTGGAACCGCAACTTCGTCGACAACGTCCAGATCACCGCCGCCGAGGACATCGGGATCGGCGGCCGGGCCGGCTACTACGAGCATGCCGGGGCGCTGCGCGACCTGGTCCAGAACCACATGCTCCAGCTGCTGGGGCTTCTGACCATGGAGCCGCCGACCTCGTTCGAGGCCAACCGGGTGCGGGACGAGAAGCTGAAGGTCCTCGAGGCGATCGTCCCGCCCGCGATCGACGAGGTGGCGGGCATGTCCGTCCGGGCGCAGTACGGCCCGGGCGTGGTGGGGGGAACTCGCCAGCCCGGCTACCGCGAGGAGGAGGGCGTGGCCTCCGACTCCAGGACGGAGACGTACGCGGCCCTGCGGCTGCACGTTTCGAACTGGCGCTGGGCCGGGGTGCCGTTCTATCTGCGTACGGGCAAGCGGCTGGCTCGCAAGGTGACCGAGATCGCGGTGACGCTGAAGCCGGTTCCCCACCTCGCCTTTCAGAGCACCGGCTCGGTTGGCGTTCAGGCCAACCAGATCGTCCTCACCGTGCAGCCGGACGAGGGCGTCTCGGTCTCGCTGGGAGCGAAGATTCCCGGCGCCAGGATGCGGATCCGCCCGGTGAACATGGAGTTCCACTACGGAACCTCCTTCCTGTCCGAGTCACCCGAGGCCTACGAGCGGCTGATCCTCGACGCCATGCGCGGCGACGCCACTCTGTTCACGCGGAACGACGAGATCGAGGCCCTGTGGGGCATCGTCGACCCGATTCTGACCGCCTGGCACGACGACACCGAGACTCCGATCCCCGAGTACCCGTCCGGCAGCGCGGGTCCGGACGAAGCCGACCGGCTGCTGGCTCCGGGTCACCGGTGGAGGCGGCTGTGAGTGACGTCGAGCGGACGCGGCGCCTCCGGCGACGACCTGATCTGGAGCGAGCGCAACACCAATCCGGACAACATCGAATCGGCGCTCCTGCAGCTCCTGCGCGAGCGTTACGCGAGCAACCAGAACGTGGCTCCGGCCCGGGTCCTCAACCTCGTGGTCGTCCTCGACCGCGACTGGAAGGGAGAGATCTCCAACCGGCTCTCCCAGGTCGGCCGGTATCACGCCTCCCGCACGGTGCTGTGCGCGGTCGAGGAGCGACGGACCGAACTCGATGCGATGGTGGTCATGTCTCAGCAGCCGGCGTCCTCGGGCGGGCCGGGGGTGATGTACGAGACGGTCGAGATCGACCTGGGGCCGTCGCACCTGTCGCACCTGAACACGATCATCGACCCGGTCATCGTGTCCGAGCTTCCGACCATGCTCTGGTCGCCTCACGGACACGACGACGCGGTCGACGCGCTGCTCGGGATGATCGAGGTGATCCTGCTCGACACCGATGACTTGTGCGAGGACCCGGCGGACTCGCTGGAGCGCACCGCGCAGCTGCTCGAGTCGGCCTACGTGGTCGACCTGGCCTGGCTGCGGACCACGCCGTGGCGAGAGCGGCTGGCCTCGAGCTTCGACTCTCCCATCCGCCGGCATCGCCTCCAGGAGCTGAAGGGCTTGGCCGTGCGTCACAAGGGAAGCTCGCGAGCGAGTGCGCTGCTGCTGGCCGGCTGGCTGACCTCCCGCCTTGGCTGGGAGCCGCAGCCGCTCGTGTCATCGAACGGGACGGGCATGCGGGGCACCGCCGTTCGTGGCTCGGATGAGGTCGAGATCCGGCTCGAGCCCTCAGACCAGGAGGCGCCGGGGCTGGTCGGGGTCACCGTGTCCGCGGCCGACGACTTCTCCCTCTCGCTGGACCGCGGACAGGGCGGGCTGCGGGCCCATCAGCATCGCTCGGACGGCGACCGCGAGTGGCAGATCCTCGGCGCCTCCCGCGGCGAGGGCGGCATCCTCGGAGAAGGCGTCCGGCAGGCTCTGCTGCGCGACCCGACCTACGGGGCGGCTCTGCAAGCGGCCCGGAGCTTCGCTGGCGTGAATGTCTCCATAGAGGTCGTCGAGGACCCGGCGCGGGCCTGCAGCGCGATGCTGGTCGGCGCCGCCGCCGGGGGCGCGGACATCGTCCTCTCGGGTGGGTCCACGCCACGCGCGGCCTACCAGGCGTTCGTGGAGGCCGTCACCTCGGTCGACATCGACGTCTCGGGGGCCACCCTCTGGTTCGGCGACGAGCGCTGCGTCCCGCCCGAGGACAGCCGGTCGAATTACAAGATGGTCAAGGAGTCGTTGCTCGATCCGCTCGGCGACCGCGCCCGCCCGACCGTCCATCGGATCCAGGGCGAGCTCGGCCCCCATCAGGCGGCGGACGAGTACGAGCGGGCCCTGCGCCAGGCCGGCCCGCCGGAATTCGACATCATCCTGCTCGGGATCGGCCCGGACGGCCACACCGAATCGCTGTTTCCCGACCAGCCGGCGCTGGCTGAGCGCGCGCGTCTGGTCGTGGGGGTGGAGGAGGCCGGGCTCGAGCCGTTCGTCCCCCGGGTGACGTTCACGCTGCCCGCGCTCACCCGCGGCAAGCAGCTGGTCTTCCTGGCCGAGGGAGAGTCCAAGGCCGAGGCGGTGGCGGCCGCGTTCGGCGACGGAGCAAAGCCCGATCCGCATGTTCCCTCCTCGCTGGTCCCGCCGCTGGGCAAGGACGTGATCCTGCTTCTCGACGCCGCCGCGGCCGCCCGGCTCTGAGTGACTTCAGTGATCGGGGTCGACGTGGGCGGGACCAAGGTGATCGCGGCCCAGCTGCGGGGCCAGGAGCTCGGCGAGTCGGCGATGCACCCGACCGACCTGAAGGACAGTGAGGCCCTGCTGCAGCAGCTCGTAGAGCTGATCGAGAGCGTTCGCGATGACGATCTGGCCGGGGTCGGGGTCGGCGTCCCCTCGGTGGTCGAGTTCAAGACCGGGCGCGTGGTGTCCTCGGTCAACATCCCGCTCAAGGACGTCCGCCTGCGCGAGGTCCTGTCCGATCGGCTCGGCGTACCGGTGTACGTCGATAACGACGCGAATGTGGCCGCGCTGGCCGAGGCCCACGACGAGAAGCTCCACCTGGTCGCCCAGGATCTCGTGATGATCACCGTGGGCACGGGCATCGGAGGCGGCATCGTGATCGGCGGCCGGATCTACCGCGGGTCGACCGGTGGCGCGGGAGAGCTCGGCCACACGATCGTCGGAATGGATCTGGCCGGCTCGGTGCCGGGGCCGATGAAATTCCCCCAGCCGGGGTCGCTCGAGTTCGTTGCCTCGGGCCACGCGCTCGACCGGCTGGCGGCCCAGGCGGCCGACCTGCACTCGGACTCCGAGCTCGCGCGGCTTCGCGACGAGAGCCGGCCGGTGCTCGGGGCCGATGCCGTCAAGGCGGCGCGCGACGGGGACGCGGCGGCGATCCGGATCGTCGAGATCTGGGGGCAGCGGGTCGGCGTCGGCGTTGCCAACGCGATCAACACCTTCGATCCGGATGAAGTGGTGATCGGCGGGGGCGCGGCGCGGGCGGGTGACCTCCTGCTCGAGCCGGCGTGCCGCGTGGCCCGCGGGTATGTCGTGCCGGGCTTGGGCACGGCGACCAAGATCCGCCTTGCCTGGCACGGGGTCCGCGCCGGCGTGCTCGGAGCGGCGCTGCTGGCGGCGCAGGAGATCGAAGCTCCAGCGCCTGTTTCGACGTCGACGTCGGCGGAGGTATCGAGATGAGAGTTGCGTGCGCGTTTGACCATGCCGGCTTTCCGCTGCGGACCCGGCTGCTGCCGTTGATCGAGGAGTCCGGACACGAGGTGATCGACCTCGGCACCGACCGGCCCGAGCCGGTCGACTATCCGGTCAAGGCCCTCGAGATCGGCCGGGCGATCGTCTCCGGGCAGGCCGAACGCGGCATCCTGGTCTGCGGATCGGGGGCGGGGGTGTCAGTGGCCGCCGGCAAGATCCGCGGGATCCGCGCGGCCACCGTGCATGACACCTACACGGCGCACCAGGGCGTCGAGCACGACGGGCTGAACGTGCTCTGCCTGGGGGCTCGGGTTGTGGGCTCCGAGCTGGCGGCCGAGATCGTCACCGCGTTCCTGGGCGCCCAGGTCAGCGACGAGGAGCGACACGTCCGCCGACGGGGCGAGGTGGATGAAATCGAGCGGACGGGCGGCGAGTGAATCGTTGACGATGACGCCGCTCGGACCAATCAGGGGGGCACGATGAGCAAGCGCATGATCGAATGCGACATCTGCGGCGAGCCGCTGGCCGCCGCGAACGACGAAGAACTGCTCGGGCGGCTGCGGTCGCACATGGAGTCGGTCCATCCCGAGACCTCGGTTGACGAGGAAACGGCACGCAGGACAATCGCCGCCGACGCCTACGACGCCGCGGATTCATAGATGGCCCAGCAGATCGTCCTGGTCCGCCACGGCGAGACCGAATGGAGCTTGAGCGGCCAGCACACGAGCCGGACCGACCTGTCCTTGACCGAGGCCGGCCGCGAGCGGGCCCGGGGCCTGCGATCGGAGCTCGAGGGGTGGTCATTCGCCAAGGTCGTCTCGAGCCCGTTGAAGCGAGCGCTGGAGACGTGCGAGCTGTCCGGATTCGGAGATCGGGCCGAGATCGTCGAGGACCTGCGCGAGTGGGACTACGGCGAGTACGAAGGGCTGACCACCCCGCAGATCCGGGAGGAGAACCCGGGATGGAGCCTGTGGCGGGACGGATCACCCGGCGGCGAGATGCCCGATCAGGTGGCGGCCAGGGCCGACCGCGTGCTGGCCGATCTGCGTGCCGCGGATGGCGACGTGCTGGTGTTCGCCCACGGTCACATCCTCCGTGTCCTGACCGCCCGCTGGCTTCAGATGGGACCCGAGCAGGGGGCTCGGTTCGCCCTGAAAGCGGGAGCGCTGAGCGTGCTCGGGTACGAGCGTGAAACCGAGGTGCTGCAGCGCTGGAACGCGTGAGTGAGATGTCGGATCTGGTGGCCAAATCCGCACTCGCCTACGCCGATCGGCACACCAGCCCGTTCGGCGGCACGCTGGCCTCGGTGGCGGCGTGGACGCAGGGGAACACCGACTCGCCCCAGATGATGAGCGGGCTGGCCGAGGCTCGCCTCCTCGAGGCGTTGATCGTGGCCAGCGCGGCCCGGCGGGTGCTCGAGATCGGGACGTTCACCGGACTGGGAGGCCTGACGATGGCGGGCGCCCTCCCGCCGGACGGGAGGGTGATCACCCTCGAGGTCGACGAGCACACGGCGGCGGTAGCTCGCCGCCACATCGACTCCAGTCCGCATCGAGACCGGATCGAGCTCATCGTCGGCGACGCGCTGGGAACGCTCGAACGACTCGACGGACCCTTTGACCTCGTCTACATCGACGCGTGGAAGGCCGACTACCCGGCCTACTACGAGGCCGTGCTGCCGAAGCTGTCAGAGCGTGGCGTGATCGTGGCCGACAATCTGTTCCGCGGCGGCCTCGCCCTCACCGCGGAGGCCGACGATCCGCACACGGCCGGGATTCGTGAGTTCGCTGGAAGCGTCCAGCAAGACGAGCGAGTGCACAACGTGTTGTTGACGATCGGCGATGGCGTGATGCTGGTCTGGCCACGTCCCGCGGGCGCAGAATAGTGCCCTAACGCACAATAAATCTGTTCCCACGGCGCCGTCTCACGGGTAGACGGCCCGGGATGCCCACAATCGAGGTCATCGTCGCCTTGCTGCTCGCGTCGGCCGTCCTGGCCGGCCTGGCCCGGGTGATCCGCGTCCACTACGCCATCGTGCTCGTGCTCGGCGGTCTGGTCCTTGGGTTCGTCCCCGGAGTGACGCCCCCGAGCATTCAGCCGAACACCATCTTCTTCGTCTTCCTGCCGCCGCTCATCTATGCGGCCGCGTTTCGCTCCTCGACCCGCGACCTGCGCGAGAACGCCGGCCCGGTGGCGCGCCTTTCCATCGGCCTGGTGCTGGTCACGATGGCCGGCATCGCGGTCGTGGCGCACGTGGTGGCCGGCATCGCCTGGGGGCCCGCGACCGTGCTCGGCGCCATTCTCGGGCCGACCGACCCGGTGGCCGCGACGTCGGTGCTCCGGCGGGTGGGGGCGCCGGATCGGACCTCGACCATCCTCGAGGGCGAGGCGCTCGTCAACGACGGCTCGGCTCTGACCGTGTACAAGCTGGCGGTCGCGGCGGTCGCTGCCGGGGCGTTCTCGATCGGCTCCACCTTCTCCGGAGCGTTGCTGGCTCTGCTCGGGGTCGGGATCGGGCTGATCGCGGGCGTGGTCTCGGTGGAAATCCGCCGGCGGATCGACGAGGCGCCGATCGAGGTCAGCGTCTCGCTCCTGACCGCGTACCTCGCCTACATCCCGGCCGAGCGAATCGGCAGCTCTGGGATCCTGGCCGCCGTGGCGGCCGGTCTCTACACCGGCCGCCGGTCCTCCGCCATCCTGTCCGCGCCCTCCCGCTTGCAGATGCTCGGGTTCTGGGACGTGATGACGTTCCTGCTCGAGTCGGTTCTGTTCCTGCTCATCGGCCTTCAGCTGCAACGGATCATCCACGGCCTCCACGGCGGCGTCGGCGTGCCGCTGCTGGCGTCCGGGGCCGTGCTGGTCACGGCGATCGGCGTGCGTATGGGCTGGATGTTCCTCGTCCCCCTGATCCTCCGCCTCCTGCGCGTGCGTGTGCGGGGCCCGGCGGCTCGGCCCGGAAGCCGAGCCCAGGCCGAGGCACGCCGGGGAGAGCTGTTCGTGCTCGGCTGGAGCGGCATGCGCGGCGCGGTGTCGCTCGCCGCCGCGCTTGCCCTCCCGCTCACCACCACCGCCCATCGCCCGTTCCCGGCCCGGGACACGGTCATCTTCATCGCCTACATCGCGATCGTGGCCGGGCTCGTGCTGGCCGGCCTGACGCTCCCGTTCCTGGTCCGCCGTCTGGGACTGGCCGAGGGCGAGGAGCTCGCCCGTGCCGAAGCACGGGCCCGGGTCCAGCTGGCGCATGCCGCGCTGGCGCGGATCGACGAGGCGGCCGAGCGCGGGGAGCTGCCCGACGGCGCGGTCGATCAGCTGCGCTCGCTTTACGAGGCCCGGGTCAGCCGACTGGCCCCTCAGGCCGATCAGAACGGTCATTCCGGAGACGAGAGCGAGGTGGCCTGGCAGGTGCGCCAGCTCCATGAGGAGCTGATCGGGGCCGAGCGCGATCGGTTACGCGAGATGCGCCTCGAAGGCGCGATCACCGCCGAGGCGGCGCGCCGGATCGAGCACGATCTCGACCTGGAGGAGAGCCGGATTGCTGCCTGACCCCGGTCATGCGGCTGAGAGGACTCGAACCTCCACGCCCCGAAGGGCACAGGCACCTGAAGCCTGCGCGTCTACCAATTCCGCCACAGCCGCGGGCGGGCGATCAAGTTAGCAGGACGCCGGGGTGCCGGTCAGATTCCGGCCGTGGTGGCGCGGGCGGTGGCTGTCGCTGCCGCGGCGGCGGCGGTGGTGGCGGTCGCGGTGACGGTGGCGGTCGCGGTCGCGTCCGTTGCGGCCCGGCGCGTGACCCGACGGCAATTCTGAAAGTGGATGAACCGCACCAGCCGGCGGCCCGTGCTGGTCGTCTCGATCAGACGCACCGTGAAGGTTCGCCGGTGAGCCGGCGAGGCGAACCAGACCGCGGTGAGCCGATGGCCGCGCTTGCGCTTGATCCGCCGGTGGTTGAAGTAGACCGACGCGGACACGACCCGGGTGTGGCGCGGGACGGTGAGCGCCAGCCGGGTCTGACAATGCGGACCCCGGCACCCGCACGTCGGGGCAGTGGTCGTGGCGCCCGAGCCCGAGGGGCCCGAAGAGCCCGGGGGCGGCGCGGCCGCGGACGGGTTGGCGATCGTGAACGCCTCGACGGTCTGGCCGGTGGCGAGGAACAGCTTGCCGTCCGAGGCGCTCGGCGTGCTGAAGTGCATCATCGTCGGCAGGTGCGACTGCACCGCCGTGATGTCCCCGGTCTGAGGGCTCAGGCCGAAGAGCTGGTTGGCCCCCCATCCGGCGGACCACACCGTGCCGCCGGCCACGATCGGCGGCCCGATGGCTCCGGAGGTGACGTTCCAGCCGCTCACGGACGAGAACGTCTGCGTACCGGTGTTCAGGGCCAGCGCACGCACGCCGTCCGAGCAACCGACGTAGATCCTGCCGTTGTAATACACGGCGCCGCCGAAGCTCCCCGCACACACCGGCGCCGAGTACACCGGGCTTGCGCCCGTCCCGCCGAGGTGCGACCCGGCGAGCAGATAACCGACCCCCTGCTTGCCGATCACGAACCACAACCCGTTGGGGAGCGCGAGCGGATCGGCCGACCCGAGATCGATGTCGTTGTTGTCCAGGTATTGCCAGTTGGACGGCGCCCAGTGGTCGAGCAAGCTCAGAGCGGGGTCAAGCTTCAGCACCGACTCCTGATAGCCGTAGCCCGAGCCGAAACCGTTACCGGTCTCCACCCACAGATCGCCGGCGGAGTCGACCGCCGGTCCGTCGCCGGAACCCCAGATTGCACCGCCGGTTGCCCCCGATTGGGGTTCGACCTCGAAGGTGCTCTGAAGCGACCCGCCCGTCTCTGGAACCGAGACCAGCCAGCCGTGATAGGTCCCGCAGTCGCCGTCGTTGCCGCCGTAACCGATGACCACGCGGCCGCCGGTCAGGGCGAGCGCTGTCCGCTGCAGGATCGCCTTGTGGTCGGCGCCCGGAGGGTCGATGGCAACCGGGAACCCAGCCGCGACGGCGCCGGTGGCAAGGTCGAGCGCGAACAGCTTGTGCTGGGCATTGCTGCCATCCCAGGTGTCGGCGGCGACGAACACACGGCCGGTGACGGGGTCGATGACCGGCGTGGATGTGATGCCCACGGTCGGGGAGATGTCGCCGCACGGAAGCTTGTTCGACGGCACCGGCGTCCCGACGCTCGTATGCCAGGCCACCTGTCCCGATGACTCGTTGAGCGCGTACACGTCGTCGCCCTCGGTGGCGACGATGACGAGCCCGTCGAACACCAGCGGCTGGCCCCAGACGTTGCCGCCGAGGCTCGACGAGGTCCAGGCTCCGGCGAGCGGAAGCGAGCCGGAGCTGCTGGTGTCGATGCCGGAGCGTCCGGCGTCGCCCCGGTAGGTCGTCCAGCTCGCCCAGGCGGTCGCCCCGCCCGCGCAGCTGACCAGCGCCACCAACCCGAGGATGAACCAGATTCTCCGGCTCCGCTTGCGCATCGGGGGTAGGAGTACCAGGATCGGCGGACGCCCGCGGCGGTCGTGGACGAATCGTCCGCGGCGGTGGTGGACGGATCGCTCGGGAGGGGAACCCGAGCTCGGCCGGTCCGAGTCGTTCCGCTCCGATGGGAGCTCATGCCTGCGCTACCCTAGCCCGCGCAGGTTCCTCTGCCCCGATGCGCAACCGGGTTCCCGGTGCCGGAGGAGCAAAGCCTGCGCAGTGACCCCCGCCGCTATCGTCTAGGGGACTAGGACGCCGCCCTCTCACGGCGGAAACCCGGGTTCGAATCCCGGTAGCGGTACTTCAGAACCCCCGTATCTACGGGGGTTTCGTCGTCGTTGGGGTCCTGCGCCACAGTCGGGGTGAGCTGGGGCAGGCTAGGGGCTTCGGACCCGTTGCACTTGCCGCTGCTGGCAGCGCTGAGGTGGCCCGCGATGGTCGGCCGACCGTGACGTTTCTTCGACGGCCGCCGCCGCGCGCCCCGACGGCCGACCTACTCGATCAGACGATCGCTTTCGATTCTCTTTCGAGCTTCGGTGGGCGAGGGACGAGGCGTCAGCTGGTAGCGGCGCCGGCCAATCGCTCTGCCACGACGCGATGGTCGGCCGCCGTGGACCCAGTCACCGCTTGACGCCTATACGATTCGGGCCGACGCGGCTGCCCATTCGGCCCAAACTCGACAACGCCGGGCGGGCGCCGCATCACCGCCGCCTCACGGCGTCGGGTTAACCGCGAGAGCTGAGCCGAGCCTCGGGACGGGTGGGCTCGAACAGTTCGATCGGGTTCCCGGCGGGGTCCTCGAGCAGGATCTGCTTACCACCGAAGCCCGTGACGATGTCGTTGCGGAAGCGGGCTCCGGACTTGCGCAGCAGCTCAACGGCGCCGTCGAGGTCGTCGACCTCGAGCATCACGCGGTTCCAGCCGCCCGGCGCCGGCTTGCTTCCATCCGGCATCGCCTGCCCGCCACCGCCGGCTCCGCTCGGCGCGCTTAGCGCGAGCCGGAGGTCGCCGCGCGTGAGCATCGCGAAGGTTGGGGCGGGGTGCATGACCTCGTTGAAGCCGAGCTGCTCGCGGTAGAACGTAATCGCGGCGTCGACGTCGTCGACGATGTAGCGAACGCTCACGGTAGCCATGGTTCCTCCTGGTCGGTCGTTGCTCTCGGGGGTCACGTGTACAGCTCTGGGTCCTGCTCGTCGATCTGGACAACCGTCCCGTCGGGTGCGCGGACGAACAGCGACCGTCCCCACTCCTGATCGACGACGGTGCCCTCCGGGGGGAAGCCGGCTTCCCGCAGCCGACGCTCCAGCGCCTCAAGCGGCTCCTCGGCGATGAAGCTCACGAGCATCCCCTCCCGGCCCTGACCACCGGCGGCCGTCGTGCTGTCGTGGAGGGCGAGCTCGCCGCCGCTCGCGGTGAGCTCGATCCAGTGCCCGGTGCGGGCCCGCGCTCGCACCTCCAGGCCGAGCGCTTCGTAGAAGCGCATCGCTTTGTCCACGTCGGGGACGAAGTGGATCGGACGGACCCTCAATGGCGCCTCCTCCTCAAGCTTGTCGAGGTGCCCGGTGAGCGCAACCTCGACAAGCTTGGACAGCGAGGTCGCATGGTCGATCGCGGCGTGCTTGGCCCGCCGAATTAGCGTCGAGGGGAGGTAGACGTTGAACTGCTGCTTGTCTGCGTCGCGCTCGCGCGAGGACGCCTTTGGCTCGGGCGCAGCCACGCACCGATGCTAGCAAGCTAGCCAGCCGCCGCCGAGTAGCGGCGTGCGACCCCGATCAAGGGCGGTTATCGGCCCCTTTAGAGGGGTTCACCGAGAACCGAGAACCGGCCGATGTGCAGGTAAATCAGGTCAAACTCATTCCTCAGAGGCTGGCTTCGAATCTCGGTAGCGGTATAGAGGAAGAAAGCCCCGCAAGCCCGGACTTTTTGTTAGGCGCATGGAGTCCGGTTCAAAGGACCAGACGGCGGCCCGTGCGGCGGCCGAACGCGACTAGTGACTTCCGCTCGACGTGGTGGTGTCGCCCGACCCCGAACCTCCGGAGCCGCCGCCTGATGTCCCTCCGTCGGGAGTTGAGCCGCCATCCGATGAGGTGGTGACCGTGGGCATCATCTGACCCCCGCTCGTCGTGGTGGACGTGCTATTCGATCCGTCGGTGCCTGATCCGGAGCCACCGCCGTCGCCGGAGCGGGAGCCGCTCGTCGTGGTGGATCCGCCAGGACTGCTCGATCCTCCAGACCCCGCGTCGCCGCCGGAACTGCCTCGGCGGCCGCCCGGTGAGCCGCTCGCGGCGGTGACGCCGCCACCGGTGGTGGACTCTCCGTCAGAGCCTTCGCCCGATCGCGGTTCTTGGCTCGATGAACCCCCATCGCGGCCACCCGACGATGGTTGTTGATGTCGCTTGTCTGCGCTCCCTGAGGCACTCCTCGAGCCACCATGCTCGTGCCCCCGCGCACCTCGACCATCTCGCGTCCTGTCCGGGGAGGCTGGCCGGCCGGCGGGACGGTCCGCTGGTCGAGCTGCCGTAGCCCACACTAGGCCCTGACCGCGGCCTCTGGCCGCTAGGTCAAGGACGCCGGCATGGTGTGAAACGGTCGTTCGGGCTTCAACCTTATGGTGGACGTGCCCGGGGAGCAGGATGCTTCCAGTCCCGGCGACGGCTCCGGCCAGTGTGATCACCGCGGATCCCTTGACCAACAGGCCGGCCACGCCGGCGCCTCCGCCTCCGGCCAGTGCCTCGACAGTCGCACGGGAGGAGCCACTCGTGGCGTCGGCGCGACGAAGGACCCAGCCGAGGGCAGGGCCCGGGGTTATCGCGGCAGCCGCCGCGCGCAGGGTCTCTCTGGCGCGGTACACCAGCCCTCGCACCGCCCCGTGGGACAGTCCCAGAGCGGCGGCTACCTCGGCACGGCTGGCGCCGTCGAAGGTGGTGCTGACCAGCGCCTGACGCTGAAGCGTAGGGAGTGCTGCCATCGCGTCCAGCGCGGCCCGGGCCCGGAGTCGCTGCTCGACCAGCTGGTCGACGTCACTCCCCGGCGCAGGCGCGTCCAGTTCCTGTGACGCTGCATTTGGCGATCTGAGATCACTGACGACGACGTTGTGGGCGATGCGGTACAGCCACGGCCTGACCTCCCGGACCTCGGCCCCGCGCGTCAGTGCCCTCCAGGCGTGCAGCAAAGTTTGCTGAAGTGCATCCTCGGCATTTCCCCAGCGCGGTTGCAAGCGCCGGCAGTAAGCCAGCAGCTCCTTGCGATACCGCCGGACAATCGCCTCAAACGCCGGCGCGTGGCCATCGCGGGCCAGAGCAACCAGCCGGCTATCCGGTTGGGACTGAAGAAACCTCAGGGACAAAGCAAGGGGGCTCACCGCAACTACCAGGACGCCGAAACGGTCGTGGGCCTTCCCCGGGATGGAGACCGGCGGCTCCGCAGACACCGGAGCCGCCGGTCGATGTCATCCCGTTCGGCCCTCCCGTTTACGAGCCGAGCTCGACCTTCTTCCAGATGTTCCCCGCTCCGGAGACCCGGAGCTCGGCCTCCCGCACGACGGTGCCACCGGGCAGGTTTCCGGGCGTGCAGCTCATGGCTGCCTCGTCCCGGTTCTGGTCCTCGTTGGCCTCGTTCTGATCCTCGGCCTGGTTCTCGTTGGCCTCGTTCTGATCCTCGGCCTGGTTCTCGTTGGCCTCGTTCTGGGCTTGGCCCTGATCGTCGCCGCTACCGCTGTGGTCGCCGTCGCCGCTCTGATCGCCGCCGCCGCCGCGGTCTCCGTCCTCGTGAATCGTCTGGCTTCGCGAGGGCGCCATGCATTCGGTCGCATTGGTCACAGCGCCGCGGATCGGACCGTCGCTCGTGTTGATCGTGAGGATTCCATTCGTAAACGAGGCCACCGTGCCGGCGTTATCCGCCGAGTTCGAGCTGGTGGTGCCACTGTTCGTGTCGCCGAAGCGCAAGACCCGAGCATGTTGAGCGCGGCTACGGTGATGGCGACTGTGGTGGCGATTGTGGTGGCGCGCCAGCGCGCTCGCTGGACCCAGCACAAGCAGCATCAGTGCTGCTGAAAGGATGATCGTGGTCCGTCTCATGAGCTACCTCCGTGGCTTTAGGCCCACCGGTGTGGGCCCTTTGTGGGGATGAGTCTTGATAGGACGGAGGACTCCGAAAAACGTCACGCCACTTCAGTCGGCGGCGCATGGATTTCTGCAGGAACGCCTCAGGCTGGGCGGCCCCGCCTGGAGACCGGGGCCGCCCAGGAGTGGAGGTTCCTCGTGGAAGCGGCTCGGGAATGGCGCGCCCCTTCCTCCCGGTGCCACGCTGCCGCCCGCCGCCGCACCGCGGCGCCGAGAGCCCTCCGCGCTGGGTCGGCTCGAAAGGCCTCGTGTGCCAAGGCAAGCTTTGGCTCGGTCATGCGCCGCAGATGAGCCTCATCCCGGCGAGGAGCGGAGCCAATGTCATGCCAAGCCCGGTCCTGCTTCGCTCATCCGACGGTTATCGACTCCATCAACGCGGCCGCGTCGTTCAGTGCGCCTGGTCGATTTCGTAGGTGTAGATCACGCCCGGTTCGATCTCTTGAGCCTCTAGCGAGCGATACAGGGCATTCGCGGCATCGTTTCCTTCGTCGGCGGCGAGCCAAATGGCTTCCGCCCCCATGCCCCGGGCGATCTCGCGCGCGCTTACCAGCATGGCGCTCGCGACGCCTTGTCGTCGGAACGCCTCGTCGGTGTCGACCTCATCCACGTACACGTAGCGATTGCCGGCAGGATGGGCGTACGCGATCGCGTGCAGCGTCCCGGCAAGCTGCCCGTCGGCGTGCACGGTGAGGTAGATGTTCTGGTCGTCTGCCAGGAACTCAGTGAGTGAGTGTGGCGTGAACGGCTTGTCAATCTCCATGCTCGCGCCGTTGATCTGTTCCACGATTTTGGTCAGATCTCGATCCGTTCGTCGCAGCCGACGGACTACCCACTCCCTGCGCTTCACCGCGCCATTATCGGCATCATGCACAAGCCCTGCCTTCCGCGCGAGGCAGGAGGGTGTCCGACCTTAGCCGAGCCCTATGCCTCCACGGGCGCGCGCATCGGCGGCGGTGTGATGGCGGCGGCCAGCACCACCAGCGCGAACGCCAGCAGCCGCACGACCAGTGCCAGCTGTCCGGACGGCAGTGGTTCGCCGAACACGATCGGTCCGGCGGCGATCGTGGTCAGGTTCGCGGCGGCGCTGGTCAGGGCGATCATCGGCACCGCCTCGCCGAGCTGCAGGCTCCGGGCCGAGATCAACAGCCCGACCATCGAGGCCAGGAAGATGACCAGCGCCAGTGGGTGCACGAGCACTCCCACGCCGAGCGCGTCGAGATGTCCGCTGAGGGCCTTGATCGAGGTGTCCGAGGCCGCCCACTCGAGCCCCGCCGCCACCGCCAGGGCGCTCGCTCGGCGTGAGAACAGGGCTGTCACGACCAGCCCGCCGCCGCCGACCGCGAGCACGAACGCGATGAGCGTGCCGGCCGCGTAGTGGGAGTGGGCGCTGCTGGCGTCGCCGCCGTGCAGCGTGGCGGCCAGCGTCGCCAGCCCGGCCGCCATCAGCGTGACTCCGATCCACTCCCGGCGCGTCACCTCGATGCCGAACAGCTGATCGGCCACCACGGTGAGCAGCACCAGGCCCCCGGCCACGGTCGCCTGGGCGAGCGAGATCGGCGCCAGCGCGAGTGCGCCGACGTGCACCAGCCACGAGCTCAGGCCGATTGCGATTCCCAGCAGGTACACCGGGGAGCGGAAGAGCAGGATCGTGCTGCGAACCGGCCTGCGCAGCTCGACCCGGGGCGCGCTCCGCGCACCTCGGAACTTGTATAGGAAGCCGGCCACCGAGCCGAAAGCGGTCAGGAGCGCGAGGAGCAGCCCGAGAGCGACGGACGCCGACATGGCTCGAGATTATCGGCCGCGCGACCGGTGAAACCGGACGGGAGTGGCGGGCGTCTAGGGTGGAGGAGGCGCGGCCACCCGGCTCCGCCCATGAGAAAGGACGATGCGATGAGCCCGAGTGCAACTCCCGCCGGCCGCTTCACGATCGGCGGCGACCTCGAAGTCACCCGCCTCGGCTACGGCGCGATGCGGATCACCGGTGAGGGCGTCTGGGGGCCGCCCCAAGACCACGACGCCGCGATCGCCGTCCTCGAGCGGCTGCCCGAGCTCGGCGTGGACTTCATCGACACGGCCGACTCGTATGGACCGGAAGACTCCGAGAACCTCATCCACGAGGCCTTGCACCCGTTCAACGACATGCGCGTCGCAACCAAGGGTGGCTTTACTCGGCATGGCCCGAACATCTGGGCGGAGGTCGGTCGGCCGGAGTATCTGCGCCAGTGCTGCCTGATGAGCCTGCGTCGCCTCGGGGTAGAGGCGATCGACCTGTGGCAGCTACACCGCATCGACCCCAAGGTGGCGCCCGAGGAGCAATTTGGGCTCATGAAGGAGCTCCAGGAGGAGGGCAAGGTCCGCCATCTGGGCTTGTCCGAGGTCTCGGTCGAGGAGATCAAGGCGGCGCAGGAGGTCTTTGAGGTGGCCACGGTCCAGAACCTCTACAACCTCACGAACCGCAAGTCGGAGGACGTCCTGAACTACTGCGAGCAGCAGGGCATCGGGTTCATCCCGTGGTTCCCTCTGGCCGCCGGCGATCTGGCCGAGCCGGGCGGACCGGTGGCCGAGATCGCGAGCGCGCATGACGCGACGCCCGGACAGGTGGCGCTCGCCTGGCTGCTTGCCCGCAGCCCGGTGATGCTCCCCATCCCCGGCACGAGCTCGGTCGAGCACCTCGAGGAGAACATCGCCGCGGCGGAACTCGAGCTCACCGCCGATGAGCTTGCCGAGCTCGACGAGTCCTCCGCAGACGCCTGAGACCCCGCGCTGGGAGCTTGGTCGCTTCGAAACCGGGCGACGGGTCTCTATGCCCGCGGGCGGACGGTCCCGAAGTCAGCCATCCGCCCGATTTCGAAGCTCGCCGTTCCGGTGGTCACCACCGGGTCCTCGGCGGCAAACTCGCGCAGCGCGCGTTCGTCGTCGGTCTCGACGACCGCAAGCCCATAGGAGTCCTCGTCGGTGAGCACGGGGCCGAAGGCCACCATCTCTCCTCGCTCGAGGTACGGCCGCCAGTGCGCGCCGTGACGGCCCATGATCTCCCGTTCGGCGTCGGTGAGCGTCTGGGCGAAGCGGGGACGGGGCGCCTTCAAGCGCAACACGAAAACGGGCATGGACGACACTTTACGTCTCGCAGGCAGAGGGCCGCCCGAGCAGCTGATCGCCGCCGGCTGGTCTCGCCTACCCGAGCGGACTTATCCAGGCGGAGGCTGGCGGTTGACCTGCCGCGGGAGCCACCGCGGGACGGCGCATCAGAGGCCCTGAAGAAATTCGACCAGGCCAGAGAAGTACGTGCGCGGATCGTCGTACATCGCCATGTGGCTGCCCTCCGGGCAGTAGAGATAGCGCCCGCGCGGGAACCGTCCCGCCATCTCCTCCATGTGGGCCGGATCCATGGTGTCGTGCCGGGCGCCGATCACCAGCGCGGGCACGTCGATCGAGCCAAGATCCTCGAGCCTGCTCCACTGCGCGAGCTTCGCGTCCTGACTGATGCCGAGTTCGCTCGGTCCCTGCATTGAGACGTAGACCGAAGGGTTGATGGCGGCGAAGGCACGCTCGACCGGATTCGGCCACTCCTCGAGCGGCAGGCGGAGAACGTGGTGGCGGTAGTGGTGCTCGTTGAGGAGCTCCATGTAGCGCGGATCTTCGATCTCGCCGGCCGCCTCGAGCGCCTCGATCTCTCTCAGGGCGCTCTGATCCATGGTGGGCTTGAGCACGTCCTGGGCGTACGCGTTGTAGGCGGGGACGTCGGCCATCATGTTCGAGATGACCAGCCCCTTGAGGCGGTCCGGATGGGCCAGCGCATACTCGATGGCGAGGATCCCGCCCCACGAGTGGCCATAGAGGACGAAGCTGTCGCGGTCCAGCCCCAGAGCCTGCCGGACCTGTTCGACCTCGTCCACGAAGCGGTCGAGCTCCCACAACGAGCCCGCGTCGGGCTGGTCGCTGTACGCGGAGCCGAGTTGGTCGTAGTAGTAGTACTCGATCCCTGCGGCCGGGAGATGGCTGTCGCAGGCCTCGAGGTATTCGTGCGTCGCGCCTGGACCCCCGTGCAGCAGGAGCACGCGCAACTTCGGGTTGTTGCCGATCCGCTTGGTCCACACCTTGAACGCGCCCGCGGGCGTCTCGATCGGCACCATCCGGACCCCGCCGGAGAGGAAGTCGTCTCGGGCGGAGTAATCGAGGTACTCACCGATTGGCTGCATGAAGATCGGCTACGGCCGCGCCAGGGAAACCGTCACCACCGTGGGCGATTGCATTCTAAGCGCCGGATCTGGCTGAGTGAGATCGGTCACGGTGTTGCTGCACGGCCAGGATGGCCGGGCGTGGCCGCGGGTAGTTCGACTAGCGCCGCAGTCGAATGAGAGCACTGAGCCTGATGACAGGGCGACTTCGTCGCCGCGGGTTGTTCGAGGGGACCCTCCGTGCGCTCTACCGGCGGACCGGCGCGGGCTATTTCGTCGCCTGCGCCTGGGTGGTCGTGCTCAACGGCGTGGTCGTTGCCGGGTTCGCGGTCGTTGCCCTGGTGCTGTACCTCGATCTGCGCGTGAGCGAGGTTGCGTTGTTCGGCGCCTGCCTGGCTGTGGGGTTCGCCGTCGAGGGCGCCGCCGCCGCCTTCTACTTCGTCCGCGCCGCCGCGCCCGGCCGGCGCTGGCTGGCGGGCTCGCGGACGGAGACCAGCACGCGCGAAGCGTGGTCGGCGCTCGCGGGGCTGCCGCTTATGCTCGTCCGAGCACCGAGCCTGTACGCGCTCGGGGCGATTGCCGCCGCCGCGGCGGACGTGCTGCTCGCCCGGCTGCTCGAGCGTCCGGTGTATGAGGCGGCGCTCCTGTTCCCGATGTCCTACCTGCTGTACCTGTCCGCGGCCGTGTTGCGTTACGTCGGACTCGAGCTGGCGATGCGGCCGGCGCTCAGAGACGTGGGCGCCGGCGCGGTCGAGACCGCGATACCCCGGTCGGCGCGGGTCTCGCTCCATGAGCGGCTCCTGGTCACGGTGCCGATGGTGACCTGGGGCGCGTCGCTCCTGGTCGGCGGCTTGCTCACTCCCGATACTCGCAACTTCGACACGATCGGCCTGGCCGCCGGGATCGGGTTCGGCGTTACCGCGGCCGTTTCGACCTGGCTCAGTCTGGTGCTGGCCGATGCCGTGTCCGGACCCATCGTCGACTTGCGCGACGCGGCCCGGGGGGTCGGCACGGGTGATCTCACCGTGCGCGTCCCGGTCGTCTCGACCGACGAGACCGGTGAGCTCGCCACCGCGTTCAACGCAATGGTTGGCGGCCTGCGAGAACGCGAGCGGCTGAGCGAGGCGTTCGGTGCTTTCGTCGACCCGTCGCTCACCGAGCGCGTCCTGACCGAGGGAACCGACCTCCAGGGAGAGGAGGTCGAGGCGTCGATCATGTTCCTCGATGTCCGTGGATTCACCGAGTTCGCCGAGCGGGCCGCGCCACAGCACGTGGTCGAATGCCTGAACCGGCTCTACGAGACGATCATCCCGGTGATCGAGCGCCACGGCGGTCACGCGAACAAATTTGTCGGGGACGGTCTGCTCGCAGTCTTCGGTGCCCCGCAACGCCACCCCGATCACGCGGTCCGGGCGCTCGCGGCGGCCGAGGAGATCGCCCGGCTCGTACGTGAGGGCGCCGCCGGCGACCTACGGGTCGGACTGGGGGTCAACTCGGGACAGGTCGTCGTCGGGACGATCGGCGGCGGCGGCCGGCGGGATTTCACGGTCATCGGAGATCCGGTGAACACGGCGGCCCGCGTAGAGGCGGCGACGCGGCTGACCGGAGACGACCTCCTGGTCACCCAGAGCACGCTGCACGCCCTCGGTGCAACCCGCTATGAGTTCGAGGAGCGGCCCGCCATGCCGCTCAAGGGCAAGGCAGCACCCGCGCGGCTCTACGCCCTGCGCCCGAACGCTCGAGCTCTCGGCGGATCCCTGACCCGTAGCGCCGTGAGTACGAAAGGAGCCAAGATGATCGACCCGACCAGCCCGGCCCTCGAAGTCGCCCTGGCCTACTACCACGCCTGGACGAGCAAGGACATCGACCATGCGATGAGCTACATCGCCGACGACATCGTGTGCGAAGCCCCCGCCGGCCGGCTCGAAGGGGCCGAGGCCTATCGAGGCTTCATGGCCCCCTTCGTTCAGATCCTCGTCAGCTCGAACCTGATCGCCTCGTTCGGCGACGAGCGCACCGCCGTGGTCATGTACGACACCGAGACCGTGCCGGTCAAACGCGCCCCCGGTGCCGAGTGCGTGACCGTCCGCGACGGAAAGATCGTGCACAGTCACTTCATATTCGACCGTGCGCCGTTCGAGGCCGCCCGGCGCGCGCAGGGATGATGTGCTCCCCAGGTCGGGGCGGTCAGTGGGTGCGGCCCGGATCGGCCGGTGTCTCGCCCGGGCCGCGGGCCAGCACCAGGTCGATTCCCATGTCGACCCAGTCGCCCACGACGCCGTCGGGGCGGCCGGAGTCATCGGCCGACCGGTGCGTGAAGCGACCAATTAACGAGGGCTTGACGGCGAAGACGGCGTCGTCGTCGAGGTGAGCGCTTTCGCCGTCGAAGATGTGCGTGGTCAGCGTGCGGAAACCCGCGGCGCGCGCGACGAGGTGGATATGGGCCGGGCGCCAGTTGTGGCGGGCGCTGGCCCGGAGCATTCGCCCGACCGGGCCATCGGCCGGGATCTGGTAGGGGACCGGCCGGACGGCGAGGAAGGCATAGCGTCCGTCCTCGCCGGTGAGAAAGCGCCCGCGGAGATGGTCGTCGGGGGCCGCGTCGTCCTGCACCGCGTAGAGCTGGTTGTCGCCGTTCTGCCACACGTCGAGCTCGGCGCCGGCGATCGGGCGGCGCTCGGCGTCGAGGATCCTTCCGTGCACCCAGGCCGGCGTTCCGGCCTCCTGGGCGGCGATGTTGGCCCCGTACTCGCGCATCGGCGCGTCCGGGACGTAGAACGGGCCGAGCACGGTCGACTCGGTCGCCCCGTCGGCCGTCGCGTGCGCAAGGACGTCGACCAGGCTCGAGACGCCGAGCGTGTCCGACCAGAGGATGAACTCCTGGCGCTTGGCGTCGGTGATCTCGCCGGTCGCCGTGAGCGCGGCGATCGCGGTGGCCCACTCATCCTCGGTCAGCTCCACCTCGGTCACGAACGCATGGAGATGGCGCACGAGGCTCACCAGGATTTCGCGCAACCGAGGGTCCGGGCATCGCTCGAAGCTGGCCAGCGCCTGCTCGGTGATCCTGGCCGCACCTGGCAGTGACGCCGCCGAGGTGTCCTGCCGGCCCCCCGGCAGGCCGCCGCCGTAGCTCATCGACGGGTCGGCCGCGACACGTTCTCTACCGTCAGACACCCGATTCTCCTTTGCCTCCTGCGAGGACGACCGATGAACCCCCGAGGCGACGGGCGCTCAGCCAGGAAAAACTGTAACGAGGCCGGCGCTGGCTCCCGCACCGCGCGGCGAAAAGCGCGATAAATACATACGTCAAATCGAGTGGGAGGACGACCGGCCATGAACCCAGCCAAAAGCGCCATGAACCTGATCGGCAAGCCGGTGGGAGCGGTGTCGCATGTCCTCAACCGCCCGAGCTCGGCCGGACGCAACCGGCCGCTGTATCCCCTCAATCTGGTCGACGCCCTTCGCGGCGGCACGCTCGAGGAGGCGATGCAAGGCCGGATCGCCTTGATCACCGGCGCCTCGTCCGGCATCGGCCAGGTGACGGCCGAGCGGATCGGCGCCGCCCACGGCGAGGTCGTCCTGGTCGCCCGCGGCCGCGAGAAGCTCGAGCGAACCGCCGCGTCGGTCGAGGAGGCCGGCGGGCGGGCTCACGTCTATCCGTGCGATCTCACGGATCTCGAGGCCATCCGGGCCATGGCCGAACAGGTGCAGTCAGACCTGGGCCGCGTCGACATCCTGGTCAACAACGCCGGCCGATCGATTCGCCGCTCCCTCGAGCTCTCCTACGACCGTATGCACGACTACCAGCGGACGATGCAGCTGAACTACTTCGCGCCCGTCCAGCTCATGCTCGCCCTCCTGCCCGGCATGCGCGAGCGCGGGTTCGGCACCGTCGTCAACGTGTCCTCTATCGGTGTGCTCACCCGCGTCCCGCGCTTCGGCGCCTACATCGCCTCCAAGGCGGCGTTGGACATCCTGTGCGACGCCTGGCAAGCGGAGACGCGCTCCGACGACGTGCGCTTCTCCACCGTCCACATGTCGCTCGTGCGGACGCCGATGATCGAGGCGACGACGATCTATCAGCGGTTTCCCGTGCTCACGCCCGACGAGGCGGCTGACGTCCTGTGCGAGGCGATCATCCGGCGGCCGCGCCGAGTCAGTCCGCCGTTTGGCCAGATCGCCGCGTTCGCGGACGCCATGAGCCCCGCGATCATGGACCGAGTCCGCAATCAGGGCTTCCGGCTGTTCGCAGACTCGGCCGCCGCGCGGGGCGAGAAACCGGGGCAGGAGGACGCCGACGTGTCCGCCCAGGCGCGGGCCTTCGCGGAGGTCACACGGGGCGTGCACTGGTAGCCGTGGCTCACCCCGTATAAGGCGACCGCCTAATCGGCGACACCGGCGAGTCTGCGCGCGGACGCGATCACGAACCCCAGCGGGATGAGCTGGAGCGCCGGGAGCCACTCCCGGGCCGAGGCCACGAGCTCTGTTCCGGCGGCCGCGCCGGCAAGCGCCGCAAGCAGGATCCCGAGACTGCGGCCCTGGCCCGCTGGCCAGCGCATCCGGGCCAGAGACTCGACCAGCCCGGTCAACGTGCTGGTCAGGTACGTGGTCGACATCTGCCCGAGCCTGCGGATGGCCGTGCTTTGCATGCCCATGGCCACCGCGGCGGCAGCGATCAGCAGCGCCTGCGTCTCGGTCCGGGGATGGGCCGGCGCGAGTTCCCAGCCGATCGCGAAGACGATCAGCGCGACCGCCTCGCCCGCCAGCACCAGCGTGGCCGATCTAGGCCACACAGCCGGGGCGTCGCCGGAGCCCGGGCGGCGCGGCGCGCCGAGCACCACTCCGAACGCGTAGGCGGCGAGCGCTGTGCCCGCCAGCAGCGTCGCCGTGCCATCGCCGCTCACCGCGCTTACTCCGATCAACACGAGGTTGCCGGTGATAACGCTGGCGAACACGTGACCGAGACGCTCGAACGCGGTTGCGTCGGTGGCGCCGGTGGTCAGCGCCAGCGTTACCAGCAGCAGGTCACGACGGCGATGCGGGCCGAGCACTCCGGCAGGCATACCCGGCCGAGACCCAGCCGATCCCCGCCAAGCGCGTTAGTCTGCGCTCGGTGCCCACCAACCCGAAGCCGGTAACTCTGTTCGACGTCGTGCGGCGCGCCGTCGACGTCTGCGACCCAGCCGACTCGGATGCCCGTCTGGGCGATCTCCTGGCCCAATTCGAGGATGCCGACGAGCCGGTGACCGGAATCGAGAACCTCGAGGAGCGAGTCGCCATCGCCGTCGAGGGCGTGGACGCCGAGATCGACGATCCGGCCGTTTCGATGGCGGCAGCCACGATTCTCTATCTGGCCCACCGCCGCGATGAGCTCCGCGACGACCCGGACAAGATCCTTCGCCTGGCCGCGCGTGCCGAGTGGAAAGGCGATCCGCCCTACGCGGTGCGTGACTGGCTCGCCGACCGCGGCGTCGAGATCTGAGCCGCCGCCGCTTCCTCGTCCTGCCTTTGAAGGGGCTTGGCGCGAGGACCCGGATGAGCGATATTCCATGTCCACAACCCCAACCAGGAGGGCGCGATGGCCTCAATCGCACATTCCACCCATCTTCCGCCGCTGGGCGCTCACCAGCGAGATGAGGTCGGGCAACAGCTGCAGGCCACGGTAGTCGAGCTGGTCGACCTGTCGCTGCTCGGCAAGCAATTGCACTGGGCGGTGGTCGGGCCGCAGTTCCGCTCCCTGCACCTCCAGCTCGACGAGCTCGTCGACGCCTGGCGAGAGCTCTCGGACACCGTCGCCGAACGGGCGGTCGCGATCGGAGTCTTTCCCGACGGCCAAAGCGCCACGGTCGCGGCAGAAAGTCATGTGCGGCCGGTCGAGCGCGGGGAGATCGCGGATCAGCTGGTCGTGCGTGAGCTCACCACCCGCCTGGCCGATGTCAACGAGCGTATCCGGGAGCGCATGGACCGTCTCGGGGAGCTCGATGCCGCCTCGCAGGACGTACTGGTCGAGGTCGTCCGCGCGCTCGAAGAACAGCTGTGGATGATGCGCAGCCAGTTCCCGCCGGCGCGAGGACACTGAGCCGGGCGCGCCGGCGGACTCACCGGCCGTCCCGCCGGGACAGGGCTCGGGCGACCAGGCGTGCGTAGGCGACCGCACCGGCATCGTTCGGATGCGCACCGTCGTAGAGCAGAGCTGGATTGGCACTGGTCGCCCACCAGTCGGCCACCGTCGCCTGCGGCCAGGCGCGCACCGTCGCGGTCAGCTTCTGATTGACCTCCGACTGCCAGCTCGCCGGCTCGCGTACGTTGACCAGCACGACCTGTCTGACGCCGCCCAGGACCCGGCGAAGCCGGGCCGAGTCGGCGTCGGCCAGGGGGCCGTTGTCGCCGAGTTGCACGACGACCCGGGACGGCAGCAGGCCGGACGCGCGGTAGGCGGCAAGGCGGTCGATGATCTGTGAAGGCTGGCGGCCGACCGCAGCATCAACACGGGCGTGCAAACGATGCTCGAGCTGAGGCCCGGCCGCGAGCATGACCGACGCGCCGACCGCGAGCACCGACCGCGATGCACCTCCGGTCCCGGCCGCCGTAGCCGCTCCGGGCAGTTTGTGCTCTGCCGCGAGGGAGGCAAGCGTGCGGTGCAGTCCGGGAGCGCGAGGTGCCGGCACGAGCGCCAGTCCGGCGAGGACCAGGGCGACCAAGCCGAGGCCGCCGGCCAGAGCGGCCAGGCGCGCGTGGGGCCGGCGGTGGTCCATCCACCGTCTCAGAGCTTGCTGCGCGCGGCCCCGGCGTATCGGCATCTCGACGAACCGGTAGGACAGCTCCGCCAGCAGGAGGGTGAGCGCAATCTGGGCCGGCACGAGTACCCACTGATCCCAGCGCAGGTCAGTCCCTGGGCGTGAGAACACCATCACCGGCCAGTGCCAGAGGTAGATCCCGTAGCTGCGCTGCCCGATCCAGCGCAGCGGCCGCCAGCCCAGCGCGCGGGCGAGATGCGAGGCCGGGTGGGCGGCGGCGGCGATCGCGGCCACGGCGCCGACCCCGATCACGACGAAACCGCCCCGGTACAGGAACGAGTCGTAGTCGTGCCAGGTGCCGATGGCCAGCACCAGGACGCCGATCCCGGCGAGCCCCACTCCGTCAAGCACCAGGCGGGCGCTGGGCGCCGGCGCGGCGGTCATCCGGCCCATCGGCCAGACGAACGCGAGCAGGGCGCCGAACATGAGCGCTGTAGCTCGCGTATCGGTGCCGAAGTACTCCCTCGTCGGGTCCGCGCCGGCGTGATAGAGCACCGCCATCAGAACGGCCGACCCGGCTGCAACCGCCGCGGCCAGCGCGATCAGCCGGCCACGCCGCCGCCTGCGCAGCGCGGCGGCCAGGAGCAACGGCCACACGAGGTAGAACTGCTCCTCCAGGGCCAGCGACCAGTAGTGCTGCAGCGGTGACGGGCGCCCGAAGCGGGCGAAGTAGGAGTGCGAGGCCAGGATCTGGTGCCAGTTGTTGAAGTACAGAAGCGAAGCCACCGCGTCGCCGCGCACCCGGCTGAGATCGGCCCGATAAAACGCCGCCACGACGATCACCGTGACCGCGATCACGAGCGTGGCCGCCGGGAGCAGCCGCCGGGCCCGGCCGGCCCAGAAGCGGACCAGGCCGATGCCCCCCAGACGCCGGTGCTCGGCCAGGAGCAGCGAGGTGATCAGGTAGCCGCTGAGGACGAAGAACAGATCAACGCCGAGAAAGCCGCCCGGCGCCCAGGCCACGCGCCCGTGGTAGAGCAGCACGGCGGCGACGGCCAGGGCACGGAGCCCATCGAGTCCGGGGGCGTAGCGAAGACCGCCCGCGTACGGAGACTCGCGGTCGCCAGGAGATGGCCGCGGGCCATCGTCGCGCTCGAGCGAACCGGCTTCGATGGTGAGGGATGGTAACGCGAGCGGTCAGCGGAAAATGCGGCTGCGAGCAGCGAAATCCGGAGCGGTCGCCCGATCGAGGCCGTGAACGGGCTACCCGCCCCGCCACGGTCCGGACGGCGCGGGGGCCGAGGAGACCGGCGCTGCGGGCACGGCCGGCTTCTTGGCCTTCTTCTTCTTCCTGGCCTTCGAGGCATTGGCCGCGTGCGGCTTGGTCGGCACGAGCTCGTAGCTGCCCTGAACCCCGACGGAGATCAGAAAGCGTGCGAACGAGACACCGGCCACGGTGACCTGACCCTCCGTGTAGCCGGTGGTGGACTGCGCGAGGGTGGCACCGTCGGCGGCGCTCCAGCCGATCTCGATGCACGTCCCCTTGCCCGCATACCGGGCGACGACGTCGCCGGCATGCAGCGTTGTGCCGACCGGCGCGAGGTGTCTGATCTGCTCGGCAACGTAGACATACCGACCGGCGTCGGGACCGCTGGTCAGCTGGTACCAGATGTAAGGCTGCTTCTCGAACCAGTTGCGCATGACTCCGACCACGACGCCGTTGCCCACGGCGCGGATCGGGTCACCGGGGGAGAGGCACACGTCGACGCCCATGTCGGTACGGCCCACGTAGGACTGGTCGCCGGTGAAGGGGCTCTGGTACGCGGCGGCGGCCTGAGCACCGGCCGTGCCGAGCAGGATCGTGGCCAAAGCCGAGGCGCAGCCGAGGCGCAGCCATCCCGGCGCGGGCACGCGAAGCGCGGAGCGGACGCTGCGGAAGGCGGGCTTGGAGGCCATGAAGCATCGAATCGGCGCCCGGCGGCCGCTTCTGAAGGCCGACTCGGACATCTGCCGGTTCTCCGCCGTCACACGACCGGCTGTGCCCCGGCCTCAGCGGACGAGCCGGTGATAGGCGGCGACCCAGTCGTGGGCGATCTCCGAGCGAGCGGTTGCGAGGCTGACCCGACCGGCGCACACGCGCGAGCGCAGAACGTCCTCGAGCGCGTCCTTGGGGTTCGGCGACCTGCCCGGTTCGGGCCACAGGTTGCGAGGGTCGTTGCTCGCGCCCCCGAGCTCGAGCGGCACGAGATGGTCGTACTCGTACCGGCGAGGCGATCCATGGTCGCCGTAGGCGGCCATGCTGGCTCGCTTCTCGGGCTCGGTGACCGACTCGGGCGGCCTGACGCGCCGGGTGTAGCCATGCCGGCAGACCGTCGACGCGATGTCGCTCTGGGTCACCACCCCGCTGAGCGCGCCCGGGGTGCAGTGTGGATCGGGGAGCGAGAACCGGCCCGAGCCACGGGCGTGGCACGAGCCCGCCGGCGGCTGGGGCCGGACCGCCGGATCCGCTGCACCGCCCGTTTGGGCCGCGCTCACGGCACACCCGGCGAGCGCGGTCGCGCACGCCGTCGCCTTGAGCCAGCCAAACCATTTCCACCCGGAGACCACGGCCTCAAGCTAACCCGGCCTCCGGCGGATCACGCGCGCGCCCGCAGGCTCCCGGGCGCCGGGCCGCGGCGTACGCTTTCCCGGTGCGTCTGGAAGGGATTCAGTCCGGTGACATCGTGGAGGTCGATCGCCTCGGCCGGCGCTTTCACGCGCTGGTCACCGGGACCGCGCAGGGCGGGTTATCGATCCAGCCGCTCGATCGGCGGATCACCTACCGCGCGTGCCGGGCCCACGAGGTCCAGGGTCACTGGGCCAAGCGCGGGCGGCCGCGGATGACCCAGGAGCCGCTTGAACCGTCGAGCTTGCAGCTCGAGCTCGACACCACGATCCGCGACTAGCCGGCTCGCCACCCGGCGAGCCGTTCGCCGGGCGACTGATCGGGGCCGACGGGACCACCCGCCGGCCCCGACGCCGCACCTCAGTTACCTGAGACCTTCTCGAGTTGCTCTTTGCCCCGCTCGACCACGTCGTGGTCGGCCTCGGGATTTCCCCGCGGAGCCGGCGGATCGCTCGGCCGCCGCTCGCGGTCGTCTTGGGTCTGCTGCTTGGCGTCGTTTCTATCCATCCAGTTTGCGTACCCGACCCCGGGCGGGGCCAACCGGCCGGACAAAAAAGTGGCCGGGCCGAGCCACCCGGGTAGGGTCTGAGCACGCGAGCCACGCACGAGTGGAGAGGGAGTTGAGATGGAACCGCTGAGCGCTCAGGACGCTTCGTTCCTCGACGTCGAGGACGAGGTCAGCCACATGCACATAGGCTCGGTGGGCATTTTCGAGGGCCCGCCGCCATCCCGGTCGGACCTCCTGAGCGGAGTCCAGAGAAAGCTCCATCTGGTCCCTCGCTACCGGCAGAAGGTGCGCTTCCCGCCGCTGCGCATCGGGCCGCCGGTGTGGATCGACGATGTTCACTTCAACCTCGAGTACCACGTGCGGCGGACCGCCCTGGCGTCACCGGGCGGCGAGGCCGAGCTCAAGACACTGGTCGGACGGGTGATGTCCCAGCAGCTCGACCGGAACAAGCCGCTGTGGGAGATGTGGGTGGCCGAGGGCCTCGGCGCCGGGCGCTGGGCCCTGATCTCGAAGGTCCACCACTGCATGGTCGACGGCGTCTCGGCCACCGACCTCTTGGCCGTGCTCCTCGACGCCGAACGAGAGCCCACGGCGCAGAGCCCCCAGCCCTGGAAGCCTCAGGCGGAGCCGTCGCTCGGTGACCTGGTCGCCCAGCCGCTGGCTCGCCGCCTGGCCAGCCCGATCGACGCCCTCGGCGGGGTGCGAGCCCTGGTCGACCGCCCGCGCGAGCTGGCCGAGCTCGCCCTGCAGACGGTCAAGGGCACGACGGCGATGCGCGGTCTGCTCCGGCCCACGCCCCGGAGCTCCCTGAATGGCCCGATCGGTCCGCACCGCCGCTGGGACTGGGCCCACGCCCAGCTCTCCGACGTCAAGACGGTCAGGAGCGCGCTCGGTGGCACGATCAATGACGTCGTATTGACCGCGATCGCCCGCGGCTTCCGCGACCTGCTGATCTCCCGCGACGAGGATCCGGCGCAGCGGGTCGTCCGGACCCTGGTCCCAGTCTCGGTCAGGCGGCCGGGGGAGAAGGGCACCTACAACAACCGCGTCTCGGCCATGTTCGCCGAGCTGCCGGTGGGCATCGAGGACCCGGTCGAGCGGCTCGAGTCGGTCCATGCCCAGATGGAGGATCTGAAGCATTCAAGGCAGGCCGTAGCCGGCGAGGTGCTGACCTCGCTCACGGGCTTCGCTCCGTCCTTGCTGCTGGCCCTCGGCACCCGGCTGGCCTTCCAGATCCCCCAGCGGATGCTGAACACGGTGACCACCAACGTGCCGGGCCCTCAGCAGCCGCTGTACCTGGCCGGGCGCCGGATGCTCGAGGCCGTTCCGTACGTCCCGCTGGCCGGCCAGGTCCGCGTCGGCGTGGCGATCTTCTCCTACGACGGAGCGCTCAAGTTCGGCGTCACCGGCGATTACGAGGCCGCGCCTGACATCGGGGTCCTGTGCGAGGGAATCGAGCAGGGAATGGCCGAGCTCCTGACCGCATCGGAGCCCGCCGCTGCGAAGCGGCCGGCCAAGCGCCAGGTCGCAGAGGAACCGACCCGGACCGCCTAGTCGACCGCACAAATCCCGGCCAAAGCGGAGCGTTATTCGCCCACAGGGAGCGGTCGAGACGCTCTCACCAACGCCGGTCGGGGCGAGCACGGATGACAGGTAGACAAACCCGGCAGGAACGCGGAGGAACGCCCAGAGCGTGAACTCTGAACCGGTCGCCCCGACCGCGCGCACCGGGCGCGCCTTCCCGCCCGATTGGCGCAATCTGCCCTAGTGCCCTGAATTTCCGGTTCACGACCCTAGAGCCGGTCCGGCACGCGGGCCAGCTCATCCAGCCAGGCCGTGGCCGATGAGTCGCTCGGGGCCCGCCAGTCGCCGCGGGGCGAGAGCGACCCTCCGGAACCGACCTTGGGGGCGTTCGGGATGGCCGAGCGCTTGAACTGGCTCATCCGGAAGAAGCGGTCGAGGAACACCTCGAGCCAGTGCTTGATCTCCTCCAGCGAGTACTCGTTACGCCGGTCCTCGGGGATCAGGTCCGGCCAGTCGCCCTCCTCCCGTTCGCCCCAGGCATGGCAGGCCAGGTAGGCCAGCTTGGTCGGGCGGTAGCCGAACCGGAGCACGTAGTAGAGGAAGAAGTCCTGGAGCTCGTACGGGCCGACCACCTTCTCCGACCCCTGAAGCTGCCCATCGCCGTCCTCGTCGGCCGGCACGAGCTCGGGCGAGATCTCGGTGTCGAGCACCCGCTGGAGCACCTCGTTGACCTCGTCATCGAACTGCTCCGAGTCGATCGCCCAGCGGACGATGAACTGGATCAGCGTCTTGGGCACCGAGGCATTCACGTTGTAGTGCGACATCTGGTCGCCGACGCCGTACGTGCTCCACCCGAGCGCCAGCTCCGACAAATCGCCGGTGCCCACGACCAGGCCGCCGTGGTAATTGGCGAGCCGGAACAGGTGCGAGGTCCGCTCGCCGGCCTGCACGTTCTCGTACGTCACGTCGTAGACCGACTCCCCATCGGCCGCGGGGTGATGAAGGTCCTTCAGCATCTGCGTGGCCGACGGCCGAATGTCGATCTCGGCCGAGCTCACCCCGAGCGTCCGCATCAGGTCGCGCGCGCTGCGCAGCGTCTCATCGCTGGTGGCGAAGCCCGGCAGCGTGTAGGCGAGCACGTTCTCGCGCGGGAGCCCCAGGCGGTCGAACGCCCGGGCGCAGACGATGAGCGCGTGGGTGGAGTCGAGCCCGCCCGAGATCCCGATCACCACCTTCTCGATCCCCGTCGCCCGCAGGCGCGTCTCCAGCCCCCGGACCTGAATGTTGTAGACCTCCTCGCAGCGCTCGGCCCGGTGGTCAGGATCGGCGGGGACGTAGGGGAAGCGCTCGATGTCCCGGCGCAGAGGGACCGTCTCCTCGCCCCGCTCGAGCTCGAACGCCACCGTCCGCAGCGCCCGCAGCCGATCGCGGTAATCGTGGACCGAATCGCCGTAGTTGCTCGTGGTCGCTCGATCGGAGACGATCCGCTCGAGGTCGATGTCGGCGGAGATCAGCTGCTCCTGCACCGCGAAGCGCTCGGCCTCAGCGAGGAACTCGCCGCGCTCGTAGATCAGGGCCTGGCCGTCCCAGGCCAGATCGGTCGTGGACTCGCCGGTGCCGGCGGCCGTGAACACGTAACCGGCGATCATCCGCATCGACTGGGCCTGGCAGAGCTGGCGGCGGTAATCGCCCTTGCCGACCGTGATATTGCTGGCCGACAGGTTGGCCAGCACGGTGGCGCCGGCCAGCGCTCCGTAGGTGCTGGGCGGGACCGGCGCCCAGAAGTCCTCGCAGATCTCGACGAACAGGGTGAAGTTGGGAATGTCCCGGCACTGGAACAGCAGATCGGCCCCGAACGGGACCCGGCGGCCGAGCAGGTCGAGCTCGCCCCCGATCAGGTCGCGCGCGGCCCGGAACTGGCGCTTCTCGTAGTACTCGCGATATTCCGGCAGGTAGCTCTTGGGGATCGCGCCCAGCACCCGGCCGCGATGGATCACCACGGCGGTGTTGTAGAGGCCGCCCTCGGCGTACAGCGGCGCTCCCACGATCAACACCGGCGCCAGCTCATCGCTGGCGGCCACGATCCGCTCGAGCGCGGCCAGGACCTGGTCGGTCAGCGCCTGCTGGTGGAGCAGGTCGTCGATCGCGTAGGCCGACAGCCCGAGCTCGGGAAAGATGACCAGCGCCGCGCCTCGCTCATCGGCATCGTGGGCCAGGGCCAGTGTGCGGTCGGCATTGAATTGCGGGTCGGCGGGGCGCACGTGGGGGACGGCGGCCGCCACCCGCACGAATCCATGCTCGTAGAGAGAGCCAAATTTGCCCTGGTTGCTGGAAGAACTCATCTGTGTGCCGATACTGTCCGCGCCGGGTAAGAAGGAATCATGGCGGGAGAACGGGAAACCTTGCGTACCTCTGATGCCGTGCAGGAGCTAGCCGACGAGCTGATGACCCGCCTTGAGGACTCGTGTCTATCGCTCTCCGAGGTCAGCGACGCCGTGCAGCAGGCCGATCTGGGCGACGACGACGCTCAGGCGCTGCACGACCTGCTCGAGGCGCGCGGCGTCGAGCTCTCGGACGACTGCGGGCGGACCGGAATCGAGCAGACGAGCTACCTGCCCGACGCGCTCGCCCAGCGCACCACCGACGCGATGTCGCTGTTCCTCCAGGAGGTCCGGCGCTACCCACTCCTGAGCCGCGAGGACGAGGTCGAGCTGGCCAAGCGGATCGAGAAGGGCGACCTCGAGGCCAAGGAGCGGCTGGTCAATTCCAACCTGCGCCTGGTCATCTCGAACGCGCGCAAGTATCAGGGCCATGAGCTGCCGCTGCTCGACCTGATTCAGGAGGGCATCCTCGGCCTGATCCGGGCGTCCGAGAAGTTCGACTGGCGCAAGGGCTACAAGTTCTCCACCTACGCCACCTTCTGGATCCGGCAGGCCATTCAGCGGGCTCTTGACAACCGCGCGCGCACGATCCGGATCCCCGTGCACCTGGGCCAGCGCGAGCGCAAGATCGCCCGCGCGCAGGCCGAGCTGGCGGGCAAGCTGGGCCGCGACCCGACCGACGAGGAGATCGCCCAGGCGGCCGAGCTCGAGCTGTCGGACATCGAGGAGGCGCGCGAGGCCGCCCGCGTGGTCACGAGTCTCGACCGTCCCGTGGGCGAAGAGGACGCAACCTCGCTCGGCGCGCTCCTGCCCAGCGGCGAGCGCAGCCCCGACGAGGAGGTCGACATCTCGCTACGCGAGGACGCGCTCCGCGAGGCCCTCGAACGCCTCCCCGAGCCCGAGCGCGAGGTGGTCAAGCTCCGCTACGGGATCAACGGCAACGACCCGACCCCCCTGTCCGAGACCGGCCGTCGCCTCGGTATCTCCTCCGACGCGGTGCGCAAGCTCGAGCGCAAGGCGCTGACCGAGCTGGCCTCCAGTCGCGAGCTCGAGGCGCTGCGCCCGGCCGCGTAGTTTGGGCCGCGCCTTCGGCGGCGTCCAGCTGGACGACGCGCGGCCGGCCCGTTGAGGCGAGGCAGGATGCCGAGTGGGCCGAGCCAGCGGGGCGGTTGCGCCGGGCATCCATGCCCGGCGCGCTCCCCGAAGCGTTCCCTTTTCCGGCCACCCCTCGGCCGTATAAGGGAACGCTTCCGGCGCACCCCGCACCTGGTGCGATTTAGCATCCGCCCATGCGGCTGCTGGTGGGGATCATCGTGGCGCTGGCCTTCCCGGTCGTGGCGGGCGCGCAGTCGCTGCCCGTGCCGCTGCCGGTCTCGCTGCCGGATCCCTACTGCCTGGGCAGCTACAACGGCGCCGCCCCAAGCGCCGGGGCGCCGCTGCGGTTTGGGATCGATCCGGGCATCGCGGGCAGCGCCGGAGGGGCGCAGCTTCCCTCGGTGCCGGACAACCCGACCCTCGACCTGAACGCGGTCAAGGCGCTCCGGCCCCCCGGCCATCAGCTCGTGGTCCGGCTCAACCGGCTGTTCTGGTCCGACGGCCAGGCCGGCATCAACGCCTTCAAGGCCGAGGTCGGCCGCTATGCCGCGGCCGGGTTCGAGGTTGAGCTCCAGGTGCGCTACCACCCGCCGCAGGGGGAGGCGGGGAACATCGGCGCCTGGGTGGGATACGTGCGCCACGTGGTGGACACGTTCGGCCCGAACCCGCGAGTGGTCTCGCTGACCATCACCAACGAGGACAACGTCACCTTCTCGCCCAACACCTCGGACGGCTACTACACCGGGGCGCAGGACGCGTTGATCGCCGGGGTAGAGGCCGGTCACACCGAGGCGGTGCACCGGCACTTTCGCCAGCTGCGCTTCGGGTTCACCTATGCCTACCGCTTCTCACCCACGGGCGATGCCGGCTTCTTCTCCTACCTGGGCAGCCACGGCGGGCCGGGCTTCCGGGCCGCGCTCGGCTTCGTCGGCGTCGACTTCTATCCCGGCTCGGTCTACCCGCCCGCGCTCCCGCCCGGCGACAGCTACCGCAGCGAGCTGGCCCAGGCCGCCGGCGTGGTGCGCGACTGCTATCTGACCAAGGCCGGCATCGGCCCGGCCACCCCGATCTGGCTCACCGAGAACGGCGTGCCCACCGGCACGAACTCCGAAGCCGCCCAGGCCGACGCACTGCGCCAGCTCGTCCAGGCGGCGCGTGACTACTCGGGCACGTTCGGGATCACCGACTACCGCTGGTTCAACCTGCGCGACTCCGAGACCGGCTCACCCGCCGGCCTGATCGGCCCGACCTTCAACAGCGATGGCCTGCTGCGCTCGAACTACACGCGCAAGCCGTCGTTCTGCGCCTACCGCTCCGAAATCACGCGGCTCGGCCACGCGGCATTGCGGTTCCGGCGGCCGCTCCGCGGCCATTGCGAATCTCGCCGGGGGCGAAACATCGCGGGGCGCGGCCGAAGTTCACCGGTTAGGAAGCGACCAGCTCGGGCTGAAGCTCCGGGGCCGGCTCTTCCCGGAAGCGCTCGGCCGTCCGAGCCGCAGTGTCCATCGCCCACCGCGTCGTGGTGACCACGCCGAGCACCAGCACGGTCACGCCGAGCGCCACCGTGACCCACCACGCCGGATGGGTGGCGAGCGCGAAGCCCTTGCCGACCGCGCCGGCCACGCCGCCACCGGCGATCGCGCCGATCACCGCCACGCCCAGGGTCATCCCGACGTTGCGGCTGGTCGAGGCCACGGCGGCGGCTACGCCCGCCTGCGACGGCGGCATGCCCGAGACGGCGGTGTTGGTGATCGGCGGGTTGACCAGACCGAGGCCGAGCCCGAACACGGCGTAGGCCGCGAGGAGGAAGTCCTCGCTCGTGGTCGGGGTGATCGTGGTCAGCATCACCGCGCCGGCGATCAGGGCGGCGCCGCCGGACACCAGCGAGGGCCGGGCGCCGAACCGGCCCACGAGCCGCCCGGACAGCGGCGCGCACACGAAGGTAACCGCGGCCATCGGCAGCAGATACAGCCCGGCGTGCAGTGGGCTCAGGCCGCGCACGGTCTGCAGGTACAGGGTGTTCAAGAACAGGAACCCGCCCTGGGCGGCGAACGCGCACACCGCGATCGCGGTGGCCCCGGAGAACGGCGCGCTGCGGAAGAACCGCATCTCCAGCAGGGGCTCGCGGCGGCGGAGCTCGTACAGGACGAGGGCCACGGTGCTCACTAGGGAGAGGACGAACAAGCCGAGGATGCCGGCCGACGTCCAACCGGAGCGCGGTCCCTCGATGATCGCGTAGGTCAGCGAGGCCAGCGCCACGATGACCAGGACCTGGCCGACCGGGTCGATCCGCCGCGGCCGCTCCGCGCGGGACTCCGGGACGAACATCGCGGTCAGCGCGAACGCCGCCACCCCGACCGGGATGTTGACGATGAACACGGCCCGCCAGCCCACCGAGTCGACCAGCGCGCCGCCCACGATCGGACCGAGCGCCATGCTGAGGCCGATCGCCGCCCCCCAGACGCCGATCGCCTGCGCCCGCTCGCGCGGGTCCTCGAACACGTTGCGGATGATCGACATGGCCACCGGGTTCAGCATCGAGCCGCCGATCGCCTGGAGCACGCGGGCGGCGACCAGCAGGGGCAGGCTCGGCGCCGCCGCGCACAGGGCCGACCCGGCCGAGAACGTGACCAGGCCGGTCTGGAAGGTGCGCTTACGACCGACCCGGTCGGCCGTCGAGCCGGCCAGCATGAGCAGGCTGGCGAGCACCAGGGTGTAGGCGTCGATCGTCCACTGCAGCCCGGACACCGAGGCATGGAACGACTGGCGGATCGAGGGTAGGGCCACGTTGACGATCGTCACGTCGAGCCCGACGATGAGCAGGCTCATCGAGCAGATCACGAGCACGAGCAGGCGACGGCCGCGACCGAGCTCTTCCCGGGGTCGATCGTTCACTCATTCGATCGTAGTCACCGCCGGACGCCATCCCGCGATCAGGTCCCGCGCGACCTCGAGGTCCGGGTGCAGCGGCCGGTCGGCCAGCTCGGGATTCAGCTTCGCTTCGGCCACGGCGAACAGTGCCCGCGTGCCGCGGCCGACCGGCTGATGGCCGGCCAGCCGGAGCGCCCGCACGGCTACCACCAGCTCGGTGGCGACCAGCACCCGCATGGCGTCGAGCGTTTCGTGGGCCCGCCGCGCGGCGATCGGTGCCAGGCTCGAATGCGACTCGACCCCGCGTGAGACCGACACGGTCTGGGCGGCCACCGGGGTGACCAGCGAGCGCACCTCGGCCGCCGCCGAGTGCGCGGTGTATTCGATCACCAGCGCGCCCGATTCGGGCCCGGGCCGGCGGGCCAGGAAGGGCGGGAGCCCGGTCAGGCTGGTATCGAGCAGGGTGCTGACCCGGGCCGCGATCAGCGCCGCCGACTGAGCCAGCGCGGTGCGCAGGTGGTCGATCGCGTTGGCCAGCGGGGCGGCATGGGGGTTGCCGTTGGGCAGCACGGCAGGCTCGTCGGCCACGATCAGGGCGTTCTCGCCGGGAAAGTTGAGCTCGTGGCCGACCGTGGCCTCGAGCGCGCGGAGCGCCTCGTGCACGGCGCCGTCGACCTGGGGGAGGGCGCGGAACGTATACGGGTCCTGGATGCTGAGCGCGCCCGGGTCCCGCGCTCGCTCCTCGAGGCCGGCCAGCAGCTCCCGCATCCGGGCCGCGACCGCGGCCTGGCCCGAGCGGTGGTGGGGCAGATGCAGGCGCGAATCGAGTACGACCGGGTCGGCCGCGGCGGCCTCGAACGACAACGCGGCCACCGTCAGCCAGGCGTCGAACAGATGGCGCACGTCGACCACGAGCAGGGCGGCCTGGCCGACGCTGACCGCGTTCGAGCTCATCAGGGCCAGGCCGTCCCGGGGTCCGAGCCGGGCCGGGGGGATTCCGGCCGCGGCCAGGGCCTCACCCGCGTCGACGAGCTGGCCGTCGCGCCACATCTGCCCCTCGCCGAGCAGGGCCAGCCCGATGTCGGCGAGCGCGGTCAGGTCTCCGGTGCCGAGCGAGCCGAGCTCGCGCGTGAACGGCGTGAGCTGGGCGTTCAGCGCGCCGATCAGACCCTCGAGGAGCTCGGCCGCCACGCCGGCGCCACCGCCCCCGATCTGGTTGGCTCGGGTGGCCATGGCGGCCCGGACGACCTCGATCGCCAGCGGCCGTCCCGCGCCGCAGGCATGGCTTCGGAGCAGCCGCGCCGAGTAGCTGTCGCGGTCCTCGGCCGGGACGTGGTAATCGCGGAGCGAGCCCACGCCGGTGGTCACCCCGTAGATCTGCGCTCCCCGGGAGAGCAGGTCGCTCAGCGCTCCGCGCGCGGCGTCATTGCGCCGCCGGGCTTCGGGATGCAGTTCGGCGGTCGCTTCGCCCCGGGCCAGTTCGGTCAGTCCAGCGGGGGTCAGCGACGCGCCGTCGAGAACGACACGCGCGCGATTCATCGCCGGCCGCATTTTGCACCCGGTCCGCCTGCCGTGCCACGATTCCGCCCGGCGGCGGACACGAGCACCGCGTGTGACCAGATCAACGGGACCATCGAAGGCCGATCCGGCCGGCGTGTTCGTCGAAGGCGAGCGAGCGACCCCACGTCGCTTCCAGGTCTTCCGCCAGGGCGGTGGAGCGCGGACGGGCAAGCACTCCGAGGAGGGCCACGACCTCGGAGTTCCGGCCGGGCTGGCCGCACTCAGCCTGGATGCACTTTCGAGCGTCGCCTACGGCCCCGAGGCGATGATGCTGGTCCTGATCGCCGCCGGGACGGCGGCCTTGCGGTGGACCCTTCCGCTCACCTTGGTGATCACGGGGATGCTGGCCATCCTCGTCCTCTCATACGCCCAGGTCATCGCCGCCCATCCCGAGGGCGGTGGTGCCTACGCGGTGGCCAAGGCCAACCTCGGGCGCTGGCCGAGCCTGCTCGCCGCCGCCTCCCTGGTCGTCGATTACGTGCTCACGGTCGCGGTCAGCCTGGCCGCCGGCGCGGCCAGTCTCGGGAGCATCTTCCCGAGCCTCTCGCAGCACATGCTCCTGGTCTCGCTATGCGGGCTCGGCTTGCTCACCGCGGTCAACATGTTCGGGATCACCGAGTCGGCCAAGCTGTTGATGGCGCCGGCGGCCATCTTCATCGTGAGCGTCGTGGCGGTGATCGTCCTCGGGCTGGTCCGGTCGCACCCGGTGGCGCAGATCGGCACTCCGATGGGCTCGATCAAACCCGCCGAGGCCCTCGGCCTCGTGCTGATCTTGAAGGCGTTTGCGGCCGGTTGCTCGGCCGTGACCGGGGTCGAGGCGATCGCGAACGGCGCTCCGGCCTTCCGTGACACGCGGACCGCGCAGCGCACCGAGCTGTCGCTGGGGGCCATCCTGGCCGTGATGCTGGTCGGACTGGCGTTCGTGATCCACGCCAACCACGTCGTGCCGCGCGGCGGCGTCACGGTGCTGGCCCAACTGAGCGCCGGCGCGTTCGGCAAGGGGTGGGCGTTCTACGTCTCGAACCTGGCCGTGACCGCGGTGCTCGGGCTGGCCGCCAATACAAGCTTCGGCGGCCTGCCGGTTCTGCTCAGCCTGCTGGCGCGCGACCACCGGATGCCGCACATGTTCTACCTGCGGGCGGAGAAGCCGGTGTACCGGTCGGGCATCGTGGCGCTCGCCGTGGCGGCCCTCCTCCTCCTGCTCGCGGTGAACGCGGAGACCAACCGGCTGATCCCCCTTTACGCCATCGGCGTGTTCATCGGCTTCACGATCAGCCAGATCGGGTTGGTCCGCCACTGGGTGGCGGCGCGGCCGCGCCAGTGGCAGGCCCGGGTCACCCTGAACGCGGTCGGCGCCGCCTTCACCGCGGTCGCCGTGGTCGTTTTCCTGGTCTCCAAGTTCCTCGCCGGAGCCTGGGTCGTGGTCGTGACCGTCCCGCTGCTGATCTTGCTGTTCTCGCGCACCGAGCACTACTACGAGCGCGTGGCCCGTGAGCTGAAGCTGGGCCGGACGCCCCCGCCGCCCCACAAGCGCGAGAGCGTCGTCCTTGTCCCGACCACGAGCGTCAACCTGCTCACCGAGCGCGCGGTGAGCGCGGCCATGTCGCTGGGCGAGACGGTCGTCGCCCTGGCCGTCGCGGGCGACGAAGCCGAGTGCGAAAAGGTCAGGCAGGCCTGGCAGGAATGGCACTGCCCGGTGCCGATCGAGGTCCTGCTCGATCCTCAGCGCTCGCTGATTCGCTCGGTGCTGCGCTACGTCAAGTCGATCGAGAACGAGGACGCCACGATCACCGTCCTGATCCCGGAGATCATCCCCCGCAAGCGCTGGCACGAAATCCTCCACAACCAGCGCGGGCGTCTGCTCGAGGCGGTGCTGAAGGCGCGCACCGACGTGGTCATCGCGACGCTGCCATTTCACCTGCACGACTGAGCGCGTGGCCGTCCGTGCGCAGGACGACGATCTCTCCCGGAGCATGCTTGAGCAGCCACGCCACATCCTCGGCGTCGAAGCCTGGTTCGCCCTCCGCCGCCGCGGCCACGACGATCCGGTCAAACCGCTCGTGGACGATCGCCTGAGCCAGGGCATGGCGATAGGTCCGCCCGCGCTCCACCCGGGCGTCGACCGGCACGCCCGCCTGACCGGCCCGTCCTTCGATCACCTCTTGAAGGGGCAGGCAGAGCGCCGCCTGCCGTGGCAGGGACGCGTCCAGCGGCAGATACATGGGGACCTGGGCCAGGAACACCGGAACGAGCGTCGCGTCCTCGGCGATGGCCAGGCGCAGGGCCGCGTCGAGTGCCCGACGTGAGAGCGCGTCGGCCACGAACGGGAACAGAATTCTTCTCGCCCGGGGGGCTCTGAGCCGGTGGACGCGGCGCATCCGCTCGCGGATCAGAACGGCCACGAGCGCGGCCACCGCGACGCCCAAGCTCACGGTCAGCGCGGCCATCGCTCCTCCTCCGGCCGGCGCCGTGTGCGGTCGGCCACGATCCGCAGGTCGACTCCGGGCAGCACCGCCAGGAGGCGGAAGGGCAGGGCGGGCCGCATGATCCTCCGCCATCCGGGCCGCGGCTGCGGCGTACCCATCAGTACGTAGGTCGTGCCGCGCTCCAGGGCCACGCGCCTGGTTACCGTCGCCACATCGTTCCCGCGCTCGACCAGCAGGTGCGCGCCCAGCACGCTGGCCAGGCGGCGCAGCGCTTCGAGCTCGTCGCGCTCTTCGGTCGTGGGCTCGTGGTCGGCGATCCACAGGAGGTCGAGCTCGGCGCCGAGCCGCTGGGCCGAGCGCCAGGCTCGCCGGACCACCCGCTGGGCCGCGGGCGTCGGCTTGACGAGGGCGAGCAGGCGCTCGCCGATGGCCTGGGGGCCGGTGGTGCCGACGAGGCGCTCCTCGCCCGGCCGGCTAGGAGGCTCGGACTCGATTCGCTTGGCCTCGACCTCCTCGGCCACCTGCCGGAGCGCCACCTCGCGGAGCGCGGACAGGTTCTCGACCCGGAAGAAATTGTTCAACGCCGTCTGCACGCGTTCGCTCGGATAGACCTTGCCGGCGATCAGTCGCTCGATCAGAGACTGTGGGGTGATGTCGACCAGCACGACGTCGTCGGCGGAGCCGAGCACCGAGTCGGGCACGGTCTCGCGCACCCGGATGCCGGTGAGGTCGGCCACCTGGTCGTTGAGGCTCTCCAGATGCTGGACGTTGACGGTCGAGAAGACGTCGATGCCGGCCGCCAGCACGTCCTCGATGTCCTCGTATCGCTTGCCGTGCTCGAGCCCCGGAGCGTTCGTGTGGGCGAGCTCGTCGATCAGCGCCAGCTCGGGGCCGCGACGCAGGACCGCCCCGAGGTCCATCTCCTCGAGCTCGGCGTCCCGGTAGCGGACGCGGCGGCGAGGGACGATCTCGAGACCCTGGGCCTGGGCGATCGTCTCGGCCCGGCCGTGCGGCTCGAGATAGCCGACGACCACATCGCGTCCGGCTTCGGCCTCGGCCTGACCCTCCCGGAGCATCTGGTAGGTCTTGCCAACGCCGGCCGCCATGCCCAGGAAGACCTTGTAGTGGCCGCGAACCCCCCGGCCGGGCATCTGGGCGAGAGTCTCGGGAGTGCTCACGCCCCGAGCAGGTTGTGGATGATCAGATCGATCAGCTTGATCCCGATGAACGGGGCGATCACGCCTCCGAGCCCGTAGATGAGAAGGTTGCGCCGCAGCAGCGCGCTGGCCCCGATAGGCCGGTAGCGGACCCCCCGGAGCGCGACCGGGATGAGCAGCGGGATGACCAGCGCGTTGAAGATGATGGCTGAGATCACGGCCGAGCGGGGTGTGCCGAGGCTCATGATGTTGAGCACATGGAGCGGCCCCTCAGCGTGCTTGCCGGCGGCGTAGGTGAACAGGAAGATCGCGGGCAGGATCGCGAAATACTTGGCCACGTCGTTGGCGATCGAGAACGTGGTCAGCGCACCGCGGGTGATCAGCAGCTGCTTGCCCACCTCGACGATCTCGATCAGCTTCGTCGGGTTGGAGTCGAGGTCGACCATGTTGCCGGCCTCGCGGGCGGCCTGGGTGCCGGTGTTCATGGCCACGCCTACGTCGGCTTGGGCGAGGGCGGGCGCGTCGTTGGTGCCGTCGCCGGTCATCGCGACCAGCCGCCCCTGGGCCTGCTGGTCCTTGATCAGAGCCAGCTTGGCCTCGGGTGTGGCCTGCGCCAGGAAGTCGTCGACGCCCGACTCCTCAGCGATCTTCGCCGCGGTGAGCCGGTTGTCGCCCGTGATCATGACGGTCCGGATCCCCATCGCTCGGAGATGATCAAAGCGCTCGCGCATCCCCTCCTTGATCGTGTCCTTGAGGTAGACCACGCCCATCACTTGTGCGTCGCGCGCGACCGCGAGCGGGGTGCCACCTTCGCGGCCGATCCGATCTAGCACGGCCTGCAGCTCGGCCGGTGCCCGGCCGCCCTCCTGGTCCACGAAGTCGATCACCGCGTCGCCGGCGCCCTTTCGCAGCCGACGGCCGTCGAGGTCGACGCCGCTCATCCGTGTTTGGGCGCTGAACGGCACGAAGTGGGCGTTGAGGTTTGCCATGTCGTGCTCGCGGATGCCGTATTGCTTGGCCAGCACGACGATCGAGCGGCCCTCGGGGGTCTCGTCGGCCAGCGAGGACAGCTGCGCCACCTCGGCCAGCTCGGTCTCGGTCAGGCCGGGCATGGGGATGAACTCCGAGGCCAGCCGGTTGCCGATGGTGATCGTGCCGGTCTTGTCGAGCAGGAGCACGTCGACGTCGCCCGAGGCCTCGACTGCGCGACCGGACAGGGCCAGCACGTTGCGCCGCACGAGGCGGTCCATGCCGGCGATTCCGATCGCGGACAGCAGCGCCCCGATGGTGGTCGGGATCAGCGCCACCAAGAGGGAGATGAGCGTCGTCACGGAGATCGCCGTGTGGGCGAACAGGCCGAACGGGCGCAGCGTGGCGACGACGATCATGAAGACCAGCGTCAGCGCCGCGAGCAGAATGTTGAGCGCGATCTCGTTCGGGGTCTTGCGGCGTGCGGCCCCCTCGACCAGCGCGATCATCCGGTCGAGGAACGACTTGCCGGGCTCCTGGGTGATCTCCACCACGATCCGGTCCGAGAGCACCCGCGTACCGCCCGTCACCGCGCTTCGGTCTCCACCGGACTCGCGTATCACCGGCGCCGATTCGCCGGTGATCGCGGACTCGTCGACCGAGGCGATCCCTTCGATCACGGTGCCGTCGCCAGGAATCAGCTCGCCGGCCTCGACCACGACGACATCTCCCTTGATCAGTTCGGAGGCTTTTTTGGTGCCACCGTCGGCGAGCGCGGCCACCGTCTCGGCCCGCATCGAGCGCAGCGTGTCGGCCTGGGCGCGCCCGCGTCCCTCGGCGAACGCCTCCGCCAGGTTCGCGAACACGACGGTGAGCCACAGCCAGATCGCGATCACCACCGTGTACCAGGCAGGATCGTTGCCGCCGATGGCCTTGCCGCCGAACACCTGAATCAACCAGGTGGCGGTGGTGATCACGGCGCCGATCTCGACCACGAACATCACCGGATTGCGGATCTGCGCCCGCGGGTCGAGTTTGGTGAGGCTGTCGACCAACGCCCGCACGACGATGTCCCGGCGGAACAGCGAGATTGCGCGCCGCTCAGGCCGCTGCGGTCGCTGCGCCGTCGGTTGGGTCAGGGCAGGGGCGCTCACGACCTTCCTCCCCTCAACCGGTCGAGGGCCAGGTTCAGCTGCAGCACGTTGACGCCCGGCTCCCCGGAGAACCCGAGTCCGCGACCGTGTGTGTACTTGGCCACCAGGGTCATCACCCGTGGGATGGGCAGATGCCGGGCCGCGGCGATTCGGTGGGCCTGGATGTCGGCATTGGCAACCGAGATGTCCGGATCGATCCCCGATGCGGAGCTGTCGGCCGCGTCGACCGGTACCTGTGAGGCGCTGCGCAGCGCGGGGTCGTACGGCGTGCCGTTGAGCGCGATGTAGGCCTTGACGTTGGCGGCGATCGCCTTTTCGGTGGCCACGCTGTTCGGGCCGAGGTTCGAGAAGGTGGTGCCGGCGGCGTTATCGGGTGGCGTGGTGGCGCTCGGCCGCGATTGGAAGTAGCGCCGGTTGCCGCCGAAGCTCTGGCCGATGATCTTCGAGCCGACCAGCTTGTCGTGCACGTAGACCCGCTGGCCGTTGGCGTTGCCGGGGAACGCGACCTGGCTGACCCCGGTGATGACCAGCGGATACACCAGCCCGAGCGCCAGGGTGAGGACGAGGATGCCGATGGCTGAGGTGACGATGTCTCGTTTCATCTAATAGAGGTGGGGGGTGAGGCCCTGAACGACCGGGCCGAGGAGGAGAGCGGGGAAGAAGGTGAGCGCGCCAACCAGGACGACCACGCCGATCAGCAGCACCGCGAAGATGGTGTTGTCGGTCCGCATGGTTCCCAGGCCCGCGGGGCTGACCCGCTTGCCGGCCAAGGCGCCGGCAACGGCCAGTGCGAACAGGATCGGCGCGTAACGCGCGAACAGCATCGTGAAGCCGCCCAGGAGGTCGGCGAAGGTGACCCCGTGCGCACCGAGGTTTCCGGGGTTCGGCGCGACGTAGCCGGTGTAGCCGGGAAACGCCGAGCCGTTGTTGTTGGCCTGCGACAGGTAGGCGTAGAAGGTCTCGGAGAAGCCCTGGGGGCCGGTGGCGGCGGCCGAGATCGACGCCCGCCCGGCCCGTCCGGCGGTCGCCAGCGCGGTGGAGAACAGGGCCGCCAGCGGCGTGATCAACAGGGCGAGCGTGACCAGCTTTATTTCACGGCCCTCGATCTTCTTGCCCAGGTACTCGGGCGTGCGGCCGACCATCAGGCCGCCGATGAACACCGCCAGCAGGACGTAGAGGAGGATCGAGTAGAGCCCGGTGCCGACACCGCCGAAGATGACCTCGCTGGCCGAGAGGTTGGCGAACGGGACGGCGCCCCCGATCCCGGTGAACGACTCGATCGAGCTGTTCACCGCACCGCACGAGGTGACCGTGGTGATCGTGTCGAACAGGGCCGAGCCGGCGATCCCGAACCGCTGCTCCTTGCCCTCCAGATTGCCGCCCGTCGACCCAGGGATGACGCCGGTGTGCAGGCCGGCGGCGTGCTGCGCGGGCGAGCCGTGCGCCTCGGCGATGTACGCCACGGCAACCGCGCCGAGGAACATCAGCATGACGGTGGCGTAGATCGTCACGCCCTGCCGTCGATTGCCGGTCATCCGGCCGTACATCAGGATCAGGGCGGCGGGGATGACGAGCACGGCGAGCATCTCGACCAGGTTCGTGAACCCGGAAGGGTTCTCGAACGGATGGGCCGAGTTGACGTTGAAGAACCCACCGCCGTTGGTGCCGAGCATCTTGATCGCCTCCTGGGACGCGACCGGTCCCATGCCGATCTGCTGTCGCAGGCCGGTCGGCCCCGTGAGGTTCAGGTAGTGGGCGAAGTTCTGGATTGAGCCCTGGAAGACCAGGACCAGCGCCACGATGATCGAGAGCGGCAGCAGCACGTATAGGACCGTGCGCACCATGTCCTGCCAGAAGTTGCCCAGGCTCTTGCCGCTGCGGCCGATGATCCCGCGGATGAGGGCCACCGCCACGACGATCCCCGCCCCCGCGGAGAGGAAGTTCTGCACCGTCAGCCCCGCCATCTGGCTGAAGTAGCTCATCGTCGTCTCGCCGCCGTAGTACTGCCAGTTCGTGTTGGTCAGGAACGACGAGGTGGTGTTGAACGTGACGTTCCACGGGGCGGAGTGGAAGTGCTGCGGATTCAGCCCCGTCCAGTCCCACAGCGTCTGCGTGCGCAGGATGAAGTACAGGACCAGCCACCCGGCGAGCGAGAACACGATCAAGCTGCGTGCGTACTGCTTCCAATCCTGTCCGAGTTCGTGGTCAACGCGCATGGCCCGGTAGAGGAGGCGCTCGGGAGGCCCGAGGACAGGGTCGAGAAGCGTGCGCCCGCCGCTGTAGACGGCGGCCATGTACCGCCCGAGCGGCCACGCGAGCAGCGTCAGCATTACCGCGAAGCCGAAGATCGTGACCCAGCCGAGTGCGGTCATCAGAACCTCTCACCCCGGATCAGGGCGTAGAGGAGATAAATGCACACCAACGCGGAGACGATGAGCCCGAACAGGTCGGCGGCGCTCATATCCGGTCGATGCTCCAGACGAGGCCGAGCAGGACCGCGAACGCGAACACTCCGAGCACGATCGCCAGTAGGTCAGTCATGCACCTGATCGTCGAGGCGCGCGCGTCAACGAGTCATACAGACCGGACCCGCAGGCATACAGATGTTGTGAAGATGTGGCGGCCTGCGGCCGCCATTGGCAAGTTTCGCCGCCAGGCGAAACTTGCCGGTTCTATGCGTGCGTGAGGTCCGCGGACGCTGCGTCGAGTTCCGGGTGCGCGACCAGGGGGAGCATTTGGTCGAGCAGGGCGAAGGCCGAGTGCTGGAGCCGGATCAGGGTCGGGGCGAGCGCTGCCCGGGCCGCCTCACGCGCGGCGCTGCGGCCGGTGCCTTCGATCGCTTCGCGGGTGAGCACCATCGCGGCGTCGCCGGCCGCCGCGCGTGCGGCCGCGCGGGCGCGGTCTCCAGCCATGTCCCCGACCCCGATGCGCGCCGCCGCCCACGCCGCGGCGGCGGCCGTGGCCCACGCACTCTCGCGCGCGGTGGCGCGGGCGATCATGCCCGAGGTCAGCCGGCCGGTACGGGCAGAACCCCATCTCGCGCAGGCCTGCCGGCGGGCGCGGTGCAGCACCTCCAGCGCCGGCTTCAGATGTTCGACGGCCGAGACTTCGGTGAGCGAGCGAAGGCGTTCGGCCGCCTCCTCGACGCCGGCGGCCGACAGCCAGGTCGGGGTGTATTCGCGGACCAGCCAATCCATCGCCATCCACGCCCGGCGTTCGTCCAACCCGTCACCGGCGGTTCCGATCGTGCGGGGCAGGTACAGGCGGAGCCGCTGGCGCGGGTCATCATCGAGCCCGTCGTTCAGGGCGACGCAGAACGCGCGGACTACCGGGCTGACACATGTCGGCTCATCGCTGTGCGCCTCGCCCGCCAGATGGCTGACCCACTCCATGGCACAGCGTCCGTCCTCGGGCCGCGCGTGCGTGCCATAGGCGAGCGTGTAATCGGTGCTCATCGCGTTCCTCTCCTACGGGTGCGGTCCGCCTCGATTATCGCGCGGGGGGCAAGCCGCGCCAACGGTCACGCGGCGAACCGGTAGCCGACCCCGGGGTCGGTGCGGATGTGCTGCACGCCTCCCGGCGACTCGATCTTCCGCCGCAGGTTGGCGATATGAGCCCGTAGGACCTGCGTGTCATCGCCGTAACCCGCACCCCACACCGACCTGAGCAAGTCGCGGTGGGTCATCAGCCTTCCCCGGTTACGCACGAGCAGCCGCAACAGGTCGAATTCGGTCGGGGTCAGATGCACCGTCTCGCCCTGGACACGGACGACGCGCCGGGACAGGTCGACCTCGAGACCGTCCGCGGAGATGATCGATTCGTCCAGACCGGGGGCGACGCGCCGCAGGTTGGCCTCCAGCCTCGCCACCAGCTCGCGCGGGCCGAATGGTTTGGTCACGTAGTCATCGGCACCGGCGGCGAGGGCGCGCACCTTGGCGTCCTCCTCGCCGACCGCCGAGAGGACGATCACCGGCATCTGACTCCACTCCCGCAACCGGCGGCACACCTCCACGCCGTCCCCGTCGGGCAGCACGAGATCGACGATCGCGGCATCCAGTGGCTGAACCGCGGCCAGGTCAAGCGCCTCCTCGGCGGTCGTGGCGGGCACGGCCAGGAAGCCGGCATCGCGGAGGATCACCCGCAGGGCGCGGAGGATCTGCGGCTCGTCGTCTACGACGAGAATCTCCGGCCGCTCGCTCATGCCGGCGTGGGCAGAATCGCCGGCTCGCGCTCGATCGGCAGCGAGACGACGAACGTCGTGCCCTGACCGGGCAGCGACTCGACCGAGATCGTCCCGTCGTTCGCCTCGACGAAGCCTTTGGCGATCGCCAGCCCGAGACCGGACCCGGTCCACGGTTCCGCCGCCTTCGCGCCACGGTAGAAGGGCTCGAAGATCCGCTCACGCTCGGCCGGATCGATTCCCGGGCCCCGGTCGACCACGCGGACGTCGACCCGTTCGCCGGTTCGGCGCACGTGGACCGAGATCGGAAGCGCCCCGGAGTACCGACGCGCGTTCTCCAACAGGTTGGCGAACGCGCGCTCGAGCTGCGCCGCGTCAGCACGCACGTCGGGCACGTTGGGATCGACGTGCAGATTGATCTCGCCTTCGGCGGCGCCCTCGCGCGCGGCGAGCACCAGATCCTCGAGCGAGACCCAATCACGGCGCGGCTCGGCCCGGCCGGCCTGGAGCTTTGAGAGGTCGAGCAGCTTCTCGACCAGCGCGGCCAGTCGCCGTGCCTCGTCGACTACAGCGGCGCTCAGCTCGCGGCGCTCCTCGGGGGTGAGCGACTCGGTCCCGAGCGCGTGCCCGGCGGCCACGATCGCGGTCAGCGGCGAACGGAGGTCGTGGGAGACCGCGCGGAGCAGCGCGGTCTTCACATCGTCGCTGCGGCGCAGGGCTTCGGTCTCCACCGCCGCGGTCTGGATCGCGTCGCGCCGGAGAGCGATCCCGACCAGAGCCGCCAGCACCGGTACCACCTGCTCGCGCAGGCGCTGCTCGGCCTCGGCCCGGAGGGGCGAGGGCACAAGCAAAGTCGCCATCTGGTGCCCGGCCGTGTCGCGCAGCGCCAGGGACTGGCGGCGATCGTCGCCGGCGCTCGCGCCGAGGACGATCGCCGCCGAAGCCAAGCCGAGCGCCTCGGCCACCCGCCGGGCGGTGGCGCCGAGGGCCGCACGCGTCTCGCCGCCGGCCAGCAGTTCGCGGGCCAGGGCCGCGGCGAGATCGGCCTCGGCCCGCCGGCGCTCGGCCTCGAGCGCGCGGTTACGAGACACCTCGGCCATCGCCCCGGCCACCACGGCAACGATCACGAACGCGGCCAGGCCGGCCCAGTTGCGGCTGTCGGCGATCGTGAACCGACCGACCGGTGGGAGATGGAAGAAGTTGAACGCGGCGGCGCTCAGCAGTGCGGTTAGGAGCCCGAGCCAGATGCCCCAGTAGGCCGCCACGAGCAGGACCGCGGGCAGGTACACCACGCTGAGCGAGACGACCGGCGCAACCTGTTTGAGGGCGTAGATGGCGGCGGTGGCGATGCCGACCGAGGCAAGCGCGACAACGACTCCGGACGCTGCGCCTGGTCGGGCGCCGCTCATGCGTCCACGTGCGCCTGCGCGGATCATGGTTGGTGTGAGCTTACGCCCGCGCGAGCGGAGCGAGAAGGACTCCGCTCGGGACCGGCGAAACGCACCCCCATGCTGCTGAAACGTCGCGCACCTCGGATTGACAAGAAACCGGTCACGCCGACCAAGGGCTTCGAGCACATCGACGAGAAGGCGGTCGCGGTGCTGCGCTGGCTCAACCACAACCACGTGGACTATGTGGTCGTCGGTTCGGTGGCCGGCGCGGTGCGCGGGCACATGGTGTCCGACGGCCCGGTGGCGATCGTGCCGGCTCCATACCGGCGCAACTTCGAGCGCTTGACCCGGGCGCTGTGGGCAACCCGCGCGCGGTTGCGGATCGAGGGCGGCGAGGAGACCGACAACGACACCTGGCCGGTCAAGATGACGACCGAGAAGCTGGCCCGCGGGCAGCGCTGGACGCTCCGGTGCGGTGAGCACGACCTCGACATCGAGACCCAGCCCGACGGCGCGCCCGGATATCAGGAGCTCCTCTACGAGGCGAACCGGTTCCATCTCTCGCCGGACGTGAGCGTCGAGGTCGCAGCGCCCGAGGACATCGAGCGCTACGAGCACATCAGGCGCACGGGCACCGCGCCCGAGATCCGCATCACGCGCCAGACGCCGGTCGAGCACGACACCGCTTAATCGCGCGCGGATAGCCTGGGGCGGATGGTGCTTCGCCCCCGCAACGCGCTCGTGGCCGCTGCCGGCGGCCTCGTTCTGCTCGTGCTCACGTGGCTGCTGGCTTTCCACGTCGGGCTATTCGAGCGGGCCGATCAGTCGGTCTACCGCGACTTCGGCCAGATCGGCGATCACGTCCGAGTGGCCGGGGTGGCGCACTTCATCGCCGACCTGTGCAACCCGAGCCCGTACGTCTACTTGGCCGCGATCCCGATGGCCATCGCTCTCCGCCGCCGGCGGCTGCGGCTGGTGGTCGCGGTGGGGACGATCCTGCTCGGGGCCAACGTGACCACCCACCTGCTCAAGCCGCTGCTCGCCCACCCGCGCGCCGCGTCGCTGTTCGGCGGCGTCTCGCCGCTCGGCCCGAACTCATGGCCGAGCGGGCACGCCACCGCCGCCATGTCGCTGGCCCTCAGCACGGTGCTGGCGGTACCGGCCCGGGCGCGCCCCGCGGTTGCGGCACTCGGCGCCCTGTTTGCGGTCGCGGTCAGCTACTCGTTCCTCAGCCTGGGCTGGCATTACCCGAGCGACGTGTTCGGTGGTTTCCTGGTCGCCTCCATCTGGACGATGCTGGCCATCGCGGCGTTGCGCTCGAGCGCTCCGCTCCGACCCCGGCCTGAGCCCGATCGTCGTGTCTCCCTCCGCGACGCGCTGACGCCGGCGCTGGGTGCGGTCGTGCTCGCGGGCGGCCTGACCATCGGCCTGTTTCTGGCCCGTCCGCATGCCGTTCTCGCCTACATGCGCGGGCACGCGGTGTTCGTGATCGCGGTCGCGGCGATCGGGATGGCGGCCCTGGCCCTGGCCACCGCGCTCGTGCTCGCCCTGCGCGACGCCTTGATCCGCCGGGGCGTTCGGACGGGACGGCCCTGCACGGATGTCGGCACGCGCAGCGCGGAACCGCCGGCGTCGGCGATCACCCAGATCAGCGGTACCGGCCGGGCTCCCAGAGCGGCTCGTCGCCGCCATTGGCCCCGCGGCTCAGGATGAACAGCAGGTCCGAGAGCCGATTCAGGTACCGGACGACCTCCGGGTTCAGCTCTTCGCCCGCGGTGATGGCCAGCCGCTCGGCCCGCCGGCACACGGTCCGGCACACGTGCAGGTGCGACGCCGCGACGGTGCCGCCCGGGAGGACGAACGACTTCAGCGGCTTGAGGGTCGCGTTGACCTCGTCGCAGCGCTCCTCGAGCCACGCCGTCTGCTCGGGCAGCACGCGCAGGCGCTCGCGCTCGGGATCCTCGGGAGCCGAGATGTCGGCGCCGACGTCGAACAGATCGTTCTGGACCCGGCGCAGCCACTCGGCGTACTCGGCGGGAAGGTCCTGCACGGTCAGGGTGAGGCCGATGTGGGCGTTGAGCTCGTCGACCGTCCCATAGGCCTCGATGCGGGGATGGGTCTTGGGCACGCGGCTCATGTCGCCGAGGTGGGTCTCGCCGCCGTCGCCCAGGCGGGTGTAGATGCGGGTCAGGTTCACGGTCATGGCAACGGCAGTCTAGAATCGGCGCCGTTCAAGGTCGGTGGTGATGGGAAGCCGGTGCAATCCCGGCGCGGACCCGCCACTGTGATCGGGGACGCCGGACGCATTTCGCCACTGGATGACTCGAGGTCAGCTGGGAAGGCGCGGACGGTAGGCCCGTAAGCCAGGAGACCAGCCTCCGACCATCAAGCCGATACGCCCTCGAGGAAAGGGGTGGCCCTGATGTATCCGAAGAAGCTCGTCGCTCTGTGCGGAGCGACCGTCCTGCTTGCCGTGCCCGCAACGCCGGCGCTGGCGGCGCGCGGTCCCGCGGTGACCGTTCGCGTCGAAGGCGCGGCCAAGACGCTCAAGGCACCGACCAAGGTGCGTCCCGCCGCGGGCTCGCTGACCCGCTACGGCGCGCCCAAGGGCAGCTGCCCGGACCGGAGCGCCGCGGGCGCGCTCGACCTGGCCACGCGCCACAGATGGAAGGGCAAGTGGACCAAATCGCTCGGCGACTACGAGATCACCTCGATTCTCGGCGAGAGCCACAGCTTCACCTCGAAGTACTTCTGGGAGGTGTTCGTCAACAACGTCGCCGCGACGACCGGCGCGTGCGGGGTCAAGCTGCACCCGGGCGAGCAGTTGCTGTTCGCGGCCGTGCCGATCAGCGGGGCGTCGGAATACCCGCTGCGAGTGACTGCGCCTCATACCGCGGCCCAGGGCAAGGCGTTCACGGTCAAGGTGACGTTCGTCAACGCGGCCGGCAAGGCCAATCCGCTGGCCGGCGCCGATGTCACCGGATCCGGCGTGCACGCGGTGACCGACTCCAACGGAGTCGCCACCGTCACCGCTTCGAAGCCGGGCAAGCTGGTGCTCCACGCCGCGCACAAGGGGTACATCCGCGCCGCCCCGGCGACGGTGGCCGTTTCCTGACCCCAGATGCGCCGCGCCCGGACACTGCTGGCGATCGCCACCGCCTCGGTGGTGGCGATCGCCGGCTGCGGGCTCGGGCCGGGCCGGGGGACCTCGCAGGTCAGCCTGACCGTGACCCGAGGGTTCGGGAGCGCGCACGTCGCCTCGATCACCGACTCGAAGGTTCCGGGCTCGGAGACCGTGATGCGGATGCTCGAGCGCTCGCTGCCGGTGAAGACGCGGTACGGCGGGGGCTTCGTGGAGTCGATCTCCGGCGTGTCCGGTGACGGCTCGAGGCGCGACTGGTTCTATTACGTCAACGGGATCCAGGCCTCGGTCGGCGCCGCGTCGACCAGCGTCCACCGTGGGGACCGGATCTGGTGGGACCTGCACGACTGGACCGCGACCGAGTCCGTCCCGGCCGTGGTCGGGTCGTTCCCGGAGCCATTCGTTCACGGGGTGGGGGGAAAGCGCCTCCCCACCGCGGTCGAGTGCGCGTCGGATGTGACCTCGGCCTGCCGAACCGTCAGCTCCGAGCTGGGCGACGCCGGCGTCCCCGTCGCCTCCCAGCTCCTCGGGACCGGCTCGGGACAGGACTCGCTCGCGGTCGACGTGGCGCGGTGGCGTGAGCTGCGAACGGCTCTGGTCGCCAGCCTGATCGAGCACGGCCCGTCGACCAGCGGCGTGTACGCAAAGTTCAACGCCGCCGGGACCCAGCTTCAGCTGCTCGATCCCGCCGGTCACGTGGCCCGTACCCTCGGCGCCGGGGCCGGTCTGATCGCCGCCACCGCGGATCGAAGCTCGGTTCCGACCTGGCTGGTCACCGGGACCGATCGGGCCGGGGTGGCGGCCGCCGCGGCCGCGCTCACGGCCGGCCGGCTGCGCAACCACTTCGCGGTCGCCGTGCAGGGCAACACGATCTACCCGCTCCCGCTGAACGGGTCCTCGTGAGCTACCGGCGGCGTTCGAGCCCGCTGCACTCCGCGCGCGCCGCGTGCGCATGCGCGTACTGCCTGGCCCTGGCCGTGGCGGCGCTGCTGGCCGCGGATCCGATCATGCTGGGTGCCGTCTTGGTCGCGGTGCTGATCGCCGGCGTGGCCGCCAAGGTGGGGGGTCAGCTGTGGCGGGGGGCGGTGTTCGCGTTTCCGCTGGCGCTCGTGATCGCGGTCGTGAACGCGCTGGTGAGCCGGGACGGGCTCACGGTGATCGTGCGGCTCGGCGACCTGCCGGTGCTGGGGCGAACCGATATCACGCTGGAGGGGCTGGCCTACGGCGGTGTGCTCGGGCTCCGGGCCGCGGCGCTGATCCTGTGCGGGGCGCTGTACACGGCCGCCGTCGATCCCGACCAGGTCCTGCGGCTGTTCCGGCGCGTGTCGTTTCACTCCGCGCTGACCGCGACCCTGGCCACGCGGATGGTGCCGATCCTGATCCGGGACTCGCGGCGGCTCACCGATGCCCAGCGCTGCCGGCCCGGTGCGCCGGCCTCGCGGCTGCAGCTGATGCGGGCGACCACCGCCGGGGTGCTCGACCGCGCGCTGGACGTGGCCGCGGCGCTCGAGGTCCGGGGCTACGGCGCTGCCCGGCGGCCGCCGCGCTACCGGGCGCGCGTATCCCGGCACGACGTCGGTTTTGCGGCCGCGGCGGTGGGGGTGGTGGCGCTGTCGGTGGCGTTGCGGGTGAGCGGGGCGGCGGCGTTCGGGGCCTTTCCGACGGTGTCTGAATCGATGAGCGGGTGGGGCATCGCGATGTGCTTGGCGCTGATCGGGTGCGCGGCCCTGCCGTTTGCCGACCGGAGGGGGCTGGAGCCGTGAGCGTGCTCTCGCTCTCGGGGGTGAGCTACCGCTATCCGGGCTCTGCGGCGCCGGCGCTCGACGAGGTCACTTTGGCGGTCGATCCGGGCGAGCTCGTGGTCGTGGCCGGTGCGTCGGGCTCGGGCAAGTCGACGCTGCTGCGCGCCGCCAGCGGGCTCGTGCCTCATTTCCACGGGGGTGAGATGAGCGGGCGGGTGGTGGTGGCCGGGATGGATACCCGCTCGTCTGGCCCAGGGGAACTGGCGGCCCGGGTCGGGACGCTGTTCCAGGATCCGGAGAGTCAGGTCGTGATGGGGACCGCGCGGGCCGAGCTCGCGTTTCCGCTCGAGAACCGGGGACTGGCGCCGGCCGCCGTGGCCAGGGGGGTCGAGGAGGTAGCGGTGGCGCTCGGCATCGCGCCCCTGCTCGACCGGCCGGTGGACCAGCTGTCGGGAGGCGAGCTGCAGCGGGTGTCGCTCGGAGCGGCGCTGGCCGGGCGGCCCGCCCTGGTCGTTCTGGACGAGCCGACCTCGCAGCTCGACCCGATGGCCGGCGATGAGCTGATCGCGCTCCTGCGCCGGCTCAACGAGGACTCCGACACGGCCATCCTGCTCTCCGAGCACCGGCTCGAGCGTTGCCTGGGCGCGGCCGACCGGGTGGTGGCGATGGCGGGCGGCCGGGTGGCCATCGACGCCACGCCGGAGGAGTTCCTCGCCTGGGCCGCCGCCGCCGCGCCCGAGCTTCAGACGCCGGGAGGGCGCCTGTTATCGGAGGTGGGGGTACCGCCGGTGCCCGGGGTCAAGCGCGCCCGCGCGGCTCTGCGCGCGCGCGGGATGCTCCCGGAGGCGGTTTCGCTGGATGGCGGTTGCGGCGGCTTTGATCCGCGGCCGGGTTCGGCTGGGGGTGCGCCGGCGTTGCGCTTTGAGCGGGTCTGGCACGAGCTCAAACGCGGGCCGGCGATCCTGCGCGGCGTCTCGCTCTCCTTGGCGCCCGGGGAGCGGGTGGCTCTGATGGGCCGAAACGGGGCCGGCAAGTCCACCCTTCTGCGCCACGCCGCCGGGCTCATGCGCCCCACCCGCGGGGCCGTGCGTTGCGACGGCCGCGTGGCGCTCCTGCTCCAGAACCCGACCGACTACCTGATCCACGACCGGGTCGCCGACGAGGCCTCGGAAGCGGCGTTGCGGATGGTCGGCCTGGGGGCGGCGGCGGCGCGGTATCCGCGCGATCTCTCGGGCGGCGAGAAGCAGCGGCTCGCCCTGGCCATCGTGCTCGACGGCTCCCCGCCGGCCGCGGTGGTGTGCCTGGACGAGCCGACGCGCGGGATGGATCGGGCCCACAAGGAGCGGCTGGCCGATCTGCTCGGCGGACTCGGTACGGCGGCGGTGCTGGTGGCGACCCACGACCCGGAGTTCGCGGCCGCTTTCGCCGACCGCGTCGTGCTCTTGGCCGACGGAGCGGTGATCGCGGACGGTCCGGCCGCTGAGGTGCTGGTGGGGGGGACGTACTTCGCCACCGAGACGGCCCGGATCCTCGGCGGCGCGCCCGGGGCGCTGACCGCCGCCGACGGAGCTGCGCTGCTGGCGCCCGCGGCTGAGGCTCTGCCCGAGGTGGTCGGATGAGCTGGCAGGTCGGAGCGTTCCTTGTTCTGGGAGTGGCCCTGGCCGCGGGCTTCGCCTGGTACGAGCGGACGCGCCCGGACGCTCGAATCGTCGCCCTGGTGGCCACGCTGGCCGCGTTCGCGGCGCTCGGGCGGATCGCCTTCGCCGCGGTCCCGAACGTCAAGCCGACCACGGACATCGTCCTGATCGCCGGCTATGCGCTCGGCGGCGCGCCCGGGTTCGTGGTCGGAGCCGTGACCGGGCTGACCTCGAACTTCTTCTTCGGGCAGGGGCCATGGACGGTATGGCAGATGGCGGGCTGGGCCGGGGTCGGGCTGATCGGGGCCGGGCTGGCCTCGGCTACACGAGGCCGTGTCTCGCGGTGGCCGCTGGCCGTCGTGTGCACCGTGGTCGGGTTTGGGTTCACGGCGCTGCAGGACGCGGGCGACTGGGTCAACTACAGCGGCCACAGCGCCGGGGAGCTCGGGATCTACGTAGGCAAGGGCCTCGGGTTCGACGCCGTCCACGCCGCGGGGTGCCTGGTCTTTGCGCTCCTGTTCGGGCCCGCGCTGGTGCATTCGGTGGCGCGATTTGCTGCCCGGTTGCAGGTGACCTGGCGTCCGGCGCCGGCCTCGGTCGCGCCGCTGGTGCTGGTGGCGATGTGTGCGGTTGCGGCGAGTTGGGGCGTCTTGAAGGTGCCCGTCGCCCGGGCCGCGGCGAGTCCGACGTCGTATCTGCTCGGGGCCCAGAACGGGGACGGGGGCTACGGAGCGGGTCCGGGTCAGGCGTCGAGTCCGATGTACGCGGCCTGGGTCGCGCTCGGGCTCGAGTCGGTCGGCGTCGAGCCGTCGACGGTCGTTCACGGCGCCAGCCTCCTCACGTACCTGGACGGGAGCACCGGCCCGTCGGACGACCCCGGCGCGCTCGAGCGGGCGATTCTGGCCGAGCGGGCCGCGGGAGCGAGCGCCGGCCCGCTGGTCGGCGCGCTGGGCGGCCGCTTCGGCGGCAACGGATCGATCTCCAACCAGGTCAACCTGACCGCCTTCGGGGTGCTGGCGCTGCGGGCGGCCGGGGCTGCGGTCCCGGCGGGGGCAGTGCCGTGGCTCCTGCGCCAGCAGAACCGCGACGGCGGGTTCAGCTTCGCCACCGCCGGCTCGGAGAGCGACATCGATGACACCGGCGCCGCCCTGGAGGCGCTCGGCGCCGCGGGCGGGGCGCCGGCCGGTGCGGTGGGGCGGGCGGTCGGGTATCTCCGCGCCCAGCAGAACTCAGACGGCGGGCTCCCGCAGCAGAGCGGCGGCCCGTCCAACGCCCAATCCACCGCCTGGGCGATCCAGGGCCTCGTGGCCGTCGGCATCAGCCCGAGCTCGGTGGGCCGGCGCGGGCGCTCGGCCGTCGACTACCTGCGCTCGCTGATCGCGCCGGACGGGCACGTTCGCTACTCGGCCGGAAACGATCAGACGCCCGTGTGGGTCACCGGAGAGGCGCTGATGGCGCTGGCCGGGAAGGCGCTGCCGCTCCCGGCTGCTCGCGCCCCGCTGGCGCGGGTGCGGACCCGGGCGACGGGCGGGGGCGCTTCGGCGAGGCGGCATCGCCGGGGGTCGCCGGCCGCGGCTCCCACGGCGGCCACGGCTCAGGTTCACAAGCCGGCGAAGGCCAAGCCGGAGGACCGCGCCGCGGGTTCAGCGAGCGTCCAGCGGCTGGCCGGGGTCGCGGGCCTGGCCACCGCGATCCTGCTGGCCCCGGTGGGCGTGGGCTGAGGCCCCAGGCCGCCGCGGGCCGAGGCCAAGGGCGGCGCGGTCCAAGCCCCGGGGCGGCGGTTCAAGCCGCCCTGATATCGGCAAATCGAATACCCTCCGCGACCCCATGCGAATAGGTGTCCCCAAGGAAACGGCCGAAAACGAGCACCGGGTCGCCCTCGTCCCCGAGGTGGTCAAAAAGCTCGTCGGGCAGGGCCACGAGGTCGTGGTCGAGCCCGGCGCCGGGGCGGGCGCACTGCTTCCAGACTCCCAGTTCGAGGAGGCCGGGGCGGTGCTCTCAGGCGACGTATGGCAGGCCGACGCGGTGGTGAAGGTGGCCCCCCCGACCGCCGAGGAGGCGGGGCGCCTGCGCTCGGACGCCGTGCTGATCGGGTTCCTGCAGCCGCTGACCAACGGCGACGGAATTCGCTCGATCGCCCAGACCGGCGTGACCTCGTTCGCCATGGAGGCGGTGCCGCGGATCAGCCGCGCTCAGTCGATGGACGCACTTTCGAGCCAGGCCAACATCGCCGGCTACAAGGCGGTGCTGATGGCCGCGACCGAGATCGGCCGCTTCTACCCCATGCTGATGACCGCGGCCGGGACGATCCGCCCGGCCACCGTCCTGGTGCTCGGGGCCGGCGTGGCGGGTCTGCAGGCGATCGCGACGGCGCGCCGGCTCGGGGCGGTGGTCCAGGGCTTCGACGTCCGCGCGGCGGTCAAGGAGCAGGTCGAGTCGCTGGGCGCGAAGTTCCTCGAGTTCGACCTGGGCGAGGACCTGGAGGGCGCGGGCGGATACGCGCGCGAGCTCACGCCCGAACAGCAGGCGCGCCAGCAGGAGCTGATGGCCGAGGCGATCGGCAAGGTCGACGTGGTCATCACCACCGCCGCGGTCCCGGGCCGCCGCGCCCCGATCCTGGTCACCGAGGACGCGGTCCAGCGGATGAAGCCCGGATCGGTGATCGTGGACCTGGCGGCCGAGACCGGCGGCAACGTCGAGCTCTCCGAGCCCGGTCAGCTCGTGATCCGCCACGACGTCAAGATCCTGGCCCCGCTGAACGTCCCGTCGACGATGGCCGAGCACGCGTCACAGCTGTATGCGAGGAACATCGAATCGCTGCTCGGGCTGATGATCAAGGAGGGCAAGATCGAGCTCGACTTCGAGGACGAGGTGATCGCCGGGGCGTGCATCACGCGGGACGGCGAAATAGTTCACGAGGGCGCCAAGCAGGCCGCCGGCGCCGCGACGGCACATTAGGAGGGTTTCACTTGAGCACCGTCACTGAGGTCGCAATCCTCGTGCTGGCCGCGTTCGTCGGCTTCGAGGTCATCTCGAAGGTGCCGAACACGCTGCACACGCCGCTGATGTCGGGCACCAACGCGATCCACGGGATCGTGCTGCTCGGCGGACTGCTGCTGATGCACGAGGCGACCGGCGTGCTCGAGCACGTGCTGCTGGTCATCGCGATCGCGTTCGGCACGATCAACGTCATCGGCGGCTTCCTGGTCACCGACCGGATGCTCGCGATGTTCAAACGCAAACCCGACCTGCCGGAGGCGGGCGCCGCGGACGACGGCAAGGCGCTGGCCGGTGCCGGCGAGAACGGAAAGGCGCTGCCGAAGTGAGCCTGGGAACGATCTTCCTGCAGCGGGCGACGTTCATCGACGCCTGCTACATCGTCGCCTTCTCGCTGTTCATCTACGGCATGAGCGGCCTGACCGGACCGCGGACGGCGGTGCGGGGCAACAAGATCGCGGCCGTCGGAATGGTCGTGGCCGTGGTCGCGACGCTGTTGACGCCGCACGTGTGGAGCGGGTCGAGCACGCCCTGGCTGATCGTCGCCGGCCTGGTGATCGGGACCCTGATCGGCGTCCCGGCGGCGCGACAGGTGCGGATGACCGCGATGCCGCAGATGGTGGCCATCTTCAACGGGGTCGGCGGCGGCGCGGTGGCCCTGATCGCGTGGGTCGAATACCGGCATGGGTTCGGCGGGCACTTCGCCGAGAAGAACGAGATCTTCGAGCTGTTCGGCGCGATCGTCGGATCGATCTCGTTCTGGGGCTCGAACATCGCCTTCGCCAAGCTGCAGGAGATCCTGCCCGGGCGGCCGATCAAGCTCCCTGGCCAGAGCGTGATCAACCTGGTCCTGCTCGTCGTGTGCGTCGGCTCCGCGGTCGTGCTGGCCGCCGGCACTCACTCCCAGGCTCTGTTCATCCTCGGCATCCTGGTCGCCGCGGCGGTGTTGGGGAACATGGTCGTGCTGCCGATCGGCGGCGCCGACATGCCGGTCGTCATCTCCCTGCTGAACGCGTTCACGGGACTGTCCGCGGCCGCCACCGGTATGGCGCTCAACAACACGGCGCTGATCGTGGCCGGGATGATCGTGGGCGCGTCCGGCACGATCCTGACCAACCTGATGGCCAAGGCCATGAACCGCTCGGTTCCGGCCATCGTGGCCGGCGGCTTCGGCGGGGCGATCGCCGCCCCGGCCGGCCCGGCGGGAGGCGAGGACGGACGTTCGGTCCGGTCGACGAGCGCGCAGGACGTGGCCATCCAGCTGTCCTATGCCCGCCAGGTCGTGGTCGCTCCCGGCTACGGCATGGCGGTGGCGCAGGCCCAGCACGCCGTCCGAGAGCTGGAGCGCGCTCTGGAATCCAAGGGCGTCGAGGTCAAGTTCGCCATCCATCCGGTGGCCGGGCGGATGCCCGGGCACATGAACGTGCTCCTGGCCGAGGCCGACGTGCCCTACGACCTGCTGCGGGAGATGGACGAGATCAACCCCGAGTTCACCCGCACCGACGTCACCCTGGTCATCGGGGCCAACGATGTGACCAACCCGGCGGCCAAGAACGAGCCCGGGTCACCGATCTACGGCATGCCGATCCTCGAGGTCGACAAGTCGCACTCGATCATCGTCCTCAAGCGGTCGATGGCCTCGGGCTTCGCTGGTATAGATAACCCGCTGTTCTACGACCCAAAGACCTCGCTGCTGTTCGGCGATGCCAAGCAGTCAGTGAGCGAGATCACCTCCGAAGTTCAGGCCCTATAAACGAGGCGAGGCACATGGACCCCAACCGGCTCAAGGAAATCGAGATCTTCTCCAATCTCTCCGACGAGGAGGCCAAGCGCCTGGCCGCGTTCGCCAGCGAGCAGAGCATCGCGGAGGGGCAGATCCTGATGAAGCAGGGCGACTACTCGACCGATCTGATCATGATCGAGGAGGGGGAGGCGGACGTCCTCCAGGACGGCAAGAAGGTCGCCACGCTCGGGAAGGGCGACGTGATTGGCGAGATCGGCATCTTCGAGCGCCAGCAGCGCAACGCGGACGTGATCGCCAAATCGCCCATGCGGGTGATCAAGCTGACCCATTGGGAGATCCGGCGGATGTCCGACGAGACGATCGAGCGGATCAAGAAGGTCATCGCCAAGCGGACCGAAGAGGGCGTCGCCGACCCCGCGGCGTAGCCCCGGGGTTCCCCGGGGCCGCGGGTCGCGGCTCGAACTGCCGGTCGCGGCTCGAACTGCCGGTGCTCGCTCGAACTGCCGGTGCTCGCTCGAACTGCCGGTGCTCGCTCGAACTGCCGGTGGCTCCCTCGAAGCGGCAAAAAGGTCCACGGATAGCGCATCGCGTCTGCGCTCGTGGACGTTTATGTTCGTAGGGAGCACAAAAGACCACGGGTGACCAGGTTGATACGCGGTCGTGGTCCTTTTGGTCAGCCGGAGCGCGCGTTCGCACTCCACCGGCTCGCTGTGACCGGGACGCAGCTTCTCTACCGGGCCTCGTGTAGGGCCCCGCGGCCTCCGTTCCCGGAGGCCCGCGCCGTCGCCACGACAACAACGTACACGGGGCCGGATACGCCAGCCGCTCGCGCGGCACGTACAGCAACAAAGTGAGTCGGCGATCCCGGCTTGCCGCGCTCATACACGTTCTTGTCGCTCACCCAGGCCCCGTGGCGATACGGGGGCGCCCGGTGGCCGGCCGCTCGGTTAGCCCGGGACCGCTCGGCCGAGCCCCTCAAATCCCGAATTACCAAAAACCTCGCAAAAAGCGGTCGCTTTGCGAACGTTTCTGTGCGACGATTCGGCGAGGGAAGGGCATCGAGGGCATGGAGGAGTACACCACGACGCGGGCGATGCGGTTTATGCCGCAGATGGTGGCGGCCACGCTCGTCGTTGCCGTCTTTCCGGTCGTGCTCGCCTGGTGGCTGCGCGCCGGAGGGGTGATCGCCTCGGGCTGGCTGTGCGTCGTGGTCGCGATCGCGGCCTCACTGGCACTCTCCGCGGGCGGCAGCTATTGGTGGACGAGACGGCGGAAGACCGGGGACATCCTGTTCAGCGAGCTGATGGTCTGGGGCTGGCTGCGCCGCTACCGCGTCGAACGCCAACTGGTCGGCGCGAGCGCTCTGCTCGGCTTGCTCCCGGGGGCGGAGCCGACCGCGGCGCCCGAGGACGCGGCTCGGCGCGAGCAGCTTCTGCGCCAGCTGAGCGCCGCGCTCGACGCTCAGGATCCCTACCTCGACGGCCATTCGCGCCGGGTCTCGCGCTATTCGGCCACGGTGGCCCGCAGGATGGGGCTCTCCGACGCCGAGGTCAAGAAGGTCCGTGCCGCGGCGGCCGTCCACGATGTCGGCAAGCTGCGCGTGCCACCCGAGCTGCTGCGCAAGGCCACCCCGCTCACCGACGCCGAATTCGAAGCCGTTATGCGCCATGCCGAGGAGGGGGCCGAGATGGTGGCGGGCCTCGGCGACGACGAGCTGACCGAGATCGTCCGCCACCACCACGAGCGCTTCGACGGCCTCGGGTATCCGGCCGGGCTGCACGGAGAGGAGATCCCGCTCGGGGCCCGGATCGTTGCGGTCGCCGACACCTTCGATGCCATCACCTCGGCCCGCCCGTACCGGCCCGCGGCCCGCCACAAGCAGGCGATCGATGACCTGATCGCCAACGCGGGCACCCAGCTGGACCCCGACGTCGTCCGAGCCTTCCTGCGCTGCTACGCGGGCCGCCGGGCCAGCGTGATGTGGATCATCCTGGCTGTCTCCCCCCAGCGCGCCTTCGCCTGGATGCGCCACAGCGGTGGAGGCGGCGCCGAGCCCGTGCCGGTGATGCCGGTCGGCGAGCTGGCCGCGGGCACGATCGGCCGAGCGCTCGTGGTCGCCGCCGCGGTCGGAACGAGCGTCGGCGTGGGCGTGGCCAGGTACGAGAACCGGGCCTTCCACCCGAGCCGCAGTCTTCAGGTGGCAGCGGCAGCGCCGTTTTCGCTCCACCTAAATGGGGGCTCGAAAGCGCACCACTCGGCGGGCAAGCAGGTCGCGGCGACGAGATCACGAGCGATCCGGTATTCGGTTGACCGGGCCGGCCATCCGCGGGCCAAGGGCGCTCGAGCCGGGATACGGGCGGCAACGCCGGCCACCGGCTCAGCCGCCAAGCCGGGCTCGGCGTCGGGCGGGGCCGGGAGTCCGACTGCCTCGGGCCCCAGCGCCGGACCCACGCCCTCCGGCCCGCCGAGGTCGTCCGCGCGTCACCACACCCCCTCGGGCGGCGGTGGCGCCAACACGACCACGGTGACGATGACCTTGCCCCCCGGATCAGCCCCTGCCGCGGCCCCGGCCCCGGCGGCTGCCCCGGCGCCCGTGACCACACCGTCGAGCGCAGGCAGCACCCCGTCCCCGCCCGCTTCACCGCCACCGGCCACCACCGGTGGCGGGACCCAGGGCGGCGGCGGAGTCGGAGGCCACGGCCACCATCACGGTGGCCCAGGCGACGGTGGCTGGGGACCGGGCGGAAATCCCGATCCCGGCGGCCCGCACACGTGGCCCGACGGCCGGGGCGTGCGGATCATCATCCGCCTCCCGTAACCCGCTCGCGCCCCGTCAGGCGCTCCCATAACCCGCTCGCACCCCGGTCACGGGGCTGCCGGTAGCCGGGACGCGCCACCGCCGCTGCGTTCGCCGTGGGCCGCCGGCACCGCCCGCCCATCGCCCAGGAGGCGACGAGCCCGGACGAGGCGCGACCGTCCCGGGATTTTGATAGCGTGCCGCGCGCCGAATCCCCGGACAGCCGCCCCGGGGAGCGGGGAACCCATTTATTGGGGCGAGTCTTGCGGTGATCCGCGAGAAGCGCTTCTTAAAGAGGAAGCGCGAGCCCGTCAGCTAACTCCGCAGGCACCAGGCACAAATGCAACGCCGCTCCCGCGGAGGGTCCTGGTTGTTCGCTTCCAGCAGGTTCGCCAACACGAATGTGTGCAGCGACGGCGCCAGCGCGCGCGCTGTGGCGACCCGACCCGACCGCGCTCCGGGCCGCGACCGCGCCCCGGACTGCGCCCGCGGCACGGGCCGCGCCCGCGGCACCCGCCGCGCCACGCGACTCGCGATCGTGCTGGCCACGACACTGCTGCTGCCTGCCTCAGCCCTGGCCTCGAGCAGCGGCGGCGCCGCCCTCGTCGCCACCAAGGCCCCACGCGGGCTCGTCCGGGCCCGGAACTCCGCCCCGGTGTTCACGCGAACCCTCCGGATGGGGAACTCCGGCGCCGACGTGCGCACGCTCCAGACCTGGCTAGGCGACGTCGGCTACCTCGTCTCGGTGGACGGCTCCTTCGGGCCGAACACCAGGACTGCCGTCAGGCGCTTCCAGGTGTACAAGAATCTCAGGCCCCCGAGCGGCACGGTGGGCAAGAAGACGGCCTCCGCTCTGCTCTACGCCGTCCGCGCGGCGGCCAAGGACGGAGGTGTCCACACCACCTCCCCCTCAACCGCCCCTTCGGGCTCGCTTGTGTTCCCGCTCAAGCCGCTCTCCCGGGTGCTCCACTCCAGCAGCTGGACGCTCGATCAGGGGATCGACATCGGCACGGTCAACAACGCCTGCGGCTCGCAGGTGACCGAGGTGGCGATGGCCTCGGGCACGATCGTCCAGGAGGGCATCAGCGGGTTCGGCCCCGCCGCCCCGATCATCAAGGTCGACAGCGGCCCCTACAAGGGCCGCTACATCTACTACGGCCACGCGCTCCCGGCGCTCGTGCCGGTGGGGACCCACGTCACGCCCGGTCAGCCGATCGCCGAGGTCGGGTGTGGCGACGTTGGCATATCCGACGCGCCGCACATCGAGATCGGGATCAGCGACGTCGGCGGGCCGCCGTGCTGCCCCGGATATCAGGAGACCTCACCGGCCTGGTACCAGGTCGTGCTCGGCCTCTACAGGCAGGCTGGCGGCTCGTAGATAACCTGAGATCGCGGATGCTCAGCAGGGAGCACGCGATCGACACCCTCGAAGCCGAGACCTTCGACGTCGCGGTCATCGGCGGCGGGATCACCGGTGCCGGCGTGGCGCTCGATGCCGCCTCCCGCGGCTACAGCGTCGCCCTGCTCGAGAAGACCGATTTCGCCGCCGGGACGAGCAGCCGCTCATCGAAGCTTGTCCACGGCGGCCTGCGCTACCTGCAGAATTTCGACCTCGGCCTCGTACGCGAGGCCCTGCTCGAGCGTCAGCTGATGGTCCGGCTGGCCCCGCACCTGGTCACCCCCCTCCAGATCGTCGTCCCGGCGTTCGACGGCGCCCGGCCAGACCGCCTCATGGGCATCGGCCTGAACATGTACGACGTCATGGCCACCCCGCGGCTGCGCGGCCGCCGCGCCGCCCGCCGGGCCGGGCGGGCGGGCCGTTTCCAGCGCGACGGCGAGGAGGCCGAGAGCGACTGGAGCCCCGCCCGGCACCGGATGATCGGCGGCGCCGAGGTCACAGAGCTGCTGCCCGCGCTCGAGAACCGCGCTCCGACCGGCGGCTACCTGTTCTACGACTGCCAGACCGATGACGTCCGCCTGGTCCTCACGGTGCTCGGCGAGGCAGAGCGCTTCGGCGCCATCTGCGCCAACCGTCTCGAGGTGATCGAGCTTTCGGGTGACGACGGCGCCGCGCCCGGGGTGACCGTCCGGGACGCCGACAGTGGACGGACCTTCCTGGTCCGAGCCGACAACGTGGTCAACGCCACCGGCGTCTGGGCCGATCGGATCCGCCCCGAGGAGCTCCATTCCGAAGCCGAGGTCCCGCGGATCGCCCCCAGCCGTGGCACCCACATCACCCTTTCGCCCGAGGACCTGCCGCTGAGCGCGGGCGCGATCGTGCCGGCCGGCGAGGGCCGCTCGATCTTCGCCCTGCCGTGGCTTGGCCGCAGCCTGGTCGGGACCACCGACAACCCGTACGACGGCGACATCGAGCACGTGCAGCCGGCGGCTGAGGACATCGACTACCTGCTCAGCGCGGTCAACCGGTTCTTCGGTACCGATCTCGGGCCAAAGCACCTGACCGGCGCCTACGCCGGCGTCCGGCCGCTGATCTCTTCCGGGGACACGCGCAAGTCGGTCGACATCTCGCGCAAGGCCGAGCTGTATGAGACCTCGAGCGGGCTGATCACGATCACGGGGGGCAAGCTGACCACGTGGCGGCGGATGGCCAAGCTCGCGGTCGACCGTCTGGTCGAGCGCGACGGCCGAGTCGCACCGTGCCGGACGCACGAGATCCCGCTCGGAGATCCGGCCGAGCCGAGCACGCTCCCGCAGATCCCGGGCGTTGCGCAGGACGCCTACCCGGCCCTCGCAGCCCGCTACGGACACGCCGCCGAGCGCGTGCTCGCCGTGGCGGCCGAGCGCCCGGAGCTGGCCGAGCCGATCGTCGCCGGCCTGCCTGACCTCCTGGCCGAGGCGCCGTTCTCGGCTCGGCACGAGCAGGCCGCGAGCGTGGCCGACGTGCTCCTGCGCCGGACCCGGGTCGCGCTCCTGGCCGCGCCCGAGCTGGGCCGCGAGGACAGCCCGATCCCGGAGCGGATCGCCCGGGCGCTCGGGGCAGAGCTGGGCTGGGATCACACGCGGGTCGAATCCGAGCTGCGCCGGTTCCGCGAAGAGGCCGAGGGACTCGTGCCCGAGGTCGCGCCTTGATCGCGCCCTCGGTCTCGCTGACCACCGCCCAGGGGACGCTCGAGCTCGGCCGGCGGCCGTGGCTGATGGGCGTCGTCAACGCCACGCCGGACTCCTTCTCGGACGCGCGCACCCAGCGCACCCTGTCCGAACGCCTGTCCCTCGCCGAGCGCCTGATCGCGGCCGGCGCGGACCTGATCGACATCGGCGGTGAGTCCGGCGTGACCAACCGCCCCGCGGTCGCGGCCGAAGAGGAGATCGAGCGGGTGGTCCCGCTGATCGAGCGCGTGACCGCTGACCTGGGCGCGCTCGTCTCGGTCGACACGTACAAGCCGGCGGTGGCGCGGGCGGCCATCGCCGCCGGCGCCGCGATCGTCAATGATGTGAGCGCGCTTCGCGATCCCGAGCTGGCCGGCGTGTGCGCCGAGACCGGGGCGGGGCTGGTCATCACCCACACTCGGGCGGCGCCCAAGCAGAAGCTGCTCGACCGCTCCTACGACGGGCGGATCTTCGAGGACGTGCGGTCGTTCCTGGGCGAGCTGATCGAGCGGGCCACCGCGAGCGGCGTCGACCCCGGGCAGCTGATGCTCGATCCCGGACCCGACATGGGAAAGACGCCGTTTCAGACCATCGAGGTCCTGCGCCGCTTCGAGGCCCTGCACGAGTTCGAACGCCCCCTGCTGTTGGCCGTCTCGCGCAAGGACTTCGTCGGGGCGCTGACCGGCCGGGCGCCGCGCGAGCGGCTGGCCGGCACCCTGGCCGCCCTCGGGCACGGCGTCGACGCCGGCGCCCACGTTCTGCGCGTGCATGATGTGGCCGAAGTGTCCGAGTTCCTGGCCGTCCGGGCGGCGCTCGGCGCCGACGGGATGGCCGATCCGGCCCTCCACCTGCCCGAGGAGCTGCGCCGGCACACGTAGCCTGGATCGGCCGATCCCGCGGTCGTCTCGCCGCCGGATAGCCGTCGCCAGACCCCCTCGGCGTCGCTCATAGGGTCCACCCTTATGGTGCTCCGCCGATGGCGTCTGACTCGGCTCCCGACGCCGAGACTCAACCCGTTATCGGCGGATCCAGGCTTAGCGGCCGGTCCACCCGCTACGGTTGACAGCGCAGTGAATCGCCGGTCGCTGGCCCAACGCGACCGGAGCCCACCGATCATCCGACCCCGAGGAGGCAACACCATGTCCATCCTGGACCGCTCCGCCCTAGAACAGAGCCCGCTGGCCGATCTGCACGCGATCGCATCGGAGCTCTCGATCGACGGTTACCGCCGTCTGCGCAAAGCCGAACTGATCGACGCCATCCTGGCCCGACAGGGCAACGGCGCCCAAACCACGTCCCCCGAGGACGCCACCGTCGACGCGCCCGAGCTCGAAGACGCGGTGGCCGAGGAGCTGACCGTGCGCGACGAGGGCCGCCCCACCGCCCGCCGGCGCCGCGGCCGCCGCGGTGGCCGCACCCGGGCGACACAGAACGAGTCCGACGAGCCGGCTTCGGAGCCCGAGCCGCAGTCCGAACCCGAGCCCGAGACCCGCGAGGACCCGACCGCCGAAGGCGTGGTCGAGCTCCTGGCCAACGGCTCGGGGTTCATGCGCGTCAATCCCCCCGAGCCGTCCGATGACGATGTCTACATCTCGGCCGCCCAGGTCAAGCGGTGTGACCTCGTCTCGGGCGACCGGATCTCCGGCCCGCGCCGCGCGCCCCGGCGCTCGGAGCGCTTTGCCTCGCTGATCCGGATCGACACGATCAACGACCGCCCGGCCGCCGAGGTGGCCGACAGCGCCCGCTTTGACGAGCTGCCGGCCGGGTTCCCGACCGAGCGCTTCCGGCTCGGGTCCGACGACCCGACCTTGAAGGCGATCGAGTGGCTGACCCCGTTCGGCCGCGGCTCGCGCGTCGTGATCGCGGGCCGGGCCCAGGCGGGCAAGACCGAGGCGCTCCGGCGGCTGGCCGGCGCGCTGGCCGGCGAAGACGTACAGGTCCTGGTAGCGCTGATCGGCGTCCGGCCCGAGGAGGTTCCCGAGTGGGAGGGCGAGCCCGCCGCCTCGCTCACGCTGGCCGCGTCACCCGATGCCCAGGCTCAGGCCCTCGAGCGCGCGATCGATCAGGGCCGGCGGCTGGCGGCCCGTGGCGCCCACACGATCGTGCTTGTGGACAACCTCGACGGGGTGTCCCCGCAGGCCGCGCGCAAGGCGCTGGCCGCGGCGCGGAACATCCGCGACGGTGGTTCGCTCACCGTGATCGCCGCCGCGGCCGCGCCGCTCGGCGGGGAGACCACCGTGGTCGCGCTCGACAGCTCGCTGACCGCCGCGGGCCGGTTCCCCGCCCTCGACCTGGCCGAGAGCTGGACCATGCGCCCGGATCTCCTGGTCGGCGACGCGGGCGCGGAGGCGATCGCCCGGGCGCGGGCGGAGGCGATCGGGGGCTGATCTGGGGCTCCGCTGTCGCGGAGCGTCCATGGGGCCGACCGGACGGCTCGGGCGCGGCCCGGCCGTGGCGAGGCTGGATGCCGAGCGGGCCAGCGCCCGAGACCCCGTCCGGACCGTGTCAGTACGCGGTGCAGCGGGAGCGGTGGCGCGGCACGGCCTTGTAGCGCGGCTGCTGACCTCGGAGCCACAGCACCTGGTCGACGTCGGCCGCCCGTGACGCGATCCCGCCCGCCCCGGCGGCGACGATCAGCTCGACCGCGTGGAGCGCGCAGGCCCGGATCTCGACCTCCTCGGCCGAGCCGTGCTCGATCAGCTCCTCGCGCTCGATCCGCGTCACCAGATCCGGGTCGAAGCGGAGGATCCCGTCGAGCCGGAGGACGTGGGGCACGAGGTTGTCGGCGAACATGGTGAGCCGATCCAGATCGGTGAACGAGGCCACGCCGGCGCGGGCCAGATCGGCGGCGGCGATCTGCGCGCGCTTGAGGAACGGCACGCTGAGGTCTCCGTAGCGCGAGCAGTCGGCAAAGCACTCCCACGTCCCCAGCCTCCGAGCCAGCGCCACCGCCGATCCGCTCGCGCTGTCGGCCACCGCGGCAAACTCCCCGCCCTCCTCCAGCACGTGCCGGCCCAGGTCGCGCAGCGAGGACGCGAACAGCGCCATCAGCTCGTGGCCGGGGTCCTGGCCGAGGACACGCGCCACGGCCCGCGCGTCGAGCTCGGCCAGCTCGGCCGCCGGCCATGGCCCATGTTCACGCACGCCGGCGGCGATCGTGTAGTAGCCCGAGTGGCCCTCACGCTTTCGCAGGGTGGGAAACCAGCCCGAGCCGAAGTTGATCGCGTCCAGGGCGAGCCAGAATCCGGCCCGTTCCTCGCGCGAGCGGCCGGCCGGGGCGCCACCGTCGGCGGTCGGCTCGGGGACCGGGAGCGCGGCGGCATAAAGGGCGATCTGCTCGCGCTCGATGCGCACCGAGCGGGCCCGCTCGGCCACTGTGGCACACGCGGCTCGAAGCTCTTCCATACCCGCAGAGGATGCCGCTCGCCTCGCTACCGTTGGCTTAGAGATGGCAAGCACGGAGACCAGACCCGAGCTCGAGGGGCTGCTCGCTGGGCTTAACGAGCCCCAGCGGGACGCCGTGACCCACGGGGACGGGCCGCTGCTGATCCTGGCCGGGGCCGGCTCGGGCAAGACCCGGGTGCTGACCCACCGGATCGCCTACCTGACCGCGACCGGCGCAGCCAAGCCGAACGAGATCCTCGCCATCACGTTCACCAACAAGGCGGCCGCCGAGATGCGCGATCGGGCCGAGCTGCTGGTCGGCCGCCAGGTCCGGGCCATGTGGGTGATGACGTTCCACTCGGCCTGCGCCCGGATGCTCCGGGCCCACGCCGACCGGCTCGGCTACACCCGCCAGTTCACCATCTACGACCAGGCCGATGCGCGACGACTGGTGAAGCGCTGCCTGGACGAGCTCGGCGTCGACCCCAAGCGGTTCACCCCGAACTCGATCCACACCCAGATCTCCGACGCCAAGAACAAGCTCCGCGACGCCGAGGCCTACGCCCAGATGGTGGGCTCGTACTTCGAGCAGACGGTGGCCGACGTCTACGGGATGTACGAGCGCGAGTTGCACCGGATGAACGCGATGGACTTCGACGACCTGCTCGTCCGGGCGGTCAACGTGCTCGAGCTGTTCCCCGAGGTGCGCGAGCGGTACGCCACCGGCTTCCGTCACGTGCTTGTCGACGAGTACCAGGACACCAACCACGTGCAGTACCGGTGGCTGCAGTTACTGGCCCAGGACCACCGCAACCTCGCCGTGGTGGGAGACCCGGATCAGTCGATCTACCAGTTCCGCGGGGCCGACATCCGCAACATCCTCGAGTTCGAGGACGACTTCGCCGACGCGCATGTCGTCCGGCTCGAGCAGAACTACCGCTCAACTCAGACCATTCTCGATGCCGCCAACGCGGTCATCTCGAACAACCGCGGTCGGATGGAGAAGGCGCTCTGGACCGACGTCGGCCAGGGCGACCCGATCAAGGTGCGCGAGCTCGACGACGAGCACGCCGAGGCGCGCTTCGTGACCGGGGAAGTCCAGCGCCTGGTCGACGAGGGCGTCTCGCGCTCGGAGATCGCCGTGTTCTACCGGACCAACGCGCAGTCGCGGGTGCTTCAGGACACGCTCGTGCGGGCGGAGATCGCCTACCAGGTGATCGGCGGCACCAAGTTCTACGAGCGGGCCGAGATCAAGGATGCGATCGCCTACCTGACCGTGCTGGTCAACCCGCAGGACGTCGGCGCGTTCACGAGGATCGTCAACTCGCCCCGGCGCGGGATCGGCTCCACGTCGCTGAGCCGGGTGCTGGCGTTCGCCAACACGATGGGGATGTCGGTCTGGGACGCCGCTTCGGAGCCCGAGCAGGTGCCCGGACTCGGCGCCGCAGCGGTCAAGTCGATCCGGCGCTTCATGGCCACCATGCACGTGCTCAGGGAGCGCATGGAGAGCGGCACCGCGGTCGCGGAGCTGCTCAAGGAGACGCTGCAGGAGACTGGATACCGCGAGGCGCTCGAGGCCGAGCGGACGATCGAGGCCCAGGGCCGGCTCGAGAACCTCGACGAGCTCCTCAACGTCGCGGCCGAATATGACGTCGCCGGCGAGGACGGCCAGGCCCTGTCTCTGCCTGACTTCCTCCAGCAGGTGGCGCTGATCTCCGACGCCGATGACCGCACCGACGCCGACGGCCTGGTCACGCTGATGACGCTTCACAACGCGAAGGGCCTCGAATACCCGATCGTGTTCATCATCGGGTGCGAGGAGGGGGTGTTCCCTCACTCGCGCGCCCTCGACGAGGGCGGGCTCGAGGAGGAGCGCCGGCTGTGTTATGTCGGCATCACGCGGGCCGAGCGCGACCTTTACGTGACCTACGCCCGCACGCGGACCGTGTTCGGGGCGCGGAGCTTCGGCGCTCCTAGCCGGTTCATCGCCGAGATCCCCGCGCATCTGACCGACCGCGAGGAGCAGCAACCGCGTGGCCTGGGCGGGGTGCGGGCGCGCGCCACGGCGTGGGCGAGGAGGCCGGCGGCCGAGCAGCCGCCGCCTCCGGCCTATCGGCTCGGTGACGACGTCTTCCATCCGAGCTTCGGCGAGGGCGTGGTCACCGGGGTGGAGCCGGGCGGAATCGTCGTCATCCGCTTCAGCAAGGACGGCTCGGAGCGTAAGCTGGTCGCCGATCTGGCGCCGATCTCGAAGCGCTAGCGGCGTCTCACAGCCGGGCGGCCTGGGCCAGAGCAGCCTTGATATCAGCGTAGGCGCGCCGGAAAACGCGCTCGCTGCCATTCAGCGGATCGCCGATCGTCCACGGCCCGGAGCCGAGGGCGCCGATTAGGAAGAGCTTGCCGCGCGCGGCCGGATACCGGCGCACGAGCTCGTGCCGGTGATGCTCGTCGAACGCGTAGATGGCATCCGCCCGCTCGACGAGCTCGCGCGTCACTCGCCGAGAGCGATGGTCGTCCAGGTCGACGCCGAACTCCCGCGCCACCCGGCGCGCGACCGACGGCGGGCGCCTGGCCTCCACATCGCCCGTCCCGGCTGAGAGCACCGCTACCGACGGCGGCAGCATCAGCTTCGTGGCCGCGGCTGCGAACGGGCTGCGACAGATGTTTCCATGGCAGACGAACAAGATCGTGCCTGCGGTGCGAAACGCCGTGCGAGCCCGACGCTGCCGGCGCTGGCGGAGCGGTGCTCGCCCTACTACCTCGGAGCGGAGTCGCTCGCGGGCCGCCCGTCCGAGCTGACCGAACTCGGCCAGGCCGGGCCACGGATCGTCGAGGGTGAACTGATCGGTGTGCTCACGCAGGCGGACGAGGTTGCCGGCCTCGCGTGCGAGCCGCGAAAGCGACCCGGCGGTCGGAGTCGCGTCGCGCGAGCCGACATGCCGGTTGACCCAGGCCCATTTCATGTCGCGCTTCAGGTTCCGGGCGTAGATGTCGGTCCGGTACTGGTTGGAGACCTGGTTGCGTCCGTCCACCAGCAGCTGCCACAGCCCGTAGGGAAAGTCGATTCCGGCCGCCAGCGACAGCGGCAGTGACCCCCAGAAGCGGCCATTGATCTCGATCAGGACCCACCGCCCGTCCGGGTCTCCTTTGAATTCGAACATGGCCACGCCGGTGTATCTGAGGTCGCTCACCAGCCGGGTGACAGCGTCCAGGAAAGCCGGATGACGGGGGACGGTGCGCCGGTAACTGCTACCCCCGCTGCGCTGAGGCTCGTGTAGGCGCTCGTGTTGCTGGGAGAGCAGGATCTCGCCGTCGGATGCGAGCACCTCCATGCCCCATCCGGGACCCTCGATGCACTCCTCGACCAGGACGTGGCCGAGCCACAGGCGCTCTTCGATCGCCTCGCGCGCGTCGCTGCGCTCGTCGACGCGGCAGACGGAGTTCCGCTGATCGAGGTCGTCGGAGTTGAAGGAGAGCTGCGGCTTGATGACGAGCGGATACGCCGCGGTGGCGAGAATGGCGTCGATCTGCTCAGGACTGCTGACCAGGCGGCCCGGGGCCACCGGTACGTCATGTGCGACGGCGAGCTGCCTCGTCTTCACCTTGTCGAACGTGATCTCGAACGCGCGGTCGCCGAGCAGATAGATCCGTCCCGCGGTCTCCAACTCAGCCCGGGCGAGCTGGAGCGGGATCAGCGTGGGATCGTTGGTCGGCAGGACGAGGTCGAAGCTCTCGGTCCGCATCAGCTCGGCCAGCGCCTGGGCCCAGCGGTCGTCGGCTGGGTGAGGCAGCCGGTGCGCCCGGCTCACGTAGCGGGATCGCGCCGCGGGCGCATCCTCGGGGCACCAGGCGATGTGAACCTCGATCCCGCGCCGGCCCAATGAGCGGATCACGCTGAGGAAGCTGCTGTGGTCGGAGCCCAGGACGAGCGCCTTGCCGCCCGCGCCGGTCTGTCCGTGACCGCGACGATCGTCCATTTTCGTCAATGCGTCCTGCCAAGCGCCTTCTATGCCATGCAGCCGGCTGGTTGAAGCACGGCGCGATCATAGGTCCGCCACCGTTAGCCGATCGTCGGAATTCGCCTTGTCTAAGGGCTTTGTCATGGTCCCGGCCACGCAAGCCGCGGCGAGCCGACGAACGCCGCGGGCCGGGGAACGGCGCAAACTGCGTAAGATTCCCGTCCAGTCGGACCTTGCGCTACCGGCGATCGCCGGTAGCTTCGGATGACGCGCATGGACGCGCGGCCGACCTCGCGCCGAGGATTAGGAGAGAGACATATGGCTGTGGACGTTCTGTCCGCGCTCGACGAAAGCTTTCTGCGCCTCGAGAGCGAGGCCGCGCACATGCACATCGGCTGGACGATGTTCGTCGAGGGCGAACCGCCCGAGCTCCCACAGCTGCAGGCCCTCGTATCCCATCGGCTCGAGCGTCTGCCACGGTTCCGCCGGCGCGTCCTCCGCTCACGCCTGATGCTGCACGACCCGGTGTGGATCGACGACGAGCGGTTCGAGATCACCGAGCACGTACGCGCAGTGCGGATGACTGCGGGAGGCGGCGAGGCCGCGACGCGCCGTCTCGCCGGCCGCCTCTTGTCCGAGCCCCTCGACCGCGAGCGGCCGCTGTGGCGGCTGACCCTGCTCACCGGGCTCGACCACGGGCGGTTTGCCATCGTCGGCCAGGCCCATCAGGCGCTCGTCGACGGCACGGCGGCGGTCGAGATGGCGCAGCTGCTACTCGACGACAAGCCGACCGCCGGCTCGCTCGCCGCTCGTGGGTTCACCGCCGACGCGACGCCCGGGCTCCTCGACCGCGCCAGGGCTTCGGCGACCGAACGCCTGCGCCTGGGTCGAACTGCCGGCTCGGTCGCGCTGAGGACGCTGGGCAGGCCCGGCGAGATGGCCTACGAGCTCCGGCGCATCGGGTCGGCGCTCGCCGCGGTCGGCGGGCGCGCTCCGACGACCGTGCTCAACCGGCGCATCGGCCCCGACCGCTCGCTCGCCTTTACGCGGCTTTCGCTCCACGTGGCGCGGCAGCTTGGCCGCCGCCACGGTGCCACGGTCAACGACGTGATGCTTGCCACCTCGTCGCTGGCTCTCGGCCGATACCTGCGCCGCCGCGGCGAGTCGCATCCGTGGCTGCGGGCGCTCGTGCCCGTGAACACCCGCGGGGAGAGCGGCGAGCAGGGAGAGAACCGGACCGCGGCCATGTTCGTCGAGCTCCCGGTCGGTGAGCGCGATCCGCGCGCCGTGCTGCACGAGGTGACCCGCCAGACCGTTGCCCACAAGCATTCCCATCCCGAGGTCATCGATGCCCTGCTCCAGGCCTCACGGCTGGTACCGGTTCCGCTCCGGGACGCCGCCGCCTGGATGGCCGTGCGCCCGCAGACGTTCAACGCGGCGCTGTCGACGATCCCCGGGCCGGCCGAGCCGCGTTACCTCCTCGGCCGTCGCGTCCTCTCCGCTTACCCGGCGATCCCGCTCGCACAGGATCACGGGGTCTCGATCACGGCCCTGTCGTATTGCGGCGAGCTCCAAGTCGGGCTGTACGCCGCCTCGGATGTCGTCCCCGACGTCGTCGACCTCGGCCACGACCTGACCAGCTCGTTCGATGCGCTGCGCCTGGCCCTGGAGCCCCAGGCTCCGCCGCTCGGAGGGCCAGGCCGGCCGAGACCGGCCCGGCGGCGGTTGCGCGCCGGGGTCTAGCCTGGTCCGCCGCGATGCCGCCGAGCCCGCGCCAGCGTAACGCCGACCTCCTCAGTGCGGGCAGCGCGCTGGTGCTGCTCGCGGTCATGTTCGCCCTCGCCTGGTATGGGGGGGACGGGATCCCGGGACGAACCTCACGGCTCGTGTACACCGAGACCGGGTGGGACGGACTCACCCTGGTGCGGTGGCTGGTGCTGTTCACCATCCTGGCCGCCGTCGGCTCGGCCCTGCTTCACCTCAGCCAGCGCTCGCACGGCGCCCGGACGAACACCGGGCTGGCCATCACGCTCCTCGGAGGGCTGACCGCGGCAGCGCTGATCTACCGGGTCCTGATCGACCTGCCTTCGGCCGACCGGGTGGTCGACCAGAAGCTGGGCGCCTTCCTCGGCGTGCTGTGCGCCCTCGGGGTCGCCTACGGCGGCCTCGAAGCGCTGCGCGCCGAGCGCCTCGCGGCGTAGGGCTTTCGGGCCGTGGACATTCAGGTCGTGCGGCTCCCGCACCGGGCCGAGCCCGGGGACATACCGACGATCAGGCCGGGCGCGGGGGTGCCCTCCTAGAATGGCTCGAGATGCTCGATCGCGCCCAGGTACTGCACGTCGCCCGGCTGGCCCGGCTCGAGCTGAGCGACCAGGAGCTCGAGCGGATGGCCACCGAGCTGTCCCACGTGCTTGATCACATCGAGAAGATCGGCGAGCTCGACCTCGAGGGCGTTCCGCCCACCTCCCATGTGGTCGACGTGGTCAACGTGCTGCGCTCCGACGAGCCTGCCCCGTGCCTGCCCCGCGACGTCATCCTGGCCGCGGCGCCCGAGCCGGTGCCCGAAGGCGGCTTCGGCGTCCCCAGTCCCGCCGCGTCGTGAGCGAGCTGATCGAGCTGACCGCCGCCCAGGCGGCCGAACGGGTGCGCGCGGGAGAGATCGACTCCGGCGAGCTGTTCGAGGCCTACCGGGAACGGGCGGCCGCCGACCAGCTCAACGCCTTCACCTGGGTGACCTCCGAGCGCCCAGCCCGCGACGGTTACCGCGACAAGCCGCTCGGCGGCGTCCCGGTCGCGGTCAAGGATCTGTTCTGCACCGAGGGCGTCCCGAGTCAGGCCGGGTCTAGGATCCTCGAGGATTACCGTCCGCCCTATACGGCCACGGTGGTCGAGAGCCTGACCGGAGCGGGGGCCCCGCTGCTCGGCAAGACCAACCAGGACGAGTTCGCGATGGGGTCCTCGAACGAGAACTCGGGCTACGGACCGGTGCTGAACCCATGGGACCGCAGCCGCGTGCCCGGCGGGTCCTCGGGCGGCAGCGCGGCGGCGGTGGCGGCCGGGCTGGCCCCCTGGGCGATCGGAACCGACACCGGAGGCTCGATCCGCCAGCCCGCTGCTCTGTGCGGCGTGGTGGGGATGAAGCCGACCTACGGCGCGTGCTCACGCTACGGGATGATCGCGTTCGCCTCATCGCTCGACCAGGCCGGCCCGCTGACTCGTGACGTCACCGATGCGGCCCTGCTGTTCGGCCATATGACCGGCCGTGACCCTCGCGACTCGACCTCGCTCGAGTTCCCCGAGGACATCCGGCTCCCGAGCGCCGATGACCTCAAGGGTCTCCGCCTGGGCGTGCCCGAGGAGCTGACCGGCTCCGAGGGCGGGGTGGAGCCCGGGGTCCGGGAGAGCTTCGAGGCCGCGCTGAAGCTGGCCGAAGGGCTCGGGGCCACGATCGAGCCGTGCCGGCTGCCGCACGCCCCCCATGCCCTGTCGGCCTACTACCTGATCGCTCCGGCCGAGGCGTCGGCCAACCTGGCCCGCTTCGACGGCGTGCGCTACGGACTCCGGGTGGACGGAGACGCCGACCTGATCACGATGTACAGCCGCACCCGCGGGCAGGGATTCGGCGCCGAGGTCAAGCGGCGGATCATGCTCGGCACGTATGCCCTCTCGAGCGGTTACTACGACGCGTACTACGGCACGGCGCAGAAGGTGCGCACGAAGATCTCCGAGGACTTCAAGCACGCCTTCGAGCGGTTCGACTTCGTGGTCACGCCAACCAGCCCGTGGGTGGCCTTCGAACTGGGCTCGAAGACCGACGATCCGCTGGCCATGTACCTGAACGACTTCTGCACCGTGCCCATGCCGCTGGCCGGGATCCCGGCCATCTCGATCCCGAGCGGGCTGAGCGATGGCCTGCCTGTGGGGTTCCAGCTCGCGGGGCCCGCGTTCAGCGAGAACCGGCTGCTCGAGGCGGCGTTCGCGCTCGAGCAGGCGATCGGCTTCGATGGAAGCCAGGCCCGAAGTGGCTGACTACGAACCCATCATCGGACTCGAGATCCACGTCCAGCTCGGCACGCGGACCAAGATGTTCTGCGGGTGCGAGCTCTCGTTCGGCGATCCGCCGAACACCCACACCTGCCCGGTGTGCCTCGGCCTCCCCGGCGCCCTGCCCGTGGTCAACGAGCGAGCGGTCCAGTTCGGGATGATGATCGGATTGGCGTTCGACTGCGAGATCGCCGAGCGCTCGCTGTTTCACCGCAAGAACTACTTCTATCCCGACCTGCCCAAGGGCTACCAGGTCTCGCAGTACGACGTGCCTCTGTGCCGAGGCGGGCGGCTCGGCGAAGTACGGATCCATCGCGCGCATCTGGAGGAAGACGCGGCCAAGCTGACCCATGTGGGGGAGAGCGGCCGGATCCACGGTTCGGACCGCAGCTGGGTTGACTTCAACCGCGGCGGCACCCCGCTGGTCGAGATCGTGACCGAGCCGGACATTCACTCGGCCACCCAGGCCCGGGAATGGCTGACCCTGTTGCGCACCACGCTGCGCCAGCTCGGCGTCTCGGATGTCGACATGTCGCAGGGCTCGCTGCGCTGCGACGCCAACGTCTCGATCCGCCCGGTCGGGACCGAGCAGCTGGGCACGAAGACCGAGCTGAAGAACATGAATTCGTTCGCCTACCTCGAGCGCGGGGTCAAGGCCGAGATCGAACGCCAGACCCGTCTGCTCGAAGCCGGGGGAGCGGTCGTGCAGGAGACGCTCCATTACGACCCGGTTTCGGGGGCCATCACACCGCTGCGCTCCAAGGAGGAGGCGCACGACTACCGCTACTTCCCCGAGCCCGACCTGGTGCCCCTGATGGCCACCGAGGAGATGGTGGCCAGAGCGCGGGAGGCGCTTCCGGCCGAGCTTCCGGCCGAGCGAGCGGCCCGGTTCGAGCAGGAGCTCGGCCTGAACGCTGGTCGAGCCCGGGAGTTCGCCTTCCGGGCCGAACTGGGCGATTACTTCGAACGCGCGCTGGCCGCCGATGGCGTCGACCCGGTCGACCTCTCGAACTGGATCCCGCAGCTGGTCGAGCGGATCGGCTCGGACGCCGACCCGGGGCAGAGCAAGGTGAGCCCGGAGAGCCTCGCCGCCCTGGCCACGATGGTCAAGTCGCGGGAGGTCAGCCGCGACGCCGCTCGCGAGGTCCTGACTCGCCTGGTCGCCGAGGGCGGCGAGCCGAGGGCGATCGTCGAGCGCGAAGGGCTCGGCGCGCTCACCGGCGACGACGGTGGCCTGGCCGAGTTGGTCGAGGCGGCGCTCGCCGCCGACCCTGAGGCGGGTGAGAAGGTTCGAGCCGGGAACATGAAGGCGATCGGGCCCCTGGTCGGCTTTGTGATGCGGGAGACCAAGGGACGCGCCGACGGGGGAGAGGTCAGGCGGGCGATTCTCGAACGCCTGCAGACGAGCGGCTGAGCCGCCATCGGGCGGCGGCCGGGGCGATCCCGCGCGCCTCTAGAACTCCCGTCTCCACACCCCGGCCGACCGCTCGTGGGTCCACAACCTCGCCGTTCTGAAGCGTCGCTGGACGGATGGATGGCGCGCCCCGCCATTCGTCCAGACGCGGGCGGACCGATTGGCGCGCGCCCCGGGCGATGGCGACCTGAACCGGGTGTTCCGAGTTCTCGCCATCGTCCTCAGCTGTGTTGCGGCCGCGGTGATCGCCCCCGCGTCGGTCGCCGCTTTCTCGAGCGCCCCGGCACACGCCAAGCGCGTGGCCGCGCACACGACCCGCAAGAGCAAGCGCCGCTGCCGGGTCCTCAAGGCGCACGGTAAGCGACATCGGCGCCCGAGCCGCTGCAAGGCGGTCAAAACCGCGAAGCTGAGAGCTCGCACCGCCGCGGCGAAGCGCAGAGCGGCGACGGCGAAGGCCGCCCAGGCGCGGAAGACGGCGCCCAGCAAGCGTCCAACGACGACGAAGCCGCCGACCACGACGACCACGAGCCCGGCGCCCCCCGTCACCTCCTCGTCACCGCCGGCTTCCGGGGCGCAGGCGTCGGGTCCGTGGCCGGTAGCCAGCCACATCGAGACGTGGGGCCTGGACGACTGCGGACAGGGGAGCGGCACCGCGACCTCGCTGGTTCGCCAGTGGCTGAGCTACGCCGAGACGAACTGCGGGCCGGGCTGGGATGGCAAGGCTCTGAGCGACTGCCATCTCAACGGCACCACGTATTGCAACGTGATCCAGTACCTCGACACCAACTGGATCTACCCGGGCGGCTCGCCGCCCTGGAACGCCTTCCACGCGGCCGCGCCCGAGAGCTGGTACCAGCACACGCCCGGGTCCCAGACCAATCGTGTGACCACGAGCGCGTTCGGTGGCGGTTACCTGATCAATCAGTCAAATCCGGGGGTGCAGTCGTTCTTCCAGTCCTATGTCCGCTCGAACTACGGCAGCGACGACGGCCTGATGATGGACGACCAAGCCCCCGGACTCTCGATCCAGCTGTGGGGCTCCAGCTGCAACTGCTCGGCCACCAACGAGATCGGCTCGTCCTCCGCCCTGCGCTCCGTCCACGGGACGATGAGCGCGGCCCTGACCCACGCGAGCGGTCAACCCTATCTGCAGATCGACAACACGCTTCCGGCCAACCCGTGGCTGCCGCAGGGCATGGACATGCTCAACGACTCCGCCGGCGTCCACGGACTGCTCAAGGAGGGCTCGCCGGAGTACAACGGCTCACTCGACCCGTATTACTCGACGCTGCTCGACGAGATCGCCTACGTGGCCGACAACACCAATGACTTTGTCGTCACTCTGTCCTACGGCGACCCCGGTGCCTCCTACCAGACCCAGAGCCGGCGAGTGCAGGAGGGGACGATGCTGCTCGGCTACACCCCCGGTCACCTGGTCGACTGGGAGAACCTCCAGCAGGGCAACAACGACCTCGGAGTGTGGCCCGAGGAAGGGATCTATCCGACCGGCCCGATCCAGTCGATGGGGTCCCCGGCCGGCAGCGGCTGCCTCGCCGGCACGGGCTCGGTCTGCCCGAGCGGCGGTCACAACGACCTGCAGGTGGCGCCTGGCGTGTACCGGCGCGAGTTCACCAACTGTTACAAGCAGGGCGCCTCGTTCGGGCCTTGCGCGGCGATCGTGAACACCACCTCGAGTGCCGTGACCGTGAGCCGATCCTGGCTGGCGCAGTCCTACGGCCATCAGATCACCTTCAACGGCGGCGATGTCCAGGCCGGCGGAACGCTCAATCTGGCCGGAGCCGGCTTCACCGCCGGTGCTAGCGCGATCGGCGCCAAGGACGCTGCTCTCCTCACGCCATGACCGTCGGCTCGGACGGGGAGCGGTCTCCCAAGCCACTTCGGGCCACACCGTCAGACCCGAATCCGGTGTCTCAGCTGCAATATTCATCGCTCGATGAGGCGTTTGGCCGTTCGGGGAGCCATAATGGACGGCGCATGTCCTATTCCAGCGCTGGATACGGGCGCCAGCGCGCGCGCTCGGGCAGCGATGACCAGACGCTCGCTCGCTATCTAGGGGTTCTGCGGGAGCGGATCTGGATCATCGTCGCGTGCACCGCCATCGTGTTCGCGGCTTCGGTCGCCTACGTGGCGCTCGCGCCTCGCACCTACCAGGCGCAGGCCGAGATGCTCGTTCAGGCCTCGGGCACCGGCGATCCCGTCCTGGCCGCGCTCCCGGTCCTTCATCAGACCGGAGATCCCACCGAGGACGTGCTGACCGCCTCCAGCCTCGTGACCACCGAACCGGTGGCCGCCGCCGTCGTCCAGGCCGAGGGGCTCAAGCTTTCTCCCGGCGGTGCGCTCGGCGATGTGCAGGCGTCACCGATCGGCCAGGCCGGCTTGGTCGCCGTGCAGGCCACCGCGTCATCGCCGCACCTGGCCCAGCGTCTGGCCAACGGGTTCGTCGCCCAGACGATCGCGCTCAGCACCGCGCGGATGCACTCGGCCATCCAACAGAGGATTCCGACGCTGCAGACGCAGCTGGCTCAGATCCCGCGGTCGCAGCGCTACGGCCCGGGAACCGTCGGCTCGCAGCTCGAAGAGTTGCAACAACTGTCCGGGCAGAACGATCCGACGCTGATCGCCGCCGCGCCGGCCGGCCTTCCGCTCGCCCCGTCCTCACCCAGGACCAAGCTGTCGCTGATCGCCGGGTTGTTCGCCGGACTGATCGTGGGCATCGGCGCCGCCTTCCTGTTCCACGTCCTGGATCCGCGCCTCCGGCGCGAAGAGCAGCTGCGCGAGCGCTTCGGCATGCCCGTCCTGGCGCGGATCCCGCACCAGCCGCACCGCCGTCCCCGGCCGCTGCTGCCGAGCGAGCTGTCGCAGAGCGCTCAGGAGGGCTACCGCACGCTGCGGACCATCCTGAGGGCGCGGGCACGTTCGTCCGGCCCGCGCGCGGTGCTGGTCACCGGATCAGCCCCGGCGGAGGGGAAGTCCACCACCGCGATGGGGCTGGCCGCAGCGCTCGCCCATGGCGGCGCGCGTGTCCTCCTGATCGAGGCCGACCTGCGCAAGCCCACGTTTGCCACCACCTTCCAGCTCAAGCGGTTCGCCGGCATCGAGGCCGTGCTCAGCGCGAAGACGCCGTTGGCCAAGGCGACGGCCCGGGTCAACATCGAGCGCACCCCGCTCCACGTGCTCGCGGCCCATGCCCCCAGCAGCAAGGGCGCCGACCTCTCTTTCGCCGTGGCCGAGAAGCTGGTCAACGACGCCAAGGAGATTGCCGACTTCGTGGTCATCGACTCGGCGCCGCTGACCGCGGTGATCGACGCGCTGCCGTTCGCGCAGGCCGCGGATGAGGTCGTCATCGTGAGCCGCCTGGGTCACACCAGGCTGAACAAGCTCGAGCAGCTCGACGAGCTGCTCTCCGAGCATGGCGTCACCCGCACCGGCATCGTGCTGATCGGCGAGCATCCGGCTCGGGCGGTCGAGTACTACTACGCCCCCGAGAGCAACGGCGTGGCCGATGCCGCCGACGTGCCCGAGCCCGAGCCGGGGCTGGCGGATCGCGGGTCGAGGGCGCCGACTCGCGCGAGGAAGACCGCCCGTCGGGTCTGATGGTCCTCGCCGGGCGCATTCGTCCGTTCAATCCCTGGTTGCTCCTGTGCCTGCCGGTGTGCGGCGGCATCGGCGCGCTCGCCGGAGTGAGCCCGAAGTACGGGATCATCGGCGCGCTCGGACTCATGTTCGCCGTCGTGACCTTCATGGATCTCACGCTCGGCTTCGTGCTCCTCACGCTGGCCTCGTTCCTGGACCTGGCGAGCAGCAGCGGCTCGTTCACGGGGACGAAGGTCATCGGGCTGGTCGTGTTCGCCTCCTGGGCAGCCCGCAGCGCCACCCATCGCGAGCGCGACCCCTCGGTCTCGTTCGTCCGCAACAACCCGTGGCTCGTGGTGGCGCTGGTCTCGATGGTCGGGTGGGCGGCGCTCAGCTTCGCCTGGGCGCGCAGCCCCAGCACGGCCTTCGGCGGGGCCGGGCGCTTCGCGCTCGGCATGATCCTGCTCCCGATCGGCTATGCGGCGATGCGGGAACGCCGCCACGTGATGTGGGTTCTCTCCGCCTTCGTCGCGGGTGCGGCCCTGTCGGCCCTGTACGGATTTGCCGTGCCGGGAACGAGCACGCGCCTGACCGGGTCGATCGGGGATCCGAACTTCGAGGCCACCGCTTTCGTGGCCGCCATCGCGCTGCTCATCGGGCTGATGGTGGCAACCCGCCAGGCCGCGCGGATGAAGCTGATCGGGGTGGGCGTGCTCGGCGTGTTGTTCCTCGGGCTGGTGACAACGGTCTCACGCGAGGGGCTGCTCGCCCTGGCCGCCGTGATGGTCGGCGCCGTCGTGTTCGGCGGGCGGTGGCGCCGGCGCGCGGTGACCCTGCTCACCCTCGGCGCCGTGGTCACCGTGGGCTACTTCTTCGTCTTCGCGCCCCTGGCCGCTCGTCAGCGGGTCACGATGACCGACACCTCGGGGCGGACGAGCATCTGGACCGTGGCCTGGCGCGTCGTCCGCGCCCATCCCGTGCTCGGCGTGGGCACGGACAACTTCATTCTGGTCGAGGGCCAATACGTGGGACAGCCCGGCATCGTGCTCGCCACCTACACGATCAACAACCCGCGGGTGGCGCACAACGCGTATCTCGAGGCGCTGGCCGACCTGGGCGTTCCCGGACTCATCACCTTCGTGGCCGTGCTCGGAGCGGCACTGGGCACCGGCGTGCGGGCCGTGCGGCTGTTCGAGCGATCAGGCGATACCCAGATGGAGCTGATCGCTCGCGCGGTCGTCCTGGCGCTGGTGGCGGTGCTGGTGACCGAGGCGTTTGTCTCCGCGCAGTACGCCAAGTACCTGTGGCTTCTGATCGCGCTGTGCCCGGTCCTGCTCGGATTGGCCCGGCGCGCGGCCGCGCAAACCTCGTTCGCGTGAGCGCCGCGGGAGCCGGAGCGCGGCCCGGGCCGAGCCGGCTGTCGGCCGTCCCCTGGTGGGCCTGGATCATCCTCCTGGTCGCGCTCGAGGGACTGGCCGTCCTGCTTCTCCTGCCGACCTCGTGGAGCGTGGCTACGACCGGGGACGGTGCCGAGTACCAGCGCTACGCCTTCAACCTGATCCACCACGGCGTGTTCTCAGAATCGCCGGTGGCGCCATATCACCCGGGAGTCGTCCGCTCACCTGGTTACCCCTCCTTCCTCGCCGTCCTGGAATGGATCGGCGGCCGTCACGCCGAGGTCGTCCAGGCGGTTCAATTCGGCCTCCTGGCCGCCACATCGATTCTGGTCGGCCTGATCGGCCGCGAGGTCGCAGGCCCGCGAGTCGGAAACCTGGCCGCCGTCATGTGCGCGGTCTATCTGCCCCTGATCGGCCTAGCCACCTATTTCCTGACCGAGACCGTGGCCACCTTTCTCCTCACCACGGTCGTGCTGCTGCTCCTTCGGGCCCGCCGCAGGCCGCGGGTGCGGTCCTACCTGGCCATCGGGGCAGTGCTGTGCGTGCTGGCCTACGTACGACCGGAGCTGGCTCTCGTGGCCGTGCCGATCGTGCTCATCCTGCTCCTGAACCGGCGCTCAGCGCTCAGCCTGGCCTCGCGCTCGCTGGCCGCGGCTGCGCTCGCGGCCGTGCTGGTGGTCCCGCTCGTGCCCTGGCTGATCCGGGATGCCTCGGTCACCGGAGGTCACTTCATCCCCATGCAGGCGGACGGTGGCGTGGCGCTCCTGGCCTCGGCCGACCAGTACGACGGCGTGATGTCCGAGAGCTTCGACGACGTGGCGATCTGGAACGCGCAGGTGGGCCGGCTCACCGGCGTCCCGGACGCCGCCACGGAAGGGATCCAGGCCCCGGTCAAGTTCGCCGACGCCCGGCACCAGGTGAAGGTGAACGACATCGAGCAATCGGCGGCGGTGAAGGCGTTCAAGGCTCTGTCGGCCGGCACCGTGATCGCCCATCTCCCGGGACGGCTGGTCGGTCTGTGGCGCGTGGGGGACGAGACACCGCCCGAGGGCGGTGGGAGCCTCTGGCACCACGCGGCCCAGCTCGAGTTCGTCGTGCTGCTCGTGCTCACGGCGATCGGGGTCGTGATCCGCCGGCGCCACCTGCTCGAGGACTGGCCGCTATGGCTCGTCGCCGCGGTCCTGACCGTCACCCACCTCGTGTTCCCGGTCGAGTCCCGGTACACGGTGCCGGCCCGGCCGATGCTGATGATCTACGCGTCTGTGGGCGCGCTCGCGCTCGCCCGAGCCGGATCAGCGGCGCGTGGCCGCCCACAACGCGGTCGGCGTCCGGCGCAGCTCGCCGACTGAGATCTCCCGGGTCAGCAACAGCACCGCGGCATAGGCGATCGCACCCCCGACCACGCCGGCGGCCCACTGGCCGGCCGAGAGATGGCCGGTCCCGATAGCGGCCAGGACCAGCGCCGTCACGCCGGCTGCCGCCAGGGTGCTCAGTGCCGACCTGGTCAGCCGTCTCCAATCGATCGCGATCAGCCGGTTGCACAGCCACAGGTGGCCGCCCACGTAGGCGATCGCGATCAGGTTGTCGGCCACGGCGGCGCCCACCACCCCCATGGCGCGGAGGAGGACGTAAGTGACGAGCACGCCCAGAGCCAGGGTGGCGAGCATGATGATGACCCGGCGGCGCCCCTCGCCGAGATAGGTGACCGAGACGGTGATCAGCGCGGCGGGCGCTCCGATGAACGAGTAGAGCGCCAGGACCCGCATGATTTCGACCGACCCCCCGTACCCGGGACCGAGGAGGAGATCGACGATCGGGCGAGCCCACACGAGCATGGGCGCGATGACCAGTCCCTGGACGACGATCAGATAGCGCAACGCCCGCCCGAAGGTCTCGGTGTCCGGCGCGCCGCCGCCGAGCGACAATCTCGGAGCCACGCCGGCCGCGACGGCGGTGCCGAGGTAGCCGAGCAGCGGGAGCAGACGCGCGACGGCGCTGAAGCTCCCGACCGCGGCCGAGCTCAGCACGGCACCGATCAGGAGCACATCGAGCTGCACGATCGCGCTCCAGGCCAGATCGACCACGAACAACGCGCTGGCATAACGGGTGATCATTCGCGTCGTGACCCGCCGCGGCCGGGTGGCGCCACGATCGGGCCGGCCGAGCACCCGCAGGATCAGGATCAGGCCGAGGACCGCCGCGACGCCGTAGCCGACCGCCTTGCCGAGCGCCGCGCCGGCGGCGCCGGTCCCAGCGGCCACGAGGGCGATCGCCGTCCCGGTCTCGGTCGCGCTCTCGACGATCGCCATGCGCAGGCTGACCGCGACGCGCCGGATCGACGCAGCGGCCGAAGCAAGGAAGCCGAACATCGACTGGCCGATCACCGCGATCGCGGCCCAGCGCAGGGGCCAGAGGAGATGCGGGTTCCCGTACGCGTCGGCCAGGAGGCCGGCGGCCGCGAACAGAGCCGCAGCGGCCAGCGTGGCGGCCGGGAACTGGAGCCTCAGGCCGGCTCGGAAGATGGCGCGCACCTCGCTGCGGTCGTTCAGGTGGTCAGCCAGGAACCGCCCGATCGACCACGGGAGGCCCAGGGCGGCCGGGTACAGGACGAGGCCTGCGATGCTGATCGCCAACGCGTAGACGCCGTAGCGGCTCGGCCCGAGGGCGCGGACCAGGTACAGCGTCAGGGCGGCCGTGAACACGCCGCTGGCGATCTGGCTCACGAGCTGCAGAACCGTGTTCCGCACCGGTCCAACCTCGGCCTGGGCCTCGTGGGCAGGCGGTGGCTGCGCGATGACCGGTGGCTCCGAGGCCTCGGGGTTCACCGCGTCCATCGCCAGAGCCTAAACCTCGCCGTCGTCGTCTCAGCCTGGCGGGGCGGCGGAGGCTACGAGGCCAGGAGGAGCGCGTCGTGCGCGCCGACGACGGTCGTTCCGGCCGCGAAAGGCGCGGCGGCGGCCGCGATACGCCCGCCCGACTGCACGTCCCCGCCCACGAGCGCGATCTGGTGGTGCAGCGACGCTCCGCGGAGCCACGACGCTCGCACGGCGATGGAACGGCCGGTCGTGTTGACGATGGCCGCGCAGGCCCCGATCGAGGTGCGGCGGCTGTAACAGCGCCGGAAGACACGACGGTATACCCCAGCTGCTACCTGCACGTTGTTGCGTCCCCCTCGGCTGCACATCGTGCCCGTGCCGGCGAGGCAGGCGCGGCCGCCCGGAGCGCGCATCGACTGCACGGGCCGGGTCGGCACGATCCCCTCTTCGGGCCACACGGCCAGGCGCCCGCTGCCCTGCTCGAGGTCGGCCCAGTCGACGACGCGGCCGGGCCGGTACCCCAGCAGCACGGTCGCCTCCTGTACGCGCCGGCTTTGACCCTGATACGAGGCGCCCGCCGGCGCGCGGGCCAGGAGCACGATGAACCCGCTCGTCCGGGTCGCGATGTAGGCCATCTGATCGAGCAGCGTCGAGTAATACGTGTCGATCGTCCCGCCGTCCACCGGGCGCCCTTCGGCGACCCAGCCGCCGACGCCGAGCGACCCGTCGAGCATGCCGAAGCCCTGGGGCAGATACGGGTTGGAGGCGAGCGAATTGTCGGCCTGCAGGAACGGTGTGCCATCGCGGTGGGTCATCGCCGCCGCCATCTCGGCGTGGGCGCGCTGCAACATCCCGTCGGAGCCGATCTCGCGCGTGGTGGTGCAACCGCAGTTCGAATAGAAGAGCTCCTGCGACAGGCTCGGGCTCTGCCAGTCCATCAGCAGGCCATCGTCCGCGTTGTAATTGGCCCGGACGTAGGCCTGGTAGGCCGCACGCACCGATGGGTTCAGCTGATTGAGCAGGTAACCGCCGCCCCAGGCGCTGGTGAAGACGCCGCCGAGCGGTCCGGAGCGCGAGCCGGCGGGCGGATGCAGCCACCAGTCGCTCGCGGCCGCGTGAGCCAGCCGCAGGTTGTCGGACGGGTAGTACCACTCGGAGTCGAGGTACTGCATGACCTTGCAGCGGGGCAGGCCGCCGTGACAGTCGCGTACCGCCTTGCTTGTGTTGGGGCCGCAGTTGCTCTCGGCGTAGGTGAGCCAGCGCCGGACCAGGTGCCCGGGCGCGCCGTTGCCACCGCTACAGCCGTCGTCGAAGGCCCAGGTGTCGACGTGGGCCGGGATCGAACCGTGCTTGGCCCCCGCGCAGGCGGCCGTGGCCCCCGCGCAGAGCGCGAGAGCTGTGAACGCCCCGAGCAGGCGAATGAATCTCTGCCGCAAAACCGTCCCGTCTCTTTCGTCCGCCTACGGGGTTAGCTGTCGGACTCGCGCTGAAAGAGCAGCGCTACGCCTCAAATCGGCGATTCGCCCCTTGGGGTTTAGGGCCCCCTCGGGTTCCCCGCTCGCCGAGGCAGGCGCCACGGCGACTCGGCTGGGTTATGTAGCGCCGGGATCGTACAGCAGGAGCCGACGGATTCAGCCCCGGAGCGAAGGCGCGTACACGGGCTCATCCATGACGGGGAGCCGAACGCCGGCGATGTGCGCCACCGCCGCCACCGGAGGCCCGTACCGGACCCAGCCCTGGATCTGCCCGGCTCCGTGGGCGAAGTGCATGACGGTCAGGACTGCCGGGACCAGGGGGTTCCGGGTGCGCAGTCCGGCGACCGCCAGGGTGACCGCGTACAGGCCCACGCCGAATCGGGCCGTGCGGCGCAGGGGGCCGAGGCCGGCCAGGGTGGTGGCCGCCACCACGGACGGCGCCAGCAGGTGCGAGGGTCGCATCGACGCGGGATGGCGCGCGTAGGTCCGCGCCCGGAACTCGCCGTAGCCGCGGTACTGTCGCCAGAGTCCGCGAAGGCTGTCCCTCGGCACGTACTCGGCCGCCATGGCCGGCAGGCAGATCAGGCGCTCGCCGGCGGCCAGGAATCGAGCCGCCATCTCCGAGTCCGAGTTACGGGGCCAGCGCTCGTCCCAGCCGCCGTACTCGAGCAGGGTGGCGCGCTCCCACACGCCGGCGAACACGCCGGTGTCGAGCTCGAACTCCCGGGTCTGGGTCCGGCCCCACTTACGCGACCCGCCGCGTCCGATCGCGCCCCCGAGGGCCAGTGCCACCGCGCGCGAGACGGGACCGTGGCCGACCGGCACCTGCGGTCCGCTGACCCACCGCGTGTCGCCGCGACCGAGGCGCTCGACCCCGAGCCGCGCGTAGTCCTCCGGGTAGACGGTGTGGGCGTCCATCCGGACCACCCATCGGCCCCGGGCATGGCGGAGCGCGACGTTGAGTCCGCTGGAGACCGTGCCGACCGGGTTGTCGACCACCACGATGCGGGGATCCTCGGCGGCCATTCGGGCGAGGATGTCCCGCGTACCGTCGGTTGAGCCTCCGTCGGCGAGGATGAACTCGAGCCCGCCTGGGAAGCGCTGACGGCGCATGGCCGCGACCGAGGCCTCGATGTAGCGCTCCTCGTTGAGAACCGGGACCAGGACTGAGCACTCGACGTCGGGCAAGCGCCGAAAAGTAGCGTCTACAGTTCCCGCGATGTGCGGGATCGCCGGCCTAGCGGGCAAGTCCACCGCCAGGCGCGCGGTTCTCGAGGCGATCTCGGCCGACCTGAAGCACCGCGGACCGGACGAGGCGGGGGTCTACGACGACGATTGGGTCTCACTGGCCATCCGCCGCCTGGCCATCATCGACGTGGACGGCGGCCATCAGCCGTACCGAAACGAAGCCGGCACCGTCCACGTCGTCTTCAACGGCGAGATCTACGGCTTCCGCCCGCTCCGAGAGCGACTCGAGCGCGCCGGCCACCGCTTCGCCTCAGGTACGGACGGCGAGGTGATCGCTCATGCCTACGAGGAGTATGGAGCCGATTTCGTACGCGAGCTCGACGGCATGTTCGCCTTCGCGCTGTGGGACGCGGTGGCCCACAGGCTGATCCTGGCCCGCGACCGGCTGGGCAAGAAGCCGCTGTTCGTGGCCGAGCACGGCGACGGGACGATCACCTTCGCCTCCGAGCTCGGAGCGCTGCTGCTCGACGAGCGGATCGAGCGCTCGGTTGACCCGTCCGCGCTCGCGGCCTACCTGCAATACGGCTACATCCCCTCGCCGATGACGATCCTGCGCGGGGTGACCAAGCTCGCCCCGGGCACGATGCTGAGCTGGGAGCCGAGAGGACGCGTGCAGCGCCGGCGGTACTGGCAGCTCGACTTCGAGCCCAAGCATCGCCTTTCCTACGCCGCCGCCCTGGACGAGTTCGAGGAGCGCTCCCGGGCCGCTGTCCGGGACCGCCTGATCAGCGATGTTCCGCTGGGGGTGTTCTTGAGCGGGGGAATCGATTCGAGCTACGTCCTCGCGCAGATGGTGGCCGCCGGCGCCACCGACATCCAGACCTTTGCCATCGGGTTTGCGGACTCGCGTTACGACGAGCGCGCCCACGCCCGGCGCATCGCCGAGCTGCTGGGGGCCGAGCATCACGAGGCTGTGGTCGAGGCGGACGACCTGGTGCAGATGCTGCCGGCGCTCGTCCATCACTACGGTGAGCCGTTCGCCGATCCGTCCATGGTGCCGACGTTCTACCTGGCTCGGTGGGCTCGGCGCCGGATCACCGTGGCCCTGACGGGGGAGGGGGGCGATGAGCTGTTCGGTGGCTACTACCGCCATCAGGCCGCTCGCGTGGCCGGTTACGCCGACCACTTGCCGGCCGCCGCGCGGGGGCTGGCCGGCTCCGGCTCTAGCCGGCTCGGCAGCGATTCGGCCCACCCGATGTCGGTCCGGCACAAGCTGTACCGGTTTCTGCGGGCGATCGAGCTCGCACCCGATGACCGGTACGCCGAGTGGACGGCCGTGCTGAGCCGGGAGGAGCGCGGAGCGGTCTCGCCCGGGCTCCCGCCCGCGCCGCTCGCGTCGCCGCCCGGCCTGGCCCGCCGCACCCTCGACCGCGCGCTGGCCACGGATCTGGCGAAGTCGCTGCCCGATCAGCTGCTGTTCAAGATGGACATCGCCACCATGGCCAACTCGCTCGAGGCCCGGGCGCCGCTGCTCGACTACCGGCTGGTCGAATGGGCGGCCCGGCTGCCGCCGGGGTTCAAGCAGCGTGGCCGGCGGCGCAAGCGGCTGATCGCGGACGCGCTGGGCCGGCATGTCCCGCCCGAGCTGTTCGAGCGGCCGAAGATGGGGTTCACGCCGCCGGCTCCAGGCTGGCTGCGCAATGAGCTCCACGAGCTGATGAGCGACACGCTGCTGGGGAGCGCGAGCCGGGACCGCGGGATCATCGATGTCGCCGCGGTCGAGCGGCTGATCTCAGACCACCGGAACGGCGTCGAGCACACGCGAGGGTCTGTGGACGCTGCTCATGCTCGAGCTGTGGCATCAGGAGTTCGTGGACAGGAACCCGGCCAGCCGCGAGCCCTCGGCCTCAAGCGTGTGATCGGAGGCCACGCGCTGGGCGGCCTCGACCAAGCGTGAGCGCAGCTCGGGCTCGGTGACCAGACGATCGAGCGCGGCGGCGGCTGCCGCCGGGTCAGCGGGCGGGATGAGCAGGCCGCGCCCGGCCACGAGCTCCTCGACGCCTCCGACGTCGGTGGCCACGACCGGGAGACGGGCCGCGAAAGCCTCGAGGATGACCTGCGGGACGCCCTCGGTCATCGACACGTGGAGGAGCGCGTGGGCGGTCCGGTAGAGCTCCCACAACCCGCCGTCGATCGGTACGTATCCGTGCAGCTCGAGTGCGTGCTCGATCCCGAGCTCAGCCGCACGCGCTTGCAGCGCGTCGGCGAGCGGGCCGTCGCCACACACGTGCAGTCTCCAGCGCGGGTCGCGCTGAAGCGCCTGATGCAGGACGTCGGCCAGCAGTAACGGGTTCTTCTCCGGGTCCAGTCGCCCGACGCTCAGGAGCGCGAGCTCGTCGCCGCCGTAGTCCCGGCGATCTTCGGCGGCCGTGAGAAGGTCGCCGGTGCGCAGCAGCGAGACATAGAGGCTGAGCAGTGCGCGGGCGTGGCGGTAGCGGCGCGCCAGGTCGCGGCCGACCACGACGACGGGGAGCATTCGCGCCAGGGCGCCGAATGCCGCTTCGAGCAGGTAGGCGGCGGCGAGCACCGTCCGGGCGCCGGGGCGGCGATGACGAATGAGCTCGGGCAGGTTCTGCCTCACGCCGAGGACCACGCTCCGGCCTCGGAGCATCCCCAGCACAGCGAACAGGACCGCCTGCGGCGGGTTGGGGCCGAGAATCCAGACCACGTCGACGTCGTCCAGCGCACGCCAGAACCGCCGCAGCGCGGTCGGGATGGTGGCGATGACCGCCCCGAGGTCGGCACCGCTGCGGTAGTACGGGAGCGGCCGCAACTCGGCGGCCGCGACACGATAGGGGTAGGGGTCCCGCGACGGATCGAGCCGGCCCAGGACGACCAGCCGCTCGCAATGTGGGGCCAGGCCCTCGATGAACAGGCTGAACGGCAGCTCGGCCGTCACGCCCCCGGCCGTGAGCCGGTAGGAGTAATCGCAGTACGCGGCGAGCCTCAAACGGGGCGTGCTGGTCATCGGCCGCGCGGCGTCAGGAGCGCTGGAGATAGGCGCTGCGGCGGGCCAGGAGCTTGGCGCCGTAGCGCGAGCGCGACCACCGCCCGGTCTTGAGCCGGAACCGTGCCCATGAGTCCTTCTTGTACACGCCGGTCCTCGGATAGCGGTAGCGGTCGGGCTCCGAGGTGGGCCAGGACAGGGCCGCCGCGCCCTCGTAACCGACGCGCTCGGCGCACTCGGCCACGCGCTCATCGACGTCGCCGTACGGATAGGCGAGGGAGGTCACCGGGCGTTCGAGGTGCTCCGCGCACTCATCCCGCGAGCCGCGGATCTCCTCGAGGAGCTCCGGGTCCGTCATCGAGGTGAGCATCGGATGGGTCCGGGTGTGGGAGCCGATCTCCCACCCGCGGCCGGCGAGCTCGCGCAGGTCATCCCAGCTCATCGGCGTCAGCTCGTGCGCGTCGGGGGTGTCCGACCAGTGGTCGAGCCCCGGCCACGCCAATGGGGCCTGGCGGGATATGTAATCGCTGGGCGCGAACACGGTGGCCGTGAGGCCGAGCCGGGTCAGCACCGGGGCCGCATACCGCATCACGGACGCGAACGCGTCGTCGAAGGTGATGACCACGGTCTTGGCCTCCGGCGCCGTCCGGACCACGTCGGTGAACGTAGCCGCCGTCCAGCGGGTGCGGACCAGGGCCGAGATCTGGCGCTCAAACGCCTGGGGCGTAACGGCCAGCGGCGCCGCCCAATCCGGGCTGATCGCGTGGTAGCAGAGGACGAGCAGCTCGCTCAACGGTCCTCAGGTTCTCCGCCCTCGATGTGCTCGCGCCCGTCCATGGCCTCAGCTGCGGGTCCAGGGCGCCGCCCGGGCAAAGAACCGGTTCCGGGGAACCAGGACGCGGAAGGCGGCCTTCCAGGCGAAGGCCCTGGCTTGTGCCGACCGAGACCGGGCGTAGACCGCCCACCGGTCGCGGGTCGATTCGAACTCGGCGCGGGGGGCAAGCTGCAACATCGCCGTGAGCTGATTGACGTGAAGGTCGTGGTAGAACGAGCTCGCCCGGTTGTAGATCGGGTGCGGGTAAAGCGAGTACAGCGACCAGGCGCCGGTGTCGAAGCGGTGGAGATTGGCGGCCAGCGACTCCACCCCGACCTCGAAGCGGCGGCCGGCCTCGTCGTCCCCGAGTCCCAGGGCGACGTCGCGCAGTCCCCAGAGCGCGAACATGGCTCCGTTGAGGACGTGCGATTGTGGCGCGGTCGGATACTCCTCGAGCCAGGGCAAGCCTCCCAGCTCGCCGCGCACCCCGCCCTCGGTCTGCGGCGTCCAGAGCGGCGCCACGGCGAGCTGGGCCGCCCGGGCGAAGCTCGGCTCGCCCGACTCGGCGTGCAGCCTGACCAGGAGGCTGGCCCCCTGGCCCTGGGTGATCGCCGACGCCCAGGGCGGGCGCAGGGTGAACGTATGGGGAAAGGGCACGTCGTGCATCCACGATCCGTCCGGAGCTTGGATCTTCGCCAGGTAACGCCCGGCGGACAGCGCGGCCTCGAGCCACTCGGTCCCTTCGCCGGCCAGCCACCGCTCATAACAGCCGAGGGCGTACTGGGTGACCCAGACGTGCAGCATGTTCGGATCCACGGCTTCCTCGTCGAGTCTCCGGATCGCGTAGGCCTTGACGCGCAGATCGATCGGGTAGCCGAGGACGCGGCCTTCCTCCAGCTGCGGGCCCACCGGAAGGAAGAAGCTGCGAGCGCTCGACCAGAAGCCGGCGTTGCGCCGCCTCGACATCACCGCCTCGGTCATCGCTGAGCCGCCATCAGACTGTCGTACAGGGAAGCAAAGCGGGCCGTCGTCGCCTCGATCGTGTAGCGGGCGAGCGCCTCACGAGCCGCCTGCGCCATTCGGCGGCGGCGCTCGGGGTCGGCGAGGAGTGCGATCAGGCCCTCGGCGACCGCTTGCGGATCACCGGGTCTCACGAGCAGGCCCGTGACCCCGTCTTGCACGACGTCGGGGATTCCACCCACGGCCGTGGCCACGAGCGGGGTGCCATTGGCCATGCACTCGAAGGCGAGCAGCGGCGACCCCTCCCGGTCGGAGGTCAGCGCGCCCACGTCGGCGGCGCGGAGCACGTTGTCGACATCGCTGCGCGTCCCGAGGAAGTGCACGCTGCCGTTGAGCCCCAGTACGTGCGCCTGGCGCTCGAGGTCAGCCCGGCAGGGCCCGTTCCCGGCGATCACGAGATGGGCGTCGGGAATCGCCGCGCGTACCCGGACATGGGCGCTGAGCAGCAGGTCGATCCGCTTCTCCGCGCGCAGCAGCGCGGCGATGGCGACCACTGGCGCCTGCGCCGATAGTCCGAGCTCGGTCCGCAGGTCGTGCTCGGAGCCGGCCGGGCTCGGGATATACCCGTTCGGGATCACCACCACCTTGTCGGCGCGGATGCCCTCGGCGTTGATCATCCGGCACGCCTCGGTCTGGGAGACGGCGACCACTCGGGTGGACAGGCGCCCGACCACGTTCGCGTCCAGCCACGTGCGGGTGGCATCGCCCTCGTAGGCCCAGCCGTGCTCGTGCGCGACGATGACCGGCACCCGGCAGGCGCGGCCGATGAGCGCTCCCCACACGTTCGAGCCGAACTTGTGGGTGTGGAGGATGTCGAACCGCTCCCTTCGCAGGAGCCGGCCCAGGGTGGCGAAGCAGCCGAGGTCCCAATTGCCCGACCGGCCCAGGGTGAGGTGGCGGACGCCGGCCGCAGCCAGCGTGCTGCTCGCCGCCGGATCGGAGCGGCGCGTGGCGCAGATCCACGGCTCGAACCTGTCTTGCGGCAGGTGCGCGGCCAGCGCCACGGCCAGCCGCTCGGCGCCGCCGCTGGAAGTGACGAAGTCGATCAAGAACAGAATGCGCTGACGGCTGCGCGAACCTGGACGCGGCATGCGAGGGGCGGAAGTTAGCTTGAGGCCCGCATCCGCGCCGCCTCCTGCGCGGTCGGCACTGCCGGTTCAGACCGCGGAGCGATCCCTGATGTCGATCGGGTCGGTGGCGGGGTCGGTGGCGGCCTCGAGTGGCGCCGAGCCGCCGGGGCGGCTGGTGGCGCTGTCACGGGCCCGCAGCATCTCGGCCACGGTCAGCGCCACGATCCGCAGATCGAGCCGCAGCGACCAGTTCTTGATGTAGTAGTTGTCCCACTCGACTCGGTCGGAGATCGACGTCTGACCGCGCAATCCGTTCACCTGCGCCCAGCCGGTGATCCCCGACTTGACTCGATGCCGATCGTCGTACCGGGTTATCTCGGTGGCGAACCGCCGTGCGTACTCGGGACGCTCGGGGCGCGGCCCGATCAGGCTCATCTCGCCGCGCAGCACGTTGATCAGCTGCGGCAGCTCATCCAGGGAGCTGTCCCGCAGCCACCGGCCGAACGGCGTGCGTCGATCCTCGCCCTCGATCCCGCCCGGCGCACACCCCGGCGGCAGCTCGAAGCCGCCCGGCCGGGGCTTGGCCGCCTCGCGCATGGTGCGGAACTTGAGGACGTCGAAGACGCGACCGTCCCGACCCACACGGCGCTGGCGGAAGAGCACGGGACCGGGCGAGCTGAGACGGACCCCGATCGCGATCGCGCCCATGACCGGAGCCAGGAGGAGCAGCGCCACCACCGCCACGGCGCGGTCAACGGCGTGCTTGACCGTGAACTGCCACCCGCGCGGGTCGGTCGGCCGCAGCGAGACCAGCGGCAGGCCCCCGATGTGATCGAGCACGGCGCGCTCGCTGATCGACTCGAACAGCCGGGGAACCAGGGAGACGCCGACGCCGAGACGCTCGCACTCCTTGACCTTCTCCACCAGCATGTGGTCGGGTTCGGTTGAGAAGGCGAGGATTACGTGCCGTGCGGCCGTGCTCCGGATCGCGTCGGCGAGACGCTCGGGGCTGCCGAGGACGGGAACGGAGCCGTTGGGGGTCGACAGTGGGTCGTGGTCCAGGAACCCGACCGGCCGCAGCCCGTACCGGCGATCGAGAGTCAGCCGCCGGACGAGATGCTCGCCCACCACCCCGGCGCCGACGATCAGCGTCGGCACCGCGAAGGCATCGCTGCGCATCGCGTGCCGGCGAATCGCGAACAGGACGAGTCGCGCCACACCGAGGTAGCAAACCGCGAACAGCCACAGGCGCAGCGCCAGGTCGACGGAATGCAGGGCGCCGAGCACCGACCCGGCGGCCACCGTGGCCACCGTGGCCAGCGAAACCGCACCGAGGACGTGGCCGGCCGAGTCGAGCGCGGGCACGTGAAGGCGATCCTCGGGGTTGCGCCGCCCGTGCAGGGGCAGGAGGACGAGGAGCGGGAAGACCGCGGCCAGCCACCGGGTGCTGACGCTGGTGCTCACGGGCGCGGCGAATACGGCGACGGCAGCGGCGACGTACAGCACCACGACATCGAGGACCAACCGAAGCTGGACCCAGGCCCGCTGGTTCAGCACGTGCGAGACCGCGGTGGCCGCGAGCTCCCCCGTGGCCGACCGCAGGGTGAGCTCAGGGTGCTGCTCAGCGTGCGTTATCGCCGTTGGAGGCGTCAATGTCCGAAGTCCTTTTCGTGACGACCATTCGTTTGGTCCACCTCGAAGCCCCCATATCCATATGATTCATGCCTCCAGCTCCCTGCTGGAGGCTACTTCCCCCTTATCCCTCATCGGAAACATAACAGAGACCCACTCAATATTCGACAAATAGCCGGATTTCTGTAGTAAACGCGGCCGGTTTGCGAAGGTTGCGCAGTCCCGTTCTGCTCGGCTGCGAAAGGCCGGCGAAGCGCCGCTACGTCCGACCGTGCGGCGGTTTAACTTGTGTTGGGATGCCGCTTCGGGTCGGAGTCGATCTGGTTTGCCGCGATGAGGTGCAACGGTCGCTTCTCGCTCACGGGACTCGGTACCTGGAGCGGGTCTACACCGACGAGGAACGGATCGACGCAGGCGGCCGGCCGTTGGCGCTGGCCGCGCGGTTCGCGGCCAAGGAGGCCACGATGAAGGCGCTGCGCGACGAAGGGCCGGCGCTGACCTGGCGGTCGATCGAGGTCAGCCATGATGCCGCCGGACGACCGTCGCTACGCTTGAGCGGGGCAGCTGCCGATACAGCGCGACGAGCCCGTGTCAAGCGGCTCGCGCTTAGCATCACGTATCGGAAGCGGGTGGCGGCAGCAATCGTGCTGGCGGAACTGGAAGCTTGAATGAACGAGAACTTGGCCAACGAGATCCGCCAGGTGCTTCGCGAGCATGCGCGGCTTCCCGTCGACGTCGATGCGCTTGACGACGGGGCGGATCTGTTCCGAGCCGGCATGAGCTCGCACGCCAGCGTGAACGTGATGCTGGCCCTCGAGGACGCATTCGACGTCGAGTTTCCGGACCGGATGCTCAAGCGGAGCGTCTTCGAGAGCGTTGGCGACATCGCCGCGGCCATCGGGGAGCTGCGGGCGCAGGCGGCATGAGCGTCGCCGTCGATCGCGACCAGGCGTTCGTCGCGGAGCTGCGGAGGATCGCCGACGAGGTCGCGGCCGGGTACGCCGAAGAGGTCGACCGGGAGGCCCGGTTTCCGCGCGAGGCCCTCCAGGCGTTGCGCGAGGCACGAGCGCTCTCGTCCCTCGTCCCAACCGGCTATGGGGGCGGCGGGGTCTCACTCGAGGCGGTGGCGCGCGGCTGCTTCGAGCTCGGGCGACGATGCTCGGCCACCGCGATGGTGTTCGCCATGCACCAGATCCAGGTTGCGACCATCGTCCGGCACCTCGACGGGGCGACGTGGTTCGAGGGCTACCTGGCCGAGGTCGCGCGTGACCAGCGGCTGATCGCGTCTGTGACCTCGGAGGTGGGAACCGGGGGAGACATGGGCCGGTCGATCGCGGCTGTGGTCGGCGGAGGCGATGACGGCATCCTCCAGTTCGAGAAGCGGGCGCCCACGGTCAGCTATGGCGCCCATTGCGATGACCTCCTCACCACGGTCCGGCGGTCGGCCGAGGCCGAGCCGGGCGACCAGGTTCTGGTCCTGAGCCACGCCTCGGACACCGAGCTCGAGCCGGCGGGCACGTGGGACACGATCGGGATGCGCGGCACATGCTCGCCCGGATTCACCGTCCGTGCCCGGTTTGTCCCCGGCCAGGTTCTGGCCGCGCCGTTTGCGGGAGTGATGAACGAATCGCTGGTCCCTCTTTCACACATCCTGTGGTCGTTCGTCTGGCTCGGCATCGCCACCGACGCATTCGAACGGGCGCGGGCGTTCGTCCGGGAGGCGTCCCGGCGCCGGCCGGGCGAGCCGGTTCCCGCCGCGCACGGGCTTTCGAAGGTGATGAGCGAGCTGACCATGCTGCGCGCGGAGGTCCACGCCGGTCTTCAGGACTTCGTGACCTGGAGCGAAGAGCCCGGGCGTGAGCGTCTGACCACCATGGGCTCGGTGCTGCGGTTCAACAACCTCAAGCTGGCCGCCTCCGAGCAGGCTCCCCGCATCTGCGCCGCGGTGCTCGAGGTGATCGGGATCGCCGCCTACAAGAACGACTCGCCCTTCGGCGTCGGCCGTCACCTCCGGGACGCGCTGTCGGCCCGCCTGATGGTGGCCAACGAACGGATCCACGGGGTCGATGCCGGGCTGCTGATGATCGCCAAGGAGATCTAGGCGTGGCCGAGCGGGTGGCGCCGGCGGCGGGCGAGGAAGCGTCGTTCCTCGGCGAGCTGCTCGATCGCGGCCTGCTGATCGACAGTGGGGTCGCCGGGCTGTACGGTCACAGCGCCGAGTTCGAGGACGTACGATCCGCGCTGGAGCGGCTGCTGACGCGGACCGCGGTCGCCCACGGGGCGCGCCGGCTCCGCTTCCCGCCTCTGCTGCCCCGCCGGCATCTGGAGAGCAGCGGATATCTGGGGTCGTTTCCGCATCTCGCGGGCACCGTCTACGCCTTCGACGGCGACGAGGCCCAGGCGGCGGAGCAGGAAGAGCGCGCCGGCCGGCACGAGAGCTGGGGCGAATTCCAGCGCATGACCGACCTGGCGCTGATGCCGGCGGCGTGCTACCCGGTTTACCCCGCGATCGCCGCCGGCGGCCCGCTCCCTCACGGCGGGGTGTTCATCGAGGCGGGCGGCGGCTGGGTGTTCAGACACGAGCCGTCGGCGGACCCCGCGCGACGGCAGATGTTCCGCCAGCACGAGATGGTGCGGATCGGCGAGCCCGAGAACGTGGCGGCCTGGCGCGACGAGTGGTCCGAGCGCGGCCTCGAGGTGCTGTGCGGCCTCGGCCTCGAGGCCAGCCTCGAGAACGCCAGCGACCCGTTCTTCGGCCGGCGCGGTCGCCTGCTGGCGAGCAGTCAGCGCGATCAGGCCCTGAAGCTCGAGATCGTGGTCCCGATCGCCAGCCCGAAGCCGACGGCGGTGGCGTCGTTCAACCAGCATCGCGAGCACTTCGGAGTCGCCTTCGGCATCACCCAGGCCGGTGGCGAGCCGGCCCACAGCGCCTGCCTGGGCTTCGGCCACGAGCGGATCGTGCTCGCGCTGCTCCGTCGCCACGGCCTCGAGATCATGCGATGGCCGGCCTCGGTGCGGGAGGCGTTGTGTCTGTGACCCGGAGGCCCTCGGCAGAAGCGGCCGGGAGCCTCTCGGGCAAGGACCCCGAGGACTATCGGCCCCACGCCCTGCACGCCGTCGGGCGGACCTACCTCGAGACCAACTGCTACACGGACGTGCTGATCGAGCTTCTGCACGCGTGCGGGTACGAGCCGCTGGCCGCGTTCGGGCATCTGGTCCGGATGGACTTCGAGGGTGACCAGTGGACGTTCTTCAAACCGCCGCCCGAGGATCTCGAGTCGCTGTTCGGAATCGACATCCACGAGATGCAGCCCTACCGTCCGCTCCCGCTCCAGATCTCCGAGCAGCTCCGCGCGGGCCGCACGATCATTGTCGAGCTCGACGCCTGGTACCTGCCGGACACCGCGTCGACGAGCTATCGCCGTGAGCACGTGAAGACCTCCGTGGCCGCGGATGCGATCGATCCCGTCGAGCACAGCTTTCGCTACTTCCACAACACCGGGTTGCACGAGCTCCGGGACGACGACTATCGCGGAGCGCTGAGGCTCGATCCCGCCGGGGGGCTGCCCCCGTATGCGGAGCTGGTGCGCTTCGACGCCGGCCCCCGGCTCGAGGGCGCCGAACTGCGCCGGGCCGCGGGTGAGCTGCTGCTCCGGCACCTGGGCAAGCGACCCGCGAGAACCCGTTCGAGTCCTTCGGCGAACGGCTGTCCCAGCAGCTGCCCGACCTGCTCGGCGCCGACCTGGACGGCTACCACGCCTACGCCTTCGCCACGGTCAGGATGGCCGGAGCCGCGTTCGAGCTCGCCGCCTCTCATGTCGAGTGGCTGCTCGGAGAGGCCGCCGAGCCGGCCGGCGCGGCGCTGGCGGAGATCGTCCAGGGCTGCAAGGTGCTCTCGTTCCGCCTGGCCCGGCGGCGGCCGTTCGAGGTCGCGCCGCTGATCGAACCGCTGGCCGGCGCCTGGGCGTGCGCGATGGACGCGCTTGCCAGGGCGGTGCGGTGACGGAGCTCTCGACCGGTTGGGAGGCGGCTGCCGCACCCTCCGGATCGACGAGCGGCCCGTCCGGCCTCGATGACCTGGATTGGCTTCCCGCCGAAGTCCCCGGCACGGCCGCGGCGGCGCTCAGAGCCGCGGGCCGCTGGAGTCCCGGGGACGACCGGGACTTCGACCGCGAGGACTGGTGGTTTCGCCTTCGCTTCGACGCCGACCCCGCGCGCGAGGGAGAGCGGGTCGTGCTCGTCCTCGAAGGGATCGCCACCGTGGCCGCGGTCTACCTCAACGGGGAAACGGTGCTCGAGAGCGAGTCGATGTTCGCCGCCCACGAGGTCGACGTGGGCGCCCGCCTGCGTGGCCGCAATGAGCTGGCGATCCGGTGCGCCGCCCTCGGTCCGCTGCTCGAAGTCTCCCGCCGGCCGCGCGCACGATGGCGCACCCGGCTCGTGGCCGAGCGCAACCTGCGCTTCTTCCGGACGATGCTGCTCGGCCGGGCCCCGGGCTTCGCGCCCGGGCCCGCGCCGGTCGGCCCGTGGCGCCCGATCCGCCTCGAGCGCCGCCGAGACATTGCCGTCTCGGGTCTGCGTGTGCGCGCTCGCCTCGACGGTGGGCAGGGACGGCTGTCGGTCCGCGGTCGGCTCGAGCGCCTTGAGCCGGGTATGGCGATCGCGCGGGCGGAGATCGAGCTCTCGGGTCCCACGGGTCCCCACGCCGGAACCCTCGCGCTGAGCGCCGAGGAGAGCTCGGTTTTGATCAGCGGCGAGCTGGCCGTGCCCGGCGCGGAGCCGTGGTGGCCGCACACTCACGGCGCGCCCGCGCTCTATGAGGCCCGGGTCGTCCTTGACCTCGGTGGCCGGCGGATCACCCTGCCGGCCGGGCGAGTCGGCTTTCGCGCCCTGGCCGCGGTCGGGCAACTCGAGCGCGATGGTCTGCGGCTCGAGGTCAACGAAGTGCCGCTGTTCGCCCGCGGTGCCGTTTGGACGCCGCCCGATCTGTGCGCGCCCGGGTCGAGCCGGGCCCGGTGCGCGCCGTTGCTCGAGTCCGCCGCGCGCGCCGGCATGAACATGATTCGGGTGCCCGGCACCGCGTGTTATGAGAGCGACGCCTTCTACGACGTCTGCGACGAGCTCGGGATCCTGGTCTGGCAGGACTTCATGTTCGCCAACCTCGACTATCCCGACCGCGACGCGGCGTTCATGGCCACCGTGGCGCGCGAAGCGGCGGAGCAGCTGGAACGGCTCGGCGGGCGGCCCTGCCTCGCCGTCCTGTGCGGCGGAAGCGAGGTGGCACAGCAGGCGGCCATGATGGGGCTCGAGCCGGGCCTCGCCGGCGGACCGCTGTACGAGGAGCTGCTGCCGGCCGCGATCGCGGCGGCGGACGTCCAGGTCCCCTACGTCCCGTCGACTCCGTGGGGCGGCGACCTTCCCTTTCGCCCCAGCGCCGGGGTGGCCAACTACTACGGCGTCGGCGCGTACCTGCGCCCGCTCGAGGATGCGCGCCGTGCCGAGGTCAAGTTCGCCGCCGAATGCCTCGCCTTCTCGAACGTTCCCGATCAGGACGCGCTCGAGGCGCTTCCGTCCGCCGTCCATCACCCTCGGTGGAAGGCCGGCGTCCCGCGGGACGTCGGCGCGGGCTGGGACTTCGAGGACGTCCGCGACCACTATCTGCAATTGCTGTTCGGCCTCGACCCGGTGGCCCTCCGTACCGTGGAGCCGGAGCGCTACCTCGAGCTCTCCCGCCAGGTCACCGGCGAGGTCATGGCCGAGGTGCTCGGAGAGTGGCGCCGCGTCCGGCTCCCCGTGCGCGGGCGCGCTGGTGCTGTGGCTCAAGGACGTGGTCGCGGGCGCCGGGTGGGGACTGCTCGACCATCGCGGTGAGCCCAAGACGGCCTACCACCATGTCCGCCGAGCCCTGGCGCCGGTTGCCGTATGGAGCACGGACGAGGGACTCGGGGGCGTCGTCGCCCACGTCGCCAACGAGAGCGGCGAACCGCTCCAGGCCACGCTTAGGGTGGCGATGTACCGTGATATGCAGGTTCAGGTGGAGGAAGTCGAGTCAGACCTGGTGGTGGACCCGCGCAGCGTCCGGGCCGAGAACGTCGAGGCGCTCCTGGGACGGTTCGTCGACGCGTCGTGGGCCTACCGCTTCGGTCCCCCGGCGCAGGACCTGATCGTGTTCAGCCTCGAGCAGCAGATGCCCGCCGGACCGGTGCTGCTCTCCCAGGCCTTCCGCTGCCCCGCCGGTCGCCCCACGGCTCGCGAGAGCGTCCAGCAACTCGGCCTGGCCGGATCGGTATCCGCGGCCGATTCCGGCGGCGCGTGGCTCACCGTGCGCGCGGACCGCTTCGCCTACGGTGTGCGGCGTGCGTGTTCCCGGCTTCGTCCCCGACGACAACGCCTTCTCGATCGAGCCCGGACGGTCGCGGTCGATCTGGCTGCGGCGCAACGAGGCGACAGCTGCCGGCCCCGGCCACCTCACCGCGCTGAACCTGGCCGGACGGGTGCCGATCGACCTCGGATCGCGGTGACGATCGTGGCCGAAGCGGTCTGGCTCGAGCTCGCGCCCGACCCCGTGCAGGTGTTCCTGGACCGGTCGCCGGGCGTGGCGCGGGTTGACGCCGCGATCCTGTTCTGCCCCCCGTTCGGCTGGGAGGAGATGTGCTCCTACCGCGGGCGCAGAGAGTGGTCACGCATGCTCGCGGCGGCGGGGTACCCGTGCGCCCGGATGACCCTGCCCGGGACCGGCGACAGCGGAGGCTCACCCCGCGATCGAGGGCTCCTCCAGACCTGGATCGACGCCGTCGCCGGCTCGGCCAGGTGGCTGCGCGCCGAGACCGGCTGCGAGCGAGTGGTGGGGCTCGGGATCGGGCTCGGGGGAATGCTTGCCTGCCTGGCCGCCGGGCAGGGAGCGCCAATCGACGACTTCATCCTGTGGGGCTCCCGGGCCACCGGCCGCGCGCTCGTGCGAGAGCTGCGCGCCCACGCGGCGGTGATCGCCGCCCACTACCCGGAGGACTCGGGAGAGCCGAACGGCGAAGGGGAGGAGCTCGAGCTCACGGGGTTCGTCATCGGCGCCGAGACGGCGCGCGAGCTCGCGGGCACCCGGTCCGTGGTCCCGGAGGCGCCGTCCGCGGCGCGCCGCCACGTGCTGCTGCTCGGCCGGGACCGGCTCCCGGCCGATCGCAAGCTGCAGCAGGAATTCAAGGACCGCGGAGCCGAGGTCACCGTACTCGAGGGCGCCGACTACAGCGCCCTCATGAGCCATCCTCAGGAATCGCTGGCCCCGGTCGAGACGATCCAGGCCACGATCGCCTGGCTCGGACGGACCAACCGCGGCTCGGCCGGCCCGGCCGAGCCGGGACCTGCGCCGGCGGCCGTCCACCGGGCGTCGATTCCCCGGTCCGGCGAGCCCGGCGTGACCGAGACGGCGATCCGGTTCTCGGGCGAGCTCGAGGGATCGTTCGCGATCGTGACCGAGCCCGGCGAGTCCGAACCGGGTCCCCTGTGCGCGGTATGGCTGAACGGCGGCGCCCTGCACCACATCGGGCCGAACCGGGCCTGGGTCGAGATCGCCCGGCGCTGGGCCGCGCGGGGCGTCACCACGGTGCGGGTCGACCTGCCCGGCATCGGGGAGTCGGACGGCGGTGATCGGCGGCCGATCGCCACCGACAGCCTGTACTACGCCGAGCGCCAGCGGGCCACGATGGAGATTCTGGACCAGCTCGCGGCGCGGGGCGTGGGTGATCGGTTCATCGTCGGCGGGTTGTGCTCGGGCGCCTACTGGGCCCTGCATGCAGCGCTCGGAAACGCTTCCGTGCGCGGCGCGATGCTGCTCAACCTCTGGGCCTTCGACTGGACCGAGGCGCTCGTCGCCGAGCGCGCCACCGAGCGATCGCTGCAGGCGCTCCGCGGGCGCGGGTGGCGACGCCTGGTCCGAGGTCAGCTGAGCTCGTCACAGATCCGCGAGGGGGTCGCCAGCCTCACTCCCGGCCGACTGCGCGCACGCGGCGGGTATCCGGTCCAGCGAGCGCAGGGGCCGCAGATCGAGGCGGCACTCGATCAGCTGCGCGATCAGGGAACCGAGACCTTGCTGCTCCTGTGCCGGGGCGAGCAGCTCCACGACCAGCTTGCCCGTCTGCGGCTGCTCGAGCGAGGCGAGCGGTGGCCGAGCTTCCACGTGGTCGAGGTCCCTACCCGCGATCACATGTTCCGGGCCTCGTGGCTGCAGCGTCACGTGCACGATGCGCTCGACGCCGCGCTCGATCGGACACTGGCCGCCTCGGCCCAGATCCAGACCCCGGGCCGGCGCAGTCTTTAAAGCCGGAAGCGGCGCCCGCTGTGCGCGGACGCCGCTTCGAAGTCGACTGTTGCCGCTACCGACTTGTGTGCCGGTCCGGAGCGCCCGTGAAGGCGGGACCGGTCAGGTGCTTCGGGGACGGCTTCTTCTTGATGACGACCTTGTTCCGCACGCACCGGTTCTTGACCTTGTGCTGGCCCTTGTGGCACTTCACGGTCTTCTTGCCCGGGGTGTACTGGCTCTTGGCGGCCTTGTCCTTCGACGGAAGGCCGGCGCCACCCGTGGTGCCGATCGCGACCGCGCCACCGCTGCCGCCAATCAGCGCCAGCAGGGTGAAACCGGTGGCCATCCTTGACTTCATAAATCCCCCTGTCCGTCCTTGTCGGTTCACGCGGTTGATCACGCGCCGCTTGAGCTGATCGAGCTCGACCGGGTCGGACTCGAGCCGCTCGGCCTGCAGGCGTGAGACGACGGGCCGAAGCTCGTCGGGAAGCCGATCGTGTTCGTTATCACTCATAACCCCTTATACGAACCGGGCGGGCGGTTCCTGACTGAGGGCGGAGATTTTTCCCTTCGTTAGCCGCCCGATGAGCCCGGTGGAGCCCGCCTGAGGGCGCCGTATCATCCGGCCGATGCCGGACAGCAGACGTATCGCAGGGGCGGCTCTGCTGCTGCTTCCGGCCGGCCTGATGGGCTATCTCGCCTTCAGCGCGGGCGGCTTCTACCCGGGCGCTTCGGCGTACGTGGCAATCGTGCTGTGCCTCGTGCTGGTGGTTCGGATGCTCGGCGCGGCCCAGCCTTTCGAGGGCGTCGGCTGGGGGCTGGCGGTGGCCGGAGGGGCCCTCGGCCTCTATGCGCTGTGGACCCTCCTCTCCGAACACTGGTCCCACGCACCGGGCGACGCCGTGGTCGAGTACACCCGCACGCTCGTGTACCTGCTGGCCACCGTCGTCTTCGGGTCGGTGGCGCGCACCCGCGTGAGGATGGTCTGGGTGCTGCGAACGCTGGCGCTCGCGATCTCGGTCGTCTGCCTGTGCGGACTGATCACCCGGGTGCTGCCCCATCTGTGGCCGACGAGCGCGAACATCGTCAACGAGCGGCTGAGCTACCCGGTCTCGTACTGGAACGTGCTCGGTCTCCTGGCCGCGTTCGGGATCCTGCTCTGCGTCCATCTGACCAGCGACGAGCGTGAGCGCCGGTCCGTCCAGGTCGCCGCCGCGGCCGCGGTGCCCGTGCTCGCGGCCACGCTCTACTTCACCTTCTCGCGCGGGTCGATCGGCGTGTGCTTCATCGGGCTCGTCGCGTACATCCTGATCGGACGGCCGCGGGGGCTGCTGAGCGGGGTGGTGGCGCTCGTCCCGACCGCCGCGGTGGCCGTGCGCGTCGCCTACGGCGCCACCGAGCTGGCCACGCCGAACCCGACCACTCCGACGGCGTCAGCCAGGGACATCGGGTCGCCGTGGCCGTGCTGGCCTGCGCCGTGGCCGCCGCGCCTCTGCGGGCCCTCCTCAGCGCGACGCTCGACGTCCGGTTGCTCCGGTTCAGGCTCCCGGTCCAATACCGAAAGCGCGTGGTTCGCTCGAGCTGGGGATCGCTCGCCGTCGTCGCCGCTGATCGCATCGTCGCCTCGAGTGGGACGCTGGCCAACCAGTACCACCGGTTCGTAAACCCGGTCGCACCAGGCCACGGCCCCGACCTGCGCACACGCCTCACCGACATAGCAACGATGGCCGCCTGCCGATCTGGACGATCGCCTGGAACCAGTTCATACCGCCCCCGGGGATGGGCACGGCGCTGGAACGTTCGTCAACACCTACGCCCAGTACAACCGCAGCCCGCAGACCGTGCAGGACGCCCACTCGGTGTACCTGGAGACGCTCGATGAGCTCGGGATCGTCGGCATGGTGCTCCTCGGGATTGCCCTCGTCCTCATGCTCGGCGCCGCGGCCTGGCACGCTCGCGGACCCGACCGCGCGCTCTACGCGGTCGATCTTCGCCCTGATCTTGAGCTGGGCGATCGAGGCGGGGGTGGACTGGGACTGGGAGATGCCGGTGGTGACGTTCATCGTGTTCGCGCTCGGCGGGATGGTGCTCGCGCGGCGCCCAGTCGAGGTGGCGCGGCGCCCCGGTCGAGGCGCACGCGCCGATCGAGGAGCGCTCGCCGGGCGAAGGGCCGGGAATGCCGACGCCTGCGGCCGGCGCGTCGCGCCCTACACGCGCATCGCGGTCAGCATCGCGGCGCTCATCTTGGCCGTGCTGCCCGCGTTCGTGTGGCTGTCCCAGCGCGACCTGAACCGCGCGACGTCCGCGTTCTCGGCCGGTAACTGCCGCACTGCGACCGATGCCGCGCTGGCCTCGATCAACATCCTCGGCATCCGTCCCGAGCCCTATGAGGTGATTGCCTACTGCGACGTGCAGCGCGATCTCCCCGGCCTGGCCATCAACGCGATCAAAAAGGCCCAGTCGCTCGACCGGAACAACTGGAACTACGTTTACGGTCTCGGGGTGATGCAGGCGGCCGCCGGCTATGACCCGCGGCCGACCCTGCGACGCGCCTTGAAGCTGAACCCCCAGGAGCCGCTGATTCAGCAGGCCTGGCAGACGCTCAGCAAGGATGGCCCGGCGAGCTGGCAGAGCGATGGGACGACGATCGCCGACTCGCTCACGAGCCTGTGACCCGCGCGGCCGACTTCGACCGTCTGTTCACCGAGCACGCGCGTCCGCTGCGGGCTTTCCTCTACTACCGCACCGGAGACCGCGCGCTCAGCGATGACCTCCTGGCCGACACGTTCGAGCGCGCTCTGACCGCCAAGCGCCCGTTCGACCGGCGCCGGGCGAGCGAGAAGACCTGGCTCTACGCGATCGCCCTCAATCTCCTGCGCGACCACGTCCGCCGCGCGGCGGCGGGCGAACGAGCGCTCGAGCGGGTGGCGGCCGGCGAGCGCGAGCGATCGGGCCACGCCCCCCTCGAGCAGGTTGAGCAGCGCGACGCGATGCAGCGGGCCTGGCCCAGCTGGCCCCGGAGGAGCGCGAGGCGATCGCGCTGCGCTACGGCGCCGACCTCACCGTGCCGGAGGTGGCCAAGGTCACGGGGGAGAAGCTCACGACCGTCGAGGGCCGGGTCTACCGCGCCCTGCGCAAGCTCAAAGACGACCTCAGCTGAGAGTCCGGGACGTTTCGCCGCCAGGCGAAACTCCCAATGGACGCGCAGCGTTCACGGGATGGCGATGCAGCACCCGCTGATCTCGCCGTCGCCACTGCGAGTGACCCCGTGCTCATGCACCACCTGGTTGTCGCCCGTGTACGAGCCGTCGGCGCTGATCTGCACCGAGTAGTCGAACCGCGGGCCGGAGGGATAGGTGATCGAGCAGCGCCACGGGTTGTGCAGCTCGCCGTGACCGAGCGGAGCGCAGCTCGCGCTCTTGCCCAGCTCATTGGTGTCGGGATCGGGTGCCGTCTGAACGACGCGGGCCACGCCGGCGGGGGTCAGCACCTGCGCATGCCTCTGGGCCGAGGCCAGGATCGCTCCGTCGCCCTGATGGCCCCGGAGGTAGAAGAAGCTGAACAGGGCCACCGCGATGAGCGGCAGCGAGCAACAACGTTCTGGTCAGCGACACGACGGACAGGATACGGCCCGGGCCCCCGGCCTCGACCTCGCCGGCGCGCAGGGTCTCCACCGGGCGGGGCTACGGCGTAGGATGAACGGACGTACCGTCGTCAGGAGGCCACAGATGTCGCGACTGATCAGGATGGACCACACCGGCCACACGACGCTGGCCGAATGGACGGCCGATGACCCGGTGAGCGCCGACGCGGCGGTGGCCGCGTTCCGGGCGGAGCTCGAGCAGGGTTACTTCGGCGTCGTCTCCCAGGGCGAGGGCCACGCAGAGCAGGTTCGCGAGCTGCCCCTGGACGCCCAGCTGGTGATCATGCGCCGGCCGATCGCCGGAGGCTGAGACGACGGCTGTTCCGGGCCTGCCGGTCGAGAACGGCCAGGCGCTCCCCGAGCTGGCCAACGTCCGTTGGCGCCGGCGGGCGGATGACCGGACGCTGCGCCGCGCCGGACGCCTGTGGACGGCCTCGACGATCGCTCATTCGGTGCCGTTCGTGGGCATCAGTCTGCTGCTCGTGGCCGTGAGCCCGATCATGATCCCGTTCGCGCTCATCTGCCTGGCCCACGCGTGGGCGATCCCCCAGCTCTACGCCGCCCGCGGTGCCCGCGTGGTCAAGCCACGTCCGACAGCGGCCGGGAACTCGGAGCTCGTGGCGCTCGGCCTGCTTGGCGATCTCGTCGGCCATGAAACCCGCGATCTGCACGCGCGTACCGGGCTGGTCCTCGAGCGCGGCTCGCTCGGGGTCTGGCTCGTGGGCGAGGCGGGTGCGCTCCTGGTCAGGCCGGGGGGACGGCGCGTGCACTGCTACTGCGTTCGCGCCACCGATCCGCGGCTGCCCTCGAGCGACCGGATCGCCCATCTGCTGTTGGCGTTGCGCACCGATGAGACCGGCTTCGTGACCGTGGCCAACCTGGCCTTCTCGGGCTCGGGCCGCCGGGTCCGCAGACGCCTGCGCCCGGAGGCGCGCATCGCGCTGGAGGCCGCGGTCGAGCGGGCGCGGCGCGGGCCGTCGGGACGACCCGGCTAAAGGAACTTTGTACGCGCGGCCAATGTGCGGTTTATCCGCGCAGCCGATCATGCTCCCATGACCTCCTCCACACCATCCTCGAAGGTCCTGCTCGTCGCCGACCACCGTGAAGGGACGACCGATGGCCGCGCTCCGGCCGTTCGCCGGTACCGCCTCGCCCGGTTGCGCTTCGCCCCCCGGCCGGCTGACCCGCACATGCGCTACGAGCATCTGAAGCGCGTATATGAATGAACAGCGTGCAGCGGTACGCTGTTCTCATGCAAACAACCCAAGTCGAGCATCGTCCAGCTCGCCCGCCGGTTCTCCGCCGGGCGTTTGCGGGGCTCGTGCTGATCGTGGCCGCCGCGCTGGCCTTCAAGCTGGTGGTCGGCTTCGTGATGGCGATCTTCTGGACCGTCGTCACCGTGGCCGTGGTCGTCGCGATCCTCTGGGCGATCAAGACGCTCATCTGGTGAAGAGAGGCCCATGGCCGCCGACATGGGCTATCTCGTCATAGCTTTCTTCTTCGGCCTGGCCGGGGGCGTTGTGGGGCGTATGAAGGGCAGCTCGTTCTGGACCTGGTTTCTGATCTCCGGGCTGATCCCGTTCCTAGGGCTGCTCGCCGCGGTCTGCTACCGCTACGAGGACCGCGAGCTGCGCCGCCAGTGCCCGGGGTGCGGTCGGGTGGTCAAGCTGCACGACGCCCTCTGCACGCGCTGCGGAACCGAGCTCGAGTTTCCCGAGGTCGCGATCGCCCCGGAGGCGACGGCGCGGCAGCGCGTCGCCTGAGTCGCCGCTCGCTCAGCGACGCCTGGCTCGGAACCGGCTCGCGGCCGCGCCGAGCTCGGCCGGCCGCGGGATCCGCCACCGGTCGCCGTGTCCGAGCCGGCGCAGCGCCCACCGCGCGCCGTGGTAGGGACGGAGCATCTGGAGCCGCGGCGCGTGTCCGCGCACGCCGGTCCGCGCCGGCGCCGCGCCGGCCAGCTCGAGGCACCAGTCGATGATCCGGTGAAAGGCCACCGTGTCGGAGAACCAGTCGAGCCAGGCCTCGCGGGCGGCCTCTCCCATAACCGCGCTCTGCGCTCGGTGCTCTTCGAGCAGTGACGGAAGCCGATCGAGCCCGCCCTCGGGCACCCGGAGGCTGAACTTCTCCCACGCCGGACCGGACGGCGGCACCCACTGGTCCGAGATGATCACCGGCGCCCGGCCGAGCATCATCGCCTCGAACAGCCTGAAGGTCGCCGTGCCGCCTCCGCGCGGGCAGAGGACGAACGAGCTGCCGGCGACGCTCTGCGCGTAGCGCCGGCGATAGTCGGCGGCCGGCGCTCCCTCCACCGCCGTATCGATGACCAGCGCGTCGGGATGCCGGAGGCGCACCAGGCGGCGGCGGACCGGATGGGTCGCGCTCGAGCCGACGAACGAGTAGAGGTACGGGCGCTCGCCCGCGTCCGGCTGGTAGCGGAGCTGGTCGTCCTCGCGGATGCCGAGGTACATCCCCGAGCGGGTCCAGCTCGGCCAGTACCACGACCGCTCGACCGAGGCGTACACCCCGGGGAGCCAGGGCACGATTCGGTCGGTCGAGCAGAACAGGTAGCTCTTGTGCGGAAACTCCCGGTACACGGGGTGGCGCCGTACGGCTTCGAAATACGAGCCGGCGTCGGTGCTGTGCTCGACGAACAGGATCAGGTCGGCTTCACCGGGGTGGGCGGTCAGGCGGTGGGCTCCGAACCGGTCGCGTGCGGCCAGATCCTGCATCTTCTCCAGCTCCTCCCGGGCCCGCGGGAACTGCCGGCGGTCCTCGGGGCCGGCGGAGAGGAGGCAAACGGTCGCCATTCCGGGTTGAGTAGCAGGCCGCGGCGACGCGATGCGAAGATGCCCGGATGCGGGAAGCGCTTGCGTTGCCCAGGCGGCTCGGCCTGGAGGACCCTGGCACGCGCTTCTCGGCCGAGGAGATGAATCGCCGGCTGAACGTCCTCTTCATCTTCTCGCAGCCGACGCGGTCGCCGGCGGCCTCGGTCCACGCCACCCTGCTGCGCTTCCTGGACCCCCAACGCGTGCGGTGCCATGTGGTCTACAACCGGCTGGCGGCGAGCGAGCCGTACGCGTCGAGCGGCCGGTCGGTGCTCGATCTGCTTCCCCGCACTCCGGACCTCGCCCTGATCCCGGCCGAGTTCGGCCCGGTCGGCGGAGGGCCCCGGGGCGAGCTGATCGCCGGCGCGGGACGCGCGTTGGCCCCGGCCGCGCGCGACGCGGGCAAGCTCGTCGCCCACCTCCGGCGCCACCGGATCGATGTGATCCACTGCGAAGAGGGCCCCCGGAACGCGTTCTACGGGCTGGCCCTCTCACGCCTCAGCGGGGCGCGCTGCATAGTCCACTTCCACTCGAAATACGGGAGTTGGATGTCGCCCCTGTCGCGGATCGGCGTGCGCCGCGCCGACGCGATCATCGCCGTCTCGAGCTGGACCGGGCAGGTCATGGCGGACGCCGGCGTCCCCGCGGAGCGCATCTTCCCTGTGCTGAACGGCCTTGACCTGACCGGGTGGGACCCGGCCACCGCCGATGGCAAGGCGGTGCGGCGGGAGTTCTCGCTCGAGCCCGGCGATCCGCTCGTCGTGAGCGTGGCCCAGCTCACGGCTTGGAAGCGCCAGGCGGTCCTGATCGAGGCCTTTGCCAAGGTCGCCGCCCGCCATCCGCGCGCCCGGTTGTTGCTGGTGGGCAAGGACTGGAGCCCCGGCGCCGGCTATCTGGCGCAGCTCAAACAGCAGGTGGCCGAGGCGGCCCTCGAGCCTCGAGTCATCTTCGCCGACCAGCGCGGCGACGTCCCCGAGCTGCTGGCGGCCGCTGACGTGTTCGCCCTCCCCTCGGTCGACGATCCGTGCGCCCTGGCCCACCTCGAGGCGATGGCGATGGCCAAGCCGATCGTCACCGTGAGCGCCGGAGGGGCCCCTGAGCTCGTCCGCCACGGCGAGACCGGGCTCGTCGGCCGGCCGGATGATGCCGACCAGCTGGCCGACCACCTGCTCGAGCTGCTCGAAGATCCCGAGCGACGGCTCCAGATCGGCCGCGCCGCCCGGGAGCGAGCGTGCGAGTACTTCACCGCCCGGCGGATGGCGGACGAAGTCGAAGCCGTGTACCGCTTCGTGTCCGGACGACCGTAACCGAGGGCGCAAACTCCGCTGGTACACTCGCGCTTCCCGCCGCGCGCGCGGAGCGACCGCGCGCGCCCAGAGACCGGATCCGCTGAAAGGAGGCGAAGCGCATGCGTGCAGTCGATGCTCTGATGGAATGCCTGAAGGCTGAAGGTGTCGATGTCGTATTCGGCCTGCCCGGCGGCGCCAATCTCCCCACCTACGACGCCTTCTACGACGCCGGGATCCGGCACATCCTCGTCCGCCACGAGGCGGGCGGCGGACACGCCGCCGAGGGCTACGCCAAGGCGACCGGCAAGGTCGGCGTGTCGCTGGCCACCAGCGGTCCCGGCGCCACCAACCTGGTCACCCCGATCTGCGACGCGATGATGGACTCGGTCCCGGTCGTCTTCATCACCGGCCAGGTCCGGACCGAGCTGCTCGGCACCGACGGCTTCCAGGAGGCCGACATCCTCGGCATCACGATGCCGGTGGTCAAGCACAGCTTCATGATCCAGCACCCCCTGGAGATCCCGCGTTCGATCCACGAGGCCTTCCACGTGGCCCGCACCGGCCGGCCCGGGCCCGTGGTGGTCGACATCCCGCAGGACTACAGCCGCGCCGACATCCCGTACGAGCCGGTCACCGACGTCCATCTGCCCGGGTACCAGCCCACCACGGACGGCAACCAGAAGCAGATCCGGCTGGCCGCCAAGGCGCTCGCCAACGCGCGCCGGCCGGTCATCTACGCCGGCGGCGGCGTGATCAGCGCCAACGCCGCGGCCGAGCTGAGCGAGCTCGCCACCTCGGATCGCTTCCCGGTCACTTGCACGGTCAACGGGCTCGGCGCCTTCCCCGCGCCCCACGACCAGTGGCTTGGGATGCTCGGCATGCACGGCACCCGTGCGGCCAACTACGCGATGGACGAGGCCGACCTGATCGTGGCCGTCGGAGCCCGGTTCGACGATCGGGTCACGGGCAAGCTGTCGGAGTTCGCACCCCGGGCGAAGTTCATCCACATCGACGTCGACCCGGCCGAGATCTCCAAGAACGTGCCCGCGCACATTCCGATCGTCGGCGACGCCAAGAACATCCTTCCGCGCCTGACCGCGGAATACCGAGCTCAGGCGCCCGAGGCGGGCCGCCTGGAGGAGTGGTGGTCGCGGATCCGGGTCTGGCAGGAGCGCCATCCGCTCGGATACGCCGACTCCACGGACTCCGAGATCAAGCCCCAGTACATGATCCAGGCCCTGTACGAGGCCACCGGCGGCGACGCGATCGTGACCAGCGACGTCGGCCAGCACCAGATGTGGACGGCCCAGTACTTCCACTTCAAGGGGCCCCGCCAGTGGATCAACTCCGGCGGCCTGGGCACGATGGGCTTCGGCCTGCCCGCGGCGATGGGGGCCAAGGTGGGCTGCCCCGACAAGACGGTCGTCTGCGTCAGCGGTGACGGCTCGGTTCAGATGAACGCTCAGGAGCTCGCGACGTGCGCCCAGGAGGGCATCGCAATCAAGGTGTTCATCATGAACAACGGCTACCTCGGCATGGTTCGCCAGTGGCAGGAGCTGTTCTGGGACAAGCGCTACAGCCAGGTCGACATGGGCCAGTTCCCGGACTTCGTCAAGCTGGCCGAGGCTTACGGGGCGACCGGTCTGCGCCTCGAGGACAAGACCACCCTGGTCGACGACATCAAGTCCGCCCTGGCCACCGAAGGCCCGGTGGTGTGCGACGTCAGGGTGACCCGGGAGGAGAACACCTACCCGATGATCCCGGCCGGCCAGCCGGCGAGGAACATGGTCGGGTGACCGCCGTGGGAGAGCCGGCCACCAAGGAAGTCCTGTCGCTCGACGAGCTCGAGGCGGCGGGGGGGATGCGGACCGGGCGCAAGCACATCCTCTCGATCCTGGTCGAGAACAAGCCCGGTGTCCTGACTCGGATTGCGGGCCTGTTCGCCCGGCGGGGGTTCAACATCGACACCCTCGCGGTCGGTCCGACCGACGACGAGCGGATCTCCAGGATCACCCTGACCCTCGACGGTGCCGTGCACCCGATCGACCAGGTGACCAAGCAGCTGCACAAGCTCGTCAACGTGCTGAAGATCCGTGATCTCGAGCCGACCGAGACGCTGGCGCGCGAGCTCGCGATGTTCAAGGTCTCGGCCGACGGCGCGTCGCGGAGCGAGGTCATGCAGATCTGCGAGATCTTCCGGGCCAAGATCGTCGATGTGACCAAGCGCTCGGTGACCGTCGAGGTCACGGGTACGTGCGACAAGGTCGACGCCTTCGAGCGGCTGATCCGCCCGTTCGGGCTGATCGAGATGGCCCGCACGGGCGAGATCGCGATCGCCCGGGGCCGCGGCGAGACCTGATCAGCGGGCGTCCGAGATCTTCTCCGCATAGCGGACAAGATCTCGATCGTCGATCCGCCTGAGCGCGTCGTCGCAGCGCCTGGACCACCCGGGGCCGCAGCCAGGCTCGGTGCATCGGGTGGTCGATTCCCGGCACCTCGGTCACGCGGAGCCCGGTCGCGCTGAGCCCGGTCGCGCTGAGCCGGCGCGAGGCGGCGGGCGAAGCGCTGGCGCAGGTAGACGATGCCGTCGTCACCCTCGGCGAACAGCAGCTCCACCGGTACGCCCGACTCCGCCAGCTCGTCGAGCCACCCCGCCACCCGGGGCCGGTGCCCGAGAACGTCGAGCGCGGTCCAGAGACCGACGCGGTCACCCCGCGATACGCGGCGAATCTCGTCCGCCCGCCTGGCCCGGATCCGGGGCCAGTCGATGTCGACCGGATCGCCGGGCTGCCAATAGAGCTGCGGGTTGAGCGCGATCACCCCGGCCACCGGCGGCTGCTCGAGCACCGCGCGCAGGGCGATCCAGGCCGAGGCGCACAGCCCGAACAGCACCAGCCGCTCGTGCCCGGCCGCCCGGAGGCCATGGACGATCTCGACCGTGTCCTCGACGCACCAGGCGTCGTAGGGCCGCCCAGGGGCGTGACCGGCGTCCGGGCTCTCGCCCCAGCCGCGGAAGTCGACCCGCACGCTCGCGTGCCCGAGCAGCGCCAGGCTCCTTGCGTACTCGACCCAGGCTCGCCCCGGCCCGACGTGAGTCTCCGAGCCGGGGTTGAGGAACACCATCGTGGCGCCGGTCGGCTTCTCGCCGGCGGCCACGGTCCGCAAGCCGACGTGGCCGTGATCGCCGAACCTGATCACCTCCTCGGTGACCTCCCCCTCGCGCCAGGCGAACGTGGCCGCGACGCTCACCGGCTCCGGCCCCGGCTCACCGGGGCGCGAGGGCGCGTCGCCCAGCCACCGGCAGATTCGCTCCACCGTGGCCTCGGGAACGACCGCGAACTCGGGCGGCACATCCACCACCCGGTCTCCCTCGTCCTCAACGACGAGGACGTCGTCCTCCGGCGCGGCCTTGAGGCCCGAGAGGTCGGTCAACGTCTCGGCTGAGAACACGTTCCCCGCCCACACCTGCGTGCCCCGACCCGGGTCCTCGGTGGCCGGGACCTCGCTCGACAAGAGGCGGATTTCCTTCGCATGCCGGCGGCCGGAGAGGACGGGATCCCAGGCTACGACCCGGTCGGCGCCGAGCGTCTCCCGTCGAGGAGCGCGAACGTGGCGCCGAGGCCGAGGCCGACGAGCTGAAGTCGCTCCGCACCGAGGCGGTGCAGGAGGGCGGCCGCGTCACGGACGGTGCGCCGCCAGGCTTCGACGCGACCGCCATCCCACTGGTCTCCGGCGGCATCGCCGGTTCCGTCGTAGTCGATCCGCAGCGCCAGGTGGCCCTGGGCGGCGACCCGCTCGGCCAGGACCCGGAGCGCACGGTGGCTGCATAGGTAGCCGTAGCCCACCGGCGCAAGCACGAGCACGGCGTGATCGCTGGTCGCGCCGCGCGGTCTGGTGAGCCACCCCAGCGCCGGGCGAGTGCGATCGCCGAACCACAGCCCGGCCGTCTGAACCTGAGCGGACGGAGCCGTCTGCGGTAGCGAAAGCGAACCCTCCACCGGGGCAAGTCTAGGAAGCCGGCACCCCGCCCTCGTTACCATGGCCGTGGTGGCCGAAGAAGTGCTGTACCCGGACGATCCGGGCGTTTTCAACCGGGGATCATGGGCGCGCGCACGGTTCACGAGGGACTACGCCCACCGCGTGCTCCGTCCGGTCGAGGTGCTGCTCCTGGCGCGCTACCGCGAGGACTTCGCCGGGCGCGTGCTCGAGCTCGGATGCGGTGCGGGTCGGATCACCGGCTACCTCGTGCAGCTGGCCGAGCAGGCGTATGGCATCGACCTGCAGCCGCAGATGCTGGACGAGTGCCGGCGCCGCTACCCGCGCGGCCAATTCCTGCTCGGGGACATCCGAGATCTGTCGCACTTCGAGCCAGACTCGCTCGATGCGGTCGTGGCCGGATGCAACACGCTTGACATCTTCGGCGATGAGGAACGCCGGGCGATGCTGCGGGGGATCCGCGGGATCTTGCGCGACGGTGGACTGCTCGTGATGTCGTCGCACAATCGCGCCTTCCTCCCGCGCGTCCGCACGCCGTCCAAACTGCGGACCAGCGATCCGCTGCGCTTCACCTGGGATCTCGCCCATGCGCCCCGGAACATCCATCGCCATCGCCGACTCGTTCCGTTCGAGCGCAACGAGCGCGACTACGCGATCGTGAGCGACGGTGCGCACGGGTACTCGCTCGTGCACTACTTCATCACTCCGGAATCCCAGTTCCGACAGCTCGCAGAGGAGGGCTTCGAGCCGCTGAGCTGCTCCGACCTCGACGGCAACGTGCTGTCGCCGGGCGAGGAGGCACCGGAGACGGTCGAACTGCACTACGCCGCTCGGCGGGCGGGGGGATGAGCGATCTCAAGACCGCGCGCGCCTCGGCGGGCGACTGGCTCGACGCTGGGAGCTGGCGCCGGCTCGAGCAGCGGCTGACCGCCGCGCTCCGACGCGCCCGAACCGTTGGGTCGCCCGTGCTGGCGAGCCTGACCGCGCCGACCGACCACGCTCGCGATCCGACGGCCCTGATCGCGGGAGCGCGGCGGGCAGGCGAGCCCTGGTTCTGTCTCGAGCAACCGGATCGCGATCGCTCAGCCCTGGCGGCGCTGGGATGCGTCCGGACGATCGAGGCGCGGGGGCCGCACCGGTTCAGCGAAGTGGCGCGTCGTTGGCGCGCCGTGGCCGCCGGCGCGCTCGCCGACGACCCAGAGGGGCCGGCCGGCGCGGGGCTCGTAGCGCTCGGCGGCTTCGCCTTCGCCTCCGAGGGCGGGACCTCGCCCGACTGGGACGGCTTCGAGCCGGCCTCGCTCGTGGTCCCGGAGTTGTCTCTCGCGCGGCGCGAGCGGCAGGTCTCACTCACCGTCAACGTCGACGCCGCGCCGGATGACACGGTCGAGGATCTCCTGGCCCGGGTGCGCACGCGGCTGTCCGAGTTGCGATCGGCTCCGCTTCCGCTGCTCGACCCGGCGCCGTCGGGCGCCTACACGGTTAGAAGCCCGATCCCGCCGGCCCACTACGAGGAGGCGGTGGCGCGCGCGGTCGATCGGATCCGCGCGGGCGAGTTCGACAAGATCGTGCTCGCCCGTGAAGTCGACGTGCAGGCTCCGCTCGACCACGACCCGGCGGCGGTGCTCGGCATCCTCAGGGAGGCGTTTCCGGCCTGCTTCGTGTTCGCGGTGGGCCGGGGCGATGCCACCTTCGTGGCCGCGAGCCCGGAGCTGCTGGTCCGCCGGGAAGGCCACCGGGCCAGCACCGTCGGGCTGGCCGGGTCGATACGGCGCAGCGCCGACCCGGCCGTCGACGACCATCTGGGCGAGCAGTTGCTGCAAAGCGAGAAGGACCGGGAAGAGAACGCGATCGTTGTGCGTCGAATAGTTCGTGCGCTGCGACCGCATGCTGTCTGGGTCACCGCTGTCCCGGAGCCGGCGCTGATCCGGGTGGCCAACATCCAGCACCTCGCGACCCCGATTCGTGCCCAGCTTGCAACGCCGCTGCCGGCCATCGAACTCGCCGGCATCCTCCATCCAACCCCGGCGGTCGGCGCCGAACCGAGAGCAACGATCGATCTGATCCCGGCGCTCGAAGGCCTCGACCGCGGCTGGTACGCGGGTCCGATCGGGTGGACCGACTCGCTGGAGGACGGCGAATTCTGCGTGGCGCTGCGGTGCGCCCTGCTCCGCGGCCCGCTGGCCCGGCTTTATGCCGGCTGCGGCATCGTCCGGGACTCGGACCCGGCGGCCGAGCTGGCCGAGTCGGAGGTCAAGCTGAGCGCCCTGCTCCCACTGCTGGCGGGATAGCCAAGATTGCGGAGTATTCTGGCGTTGGTGGGTTGTATGGGCCTCGGCATGGATGACGGGTCGCCCAGGCGGCGCACACTGGCGGCCGTCAGGCTGCTCGTGTGCCTGGCCGCGGTGGGCGGCCTGATCGCAGCTCTCACCACCTCGGCGTTCGCCGGGGCGGCGGCGCCGGATCGGCGCGCCATCGACGCCACGGTGGTGGGGGCGATGCGCAGCGGGCACATTCCCGGCGTCGCCATTGCGGTCTCGACTCCGGGCGGGAGCTATCAGCACGCGTATGGAGTCGCCGATCGCGCCACTCACGCTCCGATGCGCACCTTCCAGCACGTTCGCATCTCCGGTCTCACGGCTACGTTCTTTGCCACCGCCCTGCTCGATCAGGTGCAGCAGGGGCGGATCTCGCTCTCGGCCAGGGTGGCGCGGTGGCTTCCCGGCCACGCCCGAGGCACGATCAGCCAGCTGCTCGCCCGCCGCACGAGCGCGGCCCCTGTCCTGGCCTCGATCCTTCAGAGGATGAGCGGTCTCTCGGCCGAGTCGGCGACCAGGCGGATGGTGATCTCCCGCGCGGGGCTCCATGCGACGAGCTTCCCGGCCGGAACCGGGCTGCCGCGACCGTACGCGCACGGCTATTGCCCCCGGCGAGACTGCACCAAGGTCGATCCGAAGACCTCGTGGACTGCGGGTTCGCTCGTCTCGACGGTCGGCGACCTCCAGAGGTGGGGGAAGACGCTCGCTACCGGGGCGCTGGTTTCGGTACGTCTGCGGCCGGCGCTCCGGCTCGTGACGGTGACCTACCGCGATTGGCTCGGGGCGGCCGCCACCGGACTGGGATTCAGCGTGGCCACGTTCTACGACCGGCGCACGGGCGCCGAGATCGCCGTCGTCGCCAACAGCTCGTCGGCCTCGGCCTACCGGTTGTTCACCGCGATCGCTCAGGATCTCGAGCCGCCCGCGCCGAAGACCTCGACCACGACGTCCACCACGACGACGACGTCCACCACGACCACGACGTCGCCGCCTCCGCCCCCGGTGGCGCCCGCCAGTCAGTCACCGCCGCAGGTCTCCGGCACGCCGCGCTCCGGGTACGCGCTGACGGCGACGCCGGGCGGCTGGAGCGGCACGGCACCGATCGCCTACTCCTACCAGTGGCAGCGATGCTCCCCGACGTGCCGGGACGTGACGGGGGCGATCGGCTCGCAGTACGTGCTCAGCGACCAGGACCTCGCCTCTCAGATCCGGGTCGAGGTAACCGCCGCCAACCAGGCCGGGTCCTCGACCGCCCCATCCGCGTCGACCGACCCGATACGAGACACGGTGATCGTGGCCGTGGGCGACATCGCCTGCCCGCCGGGCGGCAATCCCGGAGATCCGTGCGTGCAGGACAAGACGGCCGCACTGGCCGCGGCCCAGCATCCCGACGACGTTCTCGTGCTCGGCGACAACCAGTACAACTCGGGGTCGCTGCAGGAGTACCAGGGCGCCTACGCCCACTCCTGGGGGCCGTTCAATCCGATCGTGCATCCCGTCCCGGGCAACCACGAGTACGACACGGCGAACGCCAAGGGCTACTTCGACTATTTCGGCGCCCTGGCCGGGCCGTCGTCGGGCGACTACTCGTTCAACCTCGGCACCTGGCACCTGATCGCGCTCAACAGCAACTGCTCTGACTCCGGCGGCAGCACGACCTGCCAGGACCTCGAGGCGGGCTCGACCACCGCGGCGCAGAACACCTGGCTGCAGTCCGACCTGGGGGCGGACTCGAGCCAGTGCACGCTCGCGTTCTGGCATCACCCGCTGTTCTCGGACGGCTTCGTGCACGGCAGCCCGGGCGTCCAGCCCCTCTGGAACCAGCTCTACCTGCACCAGTCCGACGTGGTCCTCAACGGGCACGACCACATCTACGAGAGCTATAAGCCTCAGGCCCCGGACGGCACCGCCGATAGTGGGGGTGTGCGCGAACTCGTGGCCGGAACCGGCGGAGAGATCATGGACGACAGCACGGTCCGGTCGAACCCCAACCTGCTGAAGTCCGATCCCAACGACTTCGGCGTGCTCGTGATGACGCTCCACCCGAGCGGCTACGACTGGAAGTTCCTCAGCATCGGACCGAACGGGACGAGCTCACCCACGCCGCCCTACGACCAAGGCACCGCGTCGTGTCACGGCCCCGCCACCGGTAGCGCCCGCACCGCCCGCGACGTGGCACGGGCCGGTACAAGGCGACTGGGCGGCCCCGCCCTGCACTTCGGCGCTCGCCCCAGGCCCGCCTTGCTGACGCACCGCCGTGCGTCGGGGACTGCCGGTCGACATCCACTGCTCGCGCGGCTGCGATGTCCGGATCACCGCCTGGCTCCGGCAGCCCGGTGGCCGGCTTCAGCGCATCGCCTCGTACTGGGAGACCGAAGCGGAGATCCCGAGGGCCTACAGCCGGATCCGCCTCGTGCTGCCGGCGCGCCGGCTGGCAGCGAGCCCAACTCGGACCGTAGTGCTGCGGTTCACCGCGATCGATTCGGCCGACCATCGTCGGGTCATCACCCGGATCGTGCGGCTGGCACGTCCGTGACGCAAACGACTGTGGCCACGGATGCGGACAGGATTTCGCTCGCGGGCGAGGCCGGTGACATGGAGGTGACGACGCTCGAGCGCCACGGCGACCTCGCCTCCCTGCAGGGCGAATGGCAGGAGCTCGCGCGGCGCAGCGGCAACGTGTTCATGACCTGGGAGTGGGCCGACGCCTGGTACCGGCATCTCGGCGCCCGGTTCCCGCTCGTCACCCTCGTGGCCCGGCGTGCGGACGGAAGCGCACAGGCGATCCTCCCGCTCCACCTGACCCGGACCGGACCGGTGCGGGTCCTCCGCTTCGTCGGGGCCGGGCCGAGCGACGAGCTCGGTCCGATCTGCGCGCCCGAGGACCGAGCCGCCGCCGCTCGGCTGCTGCGCGATCACGCCGGCGAGCTGCTCGGGGGCGGCGGCGTGCTCCTGGCCGAGCGCATGGGCCGTGATCCCTCCATCGCGCCGGAGCTCGGCGGTGTCGTCCTCACGCGTGCATCGACGCCGGTGGCCCAGACCGGCGGGCGTACCTTCGATCAGTACCTGGCCACCCGCAGCGCTCACTTCCGCCATCAGCTGCGCCACCACGAGCGGCGCCTGCACCGCCGGCACGAGGTGAACTACCGGCTCACCTCGGAGCCGTCCGAGCTCGAGCGCGATCTCGACGTCCTGATCAGGCTGCACGGGACACGATGGGCGCAGGACGGGTCCGCACGCCTTCGCCGGCCCTCGGCGGGAGTTTCATCTCGACTTCGCCCGCTCCGCCCTCGAGCAAGGCTGGCTCCGGCTCTGGACGCTCGAGCTGGACGGGCAGACGGCGGCGATCGTCCATTGCCTGCGCTTCGGCGGCGTCGACCACTTCTACCAGACGGGCCGCGATCCGCGCTTCGACTCGCTCAGCGTCGGCTTCGTGCTCGTGGGCCACACGATCCGGTGTGCGTGTGAGGACGGCGTGCGCGAGTACCGCTTCGGCCTGGGCAACGAGTCCTACAAGAGCCGCTTCTGTCACTTCGACCCCGGACTGGACACCGTCGCGGTCGGCCACGGAGTACGAGGCAAGGTTGCGCTGGCCTCGCTGCGGGCCGGACTGCGGGCTCGGGCGGCCGCGCGCGAGCGCGGTCTGGTCGCTCGGACGTGACCGGGCCCGGGTTGGAGCGGTTGCGTTGCAGGTCACGAGAGAAATTCCGACCGACTCGCTGGCGCGCGAGTGGGAGCGGCTGGCCGACGACCTCGTCGCCTCGGCCTTCATGCATCCGGGCTGGGTCCTCGCCTGGACGCGAGCGTTCTCCAGCGGTCCGCTGACCCTCCTGTGCGCGCGCCGGGACGGCGAGCTGGCCGGTGTGCTCCCGTTCGTCGAGCGGTCGGGGATCCGGCGCTCGCCGACCAACTGGCACACCCCGGAGTTCGGCCTCCTCGCTCGCGACCCCGAAGCTCGCACCGCGCTCGCTGCGGCCCTCGTCGATCACCCCCGCGCCGGGATCGACGTCTGCTTCCTCGACCGCGGCGACGATGCGCTGAGCGCGTGCGTCGAGGCGGCCGAAGCTCGCCGCCGGCGGATCGTCGTCCGCACCGTGCAACGCTCGCCCTACGTCGACCTGGCGGGCGGGGACTGGAACGCCTACCGCGCCTCCCTCACCGGCCAAACGCGCAAGGAGCTTCGCCGGCTACGCCGCCGCCTGGAAGAACAGGGCAGCGTCAAATTCGAATTCGCCGGCGGGACGGCTCATGTCGAGGCCCTCTCGGCGAGGGCTTCGCGGTCGAAGGCTCGGGATGGAAGGACACCGGCGGCACCGCGATCGCCTCCGACGCCAGCACCCAGCGGTTCTATGGCGAGATCGCGCGATGGGCTGCCTCACGAGATGAGCTGCTGCTCGCCTTTCTGCGCCTCGACGGCCGGCCGATCGCCTTCGACTTCTGCCTGGAGTCGAGGGGGCGCACATACGCGCTCAAGGGCGGCTTCGATCCTGCCTTCCGGCGATACGGCCCCGGCATGCTGTTGACCTTCGAATCCCTGCGGCGCGCCTCCGAGCACGGGTGCTCGAGCTATGAACTGCTCGGTGACGCCGACCGCTACAAGCTGGTCTGGACCCGAGACGTCCGAGAGCGCGTGCGGCTGCAGGCGTTTCGGCTCGGATCTCCGGCCGGCGCGGTCAGGTGGGTGGCCTGGTCCTACGGCCGGCCGATGGTTCGCTCGCTGCAGGCCGCACTCGGCGTCGCCCCGTGAACCAGAATGGGGGCCAGCGGCGGCGCGTGCTCGTCACCGCCGACGACTTCCACGCCTCGCTGGCCCTGGTCAGGGCGCTCGACCACGGCGGATACGCGCCGGTTCTCGCGGCCAGCAGCCCGCACGTGTACGCGGCGTATTCCCGGGCAGTCGAGCGGTTCGTGGCCGTGCCCGACGCTCACGATGTGCCCCAGACCTTCGCCGGCGCGGTGGTGCGAGCCGCCTCCGAGCTCGGCGTCTCGGCCGTGCTCCCGGGGACGGAAGCGTCGCTGATCGCCCTGGCGCGCCACCGCGACGAGCTACCGGTGCCGCTCGGCGCGCCGGCTACGGAAGTGGTCGAGCTGGCCACCGATAAGGCCCGGGTGCTCGAACTGGCCGCCGGATATGGCTTCGAGGCCCCGCCCTCGACCATCGGCACCCCCACCGAACTGGCCGGCCGCGCGGACACCTTCAGCTATCCGGTCATCCTGAAGCCGCAGCGCACCCGGCTCGAGCTCGAGGATGAGCGCCTGGCCTACTTCACCGCCAGCCGCATCGACTCTCCCGCCGGGCTGCGCACCGCCCTGGCCCCGCTCCCGGAGCTCGGCTGGGTGATCCAGCCCTACCTGACCGCGCGGCTCAGCGCGGTGTGCGGCGTCGCCTGGGACGGAGCCGTCCACGGCACCGTGCATCAGGTTGCTGTGCGCACCTGGCCCGCCGAAGCCGGCTACTCCTGCTGCGCTCAGACCGTCCCCCACGACAGAGAGCTCGACCGGCGGGTGACCGGTCTGGTGGGCGAGCTCGGCTGGAGCGGGCTCTTCCAGGTCCAGATGCTGGCCATGCCGGACGGACGGCGGCTGATGATCGACTTCAACCCCCGCGCGTACGGATCGCTGGCACTGGCGTGGCGGGCCGGAGCCAACCTCGCCGGCGCCTGGGCCGACCTCGTCCACGGCCTCGAGCCGGCGCCGATCGGCTACCGCGTCGGCGTTCGCTACCGGCTCGAGCACAACGATCTGCGGGCCATCGGCGCCATGCTCGCCGCCGGCCAGGCCCGGGCGGGGCTGGCCGCGCTCGTCCCGCACCGGGGCACCGCCCACGCGATCTTCTCCTGGCGCGACCCCAAGCCGCTCCTGATCACCGCGGGCAAGCTGCTCGGCAAGGTGAAGGGCGCGTGAGCGTGCGGCCTCGAGCTGGCTCGCCGCGCCGCTGCGACGGTCTCCGAGACGGCCGGTGGCCGGGTCGTGGTCCTCGGCTCGCTGCCTCCGCACGGCCGCGACCTCGACGTTCTGGCGCGGGCACCCGAACGGGCCCGCCTCGAGACGGCGCTGACCAGCGCCGGGGTTGGGTGCGTCGAGGATCGACATTCGCGCGCTTCGAGGCGTGCTCGGCCTACGGCATCGAGGTGATCGCGGCCGAGAGCTTCCTCGCCCCGGAGGCGCGCCAGGAGCTCTTCGAGGCCGCGCTACCGCTCGAGCGGACGCCCGATCTCGCCCGGCCCGCGCCCGTCCATGCCCTGATCATCCTGGCCCGGTTGGCCTGGGAGGAGGGCGGTCTCGCGCCCAAGCGGCGGGCCCGGCTCGAGCGAATCGAGGCTGAGGATCCGGGGGTCTGGGCGCAGGCGCGCACGGTCGGCGCGCGCTGGGACGAATTGCCGCGCCTTGACTTCCTGCGCGCGGCCGCGGACGGCGGCTCCCACTTGCCGGCTCGCCACCGGCTGTACGCCCTGCGCGAACGTCGGCCCCGCCGTGGGGTGCTGGTCTCGCTCTCGGGGATCGACGGGTGCGGCAAGAGCAGCCAGGCGCGCTGGCTCGCCGACGCCATGACCGCGCTCGGCCGTCCGGCCGAGGTGGTGTGGAACAACCTGCTCGGCAACGCGAGCCTCGATCTGATCGGAAGGCCGGTCAAGCGGATCCTCAGGGCCACCGGACGAGGTCCGGCGGAGTCTCTGGCCAGCTACGAGGAGCGCGAGGGCCCGCCGTCGGCCGGCGCGCTCCGGACCGTATGGTCCTCGTACGTCACGGTCTCGAACTCGCTCGAGCAGCGGGTGCGGGCCTGGCCTTCCAGTGCTCGCGGCCGGGTGGTCATATTCGATCGGGGCCCCCTCGACCTCGCCGTCCGGATGGAGGTGCTGTACGGCAACGACGCCGAGCGTCACCGCCGCCTGGTCGAACGGGCCGCTCCGCGGCCGGACCTCGCCTTCCTGCTCGACATAACCCCCGCGGTCTCGCTGGGACGCAAGGACGACGTGTGGTCGCCGCGCCAGCTCGCCGAGCAGGCCGCGACCTACCGCGCGCTTGCCCCGAGGTTCGGCGCGCGGACGCTCGACGGCGGCGACCCGGCCCACGAGCTGGCGGCCACGATCGCCCGAGCGACCTGGCTCGCCGGCTAGCCCGAGCCGGCCCGGCTGAGCGCGCGCTGAACGCTCTCCGCCACCCGCCGGTGCAGGTCACGGTTGGGCTCGCGCTCGGTTCTGACCTCGATGATCTTCGTGCCCACACCGGCGCCGACGGAGGCCCGGAGGGCGCGCTGAAGATCCTCGGCCGTGTCGGCGAGCTCGTAGTCGCAACCGTACAGCCGTGCGGCGTGACCGAAGTCGAGCTGGTGGGGCGTCGCGATGTGCTCCTCGAACGCGTCGCGCTGGGCCGAGCCGGCCACGGGCAGGAAGTGGAAGATGCCGCCACCGTCGTTGTTGAGCAGCACGATGGTCAGTCTCAACCCCAGCCGCCGAGCGGCCAGCAGGCCGCCCAGATCATGGGCCAACGCCACGTCGCCGATCAGGAGCACGACCGGCCCGGCGCTTACCGCGGCGGCGCCGAACGCGCTCGAGACGGTCCCGTCGATCCCGTTGGCGCCCCGGTTGGAGAGCACCCGCGGGGACAGCTCGTGGGCGGAGAAGAACTCCTCCACGTCGCGGATCGGCATCGAGGAGGCCACGAACAGGGTCGCGTCCGCGCCGAGCCACTCCCCGAGCCGGCGCGCGACCAGCGGCTCTGACAGCTGATCGCCGAGGGCGGTGCGGATCGCGCCCGCGGCGGCATCGTCGGCGGCCCGCCAGCGAGCCAGCCAGTCCGGAGCCCGTGGAGGCTCCGGCGTGCTCGCCCGGAGCGTGGCGGCCGGATCGCCGGCGATCACCGTCCCGACCACCGCGGCCGGGTCCTGCCAGGCCGTCTCGGGATCGAAGGCGATCTGCTCGACCTCGTCCAGTCCCGCCAGCCAGCTTCGCAGCGGCTTTGACGTGGGTAGGTCACCGATCCGGATCACCAGCTCGGGGTGAACGCCGGCGGTGAAGCGATCGTCGCGGAGCAGCAGGTCGTAGTGGGCGATCGCGGCCGGGCCGTGGCGCGCCCCCGACAGCGGGTCGGCGAGCAGCGGATAGCCGTGGCGCTCGGCGAACTCGGCCACCACGGCACCGAGCGCCGGGTCGCGCTCGTCCCGACCGGCCACGACCACGCCGCGGGCCGCCGTCGGCACCGGATCCGCGGCGGCGGGCCGAGCCCGGCGGGCGATCCACGGCAGTCCGCCGGGACGACCGCTGTCGTCGGCGGGCAGCTCCGCCTCGAGGACCAGCGGCTCGCGCAGGGGGACGTTCACGTGGACCGGCCCGGGCCGCCCCTCGCAGGCGGTCCAATACGTGCGGCAGGCCAGCGCCCGGATCCAGCGCAGACGCCCGGGCGTGGCGTCCTGGAGGCCGAGCTCGAAGAACCACTTCACCGCGTCGCCGTACAGCTTGAGCTGATCGATCGTCTGCCCGGCCCCCACGTCCCGTAGCTCGGGCGGCCGGTCGGCGGTCAGAACGATCAGCGGCACCCGGGCCCAGATAGGCCTCGATCACCGCCGGGGCGAAGTTGGCCGCCGCGGTACCTGAGGTGCACGACAGGACCACCGGCCGCGCCGACGCCTTGGCCGCGCCGAGGGCGAAGAATCCGGCGCAACGCTCGTCGATGTGCGACCAGCACCGGATCCGCGGCTCCCGGACCAGCGCCAGCACGACCGGGGTGGACCGGGAGCCCGGCGACGTGCAGGCGTCGCGCAGGCCGCAGCGGGCCAGCTCGTCACAGAACGCCCGCAGGAGGAGATGGCTGTCGGTCATGATCAGGGGGATGGCGCCGACAGTCGTCCTGCTCCACGGATTCACCCACACCGGAGCGAGCTGGGACCCCGTGGTCTCGGCGCTCGGCGAACGCTACCGGGCCATCGCGCCCGACCTGCCCGGCCACGGCCGGGGCTCGGCGGCGACCTCGGACTCACTCGACGGGCTCACCACCGACTTCCCCCCCGGGACGACGCTGGTCGGCTACTCGATGGGCGGTCGGATCGCCCTCCATCTCGCCCTGGCCGCCCCCGAGCGGCTCGACCGCCTGATCCTGATCGGCGCCAGCCCGGGTATCGCGGATCCGGCCGAGCGGGCGGCCCGGAAGGCCGCTGACGATCAGCTGGCGGATGAGTTCGAACGCCTCGACATAGAGGCCCTGGCCGATCGTTGGGCCAGGACCCCGGTGCTGGCGGGCCAGCCCGCCCCCGTCCAGGCCGCCGTGCACGCCGACCGTCTGCGCTCCACGCCCCACGGGCTGGCCGGTGCGCTCCGGTACCTCGGCACGGGGGCGCTGGCGCCGGTGTGGGACCGGCTCCACGAGCTGGCCATGCCGGTGACGCTGATCGTGGGCGAGCGGGACGAGAGGTTCAGGGCCATCGCGGACCAGATGGCGGAGCGGCTACCGAACGCGGAGGTTCAGGTCATCGCTGGGGCCGGCCACGCGGTCCACCTCGAGGCGCCCGACGCGGTGGCGGCGCTCATCGCCGGTACCAGCCGATGAGCCCGTCGCCCAGCCCGGGACCGCTCGGAACGGCGATCGCGCCGCGCTCCGCGCGCAACGGGTCGGCGCGGTCCTTGAAGATGCGCAGCGTGGCCAGACCGCACGGACGGTCCGGCCGCACGGCGCACGCGGCGTGCAGGGCGGCGGCGATCCCGATCGGGCCGTCCAGGGCCGAGGCCAGGTACACCCGATAGCCCGCCCGCCGGGCTCGTCGCGCCGCATCGAGCAGTCCGGTGATCCCACCGCTCAGGCCGATCTTCAGGCACACCGAGTCGCATCGCTGCCGGTCGAGCGCCCCGGCCAGGTGGGCGCTCTCGTCCAGGGCCAGCGGCATGTCAACCTGGCCGGCCAGCTCCTCCACCTCGTCGAACCCGTGCACCGGCTCCTCGCACAGCTCGATGCCCGCCGGCTCGAGCACGGGGAGGACCGTGCGGGCCTCCTCGACCGACCAGGCGCCGTTGGCATCGAGCCGGAGCGCCGCCTCGGGTCCGGCCACCGCCCGGACGGCGGCCACCCGGCCGGCGTCGTCGCCCACCGCGACCTTGACCTTGAGGCAGCGATAGCCCTCGGCACGCGCCACGCCGGCCTCCGCGGCCGCGCCGGCCCGGTCGGTCGCGTTGACGGTGTAGTTGACCTCGATCGGGGCGCAGTCCGAGGCGCCGATGAGCTGCCAGACCGGACGCCCCTGCTGGCGCCCGGTCAGGTCCCAGAGCGCCAGATCGATGGCCGCCAGCGCATGCGGGACCACGGTGAGCTGCGCGCACTGGGCCAGGAGCTCGGCCCGACCGAGCACCCCGGCGCGCATCAACGTGGCCCGGCAGTCCTCGAGCGCGTCGCGGACGTCGTCGATGTTGACCCCGTCGTAGGGCTCGAGCGGACACGCCTCGCCGTAGCCCACGTGCCCGGAGGCGTCTTCCAGGCTGAGCAGCAGCAGCTCGCGATGGTCGATCGAGCCCCAGCCGGTAACAAACGGCGCGCGCAGGCGCGCCCTTGAAACCTGAATTCCGACCCTCAACGGCTCAAGAGCAAACCAACCGACAGCAGCACGCAGAAGGTCAGCTGGAGCATCCCCGACTGAGCCAGGGCCTGGTTCAGCGACGGACCATCGGCGCGGTTGCGGACGGTTCGCACCACCGCGGCGGCGAGCGGCAGGGACAGCCAGCACAGGAGCACCCACGCCTTCAGGGGCCCGAAGATCCACGTCACCGGCGCCAGCAGGTAGGCCAGGTAGACGGTCACCGCGAACAGCCCCCGGGTGCGCTCGCGTCCCAGCCGGACGGCCAGCGTGCGCTTTCGGGCCCGGCGGTCGGTGTCGATGTCCCGGACGTTGTTGACCACGAGGATCGCCGAGGCCAGCAGCCCCACGGGCACGGCGAGCGCGAACGCCTCCCAGACCAGGTGCGTGGTCTGCACGAAGTAGGACCCCGCCACGGCCACGATGCCGAAGAACAGGAACACGAACACCTCGCCCAGCCCCTCGTAGCCGTAGGGCTTCGGACCGCCGGTGTACATGACCCCGGCCAGGATCGAGGCGGCGCCCACGGCCAGCAGCTCCCAGCCGGCGACCACGATCAGGTAGACACCGGCCAGCACCGCCACGCCGAAGGTGACGTACGTGGCCACGAGGACCTGGCGCGGGGGCACGAGGCCGCCCGCGGTCACCCGGACCGGGCCGAGCCGGTCCTCCGTGTCCGCGCCCCGCCGCGCGTCCGAGTAGTCGTTGGACAGGTTGGTGCCGATCTGGATGAACAGCGCGCCGACCAGCGCGGCCACGAAGCGCAGGGGATGGAAGACGTGTTGGAACCCGGCCAGCGCGGTGCCCACGAGCACCGGCGATCCCGACGCCGGCAGCGTCCGGACCCGTGCGGCCATCAGCCAGATCCGCCACGAGCTCGGACCGGCGCTCGCCGCGCGAGTGCTCATGCCCGGCGGGGGAACTTCGAGAAGTCGGGCTTTCGCTTCTCGAGATACGCGTTGCGCCCCTCTTGCGCCTCCTCGCTCATGTAGAAGAGCAGGTTGGCGTCGTGCGCGAGCTGCTGGATCCCGGACAGCCCGTCCTCGTCGGCGTTGAAGCTCGCCTTGAGCATGCGCAGCGCGAACGGCGACAGGGCCAGCATCTCCCGGCACCACTGCACGGTCTCCTCCTCGAGCCGCTCCAAAGGCACGACCGTGTTGATCAATCCCATGGCCAGCGCCTGCTGGGCGTCGTACTGACGGCACAGGAACCAGATCTCCTTGGCCTTCTTGGGACCGACCAGGCGCGAGAGCACGGTGGCGCCGAAGCCGCCGTCGAACGACCCGACCTTCGGGCCGGTCTGACCGAAGCGGGCGTTCTCGGCCGCGATCGTGAGGTCGCAGACCACGTGCAGGACGTGGCCGCCCCCGACCGCGTAACCGGCCACCATCGCCACCACGGGCTTGGGCATGCGGCGGATCTGGATGTGCAGGTCGGTGACCTCGAACCGGCCGACCGACTCATGCCGGCCCGCCGAAGCGGGGTCGGCGCCGGTGACGTAGCCGCCACGCGAGCCCCGCACTCGCTGATCCCCGCCCGAGCAGAACGCATCCGGCCCCTCCCCGGTCAGGATCACGACCCCGACGGAGAGGTCCTCGCGCGCTCGGGTGAAGGCGTCGGAGAGCTCGACCACCGTCTCGGGGCGGAACGCGTTTCGCACCTCGGGCCGGTTGATGGTGATCTTCGCGATCCCGGCGTCCTCGCCGGTCGAGAGCTCGTAACGGATGTCCTGATACTCGCCCGCGGGCTGCCACGTGGTCTGCACCCGCGCGAGACTACCGTTTCGAACGTGTCCTACTGGATCCACCAAGCCGCCGGCAGGCACCCCGATCGTGTGGCGATCGAGGGACCCGAGCGAAGCCTGACCTACGCCGAGCTCTCGCAGGCGGCCGTCGGCGCGGCCGGGGCGCTGCAGAAGCTGGGTGCCCGAGCGGGCGCCCGGGTCGCGCTCGAGCTCTCGGCGGGCGAGGACTTCGTCGTCGCCCTGCACGGCTGTCTGCTGGCCGGGGTCGCCGCGGTTCCGATCGACCTGCGCCTGACCGAGGCCGAGCGCGAGTTGCGCCGCGCCGGGTCCGAGGTCGTGATCACCGAGCCGTTGGCTGCCACCCGGATGCAATGGCGGACGTTCTTCGAGCCCGACCCGCCGGTCGCGGTCATGCACACCTCGGGCACGACCGCGGCGCCCAAGCCGGTCGTGCTCAGCCACTCGAACTTCCTGGCCAGCGCGCTCGGCTCGGCCGTGGCGCTCGGGCTCGACCCCGCCGAGCGCTGGCTGTGCCCGATGCCGCTGACCCACGTCGGCGGACTGTCGATCCCGATCCGGTCCTGTGTGTACGCCACCACCGCGGTCCTGCACGGGCGGTTCGACACCGACGCGGTCCTGAACGAGCTCATGAATCCCGAGCGGCGGATCACCATCGTCTCGCTCGTGCCGACGATGTTGGCGCGGCTGCTGGACGCGGGGCTGGAGCGGCCCCCGACCCTGCGCTGGGCCCTTCTGGGCGGGGGACCGATCGCCCCCGCGCTGCTCGACCGGGCGGACGCGGCCGGGGTGCCGGTTGCCCCCACCTACGGGATGACCGAGGCGTGCTCGCAGATCGCCACCCACGGATGGCCGCTGGCCGGGGTCGAGGTCATCACTGCCTCGGGCGAGGTGCTGGTGCGCGGACCGATCGTCGCGCCCGGAGCTGTTTCGGAGGACGGCTGGCTGCATACCGGCGACCTCGGCCGGTTCGACGAGCGCGGTCGGCTCGAGATCATCGGCCGCAAGGCCGACACGATCGTCACCGGCGGCGAGAACGTCGCCCCGACCGAGGTCGAGGCGGTCCTGCTCCGGCACCCGGCGGTGGCCGACGCCGCCGTGCACGCGCGGCCCGACGACGAGTGGGGGGAGTCGGTCGTGGCCACGGTGGTGCTCCGGGGCGATTCGGCGGTGACGGTCGAGGCGCTGCGCGAGCACTGCGCCGCCCACCTGGCCCGGTTCAAGGTGCCCAAGGAGATCGCCTTCGCCGGGCGGCTCCCCCGCACCGCTTCCGGCAAGCTGCTGCGTCGAGAGCTGACCTTATGATCGGCGGGATGTCTTCGGCCATTTCCGACAACCAGCTCACGGTCGAAGAGCTGGCCGAGCGATCCGGGATGTCGGTGCGCAACATCCGCGCCCACCAGGCGCGCGGCCTCGTCGCCCCGCCCGAGGTGCGCCAGCGGGTCGGCTACTACGGCCCCGAGCACATCGCCCAGCTCCGGCTGATCCGCGACCTCCAGGACCAGGGGTTCAACCTCAACGGGATCAAGCGGCTGCTCGACGCCACCGAGGGGACGGCCGCGCAGCTGCTGCGGGTCCGGGAGGCGCTGGCCGACTCGGCGGGAGGGGAGCCGACGCAGACGCTGACCATCGCCGAGCTCGGGCGGCGCTTCCGGGTCAGCGCCGAGGAGGCCCCTTCGGTGCTGGGTCAAGCGGTCGCGCTGGGCGTCCTCGTACCGGTCGACGAGGATCGCTACGAGGTCCCGAGCCCGTCGCTGCTCGCCGTGGCCGAGGAGACCGCGCGGCGCGGCATTCCGCTCTCGGACGCGCTGGCCGTGCTGGCCGACATCCAGCGTGAGCTCGACTCGGTCTCCCGGACGTTCGTGCAGCTGTTCCTGGAGAGCATCTGGAAGCCGTTCGCCAACGCCGACATGCCGGCCGAGCGCTGGCCGGAGATCGAGCAGGCGGTCCAGCGCCTGCGGCCGGTGGCGTCCGAGGCCATGATGGCGATCTTCGAGCAGCGCTTCCGCTCGCAGATCGAGGGCGCGTTCAGTGAGATCACGCGCCGGCTGGCGGAGCGGGCGCGGTGAGCTCCGACCCGGACACGCTGCGGTCCGAGATGCTCGAGCGGTGGGAGCGGGCCGCCGCGGGATGGGGGAGACGAGCGGATCAGATCCGACAGCTCTCCCTGTCCACGTGGATGATCGAGCAGCTGGCCCTGCAGCCGGGCCAGCATGTGCTGGAGCTGGCCGCCGGACCGGGGGACACGGGCTTCCTGGCCTCCGAGCTGGTGCGGCCGGGCGGGGAGCTGATCTCGAGCGACGCCTCCGAGGCCATGCTCGAGATCGGGCGCCGGCGCGCCGAGGAGCTCGGGGTGGCCAACGTCGAGTTCAAGCAGCTCGAGCTCGAGTGGATCGACCTGCCGACCGCGAGCCAGGACGCGGTCCTCGTCCGCTTCGGGCTCATGCTGGTCGTCGACCCGGCGGCCGCGCTGCACGAGATCCGCCGGGTGCTGCGCCCGGGCGGGCGGCTGGCCGTCGCCGTCTGGGATGGGGCCGAGGCCAACCCGTGGGCGACGATCCCGACCCGGGCCCTGATCGAGCTCGGCCATTCCTCGCCGGGCGATCCGGGCGCCCCGGGCATGTTCGCCCTCTCGGATACCGAAGCGCTGAGCGAGCTGATCGAGGACGCCGGGTTCGTCGACGTGCGGATCGAGGCGCTGGCCGCGCCCCGGTCGGCCGCCTCGGTGGACGCGTTCATCGAGGAGACGACCGACCTCAGCTTCATGTTCGCCACCGTCTACCGAGACCTGCCCGAGCCCGACCAAGCCCGGGTTCGCGAGCGGATCACCGAGATGCTCCGGCCGTACACCCGAGAGGACGGCTCGGTCGAGCTGCCGGGCAGCGCGCTCGCCGCAACCGCGGAAGCGTGAGGCAGTTTCGCGCCAGCGAAACTGCCAATGGCCGCGAAGCGGCCACGCGCAGCCGGCACTGCAGCCGGCACTGCACGCGAAATTGCACTTTGAAACGAGGATTGCAGGGCTTTTCCACGACGGCCGCGTTGGCGAGACTGCTCCGCCATGCGCGTGCGATTTCTCGTTCCCCTTGCCCTGGCCATCACCCTGGCCGCCCCGTCGGCCGCCGCGGCGTTCGACCACACCGTCGCCCCCGGCGAGTCGCTGTACTCGATTGCCGCCGCCGACGGCCTGAGCGTCTCCCAGCTGGCCGCGGCCAACGGCCTGTCGCCCAGCTCCTCCCTGATCTCCGGCAGCGCGGTGGCGATCCCCTCGCAGACCGGTTCGTATGTCCCTTCGAGTTCCACGGCGGCAGCCGGCACCGATCGCTGCGATGGAGACAGCGACAGCGATGACGTCGGCTGCGGCGTCGCGACCGCGCCGACCTGCAACGGCGACGGGGACGGGGACAGCGACGACGCCGGCTGCTCAGGGGCCACGGCGACGGTCTCCTCCGCGCCGGCGAGCACCGGGGGCGGCTCCTACGTGGTCCAACCCGGCGACACGCTGTCGGCAATCGCCGCCCGGGCGGGCGTGAGCGCGTCCAGCCTGGCCGCCGCCAACGGTCTCAGCCCCACCGGAACCCTGGTCTCCGGCACCGCGCTACGGCTGAGCGGGACGCCCTCGGCGTTGCCGACGACCTCTTCGAGCGTGGCCTACTCCCAGCCCGTCGGCACCGCCGCCCAGGGCTCCCCGGTCAGCCCGCCCTACCCGACCTCGCAATCGGTGAGCGCGTCGACGGTCGGCCAGGTGGCGGCCGCGAACGGCGTCTCGCCGTCGCTCGCCCAGGCGATCGCCTACCAGGAGAGCGGTTTCAACAACGCCGCCGTCTCGAGCGCCGACGCGCGCGGGGTGATGCAGATCCTCCCCGGGACGTGGCAGTACATCCAGCACACGCTGATCCCGGGCCTGCCCCCGCTGGCGCCCGCCTCGGCCGTCGACAACGTCCGCGGCGGCGTGGCGCTGCTGCATTCACTCCTCAGCGCGACCGGCGGCAACCCCGCCCTGGCCGCGGCCGGGTACTACCAGGGCCTGCCCTCGGTGGAGCGGAACGGCATGTATCCGGACACCCAGCGCTACGTGCAGAGCGTGATGGCGCTCCGGTCCCGGTTCGCCGGCGGGGGCTGAGGTATCGGGGACGCCAGGCGCGGCACACCGCGTTCGCGAGCGCCGTTGTAGCCTGAACCCCCATGTTTTATGACGACGACGCTGACCTTTCCCTCCTCGACGGCAAGACCGTCGCCATCATCGGCTACGGCTCCCAGGGCCACGCCCACTCGCTGAATCTCAAGGACTCGGGCGTGGACGTGGTCGTCGGCCTGCGCCCGGACTCCTCGAGCGTGGCCAAGGCGCGCGAGCACGGCCTCGAGGTGCTCGAGCCCGCCGACGCGGCCAGCCGGGGCGACATCGTGATGATGCTCGTGCCCGACGAGCTCCACCGCGCGGTGTGGGAGTCCGGGGTCAGCGACGGGGTGGCGGGCGGCAACCTGCTGATGTTCGGCCACGGCTTCTCGATCCACTACGGCGAGGTCACGCCCCCGCCGGACGTCGACGTGGCGCTGGTGGCGCCCAAGGGCCCGGGCCACCTGGTCCGCCGGCAGTACCTCGAGGGCTCGGGCGTGCCGGGGCTGGTGGCCGTCGAGCAGGACGCCTCCGGCGGGGCGCTGCAGCTCGCCCTGGCCTACGCCAAGGGGATCGGGTGCACCCGCGGGGGGGTGATCGAGACCACGTTCAAGGACGAGACCGAGACCGACCTGTTCGGCGAGCAGGCGGTGCTGTGCGGCGGGGTGACCGAGCTCGTCCGGGCCGGGTACGACACCCTGGTCGGCGCCGGCTACGACCCGCGGCTGGCCTACTTCGAGGTCCTGCACGAGCTCAAGCTGATCGTCGATCTGATGTACGAGAAGGGGATCGCGGGCATGCGCTACTCGATCTCCAACACGGCCGAGTACGGCGACATGACCCGCGGCAAGGTGATCATCAGCGACGCCACCCGCGCGGCTATGAAGAAGGTCCTGGCCGACATCCAGTCGGGCGACTTCGCCCGCGAGTGGATCGCCGAGAACCGCGCCGGGCAGGAGAACTTCAAGCGCATGCGCGAGGAGCAGTCGCGCCACCAGGTCGAGCTGGTGGGCCGCGAGCTCCGGTCGCAGATGGACTGGATCGACACCGAGTTCAGCGAGTAGGGGCTGCTTCGCCGCGGGGCTTCGCTCCGCTCAGCGTCCGTGGGGCCGGTCATCCGGCTGCCCGGGTCGGCGACGGTGGCCGGCTTGCGCGGCTTGCGCGGGTGCCGGCAGCAAAAACGTCGCCGACTGCGCATCGCGCAGAGCGCCGGGCGACGAAAGTGCCGTGTGCGCGCACAAACGTCGCCCGTCGCAGTCTGAAGTGCCCGTCGGGCGACGTTTGTGCTGCCCTGCCGCCCGGGATGGCCGGCCGAGGCCGTCGCCGGACTTCTCGCTACCTTGGTAGCGGCATGGCCGACACCTCCACGATCCTCCAGATTCCCGACCAGCTGAAGCCGGCCGACGGCCGCTTCGGCTCGGGGCCCTCCCGCGTCCGTCCCGAACAGCTCCAGGCGCTGGCCTCGCCGGCCGGCGCGAGACTGATGGGCACCTCGCACCGCCAGAAGCCGGTCAAGCAGCTGGTCGGCCGCGTGCGCGGCGGACTGCGCGAGCTGTTCCAGCTTCCGGACGGCTACGAGGTCGTGCTCGGCAACGGCGGCACGACCGCGTTCTGGGACGCCGCCACGTGCGGCCTGGTGCGCGAGCGCGCGCTGCACCTGACCTACGGCGAGTTCTCCTCCAAGTTCGCCGCCTGCACGCAGAACGCCCCGTTCCTCGAGGACTCGATCGTGGTCAAGGCCGACCCCGGCGACGCGCCGGAGCCGACCAGCGATCCGTCGGCCGACGTGGTCGCGTGGGCCCACAACGAGACCTCGACCGGGGTGATGGTGCCGGTGAATCGGCCCGCGGGCGACCAGCTGGTGTTGATCGACGCCACCTCGGGCGCCGGCGGCCTGCCGGTCGATGTGCGCGACGCCGACGTCTACTACTTCGCCCCCCAGAAGGGGTTCGCCTCCGACGGCGGGCTGTGGCTGGCCCTGCTCAGCCCGGCGGCCCTGGCAACGGATCGAGGAGCTGGCCGAGGCGCCGCGGTGGCGGCCTGACTTCCTGTCCCTGCCGATCGCGGTCGAGAACTCGGTCAAGGACCAGACCTACAACACGCCGGCCATCGCCACTCTGTTCCTGCTCGCCGAGCAGCTTGACTGGATGCTGGGTCAGGGCGGCCTCGAGGCGATGGTCAAGCGCACGACCGAGTCGTCCGACGCCCTTTATGGCTGGGCCGACCAGCATGCCCATGCCACGCCCTTCGTCAAGGATCCAGCCAAGCGCTCGCTCGTCGTGGGGACGATCGACTTCGACGATCAGGTCGACGCCGCCGCGGTGGCAGCGGCGCTGCGTCAGAACGGCATCGTCGACGTCGAGCCCTACCGCAAGCTGGGGCGCAACCAGCTCCGGATCGCCATGTTCCCGGCCACCCCGCCGGCCGACGTCGAGGCGCTGACCGCCTGCATCGACTACGCCCTGGAGAGACTGTGAGCGCCAGCGGGAACGGCCGCGCGCGCGTCCTGGTGGCCGAGAAGATCGGCGACTCCGGCGTCGGGCTCCTGCGCGAGCACTTCGAGGTCGAGCTCGGGGTCGGCTGGTCGGCCGAGGAGCTGGCCGAGCGCATCGGGGAGTTCGACGGGATCCTGATCCGCTCGGCCACGCAGCTCGACGCCGGCCTGCTCGACCACGCGCGGCGGCTGAAGGCGGTCGGCCGGGCCGGAGTCGGGGTCGACAACGTCGACGTGAGCGCCGCCACCAAGCGCGGCATCGTGGTCGCCAACGCGCCCCAGTCGAACGTGATCACCGCGGCCGAGCACACGATGGCGCTGCTGCTCGCGCTGGCCCGGAACGTTCCCCAGGCCCATGCGTCGCTGACGAGCGGGAAATGGGAGCGGTCGAAGTTCTCCGGCGTCGAGCTCCAGGAGAAGACCCTCGGGATCCTCGGCTTCGGCCGGATCGGCCAGCTCGTCGCCCACCGGGCGCTGGCCTTCGGGATGCGGGTGGTCGCCTATGACCCTTACGTGGCCGCCGACCGCTACCGCGAGGTCGGGGTCGAGCGGGCGGAGTCGTCCGACGCCCTCTACGCCGCGGCCGACTTCATCACCCTTCATCTGCCCAAGACGCCCGAGACCGAGGGCTGGCTCGACGCCGAGGCGCTGGCCAAGTGCAAGGACGGCGTGCGAATCCTCAACGTGGCCCGCGGCCCGCTGATCGTCGACGAGGACCTGAAGGCGGCGCTCGACTCGGGCAAGGTGGCCGGGGCCGCGCTCGACGTGTTCCGCTCCGAGCCGGTGACCGAGCACCCGCTGTTCGGCTATCCCAACGTGATCGTCACCCCGCATCTCGGCGCCTCGACCGCCGAGGCCACCGACCGGGCCGGCTTCCAGGCCGCCGAGCAGGTGGTGGCGGCGCTGACCGGCGGCGTGGTCACGAGCGCGGTCAACGTCCCGGCCATCGCGGCCGAGGACATGGAGGTGCTCGGGCCGTTCGTCGCCCTGTCCCGGTCGCTCGGGCGGATCGCGGTCACGCTGGCCGAGGGGTCCTCGATCGATCGCGTGGAGACCGAGTTCCTGGGCCGGATCGCCGAGCGCGACACGCGCCTGCTGACCATCCAGGCCGTGATCGGAGTGCTGAGCGGGCACACCGAGGAGGAGGTCAACGAGGTCAACGCGCCCGCGATGGCGGAGGAGCGCGGGATCGAGGTGGTCGAGACCAAGCGCTCGACCGCCCACGACTACACCGACCTGATCCGGGTCTCGATCGCGGGCGGCGGCGACACGGTGCGGGTCACCGGCACGTTGATCGGGCGCCGCAACCGTCCCCACCTGCTCGAGGTGTGGGAGCAGCGGTTTGACATCCAGCTCGAGGGTCACATCACGGTCTTCCGCTACCGCGATCTCCCCGGGATGATCGGGCGGGTCGGGACCTGCTTCGGGGAGCATGGGATCAACATCGTCTCGGCCGCGGTCGGACGGCTGGCCGACGACCGCCAGCGCGGGGACGATCAGCTCGCGGTGATGACGATCACGAGCGACGCCCCGGTCCCGCGCGAGGTCATGGATCAGATCCTCGCCACCGAGGGCTTCGAAGCCGGGCGCACGCTCACGCTTTAGCGCAGGGGCCAGTGGCGGGCGCGTGGCTCGAGGTGGGGCGGCCCCCCACGCCGCCGACAAGCCATTGCCCGGCCACCTGGTGAAGGACGAGGCTCACCCCGGATGAGAGCTTGGCCGTGGCCGAGGCGCCGTGCGAGCTCACCGCGGTCACCGTGGCGCCGGCGAGCGCGCGTTCGTGGTCGCAGCTGCCGGTGAGCGCGAACACGTCTCCGCTCACGCAGCTCTGCAGGGCCTGGCCGTTCAGGGCGCCGCTGGGGGAGGAGCTGAACAGGGGAGAGCCCAGCTGGGCGCACCAGCTCGTGCGGTGGCCGGCGCCGACCGCGTCGACGAACCGCTGCGCCGCTGCGCCGGCTCCGGTCGCGGCCGCCGGGGTCCCGCCGCCGCATCCGGCGACGGCCAAGCCCAGGGCCACCGCCCCGGTGCAGACGCGCCTCACGCCTGGGAGATCCGGACGCCGGGGCCGGGGAGGACACTCGCCGGCCGGGGCCGCTGATCCTCGAGCTGCTTGCACAGGCGCTCGACCCGGGCTTCGGCTTTGTCGTTGTGCAGCGGCCCGAGGTCGACCCGCAGTGCTTGCACGACGATCCGCCGTCCGTCCACGAGCTCGGCCACCACGACCGGCATCTGGCCCCGGAAGGCGCTGATCCCGGACACCCGGCCGGGGGTGAAGGCGCGGATCTGATCCCAGGTCAGCTCGTGGTCGTGGAGCGGGCCCAGGATCCGCACCCCGGAGCGGCTGGTGATCAGGGCCACCCGGGAGAGCCGGCGGGCCCAGCGAAACAGCGGGACGGTCAGCGCGACGATGGCCAGTCCGATCAGGATCGCCAGCACGACGCTCGTGCCCTTCCAGCGCAGCGGCGAGAACATGACGACCACGCCGAAGGCGGCGAAGATGGCCGCGAACCCCTTGGCATGGTGACCGTAGACCCGCCCCGAGTCCTCGTAGAAGGTCCGGGTCCCCGGCTCAGCCATGGTGATGGTGGTGCGGTGGCTGGGGCGGCGCGGCCGGCGCGGGCTCGGGGAAGAGCCGGTGATCGAGCGACGGCGCCACCGCGGTCACTCCGGCGCTCGGTCCCGTGAGCACGCCGTTGAGCGCGAACCGGCCCAGGAGCGACTTCGGGAGCAGCCCCTCGAGCTTGCCGGCCGAGCCGAGCGCCGCCTTGACCAGGCCGGGGCCGCCGACCGCGAGCTCGGCCGTGGTCACGCCCTCGCGCGCGAGCAGATTGGGCAGCGAGGTGGCGTGGACCACGTTGGAGGCCGTGTCCGCGCCGAGGGCGAACTTGGTCGCGCCGATGCAGGCGCCGTCGCTGCCGAAGACGCAGAATCCGATCGCCGTCCACTCCGAGGTCTTGGCGATGTTCGAGATCACCTGGCTCGCGCTGGCCGTCCCGGTGCCGACGACGTTGACCACGCTGCAGCCACCGTCCACACACGAGACGCCGGAGAAGAACGAGCTGGTCGAGCGCCAGTAGCTCTGGCGCGCGGGGTCGGACATGCTGCTCCAGTTGCTCGGCATCGGCGGCAGGACGCCGGCGGTGACGGCCGCGTTGACCGTGGGCGCGCTGTTGCCGAACTGCCCGCTCGTCCACATGGAGTAGGGGGCCCTGGCTCCCCCGCCGGCCAGCGACTCGTCGAACTTCTCCTGCTGCTGCTGGATGAGGGCGAAGACGAAGCCGGGCGTCCGCTCGTTGGCGGGCACGGCGTTGATCAGCGGGGCGCTCGCCTTCCCGGCCCCCACGGTGGCGATGACCTGGGCAGCCAGCGTGACCTCGCTGGCCGAGGGCGCGATCGGCGCCGGTGCGCCTCCGGCCGGCTGCGGCGCGCTCCGCAGCTCCCGCGCCGCCGCGCCGATCCGGGCGGCCAGGCCCTGAGCGGTTCTCGTGTAGCCCTCCCAGGCCTCCAGTCCGCGGCGCTTGGCCGCGGTGAGGTCGTTGGCGGCGTTGACGGCGGCGGTGTGGGCGGCGCTCTGACGCGCCTGCGCCGCCGTGGCCTCCTTGACGAAGGCATCCGCGGCGGGCGGGTGCTGGGCGTTGGCGGCGTTGGCAAGCGCGGTCTGGGCGTTCTGGCCCTCCGTCTGCTCGATCCCCTGCTGCGTGGTGAGCTCGCGCTGGAACTTCTCGCAGTCGGCCAGCGCCTGCTTGGTCACCGACTGCGCGTGCGAGAGGGCCTGACCGAGGCTGCGCAGGGCGCCGGCGGCCTGTTCGCAGGCGCCGGCGTTCCCGTGCAGCGCGCCCATCAGCTCCCCCGAGTACGCCGAGTAGGCGCCCGAGGCCTCACCGCGCCAGCCGCCGGCGGCATCGAAGGCCACGCGGGCGGCCACGCTCAGCGCCTGGGCCTGCTCGCCGAACGCCCGGCCGAGCTGCGCGGCGCTGTTGCCTGCCGACTCGATCGCCCCCGGGTCGCCCTGCGGGATGTTGAACCCGAAGCCGGTGACGCCGCCGAACACGCCACCGGATCCGAGCGGCGCCGGGGAGAAGAGTGGGCCGAGCGAGGTGAACGACATCGGGTCAGGGCCCCTTGTGCACCGACAGGCTGTTGGCGGCCGAGCTGTCGGCGGCCAGGTAGGCCGTACCGGCCTCGCGGAGCGAGCCGGCCAGCGCGGTCACCGCCCCGTGGGCGCTCGATACCGCCGTGCCGGCCATGGCCACGAAATCGGCGAAGTCCCCGGCCGCGGGTGTGCCCGCGCACGCTCCGCTGTTGCCGAGCACCCCTCCGTGACCGGTGCTGAGGTTCTCGGCACTGGTCGAGACCAGCGAGCCGGCCGCGAACAGCTCCTCACTCGCGACTTGGAAGTAGGGCATGATCGATGCCTCCCCTCTGCGTCTCCGTACCTGAGATGTGTTCCCCGTCCCGGCGGTTTTCAAGCCGGCCCGCGAGCCCGAGCTGCACGAGCGCCGGCCGGTCTCGCCGGCGTACCAGCCGGGCGCGGCCGGGTGGCAGCGGCTCGGCGCGCACGCCGCGCAAGAGCGGCCCCTCGTGGGGATCGCCGCTCAGGAGCAGGCCCGGCGCGCCCGACTCGACCAGGCGTTGCATGACCGGATCGAGCATCGCCCGGGCGGCGCCTCCGGCGGCGCGGGCGAGGATCACGTGGATCCCGGCATCACGGCCCTGGAAGACCAGATCGGCCAGGCCGCCGAGCGGGTTCATCGTCGTTCCGCCGATCAGGTCGTAGTCGTCGACGAACACGTACACGTGCGGGCCGAACCACTGTCCGCCCGGGCCGTCGAGGGCCTGCAGGCGCTCGACCGTGAGCTCGCGTAGCCCGGCGGTCAGCTCCTCCGCCCTCGGCGGGCGCGAGGCCGTCTCGGCCGGGAGCGGGAGCTCGGTCAAGTCGGTCAGCCCGCGTCGGAAGTCGATCACGACCAGCCGGGCCTGCTCGGGCGAGAAGCGCTCGGCCAGGGCGTGGGCGAGCGCGCGCAGGGCGTTCGTCCGGCCCGAGCCGGATTCGCCCAGGATGACCAGGTGCTGGTCCTCGCCGGCCAGGTCGATCTCGACCGGGGCCAGGGTCAGCTCCTCTACCCCCACGACGATGCCGCCACCCGCGGGCACGGGCAGCTCGGGACGCGTGATCCGCTCGGGCAGGACGCGGACCGGGGTGGCGGGCGCGCCGTCCCAGCGCTGGGCCAGCCGCTCGCTCAGCTCGACCAGCGCCTCGGCGATGCCGGCGAGCTCGTCCCGGTCGTCGATGCGCGGCAGCGCGACCTGGAAGTGCAGACCGTCGGGGGTGACCCCGCGCCCGGGTGCGCCGCTCGGCACCGTCTCGGCGATCCGCCGGCCGAAGTCCGACTCCATGGGATCGTTGAGACGCAGCTCGACCCGGCTCCCGAACGCCTCCCGGATGGCCGGCCGGAGCTCGGCCCAGCGGCCCGCGGTGGCGACCAGGTGGACACCGTGCTGCAGGCCGGCGGCCGCGATCTCGGCCAGCTCCTCGGACAGCTCGTCGTAGTCGCGCAGAAGCGCACCCCAGTTGTCGATGATCAGGAGCACGTCGGCCGTGTCGTCGGGATCGATCTGCCCGGCCCGTCCCTTGAGACGGGCGTCGGCCATCGAGTCGATGCCCAGCTCGCGGAAGCTGCGCTCGCGCTCGTGGATGAGCGAGCGGACCTGGCGGATCGTGGCGCGCACTCGATCGGGGTCGTTCTTGCCGCACACGCCGCCGAGATGCGGGGCGCCCTCGAACGCCCGGAGCAGGCCTCCGCCGAGGTCGATGGCGTAGGCCCGCAGCTCGGACGGGGTGTAGGCGATGAACAGGGACGCCAGCAGCGTGCGGAGCAGCGTGCTCTTGCCGGTCTGTGGCGCGCCGACCACGGCCAGGTGGCCCCCGACGCCACCGAGGTCGAGTACGTACGGGTCCTGGCGTTGCTCGGACGGGCGGTCGAGCAGACCCACGCAGGCCCGCAGGCCGGGAGGGACCAGGTCCGGGTCGCGCCTCCACCACGGCTCGGTGTCCAAGACGGCCGACAGGGCCTGCCGGGCCGGGAGGGGGTCGAGCCACACCTGGTGGACCGGCGCCGAGCTGCCATGGGCGGCCTTCAGCTCCGCGATCAGCACATCGAGCTCGGTCTGGCCGGACTCGTCGCCGGCCTCGGCGGGCGCGTCGGCCCCGTCGCGGCGGGCCCCGAGCTCGAACTCGCCCACCAGCGCGCCGGATCCGGCGCCGTCGTCGTGCGGAGCGGTGACGAGCGCGGTCTTGAACCGCTGGTAGATGTCGGTGTCCACGCTCAGGTAGCCGACGCCGGGATAGGGCGGGAGGAGAAACGCGTCGGCGGTGCCGAGCACGCTCTTGCTCTCCTGGGCCGAGTACGTCCGCAGGCAGATGCGGTAGCGCAGATGGCCCTCCAAGCCGCGCAGCCGGCCCTCCTCGAGGCGCTGGCTGGATAGGAGCAGGTGCATGCCGAGGCTCCGCCCGACCCGGCCGATGGCCAGGAACAGGTCGATGAACTCGGGCCGGTTGGCCAGCAGCTCGCCGAACTCGTCGACGATCACGAGCAGATGGGGAAGCGGCTCGAGAGTGGGATCGGTCGCCTGCAGGGCCCGGTAGGCGGCGATGTCGTCGAGGTTCCCGGCCGCGCGGAGGATGGCCTGGCGACGTTGCTGCTCGCCGAACAGCGCGGCGTGCATGCGATCGATCAGGCTCAGGTCGTGCTGGAGGTTCGTGATCATCCCGGCCGAGTGCGGAAGCCCGGCCAGCTCGGCGAACGCCGCCCCGCCCTTGAAGTCGACGAACACGAAGGCCAGGTCTTCGGGCTGGTGAGAGGCGGCCAGGCTGGTCACGATCGTGCGCAGGAGCTCGCTCTTGCCCGAGCCGGTGGCGCCGACGATCAAGCCGTGCGGTCCCATGCCGCCCTCGGCCGCCTGCTTGAGGTCGAGCACGAGCCGGTCGCCCTCCTCGCTCAGGCCGATGGGCGCGCACAGGGCGCCCGTCGACTCCTCGAGCAGGTCGGTCAGACGCACCTCGGCGGCCAGGTCGATGGCCGCCGCGCTCTCCTCGAGGCGCAGGGGCGCCAGCTCGCGGGCGAGGGTCTCGGCACTGGCGGCGCTGAGCTCGTCGAGGGTGATCGGCCCGAGCCGGTAGCCCGACACCCCGGTGCGTTCGAGCACGGCCGCCCCGTCCGGCCCGACCACGAGCCGGAGCTGGGCCTCGGGCGCCTCCGCCGCGCCCGCTTGCACCAGGCACAGAGTGCGGACCTTCAGGGCGCTGCCGCGGGTGGCCAGCTCGCGGATCAGCGGCAGCTTGGCCAGGGCGCTGCCGGCGTGAAAGCCGTCGAGGACGAGCAGCAGCTCGGGCGCGTCGATTTCAGCCGCGGCGCCGTCGGAGGAGGATGACGCCTCGATCCGCCGGAGCTGCTCGAGCCGGGGCTGGACGTGCTCCTCGAGGAGACGGCTCAGCTGCTCGACGTCCGGCGCCAGCATCAGCGATGGGCCGGCGAGCACCCGGTCGCGGTCGTGCTGGCGGGCCGAGCGGGCGTGGGGAACCCACTTCAGCCACGCCCAGTCCGCCTCGTGTGCGGCGTCGAAGCTGGTCATGATCCGAAGGTCCGAAGGCGCACGGAGCGTGGCCGCCTGGGCCAGGATCGAGCGCACCAGGCCAACCGTGGCCGTGCGGGCCCCGGTCACCGTCACGACGCTGGCGTCGGACAGCGTGGCCACCACGGACAGCCGGTCGACGGCGCGGAAGCGCTCGACCAGGGCCTGGGCCTGCTCGTGGAGCTCGGGCTGGTATTCGGTCAGAGGGTCCTCGGAGAGCGAGAGCTCGACCGGGCAGGCGATCGGCACCGGGGCCCGCCCGAGCCGGAAGGCGAGAAAGTCGGCGTCGCCGGGCCGCCGCTCCCACAGGTTCCGGCGGTGAGCGACCACGCCGGAGAGGCGGACGGGATCCGGGTACAGCCGCTCGTCGACCTCGCGCTGATGGCGGACGACCTGTTCGAGCTCGACCTCGCGCTGGGCCAGATGGGCGCGGTAGAGACGGCGCTCGGCCCGGGCGGAGAGCTTGCCGCTCCGCTTCTGGGCCCAGTACGACGCGATGACCGAGAAAATCGAGATGGCCACGAAGGCGCCGGCCACGATCAGGAACAGCTTGTTCGGGACGATGAAGGCGAAGGCGACGATGCCAAGCGTTCCGAGCACGGGCATGAGCATCTGAACCAGTCCGCCCACGCCTCGGCGGGCCAGCTGCGGGGGCTGCGCGATGACGATCGGGCGGTCGGGCACCGCGGGCGGGAACGAGCGGGGAGGCCGGTGGAAGGCGCCGCGTTCGGTGTTCTCGAGCACGGTCATCGGCTCACCAGACTCCGAGGCTCCAGAGCGCGAAGGCGGGGAACAGGAGCAGGAGTACCCAGACGGTCAGGTAGGCGGGCCAGTGCCGGCCGCTCCCCGTGGCGCGGGAGAAGACGCTCCGCTTGGGGCCGCGCAGCTGCTCGCGCCCGATCCACACGCCGGTCATGACGATCGCGGGTAGGGCGAGAGCTCGCCATTCCGGGTGCCCGGTCAGCGAGGCCAGCCCGACCCCGAGGAGCCCGATCCCGAGGATCAGCACGACCAGAGCTGCCGGCCGGCGCATCAGTCCCAGGGAGGGACGGGCAAACGCAACCGCGCCGGGCACGATCAACAGACCGCCTGCGGGTGCGAGCAGCGCCACCGCGCCCGGGAGTGGGGTGGCATGGGTGCCGTGCCGGCTCGGAACGCCCAGAAACACGGCGGCCGCGATCAGGGCGAAGAAGAGAAGGACGTACGCCTTGGCCAGGGACAGCGCCCAACGGGGACGGGTGGTCTCAGGCCGCATCGAGCCGGCTCCAAACCGAGGTCAGACGGTCGGTGAGCTCGCGCCCCACGGCCAGCTCGAGCGCGTCCACGCTCAGGCGCTCGGCGTCGCTGGGCCGCCCACCCGCGACGGCGGCCTCGGCCGCCTCGAGCAGCGCGGTCACGGCCACGTCCCCCTCGCCGAACCGGGCCAGGATGTCGGCCGCCCGTTCCCAAGTGGTCAGCGCCCGCTCGAGCGATCTCGCCCGCGCCAGGTCCGCGGCGAGATCCACCGCGGCCAGCGCTCCGTGCAGCCGGTCGCCAAGCGCGCCGCACGCGGACAGACAGGCTTCGAACTCGCCCCGTTCATGGGCGTGACGGGCGCGGCGGCGGAGCTCGGCCCGGGCCTCGGGCAGCTCGAAGTCGGTCGGCGCGCAGCGCGGGGGGCGGATCGCTCGGCCCGAGAGCCAAGCTTGCCGGCTCGACCAGGCAGGCGCCCGGCCCGGCGGCGTTGACGGCCACCACGGCCTCGAGCCCGCTCAGCTCGGAGGACGGGAGCGGGGCGATCGCGTGCGCCGGGTGCCGGTCCCACGCCCGGACCGCCTCCTCGTCCGTGAACGCCCACACCAAGGCCCGCCCGCCCAGCGTCCGCCCGCGGCGGACCAGGCCGTCCCCGCCCCCGACCGGCGCGACCGGGACGAGCAGGGTGGCGGAGGCGAGCTCGGCCAGGACCGCGCTTTCGGGCCCGGCCAGCAGCGCCCGGACCAGCATCGGGTTGGCCACCGCGGTGGCGGTCATGGCGAGAGATACCTCCGGCGGTCCTCGTCCCGGTAGCCGACCGTCATCTTCGTCAGCTCGGCCCGCAGGTCGTGCAGCGCCGGGCCGACCCAGGTGGTCGGCTCGCCGCCCGCCTCATCGTGACCCTGGAGTCCGTGCAGCGTGTCACCGGTGGCCAGGAGCCCGTCCAGGCACCGGTAGGGGTCCCCGAACCGGCCGTAGGCGATTGCGCCCCACATCATCTGGAACACGCCGGCCTTCACCTGGCCGCGCGCGAGGCGAACGCGTCCGCTCAGGTACTGCAGCTCGGCGCCGGCAATCAGGCTGCCCAGCCGGTTCTGATCGTGGAGGTGGACCTCCCCGAGCTCGCCGCGGTCAAGCCGGCTCATCAGGCCCGAGCTCAGTTCGTGCAGACGCTCGCGCTCAGGTGCTCTCGAGGCGGGATCGAGCCAGGGCGAGCCCGCCTCGGGCGCGCCGCCGTGACCGAACAGGCGCGGCCGCGTCCGCCGCAGCTCTTCGGCCGTGATCAGGAAGCCGTCGGGGCCGTCGGGGTTGACCACGACTGAGACGGCGCGGGTCGGCTCGAGCAGGCGCTCCCACAGCCGCCGGCCCTCGCGCTCTGACTTCGGTGGCTCCTCGGTCGCGAGCCGGAAGCTGCAGGGTGGTGCGGCCGGATGCTGGGAGGACGCCCAGGCCGAGGCCGCCTCCTCATCTGTGAAGGCCAGGAGCACGCCCCCGTCGGGCCCGGGACGGCATTCGGGGCCGTCCCCGCGCATGGCCACGAGCACGAGTGCGCGCTCGAGCCCGAGCACGAGATCCCGCTTCAGCTCCTGCCAGCGCTTCTGATCGGTCTCCGGCCGGATCGGCCCGACCTGAGCCGAGATGGCCAGGAGATCGGCGTTATCGGCGCGGGTGGCGCTCATCCGAACGGGTTGAGGTCGCTGAGCACCTGCTCGGCGCCGTGCACGAGCGACTTGCCCTCGTGGACCGCGCCCTGCACGAGCGACTTACCTTCGTTGTAGGTCCAGTCGGCCGCGTGCTCGACTCCATGGACGATCGCAGCCCGGTGGTCCCAGATCGCGTGGCCGGCCCAGTCGACCGCCATCACCCCGCCGACCACGACCGCGCCCGTGATCACCACCTCGCCGACGCCCGGGATCAGGGCCGAGCCGCCGACCGCGGTCAGCAGGCCGTCGCTGACCCCGACCGAGGCGATGACGGATGAGGTGCCCTCGGCCAAGCCGGTCCCCAGGGCCAGGTTGCCGATCGGCTGCACGAACTCGTCGCCGATCCCCTTGTTGCGGTTCATGTACATGTCGAGGCCGGTGAAGGCGACGCCCGCGATCGGGACCTTGCTGAGCACGTCGCCCGCCGCGCCGAAAGAGCCCTCGGGGACGATGCCGCGGGTCAGCGCCTTGGACACGGGCGAATTGGCGATTCCGGTCAGCCCGGAGGCGAACGTCATCCGCGCGTCCGAGAGCGCGGTGTCCGACAGGCCTCCGGCGGCCAGTGCGTCGTCCACCTCGGACAGGGGAGTGGCCACGTTGGCCGGGTTCTCCCACGCTCCGGGGTTGGACAGGAACGCGTAGGCCTCGCGCTCCATCTGGTCGGTCATCTTCGTGATGACCGCGTTGTAGCTCTTGATCAGGGCGGTCGTACCGGCGCCGGCCACGTCGTTGAGCCGTCCGGCCCACGTCACCGCGGGCTCGGCCCAGCCGGCCATCTCGCCCGGTGCCTGGAGCTCCGCGGCGGCTGCATGCAGCTGTGCCGTCACCGCCTGGGCCTGGTGCTCGTAGGCGGCAGCCGCCGCGCGGCCCCGGGCCTGAGCCCCCTTCAATCCGTCCTGCGCCCGGGTCGCGGCCGATTGGGCCGAGGACTGCAGCTGCTGCTGACGAGCTGCCTCCTGGTTGTAGGCGGAGATCGCGCTCGGGTGAACCGCGCCGGCCGCCGACTGGTGGGCGGCCTGGGCCGCCTGCCCGGCCTGGGCGGCGGCCGCCTGCTGGCTCGCCGCCTCGGTCTGATACTGCTCGCACTCGGCCATGGCCTGCCGGGTGGCCTGCTGGGCCTGCTCGAGCGCCTGGGCGAGCTCGCGCAGCGCGGAGGCGGCCCGCCCGCACGCCCCGACGTTGGCCACGAACGCCTTCACCAGCCGTTCGGCCTCATCGCTGAAGCGACTGGCCGCCGAGCCCTCCCAGCTGCCGGCACTCAGGGCGGCACCGGCACCGGTGCCGACCGCTTGCCCCTGCGCATCGAGCGCGGCTCCGAGCGTGCGCCAGCTGCCGGCCGCCGCGTTCAGCGCGCCGGGATCGCCGGTGGGAACCTCGAACCCGAACGCGCCCGTCACGGGCCCGCTCCGGGGGCATAGCAAGCGGCGTTGGTTGTCTCGGCGGCCTGGTAGTTGGACGACGCCTGCGCCAGCGCCCGGCCCAGGTCCTCGGCCGCCGTCTGCAGCGTCCTCAGAACGCGCTGCGCGTCCGCGACCAGCGCCTCGTTTGCGCCCGCGGCCGGGGTGCCGCTCGCCGCCGCCGCAGTCTGCGCCACGGAGCTCTCCGCCGCGCCGAGATCGGCGCAGCCGGCGGTGAGCCGGCTTCCCGCGCTCGCGAGCCCCGCCGGGGTGACCTGGAAGGTGCTCATCGGATGTGCTCGCGGAGGTGATCGGCCAGCCGGTGCTCCCTCTCAGCCGCTAGCGGAACATCGAGGCGTTGGCAGCCTCGGTCTCCTGGTAGTTGCTGCCCGCGGTCAGGGTCGCGCGCCCGATCTGAGCGGCGGCCATCTGGATGTTGTTGGCCGCGGCCTGCCATTCCGCCATGGCGGACTCGAAGGCGCTGTTGGCGGTGCCGCGCCACTCGCCCTGGACTCCGAGGGCGGTGCTCTGGAGCTGACCGATCAGCTGCTCGATCTCCTGCGAGAGGGCCTGGATGCGCTGCCCCGCGGTCTGTACCGCTTCGGTGACGACCATGATCTGCGACATGGCGTTGACTCCTTTCAGTGCGTGGGGGTTGACGATGAAGCTTGCGGTGGGATCGCAGCCCGGCGCCCTGGCTTTCGGGTGCAGGGCCCGTCCGTACCAACACCTGACGTTGGCCCGGCTACCGGTGAGCTGAGCCTTCACGGCGGTGAGCGCGGCGGCCTGGGTGCTCAGCTCCGATCGGAGCGAGGCCACCGTCGCGGCCTCGCTGCGCAGCTGTTGGGCCTGGCGGGCGTTGGCCCGGCGCAACGCCGCGGTGGCGGCGGTCTGTCCGCTGCCGCCACCGGATGACTTCGCGGCCGAGGCGGCGAGCACCCCGATGAGCACGAGGACAACGGCGGCCGCGATCCCGGCCGCGACCATCCGCGGCCATTCCCGCACCTGGCGCGCAGTCACCGACACCAGCTGCTCGCGAGCTGATAGGCGAGGTCTTTGACGGCGATCCTGGTGTGCTGGTCGAGCTCGGAGACGTTCAGCAGCCCGGCGTCGAGCTGTCGCATCAGGGCGTCATCGCGGGGTATGGCGGCATAGCGCCGGGTGCGGCCGTTGTGCTGCGCGACCTCGATCACGCGCTGGATCGCGGCGTCGGGCCGGCGCGGGACCATGTTGAGGGCCAGCGTGATCGGCACCTCCGGCTGATGCTCGCCGAGGTACGCGAGCATCCGCCCGGCGCGGCGCAGGCTGCCCCTGGTCGGTGTGGCGATGGCCACGATCTCATCGGCGGCGTTGAACGCCCAGCGGGGGATCGTCCCGCGGAGGCCGATCCCCGGCGAGAGATCGATCAGGACCACGGGGAAGAACCGTTGCAGCAACTCGAGGAGCGCCTGCATGTCCTCCGCGCCCAGCCGCTCGATGTCCTGGGGGTCGGTCGGACCGGCCAGCAGCTGGGCGCCGCCGGGAAGCGGTGTGAGATATGGCGCCAGCGCCCCCGGGGAGGCGATCTGGTCCCGGGCGGCGAGGACGTCGCTCAGCGTCCCCGCCCGCCGGCCGACCTCGGGTGTGCTGTCGGCCGCCGTGCCCCACTCGAGGTCGGCATCGATCACGACGACGCCGCAGCGCAGCGAGTCGGCCAGCATGTCGGCCAGGGTCAATGTGAGCGTCGTCTTGCCCACCCCGCCCTTGATCGAGCCCAGCGCGACCGTCACGCCGTGGGCGAGGCCGCGGATCCGGAGCTGGTGAAGCTCCTGGTCGAGCTGTGCCTCCTGCTTGGCCGGGGGGCTGGTCAGCGCGCTGCGCACCCGGCCGGCGAACCGCGACCAGGTCGTGTCGCGGACTTCGCGGCCTTCGGCAATGCGGTACACGTCGGCGGGCAGCAGGTCGGTGCCGAGGGGATCGGCGCCGCCTTCGGCGGCACTGACAGATTCGGTGCCCGCTTCGCGGGCATTGGCGAAACGTGCCGGCGGGGTCGCGGGCTCGGAGTGCCTGGCCGCCCGGGCTCGGCGAAGTGCTCGCTCTGCTCGGCCGCCGCGGCCGGGATGGCCTCTCGCGGCGGCGAGGCGATGGGATCATCGGGCGCCGGTCCGGGGTCTCGGCGTGGCCCCTCGGGCTGGTCGCCGCGGCGCGGTCTCGGCGGCAGGTCGGCGTGACGCGGCTTGCGCGGTAGGTCCATATCCGCCGTGCGGGCCGGTGGGCTGGTGCGCGGCAGCGGCTCGGCACCGCTCAACGCCTCCCGGAGATCGACCTTCAACTCGCTGGCTGACACCCGCTCGGGGTCGAGCTCTGGCCTAGCTTCCGGTGCCATGTCTGCCTCCAAAAATTGCCGGTTCCCCTCGCGGGACTGGCCGCGTACCGACCGCCACGGCATCTGAACGGCTACCCGGGCTCAACTTCCACCAAACGCGCACCCGAGGCGCGAAAGCCACACCCCGGGGCCGGCGTGAGCCGGCCCTCTAACCCTTCCAGGCCACCGCGTCGAGTCCGAGATCTGCCCACCCGAGGGCCAGCACCGCGGCCAGCTCGAGCAGGGACTGGCGCAGCGACCGCGGCGCGGTCGACCAGTCGAACTCGCCCCGGAGGGCTTGGGCGGCCTCTGGCTCATCGGGCACCCCGATGAGCGCGCCCGCGCGAGGGAAGAGGGCGTCGAGGCGCATCAGGTCCTCCTGGCCGGGGCGGCCGCGCCGGAGCCGGTTGCAGACCACGGTGATCGGCCGGCCCGCGCGCTCGAGCAGACGCATCGACTCCACGACCAGGCTCGCCGTGGCCCCGGAGGCGTCGGTCACCACGACCAGCTGGTCGCAGGCCAGAATCGCCGCCTGGACTCCGGGCTGGCCGAGGCCCGTGCCGCAGTCGACCACGAGCACCCCGGCCAGGCGCTGCGCGTTGCCGATCACCCGCGCGTACATCTCCCGGTCGGCCCGGGCCATCGCCGTGGGATCCCGCGGCGAGGGCACGACGCGCAGGCCGCCGGGCAGCTTCCACAGCGTCCGGTCGAGCTCGGCGAAGGTCACCGCGCCCTGGGAGAGGGCATCGAAGATGATGTTGTCCGGGTCAGCCGGGGTGGCGGCACCGGCCGGGGCCAGCCGGCCCAGCGAGCCGTAATCGCCGTCGGCATCGAGAGCCAGCACGTGGTCGGAGCGCAGCGAGCACAGCAGCGCGCCGAGCATGATCGACAGCGTCGTCTTGCCCACGCCCCCCTTGGGCGAGATCACCGCGATGGTGGCGCAGCGGGAAAGCCGGACCCTGCCCACCGCGTCGGCCAGGGCGTCGGCCTGGCCGTCGGCGCCCGGATCGGCGAGCTGGGGCAGCAGCCGCCCCCGGCGGCCAGAGCCCTGCTCGGGGCGCGCGAGCAGAGCCCGCGTGCGCTCGATCGGCGAGCCCGCGGGACCGGCGCCGCTGGGCGAGGCGATCACCGGCTCGGATTGCGCGTGCACGTCACGGCGCAGAACCAGGACGGCGCCGTCGAGCACGCCGGAGCCCTCGAGCGTGAGCTCGGGCGAGATCGGCTGCTTGCCCATGAGCGCGATTCCCCATTCCGGCTCGGCCCGGTCGGACTCGGACACGCCGCCGGCGGCGAGCAGGTTCGGAAGCAGCTCGCTCACGCGGGTGTCGGCGTCGACGACCAGGTCGGCGGTCCGCTCGGGGCCGATCAGGGTGATCAGGACGGTGCGCATCTGGTCAGATCATGGCGCGTGACGGCGCTGGTAGTCTTGGTCGCGATGTCGCTGGTCCTCGAGCTTCGACTTCTTCTCCTCCTCCCCCTTCGGGGGGAATAGCGCGTGGCGGCCGCAGATAGCCGCGAAACCAGCACCGAGAAGATTTCCCAGCTTTGAAGGAGTGACATGACGCCGACCCCAACCGAGTACTGATTTTCGACACCACGCTGCGCGACGGTGAGCAGTCGCCCGGCATCTCGCTGAACACGCAGGAGAAGCTCGAGATCGCCCAGCAGCTGGCGCGGCTCGGGGTCGACGTGATCGAGGCCGGGTTCCCGATCACCTCGCCCGGCGACTTCGAGGCCGTGCAGGAGATCTCGCGCCGGGTGGTCGAGCCCGCGCCGCCGATCATCGCCGCGCTGGCGCGCACGCACGTGGCCGACATCGACGCGGCCTGGAACGCGGTTCGCGACGCCGAGCGGCCCCGGATCCACACGTTCATCTCGACCTCGGACATCCACATCCGCCACCAGCTGCAGAGCACCCGCGAGGACGTGCTCGGCCAGGCCCGGGCCGCGGTGGCGCACGCCAAGCAGTACGTGGACGACGTGGAGTTCTCGCCCATGGACGCCACGCGGGCCGAGGTCGAGTTCACGGCCGAGGTGTGTGCGGTGGCGATCGCCGAGGGGGCAACCACGATCAACATCCCCGACACGGTCGGCTACACGATGCCCGACGAGTACACGGCGTACCTGGGCCGCCTGTACGAGCTGATTCCCGAGCTCCGGGATGTGGTCCTGTCCGTGCACTGCCACGACGACCTCGGCCTCGCCGTGGCCAACTCGTTCGCCGGAATCCGGGCCGGGGCGAGGCAGGTCGAGTGCGCGATCAACGGCATCGGCGAGCGGGCCGGCAACGCGTCGCTCGAGGAGGTCGTGATGCTGCTCCACACCCGGTCGGCCGCGGTGGGCGTGCACACGGGCGTGGTCACGCGGGAGATCGCGCGCACCTCCCGTATGGTCTCGCGCCTGACCGGCTATCCGGTGCAGCCGAACAAGGCGATCGTCGGCCGCAACGCGTTCGCGCACGAGTCGGGGATCCACCAGGACGGGGTCCTGAAGGAGCGCACGACGTACGAGATCATGGACGCCACCACGGTGGGCCTGGACGCCAACTCGATCGTGCTCGGCAAGCACTCCGGCCGCCACGCCCTCCAGCAGGCGCTGGCCGAGCTGGGATTCGAGCTCTCGGGCCAGGGCCTGAACACCGCGTTCAAGCGGTTCAAGGAGATCGCGGACAAGAAGAAGCAGGTCACCGCGATGGACCTCGAGGCGCTCGTGACCGATGAGCTCCGCGAGGAGGTGGCGGCCTACCAGCTCGAGTGGTTCGACGTCGAGGCCTCGACCCGGCGGCCCCCGCACGCCACGGTCGGCATCACGGCGCCCGACGGGAGCGAGCTGACCGGCTCGTTCACCGGCGACGGCCCGGTGGATGCGATCTTCCGCGCCATCAACGCGGCCACAGCCAGCGATGCCCGGCTGCGGGAGTTCCGCGTCGACGCGGTGACCGCGGGCCAGGATGCGCTCGGCGAGACCTCGGTCGTGCTCGAGCTGGGCGGGGTGACCGGGTCCGGCCAGGGAGTCTCAACCGACATCCTCGAGGCGGCCGGGCGGGCCTACGTCCGCGCGCTCTCGAACGCGGTCCGGCGTCAGGAGCAGCTCCGCGAGGTTTCGCCGCCAGGCGATGCCCGCGAAGCGGGCACAGCTACCGACCCCGCCCTGACGGGAGCGCCCGTTCGGACCCCGTAGGGAGGCCGTCCTGCACACCGAGGGCCATGCCCTGGCGGTAACCCGCGGCCAGGACCCGGTCGCGGGGCTCGCGGTCCATGAAGTTGTTGCCCATTGCCGCGGCGGCCTCGTCGTTGGGGGCGATCATCCGGACTGAGGCGCCGCGGCGGCGCAGGACGAGCGACTCGATCGAGACGGCGGAGCGGGACACCCGCCGGATCACCGCGAGCACGCTTTGAGACCCGATCAGGTTGGCGGTCGGGTTCAGGCACAGCACATGCGTCTCGCGCCCGGCCGGGGCGGCGTCGAGGTTGGTCGGGCTCCACACGCCCCCGTCGACGTACTCGCGGCCGTCGATCTCGACCGGGGCGAACAGCCACGGAACCGTGCAGGAGGCGGTGACGGCCTCGGCGACCGTGGCCGCCGGCGCGCCGGGGCTGCCGAAAACGACTCGCCGGCCGGTCCTCAGATCGACCGCGGCGATTCGGAGCCGGCCGTCGAAGCGCACGTCGTTGCGTTCGATCTGCTCGCGCAGGGCATCCAGCGTCTGCTGGGGGCGAGGCAGCCGGCGAAGCATGAGCCCGCGCACCAGCGCTCCTCCCGGTGCGGCCAGGCCGAGCGCCAGCGGGGCGAACGAAGCGGCCGCGCCGAGGGCCAGCGTCCCGGCCCGGCGGGCGGCTACCACCGCCGCCGAGGCCAGTCCGTCGGCCGGCTTCTCGGTCGCCACCTCGACGTCGGTCCCGACCTTCTTGGGCCGGCGCGGGCGCTCCCCGGCCAGCAGGTGCGCGCACACGATCGAGCCGGCCGAGGTGCCGACGAAGGACTCGCAGTCGCGCAGGTCGAACCCGCTGGCGTCCTCGATGCCGGCCAGCACGCCCATCATCCACGCCTCGCCGAGCACGCCACCGCCGCCGAGCACGAGCACATCGGGTCGGGAGAGCATGGGTTGAGGCTATCGGCGTGGACCTCGGCGGCTCTCGTAAGCGGATTGAAAGGGTTCGCGCGTGGCCGTGGCCAAAAGGTCCACCGGCTCGCACTCGCCGCGCCGCTCATGGTCTTTTCTGCCGTCGACGAGCAAAAAGGACCATCAGCGATCGTCATTCGTCGCGCTCGTGGTCGTTCTTGCCAGCTCGTCTGCGGCCCCGCGCCCGCACGCCCGCACGCCCGCCGCCCCGCGCCCGCCGGCCCGCCCGTGTACGTGATAACGTACGCTCGTATGACGACCGTTGCGCCCTCCCCGCTGGAGTCCGTAGGCCCGCGGATTCGCGCCCTGCGCGAGTCGATGTCGCTGTCGCTGCGCGATCTGGCCGAGCGCTCCGGGGTGAGCGCGCCGATGCTCTCGCAGGTCGAGCGGGGGGAGACCAGCCCGACCCTCCAGGTGGCGAACCGGATCGCCGGCGGGCTCGAGCTCCGGCTCTCGCAGCTGTTGCGGCTGGACGAGGACGGCGCGGTGTTGGTCGTGCGAGCGGCCGAGCGGCGTCAGGGGCCTCGCAACGGAAGCGCCGGCCACCGGTACGAGATCCTCACCCCGCCACTGCCCGGCCAGCGGGCCGAGCTCTCGCGCCACGTGCTGGCCGCCGACGCGGTCACCGGCGGGCCCGGCGACCCGCCCATGCATGAGCCCGGCAGCCGCGAGACGGCGCTGGTCGAATCCGGGCGGGTGGTGCTCGTGTGCGACGGGGTCAGCCACGAGCTTTCGGCCGGCGACTGCGTGACCTTCGACGCCGATCTGCCCCATCACTTCGAGAATCCCGGACCCGATGAGGCCGTGCTGCTGGCCGTGGTCAGCGCCGGCCTGCGGAGGAGTTGACACCTATGGCCAAGACATTGTTCGAGAAGATCTGGGACGCCCACGAGGTCGCCCCCGGGCTCCTGTACATCGACCTGCACCTGGTCCACGAGGTGACCAGCCCCCAGGCCTTCGAGGGGCTCCGGCTCGCCGGCCGGCGCGTGCGCCGCCCGGACCGGACGCTGGCCACGGCCGACCACAACGTCCCCACTGACGGGACCGCGGTGGCGGCCCGGATCCGGGACGAGCTCTCGCGCGTGCAGGTGCAGACGCTCGAGCGCAACTGCGAGGAGTTCGGGGTTCCGCTGTACTCGCTCGGGTCCGACCGGCAGGGGATCGTGCACATCATCGGGCCCGAGCTCGGGGTCACCCAGCCCGGGATGACGATCGTGTGCGGCGACTCCCACACGGCCACTCACGGGGCCTTCGGGGCGCTGGCCTTCGGCATCGGCACGAGCGAGGTCGAGCACGTGCTGGCCACCCAGTGCCTGGTCCAGAACAAGCCCAAGTCGATGCGCATCCGCTACGAGGGGTCGCTCGGCTTCGGGGTCACGGCCAAGGACCTGATCCTGGCCACGATCGGCCAGATCGGCGTTTCGGGCGCGGTCGGCCACGTGGTCGAGTACGCGGGCCCGGCGATCGAGGCGTTGTCGATGGAAGGCCGGATGACCGTGTGCAACATGACGATCGAGGGCGGCGGCCGGGCCGGGATGATCGCGCCTGACGAGACCACGTTCGAGTGGGTGATCGGGCGTCCGGGCGCGCCCTCGTCGGTGCCCGACGAATGGCGGGAGCTGGGGACCGATCCAGGTGCCTCGTTCGACCGCGAGATCACGGTCGACGCCTCGGCGATCAGCCCGATGGTCACCTGGGGCACCAACCCCGGGATGGTGGTGCCGGTCACCGAGGCCGTGCCCGAGCCGGCCTCTGACCAGGACGAGCGTGCGCTCGACTACATGGGTCTCGAGCCCGGGGTCCCGGTCTCCGAGATCCGATTGGACCGGGTCTTCATCGGCTCGTGCACCAATGCTCGGATCGGCGACCTGCGGGCGGCAGCCTCGGTGATCGACGGGCGAAAGGTGGCCGACAGCGTCTACGCGATGGTCGTGCCCGGCTCCCAGCAGGTGCGGATCCAGGCCGAGCAGGAGGGGCTCGACGACGTGTTCAAGCGGGCCGGGTTCGATTGGCGCGGCGCCGGCTGCTCGATGTGCCTGGGCATGAACCCGGACATCGCGGCGCCCCGGGAGCGCGTGGCCTCGACCTCGAACCGGAACTTCGAGGGCCGCCAGGGCCGCGGGGCCCGGTCGCATCTGGTTTCACCCGAGATGGCGGCGGCGGCCGCGATCGAGGGCCGGTTCGTGGACATTCGCGAGTGGAAGGCCAACCGATGAAGGCAGTGGAGACGATTACCGGACGGGTCTCGGTGCTGAACCGGGACGACATCGACACCGACCAGATCATCCCCAAGCAGTTCCTCAAGCGAATCGAGCGGACCGGGTTCGGCGAGTTCCTGTTCTACGACTGGGCCAAGGAGCCCGGATGGGAGCTACCGCGCAACCCGGTCCTGGTGGCGGGCCGGAACTTCGGCTGCGGATCGAGCCGCGAGCACGCCCCCTGGGCGCTCGAGGACTACGGCTTCCGGGCCATCATCGCGCCCAGCTTCGCCGACATCTTCCGCTCCAACTGCACCAAGATCGGACTGCTGCCGGTCGAGATCTCGGCCGACGCGTGTGCGGCCATCGCCGATGCGGGCGAGGTTCAGGTCGACCTGCGCGAGCAGGAGGTCCGCTGGCCGGGAGGCACGGAGCGGTTCGAGATCGATCCGGAAACCAAGCACCGGCTGCTGAACGGGCTCGACGACATCGGCCTGACGCTGTCTCAGGAGGACGAGATCGCCTCCTACGAGGGCGCGCGCGAGCGACCGGGCCCTGTGACCGTGGAGTTGCCGTGCGGCAACTCCAATGCGAGTTCGGCGGGCGCCGAACTCGCGTGAATGGGATGGCCGGGCGTAGAGACTGGGATGCCGCCACGTACGACCGCATCTCGGACCCGCAGTTCGGGTGGGCGCTCGAGCAGCTCTCCCGGATGCCGCTCGACGGCGACGAGGTCGTGCTCGACGCCGGCTGCGGGTCGGGCCGCGTCACGGCCGAGCTGATCGAGCGCGTGCCGCGAGGGCGGGTGTACGCCGTCGACGTGGCGCCCTCGATGGCCGCGCATGCGGCTTCGGTGCTCGGGGACCGGGCGACCGTGCTGTGCCAGGACCTGGTGGCGCTGAACATCCCCGAGGCGGTGGACGCGATCTTCTCCAACGCCACCTTCCACTGGATTCACGATCACGACGCGCTGTTCGCGGCTCTGTTCCGGACACTTCGTCCCCGCGGGCGGCTGGTCGCCCAGTGCGGCGGGCGGGGCAACATCGATGCGTTCCGGAAGCTGGCCGACGCCGTGGCGGGCGAGGAGCCCTTTGTCCCTTACTTCGACGGCTGGCAGCGGCCGTGGAACTACGCCACCGACGGGGAGACGGCGGAGCGATTGGAGCGGGCAGGGTTCATCGAGGTGTCGTGTTGGCTCGAGCCGAAGTCGGTGGCGCCGGCCGACCCGCGGGCCTTCGTCCAGACCGTGTGCCTGGTCCGCCACCTCGACCCGCTGCCCGGCGAGCTGCGAGAGCCGTTCGTCGATCGGGTGCTCGAGCGGGCGGGCGACCCGCTCGCGCTCGAGTACGTGCGCCTCAACATGACCGCGCGCCGGCCCTGACACAGTCGGCTCCGCGGCCGCCTCCGTTCACGTCACCCGCGCACGTGGGTACCGTGAGGTCTGAACCCATGTCCGGCGCGCGTGAATCGCTCCCCTTCCTCGAAGCCGATGAGGCAGACGACTCCCTCGGGAAAGACGCCCCGGCGCCTTCGATCAGCCGCCGCCAGGTCATCGTCGCGGTCGTCTTCACGGCGGTTCTGGTCGGGGGGCTGTACTTCCTGATCCCGAAGCTGGCGGGTCTGAACCAGACGTGGGGACGGCTCAAGCACGGCGATCCCGTCTTCCTCGTGGTCGCCGCCGTGTTCGAGCTGATCTCGGTCAGTGGCTATGCCGTGCTGTTCCGGACCGTGTTCTCACGCGGTTACCCGCGGCTCACCTGGGGAGCCAGCATCCAGATCCCGCTGGCCGGGATCGCCGCCATCCGTCTGCTCGCCGCCGCGGGCGCCGGTGGGATCGCGGTCACGGCATGGGCGCTTCGCCGAGCCGGCATGGGCCCGCGCACGATCGCCTGCCGGATGGTGGCCATGTACGTGCTCCAGTACACGGTCTATCTCGGGTCGATCATCGTGTGCGGGCTCGGCCTCTGGTACGGGCTGTTCCCCGGGGGCGGCCCGTTCGCCCTCACCGTGCTGCCTGCGGTGCTGGCCGCGGTGGTGCTGATCCTGGTCGTCAGCGCGGGGATGGTCCCGCGCGATGCCGAGCGCCGGCTCGGCCAGCTGGCCAAGCGCCGCGGCCGGATCGGCCGCCTGGCCGCCCGGTTCGCCACCGCCCCGGCGATCCTTGGTACGGCCGTGCGCACGGTTTATGGACTGATCCGAGAGCGCCGGATCGGCATCCTCGGCGCCGTCGTCTACTGGGGCTTTGACATCGCCGTCCTCGGTTGCACGTTCAAGGCCTTCGGCACCGACCTCCCGGTCGCCATTCTCATCATGGGCTACTTCCTGGGCACGCTCGGGGCCCTGCTGCCCGTCCCGGGCGGTATCGGAGGCGTCGAGGGCGGGATGATCGGCGCCTTCGCCGCCTTCGGCATCCCGGCCAGCCACGCGCTGGTGGGGACGCTCGCCTACAGCGCGATCGCCTTCTGGCTCCCCGCCCTGCCCGGCATCGGCGGCTACCTGGCTCTGCGCCGGCGGGTCCGCCGCTGGCAGGACGAGGACAGCCGGGCGCCCGCCGACGGCGCGGCCGCCACTCCGTCGGGCTGATGGACCGCGAGGGGGCGAGCGTGACCGGGCGGCTGGCCAGGGCGCTCGGCCGAATGATCCGAGGGCTGTGGCGGCTCCTGCGCGGGGAGGTGGTGCGCCGAGTGGGTGGCCCGGCGCGAGCCCGGGTGATCTTCCTGTTCGCGGCCGTGCTGGCCCTGAGCGGCGCGGACGCGGCGACCGTGGGTGCGGTGGCGCCCCAGCTCGAGAAGGCGCTCCACATCGGCAACACCAAGATCGGCCTCCTGAGCTCGATCTCGCTCCTCGTCGGGGCCGTTTTCACGATCCCGGTCGGCATGCTGGTCGACCGGATCCGGCGGATTCCTGTGCTGGCGATCAGCATCGTGCTCTGGAGCGCCGCCTCGCTGGCCAGTGCGTTCGCCGGCAGCTATTCGACCCTGCTCCTGACCCGGCTGGTCCTGGGCGCGGTCACCGCCAGCGCCGGGCCCGCGATCGCGTCGCTGAGCGGCGACTACTTCCCCGCCGGCGAGCGCGGGCGAGTGTGGGCGTACATCCTCGGCGGCGAGGCCGCCGGCACCGCGATCGGGTTCATCGTCAGCGGCAGCGTGGCCAGCCTGATCGACTGGCGCGCCGCCTTCGTGGTCCTGGCCATTCCGGGCTTCTTCCTCGCCCGCACGCTGTGGCGGACTGTCCCCGAGCCGCTGCGCGGCGGGCAGTCGCGCCTTCAGCCTGGAGTGGTCGATCTCCACGAGGCGGCGGCGGGCGGTTCGGCCGCGGACTGGCTGGCCGGAGAGACGGAGCCCTTCTCGGCCGATGCCCAGGAGGACGATCTGGCCTTCCAGACCGTGCAGGCGCGCGGCGTCGAGCCGGACCCCAGGCGCGTGCTCCATGAGAATCCGAGCGAGATGCCGGTCACGGCGGCGGTCCAGTACATCCTCTCGGTGCCCTCGAACGTGAGGCTGATCATCGGCTCCTCGCTCGGGTACTTCTACTTCGCCGGGCTGCAGACGTTCGCTCTGCTGTTCGTGCGCGGGCACTACCACTCCAGCCAGGCCACGGCCGAGCTCGTGCTGGCGCTGCTGGTCGTGGGCGCGATCATCGGGACGCTGCTGAGCGGGCGGATCACCGACCTGCTCGTGCAGCGCGGCCACCTGGAGGCGCGGATGTGGGTGCCCGCGATCTGCTACGTCGGCGCCGCCGTACTGCTGGTTCCCGGCCTCATCGGCACCAAGCTGACGCCCGCGGTGTGGTTCGACGTCGCCGGCGCGAGCCTGATCGCGGCCGCCAATCCGCCGCTCGACGCGGCCCGGCTCGACATCATGCCGGCCGGCCTGTGGGGGCGGGCCGAGAGCGTCCGCACCGTCGTGCGGTCGCTGAGCCAGGCGGTGGCGCCGGTGCTGTTCGGCGGCCTGTCCTCGCTGATCGCCGGCATCGTCCCCGCCCAGGCACCGGTGGGGACGCATCTCCGGGGGGCGGTCTCGGCCAGCGAGGCCCGCGGGCTCGAGCTCACCTTCCTGATCCTGCTCGTGACCCTGGCCGCGGCCGGATATTTCCTCGGCCGGGCCCGGCACACGTACCCGGTCGACGTGGCCACGGCCGGGGCCTCACAGCAATGGGGTGGCTCCCCCGAGGGTGGCGTGGCCGCCCCGGTCGCCCGAAGCGAGTGAGGGTCGTCTCGGTATACGGGACTTCCCTCGGTCGAACATGACTGATCGGCTACCGTCCGGCGCCGCATGAGCGGCGACCGGCAACCCAAGGTGATCCTCCTGCCCGGGGACGGAATCGGCCCCGAGGTGATGGACGCCGCGCTCGAGCTCCTGGATGCCGTCGTCGGACCCGAGGCCTTTCAGTACGAGCGCCACGACTTCGGTGGAGCGTCGATCGACGCTCACGGAACCGCACTCACGGACGAGACCCTGGATGCCTGCCGGCGAGCCGACGCCGTCCTTCTGGCCGCGGTCGGCGGACCCAAGTGGGACACCACCGACCCCGCTAAGCCCCGGCCCGAGCAGGGCCTGCTCGGCCTGCGCAAGGGGCTGAACCTGTTCGCCAACTTGCGGCCGGTGAAGCCGATCCCAGCCCTCTACGACGCCAGTCCGCTCAAGCCCGAGGTGATCGACCGCACCAACCTGATGGTCGTCCGCGAGCTCACCGGCGGGATCTACTTCGGCGAGAAGACCCGCACGTCCGACCAGGCGTCGGATCTGTGTATCTACAGCCGCGACGAGGTGGAGCGGATCGCCCGGGTGGCGTTCAGGAGCGCCCAGTCCCGGGTGACCAGCGTCGACAAGGCCAACGTGCTCGAGACTTCGCGGTTCTGGCGGGAGATCGTCCGGGACATCCACGCCAGGGAGTTTCCGAACATCGAGCTCGAGCACGTCCTGGTCGATAACGCTGCCATGCAGCTGATCGCGGCGCCGCGGCACTTCGAGGTCATCCTGACCGAGAACATGTTCGGCGACATCCTGTCCGACGAGGCGGCGATGCTGACCGGGTCGATCGGCATGCTCCCGAGCGCGTCACTCGGCGACCCGGACGGCCCGGGGCTGTTCGAGCCCGTCCACGGATCGGCGCCGGACATCGCCGGCACGGGCCGGGCCAATCCGCTGGCCATGTTCCTCTCGGCGGCCCTGATGCTCCGGCATGGACTCGACCGGGAGGCAGAGGCGGCGGCGGTAGAATCGGCGGTCGATCGTGCGCTTGCCGAGGGGCTGCGCACGCCGGACCTGGGGGGCACCGCGGGCACCGCGGAGGCCACCCGGGCCGTACTCAATTACGTGTAAGGAGTTCGGAGTGGAACAAGCGGACCTCATCTGGCACAACGGAGAGCTGGTGGCCTGGGAGGACGCGAAGGTCCACGTACTGACCCACGGGCTGCACTACGGCACCGGCGTGTTCGAGGGCATCCGCTGCTACGAGACCGAGCTCGGGCCGGCGGTGTTCCGCCTCCACGATCACCTCGAGCGCTTGTTCAAGTCGGCCGAGCTCTACTACATGCCGATCCCCTACACGCTGCAGGAGCTGCGCGCGGCGACCCACGAGCTGATCGGGGCCAACGAGCTGCGCGAGTGTTACATCCGCCCGATCGTCTTCCGGGGCTACGGCCAGATGGGGATCAATCCGCTCGAAGCCCCGGTCGAGGCCTCGATCGCGGTCTGGCCCTGGGGCGCCTACCTGGGGGACGCGGCCAAGGACGAGGGCGTGCGGGCCAAGGTCTCGAGCTGGCGGCGGATCTCGAGCGATTCGCTGATCCCCCATGCCAAGGCGAGCGGCCAGTATCTGAACAGCGTGCTGGCCAAGATCGAGACGCTGAAGGCCGGCTACCAGGAGGCGATCCTGCTCGACGACCACGGGTTCGTGTGCGAGGGCTCGGGCGAGAACATCTACGTCGTGCGCGACGGCGTGATCCTGACCCCGCCCCAGACCGCCGCCATCCTCGACGGGATCAATCGCAAGTCGGTCCTTCAGATCGCCCGCGATCTCGGCTACGAGGTGATCGAGCGCGATCTGGCCCGTGCCGAGCTGTACCTGGCCGATGAGGTGTGCATGTCCGGGACCGCGGCCGAGCTCGTGCCGGTGCGCGAGATCGACGATCACACGATCGGCACCGGCAAGCCCGGCCCGGTCACGCGGGAGCTCCAGCGCGTGTTCGACGACGCCCTGCACGGGCGGGATCCCCGCTACGTCGACTGGCTCGACGTGGTCGAGGTGCCCACCAAAACCGCCTGAGCGCAGCTGCTGGCGAGCTCGTGACCAGGATCCAGCTCTACGACACGACCCTGCGCGATGGGATGCAGGGCGAGGGAATGTCGCTCTCGGCCGAGGAGAAGCTGCGGGTCGCGCACCGGCTCGACGAGCTCGGGATCGACCTCATCGAGGCCGGCTTCCCGAGCTCCAACCCCAAGGAGATCGAACTGTTCGGCCTGCTGGCCGCCGAGACGTTCGGCTCGGCCGAGATCGCCGCCTTCGGCATGACCCGCCGGCGGGACACCGACGCGGCCGGCGACCCGGCGCTGAGGCTGCTGGCCGACTGCTTCGCTCCGGTTTGCACCCTGGTCGGCAAGACCTGGCGGCTCCATCTCGAGAAGGTGGTCAGGGTCGACCGCGAGGAGAACCTGCGCATGATCGCCGACTCGGTCGCCTTCCTGGCCGGGCAGGGCAAACGCGTCATCTATGACGCCGAGCACTTCTTCGACGGGTATGCCGACGACCCGGAGTACGCGGTTCAGTGCCTGCGGGTCGCCGCCGAGGCCGGCGCCGAAACGGTGACCTGCTGTGACACCAACGGGGGCAGGCTCCCGCACGAGATCGCCCGGGCCATGAGCGACGTCGTGGGCGCGGTCGACGTGCGCGTGGGCATCCACACCCACGACGACGCGGGGTGCGGGGTGGCCAACACGCTGGCCGCGGTGCAGGCCGGGGCCACCCAGGTGCAGGGGACGATGAACGGCTACGGCGAGCGCTGTGGCAACGCCAACCTGATCACGATCGTCCCCAACCTCCAGCTGAAGCTCGGCTACGAGTGCCTGACCGACGAGCAGCTCCGGTCACTCGCTCCCGCGGCGCATTTCTTCGACGAGCTCCTGAACTTCACCCCCGATCCGGACCAGCCGTACGTGGGCAAGAACGCCTTTGCGCACAAGGGCGGCATGCACGTGGCGGGCGTGAACGCCGATCCGGCCACGTTCGAGCACATCGACCCCGAGGTGGTCGGCAACACGCGTGAGCTGCTGGTCTCCGAGCTCTCCGGCAAGGGCACGCTCCACGCCCGCGCACGCGACGCCGGGATCACGCTCAGCGACGGTGACGCTACCCGGCTCGTTGAGCACGTCAAGCAGCGCGAGCATCGCGGCTACCACTACGAGGCCGCCGACGGGTCGTTCGAGCTGCTGCTGCGCAAGGAGACCGGCGAGTACGAGCCGCTGTTCCAGCTCGAGAGCTGGCGCGCGATCGTCGAGAAGCGCGCCGACGGCCGGGTCGAGACCGAAGCGACGATCAAGATCTGGGTTGACGGCGAGCGTTACGTGCGCACGGCCGAGGGCAACGGGCCGGTCCACGCTCTGGACCGCGCCCTGCGCGACGCCCTGGTCGAGATCCACCCCCACCTGCGCGATATCGACCTGGTCAACTTCAAGGTCCGCATCCTTGACGAGACGAAGGGCACCGGCGCGGTGACCCGGGTCCTGCTCGACGCCTCGGACGGCGAGGCGCTCTGGGGCTCGATCGGCGTCTCGGAGAACATCATCGAGGCCTCGTGGGAGGCGCTGGTCGACTCGCTCGAGTACGGGATGCAGGTCTCGAGCCGCCGCGTCCCCGGTGAGCCGGCCACGCATGAGTCTCACTGAGCGGCCACGCATGAGTCTCACTGAGCCCCGCCACGCATGAGCCTCACTGAGCCCGGGACGATCCCGCTCGCCCAGCCGGTCATCGGCCGTAGGAGGAGGAGCTCGTGCTCGAGGTCCTGCGCTCCGGGCGGCTGTCGCTCGGCCCGATGCTGGGCGAGTTTGAGCGCGCCTTCGCCGCCCGCGTGGCCGCGCCGCAGGCCAGTGCGGTCTCGAGCGGCACCGCCGGACTCCATCTCGCCCTGCGGGCCGTCGGCGTAGCGAGGGCGACGAGGTGATAACGAGCCCGTTCTCGTTCGTGGCCAGCGCCAACGTGGCCCTGTATGAGCGGGCGCGCCCGGTGTTCGCCGACATCGACCCGGTCACGCTGAACCTCGACCCGGCGGCTGCGAGCGCGGCGGTGACGAGCCGGACCGCCGCCCTGCTCCCCGTGCACATCTTCGGCTACCCGGTCGACATCGAGGCCTTCGAGCGACTGGGCCTGCCGATCGTGGAGGACGCCTGCGAGGCGCTCGGCGCCTGCTACGACGATGGCGTGCCGGTGGGCGGGCGCGGTCACCCGGCGGTATTCGGGTTCTACGCCAACAAGCAGCTCACCACCGGTGAGGGCGGGATGGTCACGGTGCACGACGCGGCACTCAAGGAGCGCATCGACTCGGAGCGAAACCAGGGCCGGGCACCCAATATGGATTGGCTCGACCATGATCGGCTCGGGTTCAACTACCGGCTCTCGGACATCGCCTGCGCCCTCGGGCTGGCCCAGCTCCGAGCGACTCGACGAAATGCTCGCCGGACGGGCGCGCGCGGCGGCGTTGTACCGGGAAGCGCTGGGCGGGATCGAAGACCTCGAGCTCCCGTGTCCGGACGTGGGCGGCGCGCGCCGGGGATGGTTCGTGTTCGTCGTCCAGCTCCCGCGCGGAATCGATCGCGACGAGACCGTCCGGACGCTGGCGTCAGAGCACGGCGTTCCCAGCAAGCCGTACTTCCCCGCCGTGCACCTGATGAGCTTCTACCGCGAGCGGTTCGGTCACCGCGAAGGCGAGTTCCCGGTCTGCGAGGACGTAGCCGCGCGCTCGATCGCGCTTCCGTTCTTCCCGGGGATGACCGAGGGTCAAGTGACCCGCGTGGCCGAAGCGCTCCGAAGCACGATTCACTAGAAAGTTGCATCCGGCGTCGGCGCGGGGCATGATTCCGCGCCTTGGCAGGGAGGAGATTCCGGTGGCGGGTGGCGCGGACCGTGGTCGCGGCCGCGCTGCTCGCCGTCGGTGCCACCGGCAGTGCCGCGGGCGACTTCCCGTATCTGCCGAAGTCGGGCGCGGACCCGCACAACCCGCTGACCTGGAAGTTGCCGCCGGGTGAGACCCCGTCAAACCTGAACGGCGACTGGCGATTTCTCGCCACCCCGGAGACCAGTCCCCAGAGCGACGCGCTCGTCAACCCCAAGCCGGCCGAGTTGTGCGGGATCGAGGGCGCGGGCATCGTCGACCCCAACGCCGTGGCTCCGGCATCCACCTCGTGCGTCCTCCCGGGGACGCCGGTGAAGACCGCGTTCGAGCAGACGCTCGGCCGTCCCGACGTGGTCATCGCGGTGCTCGACTCGGGGATCGAGTGGAACAACCCCGGCGCGATGACGGCGCTGCGCGACAAGGTCCACCTCAACCAGGGTGAGCTTCCGGCGCCCCGACACGATCTGAGCGGATCCCTCGTGGCCGGAGAGAGCTGTGGCTCCTACCGCAGCGCCTCCGGGGGTGACTACAACCGGCGCGGCGACTACGACGTCAACGGGGACGGAGTGTTCGACGTGCGCGATTACGCCTGTGACTCCCGCGTCGCCGGTGTGGTCAACGGCGGTAACCCGCGACACGGCCGGCGGCACGGGCCTCCGGGCGTGCTCACGCCCGAGGACCTGATCCTCGCCTTCAGCGACGGGACCGACCACGACCACAACGGCTACGCCAACGACATCGCCGGGTGGAACTTCGTCGACGACAACAACGACCCCTTCGACGATGTGCAGTACGGCCACGGCACGGGCGAGGCGCAGGACTCAAACGGGGAGGCGAACACCAACCAGGAGCTCGGGACGTGTCCGGACTGCACGGTGCTGCCGCTCCGGGTCGGGGAGTCGTTCATCGCCGATGACAACCGGTTCGCCCAGGCCGCCCTCTACGCCACCGACTCGAACGCCTACGTGATCCAGGAGGCGCTCGGCACGCTGAACAACTCCTACTTCGCCCGCCAGGCCGTGGAGTACGCCTACCGGCACGGCACCGCGGTGATCGGCTCGGCCGCCGACGAGGCGGCCGAACATCACAACCAGCCCGGTGCGCTGCCCGACATCATCGTGGTCAACTCGGTGACCAAGTACACGGCGTTCACGGCCGTGCCCCCCTCGTATCTGCAGTTCAACGGGTGCACCAACTTCGGCACCCGCATCGACGTCGCGGTGCCGAGCACCTCGTGCTCGTCCGAGGCGACCGGAAAGGGCGCCGGGGTGGCTGGGCTGATCTACAGCGCGGCGCTGAACGCGATCGCGGCCGGGCGCCTGCACGCCGCGGCCGGCTGCACCCGGGTCGACGGCTCGGCCTGCCCGCTCACGGCGAACGAGGTCCGTCAGCTCATGGCCTCGGGCAACATCGCGGGCACGACGACTCCGGGGCAGGGCTCGAGCACGGGAGCGTCGCCGGCCGACGCCGGGACCGGCGGTCAGGCCGACGACGTCAACTTCGCGGCTCAGCCCGAGCTGAGCTGCACTCCGATCGCCGCCCCCGGGTGCACCGATCCGAACCTGAACACGGTGTTCTCGCCCGCCGTGCAAGGCGGCGTCGACGCGCCCGCCCCCGCCACCCGCCGCTACCACGCCCGGCGCGGTTACGACGAGTTCTACGGCTACGGGCGCCTGAGCGCCTACAAGGCGGTGTCCGCGGCCGCCAACGGCGCGATTCCACCCGAGGCCGAGATCACCTCGCCGGACTGGTTCCAGCAGGTCGACCCGGCCTCGACTTCAGTCTCGGTCGGCGGGTACGTCAACGCCCGCGGTGGCGCCGGGTACACCTGCCGGCTCGACGTGGCGCCCGGCGTGCAGCCCAACAACGGACTCGTGGGCGACACCCCGCCGGGCGACTTCGCGCCCGCGCCCTCGTCTTGGTGCGACGGTCACACCGTCCATCACGCCGGCTACACCGGGACGGTGGGGCAGATCAGCACCGCGGCGCTCCGGGCTCGCTTCCCGGCCACCGACGGCGCGTTCAACGGCAACGAGACCGCGGGCACGCCGCAGACCTCGAATGGCCGGCCCAACACGGCTCCGTACGGGTTCACGGTCCGCCTGGTGGTCAGCACACCGGCCAGCGGGTCGACCCCGGCGATGACCGGGGAGGACCGGCGCCAGCTGTGGCTGCATCGCGATCAGCAGATGCTGTCCGGGTTCCCGCGCGAGCTCCAGACCGACGGCGCCTCGAGCCCGCTGCTCATCGACCTCGCGGGGAACGACTACAACCAGCTCGTCCTCGCCACCTCCGACGGACAGGTCCATGCCTTCAGGCGCAACGGGGGCGAGCTCCCCGGCTGGCCGGTCCACACCGAGCCGGCTGCCCCTGCACACGAGCGCACCGGCGTACCGCAGCGTCGGCACCGGGCACGACTGCGCCGTTCTGGGCGCGCTGGCCGGCGGTGACCTGTTCCACGACGGGCGGGTCGAGATCGTCGCCGACGACAACTGCGGCAACGTCTACGCGTGGGACGCCCACGGCCACCTGGTCTTCCGCGAGCAGTCGAACCCGGCCTTCTCCGGGGCTCCGCCGGCGCCCTTCGCCACCGTTCGCAACGGCCCGCGCGACCGGACCGAGCACGGCTTTCTCGCCTCGCCCGTGCTGGCTCACCTGTCGGGCAAGGCCAACTCGCCGCTCGACATCATCGTCGCCTCGGACGATCGCCACCTGTACGCCTGGCAGCCCAGCCCGACCAGGCTCGCCGGCACCGCCGTCCCGGGCTTTCCGGTCCTGGTTGCGGATCCCGACAAGCTGGCCGCGTTCGACCGCACGACCAACCACCTGACCTTCAGTCCCACGCGCGCGAGCGTCAACCCCGGGATCGACGAGGACCAGGGCAAGATCGTCGACACCCCCGCGGTGGCCATGATCAAGGGCAAGCCCGAGATCATTCTCGGAAGCAACGAGGAGTACGCGGTCAACACCGGCGACGAGGGACCGATCAACGCGGGCGACTTCACCTCCGCGTCGGTCGGCGCAGTCGGCGCCACGGGCACGCTTCAGTTCGGCAACGGCCGGCTGTACGCGATCAAGGCCACCGGCGGGTCGATGACGTGCGCGGGCGGGACGTGCCGCTCCACCGCCTTCGAGCCGGGCTGGCCGAAGAAGATCGGCCTCATCGACCGCGGGCTGCTGCCAGACGTGGGGGAGGGGATCGACGGCTCGCCGGTCGTCGCCCCGCTCACCTGCCCGAACGGCGGGCAGGGCAACAAGATCGGGGTCACCCCCGACGCCGGCCCTTCCTATCTCTTCAACCCCGGCGGCAGCTCCTGCTACGGCACCGACCAGAGCGGTCGCGACAACTCGCTCGAGACCGACTTCAGCCAGGGCACCGGTCAATACGACCACCCCGCTTTCTCGGCCGTCGGCTATCCCGCCTTCGGGAGCTTCGACGGTCGCGCGGTCGACTACTTCGCCCCCGAGGCCGGCCTGCTGCGCACGCTCGACGTGGCGCTGCCCGACTACCAGGGCGGCCAGGACTTCATCGCGGCCTGGAACCCGGCCACCGGCCAGCAGAGCCCGGGCTTCCCGGGCACGGTGAACGACCTTCAGTTCCTCACCGGCCCGGCCGTCGGCCAGATCACCGCGAGTGGGAGCCAGGACGTGCTCGAGGGGAGCTCGTCGCTCGATCTGGAGGCCTACAACTCCGCGGGGCTGCCCGCCGGCCCGGCGTGGCCCAAGCTGACCGGAGACTGGACCGTGGCCACGCCGACCCTGGGCTCGTTCGGAACCCTCGACACCTCCCCGAGCGCACACAAGACGGTCGTCTCGATCACGCGCACGGGCACGCTCGCCGTCTACAACACGGCCGCCCCGGCGTGCTCGCCCAGCTCCTCGCCGCGCTTTCACCACGACAACTGGAGCTCGGGCGACTATGCGGTGGACGCGACCGACCCCGGAAGGCCGTACAACGTCGCCCGCGCCGGCTCGAGCGTCACCTTCAGCGCTCCGGGCGGCAACCTGCTGTGCGGGCGGGCCACCCGCTATGAGCTCGTCACCTCGGCCAAGCCGATCACGCCGGAGAACTTCCTCTCGGCCAGGCCACTGCCCGGGGCGCCGGTGCCGTCCGCGGCGGGGACGAAGCAGACGTTCCGGATTCCCGCCGGCGCGCTGCGCTACGTGGCCATCCGCGCGGTTGACGAAGCCGGGAATCTCGGCCTGCCGGCCGCCATCGACACGGGCGCGGGGGCGGGAGGCAGCGGCTCCCCCGGTTCGAGCTCGGCCCGCCCGCCCTTCACCGCGGCTCCTCGGCGACCAGTGGCCTTTCGGCGACCAGCGGCTCCCCGGCGGTCGTCGGCGCTCGTCAGAACGGCGGCTCCAGAGCGATGAGACGCACGTTGCTCCTGGCCCTGCTGTGCGCGCTCGCCATCGCGGCTCCGGCGGCCGCCGCCCTGGCCAGCGACTTCGAGCACCCGGCCTCATCCGATACGTCCCAGCAGTTCGCCCCCGGCGCCAACGTCCAGCGCCAGGACACCCCCAACGACCCCGTCTACGACCAGGCCGAGCCGGATACCCAGCACGGTCACACGTCCTCGAACTTCTTCGACGAGCGGTTCGACCTGTTCGGCTTCCCCTCCGAGCTGACCCCGCTGGCCATCTACAAGGATGGCCCCCACGCGGGCAAGCCGATGGTGGCCGGGTTCAACGCGGCCGGCGCCTGGAAGGCCGAGCGCGGCCGCCCGGACGCGGTGATCGCCATCCTCGACGACGGGATCGACTGGTCAGAGCGCGACCTGCGCGACCAGATCCATCTCAACACCGGGGAGCTGCCATACCCCGAGCAGGCCGACGGCAGCAGCTGCGGACGGTATGACTGCAACGGTGACGGTGTGGTCAACGTCGAGGACTACGCGCGGGACCCGCGCGTCTCGCTCAGCTACGCGGACCGCACCGGGCCGGCGGGGCTGATCACCGCCCAGGACCTGATCCACGCCTTCGGGAACTGTCAGATCAGCTCGCACCGGGCCGGCCCATGCGCGGCCGGGCGGCACTTCGACAACGACCACAACGGCTACGCCAACGACATCGCCGGGTGGAACTTCTTCGACAACACCAACGACCCCACCGACCGCTCGAGCTACTTCGCCGCCTTCGACCACGGCACCGGCCGCGCGCTCGACGCGGGCGCCACGGGGAACAACGCCGCCGAGTCGATCGGCGTCTGCCCGCACTGCGAGATCATGCCGGTGCGGACTTGGGACACCTTCGTCTCGGACGGGAACACGTTCGGGCTCGGGATCGTCTACGCCACCGACAACGGCGCCAGGGAGATCGAGGGCGCCAACGGCAGCCTCGACCACACGGCCTTCGCCCAGGCCGCCTCGCAGTACGCGTATGACCGCGGGGTCGTGCAGACGTACTCGGGCGACGACCTGCACACCGCCGATCACAACTACCCGGCCAACTACGGCCACGCGATGCTGATCCAGGGGACCGTGCCGGACACCGACGGCCTCGGCGCCAACAACAGCGCGTGGCTGCAGGCCGAGGGGATCTGCGGAGCCACCGGCCGGCCGGTCTGCCTGGGCTCGAACCTGCCCGTGACCACGTTCTTCCGCAACGCCAACACGACCCAGTACGGCGGCAAGAGCTCGATCTCGATGACCGGGGCGACCGGCTCGGTCAACACGTCGATGGCCTCCGGGGCCGTCGGCCTCGTGATCAGCGCCGGGCTCGATCACGGCATCACGCTGCGACCGGACGAGACGCGTGAGCTGCTCGAGCAGACGGCGGAGCGGGTCACGAGCTCGAACAGCGCCGGAGTGGGCGTACCGGACCCGGGCGCCGACCCGAGCGCCCCGCCCGACCAGCAGTGGGCGACCCACTTCGGCTGGGGCCGGGCCGACGTCGGCGGGGCGGTGGGCGCGGTGGTGGCGCACGACATCCCACCCGAGGCGGCGATCGACTCGCCCGACTGGTACGCGCCGGTGACCGGTGCCTCGGTCGCGATCACCGGTCTGGCCCGGGCCCGGTTCGCCGCCAACGGCGGCCACTTCCACTGGAAGCTGATCTGGGGCCCCGGGCTTGCTCCGCCCACGGGATCGTGGCGGACGGCCGCGCAGGGAGACTCGCGCACCGCGGTCGCGAGCTTCGGAGCTCTCGACATGAACGCCGTGCGCGCGGCGCTGGCCTCTTACACGCCCCCGCCCGACACGGGCGGGCCGGTCTTCGCGCCCGGCGAGCCGAGTCCGTTCACGGGCCAGTTCACCGTCCAGCTCGAGGTCACCGGCGACGGCATCCCGATGACCGGGATCGACCGCCGCGTCCTGACCGCGATCTCCGATCCGACCCTCGATCCCGGCTTTCCCAAGAACCTCGGTACCGGCGGCGAGGCGCCGATCCGCTACGCCGACCTGACGGGGACCGGAACCCAGGAGCTGATCGTCCCGGCCGAGGGCGGCCTCGTGCACGCCTACCAACCCAGCGGTCGCGAGCTACGCGGCTGGCCGGTGCGCACCCTGTCCCAGTGGCAGTCACTCGGCCACCCAGGCTCACCGGGCCTCTCCTCGATCGGGCTCCCCGCCGAGGCACCCCGGGCGCCGGTGATCGCGTCGCTGGACGGCACCGGAAAGCCCGACGTGATCACGGCCGCCGGCACCCACGTGTACGCCTGGCATGCCGACGGGACTCCGCTCAAGGGCTTCCCGGTCTCGATGAGCTTCGCCTACTGCGGTCCGGCGCACGAGCGCCAACCGAGCGGCACCTTCCCCGGCAGCCATCCGAAGTGCGGCTTCCTGGCCTCGCCCACCGCGGCTCACCTCCAGGGCTACAACAAGCCGCCGGACATCGTAGAACCGGGACTCGACGGCCGGCTGTACGCCTGGCAGCCGAACGGCAAGCCGGTGCCCGGGTATCCGGTGGCCCTGATCGATCCGGCCCAGCCCCAGCCGATGGTGGCCGAGTCGATCAACGACCCGGCGGTCGGCGACCTGACCGGGGCCGGCCACGACGACATCGTGGTGGCCAGCGACGAGGTCTACGGCGCCTCGGAGACGAGCAACGACGTGTCGTTCGCGGGGGTCACCTCGGCGGCGGCCGGCTCGTCGAGCCGGCTGTACGCGGTCGACGGCGCCACCGGCAAGCTGCTGCCCGGCTGGCCGGTGGCCATGCCGGGGCTGATCCAGAACGAGCTCCCTCTGATCGGGCCCGGGCAGGACGCCGCGATCGTCAAGCTCGGCGGCCGGCGAGCCATCATCGCCTCGACCACCGGGGGCGCGCTCGAGGCGCTGTCGCCGGCCGGCACAGTCCTGAAGACCTACCAGCAGGTTGGACCCGACGCATACGGCCCGCTGTCGGATGCCACGGATCGCACCGGAGCGCTGAACCTGTTCGAGTCGGCCTCGATCGGCGACCTGCTCGGCACCGGCACGCCCGACGTGGTCAAGTACGAGATCTCGCTCAGCCAGGCGGCCAACCTGCTGCTGGTGGGACAGAACTTCCCCTACAACCACCTGGTCGCCGCGTACGACGGCTCCACCTCGCTCCCGCTGCCCGCGTACCCGACCATCACCGACGACTACCAGCTCCTGTCGGCCTCCAACATCGCCCGGCTCGTGCCCGGCGCGCGCGACAACCAGGTCGTCACCGGGACCGGGCTCGGGCTCCTGCACGCCTACGACGGACTCACCGGCCGCGACGTCGCCGGGTTCCCGAAGGTCACCGGCGGCTGGCTGTTCTCGCCCGCCGCCCTGGCCACCGACGGTCGCCTGGCCGACATCACGCGTGAGGGCTATCTGTTCGAGTGGAAGACGAGCGCGCCGGCCTGCCAGTCCGAATGGCCCCAGTTCCGGCACGACCCCGAGGGAACGGGCGACTACGACTACGACGGCGTCCCTCCTGGGCGGGCTCGCGGCCTCCGGCTTCGGTCGCTCGGCGGCAATCGCTACCGGGTGACCTTCATCGCGCCGGGCGACAACGGCTTGACCTGTGGAACCGCCGCCGCCTACCTGGTCCGGATCAACGGCCGCGGTTCGACGGTCTCGCTCGGGACGCCGGTCCCGGCCGGGAGGCGGGTGACCGAGACCGTGCGACTGCCCTCCGGCGCGCGGACGTTCACCGTGCTGGCCCGCAACCGCTCCGGCGTCCTCGGCTATCCCGCCACGGTCGACCTGAGCCGCTCCTCGAGCGGGCGCCGCCGCCACGGGGCGCCCCCCGCGCGCACGGCGCCCGGCTACACCGGCTGACGCTCGTACTATCCCGGCCGTGTCCCGCTTCGCCGAGCCCCAGCACGACGACTTCCGCGCGCTCAACGACTCGCTCGCCTTCGACCGGCGCCTGTGGCCGTACGACATCCGGCAGTCCCGCGCCCACGCCGCGATGCTGGCCGCCCAGGGGATCATCTCGGTCGAGGACCGCGACGAGCTTCACCGCGGTCTCGACGCGGTCGAGCGGGAGCTGACCGAAGGCGCGTTCCCGTTCGCAGCCGGCGACGAGGACATTCACATGGCGATCGAGCGCCGGCTGACCGAGATCGTCGGCGAAGTGGGGGGCAAGCTCCACACCGCCCGCTCACGCAACGACCAGGTGGCCACCGACATGGCCATGTTCGTCCGCGAACACGCCCTGATCGCCGCCGACCGGATCGCCGCCCTGGCCGCGACCCTGGTCGAGTTGGCCGAGGCCCACCTCGACTGGCCCATCCCCGGCTACACCCATCTCCAGCGCGCCCAGCCGGTGTACCTGAGCCACCATCTGCTCGCCTACGTCTGGATGCTCGTCCGCGATCGGGAGCGGTTCCGGTTCGCGGCCGGTGCGACCGCGTCCCTGCCCCTGGGGGCAGGCGCGCTGGCCGGGGTCAACTTCGACACCGACCGGCGGCTCGTGGCCGAGGAGCTCGGCTTCCCCGCCGTGGCGGCGAACTCGATCGACGCCGTCTCGAACCGCGACTTCGTGCTCGACTACCTGTCCGCGGCCGCCACCTGCGCCACCCACCTGTCCCGCCTCGGAGCCGAGATCGTCCTGTGGTCAAGCGAGGAGTTCGGCTTCTGCGAGGTCTCGGACGCCTGGGCCTCGGGCTCCTCGATCATGCCCCAGAAGAAGAATCCCGACGCCGCCGAGCTCCTCCGGGCCAAGGCGCCCCGCCTCGCCGCTCACCTGACCGGGCTGCACGGCGTGATGCACGCGCTCCCGCTCACCTACAACAAGGACCTCCAGGAGGACAAGGAGCACCTGTTCGACGCCGTCGACACGCTCGAGCTCTCGTTGTCTGCGGCACGAGGGATGCTTTCGTCGATCTCGTTCCGGCGCGAGCGGCTGGCCGCTGCCGCCGACGACGAGTTCCTGGCCGCCACCGACATCGCCGACCTGCTCGTCCGCCGGGGGCTGCCCTTCCGGCAGGCCCACGGGGTGGTGGCCGGCCTCGTTCGCACGGCCGTGGCCCAGGGCAAGGCGCTCTCGGACCTCACCCCCGCGGAGCTCGCCGACGCCTCGCCGTTGCTCGACGACGAGTTCTACGCCGTGCTCCGCGATGGGGCGTGGCTCGAGTCCAAGGTCTCCGAGGGCGGCACGAGCCTGGGCCGGGTGCGCGAGCAGCTCGAGCAGGCCCGGGCCGCGCTTTCGTGAAGCCCTCGTTCTACGCCCGCCCGGTGCTCGAGGTGGCGCGCGACCTGATCGGCTGCGTGGTCACCCACGAGGGCGCATCGGGCGTGATCGTCGAGACCGAGGCCTACCACGACTCCGAGCCGGCCTGCCACGCCTTCGTGGGGCTGACCCCGCGGACCGAGACCCTGTTCGGCCCGCCCGGCCGCGCGTATGTGTACCGCTCGTACGGGATCCACGCGCTTCTGAATGCGGTGAGCGAGCCCGAGGGCGTCGGGGCGGCGGTCCTGATCCGGGCGCTCGAGCCGCTCGAGGGGCTCGAGCTCATGCGCCGCCGGCGCGGGCTCGAGCCGGTGCGAAAGCTGTGCTCGGGCCCGGGCAACCTGACCCAGGCACTCGGGATCCGGCTCGGTCACAACGGTTGCGACCTGGCCCGTGGGCCGGTTGTCTTCTCGCCCCGCCCGCGGGCCTGGCGCGAGGTTCAGATCTCCACCGACACACGGGTCGGGATCACCAAGGCGGTTGACCTGCCCTGGCGGTTCTGCGTCACCGGCTCCAAGTTTCTCTCTCGGGGGCTGCGCGCGGGGCCCCCGCCGGCGAGCGGTTCCAGTCGGCGGGCGCGCAGCGTCCGTGGGGCCGGCTAGTCCGGGCCTCGATACCCTTCAGGCGTGGACGTCTGGCTCGCCGTCACGAGCAAGCGCGAGGTGCGGGAGTACGCCAGCCGCCCCATCCCCGACGACGCCGAACGGCGGATCCTCGAGGCCGGGCGGGTGGCCGGCAGCTCGCGCAACACCCAGTCGCGACGGCTGATCATCGTGGCCGACCCCGACCGCCGCGAGCAGCTGGCCGAGGCCGTCTACGCGCCCGACAACGTCCGCGGCGCCGCCCTGGTGGTGGCGATCGTGGCCTGGGGGCGCGGCCCGGTCGCCTTCGACGTCGGCCGCGCGGCTCAGAACATGATGCTGGTGGGCTGGGAGGACGGCGTCGGCTCGTGCCCGAACGGAATCGCCAAGCCCGACCAGGTGTCGCGGCTGTTGGGGCTGAGCGAGGACGAGCGTGCGGCGATCGTGCTCACCTTCGGCTACCCCGCTCGGGTGATCGACCCCACGCGCCGTCCGGCCGCCGAGTGGCTCGACCGGGCCGACCGCAAGCCGTTCGATCAGGTCGTCGAGCGGTTGTAACGGAGCTCGGTCTAGCCGGTCCCGCGGATCGAGGTGCCGCCGGACGTCCCGCCGCCACCCGAGGTCCCGCCACCGCCACCGGTCGTCCCGCCGCCACCGCCCGTGGCCCCGCCGCCACCGCCCGTGGCCCCGCCACCGCCACCGGTCGCCGCCGCCGCCGCCGCCCGTGGCCCCGCCACCGCCACCGGTCGTCGCCGCCGCCACCGCCCGTGGCCCCGCCACCGCCACCGGTGGCGCCGCCGACCGTCCCCGCGCCCGTGCCCGCGCCGGCACCGGTACTCGGCGCGGGGGCCGCGGTCGACGTCGCCGGCGCGCTGTAGGTGGAGGTCGTGGTCGAGTAGGCGGGCGTGTACGAGCTCGTCGTGTCGGTCGTGGTGGTGCTGGAGCTGCTGCCGGGTTGCTTCTCCGAGGCCAGGATCTGGAGCGCCTGGGTCATGAACGAGTGCCAGATGATGGCCGGGTACGAGCCGCCCTCGACCGGGCCGCCGTTGTAGAGCGTCGTCATCGGCACGAGCTTGTCCGGGAACCCGACCCACACCGCCACCGTGAGCTGGGGCGTCCACCCGACGAACCAGGCGTCGGCGTAATTGGTCGTCGTCCCGGTCTTGCCGGCCACGTCGACACCGGAGATCGCGGCCTGGGTGCCGGTCCCGCTCTGCACCACTCCGGTGAGGATGTCGTGAACGGTTGAGGCCACGCTCGCGGGCAGAACACGCTTGTAGGCGGGGTGGTCGACCAGGTCCCGGTTGCGGCAGACGTGGCTCGGGCACTGGATCTCGGCGATTCCGGTCGGCCCCTGGTCGGGGGTTCCGAGCACCGGGTCGTAGACCCGCCGGCCGCCGGTGGCGAACGTCTCGTAGGCATGGGCCATGTCAAGCGGGCTGACACCGACCTTGAGGCCACCGAGGATCATCGCGTAGTTGGTCGAGAGCGGCGTGCGGATGCCCATTGCGTGCGCGAGGCGGGCGATTCGCTGCGTCCCCACGTTGATGCCGACCTGGGCGAAGACCGAGTTGTCGGAGACCGCGGTGGCGGCGGCCAGGCTGATCGCGCCCGAGTACGAGTTCCCGAAGTTGTGGACGATGAAGTGCTCCTTGCCACCGCTGTTGGGAACGATGAAGTCCTGTGGCGCGGAGGTGATGACGGAGTCCGGCGAGTACTTCCCGCTCTCCAGCGCCGCCGCGAGGGTGAACGGCTTGAACGAGGATCCGGGCTGTCGCAGCCCGACCGTAGCCAGGTTGAACGGGCGGTCCTTGAAGTCCTCCTGCCCGTTGACGATCGGCCCTCCGACCATCGCCCGGACCTCACCGGTCTTGTTGTCGATCGCCACCACCGACGCGGTCGGCAGCCCCGAGCCACTGGGCAGAATCGACGAGACGGCCTGATCGGCCGCCTGCTGCATGGGCAGGTCGAGCGTGGTCCGGATCTTCAGCCCGCCGTAGAAGGCGCGGTAATCGGCCACGCTCTGAGGCACGCCCCGGCCGACCGCGGCCAGGATCTGCGGGCGCAGCCAGCTCGAGAAGTACGGCGCCGCCGTAGGCTCGGACGGCTGCTGGATGTCGTTGGCGGTCGGGAGGGTCTCGTTGATGTACTGCGCGTACTGGGGGCGGGTGATGTACCCCTCCTGGAGCATGTCGCGGAGCACGAGGTTGCGCCGGCGCCGCGAGGCGGCCGGATGGGCGATCGGGTCAAAGGCGGTCGGATCGGCGACCATCCCGGCCAGCAGGGCGCCCTCCCACGGCTGCAGGACCGAGGCGCACTCGGGCCGGAGGATCGACGGCGGGCTGCTGTCGCCGCAGCCGGTGGCCTGGGGGTTCGTGCTCGAGCTCGTGAACGAGTCGAACCCGTGCACCTTGCCGAAGTACACCCGCGCCGCCGACTCGATCCCGTACGCCCCGTTGCCGAAGTAGATCGTGTTCAGGTACTCGGTGATGATCTTCCGCTTGGGCCACTTGCGGGTCAGGTGGTAGGCGATCGCCGCTTCGCGCAGCTTCTCGAGCACCGTCCGGTTGCCCTGCTCGGTCAGGGCGTTCTTCACGAACTGCTGGGTGATCGTGGAGGCGCCCTGGGTGGCTCCGCCGCCGACGTCGGACAGGAAGGCCCGCCCGATGCCCCTGAAGTCGACCCCCGGATCGGTCCAGAACCGCCGGTCCTCGACCGAGACGATGGCGCGGCGCATCCACGGCGAGATCTGGGCGAACTGGTCGATGACGACGTGGTTGGGCGGTGCGAGCATCCCGATTGGCCGCCAGCGATCGTCGTACAGGAACGAGTTGTGGAGGTCGTGCCGGTACTGCGTGCGGTTCTCGAGCTGGGGGATGTCGGAGGCCACCGACATCAGAACCCCGAAGATGAGCGAGATCACGGCCAGGATCCCGAAGCCCGCGAACAGGGCCAGCAGGCGAAGCTTGCGCAGCCGCGGCTTCCGGGGCGGCCTGCCGTTGTCTGATCCCCGCTTCAGCCCGCGGCGCCGAGGGGCTTCGAACGGAACCGGTGCGGCCGGATCCTCGCCCTGTATCGGGGTTTGAACGTCGCTCATGCGATCGGTGGTGCGCCCGCGGTGCCGTTCGGCTACCGCGCGGCAGCGGGATCAAGCGCGGCAACGGGTCCCGCCGGGCGCGAGAGTCTAGCATTGGCCCCGATGTCGTCTCGGCCGCCCACGCCGGCGGAGGCCGCTGCCTGGCTGGCCCGAAACGCGGTCGATTGCCTACCTGAGGGCGCGCTGGAGGACAAGCTCTCCGCGGGCCGGCCGCTACGGGTCAAGCTCGGCATCGACCCCACCGCGCCCGATATCCACCTCGGCTTCACCGTGGTGCTGAACAAGCTGCGCGAGTTCCAGGACCTCGGTCACACCGTCGTCCTCATCGTCGGCGACTACACGGCACGGGTCGGCGACCCGAGCGGCCGCTCGAGCACCCGGCCGGTGCTCGCCGAGGCGGAGATCGACGCCAACGCCCGCACCTTCCAGGCCCAGGCGCTGAAGATCCTCGATCCCGAGCGGCTCGAGGTCAGGTTCAACGGCGAATGGCTGGACATGTCGATGTCCGAGCTGTTCGCGCTCACCCGGACCACCACGGTGGCGCAGCTGCTCGAGCGGGACGACTTCGCCAAGCGCTTTGCCGCCGGCGAGCCCATCTCGGTGACCGAGCTGCTGTATCCGCTGCTCCAGGGCTATGACTCGGTGGCCGTCCAGGCCGACGTCGAGCTCGGGGGGACCGACCAGAAGTTCAATCTGCTGCTGGCGCGCGACATCCAGCGCGCGTACGGTCAGCCCGAGCAGGTGATCATGACCATGCCGCTGCTCACCGGGACCGACGGCGAGCGCAAGATGTCGAAGTCGTTCGGCAACTACATCGGGGTCACCGATCCTCCGGGCGAGATGTACGGGAAGACGCTCAGCATCCCGGACGCCTCGCTGGCGGCGTGGTACGAGCTGCTGCTCGGAGAGGATCCACCGGCCGACGCATCGGAGCGTGACGCCAAGCGCGCCCTGGCCCGGGCGCTGGTCACCCGCTTTCACAGCGCTGACGCCGCCCGCGAGGCGGAAGCGGAGTTCGACCGTGTGCACATCGATCATCGCCCGCCCGAGAATCTCGCCGAGGTGGACTGGCCGTCGGACGGGGGAACCGTTCACCTGCCCGCTCTCCTGGCCCGGGCCTTCGGCGTCTCCACCTCCGAGGCGCGCCGGACGCTCGCCCAGGGTGGGGTCAGGCTGGACGGCGAGCGACTCGAGAACGGCGCGCTCGATCTGCCCGCCGGCGCCGTCGACGGCAAGATCCTCCAGATGGGCAAGCGGCGCTTCGCCCGCGTGCGCGTGACCGCGTAGATGCCGGTCCACGGCGGCCAGCTCCGGCTCGACACCCCGGGCCACGGCCACATCGTCGACATCACCGCCGGGGTCCAGAGCGTCGTCCGGACCTCGGGGGTCGAGCGTGGGCTGGTGTGTGTGTTCGCCACCGGCTCGACCGTCGCCCTGACCACGATGGAGTACGAGCCCGGCGGGGTGCACGACCTGCAGGGCCTGCTCGACCGGATGATTCCCGCCCACGGGGACTACGAGCACAACCGCCTCAACCACGACACCAATGCGCACGCCCATCTCCGCGCCGCCGTGATCGGGCCTTCGGAGACGGTGCCACTGGTGGAAGGGCGCCTCGTCCTCGGGACCTGGCAGCAGCTCGTGCTGATCGACTTCGACGATCGCCCCCGTAGTCGCTCGGTGACGGTCCAGATCCTCGCCTAGGGGCGTTCCGGGCGCGGGCGGGCGGCGTCCGGGCCGCGGGCGGGCGGCGTCCCGGGCGCGCGGGCGGGCGATTCCGACCGCGGCCCGCTACCATGCCGTCCCCGAGGTGCTGCCCCTCATCCCAGAGGGAGCAGAGCTTCCAGGTGGGTACGGCTAGCGCTATACTCACCGGTCCGCCCCAGGTCCGCCTGGGCGCGCCGATCGGAGGGAGTTCCCCTCCCGAAGAGGTGCGACGGTCTTTGAAAACTCAACAGCATGCGCACTTTTCGGCCGAACCCTCGGTCGAGATGTGTGTCCAGGTTCGACGCCGTCCCTCGGCAGGCCCCTAGCGGGCCGGTTCGAGAGGCGGTGCCAAGATTGAAAGACCCCGTCATGCGCTCCGGATCTCCCGGTGTACGTGAGATCCCTCGTGTGAGCGCATGGGCCTGTCCCACCAGCGGACAGACCCGGGTCCGTCCGCCAAGCTAGGCGGGCGCGACCTCGACACTCTCTGAATTGAAGGCCCGGTAGCCGACTTGTCGGAAGCCGAGCCTTGAGAGATCGCGTCAGCGGTTTCTCTCAAGCAGCCGGCTCCGCCGGCTGCCCTTTACGGAGAGTTTGATCCTGGCTCAGGACGAACGCTGGCGGCGTGCCTAACACATGCAAGTGGAGCGACGAACCGGGCTTCGGCCCGGGGCAAAGCCGCGAACGGGTGAGTAACACGTGGGTAACCTGCCCTGATGATTGGGACAACCCGAGGAAACTCGGGCTAATACCGAATGTGCCCTCCGACCATAAGGTCGCTGGGGAAAGGAAGCTTCGGCCTCCGCATCGGGATGGGCCCGCGGCCCATTAGCTTGTTGGTGAGGTAACGGCTCACCAAGGCTACGATGGGTAGCTGGTCTGAGAGGACGATCAGCCACACTGGGACTGAGACACGGCCCAGACTCCTACGGGAGGCAGCAGTGGGGAATCTTGCGCAATGCGCGAAAGCGTGACGCAGCAACGCCGCGTGGGGGAAGAAGGCCTTCGGGTTGTAAACCCCTTTCAGTTGGGACGAAGCTCTGCCGGTGAATAGCCGGTTGGAGTGACGGTACCTTCAGAAGAAGCCCCGGCTAACTACGTGCCAGCAGCCGCGGTAATACGTAGGGGGCAAGCGTTGTCCGGAATCATTGGGCGTAAAGAGCGTGTAGGCGGCTCGATAAGTCCGCTCTGAAAGCCCGGGGCTCAACCCCGGGAGGCGGGCGGATACTGTCGGGCTAGAGTCCGGAAGAGGCGAGTGGAATTCCTGGTGTAGCGGTGAAATGCGCAGATATCAGGAGGAACACCAATGGCGAAGGCAGCTCGCTGGGACGGCACTGACGCTGAGACGCGAAAGCGTGGGGAGCAAACAGGATTAGATACCCTGGTAGTCCACGCTGTAAACGATGGGCACTAGGTGTGGGGGGTGTCGACTCCCTCCGTGCCGACGCTAACGCATTAAGTGCCCCGCCTGGGGAGTACGGCCGCAAGGCTAAAACTCAAAGGAATTGACGGGGGCCCGCACAAGCAGCGGAGCATGTGGTTTAATTCGACGCAACGCGAAGAACCTTACCTGGGCTTGACATGTTCCTGACCGCCGTGGAAACACGGTTTCCCTTCGGGGCAGGATCACAGGTGGTGCATGGCTGTCGTCAGCTCGTGTCGTGAGATGTTGGGTTAAGTCCCGCAACGAGCGCAACCCCCGTCGCATGTTGCCAGCATTTAGTTGGGGACTCATGCGAGACTGCCGGTGACAAACCGGAGGAAGGTGGGGATGACGTCAAGTCATCATGCCCCTTATGTCCAGGGCTACACACGTGCTACATTGGCGCGTACAGAGGGCTGCAAGACCGCGAGGTGGAGCGAATCCCTTAAAGCGCGTCTCGGTTCGGATTGCAGGCTGAAACTCGCCTGCATGAAGGCGGAGTTGCTAGTAATCGCGGATCAGCATTGCCGCGGTGAATACGTTCCCGGGCCTTGTACACACCGCCCGTCACACCATGGGAGTGAGCAACACCCGAAGCCGGTGGCCTAACCCTTTTGGGAGGGAGCCGTCGAAGGTGGGGCTCGCGACTGGGGTGAAGTCGTAACAAGGTAGCCGTAGCGGAAGCTGCGGCTGGATCACCTCCTTTCTAGGGAGCCCTTACAACCAAAGGGCACCGATGTGACAGTGGATCGCCGTCTTTGGCTCCTCGGAGCCCGCGGCGCTCTCCCGAGCTCCATCGGCACTAGAGATGTCGACCGAACCTGCTGAGTCGCCTAGCGGCGACCCAGTCGAGAGAAATCCGCTCGCTGCGGTGGAGACACCGTGGCGTTCGGGCGGATTTCTCTCAATGGACTCGCTTGCGAGTCCACCGCATGCTGTTGAGTTTTGAGAGACCGGCGCACCGCCGGCGGCTCGCTGGACCTGGTCCCGGGCTTCCACGTGGTGCGTTACGCCTCTTCGCGGACCTTGAAAATCACACAGTAGCCAATGAAACGGGTATCAGGGCAAGCACTCCGTGCTTGCCTTGGAGAAATCGAAGATTTCTCCGACGGGAAACGCTTTCGGGTAACCCCGGGAGAATCGTCAGATTCTCCCAAGGGAAACTCGAAGAGTTTCCCCGATCACCGTCAAGATAGTAAGGGCACATGGTGGATGCCTTGGCACCAAGAGTCGATGAAGGGCGTGAACGGCTGCGAAAAGCCGCGGTGAGGCGCTGAATAGCCAGTGACCCGCGGATGCCCGAATGGGGAAACCCAGCGTCGGTAATGCGGCGTTATCCCGCGCTGAACACATAGGCGCGGCGAAGACAAGCGGGGGAAGTGAAACATCTCAGTACCCCGAGGAAAGGAAATCAACCGAGACTCCCTGAGTAGTGGCGAGCGAAAGGGGAATAGCCTAAACCTGGCGTGTGTAAGCGGTCACGCGTTGCACGTTGGGGGTTGTAGGGCACCTATCCGGGTCGTGACCGGCCCGGCGAAAGTTACAAAGTTGTGTGATAGTCGAAGCGTGTGGAACCACGCACCACAGAGGGCAATCGTCCCGTAGACGAAATCGCACAGCCTTTCGCAGGTGTACCTGAGTAAGTCCGCTCCCGTGAAACGCGGACTGAATCTGGGGGGACCACCCTCCAAGGCTAAGTACTCCTTGGTGACCGATAGCGGACTAGTACCGTGAGGGAAAGGTGAAAAGTACCCCTGAAGGGGAGTGAAATAGTACCTGAAACCACGTGCCTACAAGCGGTGGGAGCGGCTTCGTGCCGTGACCGCGTGCTTTTTGCATAACGAGCCGGCGAGTTACTCGTCTGCGGCAAGGTTAAGCGATGAGCGGAGCCGTAGCGAAAGCGAGTCCGAATAGGGCGATTTAGTCGTAGGCGGTAGACCCGAAGCTGAGCGAGCTACCCATGGGCAGGTTGAAGCGGGGGTAAGACCTCGTGGAGGACCGAACCGACCTAGGTTGAAAACTGGGCGGATGACCTGTGGGTCGGAGTGAAAGGCTAATCAAGCTCAGTGATATCTGGTTCTCTCCGAAATATATTTAGGTATAGCCTCGGATAAATTCCGTTGCGGCCGTAGAGCACTGTTTGGACTAGGGGCCCTACCAGGTTACCGAATTCAGGCAAACTCCGAAGACCGTTACGGTTACTCCGGGAGTCAGTTGCTGGGGGATAAACTTCAGCGTCAAGAGGGAAACAGCCCAGACCGCCAGCTAAGGTCCCCAAGTACTAGCTAAGTGGTAAACGATGTTTGAATGCAGAGACAACCAGGAGGTTGGCTTAGAGGCAGCCATCCTTGAAAGAGTGCGTAACAGCTCACTGGTCAAGTGTTCAAGCGCGGACAATGTAACGGGGCTCAAGCTAGTCACCGAAGCTGCGGGTGTGATCTTCTGATCACGCGGTAGGAGAGCGTTCCGGCGCCAGTGAAGCGGCGGCGTAAGCCAGCCGTGGAGGCGGCGGAAGTGAGAATGCCGGCATGAGTAACGAAAGAGGGGTGAGAATCCCCTCCACCGATTGCCCAAGGTTTCCTGAGTAAAGTTCGTCTGCTCAGGGTTAGTCAGGACCTAAGGCGAGGCCGAAAGGCGTAGTCGATGGCCAACGGGTTGATATTCCCGTACCACGTCGCTTCCGTTTGACCGATGGGGGGACGAGGAAGGCTATGGGATCCCAGGCGATGGTTGTCCTGGGGTAAGCATGTAGGGGTGGCCCTAGGCAAATCCGGGGCCGCTTAACCCGAGGTGCGATGCCAGCTGGCTCTAAGCCGGCGAGTCCCGGAAGCCATGCCTCCGAGAAAAGCCTCTAGGGAGGAAGCGCGTGCCTGTACCAAAACCGACACAGGTGGGCAAGTGGAGAACACTAAGGTGATCGAGATAACCCTCGTTAAGGAACTCGGCAAAATCGCCCCGTAACTTCGGGATAAGGGGCGCCCCAGTAGGGTGAACCTCCTCGCGAGGGGAGCCCGAGAGGGCCGCAGTGAATAGGTTCAAGCGACTGTTTACCAAAAACACAGGTCTCTGCTAAGTCGTAAGACGACGTATAGGGGCTGACGCCTGCCCGGTGCCGGAAGGTTACGTGGAGGTGTTAGGGCTTCGGCCCGAAGCACCGAAACTAAGCCCCGGTAAACGGCGGCCGTAACTATCAATTGACCGAGGTAGTTATAAAACTCGGCTATATGCTGGAAACTCTGAGTATCCCGCACTACTCGTTCTGTCCGGTTCGGACAGTACAGTGACAATGTGTCGGGTGCAGACAATCAGCAGGAAAGGCTCTCTGTCGCTAGTGTCCCGACTGACGTCGGGAACTTCCTAGCCGGGTTCGCGCTGGGAGAAGCCAGCTTCATGATCGTGTGTCGCCCCCGCGGTGATTACACGAGACGCTGGAAGCTCTCGGCGGCCTTCAACGTCTCACAGACTGATCGGGCTCCGCTCGATCTGTTCCGTGCGACGCTCGAGTGCGGCACCATGCGAAGGGCCGGAAACGGCGGCTGGTACTGGGAGGTGAATCGCCTCTCAGATCTCCGGTCGCGGATCGTTCCGTTCTTCCGCAGGTTCTTGCTCGTGGGTACGAAGGCACACGACTTCGAGTTGTTCGCCCAAGCGGTCGAGCTGCTCAGTCAAGACGTCGTGTCGGACCTCGACTACAGACAGGTCCTGCTTCTTCGGGAGCAGATGAACCGTGGTGGCAAGCGCCGCTACACGGCAGAGAGAATCCTCAGAGACTATACGCCGAGCTCGCCAGTTGACCTGACCGGTGAGATGAGATAGTCCGATCTCATGGGCGACCATGAGAGCTGACCAGAAATGTGTCAGCCGCAGGAAAGTGTCACTTTCCTGTCGTAACAACAATGAACGGTCCTAAGGTAGCGAAATTCCTTGTCGGGTAAGTTCCGACCTGCACGAATGGCGTAACGACTTGAACGCTGTCTCAACGAGGGGCTCGGTGAAATTGCAGTCTCGGTGAAGATGCCGAGTACCCGCGGCTAGACGGAAAGACCCCGTGAACCTTTACTACAACCTGGTATTGGGGTTCGATGCATCTCGCTCAGGATAGGTGGGAGCCTTTGAAGCGCCGGCTGCGGCTGGCGTGGAGGCAACCTTGAGATACCACCCTTGATGTATTGGATCTCTAACAGTGCGCCGTGAATCCGGGCGCTGGACAGTGACAGGTGGGTAGTTTGACTGGGGCGGTCGCCTCCCAAAATGTAACGGAGGCGCGCAAAGGTTCCCTCAGCACGGTCGGAAATCGTGCGTAGAGTGTAAAGGCAGTAAGGGAGCTTGACTGCGAGACCGACAGGTCGAGCAGGTGCGAAAGCAGGCCTTAGTGATCCGGCGGTAGCAAGTGGAAGCGCCGTCGCTCAACGGACAAAAGGTACTCCGGGGATAACAGGCTTATCGGGCCCAAGAGTCCACATCGACGGCCCGGTTTGGCACCTCGATGTCGGCTCGTCGCATCCTGGGGCTGAAGTAGGTCCCAAGGGTTGGGCTGTTCGCCCATTAAAGCGGTACGCGAGCTGGGTTCAGAACGTCGTGAGACAGTTCGGTCCCTATCTGCCGTGGGCGTTGGAGAGTTGAGAGGATTCGTCCCTAGTACGAGAGGACCGGGATGAACGCACCTCTGGTGTATCTGTTGTCCTGCCAAGGGCACCGCAGGTTAGCTACGTGCGGATCGGATAACCGCTGAAAGCATCTAAGCGGGAAGCCGGCCTCGAGATGAGCTCTCCCATCCCCTTGAGGGAGTAAGACCCCTGGAAGATCACCAGGTTGATAGGCCGGATCTGGAAGAGTGGTGACACTCGTAGGAGACCGGTACTAATGGGTCGAGGGCTTGACGGATATTTTGATATCCGTTCATTGGCACTGTGTGATTTTGAAGGCCCGCGAGAGGCGGACTCTCACCGGTTTCCGGTGGCTATGGCGAGGGGGAAACACCTCTTCCCATTCCGAACAGAGCCGTTAAGCCCCTCAGCGCCGATGGTACTTGGCCCGCAAGGGCCTGGGAGAGTAGGTCGCCGCCGGTTTTTGCTTCACAGATGACGATGGGACGAGCACGATGCAGGACCTGAAGAACTTCTTTCGGGCCAACCCGCAGGTGCTCGTCCTTCTCGTCATCACGGTTGTGCTCGGCCTGGGCACGTTCCTGGCCGTGGTCTTCGGGCTGCTGAGCGCCCACTCGGTCACCACGAACGGTGAGCCGAGCGGCGTGCTCTCGCTGGTCTCGATGCGCTGACCCGCTGGGCGGTTCGTAACGCCCTATCGGCCGGCGCGGTGCCGCTCAACCGGCCCCGAGCCACTCGTCCTTACGGGCGAGATGCAATGGGCGGGACGAGGGGAGACCGTGCCGGCGCGACGGGTCCGTTCCCAGCGCAGCGGGCGGCGATGTGGGTGTGGCTGCGCGGCCGTGGGCGGGTCGCCGAGCACGTCCTCGAGGACGTCGTCGACGCGCTTCAGCCAGGCGCGCAAGCGGGTGGAAGAAGACTGGAACATATGTTCGAGACCCTATGAAAGCCGGCGGACGGAACCGGCCGCCCGAACGCCCCGGATAAGCCGTAAATCAGCTCGGGGAACCGAGCGACGACCAGACCTCGAGCTTCGTCCGGACCCGCTCGACGACCGCGTCGGTGAACTCCGCGGTGCCGGAATGTCCCCCCAAATCGGGGGTTTTCACGCCCGCGGCGACCGTCTCGAGGGCGGCCTCATAGATGGCCCGTGAGGCCCGTTCGGCCGGCTTGCCTTTACGCATAGATGCGTAGCGAAGAACCGCTCCACATGCAAGGATCATTGCAAGCGGATTGGCCAGGTCCTTGCCCAGCAGGGCGGGCGCCGTGCCATGCGGAGCCTCGGCCATGGCGACCGTGGTCTCGTACTCCTCGTCGAAGGCCAGGAGGACCGACTCGGCGGCGGCGATCGAGCCGAACATGGGCAGGACCAGATCGGACAGGCAGTCGCCGTCACGGTTGAGCGCCGGGATGACCAGCGGGCCGTCGGCCGCGCCCGAGATCAGGCCGGCGTAGGTGGCGTCGATCAGAACCGGCTGATACGGCGTGTCGGAGTGGCGCTCGGCGGCCGCATCCATCTCCTCCTTGAGCATTCCCTCGTACACGGGTGACACGGTCCACTTCGGTCCCCCATACACGCGCGCTCCCATCTCCGCCGCCGTGCGAAAGGCGTACTCGGCCACCGCCCGGCAGGTCGACCGGGTGATCCGCTCGGTCCGGTAGGCCACCTCGGACGGCGACCCCTCGTCACCCTCGCGCCACTGCTTCGCGCCATAGGCGTCGTCGACGGCCATGCGCACGATCGAGACGGGGTGATGCACGCCGGCGATCGGCGACACGCCGGGCAGTCGGCGGCCGGTGCGGATGATCACCTTGCCGTCGACCTCCTCGCGCAGGATCCGGTTCGGCGATCCGACGTCGTCCTTGCCCTCCGGCGTGACCGTGGCCGCCTTCAGCCCGAGACCGGCCTCGCGCATCGCGGCCGCCGCCTCCGAGACGATCTCATTTGAGGTGGTGCGCCGATTTTCCAGCGACAGATCGAACCGCTGGAGCTCGAGCTCGAGGCCGACGATCGAAGGGTCGAGGACGCGCACGGCCTGATCGAGCAGCTCCTGGCCGGTCTCATCGCCTTCGAGCACGGCGATCGTGAGCTTGTCCTCGGCCATCGCGGACTCACCATAGCCAACGGCACGGGGGCCAACCCAGCCTTCCGGCGCCCGGCCACGACGACGTATTGACGCAGACGGCGCTCGTTTTGGGCCTTCGCCGGGCGGGCATCACCGATCTCTCTGAGGGCACCACGTCGGGCCCTGCCGGATCTCCACCTTGTCCCCCCGCAACCCATGACCGAGGAGCCCCGCGAACAGGGTCCGCTCCGGCGCCAGCTCCGCCCGTCGGGTCCCGTCAGCCTGGCTCTGACCGAGGCGAGGCACGGCGAGACGACGGTCATCGGGGTCCGGGGCGAGCTCGACATCCTCACCGCGCCGAGAGTGGCCGCGCGCCTCGATGAGGTGATCCGCAGCCGGACCGGTGACGTCGTGCTCGATCTCCGCGAGACCGAGTTCATCGACTCGAGTGGCCTGTCCATCCTTCTCACCGCCCGTCGCCGTCTCGCCAGCGGCGAGCGGGGTCTAACCGTGGTCTGCGGGCCCGGCCCGGTCCGGCAGGTGTTCGAGCTCTCGCGGCTCACCGAGACGCTGGGCGTCGTCTCGAGCTACGAGGCGGCGGACTAGTACCGCCGTCCCGGCGCGCTAGCGCGGGGCCGCGTCGTCCCCGGCGGGCAGGAGCTCATCGCGCCGCTCGGCCAGGGCCGCAATGACGGTGCCCAGGTGCTCGTCGAAGTCGACGCCGAGCTCGGCCGCGCCCTCGGTCAGCTCGTCCCGGTTGACCGCGGCCGCGAAGCTCGGCTGCTTGAGCTTCTTCTTGACCGACTTGGGGGTCATCCCCACCAGGCCCTCCGGGCGCACGTACGCGCACGCCAACACGAATCCCGAGAGCTCGTCCACGGCGAACAGCGTCTTCTCCATCGGCGTCTCCCGCGGCACCCCGAGATAGGTGGCGTGCGAGGCGACGGCGCGCACGAGCTCCGGGGGATAGCCGCGCTCCTCCAGCTCCCGCAGGGCATAGCGCGGATGGCCGTGCTCGAGGTCGGGATAGCGCTCGTAGTCGAGGTCGTGGAGAAGCCCGGTCAGGCCCCACAGCTCGACATCACCGCCGAACCGCGGCGCGTAGGCGCGCATGGCCGCCTCCACGGCCAGCATGTGCCGCCGCAGGGAGTCCGATTTTGTCCATTCGGTAAGGAGGTTCCAGGCCTCCTCGCGCGAAAGCTGCACCTGCATGGCCGTTACCCTAGCTAACCCCGCCGAGCCCCTTGCCCAGCCGCCCGAATGCCTCGCGGAGCACCCGTCGCCCGCACCCGCTAGCCTCGACGGACCCCGCCAGAGACGCCACCGCGGCGCGGGGCCGATTCCCATGGAGAAATTCGTAATCGAAGGCGGAGTTCCGCTCTCGGGAACCTTCGTACCGGCAGGAAACAAGAACGGCGCTCTGCCGATTCTCGCTGCCAGCCTGCTCACCGAGGACGAGGTGATCCTGCGCAACGTGCCGCGGATCAGCGACGTCGAGGCGATGGTGGCGCTGCTCGAGGGCCTCGGCGCCCGGACCGAGTGGCGCGGCCCCGGGGAGCTCTCGATCGACGCGGGGAGCGTCGACCACTGCGAAGTCGACCGCCGACTGGCCGAACGGATCCGGGCCTCGTTCCTGCTCGCCGGTCCGCTGCTGGCTCGCTTCGGCCACGCCCACATGCCTCCGCCCGGAGGCGACGTGATCGGCCGACGCCGGCTCGATCCCCACCTCGATGCCTTTCGCGCCCTCGGCGCTCAGGTCCAGCACGACCGTGACATCACGCTCGACGCGCCGCTCGGCCTCAAGCCGTGCGACTTCCTCATGGACGAGCCCTCGGTGATGGCGACCGAGAACGCGCTCATGGCGGCCGCCCTCACCCGCGGTCCGACCGTGATCCGCAACGCCGCCTCCGAGCCCCACGTCCAGGACCTGGCCCGGATGCTCGTGGCCATGGGCGCGGCGATCGACGGGATCGGCTCCAACGTGATGACCGTCCACGGCACGACGAGCCTGCGCGGCTGCACCCACACGATCGCGCCCGACCACATCGAGATCGGGTCGTTCATGGCCCTGGCCGGCGTAACCGGCGGTGAGCTGATCGTCAAGGACACGGTCCCCGAGGACCTGCGCATGATCCGGCTCGTCTTCGACCGTCTCGGCCTGCGCAGCGAGGTCCGGGGAGCGGACATCATCGTCCCCGGAAACCAGAAGCTGATCGTCCGCAACGATGCCGGCGACTACATGCCCAAGGTCGAGGACGGCCCCTGGCCCGCCTTCCCGGCCGACCTGACCAGCATCGCGCTGGCGCTTGCCACCCAGGCCGAGGGCTCGGTGATCATCCACGAGAAGATGTTCGAGAACCGGCTCTTCTTCACCGACAAGCTCCAGGTGATGGGCGCCGCGATCACCATCTGCGACCCGCACCGGGCCATCGTGGTCGGGCCTCGCCGCCTGCGCGGCGAGCGGGTCGAGTCGCCCGACATCCGTGCCGGCATGGCGATGCTGATCGCCGCGCTGTGCGCCGACGGGGTGACCGAGATCGGGAACATCCGCCAGATCGATCGCGGCTACGAGCGGATCGACGACCGGCTTCGGGCGCTCGGCGCGCGGATCACGCGGATGGACGACGTACCCGTACCGGCCTGACGTACCCGTACCGGCCTGAGCGCCTCGTACATACTGCGCAGCACCATGGTGGCCGATCGCATCCCGAGCGGAACCCGCGACGTACTGCCCGACGAGATGCGCGAGCTCCGGGCCATGACCGACCGGGTCCGCGACGTGTTCGAGCAGGCCGGGTACGGCGAGGTCTACACCCCCGCGCTCGAGTACGAGGGCACGCTGGCCCGAGGAGACCTCACCGCCGGCCGGCCGGCCTACCGGGTGTTCGACGAGCACGGCAACGTGCTCGTGCTCCGCTCCGACATGACGGTGCCGATCGCGCGGCTGGCCGCCACCCGCTACACCCACGTCGACCCGCCTCTGCGCTTCAGCTACCTCGCGCACGCCTACCGGGGCGTCCGCCCGCAGCGCGGACAGCCGCGCGAGCTCCTGCAGGCCGGCGTCGAGCTGATCGGCGCCCCCGGACCCGAAGGGACGGCCGAGGTGCTGACCGTGCTCTGCCGGGCCCTCGACGCGGCCGGGCTCGAGACCTACCGGGTCGGAGTGGGCGACGCGTCGCTGTATCCCTCGCTGCTCGAGGCGCTGGCGGTCCCGGACACGGCCCGGGAGCGCATCCTCAAAGAGCTGGTCGACGGCGACTTCGTGGGCGTCGAGCGAGAGGTCAGAGCCCTCGGCCTGTCGGCCGGGGACATCGATCTTCTCCTCCGGGTGCCGCGGATCCGGGGCGGACCGGAGGTGCTGACCGAGCTCTCGGGCGCGCTGCACGATGCGGTGACGGGGATGCGAGAGCTCCACGCGCTCCTGCACCCCGGGACGGCCGAGCGGATCATCTTCGACCTCGGACTGGTCCGCAGCCTCGGCTATTACACCGGCGCGGTGTTCCAGGTCTATGACCCCGCCTACGGGGAGCCGATCGGCAGCGGGGGGCGCTACGACGAGCTGCTCGGCCAGTTCGGCCGCCCGCTCCCCGCGGTTGGCTTCGCGCTCAACGTCGAGCGCGTCCACATCGCGCTGGCCGGCGAAGAGCGGGGCCGGGCGCGATGAGCCCCGACGGCCTCAGGATCGCCGTGCCCCGGGGCGCGCTCTTCGGCCCGACCCTCGATGTGCTCGATCACCTCGGGATCGACACCTCCGAGGTGAGGCAGAACGATCGCAAGCTGCTGTTCGAGGATGCCGGGATCGTCACCATGCGCCCTTCGGATGTGCCCACGTACGTCGAGGCCGGAGCGGCCGACCTCGGGATCACGGGCAAGGACGTGCTGATGGAGCAGTCAGAGCGCGAGGTCTACGAGCTGGTCGACCTCGGCTACGGAGCCTGCACGATGGTCCTGGCCACGGTGGCGGGGGAGGACCGCACCTCCGAGGCGCTCCGGCGGCTCGGGGTGGTCCGGATCGCGACCAAGTACCCGAAGATCGCCGCTCGCCACTTCCTTGACACCGGGCGCCAGGCCGAGATCGTCGAGGTCAAGGGCTCGGTCGAGCTGGCGCCCCTGACCGGCCTGGTCGAGGCCATCGTCGACCTGACCGCCACCGGCGCGACGCTCCGAGAGAACGGCCTCGTGGTCCGCGAGGAGATCGCCCGCTGCACCGCCCGGCTGATCGCCAACCCGGTCGCCCACAAGCTCAAGGCCAAGGCGATCGACGCGTTGCTGGAGCGGCTGAATGGAATGTGAGCGACTGGTGCTGACCGGGACCCCGGGAAGCCTGGCCGAGGAGCTGCGCCGGCTGATTCCGGCCGCCGCCACGGTGAGCGAGACGGTGGCCGAGATCATCGCCCAGGTCCGCGGCCACGGCGACGCGGCTGTACTCGACTACACCCGCCGCTTCGACACCGGCGGCGCAGACCCGAAGCCGCTCGAGGTAACCCCGTCCGAGCTCGCGCAGGCGCGGAGGCAGCTGAGCCCAGAGCTCGAAGCCGGCCTCGAGCGAGCGATCGAGAACGTCCGCCGGGTCGCCGAAGCGGGTCTGAACGAGGACCGCCGGGTCGACCTCGGCGGTCACGAGGTGACGCTGCGAGAGGCTCCGGTTGAGCGCGCCGCCGTATACGTCCCCGGGGGTCGGGCCCCGTATCCGAGCACGGTCGTCATGGGCGTGGTCACGGCCCGCGTCGCCGGGGTGGCCGAGGTCGCGGTGTGTGCACCCCCCGGCCATGGGGGTGACATCGACCCCGTCGTGCTGGCCGCGTGCGCGCTCGCGGGCGCGGATCGCGTGCACCGGATGGGAGGGGCGCATGCGATCGCCGCCCTTGCGCATGGCACGGAGACGATCCGGTCGGTCGACGTGATCGTCGGCCCCGGCAACCTGTTCGTGCAGGAGGCCAAGCGCCAGGTGTTCGGGCACGTTGGCATCGACGGGTTCGCCGGTCCGAGCGATCTGGTGGCGATCGCCGACCCCGGGATCGATCCCGAGCCACTGGCGCTCGATCTCCTTGCCCAGGCCGAGCACGGGCCGGGCACCCTGGTGGTCGCCGTTTCCACCTCACCCGAGCTACTCACCGCGCTGTCCATGCACCTGGAGCGAGCGCCGGACACCGGCGCGGTGGCCCGGCTGATCGAGGTCGCCGATGACGAACAGGCGATCGAGCTCATCCAGGCCCTCGCCCCCGAGCACCTCGAGCTGATCGGACCGCAGGCAGAACGGCTGTCGCCCCGGGCCACGCACGCCGGCTGCGTGTTCGTCGGACTCTCGGGGGCGACTGCCTTTGGCGACTACGTGGCCGGCTCCAACCACGTGCTTCCCACCGGAGGGGCCGCCCGCTTTGCCTCGGCCCTGAACCCCGGCCACTTCCGCCGTCGCTTCACCGAGGTTCGGCTCACAGAAGCAGCCGCGGCCGAGCTGGCTCGACTGGCCGCGCCGGTGGCCCGGGCCGAGGGCTTCGAGATCCACGCCAGGTCGATGGAGGCCCGCATCCGGGAGAATGGCTCAGCATGACCGCCACCTCGCCGCGCACGGCTGCCATATCCCGGACCACGGGTGAGACCGACGTCAAGGTAACCCTGTCACTCGACGGGAGCGGCGCCGGCGAGCGCCAGACCGGAGTGGGCTTCCTCGATCACATGCTCGATCTGCTGGCCCGCCACGGCCGGCTCGATCTCGATGTGATCGCGACCGGGGATCTGCAGACGGGCGCGCACCACACGGTCGAGGACGTGGCCATCTGCCTCGGCCAGGCGCTCGACCGGGCTCTGGCCGACCGCAGCGGCATCACCCGGTATGGACAGGCCACGGTGCCGATGGACGAGGCTCGCGCCTCCTGTGCGCTCGACATCTCCGGCCGGGGCCTGTGCGTGTTCGAGGCCGAGCTTCCGCCCGGGGCGATCGGCAACTTCGATCACGAGCTGGCCGAGGAGTTCTTCCGGGCCCTGGCCACCAATGCCAGGCTGACCCTGCACCTGACCGTGGAGCGGGGAACCAACACCCATCACGTGATCGAGGCGGCGTTCAAGGCGCTCGCGCGGAGCCTTCGTATCGCGCTCGCGCTGGACCCGAGCGAGACCGGGGTCCCGAGTACCAAGGGGACGCTGGTTTGACCACGGTGGGGGTCATCGACTACGGCATGGGCAACCGCCGCTCGGTTCAGAAGGCGTTCGAGCACGTCGGCGCGCACGCACCGATCACGGCCGATCACGAGCAGCTGAGCCGCTGCGACGGACTGGTGCTGCCGGGCGTCGGCGCGTTTCCGGCCGCCATGCGCAACCTCGAGCGCCTGGACCTGGTCGATCTGATCAAGCGCACGACCAAGCCGCTGCTCGGCGTCTGCCTGGGCATGCAGCTGCTGTTCGAAGGCTCGGAGGAGATCCAGCCTGCAACCGGGCTGGGTCTGATTCCGGGCGCGGTCAGCCCGCTGAGCACCGGCGGCCTGCGGGTGCCCCACATCGGCTGGAACGAGGTCAGGTTCGAGCGTCCCTCGCCGCTCACCGCACATCTCCCCGCCGCGGGCTGCCCCTTCTACCACGTGCACTCGTTCGCGGTTCGTCCCGCCGAGCCCGCGGACGTGGTCGGAACCTGCGAGTACGGGGAGCGATTCGCCACCATCGTCCAGCACGGCCAGCGCGTGTTCGGGGTCCAGTTCCACCCCGAGAAGTCCTCGGCCCACGGGCTGGGCATGCTCGAGAACTTCGTCGCGCTGTGCCGCGCGCCGAGCCGGGCCGCCGCCGCAGCAGCATGATCCTGCTGCCGGCGATCGACATCCTCGACGGCAAGGCGGTGCGGCTGGCCCAGGGCTCGTTCGAGGAACGCACGGTCTACGACGCCGACCCGCTCGAGGCAGCCAAGCGGTGGACGGCCGATGGAGCGCGGGCCCTGCACGTGGTCGACCTCGACGGCGCCCGGACAGGGCGGCCGGTCAACCTCGATCAGGTCCGGCGCATCGCGGCCGAGACCGAGATACCGGTTCAGGTCGGCGGAGGCCTACGCACGATCGAGGCGGTCCGCAGCGCGCTCGAGGCCGGCGCCAGCCGCGTCGTGCTGGGCACGGCCGCGTACGCCGACGTCGACTTCCTCGACGCCGTGATCGCCGAGATCGGCGACCGCGCCGTGGTCTCGGTCGACGCCCGCCAGGGGTATCTGGCCGCCTCGGGCTGGCTCGAGCAGACCCAGATCCCGGTCCGCTCGGTGATCGAGCGGATGAACGGCCGGGGCGTGCGCCGGTTCGTCTACTCGAGCATCGACCGCGACGGGATCCTCGCCGGCCCCGACCTCGAGGCCGCCGCCCAGGTTGCCGCGGCCGTGCGCGGCAGCTTCATCTATTCGGGCGGCGTGGCCGGCCTGGACGACCTGCGAGCCCTGGCCGACCTGAGACAGGTCAACCTGAGTGGCGTGATCGTCGGGAAGGCGCTCTACGAGGGGCGCTTCACCGTCCAGGAGGCTCAGCGGATCCTCGACGGTCAGGCCTGAGATGCATTACAAGCGGATCATCCCCTGCCTCGACGTCGACGCCGGCCGGGTGGTCAAGGGCATCGGCTTCGTCGACCTGCGCGACGCCGGCGATCCGGTGGAGCTGGCCTGTCGCTACGACGCTGCGGGCGCGGACGAGCTCGTGTTCCTCGACATCACCGCCACCTCGGACAAGCGCGAGACCGTGGTCGAGCTGGCGCGCCGGACCGCCGACGACGTGTTCGTGCCGTTCACGATCGGCGGGGGGATCCGCTCGGTCTCCGACGCCCAGGCCGTGCTCGACGCGGGCGCGGACAAGGTGTCGATCAACTCCGCGGCGCTGGCGCGACCCGAGCTCATCGACGAGCTCGCGGCGACCTTCGGCGCCCAATGCGTGGTCGTGGCGATCGACGCCAAGGCGCGCGATGGCGGGGAGTGGGAGGCCTACGTGGCCGGCGGGCGGACGCCGACCGGGCGCGATGCCGTGGCCTGGGCCGGCGAAGCGGCGGAGCGGGGGGCGGGGGAGATCCTGCTCACGAGCATGGACCGGGACGGGACCAATGCCGGCTACGACCTCGCGCTGACGGGGGCGGTCGCGCGCGCGGTCACCGTCCCGGTGATCGCCTCGGGCGGGGCGGGGGAGGTGGAGCATCTCACCGCGGCGGTGGAGGCGGGCGCCGACGCCGTCCTGTGCGCGTCGATCTTCCACTACGGCCAGCACACGGTAGCCGAGGTCAAGGAGAGCCTCGCGGTTGCGGGCGTTCCGGTCAGGCCGATCCCGGGGAACGAGGGGTGAGGGCAGCAAAAAGCAGCGCCGAAAACTCCGGCCCCGATCCGGGCAGATTCAGTTTATGTATTGAGCAACCAGCGTCGCTGGGCTAGGCGGCCTCTTCGACGTACCCGGCCGCGGAACACGCATCGCAATACGCGGCAGGCGGGACGCGAGGCTCATAGCACCCTGGACGGCAGCAGGTGGATGACCGCTTGGGTCGGCCGCGACCGATACGGGCCGCGGCGGCATCCTTAAGCTCCTCGCGCATGCGATCGAGCTCTGCTGCGTGGTCCGAGCAGAACCGACGACCGGGGGCCGCCGGCTGCTGGCAGTGACTTCCACTACGACAACGCATACCCCCTAAAGGATAGCAACAATGCCCCGAACGCACGTTCCGTGCGGGGCCCGCGGCCGCGACCCTAACGCTTTGGCAACACCTGGTAGAGCTTGGAGTATCCGCTCAGGTAAATCGCGCCGGGATCGGCTACCACGGGGTTGAACGCCCCGTCCGGGAAGAACCAGACCTGGCGCCCGGTGCGGATGTCGAGGCCGGCCGTGGTCCGCGACCCGAGGTCGGAGAAGTAGACCACGTTGCCGACGATCGTCGGCGATCCGGAGATGCGCCCGCCCGCCCGGTGGGTCCACCGGATCGCCCCCGAGCGCGCGTCGAAGGCGTAGAAGTTCCCGTCGTAGGAGCCGAGGTAGACGGTCGGCCCGAGCCCGCGGACGTCGGCCACGGCAGCCGAGGAGTAGACGTAGGCGCCGGTCCCGGTGGCCCAGGCCAGCTGCCCGTTGCTCTGAGCAAACGAGTAAACGCGTCCGTCCGTGTTGCCCAGGTAGACCCGGCCGAAGGCGACGGCCGGCGTGGCATAGAAGTTTCCCGATCCGAACCCGAACTGGGTGCCGCTGGTGGTGTCCATCCACACCCGGTGACCGTTGCTGGCCCGGACGGCGTAGGCACGGCCCGAGTAGTCGCCGAAGTAGAGGACGCCGTTGACCAGGGCCGGGCCCCCCTTGACCGAGCCGGAGGCCTGGAAGGTCCAGTTGAGATGGCCCGTCTTCGCATTCAGCGAGTACACGGTGCCGGCCTGATCACCGAAGTAGACCGCGTTGCCGTAGGCGAGCGGAGAGGCCTCGGTCCCGGCCGGGACCTTGTGGGTCCACGCCACGTGTCCGGTCCTCATCGACAGCGCGGCCAGCTCGCCGTTGCCCGGACTGTGACCGGTGATGGAGAGAATCGGGATGTAGAGCAGGCCCTGCCTCACCCCCAGCGCAGGCGAGGCGGCGCCGAGCGTGCCGAGCTTCGTCTCCCACAGCTTGTGGCCGTTGCGCTTGTCGATCGCCTTGGCCGAGCCGTTGTCGTCCATCTGGAACAGCGTCTTGCCGTAGATGACGGGCGGGAACTCGAGCAGGGCGAAGTCCTCGAACGTCCACCCGATCCGGAAGGGCGGCTTGACCCTGGGGCCGGCGGTGAAGTTGCGGGTCCGGCCTCCGTCGTAGCCGTAGCGCGGCCACTCGAAGTTGTCCACCCTCGGTTTGGGCTTGGGAGGAGGCGTCGTGGCCGTCGTCGGCGGCGACGTGAACTCGACGTTCGGATGGGAGACGTTGCCTGGCGAATGCAGGAGGAGGACCGCCACCGCCACGCCTACCGCAACCAGCACGACTGCAACGGCGACGAGTCCCCACCGCAGCCAGCGCCGCGGACCGGGACTCGGCATGGCGGGCAATGCTAGCCAGGTCTCCAGATGTGGGCCCCAAACGCGAAGATAGGCCCGTGAACGCGCTGCTTGACCAGCTGCACGCGCTCCCCGCTGCCGGGCCGCTCCTGGCCCGGCTGCCCGGCCGGCCGCCGGTATACGTGGTGGGGGGCGCGGTGCGGGACCTCCTCCGCGGCGAGCAGCCCTACGACCTCGATCTCGTCGTCGAGGGTGAGGCAGCCGCGGTGGCCGAGGCGCTCGAGGGCGAACGGCGGAGCCACGACCGGTTCGGCACCGCGACGGTCGTCCTCGACGGCTTCGCCTACGACCTCGCCACCGCCCGCAAGGAGACCTACTCCCGCCCCGGAGCGCTGCCCGACGTCACCGTCCCCGCGACCCTCGAGGAGGACCTGCGCCGTCGCGACTTCACCGTCAACGCGATCGCGCTCGGCTTGACCGGACCCGCCGCGGGCGTCCTACGAGCGGTCCCCGACGCGCTCGAGGACCTCGACGCCCGCCGCCTGCGCGTGCTGCACGACCGCAGCTTCGCCGATGACCCGACGCGGATGCTGCGGCTGGCCCGCTATGCCGGCCGCCTGGGCTTCGAGATCGAACCGCACACGCGCGACCTCGTCGATCCCGCCCGGCTTGCCACCGTGAGCGGATCCCGGGTCGGAACGGAGCTGAGGCTCCTGGCCCGCGAGCCAGATCCGATCACAGCCATGCTCAGCCTGCGTGAACTCGGGCTCGACCGGGCGATCCACTCCGGGTTCGGTCTCTCAGATCCCGAAGCCGCTCGCCGCGCTCTGTCGCTCCTGCCGCCGGACGGCCGCGGCGACCGCCTGGTCCTGGCCGCCGCGGCCCGCGCCGTCGCCCGGGGCGGAGCTGGCCGCCCTGCTCGACCGGCTCGCCTTCGAGGCTCCCGACCGGGCCGCCATCGTGGCCGCGGCCACCGGGGCGGAGGACCTGGCCCGCTCGCTCGCGCAGGCCACCCAGCCATCGGAGATCGCCGAGGCGGCGAGCGGAGCGCCCGAGGAGCTGGTCGCGCTGGCCGGCGCGCTCGGCCCCGAGCCCCAGGCCCGGGAGTGGCTCGAAGACCTCCGCCACATCAAGCTCGAGATCGACGGGGCCGATCTGCTGGCCGCCGGGGTGCCCCAGGGGCCGTCAATCGGCACGGCGCTACGGGCGGCGCTGCGAGCGAGGCTGGACGGGCGAGCGCACGACCGGACGGCCCAGCTCCAGGAAGCGCTGCGGGTAGCCTCCGAGACGTGAGCGGCTTCCATCGGTTCGGGGACCACTTCGCCATCGACCTGCCGGGCGCCCGGGCCGTGTTCACCACCCGGCGCGGAGGGGTCTCCGAGGGCGCGTACGCGAGCCTCAACCTGGGCCGGCTGACCGATGACGACCCCGACGCGGTGGATCGCAACCGGGCGCGGCTGACCGACCAGATCGGGATGCCGATGGCGATGATCCGCCAGGTCCACGGGACGAGGGTGATCCCGGCGGACGCCGAGCGGAACGGAGAGTTGCCCGAGGCCGACGGCCAGGTCACCGACCAACCCGGGATCGCGCCGCTCGTGATGACCGCCGACTGCCTTCCGGTCGCGGTGGCGGGCGCCGGGGCGGCGGCCATGCTCCACGCCGGCTGGCGGGGGCTGGCCGGCGGCATTCTCGCCCTCGGGGTGGACAGGCTCAGAGAGCTCGGCGCCGAGGGACCGCTGGCGGCGGCGATCGGCCCCGGGGCCGGACCGTGCTGTTACGAGGTGGGGACGGAGGTCCACGCCGCGTTCGAGGACCAGGGTCGTAACGGCGACAACCTGGATCTCAAGCTGATCGCCCGCCGGCAGCTCGAGCAAGCGGGCGTCGACACCGTCGAGGACATCGGGATGTGCACGATCTGCGGAGATCCGACGCTTTGGTTCTCCCACCGCCGCGACAACGGCGTGACCGGGCGCCAGGGCGGCGTGGTGTGGTTGACCTGATCAGCGGCCTCCGAGCCGAGGACGTCAGGGCGAATCTCGAACGGGTTCGGGAGCGGATCCGGGACGCGGGCCGCCGTCCGTCCGAGGTCGAGATCCTGGCCGCGGTCAAGTACGTCCCGGTCGAGGAGCTTGCGGCCCTGGCCGAGGCGGGGATCACGCTCGTGGGCGAGAACCGCGCCCAGGAGCTGCAAACCAAGGCCGAGGCGCACAAAGGCCGGTTCACGTGGGACTTCATCGGTCACCTCCAGAGCCGCAAGGTCAAGCAGCTCCTGCCCTACGTGCGCTACATCCACTCGGTGGCCAGCGACTCGGTCCTCGACCAGCTCGGGCGCCACGCCCACCCGGACACCGAGGTCCTGGTCGAAGTCAACGTGGCGCGTGAGCCGGGCAAGAGCGGAGTCGACCCGGATGAGCTCGCCCCGTTCCTCGAGCGGTGTCCGGTCCGCGTGGTCGGGCTGATGACGATGCCCCCACAGGCCGAAAGCCCCGAGGACAGCCGCCCTCACTTCGCCGCGCTGGCGCGACTGGCCGCGGAGCATCATCTTCACCATCTCTCGATGGGCACGAGTCAGGACTATCTGGTCGCCATCGAGGAGGGCGCGACGATCGTGCGGCTCGGCACTACCCTGTATCAGGGGCGCGCGTCATAATCCGGGCAGGGAAATAAATTCCCTGCTCGAACCCTGACACCGACATGGCCTTCCGAGACACCTGGCACCGCACGCTCGTCTACTTCGGCCTGGCCGAAGACGAGGCCTATGAAGACGAGGAGCCCTATCCCGAGCCCGAGGAGGAGCTGCAGGACAGCTACCGCGAGCGGCCCAACGTTCGCCGCCTCAGCTCCTCGCGCCGGCGCCGGGACGAGTTCGACGACATCTTCGCCGACGAAGCCCCGGCCGAGCGCCGGACGGCGTCGCTGCGTCCGGTGGGTGGCGGTGGTCGGGGCAACGGGCGAGGCGGCGGCGGCGATGTCCGCGTTCACTTCGTCGCCCCGAAGAGCTTCAACGACGTGCAGGACGTGGCGGACAAGTTCAAGGACGCGATCCCGGTCATCCTCAACCTCCAGAGCACGGACACCGACCTCTCGAAGCGGTTGATCGACTTCTCGAGCGGTCTCACCTACGCGCTCGACGGCGGGATGCAGAGGATCGCCGACAAGGTGTTCCTGCTCACGCCGCGCAACGTCGAGGTCTCGGCCGAAGAGCGCGCCCGGCTGGTCGAGAAGGGATTCTTCAATCAGTCTTAGGCCGCGGATACCCGGCGCCGAGCTCTCGCGCCGGTAACGTTCGCGTCATGCAAGTTGGGCTGATCGGCGCCGGCAACATGGCGCGCGCAATCGCGCGTGGCTGGGGGGATCCCGTGCTGGTGACCGACTCGGGGTCGGGACGGGCCCAGCAGCTGGCCGACGAGCTCGGCGGCGAGGCCGTCGGCTCGAACCGGGAGCTGGCCGAGCGCGCCGATCTGGTCCTCCTGTGTCACAAGCCGTATCAGCTCAAGCAGGTCGCGCGGGAGATCCAAGGCGTCGTCAAGGCGGTGGCCTCGGTATTGGGCGGGACCTCGGTCGTGGACCTGCGCCTCGCCTATCCCGACGTCGCGGTGTTCCGGCTGATGCCGAACACGCCGGTCGAAGTGCGGCGGGGCGTGATCTGTTACTCGCCCTCACCCGACGTCCCCCGCGCGCTGGAGTCCGACGTCCTGACTCTGTTCGAGCGGCTCGGGACCGTGGTCACGCTCGACGAGGACTCGGATGGAGCCGGCCACCGCGATCATGGGCGTCGGTCCCGCCTACCAGGCCCTTGTGGCCGAAGCTCAGGTCGATGCCGCGGTGCGTCATGGGCTGCCGGCACCGATAGCCGGGCAGCTGGTGGCCGAGACGATGGCGGGGACGGCCGCGCTCCTCACCGCGCGCGGGCACGACACCCTGGCCGTCCGGCGTGAGGTGAGCTCTCCGGGCGGGAGCACCGCGCGGGGGCTGGCCGCGCTCGAGCGGGCCGGGGTGCGCACCGCCTTCAACGACGCGATGGACGCGGTGACCGGGTGGGGTGCGAAATGACCGAGCTGATCCTGGCCAGCGTGCGCACGAGCATCGCCAGCTACGTGAACGCGCTGTTCGAGGTCTACATCCTCCTCATCTTCGTCTACATCCTGCTCAACCTGATGTTCTCGCTCGGCGTACGGCCGCCGTACTCACGCTGGACGGACGCGGTCCTCAACTTCCTGCGCGACGTCTGCGAGCCCTACCTGCGCGTTTTCCGCCGCTTCATCCCGCCCCTGGGGATGATCGATCTGAGTCCGATGATCGCCATCTTCCTGCTGGTCATCGTCGATCGCATCGTGGTCAGCGCCATCAACGGTTAGTGGTCGCCAGCGTGAGTACGACCGAGGCGGCCACAGCCCCGAGGCTGCGGGTCGGCGCGCTGGCTCGCGCCGCCGGCCTGGCGGCGGTGATCCTGGGCCTCGACCAGCTGACCAAGCACCTCGTCCGCACGGGCATCCAGGTCGGCGACCAGCACAAGTTCCTGCCCCTCGTGAACCTGGTCCACGTACGCAACACCGGGGTGGCGTTCAGCCTCTTCTCGGGTGGGGGGACGCTGGTCCTCGTGCTCACGCTGGTAGCGCTGACGGCGCTCGTGGCCTATCTGATCTGGCGGCCCGAGCGGCCGTACCTGTGGGTGCCGACGGGCATGCTGATCGGCGGGGCCGTGGGCAACCTGATCGACCGGATCGCGCACGGGGCGGTGACCGACTTCGTCAAGTTCCCCTTCTGGCCCGCCTTCAACGTGGCCGACATCTCGATCACCTTCGGAGTGTTCGCACTCCTGTGGGTGCTCGAAGGACCGCGTGCGCGTGCGGATGACCGATGAGCTGGTCGTCCCCGAAGACGCGGGGGGCGAGCGACTGGATCGCTTCCTCGCCGCGCCGCTCGGCTCCCGTGCCCGGGCTCAGAACCTGATCGACGCCGGCCGGGTCACCGTCGACGGGCGCCCGCGGCCCAAGCGCCACCTGGTCCAGGCCGGGGAGCGCGTCGCCGTGGCGGAGGCCGAGCGCCAACCGGCGCCGGCCGAGGCCGAACCGGTGCCGCTGGTCGTCGCCTACGAGGACGACCACCTGCTCGTGGTCGACAAGCCTGCGGGCGTGGTCGTGCATCCGGCGCGCGGCCACCGGACGGGGACGCTGTCCCAGGCGCTGGCCGGGCGCGCGGCCGGGGGCGAGGAACCGTGGCGAGCCGGGATCGTCCATCGCCTGGACCGCGACACCTCCGGCCTGCTCGTGGTGGCCAAGAGCGACGAGGTCCACCGCGCCCTGAAGAAGCTGCTGGCCGAGCGCAAGCTCCGCCGCGAGTACCTGGCGCTCGTGGACGGCCACCCATCGGCTCGGTCCGGGACGATCGACGCTCCGATCGGCCGTCACCGGCGCGACCGCGTGCTCATGTCGATCGACACCGACGACCCGCGGGAGGCCCGGACCCACTTCACCCTCGAGCGGCTGCTGCCCGCCTCGGCGCTGCTGAGAGTGGCCCTGGAGACCGGGCGCACGCACCAGATTCGCGTCCACATGGCGGCGATCGGCCATCCGGTGTGCGGCGATCCGACTTACGGCGTGGCGGACCGCTACGGCTTGACCCGCCAGTTCCTGCACGCGGCGCGGCTGGCCTTCGAGCACCCGGTCACGGGCGAGCCGCTCGATGTGCGCTCACCTTTGCCCGACGATCTTGTGCAAGCTCTCGCGCGGGCGGAAGCCGGTTGATGGGCCTCGCTACGCTCCCGCGATGTTTCGCCGCAGGCGAAACTCGCAATGCCGCCGAAGCGGGCACGCGCGCCGAAGCGGGCACGACGACGGGGCGGCCCGTCCAAAGCCGCCCCGTCGAACGAACGAGCCGAGCCACCGGAGGTAGGGGAAGGGAGGTTCGGCCCGCGCGGCAGGCCGTCGTCGAGGTAGGGGAAGGACGACGGCCCGCTACACAGCAAAACGTATCGTGTTTGACAAACTTGCGTAAACTCAGAACGGACTTTTTTCCTCCAACCCCGGCTGAACGGCTCGCGCCCTGCCTCGGATGACCGAGGTGCGAGCACCGGCAACCGGGCCGTAGTACAAATCGACAAGGGAGTAGGACTGTGGCTCAAGTAGGAATCAAGGAGCTGCTGGAGGCCGGCGTCCATTTCGGCCACCAGACGCGCCGCTGGAACCCCAAGATGCGCCGCTTCATCTTCGGAGAGCGGGACGGCATCTACATCATCGATCTGCTTCAGACCGAAGCGCTGCTCGAGAACGCTCGCCAGTTCGCCGCCGAGGTGGCGCGGCGGGGCGGCATCGTGCTCTTCGTGGGCACCAAGAAGCAGGCCCGGGACGCGATCAAGGACACCGCCGAGTCGGCGGACATGCCCTACGTCAACCATCGCTGGCTCGGCGGTCTGCTGACCAACTTCCACACCATCTCGCAGCGGATCCGCCGCCTGCACGACCTCGAGCGTTACGAGACGGAGGGTCAGCTCCAGCTCCTGCCCACGCGCGAGCGGATGGCCGCTCAGGCCGACCTGGAGAAGCTGCGGGCCAACCTCGGCGGGGTCAAGAACATGCCCCGCGTGCCCGACGCCGTGTTCGTGATCGACCTCAAGACCGAGGCGATCGCGGTCAAGGAGGCTCAGCGTCTGCGGATCCCGATCATCGGGCTCGTGGACACGAACTGCGACCCCGACGGGATCGCCTACGTGATCCCGGGCAACGACGATGCGATCCGGTCGTGCGCGGCCATCACCCAGGCCATCGGCGAGGTCGTCTCCCAGGGCCACAACGTGTTCCGGGCCGAGGAGGAACGGGCCCGGCAGGAGCGCGAGCGGCGCGAGGCGGAGGAGCGCGAGCGGCGCGAGGCCGAGGAACGCGCCCGCCAGGAGGCCCAGGAGCAAGCCCAGCGCGAGGCCGACGAGCGGGCCCGCCAGGAGGCCGAGGAGCGCCAGCGCCAGGAGGCGCAGGCGGCCGAGGCCCAGGCGACTCCCCAGCAGAGCCAGCCCGAAGAGGCCCCGGCCGCGCAGCAGGAGCCGTCCGAGTCGCCCGCCGCCGAACCGACCGCTGAGGGGAACGCATGAGCGCCATCACCGCCAAGGACGTGAAGGCCCTGCGCGATCGCACGGGTGCCCCGATGCTCGACTGCCGCAACGCGCTGGCCGAGACCGACGGTGACCTCGACCGGGCGATCGAGCTGCTGCGCACCCGCGGCCAGGCCCAGGCGGCCAAGCGCGCGGGCGCCGAGGCGACCGAGGGCGCGATCCAGAGCTACGTGCACTCGAACAACAAGATCGGCGTGATCGTCGAGGTCGACTGTCAGACCGACTTCGTGGCCCGCAACGAGAAGTTCGTCGAGTTCACCCGGGATCTGGCGTTGCACATCGCGGCCGCCGATCCACTGGCCGTGAGCGAGGACCAGATCCCGGCCGAGGATCGCGAGCGCGAGGAGCGGATCGCGGTCGAGCAGGCGGCTGACCGGCCCGAGAACGTCCGCGAGCGGATCGTCACGGGCAAGCTCGACAAGTGGCTCGACGACGTGGTGCTGCTCCGCCAGAGGCACGTCAACGAGGACAAGTACGGCGGCAAGACGATCGAAGAGCTTCGCACCGAGCTGTCAGCCGAAACCCGCGAAAACATCGTGGTACGTCGCTTTGCCCGATTCGCCGTCGGGGGGTAACGGATCCCCGCCGGTCTTCCGGCGGATCCTGCTCAAGCTTTCGGGCGAGGCGCTGATGGGCGAGCGCGAATATGGCACCGACCCCGAGTGCGTCAAGGCGATCGCGGCCGAGGTGGCCGACATCCACCGCCGGGGGGTGGAGACCGCGATCGTGGTCGGGGGCGGCAACATCTACCGCGGACTGGCCGCGGCGGCCAAGGGGATGGACCGGGCCACCGGCGACTACATGGGGATGCTGGCCACCGTCCTGAACGCGCTCGCGCTCCAGGACGCACTGGAGAAGGAGGGCATCGCCACCCGCGTCCAGTCGGCGATCACGATCTCCGAGGTGGCCGAGCCGTATATCCGCCGGCGAGCCATGCGCCACCTGGAGAAGGGCCGGGTGGTCATCTTCGCCGCCGGGACCGGCAACCCGTTCTTCACCACCGACACGGCGGCGGCGCTCCGAGCCGCCGAGCTGCACGCCGAGGTCATCCTGATGGCCAAGAACGGGATCGAGGGCGTGTACACGGCCGATCCTGCGGTCGACTCGGCGGCCGAGTTCATTCCCGAGATCACCCACAAGGACGCGCTCACGCGCGGTCTGCAGGTCATGGACTCGACCGCGTTCGCGCTGTGTATGGACAACAATCTGCCCATCGTGGTGTTCAACATGGCGAACGACCGGAACATCGACAAGATAGTGTCCGGACAGCGAGTTGGGACGCTGGTGAGGACATGAGCGACGACGGGATCATCGACGAGCTGCTCGAGGACGCTCGCGGGCGCATGGCCAAGGCGGTCGAGGCGATGCGGCACGAATTCGGATCGGTCCGCACCGGTCGGGCCAGTCCCGCCCTGGTCGACCGGATCAGCGTCGACTACTACGGCGCCACGACCCCGCTCCGCCAGCTGGCCACGATCACCGCCCCCGAGGCCCGCCTGGTCACCATCCAGCCCTACGACAAGAGCTCGATCAAGGCGATCGAGCGGGCGATCATGGAGTCCGACCTGGGGCTGACCCCCTCCAACGACGGCAACCTGATCCGGCTCGGGGTGCCCGAGCTGACCGAGGATCGGCGCAAGCAGCTGGTCAAGGTGGTGCGCCACATTGCCGAGGAGGGCCGCGTCTCGATCCGCAACATCCGCCGGGACGTCATGCACGATCTGCGCGAGCTCAAGGAAGCCGGCGAGGCGGGATCGGATGACGAGCACCGCGCCGAGGTCGAGCTCCAGAAGGTCACCGACGCCCGGATCGGGGAGCTCGACGAGCTGCTCAAGACCAAGGAAGCCGAAATCCTCGAAGTCTGATGGCCCCGGGCGACGACCTCGCGCGGGCTCGTTACGTCGCGATCATCACGGACGGAAACGGCCGCTGGGCCAAGCAGCGCGGCCTGCCCGTGGTCTCCGGCCATGAGGCGGGCGCCGATACGGTCAAGGCACGGCTGCGCGACGCGGTCGAGTTCGGCGTGCAGGAGCTGACCGTGTATTCGTTCTCGACCGAGAACTGGCGGCGCTCGAAGGCGGAGGTGAGCGCCTTGATGCGGATGCTCGGCCGCCGGATCGAGCAGGAGACGCCGGAGCTGGACGCTGAGGGCGTCCGCATGCGATTCGTCGGGCGGCGCGCCGATCCGGTGCCCAAGCGGCTGATCGAGCGCATGGCCTGGGCCGAGGACCTGACCAGAGCCAACTCGCGCATCACCCTGTTCGTGGCCTTCAACTACGGTGGCCGAGCGGAGATCGTCGACGCGGCTCGAACTTTCACCGGAGGCGACGAGGCCGACTTCCGCGCCCACCTGTACGCGCCCGAGATGCACGACCCTGATCTGATCATCCGCACCAGCGGCGAACAGCGACTCTCCAACTACCTGCTCTGGCAGGGGGCCTACTCGGAGCTCGTCTTTCGGGACGAGCTGTGGCCCGACTTCTCGCGCGAGGCGTTCGCCCAGAGCCTGGACGAGTTCACCGCCCGCCGGCGGCGGTTCGGGGGCCGGTAGCGATGCCGCAGAGTCGCCGGCCGGCCCCGCGTGGTGAGTCCCAGCGACCGACTCGGAAGGCGCGCCGCGGAGGCTCTGATCTGACGGCCCGGATCCTGGTCGCCATCCCGGCGGCGATCGTGGCCATCATCTTCATCGACCTCGGCGGAATCGCCTTCGCGCTGTTCATGATCGTCATCGGCTGGGTCTGCCAGCACGAGCTCTACCAGATGCTCGTGCGGTGGAAGCCGGTGGCGCTGGTCGGCTTCGCCGCCCTCGGCGGCATGGTCCTGGCCGCCCGCTACGGCAGCCAGAAGGAGGTGCTCGAGGTCGCGGTGGCGGCGCTGCCGGTGCTGTTCCTGGCCGTCGTGGCCCGCGGCCAGCGGGGCGCCACGGTGGCGATCGCGGGCACGCTGCTCGGCATCTACTGGATCGGCTTCGCCTTCGCCCACGCCGAGTTGCTGCGCCAGGTTCACCACGGCAACGGCGTGGTCATCGACGTGGTGGTGGGCACGTTCCTGGCCGACACCGGCGCCTATGCGGGCGGGCGGCTGTTCGGCCGCCGGCCACTCGCCCCGTCGATCTCGCCCAACAAGACCGTGGAGGGACTGCTGTGCGGGATGTTCATCGCCGTCCTGGCCGTGTTCGTGGCCGGGCTCTACCAGACCTGGATGACCAAGGGGAACGCCCTGCTGCTCGGCGTGACGGTGGCGATCCTCGGTCCGCTCGGTGACCTGTTCGAGTCCCTGGTCAAGCGCGACGCCGGGATCAAGGACGCCGGGCGGCTGTTCGGGGCCCATGGTGGCGCGCTCGATCGTCTGGATGCGGTCATCTTCACCATCGTCGGCGCCTACTACGTATGGCTCGCCGTAGCCCAGTAGCCATCCGCGCCTAGACTTGTCCAGCGTGACCCGCCGGATCGCCATCCTCGGCTCGACGGGTTCGATCGGCGTGCAGGCGCTCGACGTCGTGGCGCGGTCGGCCCCGGGCGAGCTTGAAGTCGTAGCCCTGAGCGCCAGCCGGGGGTGGGAGGCCGTGCTCGAGCAGGCGCGGCGGTTCGGCGTGCGCCGGGTGGCGCTGGCCGATCCGAACGCCGCCGCGCGGGCGGCCGAGGTGTGGACGGACGGCGAGGTCCTGTCCGGGCCGGACGGGCTCGTCCAGCTCGTGACCGAGGGCGAGTGCGACCTGGTTCTGAACGCGATCGTCGGCTCGGCCGGCCTCGTGCCCACCGTGGCCACGCTGGGGGAGGGCATCAACCTGGCCCTGGCCAACAAGGAATCGCTCGTGGTGGGCGGCGAGCTCGTGACCCAGCTGGCCGAGGCCACCGGGGCGACGATCATCCCCGTCGACTCCGAGCACTCGGCCCTGCACCAGCTGCTCGCGGCCGAGCGGCCGGGGACGGTCGACCGGCTGATCCTCACCGCCTCCGGCGGTCCTTTCCGGGGCAAGACCGCGGCCGAGCTCGAGGGCGTGACGGTGCAGGAGGCGCTCGCCCACCCGACCTGGAGCATGGGCGGGAAGATCACCATCGACTCGGCCACCCTGATGAATAAGGGGCTCGAGCTGATCGAGGCCCACCATCTGTTCGGGACGCCGTACCCGGACATCGACGTGGTCGTCCACCCCCAGTCGATCATCCACAGCCTGATCCAGCTTTGCGACGGGGCGACGCTTGCCCACCTCGGCTATCCCGACATGCGGGTCCCCATCTCCTACGCGCTCCACTATCCCGAGCGAGTCGACGTCCCGGTCAAGCCGCTCGACCTGGTGGCCTTGAAGTCCCTGACCTTCGAGGCCCCGGATCAGGAGACGTTCGCCTGCCTGCGCCTGGCTCGCGAGGCGGCCCGGGCGGGCGGCACCGCGCCGTGCGTCCTCAACGCCGCCAACGAGGTTGCCGTGCATGCGTTCCTGGCCGGGCGGGTGCGCTTCCTCGACATCGCGGCCGTGATCGAGGAGACGCTGGCGCGGCTGCCGGCCAAGCAGGTCCACTCGTTTGACTCGCTGGCCGCCGCCGACGCCCAGGCCCGGGCCACGGCGGCCGACCTGGTGTCCGCGCGCGCGGCGGCGTAACACCCTTAGAAACCTCATACGTTGGCCCTGCCACACTGAGCCGCGGTGTCCTATCTGCTCGCCTTCCTCGGCTTCGCCGCCCTGATCATCCTGCACGAGGGCGGCCACTTCGCCGCCGCCAAAGCCGTCGGCATGCGGGTGGAGCGGTTCTCGCTCTTCTTCGGGCCCTTGCTGATCAAGCGCCGGCGAGGCGAGACCGAGTACGGCATCGGCCCGATACCGCTGGGCGGCTACGTGAAGATCACCGGCATGAACCCCAAGGAGGACATTCCTCCGGAGGCGGTTCCCCGGGCCTATTACAACCAGCCGGTGTGGAAGCGGGTCGTGGTCATCCTGGCCGGGCCGGCGGTCAACATCGTGATCGCGTTCGCGATCTTCTGGGGCCTGTTCCTGACCTCGGGCCAGCCGGTGGTGTCCAACCGGATCCAGGTGGTGCAGAAGGCTGCGGCGGCCACCGGGACGCTGCATCCCGGCGACGTCATCGTGTCGGTGGACGGGGTCGGGGGGTCCCCGGAGGCGATCCGCAACCAGATCTCGACCCACCGCTGCGCCGGGACACCGGCCAACGGCTGCGTGGCCGCCACCCCGGCCCGAGTCATCGTCCGGCGCAACGGCAAGCTGGTCGCCTTCGAGCTGCGTCCGCGCTACAGCGCGGCGGAAAGGCGCCCCCTGCTCGGGTTCGCCTTCGGGACGCGTCAGCAGGCCGTAGACGCCGGGCAGGCGGCGTCGCAGTCGGGAAGCTACCTGTGGTACGTGACCTCCCGGACGGTTTCGACGATCGTGCGCATCTTCGAGCCGCAGGAGCGAAAGCAGCTCAACAGCGTCGTCGGCGCCTACACGGTGACCGAGAAATCGTTCGCCAGCAGCAGCACGCTGGCTCTCCAGGTGCTGGCGCTGATCTCACTCTCGCTCGGGGTGATCAACCTGTTCCCGTTCCTGCCCCTGGACGGCGGCCACGTCTTCTGGGCGCTGGCCGAGAAGGTGCGGGGGCGCCGGATCCCGTTCGAGGTCATGGAGCGAGCCAGCGTGGTCGGGTTCGGGCTGATCATGATCGTGTTCCTGATCGGGCTGAGCAACGACATCTCGACCCTCACCGGACCCGGGTTCAACGTCCCTAGATAGTTTCCCGACCGCTACGATCGCCGGGGATGGAAGGCGGGACGATCACGCGCTCGGGCGCAGCGGCGGTCGATGCGCCCACGATCACCGAGGCCCTGCGGCGAACGGCGGCCGCGCATCCCGAGATCGTGGCCGTCCGGACGCTCGATGACAGCGTCTCGCTGACCTGGTCGGAGCTGCTCGGCCGCGCCGAGGCGGTGGCGCGCGGCCTGTCCGCGCGCGGGGTTGGGCGGGGCGACGCGGTGGCGATCATGCTCGCCAACCGGCCCGAGTTCCACATCGTCGACCTGGCGGCGGCGATGCTCGGCGCCACCCCGTTCTCGATCTACCTCACCTATCCCGCGGAGGAGATCCGCTACCTGCTCGCCGACGCGGGGTGCCGGGTGGCGGTCGTCGAGCAGGCGTTCCTGGAGCCAATGCTGGCCGCCGGCTCCGGCCTCGATCACCTGATCGTCGTTGGGGAGACGGCTGACGCCGTCTCCCTTGGGAATTCCGCCGGCGCGGAACTCCTGGCTTTGGCCGAGGTCGAGCGGGGCGAGGGCGAGCTCGCGCCCGTCGAGGTCGAGCCCGACGACGTGCTCACCCTGATCTACACCTCGGGGACGACCGGACCGCCCAAGGGGGTGCAGCTCACCCACCGCAACGTGATGGCGGCCGCTCGCGCGCTCCAGGACGTCGTGCCCCTGCCTCCGGGCTCGCGCCTGATCTCCTGGCTTCCCGCCGCGCACATCGCCGAGCGGATGGCCCACCACTACATCCCGATCGTGTACGCGGGAACGATCACGTGCTGCCACGATCCGCGCCAGGTCGTCTCCTACCTGCCGCAGGTAAGACCCACGTGGTTCTTCGCCGTGCCCCGGATCTGGGAGAAGCTGAAGGCGGGCCTCGAGGCGATGCAGGCGGCCATGCCCGATGAGCAGCGACAGTCCGCGGAGCAGGCGCTGGCGGCGTCGATCGAGCGGGTGCGGCTCCGCCAGCGCGGGGAGCCGGTGCCCGAGGAGCTCGAACAAGCGGTCGCCCGGGCGGACGAGCAGATGTTCTCGAAGCTCCGGGTGGCGCTCGGATTCGACCAGGCCGTGGCCGTGAACGCCGGGGCGGCTCCGACCCCGGTGGAGGTGATCGAGTTCTTTCACGCGCTCGGGATCGAGTTGGGCGAGCTGTGGGGCATGTCCGAGACATGCGGGGTGGGGGCGACCAACCGGCCCGGAGCGGTCAAGATCGGAACCGTCGGGCCGCCGTCGCCGGGGATCGAGGCCAAGCTCGCACCGGACGGCGAGCTGCTCGTGCGCGGCGAGGCGATCATGCCCGGCTACCGCAACCTGCCCGAGAAGACGGCCGCGGCGCTCGGCGACGACGGCTGGCTGCACACCGGCGACATCGCGCAGATCGACGAGGACGGCTACATCACCCTGGTCGACCGCAAGAAGGAGATCATCATCAACGCGGCGGGGAAGAACATGTCCCCGGCCAACATCGAGGCCGCGATCAAGACATCGAGCCCGCTGATCGGGCAGGCGTGCTGCATCGGCGACCGCCGCCCGTACAACACTGCTCTGATCGTGCTCGACGCCGACTTCGCGCCCCAATGGGCCCGGCAGCAGGGGCTGGCCGGCGGGTCGCTCGAGGAGCTGGCCCGCGAGCCGAAGGTGATCGACGCCGTTCAGGCCGGGATCGACACTGCCAATCAGCGGCTGGCCCGGGTGGAGCAGATCAAGAAGTTCACCGTCGTGCCCGGAGACTGGACCCCGGGCGGCGACGAGCTCACCCCGACGATGAAGCTGAAGCGCCGGCCGATCTCGGCCAAGTACGAGGCGGATATCGAGGCCATGTACGCGTAGCGACGGGCCGGGCCGCCCGACCGCTCTTACGGTGAGCGAGCCGTCAGCCGGCCATGACCCGGCGCGCCGTCGCCGCGAAGCTCGGGAACGGCCCGTGCAGACGCCAGCGCACGACCAGGCGGCCGGAGGCGCCCGATAGCGTGATCGTCCGCCCGTCCCGGCTCAGGCCGCGCGCGCGGACGTCGCCGACCGCGGCGGGAACCGGCCAGACCAGGTGCGTGCCCGGCACCACCGAGCTGCGCCAGGTGAGCACGGCTCCTCCGGACGCGGCCCGCAGCGTGTAGGTGAGCCGGCCCCGGCTGGTCGGCGCCCGGGTGACGGCGATCCGCTGCCCGGGGAGCAGCCATCGAGGCGGCACCGCACCCATCACCACGACGGTGGCGCCGTCCTCACGCACGAGCATGTTCCGCAGTAGGGCGACGTACTCGGCCGCGAACCAGCCGTGCGGCGCCAGATCATCCAGAATGACCCGGCCCGCAGCCAGCTCGAAGCCTCCGTTGGTGGCGGTGGTGTGGGCGAGCTCCGCGTACAGGCCGTTGACGACCGCGGCCTGCTCGCCTCGGAGCAGCTCGGTCTCGAACACCCGGAAGGCGAGATAGCCGTGGATGACCGAGTCGTTGAGGTACGTGGACACGCCCTCGCGAAAGTGAGCGATCGCGTGCCGCAGGGTGGCGGTCACGGCGGGCGCGCCGGCGGGTAGGAACGGCTCGGGATACGCCGCCCACAGGTTGCCCCAGTCCTGTCCGCCGTTGGCCTCGAGCGCGGGCGGTATCCAGCCTCCGGTGGCCGCTTCGGACCGGGAAAGCTGGGCGGACAGATCGGAGGCGAAAGCACTGAGGTCGGCGCGCCAGCGCTGGACCAGGTCGCCGCGGCCGAGCAGCTGAGCGACCGCGAGCGACTCGCGCAGGCCGTCAGCGGCCATGAAGTCATCGCCGGTGATGTGCCCCGTGACGAGCTCGTTGTCGGTCCGGACGCTGTAGGGCATGAGCCCCAGCCGGTCAGAGGCCCGTTCGCGCTCGAGCCAGCCCACCGCCCGTTCGAGGGGGTCCAGCATCTGGGCGGCGAAGCGACGGTCATGGGTAAACGCGGCGTGGTGCCCCAGCGCCCACAGAGCCTCTCCGAGCCCGTCGTACTGTTGGGACTGAGAGTTGAAGAGCCCGTCGGCCTGCTGGAAGGACGGGAAGAACTCCAGGTCCTGGCCGGCCAGGTCGCTCAGGCCGGCAAGATCGAACGAGTCGCTGATGAACGCCGCGTCGCGCAGCCAGAACGCGTTGTACTGCAGCTTGTTGACCGTCTGCACCCAGGCCGGGCCGGAGGCGCGGTAGCGGGACATCGCCATGTTGGCCAAGCTGGTGTAGAAGGTGTCCGACACCTTGGGCTCGGGAACGTCGATGCCGATGGCGCGGGCGAACAGCGTGTGCCAGAACCCGAGCACGCGCGACAGCTCGACGCCGAAGCTGCGCTGCGCGATCGCCGTGTGATCGGGACCGTCCGGTGCGACCGGGATCACCGGCATGGTGAAGCGGAGCTCGCGACCGGCGCCGGGGGAAAGCGTCATCCGGTAGGTCACGGCGCCGAACCGCGTCGTCTCGGTGACCGGGGTGGCGGTTCCGGCCGGGTTGAGGACGAGCGAACGGGTCACACCCTTCGGCGCGCTGGGGAACATGAACAGGACGTTGCCGTCCCGAGTGACCGCAGAGCCCTCGAACGCCCATCTCCAGGCGGGGTCGAAGGCGGCGCCGGGCTGCGTGTAATCGCCGGCGGGTTGCGGGTTGGCCGGCCGCCGGAAGCGGAACGGCGCCTGGCCGTTCGCGCCCGGAGCCACTCCCGAATAGCGCAGGTCGGTTCCGACCGCGGCCACCGCCGGGCGACGGCCCCGATTGCGGGCGAGCACACGGATGAAGTTGACCGGCCGGTGCCCAACGTCACCGCACACGACGGTCACGGTGTAGCTGACCCCGGCAGCGCCGACCGAGTACCGCACGACCGGCGAGCGTCCGTCGATCAGCTCACGGGACGAAGCGTTCGGCGTCCCGAGCCGGGGGCCGAACCTGAACTCGAGCTCGGTCCAACCCGTGTACAGCGACCCCGTGGGGGTGAGGTCGGTCCCGGACACGTAGCCGGGCACGCCGAGCTGATCGGTCGGCATCGACAGGTACGAGAACGGGCGCGCGCTTGCGGGCGCGCAGGCGACGGCGGCGGCAACCGCCGCACAAGCGAACGCGGCCGCGAGGAACTTCACGCTAGTGAACGCTGATCTGCACCGAGCGGCTGTAGAGCGGGGTGGGTGCGCCGGTCGGATCAAGCGAGCCGAGCATCGGATCGCCCAGGGGATAGCTCCACTCGAGCCGGACCGTGCCGCTGCCCGGGAACTGAATCCGGCGGTCGAAGTAGCAGTTGTTGCGGTTGGTGATCGTGACGGTCGAAATCGTGCTGAAGGTCGAGCTGCCGGCGGGCGCGAACTCGACCAGCGCGGTCTGCGGCTGCCCGGAGTCGGCGATCGCGTAGCCCGCCGGCCGGACGCAGCCCCAGACCTCGAGGCTCTGGCCGGCCGAGGTCGAGGTGACCGGCAGGTACAGCGGCATCCGCCACGCCCCGTAGGTCGGCTTCTGCTCGCCGGTGTAGGTGATGAGGCCGCTCGACCACCCGACGTATTGCCCCGCCTGCTGGGATGGAGAGTCGGTGAGTATGTACTGGGCGAAGCTCTGCATCCTGGAGTTCTTCCAGTGGAGGTACTCGCTCCAGTTGAGCCAGCCGGCGGCGGTGGCCGGCGAGGGGAAGGGATGGCCGGGATACCCCACGTCCGGGTTCGGGGGATCGGTGATGTAGCCGTACTCGGTGTTGTAGAGATTGAACTTCTTGCGCGAGCCGTAGGCGCGCTGAAGCGTGTCGAGCACCTTCTCCACGTGGGGAAGCTGGGGCAGTCCGGCGTAGTCGGGATCGTGCTCGAAGTTGACCGTGGGTCCGTACCAGCGTGACCAGAAGTGCAACGCGACCCCGCTGGCCGAGAACAGGGCGGGGTTCTGGGCCCGGAACCGTCGCGAGGCGGCCGCGGTGGTCGGGCAGCCGCGGATTGCCGCCGCGGCGCCGCGGAGCTGGTGATAACGCGAGTCGACGCAGTACAGGGCGCGCAGGAAGACGAGCGGCTTCATGGACGAGAACACGCCCCAGTAGTTCTCGCCGCGGGGACCCATGTCGCCGATCAGGATCGTGTCGTTGCCGTGCCCGGTCTGATGCAGGCCCGTCCAGGCCGCGCTCACCAGCCCGCGGTACAGCCGTCCGCTGTTCTCGATCTTGAGGTGGCCGGGAACGCCCTGAGGCGCGATCTCGAAGCCGAGGTTGGGCTCGTTCCAGACCGACCAGAACGAGACTCGCGGGAGCGGAGCGGAAGCGCCGCGGGGCGTGAATGAGCCGCTGTAGCGCTTGCCGGCCGCACGGACGAACGCGGCGAAGGCGCTCGGCGAGGGCTCCCAGTTGAAGTGGTGCTGACCATCCCGGGGCGCGCCCGGTCCGGTGGCCCAGATCGGGGCGGCGATCCCGAGCTGAAAATTGACCTTGATGCCCTGGGCGGCGGCATCGCGGACGATCGTGTCGTACACGCGCCAGTTCCCGGCCGGGTAGGCGGCCGGGTTGGAGGCATTGAAGCCACGGGGCGGCCGGCGGGACAGCTTGGCCGGCGCCACCTGCGACCAGTTCAGCCCCACCTTCATCATCGTGCCGCCGAGCAGCCGCACCTGCCCGAGCACGTACTGCGGATTGCTGGTCAGCGCCGGATCGTCCTGGAACATCGAAATCTGCGCGTTCGACGCATGCGCCCGCGTGGCCGGGATCAGCAGCAGGGGCACGACGGCCAGGGCGAGGGCGAGAAACCGGCGGGAGGAGAAGCGTCTTTGCGTCATGGGTACCTATGTGATCGTGACTTTGACCGTGCGGCTGTAGGCGGTCTTGGAGGCGAGCGGGTCGCTGTAGCCGGTGGCGGTGGCGGGCGGGTAGCTCCACGCGAGGCGGACCGAGCCGCTGGCCGGGAACGTCATGCGGAGGTCGAAGTAGCCATGGGTGTCGGTGACCGACACCGTCTTCAAGGTGGTGAACGGCCCCCGGGAGCCGCGCTGGAACTGAATCGCCAACTGGGGCTGGGCGTAGCTGTAGGCGGGACGGGCGCTGCCCCACACCTCGAGGCTGCGACCGCTGCGGGTTGTCGTGACCGGCAGGTACAGCGGCAGTACGTACGCGTTGTAGGTGGGAAGGACGGTGCCGTTGTAGAGGATCAGCCCGCTGGCAAAGCCGCCGTACTCCGGCACGTTGACGGACGGATTGGGGTCGTAGAGCTGGTACTGCATGTACGAGGCGATCCGAGGCGTCCGCCAGGAGATGTACTCGGCCCAGTTGAGGTAGTACGCAGCCGTCGACGGTGAGACGTAGCCGAGCTTGTTGTGATTCGGCGGATTGGTGATGTAGCCGAACTCGGTGTTGTAGATCGCGAACTGCCGGCGCGACCCGTACAGACGCTGGAGCCGGTCGAGCACAGCGGCGAAATGGGGGATCTCGGGCAACTCGACGTAGTCGGGGTCGCGAGAGTCCAGTTGGTTGGGCGGCTTGTTGGCGGGATATGGGTGGTCGGCGAACGCGTTGGGGGAGAACAGGCCCGGGTGGGCGGCTTGGAATCCCCGGGAGCCGGCCGCCGTGGTGGGGCAGCCGATCGCGGCCGCGGCTGAGCCGCGCAGCGGACGGTAGGCGGCATCGACGCAATACAGGGCCCGGACGAACTGGAGCGGTTTGGTCGCGCTGAAATAGCCCGGGTAGCCCTGCGGGGCAAAGCGCGTGGGCCGCCCGCTCATCCCGCGGGCGTCGAGGTTGCCGAGGATGACCGTGTCGTGGCCGTGGCCGGTGCGCTGCAAGGCCGGCCACGCGGCGTCGACCAGAGCCCGGTACTCGGGCGCGGCGACGAGCACGCTCGAGTTCGAGTTGGCCTGCGGCGCGAGGTCCTCGCCGAAGTTGGGCTCGTTCCAAATCTCCCAGTCGCTGACCCGTGGCAGGCCCTGGTAGGTGCCGCTGTAGCGCGTGGCCACGGCCTGAACGAACTGGCCGTACGAGGCGGCCGCCGGCAACCACCAGCCGTCGTGGATGCCACGGGGCTGACTGCGGCCGGCCGCCCACATGGGTGCCGGCCCGGTCAGGGTGAAATCGACCGCGATCCCGAGCGCGTGCGCGTCCCGGACGACCGTGTCATAGGGCGCCCACGCGGCGGCCGAGTAGGCGGCCGGATTGGACGCGTTCAGGTGGGCCGGGGCCCTGGTCGCGCTCGGCGCCGGGGCGATCGTGTTCCAGCCCACGGTGACCCGAACCATGCCGGCCCCGAGCTCTCGCAGCCGGGTCAGCGTCTGCTCCGGCTTGGTCAGGACGTGGGGGTCGTCCTGGAAGATGGCGATCTGGCTGTGCGAAGCCAGCGCGCTCGGCGGCGTTCCCAGCGCGGCGACGGCCAGTGACAGGACGGACACCGCCGAAGCGACCGCCTTGACGACGAAGGGCATTGCTGGAGCAAACACGGTCTGCCGGATGTAGTTGCGGCTGATGAGCGTCCGCGCCGACCCGGATCAGAGCGCCATCTCGCGGGGGCTCAGGCTAGCGGAGCCAGTGCCCTGAATCGTAAATTCGGTGGCAGCCTCGCGGCGTCTGGACGCGCGCGACGCTGCTCACGAATTTCCGCTTCACGACACTAGTGGATCGTCACCGCCACGTGGCGGCTGTAGATCGCCGCGCCGTGCGGGGACTTCCAGCTCGTGCGCAGGACCCCGGTGTGGTCGAACTTCTGGCTGGCGGTGAAGTACCCGTACGGGTCGGTCACGGCGATCGTGCGGATCGTCTTGAACGGGCCCTTGGACCCGGCCTGGAACTGGAGCTCGACTTTCTGCGGGCTCCCGGTCTGCTGCGCCGCGACGTCGGCCGGCCGGGCGGCGCCCCACACGACCAGCGGCGTGCCCGACGAACCGACCGTCTGGGGCATGTACAGCGGCATCTCGTAGGCGAAGTAGGTCGCCTTCGGCTTGCCGGCCGCGGTCTCGAGGCCGGTCGCGAACTGGCCGCTCGGCGGGTCGCTCAGCAGGTACTGGTCATAGGAGCGGATGCGGGGGTCCTTGTAATGGAGGTACTCGGCCCAGTTGAGGTAGTACGCGGCTCGCGTGGGGGAGATGGCCCGCAGGATCGTCTCGGGCGGGTTGGTCTGGTAGCCGAACTCGGTGTCGTAGATCGGGAGCTGCCGGCTCGAGCCGTAGGCCTGGCCGAGCCGGTCGAGCGTCTGCTCGAGGCGAGGCACGGTGGCCAGGTCGGCGTAGTCGGGCTCGTCGGGCGTGGCCACGTTGGGCGGCACCCCCTGGGGATAGGGGTGATCGGCGAGGCCGCTGGCCTGGAACAGACCCGGGTGCGACCGCGCGAAGGCCTGGCTACCGGCGGCGTCCGGCGGACAGCCGCGTTGCGTTGCCGCGGCGCCACGCAACGGGTGATAGGACGCGTCGACGCAGTAGAGCGCGCGGAGGAAACGCAGCGGCACCATGCCCGAGAAGTTGCCCGGGTTGTCACCGAACGTGATCCCGCGCGGGGCCAGCTCGCCGATCAGGATCGTGTCGGTGGCCGTCCCGTGCCCGGTGGCGTTGAGCGACTTCCAGGCCGCGTCGACCAGGTTTCGGTACAGGGTCGGCGATACCTCGACGGTGGAGTGATCGATCGCCTGCGGGGCCAGATCCGGTCCGTAGTTGGGCTCGTTCCAGATCGACCAGAAATCGATCCGGGGCAAGGGCGAGGAACCGCCGGAGGGGATGAAATGACCGCTGTATCGGGTCCCGACCGCATGGACGAAAGCGCCGAACGAGGCCGCCGAGGGCTTCCACTCCGCGCCTGCGTCCGGCGCGCCGGCGGGTGCGCCCGCACCGGTCGCCCACAGCGGCGCGGGGGCGCCGACCGTCAGGTCGACCCGGACACCGTGCGCGTGGGCCTCGCGCACGATCGCGTCATAGAGGCCCCAGGCAGCAGGCGGATAGGCGCTGGGGCTCGCGGCGTCGAACACGGGGCGCCGGTGGCTGGTCGGGTCTGGAGCGATCGCGTTCCAGGGCATATACACGCGCACGATGTCGACGCCCATGCGCTGCATGAGCGCGAGCGTTCCGGCCGGATCGGCGTGGAGCTGCTGCTCGGCTTCGAAGATCGATTGCGGCCCCGTGCGGGACGGCACCGAGGCGGCGGGTGAACTCCCGCTCGCGCATCCGGCGAGGGTCACCGAAGCGGCGAGAAGAAGGCCGAGAAAGGCCGTGGCTACGGGCCCTGAGAACCGCCGATTTGAGCGCCAGGCGCCGAGCAAGCGAGACAGGATACGTGTTTACACTAGCCGCGGATGGCCACGCCGATGCCCACGGAAACGCCCGCCGCGGTTCGGCCCTACGCGATGGAACGGGCGGCCACGATGCCCTCTGAGCTGTGGTTGGTGGCCGCGCTCACGGTGGTCGGCGGGGTCCTGCGTTTCGCCACTCTCGGCAGTCAGAGTTTCTGGGTCGACGAGGCCACGACGGTGCACGAGATGCACCTCTCGTTCGGGGCCCTGTTGCATGCGGTCCACGTCAACGAGACGACGCCACCGCTGTACTTCGTCCTCGTCTGGCTGTGGGCCAAGGTGTTCGGCACGAGCGAAGCCGGGCTGCGCTCGCTTTCCGCCGTGCTCGGCACCGGCGTGATCGCCATCACCTACCTGTGCGGCCGCGAGCTCGTCTCCCGCTGGGCCGGGGTGGTGGCGGCGGCGTTCGCGGCTCTGAGCCCGTTCATGATCTGGTACTCGCAGGAAGCTCGCTCGTACATGCTGTTCGCGACCTTCTGCGGCGCTCTCGCTGCTGTTCTTCGCCCGCGCCCTGCGCACCCCGTCGACGCGCAACCTCGTGCTCTGGGGATCGTTCTCGGCCCTGGCCGTGCTGACCCATTTCTTCGCCGGCTTCCTGGTCGCGCCGGAGGCGGTGTGGCTGCTCGTTCGCTTCCGCACCCGCGTGACGGTGGCCACCGTGGCGGGCGTGGCCGTCGTCCAGGCCGCGATGGTGCCCCTGGCCGCGGGCGACACGACGCACCCGCTGCAGTGGATCAAGGCGTTTCCGCTCTCGGTCCGGATCAAGCAGGTGCCGGTCGACCTCGGCCTGTCCACGCTCTTTCAGAGCTCGATCGTCGAGCAGGGGTTGGTCGGGGCGGGACTGCTGGCCGGGATCGTCGTCATCCTGCTCGCGGTCGGCGGGGGACGGAGGGAGCGCCGTGGGGCGGGGATCGCGGCCGTGCTCGCGGGGGTGGTCGTGTTCGTCCCGATCGTCATGGCCGCGCTGGGGCGCGACTACCTGGTGCCGCGCAACCTGATGCCGGCCTGGATCCCGCTCGCCGTGGTGCTGGCGGCCGCCTGCACCGCGCCTCGGACCCTGCCCCTCGGCCTCGTGCTCGCGGCCGTGGTGCTGGGCGGCTTCATCTGGGCCGGGATCCGGATCGACCGCTACCCGCAGTACCAGCGGCCCGCTTGGCGCGGGGTGGCACGGGCCCTGGGAGCGGCCGGGGGAGACCGCGCGATCGTCGCCTATGACGCCGGCTTCGCCTCCGAGCCGCTGTCGATCTACCTTCGGCGTGTGCCGTGGCCGCCGCCGGGCGCGGCGGCGAGCCAGATCAGCGAAATCGACGTGATCGGTAGCACCTGGCAGAGCTTGACCCGCCCGCTTCCCTCGGGGGTCAAGCTGCTTGGGATAAAGACCGTTTCCGACTTCCTGGTCGCGCGGTTCTCGGTGCCGGCGACCCGGTTTGCGCCCGCGGCGATCGCCGCCCGCGCCACCACGCTCCTGGGTCCCGCACCGGCCTCTCCCGCCGTCCTGTTGCAGCGCTCCACCGCGTAAAGTTCCACGCGCTCATGTCCCCCCGGCGGTACCTGGTGGTGTTCTGCGCGCTGGTCGCGCTCGCGGTCGCGACCCCGGCCCAGGCGGCGGGTGGCGCCCCGGCGGTGGCGGACTGCAACGCGCACGGGACGCTGTCCAAGCACTACTCGCCGGGGCAGCTGCGCAACGCGCTCGACACGATGCCGGCCGACGTCAAGGAGTACACCAACTGCTACGACGTGATCCAGCGGGCGCTGGTGACCGAGCTCGGCCAGATCCCGGGGGGCGGCAACCAGAAGTCGGGGTCTGACTCCGGGGGCTCGCTGCTGCCGACCCCGGTGATCGTGGTCCTGGCGCTGCTCGTGGTCGCCGCGGCCGCGTTCGGCGTGGCGGCGCTGCGCCGCAAGAGCGCCGACGACGCCTCGGGCTGATCCGGGCCTGACGGCGATTACTACACTCCGGTCCATGGCATCAGAGCGCCAGATCCAGGTGGGCGGCGTGCCGATCGGCGGCGGCGCCCCGGTCGCGGTCCAGACGATGACCAAGACCGAGACGGCCGATCTCACCGCGACCATGGACCAGATCCGCCGCGTGGCCGAGGCCGGCGCCGACATCGTCCGCTGTCGCCGTCCCGCGGGAGAAGGACGTCGAGGCCCTGAAGACGATCGTCCGCGAATCGCCGATCCCGATCATCGCCGACATCCACTTCAACTACACGCTGGCGTTGAAGGCTCTGGACGCGGGCGCCCATTGCGTGCGGATCAACCCCGGGAACATCGGGGGGCCCGACAAGACGGCGCAGGTGGTCGAACGGGCGCGCGCGGCCGGGACGCCGTTGCGGATCGGCGTGAACTCCGGATCGCTGCCCGCGCACCTGCGGGAGCTCGAGTTCGAGAACCCGGTCGAGGCACTGGTCACCGCGGCGGTCGAGTACGTCGAGCTGATGGAGCGGCTCGACTTCACCGACTTCAAGGTGTCGATGAAGTCGACCAGCGTTCCGAACACGATCGCCTCCAACCGTCTTCTGGCTTCACGCATCCCGTACCCGCTGCATCTGGGCGTGACCGAGGCGGGGACCAAGTGGTCAGGGTCTTTGAAGTCCGCGGTCGGCCTGGGGACGCTGCTGGCCGACGGGATCGGCGACACGATCCGGATCTCGCTGTCGACCTTCCACGCCGAGGAAGAGGTCAAGGTGGCGTGGGAGATCCTGAAGGCGCTGAAGCTGCGCGAGCGCGGCCCGGTCCTGATCGCCTGCCCGACCTGCGGCCGGCTCCAGTTCGACATGGACAGCGTGGTGGCCGAGGTGGAGCGGCGCCTGGAGCAGTACGAGGATCCGATCGAGGTCTCGATCCTCGGGTGCGCGGTGAACGGGATCGGCGAGGCCCGCCACGCCGACTTCGGGATCACCGGCGCCAAGGACATGGGGATGATCTACTCCCGCGGCGAGCCGCTGAAGAAGGTCCCCACCGAGAGCCTGGTCGATGAGCTGTTCGCCGAGATCGACCGCTACTACGCCGCGGGCAAGAAGGTCGTACGTGACGAGGTGTCGGCGGCCGAGGCCCGCCAGTGGCTGACCGAGAACGAGGACGCCACCGCGATGACGCCGGAGCGGATCGCCGCGATGGAGGCGGCGGCGGCCCGGCTCGACGAAGAGACCTCGCCGGTCGCCGGCCGGCGGTTCAGCCGGGCTTAGGCCCGTCCCGGCGACCAAAACGTCGCCCGATGGGCGATTCGGCCTGGGGCGGGCGACGTTTGCGCGCTGGGGAGGCGTAAACGTCGCCGAGTCCTACGCCAATCCGACGGCGGGCAACGTTTTTGCGGTTGGTGAGCCGCCCGCGGGGCACGGATGCCCCGCGGAATCGGCCCCACGGATGACGGGCCGGAGGCCCGGCCCCTAGGAAACCTTCGAGTAGCCCTCGGCCACCTTGGACCAGTTGACCACGTCCCACCACGCGTCGAGGTAGTCGGGGCGGCGGTTCTGGTACTTCAGGTAGTAGGCGTGCTCCCACACGTCGACGCCCAGGAGCGGGGTCTGGCCGTCGCTGATCGGGTTGTCCTGGTTGGCGGTGGAGACGATGGCCAGCTTCGAGCCGTCGTGGACGAGCCAGGCCCAGCCCGAGCCGAACCGCCCGACGCCCGCGGCCTTGAACTGCGACTTGAACTCGTCGAAAGAGCCGAACGCCTCGTCCAGGGCGGAGCGCAGGTCGCCGTCGGGCTCGCCACCGCCGTCAGGCGACATCCACTCCCAGAACAGCGAGTGGTTGTAGTGGCCGCCGGCGTTGTTGCGGACCGGGCCCTGCTTGTCGTTCGGAAGCGAGGACAGGTTCTTCAGGACCTCCTCCACCGGCTTGTCCGCGTACTCGGTGCCCTCGAGCGCCTTGTTGGCGTTGGTCACGTAGGCCTGATGGTGCTTGTCGTGATGAAGGTGCATCGTCTCTTCATCGATCGTCGACTCGAGTGCGTTGTAGTCATAGGGCAGCGGCGGGACCTCGTATGGCATGACTCTCTCCTTATGGCGGTCGGGATACGTCGCTCTTCTATCAGAACGCGCTGGGTACGCTTGGCCGAATGACGCGGCTCTCGAGTTATCTGCTGCCCACCGAGCGCGAGCCTCCGGCCGACGCGGAGGCGCTGTCGCACAAGCTGATGGTGCGCGCCGGCCTGGTCCGCCAGGTCGGATCGGGGTTGTGGACGTGGATGCCGGCCGGCTGGCGGGTCCAGCAGAAGATCGTCCAGATCGTCCGGGAGGAGATGAACGCGATCGGCGGTCAGGAGATGCTGATGCCGGTCCTCAACCCGGCCGAGATCTGGAAGCGGACGGGCCGGTTCGAGATCGAGGAGCTGTTCAAGCTCAAAGATCGCCGCGGCGCCGATCTCGTCCTCGCCCTCACGCATGAGGAGATCGTCACCTACCACGTCGCCGCAGCCGTCCGCTCGTACCGCGACCTGCCGCTGATCCTCTACCACTTCCAGACCAAGGAACGCGATGAGGCGCGCCCGCGGGCGGGCATCCTGCGCACGCGCGAATTCGTGATGAAGGACGCCTACACGTTCGACCGGGACGCCGAGGGGCTCGAAGTGGGCTACCAGAAGCACGTGGTCGCCTATGACCGGATGTTCGATCGGGTCGGGATCGAGTGGTACCGGGTCGAGGCGGACGTCGGCGTGATGGGGGGCCTCGGCGCCCACGAGTACATGGCCCCGTGCGCGGCGGGTGAGAACGAGGTCGCGCTGGCCAACGGGTACGCGGCCAACGTCGAGGTGGCGGCCGCGGAGCCTCAGCCGGTGGAGCTCCCGGCGGGTCACGACTCGCCTGAGCAGGTCGACACGCCCGGGATGACCACGATCGACGCGGTGGCGCGGGAGCTCGGACTGCCGCCCGGCGCGCTGCTCAAGGCCTACCCGGTGATCGTCGACGGCGGCGAGATGAAGCTGGTCGTCCTGCGGGGCGACCACCGGGTCAATGAGATCAAGCTCCGCGGAGCCGTGGGCGGGGACTTCCGGCCGGCCCATCCCGAGGAGGTGGCCGACAAGCTCGGGCCGCCGGGCTACATCGGCCCGGTCGGAGCCCAGATGCCGGTGCTGCTCGACCGGGGGGTCGTGCCGGGGGCGTATGTCGCCGGGGCCAACGCTCCCGACGCCCACCTGCGCGGGGTGGAGCCCGGGCGCGACTTCCCGTACGAAACCGTCGATGTCCGCACCGTGGTGGCGGGTGACACCGTGAACGGCTCCACTGTGCGGATCGAGACGGCGATCGAGGTGGGGAACATCTTCAAGCTCGGGACCCGCTACTCGGAGCCGCTCGGCGCCACCTACCTGGACGAGTCCGGGCGCGAGCAGCTGATCTGGATGGGCTCCTACGGCTTTGGCCCGGCCCGCGTGGCTGCCGCCGCGGTCGAGCAGTACGCGGACGAGCACGGGATCTCCTGGCCGCGCGCGATCGCGCCGTTCGACGTCGCGCTGGTCACGCTGGGCAAGCCCGGGAGCGAGGAGCGCGAGCTGGCCGACCGGCTCTACGACGAGCTGCGCGCGGCCGGGCTGGACACGCTGTACGACGACCGCGAGTCCGGGCCGGGGGAGAAGTTCGCCGACGCCGAGCTGCTCGGCTGTCCCGCGCGGCTCACGGTGGGGCGGCGCACGCTGGCCGCGGGGGAGATCGAGGTTCAGGTCCGCCGCGGCCGGGAGCAGCGGTCGGTGCCGCTCGAGGGCACCGCGGACGCCGTCGCGGAGCTGTGGCGATCGCTGCCGTGAACAAGCGGCGGCTGTTCGGGATCGACCGCTCGGGGCCGCCGCCTGAGGAGACGGTGGCCGGCCGGCCCCTGAATCCGTGGACCATCCCGAACGCGATCGGCTACGTGCGGCTGGCCCTGATCCCCGTGTTCCTGATCGTCGCCCTCTCGAGCCACGGCGGCCAGAGCGTCCTGGCCGCGGTCCTGTTCGCGGTGATCGGGTGGAGCGACTACCTGGACGGGTTCACCGCCCGTCTGACCGGCCAGTACAGCCGGATGGGAGCGCTGCTCGACCCCATCGTCGACCGGCTGCTGGTGATCTCGGGGATGGTGGTGTGCTGGCGCTTCGAGCTCCTGCCCCGGTGGGCGATCGCCGTGGTGGTGGCGCGGGAGCTGTTCGTGCTCGCGCTGAGTCGCTACGGGCTGAGCCGGGGAGTCGAGCTGCGGATCAACTGGCCGGGCCGGCTGGCCGTGGCCCCGATCATGGGCGCGCCGTTCTTTGCCATCCTCGGCGTCCACTGGCTCGCCCTGGTGCTGCTCTATGCGGGCATGGCGCTCGCCCTGATCGCGACCGTGCTGTACATCCAAGACGGCCGCCGGCAAGTTCGCCACCAAGGCTCAAGCTCAGCTTGACCCTCTGACGACCAAGGGTATACTCGCATTTTGCCCTAAAGCGGAGAGGATCGCCGATGGACACGTTCCCTGACCTTGGCTCGCTGAACGACCAGGAACTCAAGGAGCTCATCAAGCAGCTGACCGAGGAGGAGATGGAGATCTCCTACCGTCGCCGGATCCTCCACGGGAAGATCGACATTCTCCGCGCCGAGCTGGTCAACCGGCTGCGCAAGAGCAACGAGAGTGGCGAGCTCGCCATCACCGGCGCCGATGTCCAGCAGCTGACCGACATCCTCGCCGGGCGCGTCCCCGCCAACGATCCCGAGTAAGTCCTTCCTCCGGTGGCCCAGCACTGCCCGGAGTGCGGTTTCGCGAACGCCGACGGCGCGAATTACTGCCAGCGTTGCGGAGCTTTTCTGGCCCAATCCGAGCCCCCGCCCGGTACGACCACGGCGTCGTACAAGATCGGCGAGACGGGCGAGATCGAAGAGGTCCAGCTCCAGGACGTGGTCGCGCGTGGCGCCACCCTGGTGATCCGGGCCGGCGGCGGCCGGGCCGGGGAGACGTTTCCGCTCGACGGCGACCGGATGACCGTGGGCCGACGTCCGGACAGCGACGTTTTCCTGGACGACATCACGGTCTCGCGCGATCATGCCGTGATCGTGCGCCGTGGGGGCGACTACTACCTGGACGACTGCGGGTCGCTGAACGGCACCTACGTCAACCGCAGCCGGATCGAGTCGCACCGCCTCACCGACGGGGATGAACTACAGGTGGGCAAATACAAGCTCGCGTTCCTAAGCCGCTGATGGCAACTTCGGATACCCACGAACCCGACCTCACCGTCCCGGAGCCCGACCCCGGCCAGCCGCGACCGCAGAAGGCGGCCACGATCGGCACCGTGTGCAAGGCGCTGCGCCAGGAGTTCCCGGACATCTCGATCTCCAAGATCCGCTATCTCGAGGATCAGAAGCTGCTCACCCCCCGGCGGACCCAGGGCGGCTACCGGCTCTACGCCCAGTCGGACATCCAGCGGCTCCGTACGATCCTCCGCCTGCAGCGAGACGAGTTCCTGCCCCTGCGGGTGATCCGCCAGGAGCTGGCGGGCGGGCGGGCCGAGCGTGAGGTCAGCCCCCCGGCGGCCGCGGACGGCCGCCCACTTCGCCGCGCCACCGTGACCGCGCGGGAGCCCGGTGCGCTCTACTCGCTCGAAGAGGTCGTGGAGGAGACCGGCGCCGACCCGGGCCTGGTCCGGGAGCTGGTCGACTTCGGGGTGATCAAGGGCGACGTCCGCGGCGGCACCCGTTATTACGACGAGACCGAGCGGGAGATCGTCCGGGCGGTCTCGGAGCTCGCCCGCTACGGGGTCGGCGGCCGCAACCTGCGGGTGTTCCGCAGCTCGGCCGACCGCGAGGCTCAGCTGCTCCAGAGCATCCTCGCGCCCGCCCTGCGCTCCCGCAATCCCGAGCGCCGCAAGGAGGCCATCGAGGCGCTCGAGAACCTGGCCTCGGTCACCACCTATCTCAAGCACCTGCTGCTGATCCGGGACCTGCGTAAGATCGCCACTTGAGCTCGCTCGACCTGCGCTCGTTCATCCGGGACATCCCGGATTTCCCGCGGCCGGGGATCGTGTTCAAGGACATCACGCCGTTGCTGCTCGACCCGCTGGCCCTGGACGCCGCCGTGGCCGGCCTCGAGGCCTACGCCGAGCCGCTCGGAGTCCAGCTCGTGGTGGCGGCCGAGGCGCGGGGATTCATCCTCGGCGGAGCGCTGGCCCGTCAGCTCGGGGCCGGCTTCGTGCCCGCGCGCAAGCCGGGAAAGCTGCCCTCGGAGACCGTGAGCGCCGAATACGTGCTCGAGTACGGGCTCGACGCGCTCGAGGTCCACGCCGATGCACTGGCCGGCGGGGCCCGCGTGCTCGTACACGACGACCTTCTGGCCACCGGCGGCACCGCGGCGGCGCTGTGCGACCTGGTGACCGGACGGGGCGGTCAGGTCGTGGGATGTGCCTTCCTGGTCGAGCTCAGCTTCCTCGACGGTCGCTCGCGCCTGGCGCCGCATGACGTCTACTCGCTGCTCGAGTACCCGGACTGATGCCGGTGGCCAGGCGCAACCGGGTCGTCGCGGCCGAGCCCGAGCGGGTCTGGCAGGTGATCGAGGATCCCCACCACATGCCCCGCTGGTGGCCAGGGGTGAGGCGAATGGAAGGGGTGGTCGAGGACCGGTGGACCCAGGTCTTCATCACCAAGCGGGGCCGTCCGGTCCGGGCCGACTTCCGCCTCGTCTCCTCCGAGGCGCCACGTCGCCGGTCATGGGTGCAGGAGATCCCGGGCACGCCGTTTGAGCGCGTGCTGAGCGAGTCGGTGACCGACGTCGTGCTCGAGCCGGTCGAAGGCGGCACCGAGGTGACGATCTCCCAGCGCCAGCGGCTGCGTGGATCGGCGCGCACGGGGGGTTTCCTGCTCCGCCGGGCCACCCGACGCAAGCTCGACGAGGCCCTCGACGGCCTCGAGCACCTCTTCGGCTAGCGGCTAGGCCGCGATGTTTCGCCGCCAGGCGAAACTCGCAATGCCGGCACGGATGCCGGCACGACTACTGCTTGAGCGTGAGCTTGCCCTGAAGGACGACCGGCCCGGGCGGCTTCGGCTGTGACTTGGTCTGCAGCGCCACCACCAGCTGTCCGTACTTGGAGGCATTGGTGGGGAGCGCGCCCGTCGTCTGCAGCTGCCCGTTCGAGCCCACGCCCGGGTTCACGTAGCCGACGATCTCGTAGTCCTTGGGCGAGTTGTAGAGCCAGACGGCGTAGAAGTTGTTCTTGTTCGGCGGGATGTTCTGCGCCACCAGCACGATCCCCCGGGTCGAGCCGACGTCGACCACCTGAGCCACCCCGCGGGCCTTGCCGGCCCCGGTGGGCGGGAACAGATTGACCTGGGCGACGGCCTTGGCCTGCGCGGTCGAGGTGGTCGAGCCGGTCGTCGTGCGGGCCGCGGTGGTGCGGGAGTTGCTGTGCTTGGTCCCGCTGCCGGCGAACACGACGAAGATGAGCACGGCGATGATCCCGAGTACGACCGCGGCGCCGAGCCCGAGCACGACGGCACCTCCCACGCGTGAGCTCCGCCGGCCCTCGGGCGAGCGCAGCTCCCCGGTTTGCTCCGGCGTGGCCTGGGCGGCGACGGCGGGCTCAGGCTCGGAGGCGGCGGCCGGTTCGGTCTCCTGGGGGGAGGTGGCGGGCACCGGCCCCCCGACGGGGATCTCGGGCAGCGGATCGGTGGCGATCTCGTTCAACTCGGAGGCGAGAATCCGCGCCCACGCACGCTCGGCGGGTGAGGTGGCCAGGCGATCGTGAACCGTCTCGGCCACCCGTGGCGGAAGCTGACCGAGCAGGTAGTCGGCGATCAGCCCGCGCTCCACAGGCGGGATGTCGCTGTCGGGCGCCAGGGCATCGAACGCGGACAGAGCGCGCTGCCGGACGCCCGCGCGGTCCACGGAGAGCAGGGTGGCGATCTGGTCGTAGTTGCGGCCGCGCTGGAGCACGAGCTCGAGCACGGCGCGCTGGTCGGCGGGCAAGTGGTGCAGAGAAGCCATCGAACTTCAGCGTATAAGGTGCCGGGTCGATGGACGTCCAGCTGCCGTTTGAGGTCGGCCAGGGGTTCGAGGGCGTCCTCGGGCTCGAGTTCACCGAGCTCACGGACGAGGTGGTCCGCTGCCGGGTCCCGGTCGAGGACCGCCTCAAGCAGCCCTACGGGCTGATCCACGGTGGCGTCTACGCCGCCATCGCCGAGAGCCTGGCCTCGTGGGGAACGGCGAACGGCGTCTTTCCCCAGGGCAAGATCGCGGTCGGTCTGTCAAACCAGACGAGCTTTCTGCGCCCGGTGACCGAGGGCGCGATCACCGCCACGGCCACGCGGCGCCACCGCGGCCGGACGACCTGGGTGTGGGACGTCGAGGCGCTCGACGACGCGGGCCGGCTGTGCGCGATCACCCGGGTCACGATCGCCGTCCGCGAGCGGCAGTAGGGGCTGGAGGCCCCGGCCTCGAGGCCGGGGAGTCATGTGGCCGGCACGATGCCCATCATCACGGCGCGCCTCGTCCGAGCCAGAAGTTGGCGAAGGCGCGCAGACGGGGGTCGCCAGGCCGTGCCACGCGGACCAGGCGGGTCCAGGCCAGGCCGATGACGCCCGTGACCCCCGGGCGGCGGGCCAGGATCACGGCCTGTCCGGCGGCGGCGAGCGCGGCGGAGAAGGGGGGAGCCAGCGTGCCGGCCAGGGCTTGGAGCCCGGGTGGTGGCGCGGCCGTTCCGTACATCAGGACGACGTCGCCGGCCTGCAGGGCCCCGAGCAGCTGGTCGTCGTCGATTCGCCCGCCGTCGCGCATGACGCGCTCGGGAGCGTGGGGACCGCTGGTCGGCGGGCTCGAGTCGTAGGACAGCCGGGGATGCCGGAAGGGCAGGGCGGCGTGACCGAGATCGCGAAACGCCTGGCCGGGTCCGCTCGTGGCGCCGGCCACCGCGGGCTTGTCCGACCCCGTGAACAGCCCTCCCGAGAGCAACGCGATCACCGCCACGCTGAGCGCGAGCGCGGCGACCAGGATGGCCACGCGCTCGAGCGCCGTGGTCACTCGGCGGCGCGGACCGCGCGGCGGCGGGTGCCCCGATGGCCGTTGCCGCTGGGCTTGCCGGCGGCGGCCGCGAGCTCCTCGATCGAAGAGCGCAGCTCCTCGGCCAGGATCTCGACGTCGGGCAGGGCATCGTAGTCGGCGACCAGGCCGAAGTTGAGCTGGCCGAAGTAGCTCATGATGGCGATGCCCAGGGCCGTGTTCTCGGCCAGGGGCACCATCGGGTAGATGGCGTCGAGCTCGCGGCCGAGCATGTACAGGGGGTGCTGAGGACCAGGGACGTTGGTGACCACGAGGTTGAACAGGCGCTGGCGGGCCTGGAGCCGCGCGGCCTGGGACATGATCGTCGGCGGGGCGAAGCCGGACAGCGCGGTCAGCACCTCGGCCCCCACGGCCTGCCCCGAGCTCTTGACCTCGTTCATGGCCGCGCTCACCGCGTGCAGGCGCTCGACCGGGTCGAGCACGCCGACCGGCAGCGGCGCCCACATGGCCGCCACCCGGTTGCCGAGTGCGCCGCGCTCGATGTCGGCGCGGATCGACACCGGGATCATCGCGCGGAGCTCCACGCCCTCGGTGTCGAACCCGTGCATGCGCATGTAGCGGCCCAGCGCCCCGGTGACCACGGTCACGACGACGTCGTTGACCGTGCCCCCAAGCGTGTTCTTGATCTCCTTGAACTGGGCCAGGTCGCCGCGCACCCAGGTAAAGCGCCGGTGCGGGCCGATCTTCACGTTGAACGGGCTCGGCGGCGCGGCACGCAAACCCGCCCACGCCATCGCGCCGAGTCCGACCAGCGACTCGCCCGCCCGCCGGGCCAGGGTGCGGGGGCCGCGCAGGGCGGCGCGCAGACCCCGGGCGATCTCACCCGGGACGGTGGCGCGCTCGAGCAGCGCATCGGCCAGCAGCTGAGCCCCACTGGGCAGCGGGCGCGCCACCCAGTCCTGCTCGGGCTGTGCGACCGGCATCGGGTCGGGCGAGGCGTCGAACAGCACGGTCGCGATGTCGACGCCCGAGATCCCGTCGACCAGGGCATGGTGGGTCTTCGAGAGCATGGCGAAGCGGTCCTCGGCCAGGCCCTCGACCAGCCACAGCTCCCATAGCGGGCGGTCGCGATCCAGCGGCTGCGAGAACACCCGTCCGGCGAGCCGTTTGAGCGCCTCCTCGCCTCCGGGCCGGGGCAGCGCGGTGTGCCGGACGTGGAAGGTGAGCTTGAAGTGGGGGTCGTCGACCCACACCGGCCGGCCCTGCTCGAGCGGGACGAAGGCCAGCCGCTGCCGGTAACGGGGAACCAGGTGGAGCCGGGACTCGACCTGGGCCAGCAGCTCCTCGTAGGCCGGCGCCGTGCCCTCGAAGACCATGCAGCCGGCCACGTGCATGTGCGACGAGTCGCGCTCGAGATGCAGGAACGAGCTGTCGAGCCCGGTCAGCCGGTCGCGGTTGGCCACACGGCCATTGTGCCAGGGCCGGGACCTGTTCGAGCCCCGGCGGTGTGTGCAAGGTCACACTAGCTCGGGTACCAAAGCTGCCAATATCTTCTCGCCAATTCGACCTGCCGAGTCGTTCCCGCCCGGTGCGGGGCGAACGGGGGACCCATTGCCAGGCATGTCTGCATCTTCCGTCTGGCCGGGGCGAATCGGCTGCCCGGCATGTGACGCCGGCTCGCAGCCGTAGCGCAATCGCGCGAGCCCGTCAGCTAACTCCGTAGGCGCTCGGTCGAACGAACAGGAGGTTCTCGTTTTGAGGCCGACGCAACACATGCGCCGGGCCAATGTGGCTGCCGGTGCGCTGATCATGGGAGCGGGTGCTCTGATGGCCGGCCCGGCATCAGCACAGGCGGCCGTTCAGGCCAAGGTGAATTCGACCCACGTGCGGTTGGGTCAGGATGTCGTCGTCAACGGCACGGCGGACGCCGGGCACGCAGTTCAGCTGCAATACGAGCCCGCCGGCCAGCACAGCTGGCAGACGGTGGCGAGCACGACCGCCGGCGGCAATGGCGGTTTCCGGCTCACCGCCCGGCTCCGGCAGTCCGGCTTGGTCCAGGTGATCGACGCCACCGGCTCGAGCACCGCGACCGCCGCGGCGGCCAATGGGCCTCAGCGGGTGTCGGTGACGGCATCGATGCGAGTCCGCCCCCGCGCCGTGAACGTGCTCGGAGGCCAATGGGTCCACGTGCGCGGCCAGCTTCTGCCGGCCGTGGCCGGTCGGAAGGTGCGTCTGCAGGCGCGCGGAGCGCACGGCTGGCACGTGGTCGCGACCGGCCGCACGGGCGGCCAGGGCCGGTTCAACCTCGCCTTCTACGAGGGCAGCCTCGGCTCGACGCCGCTGCGCGTGCGCTTCGCCGGTGACGCCCGGAACGCGTGGACCGGCGGCTCGGCCGGACAGGTGACCGTCTACCGGCAGAGCCTCGCCTCCTGGTACAACGACGGCGGCACGACCGGCTGCGGCTTCCACGCCTACTACGGCGTGGCCAACAAGTCGCTGCCCTGCGGCACCCGGGTCGCCTTCGACGTCGGCGGGCGCACCGTCACCGCAACTGTCGACGATCGCGGCCCCTACGTGGGCGGTCGCGAGTACGACCTGAACCAGAACACCGCCGCTGCGCTCGGATTCGGTGGCGTCGGGACCGTCTGGTCCTCGCGGTAGTAATTCGGTGGCGCGCCGTCTGGCGCGTCACCTAGCCTCTGGCTCCGGATGGCTCGTGTCGTAGCCCACCTGGACATGGATGCGTTCTATGTCTCGGTGGAGCTGCGCCGCCGTCCGGAGCTGCGCGGGCTGCCGGTGATCGTGGCCGGCACAGGCCCGCGGGCGGTGGTCACCACCGCCTCCTACGAGGCCCGCCGGTTCGGCGTCGGATCGGCGCTGCCGGCCTCGCGGGCCCGCCGGCTGTGCCCGGATGGCGTCTTCCTGCCGCCGGACTTCGAGTACTACCGCGCCGCCTCAGCCGAGGTGATGGCCGTGATCCGCTCGGAGGTCTCGGTGGTTGAGGTGGTCGGGCTCGACGAGGTGTACCTGGAGCTGACCGGCCTTCCCGAGCCTGTGGCTTTGATGCGGATGGTGGCGGGTTCGATTTTGGAGCGGACAGGTCTCGGATGCTCAATCGGGGTGGGGCCGTCGAAGCTCGTGGCCAAGGTCGCGTCGGACGCGGAGAAGCCGCGGGGATTCGTCGTCCTGTCGCGGCCGGAAGCGTGTGCGCGGTTCGCCGGCGCTCCCTGTGGACTCGTGCCCGGGATCGGCCCCAAGACGGTGGAGCGGTTGCGCAGGCTCGGAATCTCCACCCTGGGGGAGCTGGCCTCGGCGCGGATGGATGTGCTCGGGCCGCAGTTCGGGCGCCGGATGGCGGCGGAGCTGGTCCGGCGGGCCTCATTCGAGGACGATTCGCCGGTCACCCAGGAGCGCAAGGTGGTCTCAGAATCACGGGAGACCACGTTCGACCAGGACATCGCCCAGTTGGCGGATCTGGAGCGGGTGATGGTCGGGTTGGTGGAGCGCCTGGCCGGGGACCTCGGGGCGACGCGGCGCTGCGGGCGGACGATCGGCATCAAGATCCGGCTCGATGACTTCTCGACCCACACCCGGGCCCGGACGCTGCCCTGGCCGGTCGGCTCGGCGGAGCGGATCGGCCCGGTGGCGCTCGATCTGCTGCGGCGGTTCGGGGTTCCCAGGCCGGTGCGCCTGCTCGGCGTGCGGGTGGCCGGGCTCTCGCCGGCGGCCGAGGGCGCGGCGGAGCAGCAGCTGACGCTGGCGGTGTAGCTGGTTTTCGGCGGTTTTCGGCGGTTTTCGAGCGGTTTTCGGCGGTTTTCGAGATCTTGTCCGCTATGCGGAGAAGATGTCGATCAGTAGAGGGCGGAGGCGAGCTTGCGCCGGCCCTCGCGGGCCAGCGGGTGCTCGACGCCGAGCTCGTCGAGGATCCCGACGACCACTTTGCGGACGTCCTCGCGCGCGCCATCAGCGGCGGGGAGGGCCTCGATCAGCAGATCGAGCGCTCCTTGGTTGTCGTGCCGATCGAGCGCTTCGAAGGCTTGTGTGAGGTCGGGCGTCCCGGCCTGCTCGAGCTTGATCCGCGCGGTCAGGCCGTCGGCGGCGAAGCTGCCGGGGATCCGGCCGAGGATCTGGAGGGCCTCGTCGTTCTCGCCTCGCTCATAGAGGAGTCTCGCCAGCGGTACCGCGGCATCGGCGCGAGTGGGCTCGAGCTCGTGTGCTCTGCGCAGCGAGGCCTCGTCCCCGACCTGGACGAGCTGGTCGGCCTCGGACGGGAGGAGGGAGTCCAGGAAGCGGTCGACCTGGGCGGGCGGCTGGGCGCCGGTGAACTCGGCCGCGACCTTCCCGTCCTTGAACGCCTTGACCGCCGGGATGCCCTGAATCCGGAAGGTTCGCGACAGCATCGGGTTGGCGTCGACGTCGACCTTGGCGAGCTCGATCTTGCCCTGGCGAGCCGCCACGGCGCGTTCGATCACGGGACCGAGCTGCCGGCACGGACCGCACCACTCGGCCCAGAAGTCGACCACGACCGGCACGGTGTGGGAGCGGTCGATGACCGCCTGCTGGAAGGTGCTCTCAGTGACGTCCATAGTTCGATGTTAGCTGCGGTTCTGGGGTAGAAATCGGGCCGATGACCGATCGCACGGTTTCACGCGACGGGGTCACGCTCGGCGTGTCGGACGACGGCGAGGGGACGCCGATCGTGCTCCTGCACGGGCTGACGGCCACCCGACGCTACGTCGTGATGGGCTCGCGGGCGCTCGAGCGAACGGGCCATCGCGTGGTCGCGTTCGATGCCCGCGGCCACGGGGCCTCCGCGCCGGCCTCGGACCCGGCCGCGTACCGGTATTCGGATCTGGGCGGCGACCTGGTGGCGGTGATGGACGAGCTCGGGATCGAGCAGGCGGTGCTGGCGGGCGCCTCGATGGGGGCCCATACGCTGCTGTGGCTCGCGCTGCACGAGCCCTCCCGGGTTGCGGGCCTGGTTGTCATAACGCCCGCCTACGAGCCGGAGCGAAACGATGACCCGGACCGCCTGGCCAGGTGGGACGCCCTGGCGGACGGGCTCGAGCGTGGCGGCGTCGATGGATTCGTCGAGGCCTACGGGGAGCCGCAGGTGCCGTCTCAGTGGCGGGAGACGGTTCTCAAGGTGATCCGCCAGCGGCTATCCCTGCACGAGCACCCGGAGGGGGTGGCGGCGGCGCTGCGATCGGTGCCGCGCTCGCGGCCGTTCGAGTCGCTCGACGACCTGGCGGCCATCTCGGCGCCGACCGTCGTCGTGGCCTCGAACGACGAGGCCGATCCCGGACATCCGGAGGCCGTGGGGCGTGCCTACGCGGAGGCGATCCCGGGGGCTCGGCTGGTCACCGACGAGCCCGGCCGCTCGCCCGTGGCCTGGCAGGGGAGCCAGCTGTCAAAGATCATCGCCGAACTGGCTTAGGAGATACGCCCTTAGGGGCTTAGTACGGGCTTGGCGGGCAAACCTGCGAGCACTCGTTTCGAGGCCCTGCCCGGGCCGGCATCGGAGTACCGTGCCTGCTTCGTGGGCGCATGGGCGCAAAGTACGGCGTAAAGGAGCAGTGGCGTCATGGCGCAGTCCGAGACCTCCGACAACGGGCACTCCCAGACCAAGGCCGCTGAGGGGGCAGCGACGGGACGGTCGGCGAGCGAGCGGCCGACCCGGCGGTTCCCGAGCGGCCGGAGCTCGGCCATCGATCGACAGCGCGCGGTCAAGGCGCTGCGCGAGACCGAATTTCCGGTCGCCCTGCGCGGGTATGAGCGCACCGCGGTCGACCGCTACGTGGAAAGCGCCAACCGGCTGATCGCCGAGCTCGAGATCTCATCCTCGCCGGAGGCAGCGGTCCGTCACGCGCTCGACGAGGTGAGCGAGGAGACACGGGAGCTCCTGCAGCGGGCCCACCAGACGGCCGAGGAGATCACCGCCCGCTCGCGCTCGAAGGCCGATGACCGGCTCCAGCAGGCCGAGCAGGAGGCCCAGGCGCTGCGCGCCGACGCCGCGGCGGAGGCCGCGCAGACCCGTGAACTGGCCATGCGGGAGGCGCACGAGCTTCGTGACGTCGCCGCCCGCGAAGTGCACGACCTGCGGGAGACCGCTCAGCGCGAGGTGGCCGAGTTGCGCGACAGCGCCCAGCGTGAGGTGACCGAACAGCGCGAGGCCGCCGCGCGCTCGGCGCAGCAGGTCCGCGCGACCGCGCAGCGAGATGCCGACGAGGTACGGGAGGCGGCGCGGAGCGAGGCCGAAGAGATGCTCGAGGTCGCGGAGGGGCGGACCCGCGACCTGGCTCGAAGCGCCGAGAAGATCTGGCGCGACCGCCGCCGGCTCCTCGAGGACATCAAGGGCGTGGCCGACCAGCTGACCGCCATCGACGAGGTCGAGGGCGGGCGCTTTCAGCGCTTCGAGCATGAAGAGGCCGCCCATGGTGAGGCTCCGGGGGTGGAGGCCCTCGGTGAGGCTCATGGGGCAGAGGGCCTCGGTGAGGTTCGCGGGGCCGACGCGGCGCCGGACCCGGGCGCCCCGGCGTAGATCTCGGTCAGCCTGAACTGCGGGTCCGAACGGCAGCGGCCCCCCGACGATTCCCCGGTACGGCGCGGGCCGTGGCGGCGATCAGGCGCGGGCTCACGCGCTCGACCAGGAGGCATAGCCCCACCGCCGCGCTGGGGATGAGCACGAGCTCATACCGGAATCCGGAATCGACCGGGTCGAGCGCGAAGATGAGAACGAATCCGAGCACCCAGCCGCGCATGAGCAACACCAGCCGGTCGCGCGGTGCCCTGATGAGAAAGAGTGACCCGAGACCGACCACCACGGTAAGTCCGAGGATCGGGTGAGCGACCGCGTATTTGATGTCGGACTTGATGGTGTTAAAGGCAAATGACGGATAGTGGGCCGCCACGTAGGACCAAGTCGCATGGGCTGGCGTCGGGGGCTCGAAGCCGGCGATCACCGAGGCCAGGGTGAGGCGCAGCGATTCGCCGAAGATCAGGTAAGCCGGAGCGGTGGCCAGGACGCCCGTGACGAGGAGCAGCCACCCGGAGCGTCGCAGTCGCGGATCCCGGTCGCGGAACATCAGCCACGCAACCGCGGCGAGCGGGGCGAGGGCCACATCGCGGGTGAAGCTGAGCGCCACCATGAGGGCGATCCAGAGCGGTAACCATTTGCGGCCGCGGCGCAGCACGAGCAGTACGGCAAGCACCGCGGAGACGGACAGGAACAGCCCCCAGCTGTCGGTCATCGGCCGCTCGAGCCAGTTCCGCACCGCGCCCAGATCAAGACATAGGACCGAGACCGCTACGGCGACGACCGCGTCGAATCTCGAGACAAGCATGAGACAGAGGGCGACTGCGAACAGGAGGTAGCCGACGATCGCGACGTCGGCGAGGGCCCGCTGACCGGCGGCCGGCCGCACGGCTGCGGCGAGCGCCGGGACGAGCCATCGGCGCCGGAAGAAACGGGCCTGGAAAGTGCGCCACGCCGGGTCGGCGACGCTCGGCTCCTGGACGATTGCCGGGCGGGCGAGGGGGCTGCTGAACACCTCGGCCCTTGCCGCCTGGGCCGATTTGCCGTCGACCTCGAGTGACATCGCCTGGTAGAAGACCGAGTCGGAGTTCCTCCAGTTGGGGGCCTGGGTCCAGGCTGTGACCGAGATACCGCCTGCGCACACGAGCACGATGAGCACGGCGATCGCCGTTCGTCGCCCGCGCGGGTTTGACCGGTCGTCCTGACCATCTCGCGCCGCAAATCCTTCGCGCCTCCAGCGCCCCATCGAAGCGGGGATGATACTTGGAACTTCCCCCGGCTCCGAGGGACACCGTGGCGATGGCATCCGGCGAGCGATTGGACCGTTACAGCACCCCACTGGTAAGAAAGCTCGGGATCAAGGCCGGCTCCCGCGTCGGGCTGATCGGTGCTCCTGACGGGCTTCGGGTTCGCGGGCGCGGAGTTGCCTCCGAACGTGGCCATCCGGCGGACGGCACGCGGACCTCTGGACGTGATCGTCGCCTTCTTCGATCGCGTGTCGGCGCTCGAGCGAAGGCTGCCCGCGCTGAGAGCCGCGCTCGACTCGTCCGGCGGGCTGTGGATCGCCTGGCCGAAACGAAGCTCCGGCGTGCCGACCGACCTCGACGAGAACGTCGTCCGGTCCTGTGGCCTGGCGGCCGGGCTCGTCGACAACAAGGTCTGTGCGATCGACTCGGTGTGGTCGGGCCTGCGGCTCGTCGTCCGCCTGCGCGATCGCTGACCGGGGTCCGTCTCTAGCCGAGGATGGCGTGCGCCGGGTGGGTGGTGCGCGCCGAGGCGAGATAGCCCGTGCCGAGGAACCGGATGAACCCGACGAGCGGGCGCCTCCAGTGGCGCTGGAACACGGTCTGCGCCCGGAAGGTGCAGTTCGGCTGAAGGGGGACGACGACGCTCTTGATCGCGTTGCCGCCGCGGAACCAGCGAACTCGGACCTGACCCGTGCACGCGTAGGCAGAGGGCATCCACGACGGGTGCGACACCTGGCCCGTGGTGGTGAAGGAGAAGGGCCGGAAGCGCTTGCGGGCCGGGGTCGTGGTCGCCCGGACCGACGGCGTCGGACGCTGCCGGGGATAGGTCATGAACTGCTGATCGGCGCCGTAGGAGACGATCGTGCTGCTGCGGCGAGCCACAAACCGGTAATGGAAGATGGTCCCGGAGGCCAGGCTGCGCAGCGTGGTGGAAACGTTGATGGGCGAGGTGCTGGGCGGCAGCGAGCCGCTGAACGTCTCGACTCCGTACGCGGTGCTGGTTCCGTACTGCACCGTCCACGTCGCCGGATTGCCGTGCGGGTTGATGGTTCCGTTGACCACGGCCGAGTTGCTGCTGAGCGAGCTCGCGGGCCCGGTGATGACGTCGGGCGGCGGATTTCCCGTGGTCGTGAAGGTGCGATCCGCGCCTGCGGTGGTGCCGGCGCTGTTGGTAGCCACGAGCCGGTAGTGATACGTGGTGCCGGGACTGAGGTGGTCAGCGGTCGTGTGCACCGCGACCGGGGCGGTGCCGCTCCCGGCCGAGCCGGTGGCGCTGGCCGCGCCGTAGGCCGTGGTCAGGCCCCACTGGAAGGAGTAGGACGTGGCGGCGCCGTTCGGGTTGACGGTGCCGTTGAGCACGGCCGAGGTCTGGTGGCGGCTGGTGACGGCACCGGTGGTCACGGTGGGCGAGCTGGCGGCAAGGGCAACCGTGGCGCTCAATGCGAGCGTCACCATGGCCACGGTTATCGCGAGCGTGCGCCTCACTCCGCCTAATGAATACCGCCGAGGGGGCTGAAGTTTCGGTGGGCGCGCGGGGGCGCCGCTTCAGCGCAACGAACTCAGGTTGCCCGCGATCTCATTCAGCGTGCGGAGCAGCCACTCCAAGGCGGTCGAGCGCCACCGCTTGGGTCTCGCGGAATCCCTCATGACTGACAGCGCAGGTTACGCCCGGGATTTCTTTGCAGCAAGGATGTGCCGCAGAAAGGATCCTTCAGATGGGTGCCTCGCCCCGAGCGCTGTCCGGCTCCGGCCCAAGCCCCGGCTGCTGCTGATCGATCAGGCAGAAGCGACCGAGTTAACTGATGGAATGACGACATGACGCCGACCGTCAGGCCAGTCATCCCGATCCGTGCGCATGTTCGACGGGGAAGCCACCTCCGGTTTTACTGCGAGTACCTGGGCTGCCAATCGCTTGGCAGGAAGGCGAAGGAGATCGACCGAAGCTGCGCTCCAGGTGGCCCGCGGCGAACTCGCCTTCACCTTCCCGCACCACGGCGAGCGGGACCCCCGGCAACGGCGGTCTACATCAAGACGCAAGGTGTCGAGAGCCTTCACCGGCAGTTGCACGCGAAGAGCTACCCGTCCCCGCAATCGCCGAGCCTCGACCCGTACGGCCGGAGGGCCGCGCGGTGAACGCTGATCGATCCCGCATCGAACGTGCTGCGCTTCTTCGAAGCGCTCGACGGATGTCCGCGAGCTCAAGATCGCGCAACGTCGAACCGGCCCATCCCTTCTGCGGCTGAGGCGCTATCGAAGATCGCAGCGGAAGAGGATGGTGAGAGGCCCGGCGGGTAAGCTGCTCGGGGGTTCGGGTGCTTACCGTCGCCGCTGTCCACGTAGTCGAGATCCTGATCGCGGTGCCGCTCATAATCGTTGGAATCCTCGTCACAGCTTGAATCAAAGACCGGACGAAGCGCGGTAAGCGGTGGCCCTGGCTGCATCGGACCGGCCTGCCAGGTCGCCCCGGGGCGGTTTTGCTGACGGCTGACCGTGCGAGGATCTCATCGCGTGGAGCGCTACAGGGCTGAGGACGAGCGCGGGATTCGTGAGCTTGCCGGCCGACTCGAGTATTGGATCGATATCGAGCATCGCTTTGACCGCGATGACGGGACCGTCGTCCTTCCGCTGTTACACGGCGAGCGCCACAGGCGATTCGGGATCTCGTGGGAGAAGGCGTCTGCGGAGCCGGCTGGACGTCTCGTCGTCCATGAGTGCTCCAGGTCGAGATCAAGGACGAGGCGCGGATCGGTACCTACAACATCGACGAAATGTCATACGACGCCGCGCGAGGAACTCTGACGCTGCGCTCGAGTGTCGATGGAGCTCACTATTCGGGTCAACGACCGCGCGTGGAACTCGAGCTCGACTAATCGGTCCGCAGCCACTCCTCGATCTTTTGCGGAAGCGAGGACCGTCCGGGCGGCGCTGCATCCTTGATCACCGAGACGACGGGATGCAACCTGCAACCTCTCTCGTAATGCTCGATAACCGATCTTATGTAGAGCAGCATTCGAATTGAGGCCACGAAGATCGGCGACTCGTCGATCACGGGTGCGTGGCCGTCGCCTGTCGACCCGGGCGCGAGCCGCAGTGCCGTGCTAAAGCCGGGGCGAGTGGCTCCGATGAAACCGTCGGTGGTATCGCGCAGAGCACTCTCGGCCGGCCGGCGCGCGCTTCTGACCGGCGTAGTCGCCCTGGCCGTTCCGATGGTCGGTCCAGCCGCGATCGCCGGTGCAGCTCCGGCTTCCGGCGGCATCTCGGCCTCCGGCGGGCCGAGCCCGACCGACGCCACCGCGACGCTCCCTTCCGGCGGCGCGCCCGTAGGCGGGCTGGCTCCGAACCACACCGGGCGCCACTCGACGCCGCCTGCCCCGAGGAGTACGAGCGGCGGGACCTGGATCTCGGACGCGACGATCACCGAGTACTGGCCGGCGCCCGAATCATGGTTCGTCGGCCAGCTGGTCAGCGCGCCCGGTCTCAGCGGACTACACCGGATTGATTGGCTGTATTCGGCTGCAGGCGTCTCGATGCAGGGCGAGGGCTACGGCCTTGACGGCCGGATGTACCACATCAACGCGCTCGGTCAGGGCGGCTGGGTCACCGCCGCTGGCCGGCCGACGTCGCCGTCCAACGGCTGGAAAGCCGGGTCTCCGTTCTGGCGGGCGGGCGGGTTCTGGCGTAATCCGCTCGGCGCCGTGACCTTCCCCCTCGCCACCGGCGGCTGGTTCAACGGAGGCGGGCGTTATGTATCGCTGCCGGGGGTCACCTTCGCTGCCGGCGCCTCCCTCCCGCTTCGCTTCTACCAGTCGGTGGCCGTCGATCCACACGTCATCCCGCTCGGCAGCCGGGTCTACATCCCGGCCTACAGCGGCGACGGCCATGGCGGTTGGTTCATCGCCCAGGACACCGGCGGGGCGATCGCCGGACACCACATCGACGTCTACCGCACGCCGCCCTCGATCAGAGGTTCGGGCGGCCGTTATCTGACCCGTCAGCGCATACTCGTCATCAAGCCGCACGGGTAGACTCTCGGGGCACATGCCCAAGCAGCAGCGGACAATGCGGATCGAGCAGCGAAGCCAGCTGGCGGCGATTCAGCAGCTCGAGAGCCGGTCAGACGAGGAGCTCGAGGCGGAGACCAAGTACAAGGCAGCCGCGCAGGCGATCCTCGGAGCCAGGGCGGCGGAGCGCTACGACGCGAAGGCGGCGCGCGGGCATTTTCAGCGCGCCATCGCGGCCGCTCGCCCCCAGGAGCGGATGCAGCTGCGCAGGATGGCCGACGCCTCGCTTGCGCTGGCCGAGCGGCGACCAGATGACTTGAAGCGGGCAACCGAGCGCCTCGGGGTCGAAGGGCCGACCTCCCGCCAGCTCCGTGGGCTCTGGATCATGGGCTTGATCGCGCCTCCCAAGAGCGCTGGCACGGTCGCGCGGGTGCGCGGAATCGTTCTGTTGATCGTTTTGATCATCGCCGTCCTGGCGCTCGGGTTCGGCATCGTTTACGGCATCGGCCAGGCTGCCGGTGGCCTGTCGGTGGACCTGGCCATCTTCTACGGCGTCCTGCTCGTGCTCGTGGTGCTCGGCGGACTCGCCTACTGGGGGCGGCGCAAGCAAAAGCGCCTGCAGGCCGAACGGTCCGAACAGATCGCCGCGCGGTCGCGCTGAGCTAAGCGGCGATGTGCGGCCGCTATTCCCTGGCCACACCCAACCCGGCCGAGGTCCGGGGCGCGTACCCGATCGGCGACGAACTCGAGATCCGCCGCCGGTTCAATGTGGCACCCGGCGACCCCGTGCTTGCGGTGACCACCGACCGCTCAGGGGCTCCACGGGGCGAGATGTTGCGGTGGGGTCTTGTTCCGCCATGGGCGAAATCGTCGGACACGGGTCTGAAGATGATCAACGCCCGCGCGGAGACGGCGTCCGAGCGACCGGCCTACCGGGGCGCGGTGGATCGGTTTCGCTGCCTCGTGCTCGCCGACGGGTTCTACGAATGGCGCCGCGATCCGGCAGGCGGACCCAAGCAGGCGTTCTGGATCACTCGGACGGGCGGCGGGTTGTTCGCGTTTGCGGGGCTGTGGTCGACTTGGCGACGCGATGGTGTGGACGGCGCGGTTTCGCTGCGGACGTGCACGATCGTGACGACAGCGGCCAATGCCGCGGTAGCCCCGCTGCACGATCGCATGCCGGTGATCTTGCCGCGTGGTGCTGAGACGTCCTGGCTCGATCCACAGGTGACGTGGGACTCGCTGGGCGACCTTCTCGGCGGATTGCCGGCGTCGGAGACGTCGCTCATGCCGGTGGGGCCTGCGGTCAATGACGCCCGTTACGACGGGCCGGAGTGTCTGGCTCCGCCTGTGGCGAGCGCCCAGACAGCGCTCTTCTAGAGCCCGACCGCCTTCAACACCGGCTCGGGAGTCGGCCGGTCCTGCATCCAGCGGGCAAAGTCTTCAGGCGGGATCGGCTTGCTCATGTGGTAGCCCTGCGCGAGGTCACACCCGAGCCTCGCCAGCCGGCGGAGAGTTGGCGCGTCCTCGACGCCCTCGGCGATCACGCGCAGTCCCAGGTCGTGTCCGAGGTTGATGGTCGAGCGGACGATGATCAGGTCGCTCTCGTCCTTGAGCATCGGCGAGACGAACGAGCGATCGATCTTCAGCTCGTCGATCGGGAGCCGTCTCAGGTTGGCCAGCGACGAGTAACCGGTCCCGAAGTCGTCGACCGAGAACTGGACCCCGAGCGAGCTGAGCAGGCTGACGATCGCCAGGGCGCGCTCGGGGTCGGACATGAGCATGCTCTCGGTGATCTCGAGCTGTAGCGCTTCCGGTGGCAGGTGGTAGCTATCCAGCATCCGCTCGATTTCCTTGGGGAGGCTGCGATCGAGCAAGTTGCGCACGGACAGGTTCACGGCCACAGAGATGTCGTTGCCGGCCTTCCGCCATTCCGCGCACTGAGCGATCGAGCGCTCGAGCACATAACGAGTGAGCGGCCCGATCAGGCCGCTCTGCTCAATCGGACCGATGAAGACGCCCGGAGCCAACAGACCACGCTCCGGGTGCTGCCAGCGAACCAGGCCCTCCGCGCCGTGCACCGAGACGCCGTCCACGTCGACGATCGGCTGGTAGAAGACGACGATCTCCTCCTGATCGAGCGCGCGCCGGAACTCGCTGAGCACACTGAGTCGCTCGACCGAGTGGCGATCGAGATCGGAGGCGTACAGCTTGGTGCCGGTGTGGGACTCCTTCGCGGCGTACATGGCGACGTCGGCGCGCCGCAGCAGCGTGTGCGCATCCGAGCCGTCGGCCGGGAAGCGCGAGATGCCGATACTCGCCCCCACTTCCAAAGTCATGTCCTCGATGTGCACCGGGTCGGTCACGCACGCGTTGAGCTCACACGCGACCTGCTCCAGGTCATCTGGGTTTTCGGTCGGCTGGGCGAGCAGAATCGCGAACTCATCCCCACCCAGACGCGCTACGAGCCCGTCGTCGCCGAGCGTGTCGCGCAACCGCGGTCCGAGCTCCTTGAGCAGCTCGTCGCCGTAATGGTGGCCGAGGGTGTCGTTGATCTCCTTGAACCGGTCGAGGTCCAGGAGCATGACCGCGAACGGTGTCTGTGATTCGGAGGCGCCCTTGATGTGGCTCTCCAGCTGAGTCCTGAAGTGCTCGCGGTTCGGGAGGCCTGTGAGCTCGTCGGTGGTTGCCATGCGGTGGAGTTCGTCGCCACGGCGCTTTGAGGTGAGCAGCTCGCCCACGAGGTACTGGAAAATGACCAGGACGAGGCGAATAGCGCAATTCCGATGGTCCCGAGTTGGTTGGCGACATACACCGCGGCCATTGTCAGCAAGCGCAGAGAACAGCTCGGCAGGAAGCACCGGCATAGCAGGTCTCGCGAACCTCGGCCCAACGAGATCCGGTCCAGATAGCACTGATATCCGACGACGACCGACGGAAGTTCAGCCGCCAGGACACCACAAACGTCGCGAAGACGAGCAGGTATAGCCGCAGCGTAGTGGCCGACCGACGTTGCGAGCTGCGCGCCGCCGCGTGAAAAAGCAGCCCACCGACTAACGGAAACCAGATACCGTTGACGAAGTTGTGTCCGGAAATCAGTGCGGCGCCTCGCGCCAGCGGACCCAGGTCACGACTGGCGATCATTAGCACGCCGATCGACCGCGGCGGGTAGCGCCGCCGAGGACCAACCGCGGCAAGCATGATGCCGAGGAAGCTGCCCGAGATGTTGACCTTCACGGCGACGGCGTCCGACGTGAGTCATGCCGCTGGCCACGAGCGAACAGCGTGATCACTGCCGAGCGGCCACGTCGACCAACTCGCGTCGCCGGCGGTCACTATCGTCAGTGTCACCCCCAGTGCGAGAGCCGTGGTACCCGACTGATCGGCCACACCCAAGCCGTGGCATCGCGAGACCGGCACGGCCATCCGTGACGTGTCTGCGATCCATGGCCGCTGCCTCTCCATTCCGGCGACTTATCGGCGAGGCGCTGCGAACGCTCAACTAGCGTCCAGTCTCACCTGGACACGCTAAAGAAGTCGGCATTTGCGGCCGATTTCTTCGCTCGGCAGCGCCAAAACGACGGAGGGCCCGCCTGCCAGGACCCCTCCACCAACTTTCAACCAGCCCTACGCAAGCCCACAAGGTGTCTCCTTTCGTTGTTGGGCCCCCCAACAACGTTATGTAACGGCAAGCCAGGACCAGCGCCACTGCTGTGCCTCGCCTCCCTGTCCTCGACTTCCCCGGTCCCCTACGCCGCGGAAGCATAAACGGTTGCCCGGAAAGATCAACAGATGACCGAGGCAATGCGTAGTTTCCCGCAATCATCGGGCGGCCTTCTACGGTTTAGCGCGCCACCACCGTCACGCTGGTCATGACCACGGCGGGCTGTGGCGCCCCGTCCTGCGGCGGATTGGTCGGCAGCGCGCCGATCCTCTGGACCACGCTCATCCCGGAGACGACCTTCCCGACGAGGGCGTAATCCGGCGTCAGACCCGCCGACTTGGTCGCGTTGGCGGCGGTGACGACAAAGAACTGGCTGCCCGACGCTCCTGGCGGGTCGGTCTGTGTCTTGGCCATCGCGACGTCGCCGGCCACGTACTGGGTGTCCTTCGGAGGGGGCTCGACGACCGTGTAGCCGGGGCCGCCGGCCCCGGTACCGGTCGGATCGCCGCCTTGGATGACGAACCCGGCGGCGATCCGATGGAAGGTCAGGCCGTTGAAGAACCCGCGCTTGACCAGCGAATAGAAGGAGGCCGACGTCTTCGGCGACTGACTGACGTCGAGCGTGAACGCGAACGTGCCGCAGTTCGTCGCCACCGTGACCGTGTACGTCCGCTTGGGATCGAGGCGAAGGGTCGGCGGATGGATGTGCTGGGAGCCCTTCGGCGCAGGCACCGCAGCCCGTCGGCATCCGCCATTGCCGGCGGAGCCTGACCTGGTTCCGGACGTGACCGACGTGGCGGAACCGGCCGACCCCGAGGAGGTCGAGGAGCTCGAACCCCCGCAGCCCGCGACGGCCAAAACGACGGCGACCGCGATGAGGACGACGCCCAGGGGCAGGTATCGGCGCACGGCGGGCAAGGAAAGCACAAGCCACGTGATAATCCGCAGCCGGCGGCATGCCCCTCTCCCCCCTTCTGGCCAAGTACGACCAGGTGCTGCTCGACCTCGACGGCTGCGTCTGGGTCGGCAACGCCGTGATCCAAGGCGCCCCCGAGGCGATTGCCGAGCTGCGCGCAGCGGGAAAGTCGGTCGCCTTCGTCACCAACGACTCGCGCCGCGCGCCCGAGGAGTATGTGCGCAAGCTCTGGTCACTCGGAGTCAGGGCGTCGCTGGAGGAGGTCGTCACGGTGGGCGCGGCCATCCAGTACGTGCTCGCCGACCGTCAGCCCCCCAGCCAGACCTTCGTCATCGGCTCGAAGGCGATCTTCCGCCACGTCTCGGAGGCGGGACAGCGGATCGCCAACGGCACGCCTCGCCAAGCCGAGGCGGAGCTGGTGGTGGTGGCCGGACACGACGAGTTCGATTTCGGTGAGCTGACCGTCGCCACACGGGCCGTCATGGCCGGGGCGGAGATGATCGCCGCCGACCGCGACCCGACCTTTCCCACCGACGACGGGCTGTCGCCGGGCACGGGAGCCATCCTGGCCGCGCTCGAGTTCGCCACTGGCTCCTCCGCCGAGGTCATCGGCAAGCCCAACCCGCAGCTCTTCCACACCGCGCTCGACCGGCTCGGTCAGGACCAAGACGCCAACGATGCCAAGACGCTCGTGGTCGGCGACCGTCTCGACGCGGACCTCGCCGGCGCGGCCGCGGCTGGTCTGGACGCAGCGATCGTGCTGACCGGAGTCACCTCCGATCGCGAGGCCCGCGCCGCCAGCGATCCGGCTCCGGTCGCCATTGCCCCCGATCTCCACTCGCTCGTGCTCCGGCGATGAGAAGCCTCGCCCTCATCGTCAATCCCTCCTCCGCCGGCGGTCGCACAGCCGGAGCGCTCGCCGGCGTGCACGACGCGCTCGACCGCGCCGGACTCGAACACCACACCGAGCTCACGCGCAGCCTCGACCACGCCCGCGAGCTCGCCCGCGCCGCGGCCATGAACGATCAGGTCGCCGTAGCCTTCGGAGGCGACGGCCTCGTCGGCGCCGTGGCGGGAGCGCTGGCCGAGACCGAAGGCGGCGTCCTGGGCGTCCTGCCCGGCGGCCGCGGCAACGACTTCGCCCGGGTGCTCGGCATCCCGCTCGACCCACAGCGGGCCTGCGCGGTCCTCGCCGGGGGCCACGAAACCAGGCTTGACCTCGGGCAGGCCGGCGACCGGACGTTCATCGGGATCGCCAGCTGCGGGCTCGATTCCGACGCCAACCGGATCGCCAACGCGGCCCGCCGGATCAAGGGAAATCTGGTCTATGCGTACGCCGCGCTCAAAGCTCTCTCGGCGTGGGAACCCGCGACGTTCACCGTCACGTTCGAGGACGGCTCTCGTCGTACCGTGACCGGATGCACGATCGCGGCGGCGAATTCGAAAGCCTACGGCGGCGGGATGTACATGGCCCCCGACGCCTCGCTGGAGGATGGCCTGCTCGACCTCGTCATCATCAATGCCATGCCCAAGCTGCGCATCCTGGCCCTGCTGCCGACCGTGTTCAACGGCAGCCACGTCCGGCGCCGCGGAGTTGAGGTGCTCAAAGCCCGCGAGGTCACGATTGCGGCCGACCGGCCGTTCACGATGTATGCCGACGGAGATCCGATCGGGGATCTGCCGCTCACGGTCCGCGCACTCCCGTCCGCCGTCACGGTGATAACTCCGCGATGACGCTCCTCGGAGCGAAGATCGCGGCGGCCCGGGCTGTCGGGGATCTGGCGCGGCGCGCTGGCCGTGGTGGCGGCACGAGCCTTCCGGGCAAGGTTCTGATCCGCCTCGAGCCGGCGGCGATCGGAGAGCTCTCGGCCCGCCTGCCCCGCGGATCGGTGGTGATCTCGGCCACCAACGGCAAGACGACGACGGCCGCCATGACCGCCTCGGTGCTGGAACGATCCGGGATCGCGCTCGTCCACAACCGTGCGGGGGCAAACATGGCCGGCGGGGTGGCGTCCACGCTCCTCTCTGCCGCGCGGCCGAAAGGCGCCATCGACGGCGAGCTGGGATTGTTCGAAGTGGACGAGTTCTGGCTCGACCGCCTGACCCCGCAACTCGCGCCCCGCGCCATCCTGCTCGGCAACCTGTTCCGCGATCAGCTCGACCGCTACGGAGAGCTCGAGACGATCGCCGACCGGTGGGCCTCGGTGACCGCGACCGGAAGCTCGCCTCTCGTGCTCAACGCCGATGACCCGTTGATCGCCGATCTGGGCCGTACCGCCCCCGACGTGACCTACTTCGGGGTGGACGACGCGACGGTGGCGATGCCCGAGATGCAGCACGCCTCCGACTCCAAGCACTGTCGCCGCTGCGGTCATGCCTACGCCTACGAGGCCATCTATCTCGGTCACCTCGGTCGATATCACTGTCCGAACTGCGGTCAGCGACGTCCCAAGCCTGCGATCGCGGCCGAGGACATTCGCTTCGACGGCACTCGCGGCGCGGCCTTCCGGCTCCGCACGCCGGCCGGCGCCACCGAGATCCGCCTCCCCTTGCCCGGCCTCTACAACGTGTACAACGCCCTCGGGGCCGCGGCGCTGTGCCTGCGCCTCGGCCTCGATCTCGACACGGTGGCTGACGGACTTCAAGCGGTCGCCGCCGCGTTCGGTCGGGCCGAGACGATTGCCGTCGACGGCACCGAGGTCTCGATCCTGTTGATCAAGAACCCGGCGGGCGCGAACGAGATCCTCCGCACCGTCGTCCTCGAGCCCGGCGACCTCGATCTGCTGGCCATCCTCAACGACCGCACCGCCGACGGCCGCGATGTGTCGTGGATCTGGGACGCCGACTTCGAAGTCCTGGCCGGCCGGGTCCGGCACGCGACTTGCGCCGGCACGCGGGCGGCCGAGCTCGCGCTCCGGTTCAAGTACGCAGGCGTGCCTGAGGACCGCCTGGACGTCGTTCCTGCGCTCGACCAGGCTCTCGACGCGGCCGTGGCAAACGCCCCGAGCGGCCGCGTGTTCGCGCTGCCGACCTACACCGCACTGCTCGAGCTACGCGACGAGCTCGCCCGGCGCGGCCACGTCCGGCAGTTCTGGGAGCGCGACCGATGAGGGTCATCTGGCACGACCTCGAATGCGGCCCTTACTCCGAGGACCTGCCGCTGTGGCGGTCTCTGGCCGACGACTACGGCGACCCGGTGCTCGACATCGGCGCCGGGACCGGCCGGGTGACGCTCGATCTCGCCCGCCACGGGCACGCGGTCACCGCGCTCGATCGGGACCCCCAGCTGATCGCCGAGCTCGGCCGGCGCGCCGATCACCTTCCGATCACCGCCGTGACCGCCGACGCGCGCGACTTTGAGCTCGGGCGCCGCTTCCCGCTCTGCCTGGTGCCCATGCAGACGATTCAGTTGCTGAACGGTCCCGCTGATCGGGCGAAGTTCCTCAGCTGTGCCCGGCGCCATCTCGAGGCCGGTGGCCTTCTTGCCATCGCTCTGAACGAGGAGCTCGACGAGTACGACATCCCACCGGGCATGCCCGGGCCGACCCCCGACATCTGCGAGATCGATGGCGTCGTGTACTCGAGCCGCCCCACCGCCGTGCGCGCGCACGACGACGGGTTCGTGCTCGAACGCCGCCGTGAGACGGTCGACGCCAAGGGCGGCCACACGGTCGAGGAGGATCGCATCACGCTCGACCGCCTGACCTGTGATCAGCTCGAGCGTGAGGCGGCCGCGGCCGGGCTCCAACCGGCCGGCCGCGACGCCGTCCCCGAGACGGACGAGTACGCCGGCAGCGAGGTGGTGTTCTTCCGTGGCTGAGCCCGAGCGGGCCCTCAGGGTGTGCGCGCTGTACCCCGATCTGATGAACATCTACGCCGACCGAGGCAACCTCCTGCTCCTGGAACGGCGGTGCCGCTGGCGCGGAATCGAGTTCAGCCTGACCCCCAGCGGTCTCGGAGAGGAGCTTGATCCAAACGGCGCCGATCTCTTCTACATCGGCGGAGGACAGGACCGCGACCAGGAGCTGTGCGCGCTCGACCTGGCGAAGGTCAAGCGCGACGCGCTCCACGCCGCCGCCAATCGCGGCGCTGTGATCCTCGCCGTCTGCGGCGGGTACCAGCTTCTCGGCCACTCCTACCAGCTCGGCGACCGCGAGCTTCCGGGCGTCGGCCTGGTCGATCTGGTCACGGTGCGCTCCGAAGAGCCGCGGCTCATCGGCAACGTGGCCATCGAGGTCGAGCTCGAGCACGGTCGTCGCCACGTCATGGCCGGATTCGAGAATCACGGCGGACGCACGCACCTCGGACCGGACGCGCGCCCGCTCGGGCGGGTGCTGCGCGGATACGGGAACAACGGCGCCGACGGATGGGAGGGCGTCCGGCGGGACAACGTGATCGGAACCTACCTTCACGGCCCGCTGCTGCCCAAGAACGCCTGGTTCGCGGACTGGCTGATCGCCACCGCGCTGGCCACCGGCGCCCCGCTCGCGCCCCTGTCCGACGACCTGGAGGAAGCGGCCCACGCCGACGCGCGACGAGCCGCCGGCGTGTAGAAACCGCACCGTCCGATGCCGCAAGCGCTCCGTCTCAGGTCCAGCCTCCGCATCGTCTCGGCGGCGGTGGCGATGCTGCTTGTGCTCGCGGGGTGTGGCAGCGGCCCCGGCCACGGCTCCACCGCCACGAGCTCGTCGACCACCACGCCCACCAGTTCCACCACCTCGACGAGCGCGCTCCCCGGGACAGGGCGCCCCCAGATCACCATCGGAGACAAGAACTTCACCGAGCAGTTCGTGCTCGGAGAGCTCTACTACCAGGCGCTGGCGGCGCAGGGCTACACGGTTCTCCTCAACCGCAACATCGGCCCGACCGAGGTGACGATTCAGGACCTACAGAGCGGCCGGGTGTCGATGTATCCGGAGTACATCGACACCTGGAATACATCGGTGGCCGGCTACAAGCACGGCTTCGGGGGCGCCCACAGCGCCTACCGGGCGGGTGCCCGATGGGCGAGGGTGCACGGTTTTCAGCTTCTGAAGCCGACGCCGTTCGGCGATACCGATGCGATCGCCGTGACCTTCAACTACGCCGTCCACAACAACCTGACCTCGATCGGCGACCTGACCAAGGTGGCGTTGAACCTGACCCTCGGTGGTCCGTTGCAGTTCCAGCAGAGCGCCGATGGGCTGCCCGGCCTCGAGCAGGTGTACGGCGTCACCCCGGCCACCTTCACTCCGCTGGCCATCGGCGATCAGTATCAGGCCCTCGATCAGGGGTCGGTCCAGGCCGCTGACGTCAACACGACCGACGGCCAGCTGATCACCGGGAACTATGCGCTCCTCAGCGATCCGAAGCATGTGTTCGGCTGGGGCAACGTGGTGCCGGTCGTTCCTGAGCGCGTGATTCAGGCCGAGGGCCCCGCCTTCGCCACCACCATCAACCGCGTCAGCGCCCTGCTCACCACCCCGGTCATGCGCCAGCTGAACGCGGCCGTCGACGTCTCAGGCGAGGATCCGAAGGTCGTGGCCCAGCAGTTCCTCGCCGCCCACGGGCTGATCCCGCCGCCGACCGGATAACGGCCCTTAGGCCCCGCTCGAGCCGAACCCGCCCCCGGCCCGCTCCGAGGCCGCCAGCGCTTCGACCTCGACCACATCCGCAGCTTCCACACGCACCAGTACGAGCTGCGCGATGCGGTCCCCGGCCGAGACCTCGAAGCGCTCGCGTCGATCTGTGTTCAGGAGCAACACGCGGACCTCGCCCCGATAGCCGGAGTCGATCAGACCCGGAGCGTTGACGACCGAGATCCCGTGCCGAGCCGCCAGCCCCGAGCGTGGAAGCACCAGCCCGGCCTGGCCCGGCGGGATCTCAACCGCCACCCCGGTGGCCACCGACGCCCGCTCCCCGGGCTCGAGCACGGCCGGCTCGACCGCGTACAGGTCCAGCCCGGCGTCGCCTTCGTAGGCGCGCGTGGGGAGTCGCGCCGCCGGGTCCAGCCGCGTGACGCGCAGGCTCATACGGGCGGGCTGGTGAGGGCAAAGCGCGCGTAGCGCGCGGCCATCGCCGCCGGGACCCGGCCCGCCACCCGCACCCCGTCCGGTCGCTCCTCGCGCTCGAGCTCGCCGGCGATGTCGTGCAGCTCGGCCAGGCGGGCGCCATCCTCGTAGGGGATCAGGAGCTCGATCTCCTGCATCGTGCGGGCGAACTCGTCCTCGATCCGCTGAATCAGCGCCTCGATCCCCTCGCCGGTCACCGCGGAGACCAGAACGGCGCCCGGATGGCGGTGCTGAAGCTCGACCCGGCGCTCCTCGTCGATCTGATCGGCCTTGGCCAGAACGAGGATCTGGGGAGCCTCGATGGCCCCGATCTCGAGCAGGACGTCCTCGACCGCGCGGGTCATCTCCACCAGCTCGTCCTCGGCCACCGACGCGTCGACCACGTGAAGGATCAGATCGGCCAGGCGGGTCTCCTCGAGCGTGGCCCCGAAGGCCTCGACCAGCTGGTGGGGCAGCTTGCGGATGAACCCGACCGTGTCGGTGAGCAGGTAGTCACGTCCGCCCGCCCGCAGAACCCGGGTCGTCGGATCCAGGGTGTGGAACAACCGGTCGCGCACGCCCACGCTGGCGCCGGTCAACGCGTTGAGCAAGGTCGATTTGCCGGCGTTCGTGTACCCGGCCAGCGCCACGGCGGGGATGTGGGCTCGCTCGCGTTCGGCTCGCATCACCGACCGGCTCGAGCGAACGTGGGCCAGCTTGCGCTTCAGGGCCGAGATCCGGTCCCGGGCCAGGCGTCGGTCGGTTTCGATCTGGGTCTCGCCCGGGCCTCGGGTGCCGATGCCGCCGCCGAGCCGCTCCAGGTGCGACCACAGACCCCGCATGCGAGCCAGGTTGTACTCGAGCTGGGCCAGCTCGACCTGGAGCTTGCCCTCGGCCGTATGGGCGTGGGCGGCGAAGATGTCGAGGATGATCGCCGTGCGGTCGATCACCGGAAGGCCGAGCGCAGACTCGAGATTGCGCTCCTGACGGGGCGAGAGCTCGTCGTCGCAGGCGACCAGGTTGGCGTCCGACCGGCCCAGCTCGGCCTTCAGCTCGTCGAGCTTGCCCGCCCCGAGGTAGGTGTTCGGATGGGGATGATCGCGGCGCTGCACGATCGACCCGACGTCGGCCACCCCGGCGGTCTTCAGGAGCTCCCGAAGCTCGGTCAGCTGGGCGTGTCCTTCGTCCTGAACGGCCGCGATCAGGAAGGCACGCTGCCGAGCGCGCCCCCGCGGACGCTGGCCGTTCGAGGAGGTCTGAAGTCGTCCGTTCCGGCTTTTTTGCACTACTTTGATGGTAGCCGGGCGCCTGGTCACGGCGCCAGGGCTCAGAGGCGCCGGATCCGCTCGACGGCCTCCATCAGCCGATCGTCCGGCGTGGTGAGCGAGATCCGGAAGTATCCCTCCCCGCTGGCGCCGTAGGCGCCGCCGGGCGAGATCACGACCGCGGCCTCCTCGAGCACGTGCTCGCAGTACGCGGCCGCCGATTCGAAGCCCGCCGGGATCGGCGCCCAGACGTAGATCGTCCCCTTCGGCGGGGTGATCTCGACCCCGGCCTGGGCCAGGGCGTCGCAGACCAGATCGCGCCGGCGCTGATAGACGGAGTTCATCGACCGGACCTCGTCGTCCACAGACGAGGAAAGCGCGGCCGCCCCGGCCAGCTGCACGGCCTCGAAGTTGCCCGAGTCGATGTTCGACTTCAGGTGCCAGTAGGCCTCGATCGCGTCCGCGTTGCCGACGATCGCCGCACACCGCCAGCCGGTCATGTTGTAGCCCTTGGAGAGCGAGAACACCTCGACTCCGACCTCCTTGGCGCCCGGAGTGGAGAGAAAAGACGGCGCGACGTAGCCGTCGTAGGTGGTCTCGCTGTACGCGTTGTCGTGGACGACCAGAAAATCATGAGCCCGCGCCAGCGCGATCACCCGCTCGAACAACCCGTCGGGCACCACGGCGCCGGTCGGGTTGTTCGGGTAGTTGATGAACATCAGCCGGGCCCGCTCGAGCTGCTCCGGCGCCAGTGCCTCCAGATCGGGGGCGAACCCGAGCTCCGGGCGCAGCGGCATGAGCACCGGCTCACCACCCGTGAGCAGCGGCCCGCCCGTGTACACCGGATAGCCGGGATCGGAGGCGAGCGCCACGTCCCCGGGATCCAGGAAGGCCAGATTCAGATTGAAGATGCACTCCTTGGCCCCGATCGCCGCCATCACCTCGGTGTCCGGATCGAGCGAGACGCCGAACCGCCGCCGGTAGAACCCGGCCACCGCCTCCCGGAACTCCGTCCGGCCCCGGTTGCTCGGATACGTGTGCGTGCTCGGATCGGCGACCGCCCGCTGCGCGGCGGTGACGATCTCCGGATACGTCGGCGTGTCGGGGTCGCCGATCCCGAGGCTGATCACGTCCACACCGGCCGCTCGCTTGGCCGAGATCTTCCGCTCGAGCTCGGCGAACATGTACGGGGGGATCCGGCTCAGGCGGCTACTCGGTCGCATGCAGCTCCTTCACGAATTCGTCGGCGAGGGTTCCGCGAAACACCGGAACCGCCCACCCGGTCAGTTTGATCTTGAGGTCCTCCCCGACCTCGACCTCGAGCTCGCCCCCGTCGAGGACCACGGTCACGGGCGACTGGCCGCCGTCCAGCACGTGCGCCACTGCCGCGCCGGTCGCCCCGGTGCCGGAGGCCGAGGTCTCCCCCACCCCGCGTTCGAAGATCCGCGCCCGGATCGCCCCCGGCGCGATCGCCGCGTACCAGGAGACGTTGGTCCGGTTCGGGAACAGCTCGCTGCCCTCGATCTCGGGCCCGATCGCCGGGAGGTCAACGGCGGCCAACTCATCCAAGCCATCGACCCGGATCGAGCACTGGGGGTTTCCCACCTGCACGTGGCGAAACCGCCAGGCACGTCCCCCCGCGCGCAACGAACCGCGTCCGTCCGCCGACCCGTCCGGATAATCCTCGCTGCGCACCCGGGCGTGGCCGAGCTCGAGCGTGCACTCGGTGGAGGAGATGATCCGCGGCCGGATCTCACCCGCCGCGGTCGAGATCGCGAACTCGTCTTCGGACGTCCACCCGTTTCGGCGCAGGTACAGCACGGCCTCGCGGGCGCCGTTGCCGGACAGCTCGGCCTCCGATCCGTCCGGGTTGAAGATCCGCAGCCGGGCGACGAACCGGTCGTCGTCGGGCGGCGAGAGAAGCAGGATCCCGTCCGCGAACACGCCCGTGTGGCCGGCGCAGATCGCCCGGATCCGCGGGGGCGTCAGGGCAAAAGGGAGCGCCGATTCCTCCACGATGAGGTAGTCGTTGCCGAGGGCCTGCCACTTCTCGAAGTTCACCGGGCGCCAGTGTATGTGTACCGTCGCGCTCGGCATGGTCGACCGGCTGCACTCATGGGCGCTCCGGCGTCCACGACTGCCTCTGGCGCTCCTGGTGGCGCTCACCCTCGTCTCCGTCGGCACCCGCGTGGCCTGGATCGGCGCCCCCTGCTACACGCCGTGCGCGGGACCGAACGCCCACCTGGTGATCTTCGACGAGGACTACTACGTCAACGCCGCCCGGGTGATCGCCGGAATCCGGCCGCCCTCCGGCGTCCCCTACGCCCACGCGCCGCTCGGCACGGACCCGAACGCCGAGCATCCGCCGCTGGCCAAGCTGGTGATGGCCGGCTCGATGGAGCTGTTCGGCAACAACCCCGTGGGCTGGCGGCTCCCGAGCATCCTGTTCGGCACGCTGGCCATCCTCGGGATGTACGCGCTCGTCCGCGCCGCGGGCGGAGGGCGGTGGGTGGCGCTCGGGGCCGGAGCGCTGATGGCGGCTGACAACCTGTTCCTCGTCCACGCCCGGATCGGCACCCTCGACGTCTTCGCGCTGGCCGCAATGGTCTGGGGCGCGGCGCTCTACCTCCGGCGCCTGCCCCTGACCGCCGGGATCGTGATCGGGGTCGGCGCCTGTGCCAAGGAGGTGGCGCCGTACGTACTCCTCGTGCTGGTGGTGGTCGAGGCGCTTCTGTGGCTGACCACGCGCACCGACCTCCTGTCCCGGCTGCGCCGGCTCGCCGCCTGCATCATCGCCGCCGCGGCCAGCTTCGTCGCCCTGCTGGCCGGCCTGATCGTGATCTCACCGCCCTACGCCGACGCGGAAGCCCGCCGGGTGCGCGGAGGGGTGTGGGGCGAGATCTCCCACATCGTCAGCTACGCGGCCAACCAGACGAGCCCCCATGGGCCCAAGGGCATCGCCTCCTACCCGTGGCAGTGGCTGTATGACCTGAAGCCGATCACCTACCTGAGCATCAATCCGTCCAAGCCGGTGGTCGGGCTCCTGAACGTCCATCCCCAGGTCCACTTCCTCGGGATGATCAGCCCCCCCATCCTCCTGTTCGGGCTCATCGGCCTGATCGTCGCCCTGATCCAGGTCATCCGGCGCCGCACGGAACGGCTCGGCGGCGTCGCCGTGGTGGCCGTAGCCTGGTTTGCCGCCACCTGGATTCCGTTCGAGCTCGCGAGCCTCCTCCTCGACCGCACGAGCTACCTCTACTACATGCTGATCGTGCTCCCCGGCGTGTATCTGGGCGCGGCCTATCTCGTCGCCCGCGTGCGCTTGTCCCGGCCGATCACCCTTTTGTGGATCGCCTGCGTGGTCGCGGCCACGGCGGTGATGTACCCACTCACCCCGATTCCGTTCTGAGCCATCGGCCGAGGATCTCGGACGCGATGTCATCGGGCGCGCGAGCGGTCGTGTCGATCGCCTCGACCGCGGCCAGCTTGCGCATCCAGGTGAGCTGCCGCCGCGCGTAATTGCGCGTCCGCCGCTTCATCGCCTCGATGTCTCCGCTCAGCAACTCGTCGAACCCGAGTGCCTTGCGGGCGGTCAGCGACGCCCCCGCCCCATTGGCCCGTCGCACCTCGGCCTCGACCCCGGCTGCGACCATCGCGTCGACGCGCGCGTCGATCCGGCGGTACAGCGCGGAGCGCTCCATAACGAGCCCGACCAGCAGGGTCGGGTGGCGCACGGTGTCGGTCCACAGCTCCGACTCGCCTTCCGGGGGGTCGAGCTCGCCGGCGTCGAGCAGCTCGAGCGCCCGGACGATCCGCTGGCGGTCCCCGGGGTCGATCTCATCCGCCGCCCACGCCGCGCGTTCACGCAGCACGGCGTGGAGCGCGGGAGCGCCGCGCGCCTCGAGCTCGGCCAGCCATCGCTCGCGCACGCCCTCGGGCGGCGGGGGGCGCAGGCTGAGCTCGGTCAACGCCGCGCGCAGGTAGAGCCCGGTGCCCCCGACCACGATCGGGCGATACCCGTCGGCGAGGAGCCCATCGATCTCCGCGTGGGCGAGCTCGGCGTACTCGCCGGCGCTGAAGCGCGCGTCGACGGGGAGGAACGAGATCAGCCGATGGTCGAGCCGGGCGCGGTCGCGCGCGTCGGCGGCGCCGGTCAGAATCTCCAGTCCCGAATAGACCTGGAGCGCGTCGGCGGACACGGCCACCGGCCGCTCGTCGAGTTCGCGCAGGCGATCCGCCAGCGCCACCGCGACGCCGGTCTTGCCGACTCCGGTGGGCCCGAAGAGTGCGATCACCTCGGCCCGTGCCATGGCCGGGAGTATCGTGAAGCGATGACGTCAGCGGCCGCGCATACCGCGTGAAGATCGGCGCCGGCGTCTGCGCCGAGGCCGACCCGCTCACCGCCGCCACCGCAGCCGCACGCGATGTGGCGGCCGCGCTCGAGGGCGCGCCGGTCGACCTGGCGATCGTGTTCGCGAGCGGGGAGCACCTGAGCGCACCCGAAGCGGTGCTCGAGCCGGTGCACAGCGTGCTGGCCCCGCGCGAGCTGATCGGCTGCGGCGCCGGCGGGGTGCTGGGCGGCGGTCGCGAGCTTGAATCGGGGACCGGGCTGGCCGTGTGGGCGGCCGCCTTCGAAGGCGCGGGCGATGCCCGGCCGTTTCACGCCACGGTGACCGAGGACGGCCCTCACCGCGCCATCACCGGCCTGCCGCTTCTCGACGGGGCCAGCGGCGCGCTGATCCTCGCCGATCCCCACTCGTTCCCGACCGAGGCCGCCGTGTCGGCGCTCTCCCAGCACGCGCCCGCCGTCCCGCTGCTGGGTGGCCTGGCCAGCGCCCTGACCCCCGGCGGAGGGGCGACCCTGTTCTTCGGCGAGGAGGTTCGCGACCGCGGCGCGGTCGGGATCACGTTCCAGGGGGTCGAGCTGCTGCCCTGCGTCTCCCAGGGCGCGACCCCGATCGGGCGCGAGGTGACGATCACGGCTGCGGAGGGCAATCTGATTCACGAGCTGGCCGGACGGCCGGCGCTCGAGACGATCGAGACGATCGTGGCCGAGCTCAGGCCGACCGAGCGGGTGCTGATCGCCGGCGGAATGCTGATCGGAATCGTCATCGATGCCGGACAGCCCGAGTACGAGCAGGGCGACTTTCTCGTCCGCGGCCTGCTCGGGGCCGATCCCGACTCGGGCAGCGTCGCCGTGGGCGCGCCTGTCAGCACCGGGCAGGTCGTGCGGTTGCACGCCCGCGACGCAGCCTCGGCCGACGAGGACCTGCACCGGGCGCTGCGCCTGCGCGTCGACGCCATGTCCGGCGCTCCGCCCGCGGGCGCGCTCGTGTTCTCGTGCAACGGCCGGGGCAGCGCGATGTTCGGCCTGCCCGACCACGACGCCACCGTGGTCGACCAAGAGCTCGGCGGCGCGCCCGCGGCTGGGTTCTTCGCCGCCGGGGAGATCGGGCCGGTCGGTGGCCGGAGCTTCCTGCACGGGTTCACCGCCACGGTGGCGGTGTTTCCGGGCTGAGGGGCCGGGGCCGCGTAGCGGCCACGCGTCCATGGGGCCGGGAGGGCCCGTCCGGACCGCAGCAGCTGATCCCCCATAGACTCGCGCACCGTGAGCGTGGTGAGCGGAACCGTGCTGGTGACCGGAGCGACCGGCGGGATCGGTCAGGCGATCGCGCGGGCGTTCGCCGCCCGGGGGGCGAAGCTCGTCCTGAGCGGCCGGCGCGAGGATGCACTGGGTCCGGTGGCCGGCGAGCTGGGCGCCCGCGCGGTGGTGGCCGATCTGGCGCACCGCGCGGACGTCGCGCGGCTGGCCCAAGAGGCCGGGGAGGTCGACGTCCTGGTCGCCAACGCCGCCCTTCCGGGGAGCGGGTTCCTCGTCGACCTGAGCCCGGAGGACATCGACCGCCTGCTCGAGGTGAACCTGCGAGCGCCCGTCGCGCTCGCCCGAGCGCTGGCCCCGGCGATGGCCGAGCGCCGGCGCGGACACCTGGTCTTCATATCCTCGCTGGCGGGCAAGGCCGCCTCGCCCGCATCCTCGCTCTATTCCGCGACCAAGTTCGGGCTTCGCGGCTTCGCGCTCGGCCTGCGTGAGGATCTCCGTCCGCACGGTGTCGGCGTATCGCTCGTGGCGCCCGGGTTCGTCCGTGACGCGGGCATGTTTCACGACGCCGGGGTGGAGCTCCCCTGGTACGTGCGGACGCGCTCACCGGAACAGGTGGCGGCGGCGGTGGTGCGCGCGGTCGAACGCAACCGGGCCGAGATCGATGTGGCGCCGGCCGGGCTGCGTCTCGGGGCCTCGTTCGCGTCGGTGGCGCCGGCCCTGGCCGCCGAGGTCAGCCGCCGGCTCGGCAGCGACCGGATCGCCCTCGCGCACGTGGAAGGTCAGCGCGAGAAGCGCTGACCGGAGGGGTGCGCGCGCACGCCTCGGTCGGCCACACGGGGGCGTGCCTCGGTCACGGCTCCGTCCGCCGGCACAGAGTTGTGCTCCTCGGTCACGTTGCCCAGCGCGGAGATGATCTCATCGGCCAGTTGCGCGCCTTCGGTCGCGCGCTCCGGCGTGGCCTGCACCCGGACCACGACCTCATTGCCGTCGATCTCCTCCAGCAGGACCGTCGCCGCGGACCGCGTGGCGGTCGAGATCTGGTCGTCGAGAATGGCCTGAACCTGGCTTGGGCGGATCCCGGCCCCGATCCGGACCCGGACGTTGATCGAGTCAGGTTCCTTCAGCGGGACGACCGCCGCGGCGATCACGGTGTTATTGGGGATCATGATCCGGTCCTCACCGCGGGCGAGCGTCGTGTACAGCAACCCGAGCGAGCTGACCACGCCCTCGGTCGAGCCACCGACCGCGCCGGCCTGGAGGCGGACCCGCTCGCCGACCCGGAACGGCCGGGCGGTCAGGAGCACGAGCCCGGCGAACAGGTTTCCGAGCGTCTGCTGGGCCGCGAGGCCGAGGACCACGGCGGTGAACGCGCTTCCGGCCACCAGCGATCCAGCGCTCACGCCCGCCACCCCGAGGGCCACCAACAGCGTGATGCCCATTGTGGCCAGCCGGATCAGGAACCCGACCGTGCCGGCGGTCGCGGGATCCATCCGGCGGAAGAACGTCGGGCCCGCGGCGCGACCGATGTCGCGCGCCACTGTCCAGCCGAGGGCCAACAGCGCTACAACCGTCCCCCACTGCAACCAAGTCTCGGTTGAGCTGTGCTTCCTGATCCCGAGGCCGAAGATCTTCTCGCGGTCGAAGTAGACGACGAGGACGCCGATGAGCAGGGGCAGGAGCACGAGGATCTCCCGGCGCGCCCGGCGCACCGCGCGCTGGCTGATGTTCATCGCCAGTCCGACCGCTTCCCAGGCCTCGCTGCGGGTCTCGAACATCCGCTCGAGATGCAGATCTGGCGTGTTCTTGAAGCGTTTTCGGTCCACGTCACTCCCGGTGTCGACGTTTTCGTCTCGTCTCACCTATCACCACCGTGGGGCGAGTGTTTCACTTAAAAATCTCCTCAGAACAGCCTGCCCTGTTCTAGCGCCGGCTGCGGCGCCACACGTTGCGGCGGCTTTTCCGCCCGGCCCCGCATGCGCTCTCCGGGCGGCAGATCCGGGCCCTTCACGAGCTGCGCCAGCCGATGACGCTCGGCCACCGCGGCGTACGCGCCGCGGGCGTAGAGCTCCTCGTACCGCGGGATCAGCTCGGGTCGGTGGTCGTGCAGCCAGTCCAGGAACAGCCCGCGCACGTCGCCGCGCAGGTGCAGTGCGATCCCGCTCACGTAAGCGGCCCCGGCCTCGGTGGCCAGTTCCAGGATCTGCGCCACCTGCTCTGGCTCGTCATTGATTCCGGGCATCAGCGGTGCAATCAGCACACCGGTACGGATACCCGCTCTGGTCAGCTCAGCCACGGCCTCGATACGAGCACGCGGGTTCGGCGTGTGCGGCTCGGTCGCCCGCCAGGCACGCTCAGCCAGCGTCGGAATCGAGAGCGCGGCGCTGAACTCGGTCCGCTCGGCGATTTCCTTCATCAGAGGCAGGTCGCGCAGCAACAGCGGTGACTTGGTGAGTACCGAGCACGGATTGGCCGCGTCGCGGAACGCCGCCCAGATCCCCGGCATCAGCTTGTAGCGCCCCTCGACCCACTGGTAGGGATCGGTGTTCGTACCCAGCGCAACGTGCTCGCCCTGCCAGGAAGGCCGGCCCAGCTCTGCCCGCAGCCGCTCCGGCGCGTTGACCTTGACCACGATCTCCCGTTCGAAATCCCGGCCGGCGTCGAAGTCGAGGTACTTGTGCGTCGGCCGAGCGAAGCAATAGACACACGCATGAGAGCAACCGCGGTACGGATTCACCGTCCACCGGAATGGAACCTGCGACGCCTCCGGCACGCGGTTGAGGATCGACTTGGCCCGCACCTCGTAGAACCGGGTCTGGACCGCTCCCGGCGCCTCGAAGTGCCGCACCACCGCGTCGTCCCGGTACCCGGGCAGACGCGCCAGCTCCTCCGCTTCCATACTGAGGTTTCGCCATCTCACCGAACACATGTTCGCATACGGCGAGGACGGGTTTCGCATGACCGGTCCGCGCCCCGCCCGAGGCCCCAACAAGACGACGGCAGACCCGGTCTAGGACCGCAACCGGTGCGCGAACCGGCCGAGCTGCAGCGCCGCCGCCTCCAGCGCGAGCGCCAGCTGCGGATCGGGATCGACCTCGGCCCGGGTAAGAAGCTCGAGGAGGCCGATCGTCGCGCCACCGTCGCGGATCGGAAGCAGCACAGCGGAACTCATCCCTCGCGCGGCGGCGGCGCCCAGCTCCTCGTCGTCGGCCGTCTCGAGGTCGGCCAGCCACGTCACCGCGGGCGCGGCAATCGCCTGGGCCAGGACCGACCCGCCGCCCGCGGTAGCGGCTTCCGCCGCCAGCGCGTCGACGCCGCTGATACCCCCGAACGCGGTCCACATGGCCGTACAGCGGAGGCTCCCTGGCTCGTCGGGCGCCCAGGCCCGGACGACGTCCCAGCCTCCGCTGGCCCCGAGCACCTTCAGCGCTTCCTCGAGGCCGGCCCGCCAGTCAGATGCCCCGGCGAGGGTGGAGACCAGCGCCTGCTGGGCGCTCCCCGGCCAGGCCGGCCCCCGAGTGGGCGCCGGGACCGCCGCCACCGTGACCTGGGGGTTCGGCGCGGCCACGCTGATCGAAGCGCCCGAGCCAGTGTCGGCACCGGCCAGGCTGCTCGGCACCGCGGCCCCCGGCACGAGCGCACCCGCCAGTTCCTGCATTCGCGCCGCCGCCGCCGCCGAGGCCTCCTGGAGCGCTGCCGCCTGGCGCCGCTGCTCTTCCAGCTCGCGCACGAGATCGGCGTTGCTGGCCAGCGCCGCATCGCGCTCGGCGATCGCGGAGGTCAGCGCCTCGTCGGTCCCCGACGTCGCCGCCGCCAGCGCCGCCTCGGCTTCGGCGCGCGCCGCCTGCAAAACCTCGACCTGAGCTTCGGCGGCCGCGAGCCGCTCCTCCATATCGGCTCGCGCGGCGGCCAGCGCGCTCTCGGCCTCGGTGCGCGCCCGGCGCGCCACTTCAGCTTCCGCCTCCCGCTGGACCAGCGCGGCCTTCAGTGCCGCCTCGGTCTCGACGCTCACCGCGGCCTGGGGGTTGTCGCTGCCGGCCTCTGCGCGTCGGGCGGCGTCCCGGGCGCTCGCTTCGGCCTCCTCCTGGCGCGCCCGCGCCGTGGCGGCGGTCGTCTCCGCCGCCTCGAGCCGGGTTCGGAGCGCGACGTGGTCGGCTTCGGCCTCCTCGAGCCGGGTGCGCAGGCCGCGCGCGTCGGCCTCGGCATCGTCGAGCCGGGCTCGGAGCCCGCCCGTCCCCGCCTCGGCTTCGGTCAACTGGACCCGGAGGCTCCGAGTCTCCGCCTCGGCCTCCTCGAGGCGGGAGCGCAGCGTCCGGGCGCTCGCCTCGGCCTCCTCCATGCGAGTGCGCGACTGCTGGAGCGCCGACTCCGCCTGGTCGGCCCGCGACCTGAGCGCGCGTGCGTTGCTCTCGCTCTCCTCCAGGCGGGTCCGCACCCCCCGAAGCTCCGTCTCCGCCGCCTCCTGCCGCCCCCGGGCCGCCGACGCCGCCGCATCAGCCTCCTCCAGGCGCACCCGAGACTGCAGCGCGTCGGCCTCCGCGTGCTCGAGCCGCGTGCGCAGGCCGACCGCATCCGCCTCGGCCCCCTCCGCACGGGTGCGGGCCTGCTGCGCCGCCGTCTCGGCCTGCTCGAGCCGGGTCCGGAGCGCCCGAGCCTCGCTCTCGGCCTGCTCCATCCGCATCCGCGCCTGCTGCGCGGACACCTCGGCTTGCTCCATCCGCATCCGCGCCTGCTGGGTGTCGGCCTCGGCCTGCTCGAGCCGGGCGCGCGAATGCTGGGCGTCGGCCTCGGCCTGCTCGAGCCGGGCACGCGACTGCTTGGCCTCCGCCTCGGCCTGCTCGAGCCGGGCCCGGAGGCCGTGGCCGCCGGCCTCGGCAGTCTCAGCCTGTTCGCGCCACTCCTCGGCGTTGCCCTCGACGCGCTCGGCGTGAAGCAGTGCCTCCGCGGTTTCCCGCCGGGCGGCCTCGGCCTCGGCCCGCGCGGCCTCGGCGTCGGCGCGTGCCTGCTCGGCCTGGGCACGGACCTGAGCGAGTTCCTCACGCGCCAGTGCGAGCTCCGCCGGATCCGCACCGGACCCGCCGTCCCCGCCCGTGGAGACCTCCTGCAGGCGTGCCTGAGCCTGCGCCAGTGTGCGCTCGAGCTCCGCCGCTCTCGCCCGTTCGGCGGCCAGGGCGCTGGTCAGCTCCTGCTCGGGCCCCGACGTCTCCGCGGGAGCGGCCGTCGACGGCGGACTCGGAGGGGCGGCCGGCCTCGCACCGGCGGCGGGGGAAGGTGTCCCGATTGCCGGTCCGTCCCCATCGGCCATCACGCCCCATTCGGACATGACCTCGTGGCGGACCGTCCCGGCGTCGACCGCGCTCCAGCGCTCGACTTCGATCAGCCGAGCCGCCTCCGCGCGCGCCACGCCGGCATCGTCGAGGGGCGCTGCGACGCCACACACCGCCACCGGTTCTCCGGTCCGATCGCGCACCGGGAACCGAAGCGCCGCCAGCGCCGGCCGGCCCTCGAACGCCGGCACCGTGTACTCGAAGGCGAGCGGCTCCGAGGCTGAGCCACCCCCGTCTTCCAGCCTCGGGCCGTCAACCGTCGCGCGCGGCGCCAACTCGGCATCGGTCTTGCCCTGAAGCGCATCGAATGTAGTCCCGAGAACGGCCCCGTAGCGGTCGTTCGCCTTCAGGTACCGCCCCTCGAGATCCTTGAGCCAGATGATCGCCGGACTGTCGTCGAAGGACTCGGCGAGCAGCGCGTTGTCCTCCTGGCCCACCGGCGCCGGGGCGCCGTCGGTGACCGTGAGCAGCGCGTGCCGCATGCCGGCGACATCGGTGACCGCTTCAATCTCGGCGCTGACGCCGTCCAGGGTCACCATGGCCCGGTCGGACTCGCCCGTCAGCACGCTGTCGAGCTGGGGCGACTGCTTGGCCAGGTCCTCGTACCGGCGCCGGAAGGTCTCGGTGCTCTGCTCGATCCGGCCGCCGGAGCCGATCAGCGCGAGTGCCGGGCTGCTCATCCTGGACGCACTCCTGGACGAGGACGTACAGATGTCCAGAACGTCCACACATCCCGGTAATCGGCCGTGGTCGACGGGATGGTTCCCCAGGCCAGGCGGTCTGGACGTATGTCGGGTTTTCCGCCTCCGTACTTAAGGCCTGGACCCCATCACCCGTCCGCGCGCCCGGGCAATTCTCTCCGTGGGGGCGTCAGGGCAGAGCGCTCGCGACCAGCGACGCCTCGCCGGTCAGCGTCTGGCTCGTGGCGCCGGTGATGTGCACATCGATCAGATCACCCGGACCGGCGAGCCCGGTGAAGTTGACCACCTTGTTGTGCCGTGAGCGCCCTCTCAGCCGGCTCGGATCGGTTCGCGATGGCCCCTCCACCAACACCTCGAGCGTCCGGCCAACGAACCGCTGCGCGCGTTCGAGGCCCCGCCGCTGGACCACCTCGACCAGCCGCTCCATCCGGGCCACCTTCACCTCGTGCGCGATCTGGCCCTCCAGCGAAGCCGCCTCGGTGCCGCGCCGCGGTGAATAGATGAATGTGAAGGCTCCGTCGTAGCCGACCTCCTCGGCCAGCGACAGGGTCTCTTCGAAGTCCTCCTCGGTCTCGCCCGGGAAGCCCACGATGATGTCGGTGGTGATCGCGCAATCGGGTACGTGCTCGCGGATCATGGCCACGCGGTCGAGGTAGCGCTCACGGGTATACGTCCGGCGCATGCGCTTGAGCACCCGGGTCGACCCGGACTGGAGCGGCAGGTGGATGTGCTCGCACAGTGAGGGCAGCGTGGCGTGCGCCGCGATCACGTCTGCGCGCATGTCCTTCGGATGCGGGCTCGTGTAGCGAATCCGGTCGATTCCCTCGACCGCGTCCAGCGCGCCCAGGAGCTCGGCGAAGGTCGTCCGGCCCTCGGGCGGGAGGTCGCGGCCGTACGAGTTGACGTTCTGGCCGAGCAGCGTCACCTCGCGGACCCCATCCGCGGCCAGGCGCGAAACTTCGGCTATGAGCTCGTGTGCGGGCCGGCTCACCTCGCGCCCCCGCGTGGAGGGCACGATGCAGTACGAGCACACGCAATTGCAGCCCACGCTGATCTGGACCCAGCCCTGAAACTCGCGGGCGCGCTTGGCCGGCAGATGCCCGGTGAAACCCTCGAACTCGAAGTAGCCCTGGGCGGTGAGCGAGTCGCTGGTCAGGAACTCGGCCAGCCTGTGCACCTGGCCCGGACCAAACGCCACATCGACGAACGGAAAACGGGCGAACACCTCCTCCTTGACCGACTGGGCCCAGCATCCGCCCACCCCGACGACGACGCCGGGATTTTCGCGCTTGAGCCGCTTGGCCTCACCCAGATGCGCGATGAACCGGTCGTCGGCCTTCTCCCGGATCGAGCACGTGTTGAACAGGATCAGTTCGGCCTGCTCGCGACTCGGCGCCTCGGCGTACCCCAGCGACTCCAGCATGCCCTTCATCCGCTCGGAGTCGTGCTCGTTCATCTGGCAACCGAACGTGGTCACGTGGTAGCGCTTCATTGCGTCACAGGGTAACGGCGCCTCAGTTGGGGCTGAACCCGGGCAGCACCAGCCTGACCTTCGCCCCGCTCCCGCCGTCGGTCTCGGTGGCGCTGACCTGGCCGCCGTGCGCCTCCGCGATCGCTCGCACGATCGCGAGGCCAAGGCCCGCGCCACCGTTGGTTCGCGCCCGCGCCGCATCGACGCGGTGGAACCGTTCGAAGACGCGCTCGCGCTCGGCGGGTGGAATTCCCGGACCGTCGTCGGCGACCGCGAACTCGAGCCGCTCGCTGCCCAGTCGGTGTACATCGAGTCGGACCACGCCGCTCGCCACGTTCGTGTGCTCGATCGCGTTCCGCGCGAGATTTCGGAGCGCTTGCGCCAGCCGGTCGGGATCCGCCTCGAGCGACCCCTCGGGCACCGGCCCGAGCTCGAACTGGCGATCCGCGGTCAGGCTGACCCCGTCCCATAGGTCGCCCACGAACGTGGGTAGGTCGACCGGCTCCTTGCGCAGAAAGTTCTGTTGCTCCGCCTGGGCCAGGACGAGGAGATCGTCGACCAGGCGGCTGATGCGCGTGATCTCGGCCTGGACCAGCCGCTCCACGCGCCGGACCTCGTCGGGCGATGGGTCCTCCTGAGCCACCAGGACCTCGAGCTGACCGCGGATCACCGTGATCGGCGTCCGCAGCTCATGGGAGGCGTCGGCGATGAACTCGCGCTGGCTCGTGAACGCCTCGGCCAGGCGATCGAGCATGTTGTTGAACGCGTCGGCCAGGACCCTGACCTCGTCCCGGCCCACCGGTCCAGAGCGGTCGCGCGACCGAGCGCGCCTCGAGCTCAGGCTCATGCGCGGAGCCAGATCGCCCGCGTCGACGCGCGCGGCGATCGAGGCCATCCGTCGCAGCGGAGCCGACACGCGGGCGCCGGCCAGGTAAGACGCTAGTAGCGCCAGGGCCAGCGCCACCAGGCCCGCGGTGATGAACGCCCTGGCCACGCCGTGCTGGGCGCGCTCGACTGTGGTCAGCGGCTCGCCCGCCCCCACCACCGCCGTGATCGAGCCGACGTGCACGGCGCGCTCGAGGATGAGCGCATGCCCGACGTCGGGGACGAGGACGGTCGAGAATCCGAGACGCGGAGCGGAGAGGATCCGGGCCTGCTGGCCTTCCGTGGCCTGTTCAGGTCTGGTCTCGCCCGGGTCGTCCGGGCCGCCCCCGAACACCTCGGGGTGGTTACTGGCCGTCGCGGCTCCCGGCACGAGTGTGAACAGGAGAGTCGACGTGGCCGAGTACGGCTGAGCCCGCATGTAACGGGTGGCGGTGGCGGACACCTGAGCCGGTGTGTGCACCTGGGCGGAGCCGAGCGCCTGCGCCAGCTGGGTGCTGTCGTCCTTGATGTCGCGTTCAATCTGGCTGCGCAGCTGCGAGCCCGTGTCGTTGTAGACGACCACGAACACGACCGCGGCGAAGATCAGCATCACGGCCGCGACCCACAGCGTCAGCCGCCATCGCAGCCCCGTCGGCAGCGCGCGGTCAATCGCGCGCATCGAAGCGGTACCCGACCGACCGGACGGTCACGATCGGTGCCTCGCGTCGGGTCACCACACCGCCGTCGCGGATCGTCCGCCGCAGCTTGCGGCGCAGGTAGCCGATGTACACGTCGACGACGTTGGTGCCCGGGTCGTACTCATATCCCCACACCGCTCGGAGTATCTGCTCTCGGGACAGCACGTGGCCGCGGTTGCGCATCAGGTACACGAGCAGCTCGAACTCGGTCGTCGACAGGCGCACCAGCTCACCGCCGCGGTGGACCTCGCGCGTGATCAGGTTCACCTCGATGTCGCCGCACCGCAATGCCGTGCTCGGGGTGTGCGAGGCGGCCCGGAGCTGCGCCCGGATCCGGGCTGCCAGCTCGCTGAGCGAGAACGGCTTGGCCAGGTAGTCGACCGCGCCGGCATCCAGGCCGGCCACGCGGTGCTCGACGTCACCCAGCGCGGTGAGAACGATCACCGGCAATCCGGGCTTGGCCGTGTGGAGCGTCCGCAGGACCTCGAGTCCGCTCCGACCGGGCAGCATCAGGTCGAGCACGACGACGGAGACGTCGTCGTTGAGCGCCATGTCGGTCCCGGTTTCGCCGTCGAGCGCGGTCGCGACCTCGTAGCCATGGGCACGGAGCCCACGGTCGAGGAAGTCGACGATCCCCGGCTCGTCCTCAATGACCAGAACACGACTCGCCACACCCCCATTCTCTGGGATTAGCCGCAAAAGAGGTTTCTCATCGAGTTATGACGGGCCGCTCACCACGGTATGGAACTGTTCCCGTCATGGATGTGACCGAGCGCGACCGGATGGCGCCCGGAAGGCGTAGCAGCGCAAACCGCGCGGCCGGACGCCGTTCAGCCAGGTGGCGGCCGTGGCTGGGCGGCGGCCCGAACGGGAACGAGCAGCTCACCGCGACCGCGGGCGTGATCCTGTTGCTCATCTTGCCGGTGCTCGGCGTGACGATCCTCCGCATCGGCCAGCTGATCTGGCTTCACCTGTTCGTGGGACTGCTGCTCATCGGTCCGACGGCGCTGAAGATGGCGACCACGGGCTACCGGTTTGTCCGGTATTACGCCGGCAGCCTCGTCTACCGGCACAAGGGACCGCCGGAGATTCTCCTCCGGTTGCTCGCCCCGGTGCTCGTCGTCTCGACCGTCGTCGTCTTCGTCACCGGCGTGCTGCTCCTGTTCGAAGGCCCGAGCCACCGCGGACTGTTGCTGCTGGCCCACAAGGCGAGCTTCATCGTCTGGCTCGCTGTGACCGGGCTACACGTGCTCGGTCACTTGCCCCGGATAGGAAAGTCGCTGCGGGTGGCGCGGGCCGATACCCGCCAGGAAGGCCTGTCGCCGGGCTCGGCGGGGCGCAATCTCGCCATCGTCGGCGCGCTGGTCGCCGGCGTCGTCCTGGCTCTGGTCCTGATCCCGGACTTCTCGGTGTGGACGGCGTCCGGCGCGATCCCGCACCACCACCATCACCACGGCTGAGCCGCCAGCCACTTCCGAGTCTCGGCGCGCCCGCGCCGCGCGGCGGCGCCCGCCCTCGATACACACGGGCGCCCGCCCTCCGGCGCCCGCCCTCGATACACAGGGCGGGCGCCGGGGAGAGACGGGGACCGGTCAGCTACCGGGTGCCGTACACGTGCCCGACCACGTACACGCGCCGAAGCCGTCGGCGTCGGAGTCGGGAGCCGAAGGCGTACCGATCACGTTGCTGTTCGAGTCGACCAGCTGCATCGCCTCGGAGGACTTCAAGGCGACGGGCGAGCCGTTCACCGTCCCGAGGTCGAAGTTCGGGTTGGTCAGGTTCGGCAGGGCCGAGAATCCGGCGTTGGTCCCGAGCTCGAGCGGCGTCTCCTCGATCCACTCTGCCGTGCCATGGGTCGAGGCGTACGGGACCGTGGTCGAGAACGACTGGCCGTTGGTCAGATCCTTGAGCGTGATCGTCCACACGTTCGCATCCGGCACCAGCTCACCGATCGACGCGGCCATCTTGTCGCCCGGATGCACGGTCATGTTGGTGATCGTGATCGACGGCGCCGGGATGATCTCCCACCAGGCGGAGTAGGAGGCCGCGCCCGAGCTGTCGACGTCCTGCTCGGTGCCGGTCTGGATCAGCGTCGGATCGGTCGCCGTGCAGCCGGCATCGATGCACCCGCCTCCAATTCCGATCCAGTCAGACGAAGCGGCCGATTGCCCGGAGGTGTGCTGGGTCGCCGTGGGCACGGTCCATTCGCCGGTGATCGAGTTGAACAACTTGCCGCCCTGCTCGAGCGCGCCCTGGTTATAACCCATCCAGTTGTTGCTCTGGGTCATGTTGGCGTGCAGGCCCGGGGCCAGATGCAGCAGCTGGCCGTGCGCCGTCAGGGTCGACCCGGAGGTCGTCGGCTTCGTCCCGGAGCTCGAGGGCGTGGTCGACCCCGTCTTGTGCTTCTTGTGCTTCTTGTGGTGCTTCTTGGCGTGGTGCTTCTTGGCGTGGTGCTTTGCCTTGTGGGCGGCCGTGGCCTGAGCCGTCGTCAGAGCCAGCATTGTGGTCAGCGACAGTGCCACGACGACCAGTCTCAGCACCGCGACCCTCAATGCGGGGAGCGATGCAGGCCGTCTCCCTTGTACGCGCATCGGTGAACCCTTTCTCGGCGGCGCGCGGGTCCTGGCCGCCGACCTCCCGCCTTCCCGGTGACCCGCTCGCCCGGTTCTACCCGCAAGCGCTCCGGCCCACGCGCTCAGCGGGCGTACTCGACCGCCCGCGATTCCCTGATCACGGTGACCTTGATCTGCCCGGGATACTCGAGCTCCTTTTCGATCTCCCGCGCGATCTCGTGCGACAGGATGGTCGCCGCGTCGTCGCTGATCGCGCCTGGGGCGACCATGACCCGGATCTCGCGACCGGCCTGCATCGCGTACACCTTGTCCACCCCCTTGTGGCGGGTGGCGATCTGCTCGAGGTCGCGCAGGCGCTTGACGTACTGCTCGAGCGACTCGCCCCGGGCGCCCGGGCGGGCTCCGGAGAGCGCATCGGCGGCCTGCACGATCACCGCCTCGACGGTCTGTGGCTCGACCTCGTTGTGGTGCGCCTCCATCGCATGGGCGACCGCCTCGCCCTCGCCGTACTTGCGGGCGAGCTCACCGCCGACCAGCGCGTGCGGTCCCTCGATCTCGTGCGTGACCGCCTTGCCGATGTCGTGCAGCAGGGCGGCCCTCCGCGCCGTCTTGGCGCCGGCGCCGAGCTCCTCGGCCATCATGGCCGCCAATCGCGCCACCTCGACCGAGTGGGCGAGCACGTTCTGGCCGTAGCTGGTGCGGAACTTGAGCCGGCCGAGCAGCTTGATCAGCTCGGGGTTGAGGCCCTGTACGCCGGCGTCGAAGACGGCGTGCTCCCCGAGCTCGACGATGTGCGCCTCGAGCTCCGAGCGCGCCTGGTAGTACATCTCCTCGATCCGTGCTGGGTGAATCCGCCCGTCCTGCAGCAGCTTCTCGAGCGTCAGACGGGCGATCTCGCGGCGTACGCCGTCGAAGCCGGAGAGGACGACCGCGCCCGGCGTGTCGTCGATGATGAAGTCGACCCCGGTCAGGTTCTCGAGCGCGCGGATGTTGCGCCCTTCCCGGCCGATGATGCGCCCCTTCATGTCGTCGGCCGAAAGCTGCACGACCGACACCGTGGTCTCGGCCGCATGGCCGGCCGCGAGCCGCTGCATGCAGACCGAGAGGATGTTGCGAACGCGCCGTTCGGCTTCTCGTTTGGTCTGCTCCTCGATCTGCCGGAGCCGCCGCGCCACATCGTGTTGGGCCTGCTCCTCGACCTCCTTGATCAGCATCTGCTTGGCCCGGGCGGCAGATAAGCCCGAGACCCGCTCGAGCTCGCGTTGCAATCCCTGGCGCTCCTCCAGGAGGGTGGTGCGTTCTCGCTCCAGGTCGGTCTCGCGTCGGGCCAGCTCGGCCTCGCGCCGGGCCAGCTCCGCCTCCCGGTTGGCCAGCTCCGAGCTCGGTGCCGGTCGCTCCACCTCGACCGGCGCAGCGCTCATGGCAGGGCTGCGTGGGGTCGCGACCGCGGGCCGCGCTCCGTGCGTGCGTCCGTACACCACCGCCGCGAGCACTATTGCCAGTGCGATCAGCGCTGCGGCACCGATGATGTCCATGGTCGTTCCTCTCCGTGGCGGTCCGAGCTGGTGCCCGGTCCCACTTCATTCAATTTGGGAGCGACCGAGCGGCCGTGCCTGGCGCACGGATGGATCCCGGCAGGGCGCGTTGCGCCGCCGAGGCGGCGGCTAGCTAGGGGTTCGTCGGAGTTGCTGAGGTGGCCCGAGTGGCACGGTGCAAAATGCCGTCAACGCTGTTCGTCCGGAATCCGAGATGTCACAAGTTTGCTGGAGTTTTCCGTCGGCCCGCGGGCCGTTCGTTCGCTAAACGGCATCGTAGTACCGGCGGCTTGAGCGCGCAAATATTGCGCGGCTCAGCGAGCTGTGAACGCGGGCGGCCGGGGTCCGCTGAGGTCCGGGCGAGCCGCGTTTCGGCGCACGGTGAAGCTGGCTGAGCCCGAGCAGTACCGATGCTCGGGCGCGATGTATCGCCTCATTCTCACCGTGCCGGTCACGCGCCCTCGCCTGATGCTCCCCTTCACCGTGGCCGTGCCGGCCGCGCCCGGCCGGTGCGAGGTGAAGCTCTGCCCAAACCGAGAGTCGACGATCTCGATCGGGCTCGACATGGCGGCGGTGACCTGCCACACGCGCCGGCTCGGGCAGACGACCTCGACCGCCACCCGGAGCCCGGTCAGATGACCGCGGGCGACCCGGAACGAGATCTCACGCCCCTGTGACGTGCGCCCCTGATAGTGGCCGGCGATCGTCCCGGCCGCTTCGAAGCGGTGGGCGCCGAAGACTCCGTGGCGGTATTCGCGGCCGTGATCTCCGTCGCGGAATCCGCCGCCGGTCTCGGCCCGGGCCGGCGTCCCGCCGACCTGAACCGCGGCGGACAGGACCACAATCGCCATCCACGCCCCGGAGCCCCGAAGACGACTGTTCACGGCTCGCTCACGGGGCGAACCTAGCAGCCGTCATCGGCCACGGTGCGTCCGTGGCGGGCGAGCGCCTCCAGCGCCAACTCGCTCTCGTAGCCCTTGCGCAGCAGCACACCCAGCGCGCGCTCACGGTCGCGCCGCTCCTCCAAAGGGGCGGCGAACCGACGCCGCAACAGCGCCACCGCCCGCTCGAGGTCGCTCTCGCCGGCGGCGTCGGGCACCCGGAGCGCCCCGTCGATCAGCTCGCGCTCAATTCCGCGAGCCCGGAGTGTGCGGCGGATCCGCTCGCTCCCCCACCCTTCCAGCTCACGCTTGTCCTGGGCGAATAGCCGCGCGTAGCGGGCGTCGTCGACCACGCCGTCCTCGACCAGCGCCTCGATCGCCTGGGCCAGCACCGGTTCCTCCACGCCCTTGGCCTCCAGGTGGGCGCAGACCTCAGCCTCGGTTCGCTCGCGCCGGTTGAGGTAGCGGTACGCCACCCCGAGCGCCTGCTCGAGACGAGCCTGACCGCCGGTCTCGAGCACGATGCCTACGCGGCGCGACCGCTTGCTGCCGTCACCGGCTCAACTGCGGCCAGCGCCTGATCTTCTCGGGGCTCGATCGTCTTGACCAGGTCACGTCCGAGCCCCAGGGCGGCGTAGATCTTGGCCTCGATCTCCTTGGCCATCTCCTGGTGTTCGTCCAGGAACGCCTTGGCGTTGCCGCGTCCCTGGCCAAGCCGCTCGTCCCCGTAGGAGAAGAACGATCCCGACTTGGTGACGATGTTGTGCTCGATCCCGTAGTCGATCAGGCAGCCCGAAGTCGAGATTCCCCGGCCGAACTCGATGTCGAACTCGGCCTGCTTGAACGGCGCCGCGACCTTGTTCTTAACCACCTTGACCCGCACCCGGTTGCCCACCGCTTCGGTGCCGTCCTTGAGCGTCTCGATCCGGCGGATGTCGAGCCGCTGGGAGGCATAGAACTTCAGCGCCCGCCCGCCCGGCTGGGTCTCCGGCGAGCCGAACATGACGCCGACCTTCTCCCGGATCTGGTTCGTGAACACACACAGGGTCTGGGTCCGGTTCAGGTTGCCGGCCAGCTTGCGCATGGCCTGGGACATCATCCGCGCCTGGACACCGACGGTCTGATCGCCCATCTGTCCCTCGAGCTCGGCCCGCGGAGTCAGCGCCGCCACCGAGTCCACGGCGATCAGGTCGACCGCGCCCGAGCGGATCAGCATGTCGACGATCTCGAGCGCTTGCTCGCCGTAGTCGGGCTGGGAGACCAGCAGCTCGTCGATGTTGACGCCGATCTGGCGGGCGTAGAGCGGATCCATCGCGTGCTCGGCGTCGACGAACGCGCACACGCCGCCGAGCTTCTGGGCCTCGGCGATGACGTGGTAGACGAGCGTCGTCTTACCCGAGGACTCCGGGCCGAAGATCTCGACGATCCGTCCGCGCGGGACGCCGCCGATCCCGAGCGCGATGTCGAGCGACAGCGCGCCGGTGGGGATGGCGTCGACCGCCACCCGAGCGCCGGGGTCGCCCATCCTCATCACAGTGCCCTTGCCGAACTGCCGCTCGATCTGAGTCAGGGCACCCTGGAGCGCCGCCTGCCGCTTGGCGTCGACCTTGGCGTCGGCCGCCGAGCCGTTCCTGGCGCCGGCCTTGTCTTGCTCGCTCATCTCGGTTGGGCTCCTTGTCTCATGCGCTTTTCCACAGGCGACCACGTTAGGAGTGGGGGCGGACGGAATCAGTGATCGCCGCGGGACGCTAGGGCCGTGGGTGGCGTCGATTCAAGACACGTTTGCCACAACGCTGAGCCAACCCTGTTCGGGTCGTTGACGGGACCGGGCCCCACGACCACAACGTGCACGACCACAAACGTGCACGAGCGCCACCTGCTCGGGGCGCCGATGCACTTTGTTGTCATATGTCAGCGACTCCGTGCACCGGCGCCGTCCGGATCCGCCGCTCATGCACGTTGGGGTGGTCCGCCACCAGGCATCACTCATGGCAAAAAGGTCCACCGCTGACGCATACCGCGGCCATATGTGGACCTTTAAGTGCGCGGGGGGCAAAAAGGACCACCGGCTCCGGCGCCGGGGCGCGCTCGTGGACCTTTTTGCCATCCGTGTGCTGGCGAGGTGTACTGGTGGGCGCGAACCCGGGCACGACCCGGCGCCCCGGGCACACCGGCGGCCCAGCAACCACCCGGCGCCCCGGGCACGACCCGGCGGCCCAGCAACCACCCGGCGGCCCAGAAACCATCCGGGGAAGGCTTCCGCCCCGCCCCGTCGAACACGCGAGCCAGGATGCGAAAGCAGCAGATCGACAAGATCGAGGCCCGGATCGACCGCCTCAACGACACCGCGGCCGAGCTGCTCGAGCAAGAGCAGGCGGTGGCGGTGGAGCTCCAGGATCACCGTCAAGCCGAGCCGGCCGGGCGTCTCAGTGCCGCTCGCCACCGCCGTTCGGTCACCAAGGCCGAGGCCAAGCTCGAGCGGCTGAAGGCAGAACGCGAGCGGCTGGTCGAGCGTGAGCTCAACGGGATCATGGTGGCGCTCGAGCTGCAGGCCCGCCGCACCCGCGAGCGGCTCGACGAGGAGCTCGAGCGGCTGGTCCCGGTCCAGGAGGAATGGGAGCGGCTGCGCGGGACGTTCGGTGCCCTGGAGCACACGGTCGCCACGCCGGCGATCGGGCAGCTGGCCGGCCAGTGGACGGGCGAGCTGCAGATCCCGGAGTTCCCGATCGAGGAGCGCGAGGGCTACGCCCGGCCGTTCCCGACCGGCGCCCTCCTGTTCTAGCCCCCGAGTTCCACCGTTCCGAGCGGCTCGTAACGCGCCCCCGCCGCGCTCAGCCGAGAGCGGAACAGGGTGACCCGCGAGCCGATGAAGGCATGCCTCGGCGGCGCGGGGTCGTGGAGGGTACGGGGTGCGCGACCGCGCGATCCCACTCGCGCCACCGTCACGTGGGCCAGGAACGGCCGCTTCTCCGGCGTGTACCACCCACCCGCGGACAGCGAATCCGAGAGCGCGCGCTGCACCGCCACCAGTCCGCCCGTGTCGTCCTCGAGCGAGGCGGCCAGGACCCGCGGGCGCCGCGGCGGCAGCCAGATCCCCTCCCCCACGACGAGGCGTACAGCAGGAAGCCCGGCCACGACCGAGCAGGCGTCAAGCACGGCCGAGACAACCGAGGCCGGCTGCCACCCGAGGAAGCACAGCGTCACGTGCAGGTCCTCCACGCGCACCAGGCGCAAACCATCGGAAACCCCAACTGGCCAGCCGGCCAACGACTCCCGCACCCGCGCCGGGAGCTCGAGCGCCACGAACAGGCGCGCCCGCTCCTCGAGCGAGGCCGACCCACTCACGTCACTCGCGATGCCTCAGCCGAGCGCGCCTGCACCGAGCCGCGCAGCAGATCGTGGAGCAGGTGCATGGCCACCGTGGTCGAGCGGTCGCGGATGTCCGAGCGCGACCCGGGCAAAAGCAGCGAGCGGGTGACCCTGGCCCCGTCAACCCCGGCCACGGAAAAGCACACGGTGCCCACCGGCTTCTCCTCCGTGCCCCCGTCAGGCCCGGCGATGCCCGTGATCCCGATCCCGTAGTCGGCCCCGAACCGCGCGATAGCCCCGTCGGCCAGCGCCTCGGCCACCTCGACCGAGACCGCCCCACACCGCGCGATCAAAGAAGCGTCAACTCCGACCAGCGATTCCTTGGCCGCGTTCGAATACGCCACCACCCCCCCGAGCATCCAGGCCGAGGACCCGCCTCGTTCGGTCAGCCGGGCGGCCATCAGGCCGCCCGTGCACGACTCGGCCACCGCTATCGTCCGATCCGCCAACAGCTCGACCACCTGGTCGTCGACCGTCGACCCGTCGTCGGAGAACAGGGTGTCCGCGTGGCGGGCACGCAGGAAATCCAGGAACCGGCGGTAGTCGTCCTCCGCCGAAGGCTCGTAGCGCGTGGAGACCTCGATCTCCCCCCGCCGCAGACAGGTGGTGATCTCCAGCGACGACAGATCGAGCGCCGCCTCGGATGCCGCCCGCAGGGTGTTGGCGATCTCGGACTCCGGGATGCCCCACAGCCGGACGATCTCGCGCCGGTACGAGGGTGCGCCCGCAATCGCGGCCTGGAACGCATCGCTCTCAACCGCCGCCTTCCACATGGCCTGGAGCTCGCGCGGCGGCCCTGGCAACACGACAACCGTGGGCCCGGACGAACCGGAAGGAGGCACGACCAGTCCCGGCGCGGTCCCCACCGGCTCCAACACCGTGGCCCCCTCCGGCACCACCGCCTGCTTGCGATTGGACTCGCGGATCGCATCGGCGTCCAGCCCGTGCCAGCGCCGCATCAGAGGCCGCAAAATCTCCGCGATCCGCTCCTCGAGCTCTGAATCCAGCACCATCGAGCGACCCTGAAAACCGCCCACCACCTCCGCGGTCAGATCGTCCGCGGTCGGTCCGAGCCCGCCGCTGGTCACGATCAGCGACACGCCCGATGCGGCCATGTACCGCAGGGCCTCCTCCAGATCGGCAGGCCGATCGCCGACGATCTCGATCATCGCGGTGTCGACGCCGAGCTCGAGCAGCCGCTCGGACAGCCACGGCCCGTTGCGGTCCGAGATGATCCCGGTCAGCACCTCGGTGCCCGTGACCAGGATGCCCGCGCGGGGGTTCATGCGCACCGGGGCTGCTTGGAGGCCGGCAGCGGCCTGGCGCCCGACGGTGAGACCACATACCCGATCGAGCTCGCGGACGCGGTCACGTTCGTCGTCTTCCCGTTGACCTTCATCTGGACCGACGCATTACCCAGCGTGAGCAGCAACTTGCTCGACTTCTCGGTCGGCACCGTCTGGCCCTGGTCGTAGATCACCCCGGGGATCAAAGCCTTGCCGTGGGCGTCGACCACGCACACATAGACCCTCCCGGTGGGGACGAGCTGGAGGGTGACCGTGGTCGCCCGGTGCGCGGGGACAACGCGATGGGTCGTGTGATGGGGCGTCTTGGCGGTGCGCTGCGTGGGCGTGGTCGCCGGCGTGGGCTTGCTGGACGAGCCCTTCCCGAGGAAGTACAGCGCCACCACGACGGCCACGAGGACGGCGCCGATCAGGGCCCAGGGCGGGAGCAGGGGGCCGCGGGCCGCGCGCTCGCGCTCGCGGCGCAGCGACGTAGCCGGGCGGACGTCCTGGTCCTGCGGCCGGCCCTCGTACTGGCGCTTGTACTCGTCGACCAGGGCGCGGCTGTCGACGCCGAGGAAGTCGCCGTAGGTGCGCAGAAACGAGCGCACGTAGACCGGTCCGGGCAGCAGCTCCCACTCCTCGTTCTCGATCGCCCGCAGGTACTTGGCCCGGATCTTGGTCCGCGCCTCGGCCTCGGTGATATCGATGTGGGCGCGCATCCGTGCCTCGCGCAGGGTGGTGCCGATGTCCGCCATCGGCTGTCAAGGCTAATACGAAGTTGGGGCCTCGCTGGGCTCGGCGTCCGTGGGGCCGGGTGACCCCGTCCTGACCGCTCCGGTCTCTGCCTCAGCCAGGTGGGACAGGATCCGCGGCACGTCGCCCTCGGTGATCAGGACCTGGCGGGGCTTTGACCCTTCGTAGCCCGAGATGATGCCGCGCCGCTCGAGCATGTCGATCAGGCGGCCGGCCCGGGTGTAGCCGAGGCGCAGACGTCGCTGGAGCATCGAGGTCGAGGCGGTGCCCATCTGGGCCACGAGGGCGATCGCCTCCTCGAGCAGCGGGTCCTCGTCGGGATGGAACTCCGGATCATCCCCCGACTCCCCGGAGTCTGGGTCGGACACCTCCTCGAGCAGGTCCTCCTGGAGCTCGGGCTCGCCCTGGCGGCGCCAGGCGTCGGTCAGCTCGAGGATCTGCTCCTCGTCGATGTAGGCGCCCTGGATCCGCTGGAGCTTGGAAGAGCCGACGGGCGAGAACAGCATGTCGCCCTGCCCGAGCAGGGCCTCGGCTCCGTTCTGATCCAGGATGACCCGCGAGTCGGTCTGCGAGGAGACCGCGAAGGCGATCCGCGAGGGCACGTTGGCCTTGATCATGCCGGTGATCACGTCGACCCTTGGAGACTGGGTGGCGAGCACTAAATGAATCCCCACCGCTCGAGCCTTCTGGGCCAGCCGGATGATCGAATCCTCCACGTCGGCCGGGGCGACCATCATCAGGTCTGCCAGCTCGTCGATCACGCACAGGATGTAGGGCAGGTCGGGCTCTCCCCTGGCCTGTCGGGCCCGGTTGAGCTCGGGCAGCGACCGGGTCCGGGCCAGGGACATGATCGAGTAGCGCTGCTCCATCTCCCGGACCAGGTTCTGCAAGGCGTTGGCGGCCATGCGCGGGCTGGTGATCACCGGGGTCAGGAGGTGCGGGATCGACTCGTAGTGGTTGAGCTCGACCTGCTTGGGATCGACCAGCACCACCCTGACCTCGTGTGGCGTCGCCCGCAACAAAATCGACGACAGCATCGCGTTGACGCAGGCCGACTTGCCCGCGCCGGTCGTCCCGGCCACGAGCAGGTGGGGCATCTTGGCCAGGTCGGCCCCGATGGCCCGGCCGGCGATGTCCTTGCCCAGCCATACGGTCAACGGCGACCAGTCCGCGGGCGGGTCCTGGAAGACGTCGCCCAGGTGGACGATCCGCCGGCGGGCGTTCGGCACCTCGACCCCGACGGCCTGCTTGCCCGGAATCGGCGCGAGGATCCGGATGTCGGTAGCCGCCAGCGCGTAGGCCAGGTCATCCTTGAGCTGGGCCACCTTCCCCACCTTGATGCCGGGGGCGAGCCGGAGCTCGTAGCGGGTGATGTGGGGCCCGGTCACCTTGCCGATCACCTTGGCCTCGATCCCGAAGTGCCCGAGCGTCTCGACCAGCTGGCGGGCCACCTGCTCCTGGCCCTCGGTGTCCGGTTTGGCCGCCTCGCCGGTCGAGCGGACCAGGGACCGCGGCGAGGGGACCCGCCAGTCGAATTCGGGGTCGTCGGTGACCGAGGCGCGGTAGCGGCCCTGGGGCGTCAGGTCCTCGGGGTCGGCCTGCACGGCCACCGCGGGCGGCTCCTCGTCCTCGGTCTCCCCCAGCTCCTCGAGCTCGGGGAACTCGTCGGTGATCGGCGGAGCCTCGACGTGGGTGGAGAGGACGATTGGCTCCTCGGGCTCCGGGGGAATCACGGGCTCGGGCTCGGGCTCGGCCATGGCCTGCGCGGCCGCGGTGGCCGGCCGCCGGGCGATCACCCGCTCCTCGGTCGAGCGCCGGATCACCGTGACCTGCTCCTGCGTCGCCCTGACCACGCTCGCCACGGTGGCGCCGCTGATCAGGATCAGCGCGGCCACGAACAGAAAGACCGCGAGCATGTCCGCCCCGACAGTCGAAAGCAGATGCGAGGCCACCCAGAACTCCGCCTGCCCGAGCACCCCTCCGCGGACCTTGACCACGGCGCCGCTCCACCCGGGAGCGTGACCGGGCCCGAGCATTCCGGCGGCCAGCGCCAGGGTCAGGGACGCGGTCAGGCAGATCGCCCCGGCTCGCATCGGCCGGGCGGGAGGCCGGATCTCGCGCAGGAGCACCAGCGCCCCTCCGGCCACCAGCACCGCCGGGACCGCATAGCCGATGGCTCCGAACAGGAACCGGACAGCGTCGATCGCCCCGCCGCCCAGCGTGCCGCCGGACCAGCCCGCGTAGGCCACCCCGGCCAGGAACACGCCGATCGCGATCAGAGCCAGCCCGAAGATGTCCACGTGGTGGGGCTCGAAGGCCAATCTGGGCAGGGCCAGCGACGGCCGGCTCGCCAGAAGCGAGCGCTTCGCGCGCCGGGGCGGCGGCTTTTTCTTCTTGCGGGCGGCGGCGGCCATCGTCCGAACGGATGGCTTCGACGCCGGAGGCCCGGCTCCTGCCCGCCGATCAACCCTTACTAAAGATCTAAGGAACTGGCCCTATGGGGTCCCTACCATTGCCCAGGAAATGGCCGACTATGAACGCCCACCCCGCGTTCTCGTGGTCGAGGACGACGACGCGATCGCCCAGGTGCTCCAGCGCTCGCTGCGCATGGAGGGGTATGACGTCAAGGTGGCCGGGGACGGCGTGAGCGCGCTCGATCAGGCTCATGCCTTCCTCCCGGACCTGATCATCCTCGACCTCGGGCTGCCCCGCCTGGACGGCATCGAGGTGGCCAGGACGCTGCGCCGGTCCGATGATGTGCCGATCCTCGTCCTGACCGCGCGGGACGCGGTCGAGTCCCGGGTCGAAGGGCTCGACTCGGGGGCGGACGACTACCTGGTCAAGCCGTTCGAGCGTCAGGAGCTGCTGGCCCGGCTGCGGGCGCTGCTCCGCCGCCGCCCGCCCCGCGGGCAGGCGGCGCTGAGCGTGGGCGACCTGAAGCTGAACCCCGACACCCACGAGGTCCGCCGGGGGGACCGGGGGATGGACCTGACGCAACGAGAGTTCGAGCTGCTCGAGTACCTGATGCGCAACGAGCGGATCGTCATCTCGCGACAGCGCCTGCTCGATGAGGTCTGGGGCTATGACCCGTTCTCGATGACGAACACGATCGAGGTGTTCGTCTCCAACCTGAGGCGAAAGCTGGAGGCCGGTGGTGAACCTCGGCTCCTACACACGATCCGCGGCGCGGGCTACGTTCTCCGCGTATAGGTCGATCCCGATCCGCTGGCGGCTGGCCGGCGGCTCGGCGGTCCTGACCTTCGTGATCCTGGCCTCGTTCGCGGCCATCGTCGGCGTGCTGACCACGCGCCAGGTCCGCGGCCAGTTCAACAACGACGTCCGCGCGGCGGCCGAGCAGCTGGACAACCGGCTCCACCTGCGCTGGATCTCGCCGCTCAGCCTGAACTGCAACAAGACGATCAGCCTGAGTGACTACGTCAGCGCCGAGCACGCCCAGATCCGGATCTACGACGACGGCGGGGGCCTCCTGTGCACTCAGGACAACGTCAAGATCAAGGGCGCGAAGACGACCCTGCCCGCGGTGCCCAACTTCCCCGCCCCCACGAGCCAGGGCATCTTCGACATGCTCGGCTACCGGGTGGTGGCCCGCCAGGTCGGGGTCCAGCCGAACGGCCAGGTCATGCTGCTGTACGCCCGCCCCCTGTCGGACATCGATCACACGCTGGCCCGGGTCCGCTTCTTCCTCCTTCTGGGGGTGCTCGGCGGCACGGTCCTCGCGCTGGTCGGCGGCCTGTGGACGGCGCGGCGAGCGATGCGGCCGGTGGTCGAGCTGACCGAGGCGGCGGGCGAGATCGAGCGCACCCGGGACGCCAGCCTCCGCATCCCCCACCCCGAGGCCGAGGACGAGGTGGCCGATCTCGCGCGCACGCTCGACGGCATGCTCCGGGCGCTCGACTCGGCCCGCTCGGAGACCGAGGGAATGCTGAGCCGGCAGCGCGAGTTCGTGGCCGACGCCTCGCACGAGCTGCGCACGCCGCTGACCAGCGTGCTGGCCAACCTCGATCTGCTGGCCGACGAGCTCCGGGGCGAGCAGGCCGAGACGGCCGAGGCCGCGCTCCGCGCCACCCGCCGGATGCGCCGGCTGGTCGGCGACCTGCTCCTCCTGGCCCGCGCCGATGCCCAGCGCGCCCGGCCTCACCGGCCCACCGACCTGGCCGAGGTGCTGACCGAGGCCGCGGGCGAGCTCGGGCCGGTGGCCGACGAGCACGAGCTCTCGATCGAGGCCCACCCCGCGGTGGTCCCCGGGGTCAAGGACGACCTTCACCGGCTCGCGCTCAACCTGCTCGAGAACGCCGTGCGCCACACCCCGCCGGGCACGCAGGTCCGGGCCCGCGTCCACGCCGACGGCACCGGCGCCACCCTGGTGGTCGAGGACGATGGCCCCGGGATCCCGCCTGACCTCCAGGACCGGGTGTTCGACCGCTTCGTCCGCGGCGCCGGTGACGGCGGCCGGGGCTCTGGCCTCGGCCTCTCGATCGTCCGCGCGGTGGCTGAGTCCCACGGCGGCTCGGTCCGGCTCGAGCGACCCGACCGCGGCCCGGGCACCCGGTTCGTCATCACCCTGCCCACGTCCCCCGACCCTGTCGAGACCAACGGCGACGGCGGCGGGCATGGAAGCCCGGCGCAACCGGCCCCAGGGATGCCGAGCCGCAGGCTCGGCCCCAAAGCTCAGACTTCGACGACCACGGGGAGCACCATCGGGCGCCGGCGCAGGCGGTCGTAGACGAACGCGGCCAGGTCGTCGTGGAGCTCCTGCTGGAGCAGGTCGATCTCGCGCACGCCGTCGTTGGCCGACGAGGCCAGGGAGCGCTCGACCTCGTCCCGGATGTCATCGACCAGGCCGTCGGCCTGCTCGATGAACGGCACGCCGCGGAAGATCACCTCGGGTGGGACAACCGACTCGCCGCTTTGCTCGGACACCGTGGCCACGACGATGAAGATGCCGTCGGCCGAGAGCATCCGGCGGTCGCGCAGGGCCACGTCGGCCGGGTCGCCGATGTCGACGCCGTCGACGAACATCATGCCCGACTGCTCGGGCTCGGCGAAGCCCGCGCCCGCCGGCGCCGATCTCGAGCGGGAGGCCGTTCTCGCCCTGGAAGACGTTCTCGGCCTCGATCCCGACCGCGGCCGCGAGCTCGGAGTGGATGTGGATCCGCTTGTGGTCGCCGTGCACCGGCATCACGTAGCGGGGCTTGACCAGGTTCAGCATCAGCTTGACCTCCTCGGCGTAGCCGTGGCCGGAGGCGTGAATCGGCGCCTCGCGGGGCGTGATGACGTCGCAGCCGATGTGGTACAGCCGGTCGACGGTCTCGTTTACCGCCCGCTCGTTGCCCGGGATCGGGGTGGCCGAGAACACCACCGTGTCGCCGCGGCGGAGCTTGATCATGCGATGGTCGTTGTGGGCCATCCGCCGCAGCGCCGATAGCGGCTCGCCCTGGGAGCCGGTCGAGACCACGATGACCTTCTCGTCCGGCCAGTCCTCGACCTCCTGGGGCTGGATGAGCAGGCCGTCGGGCACGCGGATGTGGCCGAGCGAGCGGCCGATGTTGACGTTCTTGCGCATCGAGCGGCCGACCAGGGACACCTTGCGACCCAGCGCCTCGGCCGCCTCGATCACCTGCTGGACCCGGTGGATGTTCGAGGCGAAGCTGGTCACGATGATCCGCCCCGGCGCGCGCGAGAACACCTCGCGCAGGTTCGGTCCGACCAGGCGCTCGGAGGGCGAGAAACCGGGGCGGTCGACGTTGGTCGAGTCCCCACACAGCAGCAGCACTCCCTCGCGTCCGAGCTCGGCCAGGCGCGAGACGTCGGCCGGGACGCCGTCGACCGGGGTTTGGTCGAACTTGTAGTCGCCGGTCACCAGCACGGTCCCGAGCTCGGTGCTCACGGCCACCGCGCACGAGTCGGGGATCGAGTGGGTCATGTGGACGAGCTCGATTCCGAACGGGCCGAGGTCCAGCCGGTCTCCCGGGTCCAGGTCCTCGAGCGGGGCCTCGCGCAGCCGGTGCTCATCGAGCTTCGAGCGCGCCATGGCCACGGTGAGCCGGCGTCCGTACACGGTCGGCCACTCTTCGAGCTCCCGCAGCACCCAGGGCAGCGCCCCGACGTGATCCTCGTGACCATGGGTTATGACGATGGCCTCGATGTCGGCCGCCCGCTCGCGCAGATAGGTGAAATCGGGCAGGACGAGGTCGATCCCGAGCATGTCGGTGGTCGGGAAGCGCAGGCCGGTATCGACCACGACGATCCGCCCGTCGTACTCGATCACGGTCATGTTCTTGCCGATCTCGCCGACACCGCCGAGCGGCAAGACGCGCAGGGGGCCGTTCACAGGCGAGCGTGCACGGGACCCAGCAGGCCGTGGCGCTCGAGCATCGCCTGAACGACGCCGAGCTCGCGCTCGTCCGCTTCCACGAGCGGCAGGCGTAGACCGCCGACGCGGTGACCGAGCAGGTTGAGCGCCGCCTTGATCGGAATCGGGTTCGTGGTCACGGTCAGGGCCTGGAAGACGTGGTGCAGCTGGGCTTCGATGTCGGCCCGGCGGTCCGGCTCCTCGATCATCCGCTTCATCTCGTCGCCGACGATGTGGCTGGCCACGCAGATGCCGCCCGCACCGCCGAGGTCGAGCGTCCGGCACAGGATGTCGTCGTTACCCGCGTACAGATCGAGGCCGTCGATCAGCGCGAGGCTGGCGTTGTTGGCCTGCTTGACCGCGTCGATGTGCTCGATCTGGGCCAGCTCGGCCAGCAGATCGTTGGGCATGTCGGTGCCCGTGCGCGAGGGGATGTTGTAGAGGATGACCGGCTTGTCGGTGGCCCGGGCGACCTCCTCGAAGTGCCGGATCATCCCGCGCCGGTTGGGGCGAACGTAGTAGGGCGTGACCGAGAGCATCGCGTCGGCGCCGAGCTGAGTGGCGGCCTGGGTGAGCTCGACCGCGTGCCGGGTGTCGTTGGAGCCCACGCCGGCGATGATCGTGCACTTCCCGCTCATCTCCTGGACCGCGAGCTCGATCAGCCCGAGGTGCTCCTCGTCGGTCAGGGTCGCCGCCTCGCCGGTGGTCCCGCACATGACCAGGCCGTCGGTTCCGTGGTCGACCAGGTGATGCATGAGCGACACCGCCGCCGCTTCGTCGACGCGCAGCCGGGCGTCGAGCGGTGTGACCATCGCGGTCAGGAGAGCGCCGAGGTTCGCGGGCATCGGGGGATTATCGCAGCCGCCGGGCCGCCCGGGGCAGCCCGGAGGTGTTCACTCCTCTTTGTGCCGGCCCCAGCCGAGCACGGCCAGCGGGCCGAGGGTCTCGCTGTTGCCGTCGTGAGGAGGCGGGGGCGCCGTGTGCAGCACGGGCTTGGGAGGGTTGGCCACGATATGGGTGCAGGGCGCTCCGGTCAGCTTCGAGATCCGCTCGGGCAGCCCGGCGTGCAGCCACTTGGAAAAGCGCATCGGCAGGGTGCAGAGCACGATCTCGTCGTACTGCTTGGGATCCCACTTCTCGGTCACGGCGACCAGGGGATCGCCATCCCCGATCTCGCCCGAGGCCTCGAGCCCCGCCTGCTTGAGCTGCTTGACCGCTTCCTCCACCTTGGCCTGGGCGGCCTCGCGGCCCCCGCCGAACGGCGTGGCCGGGACGATCAACGTGAACGCGGCCGGTTGCTTCTGCGCCTTCGCCTCCAGCGCCGCCAACAACTCATCGGAGGCCGCGGTGACGTTGGCGACAACAAGCACGTTCCGTTTCCACGTCATCTCGCGACCTCCTGGCGCCGGGGATATGTGAGAGAGAGCTTACGCCTCCACTGACACGGCCGACGTGGTTGCGTGCTCTCCCTTGCCGCGGATGAGCGGGCCCTCGTACGGGCCGGGCTTGGGCCGGACCTTGCCGCCCGGGAAGGCGAGCCGCAGGATCGTCCGTTGGACCATCCCGAGCTGCTGACTGAACGGCCCGGAGTTGTAGGGCAGCCCGTAGCGCTTGCAGATCTCGCGCACCTTGGGCGCGATCTCGCCGTACCGGGTGCTCGGCATGTCGGGATACAGGTGGTGCTCGACCTGGTAGCCGAGGTTGCCGCTGATGACGTGGAAGATGGGGCCGCCGTCGATGTTGGCCGCCCCGGTGAGCTGGCGGACGTACCAGCCGCCGCGGGTCTCGTTCTCCACCTCTTCGGTGGTGAAGGTGTACGTCTGATCGGGGAAGTGGCCGCAGAAGATGATCGCGTACGACCAGACGTTGCGGATCAGGTTGGCCGCCACGTCGGCGGTCAAGGTGCGCATGAACGGCTCCCGGAACGAGCGGCGCTCGATCAGCTGCTGGAGCAGGTTGCGGCCGTCGTTGGCGGACTTGCGCCGAGCCTTGCGCCCGAGCCGGCGTGCCTGGGTGACCGGGTTCTTGCTCTTGCGCTCCTGGCGCGCCTTGATGGCGAAGTACCCTGCCTCGACCCCGGTCATGACCAGCCCGCTGATCAGCGGCCAGGCGATGTAGTCCTTGATCACCTGGGCGCGCATCTTGCCGCCGATGCCCTTGAGGTCCTTCAGGACCTCCTTGTGGCTCTTCTCGCCCGCCCGAACCGCGTCGAGATCGAGGTCGTGAACGGCCACGCCCCACTCGAACAGCAGGGCGAGCAGCAGGTTGTAGATCGGCTGCAGGAGGTAGACCGGGTGCCATTTCTGGTGCGGGTCTATCCGCATGATCTCGTAGCCGAGATCCTTGTCCTTGCCCAGGATGTTGGTGTAGGTGTGGTGGATGAAGTTGTGGGAGTGACGCCAGGACTCGGCCGTTGAGGCGGTGTCCCAGTCCCAGGCCCGGGAGTTGATCACCGGGTCGTTCATCCAGTCCCACTGGCCGTGCATGACGTTGTGGCCGATCTCCATGTTCTCGAGGATCTTGGCCATGCCGAGGGTGGCCGCCCCGAGCGCCCACGGGATTCGCCAGCGCGAGGCGATCAGCTCGAGCCGTCCGGCGAGCGCGAGCTCACGCTGGAGCGCGATGATCGAGCGGATGTACTTGGAGTCCCGCTCGCCGAGGTCGTTCTTGACCGCCTCGTGGAGCTCGTCGAACTCCTTGCCGATCTGCTCGATCTGCTCAGCGGTGAGCTTGTGCAGCGGGTTCTCAGGTTCTTGGATCGCGACGCGACCGTTCGTGTGGTGGCCGTTTTGAGTGGCGGTCGCCATGCTCGTCTCCTGGGTTGATTTCTTGCTAAAGCTCGATCTCGACCGGGCCCTCGGGGGCGCTGATGCAGGTTCGCACAACCTCCCCTTCGTTCCCGTATACGTTCCCGTTACGCAGGTCACGCAGTCGGCCGGATCGCAGCTCGCCCACACAGGTATGGCAGATTCCCTCGCGGCAGCCGTAGGGAAGGTCGAGCCCGGCGTCCTCGCCGGCGACCAGAATAGGGGTCTTGCCGTCGCACTCGACCTCGCAGTCGGACTCGAGGAACTTGATCGTCCCTCCGTCGCCGTCGCCACTGAGCCCCAGCTTGGGCTGGAAGCGCTCCATGTGGAGCTTCTCGCAGTCGCCGTGGCGGTCCCAGTGCTCGGAGAAGGCGTCGAGCATCTCGGTCGGGCCGGACAGGTAGGCCACGCGCTCCTGCCAGTCGGGGCAGAGCTTGTCGAGGTCGTTGGGCCCCATCCGGCCGTGGTCGTCGGTGAGCTGCTCGTGTAGGTGGAAGCCCTCGTTCTTCTCCGCCAGCTCGCGCAGCTCGGGACCGAAGATCACATCATCGGTGTGCCGCGCCGAGTGCAGAACGACGACGTCCTTGATCTCGCCCGCGTTGTCGAGGTGATGGAGCATGCTCATGATCGGGGTGATGCCGCTGCCCGCGCTGATGAACAGCAGCTTGTCGGGCACGGGATCTTCGAGCACGAAGTCGCCCTCGATCCCACCGAGGCCGACCACCATGCCGGCGCCCGCCTCGACCAGCACGGGCGAGACGCAGCCCTTGTCGACCTTCTTCGGCGTGATGCTGATCAGGCCGTCCTTGCGATACGGGTCGGAGGTGAGCGAGTACGCGCGCCAGTGGCGGACACCGTCGATGTCGACGCCGATCCGGCAGTACTGCCCCGGCTTGTGACCGGGCCACCGGTAGCCGGGCTTGATCAGCACGGTGGCGGCATCTTCGGTCTCGCGCTTGACCTCCTCGATGCGGCCGCGCAACTCACGCGTGGACCAGAGGGGGTTGATCAGCTCCAGATAATCGTCCGGCAGCAGTGGTGAAGTGAGGGAGCTGAGCACGTCCAGGACGCGCCGCTGAACCGGATGTACGTTTGGGGGTGCACCTTTCTCGGGCATCTACTGATAAGTAATATCCGTCCTCGCACTTTTGTAACCGCCTCTTTTGCCGCCCCAAGCCGCTTCCGGAGTTGACCGGACCAAGCAGAGGCCGCGCAAGAGCGGGACTCGCGGCATGCCCCGGGCCGCCCGGGAGCAGCTCATCCTCGAGGTGGCCGGGCAGGTGTTCGCGCGGAGTGGCTACCACTCCGCCCCGATGGACGAGATCGCCGACCGGGCCGGCGTCTCGAAGCCGATGCTGTACGCGTACTTCGGGTCCAAGGAGGGGCTGTACATCGCCTACGTCAACCAGACCGGCCGGGAGCTCCTCGATCGCCTGATCGGCGCCTCGCGCCGCGGCGACGCCCCGGTCACGCGGCTGCGCAAGCGGGTGAGCGAGTTCCTGGCCTTCGTCGAGGAGCACCGCGACGGCTGGACGGTCCTGTTCGGCGAGCTGACCTCGAGTCGCCCGCTCGAGGACGAGGTGGCCCAGCTGCGCCACCAGATCGCCGAGGCGGTCCGCCGCTGGGTCGAGGGGGCGCTGCCCTCCGACTCCAGCTCTTCCGGGGCGGCCAGCGACGGCATCGCCCACGCGATCGTCGGGGCCGGGGAATCGCTGGCCAACTGGTGGCTCGAGCACCCTGACGTGCCTCGCGATCAGGTCACCGACTGGTACGTGGGCATCGTCCAGGCCGCCCTCCCGGCCGCGCTGGCCCGGACCTCAGGGCGAGGCTCGGGGCGGGGGTCGGCCGGGGGACTCTAGGCGGGGTTCTGGGCGGGGGTCGGCCGGGGACTCCGGGCGGGGTTCTGGGCGGGGACTCCGGGGCCGGGTTCTGGGCGGGGTTCTGGGCGGGGACTCCGGGCGGGGTTCTGGGCGGGGGTCGGGCGGGGACTCCGGGCGGGGTTCTGGGCGGGGGTCGGCCGGGGACTCCGGGCCGGGCTCGGCCCGGACCTCACCGCGCCGGTAACCGCCAAAACGTCGCCCGTCACGCTGACGGCGGGGTGACGGGCGACGAAAGTGTCGCCGGAGCGATCAAATGTCGCCCGGCGGTGTGTCAAGGGCGAGGCGGGCAACGTTGTGGCGGGCAGCCACGGATGGCCGGCCCCCCGGCCCCCCGGCCCCCCGGCCCCTCCCGCGCCTCAAGGCGCCTCAAGGCCCCTCCCGGCCCCTCCCGCCCCACGGGGCCTCGGCTCCGCAGCGTTTGAAGGGGGTCCTTGCCGTCGGGCCGAGTTTCCTCACGGGAATCCGGCCTCGCCGTGTGTGGTGCTCATCCCGCATCGGGCCGGATTCCCCACGGATGCCGATTCCCCACGGAGGCCGATTCCCCAACGGAGGCCGAGCGGGGCGAGGCCCCTAGAGCAGGTGCTCGAGCCCGACGACAGGTGATTCGGTAAGCCCGCCCACCCGCCGGACGGCCAGCAGCACGCCGGGCATGAACGACTCCCGGTCGATCGAGTCGTGGCGAATGGTCAGGGTCTGACCGACGTCGCCGAGGATTACCTCCTGGTGGGCGACCAGCCCGGGCAGGCGCACGGAATGGATCGGCACCTCGCCGCCCATCAGCTCCGCCGTGCGGGCGGCCGTGCCGCTCGGCTGGTCGAGTTTGCGGTCGTGGTGGAGCTCGATGATCTCCGCCTTGGCCATGTGCCGGGCCGCCTGGGCGGCGAACTGCATCATGAGCACGGCCCCGATGGCGAAGTTGGGGGCCACGAACACGTTGGCGCCCGTGAGCCCGCGTAGCTCGCCCACGTCGAACCCGGTGGTCCCGATGACCACGTGCACGCCCGCGGCCACGGCCTGGCGGGCGTTGGCCAGGGCGGTGTCCGGGACGGTGAAGTCGACCAGCACGTCGGCGTCCTCGAGCACGTCGGCCACCGAGCTCCCGAGCGCGGGGTCGGCTCGCCCGGTCAGCTCCATGTCCTCCGCGCCCTCGACGGCGCCGCATGCGGCCTGGCCCATCCGCCCGGCGGCGCCCGCCACCGCCACCTTGATCATCAGGCCACCAGGGCCGGGGCGATCGCCCCCAGGGCCTCGTCGAAGCGGGCCTGCTCGGGACCGATGCCGGCTGCGGACAGCCGCTCGGGCGCCCACAGCTCCTCGACCAGCGCCCCGAGGTCCTCGAGCGAGACGGCATCGATCCGGGCCACCGCCTCGTCGAGCGAGAGCAGCGGGGTTCCGGCCAGGACCTCGGAGCCGAGCCGGTTCATCCGCGCGCCCGTCGACTCGAGGGCCAGAACGACCCGTCCCTTCAGGTTCTCCTTGGCCCGATGGAGCTCCTCCGCGGTGGCGGGTTGCTTGCGCAGCTGATCGAGCTCGGTTCCGACGACCTCGAGCGCCTGCTGGAGGTTGTCGGCCCGTGTGCCCACGTACAGCCCCAGCTGACCGGTGTCCTGGTAGGCGCTGGTGAACGAGTACACGGCGTAGGCCAGGCCGCGCTTCTCGCGCACCTCCTGGAACAGGCGCGAGGACGAGGTGCCGCCGAAGATCGTGTCGAGCACGCGCAGGGCGAAGCGGCGGTCGTCGTGGCGCGAGAGGCCGAAGCCGCCCAGGCACACGTGGTACTGCTCGGTGTCCTTGCGCTCAAAGCAGCGGCGCGAGCCGCTCGGGGCGGGAGCCTGCCGGCCGGCCAGGTCGAGCGAGCTACCCCTCCCGCTGACGCGGTCGCGCGCCAGGTCCACGAACGCCTCGTGCTCCACCGCGCCGGCGGCTGAGATGACCACGTTGCCGGGCACGTAACGGGCAGCGTGAAACCGGGCGATGTCCTCCACCGGGGTCTCGGCGATCACGGGGGCGCGGCCGATGATGGCCCGGCCGAGCGGGTGGTCGCCGAAGACGGCCTCGCCGAGCAGGTCGAACACCTTCTCCTGCGGGTCGTCCTCGTACATGGCGATCTCCTCCAGGATGACCGCGCGCTCTGACTCGATGTCGTTCAGCGACGGCCGGAAGACCATGTCGGCCATGACGTCAAAGGCCTCGGGGAGGTGCTCGTCGATCACCCGGGCGTAAACCGAGGTGGTCTCCTTGCCCGTGCCGGCGTTCAGCTCGGCCCCCATGCCGTCGAAGATCTGGTCGATCTGCAGCGACTCGTACTTGGAGCTGCCCTTGAACAGCAGGTGCTCGAGCAGGTGCGAGAGCCCCGCCTCGACTTCGGTCTCAGCCCGTGAGCCGGTCCCGATCCAGAACCCGAGCGACACGGACCGGACGGAGGGCATCGCCTCCGTCACGATCCGGACGCCGGAGTCCAGCTCTGTTATCTCGTGGTCATTGGCCACTTACGACCGAGGGCGATCCGGGTCGCGGTCGCGCACCCGGCCACCGCGGTCACCGTCACGCCCGCCGCGGTCCCGGTCACGATCGCGATCGCGTCCACCGCGGCCGCCGCGGTCACGGTCGCGGCCGTTGCGACCGCCGCGGTCACCGCCCCGCTCACGCCGGGGGCCGCCGTCGCCGCTGCCGACCGAGGCCAGCTCCTCGGCGCTCTTGCCCGCGACCTCGGGGTCGTCGGCCAGCCGCAGGCCGATCCGCCCGCGCTCGCGGTCGACCTCGACCACGCGGACGTTCAGCTCGTCGCCCTTGTTGAGAACGTCCTCGACCGTGTCGATCCGCTGGCCGGGCGCCACGTTGGAGATGTGGAGCAGGCCGTCGGTGCCCTTGGCGAGCTCGATGAAGGCGCCGAACGTGGTCGTCTTGACCACCTTGCCGGTGAACTCGTCGCCGACCTCGACCTCCTTGGTCATCGTGCGGATCCGGTCGACCAGGGCGTCGCCGCGCTCGCCGTCGGAGGCGTAGACCAGCACCTGGCCCTCGTCGTTGACGTCGATCTGGGACTCGAACTCCTCCTGGAGAGCCCGGATCGTCTCGCCGCCCTTGCCGATCAGCAGGCCGATCTTCTCGGGGTCGATCTGAATCGTCGAGATCCGCGGAGCGTGCTTGGACAGCTCGGCCCGCGGCTCGTCGATCACCTTGGTCATCTCGCCGAGGATGAACGTGCGCGCTTCCTTGGCCTGGGCCAGGGCGTCGCGCATGATCTCGAACGTCACGCCGGTGATCTTGATGTCCATCTGGAGCGCGGTGATGCCGCGCTCGGTGCCGGCGACCTTGAAGTCCATGTCGCCGAGGTGGTCCTCGACGCCGGCGATGTCGGTGAGGATGATGTAGTCGTCACCCTCCTTGATCAGCCCCATGGCGATTCCGGCCACCGGGCGGATGATCGGCACGCCCGCGTCCATCAGGCTCAGCGTCGATCCGCACACCGATGCCATCGAGGATGACCCGTTGGACTCGAGGATGTCCGAGACGACCCGGATCGTGTAGGGGAAGTTCTCCTGGGTCGGGATCATCGGCACGAGCGCTCGCTCGGCCAGAGCGCCGTGACCGATGTCACGCCGCTTCGGGCCCCGCATGAACCCGGCCTCCCCGACGCTGAAGGGCGGGAAGTTGTAGTGGTGGAAGTAGCGCTTGGCCGTCTCCAGCCCGAGCGTGTCGAGCCGCATCTCCTCGCGCGTGGTCCCGAGCGCGACCACCGACAGGGCCTGGGTCTGACCGCGGGTGAAGAGCGCCGAGCCGTGCGCGCGGGGCGCGATTCCGATCTCGATGCTGATCGGCCGGATCTCGCTTTCGCTGCGGCCATCGGGGCGCTTCTTGTGCACGGCGATCCGCTCGCGGATCAGCGTCTTCTCCAGCTTGTCGAAGGCGAGCTGGGCCCGCTGGCGGTATTCGGCGTGGGTCTCGGCCTCGGGATCGCCGGAGTACTGGGTCAGCACCTCCTCCTCGACCGCCTTGGTCGCGGCCTGGCGCTCGAGCTTGTCCTCGACCTGGGTGGCCTGGCTGAGCGCGTCCCCGTGCGAGGACTTGATCTCCTCGTACAGCTGCGGGTCGGCCTGCGGGACGGCGACGTCCACCTTGGGCTTGCCCGCCTTCTCGGCCAGCTCGCGCTGAGCGGCGCACAGCTTCTTGATCGCCTCGTGGGCGATGTCGAGGGCGTCGAGGATCTCGGCCTCGGGGATCTCGTTGGCTCCCGCCTCGACCATCAGGATGGCGTCGTCGGTGCCGGCCACGATCAGGTCGAGGTCGGTGCTGTCGACGAGTTCCTCCTCGGGCGGGTTGACGACGAAGTTGCCGTCGATCTTGCCGATCCGGACCGCCCCGACCGGGGTCGGGAACGGGATGTGGGAGACCATCAGCGCGGCGGAGGCGCCGTTCATGGCCAGCACGTCGTACGGGTTGACGTGGTCGACGCTGACCGGCAGCGCGACCAGCTGGGTCTCGTGCCGCCACCCCTTGGGGAACAGCGGGCGGATCGGGCGGTCGATCAGGCGAGCGGTCAGCGTGGCCTTCTCGCCGGCGCGGCCCTCGCGCTTGAAGAACGAGCCGGGGATCTTCCCGGCCGCGTACATGCGCTCTTCGACGTCTACCGTGAGGGGCAGGAAGTCGACGTCACGTAGGTTGCCGGCGGTCGCGGTGCAGAGCACCATCGTGTCTCCGGCCCTTACGACCACCGAGCCCGAGGCTTGCTTGGCCAGCTTGCCGGTCTCGAAGGTGATCTCGTTCCCTTCGATCTGGGCGGACACGCGCGTAACGGCGTCGTCACTCATATATTCAATTCCCTTCTCTCTCCGCCCTTCGGTCGGCGGAGTGCTTCTCGATTCTTCTTTAAGTTCCGAACGTGGTTGATGGTAGCGGGAGGGTCGCCGTCCCGACTTGGCTCGGAAAGATGAACACCGCCGGCCCACCCAGGGGGCCAGCGGTGCCGATCTGGCCGGTTGGCCAGGCTGTTCGGTTGCGCGCGGTCAGCCGGTGGAAAGCGCGGGCCGCTCGTGGCGACGCGCCCGCGGGTCCCGCGTGGGGCGCGGCTGGACGGGCGGTTGGGCCGTCGTGCGAACGCTGACGGCGACGGGATGGTTGCGATGCTGCGTCCGGATGGCCCAGGCCAGCGATCCGACGATCGCGGCCACGACTCCGAGGCAACCGATGATGTTCAGGGCGATGATCAGTGTCATGCCTTGAAGGTGCCCGGTGCCCGCAAGATCCAAGTCGGATTCCCGTAAGCCTTATGTAAGTCTGAAAAACGGTGCGCCCGAGCCGGAGCCGAACCGGAGCCGAACCGGAGCCGAACCGGAGCCGAACCGGAGCCGAACCGGCCGGGGAGCGGCTCAGCGCAGCGCGGAGTCGAGCGCGACGGCGACGAACAGCAGGGCCAGGTAGAGCAGCGAGAAATGAAAGAGCACGGCGGCGCGGGCCGACGTGCCCTCGCGCCGCAGACGCCAGGACAGCAGGCAGAAGACGGCGCCGAGAACAGCGGCGGCGGCCAGGTAGAACGGCCCGAAGGTGCCCGTCAGGCCCGGGACCAGCGTGACCGCCGTGAGCACGACCGAATAGGCGAGGATCTGCCGGGCGGTGGCCACCGGGCCCCGGACGACCGGCATCATCGGCACGTCGGCGGCCGCATAGTGGCGGGTCAGCAGCAGCGCGAGGGCCCAGAAGTGCGGCGGCGTCCACAGCAGCACGATGAGGAAGAGGAACCCGGCGCCCAGACCGAGCCGGCCGCCGGCGGCCGCCCACCCGGCCAGCGGCGGGATCGCCCCCGCCGCGCCGCCGATGACGATGTTCTGCGCCGTGCTCCGCTTGAGCCCGAGCGTGTAGACGAGCACGTAGAAGGCTCCGCCGGTCAGCGACAGCACGGCCGCGAGCAGGTTGGCGAACGCGGCCAGCGTGACGAACGCGACGGCCGAGAGGACGAGGCCGAACACGGTCGCGCGCCGGGGGGAGATCCGCCCCGCGGCGACCGGGCGCGACGATGTGCGCGGGCCCATCAGCCGGTCGATGTCGCGGTCGAGCACGTGGTTGAGCGCGCTCGCGCCGCCGCAGGCCAGCGCCCCGCCGACCACCAGGGCGGCCAGAGCCAAAGCGTCCGGCCGGCCGTGGGCAGCGGCGACCATCGCGCACACCGCGGTCAGGACGAGCAGCGACATGATCCGCGGCTTGGTCAGCGTCACGTAGTCGCGCCATCGCGCCGCCCGCCCCGCCGCCCCCGGCCACGCGGTCGCGACGCTGGCAACCGGGGCCGCAGCCGGGACCGGAACCGGGACCGAGGCCTGTGCCGACTCGACCGCCATCTACGCCCGCCCCGTCCGTGCGAGCACGCGGAGGTCGTGCGCGACGAAGCCCCGGTTGAACGGATACAGATAGGCCGAGCGCTCGTAGCCGCGACCGTCGACCAGGACGACCGCCTCGGTGTGCAGGACGTCGCCGTTCACCGACGGGCCGACGTAGATGTGGTACGCCGCCCACACCGGGCGCAGCCGGGCGCGGCTTCCCATCAACCAGTGCCACTCGGTCGCCGCCAGTCCCCAGGCGCGCGCGGCCCTGGTCACGCTCGCCCTGGTGTCGAGCGGGTTGACGCTGACCGCGACCAGCACCGGGCGCTGCGCGGCGGGCAGGGCGTGCTCGGCCGCAGCGAGCTCCCGGCCCTCGAGCGGGCACTGCTGGTTGCAGTGCGAGTCGACGAACACGATCGACACCGTCCGCCCTCTGAGCGCGCTGAGGGTGAAGGCTCGGCCGTTCTGGTCCGAGAGGGCCGCGATGGCCGGGGCCGGGCGCGCGCCCGGTGCCCACGTGGCCTGGCCTTCGAGCCCGTTGTGGGCCACCGCGACCGTGGCCGGCGGCGCCGGGCGAGCCAGCAGCTCGTGCAGAGCGAAGCCGAGGCCGAGGCCCAGGAGCACGGCGGCCGCGAGTACGCCCGCCGCCCGCGCCGCGAAGCCGCTGCCGCCGCCCCTGGCGCCACGAGGCAGTGGCTGCGCGGGTGGGTGGGCTTCCTCCATCAGGGCCGTGGCGCTTCCGGCGTGTCCTGAGGAACCACGCCCAGACCCTCCGACTCCTGGACGCCCGCGGCCTGGGCGGCTCGCTCCGCGGGGTCGCGAGGGAGCCGGATGATGGCGCGGTAGTGCCACAGGCCGATCCCGATCAGCAGCCCGACCGGGATCAGGAGGGAGATGATCGAGCCGGCGAGAAAGCTGCCCGTGACCAATATCGATGCCATGTGCGAAGTGCCTCCTATGGGCCTAAACCGTGAGCGCCTTGGTCTCCGACGGGTCGAGCATCCGCCCGCGGTCCTCGGGCTCGAGCCAGCGGTAGAAGCCGATCAGCATCGCGACCGTGTACGAGATCGAGCCCGGGACCCACATGATCCCGGCCGCGATCTGCTGGTCGGTCACGGCCGAGATGCCGCCGGGACGTCGGATCAGGTCGGCGTAGTGCGAGTACAGCGGGTGCGGAACGACGACCAGGATGATGGCCAGGACCCAGCCGACGATCATCGCCCCGACCGCATAGGCGACCCGGGCCGGCCAGACCAGGCGCGGACGCAACGGCCCGGGATCGATCACCCGGGCCCAGAACAGCAGTCCGCTGAAGAAGAACATGGCGTGCTCGAGCTGGTGCACGGCGCTCGAGCTCAGCGTGGCGTCGTAGGCGGCCGGGATGTGCCAGAGGAGGATGGTGGCGTTGAACAGGAGCCAGGCCGGAAGCGGCCGGGCCAGCGCGCGCAGCGGAGCCGTCCACCGCGCCCGGGCGATCGTGCGGCCCAGGCTGGCGCGCGTGCCGAGCGGCAGGGCGCGCCACATCCGGGGCCAGGGGCGGCCGAGCAGGATCAGCGGGGGCGCCACGGTGAGCAGCAGCACGTGCTGGAGCATGTGGACCCAGAACAACGTGTCGGCGTACCTGTCGATCGGCCCTTCGAGCGCGACGACGATCGTGACCAGACCGCCCGCGAAGGCGAGCGTGTGCCAGCGATCGTGGTCGCCCCGGCGGGTCCAGCCGCGGCCGCCGAGCCAGTACAGGAGGCCGGCGGCGGCCACATAGGCCAGCGGCGTTTGGATCGACCAGCCGCCCCAGTCCATGGCTCAGACCAGATAGAGGACGATGAACGCGATCACGCCGAGGGCCACGAAGTAGGCCCAGAAGAACGAGCAGGCCTCGATCCCGGCCCGCATCAGCGCCAGGTCCTCGGCCGGCACGCCCTCGGCCACCGGCCGGTTCAGCCCCTCTCGGCGCGCCCGCCACAGGCTCGCCACCTGAGTCTCGATCCAGTAGATGCAGCCAATCGTGCACAACGCGTACACGGATGTCCAGCCGAAGAACACACTCGCGTACCCGCCGCTGGCCGCACCGAAGTGGAGCCCCGGGTACTCGGCGAACTGGAGGACCACCGCGACGAGCGCCAGGACCACGGACGCCGCGCCGGCCAGCAGCGTGTCGGCGGGCCGCGTGACGCCGACCCGGAGCACGACGGCGCTCAGGATGAGCAGGACGACGATGGCCACGCCGAACCCGATCGACGGTTTGACGTGACCGATCTTCCACGCGTTGTTGGAGTCGATCGAGCGCAGGTAGAAGTAGGCGAACAGGAACGAGACGAAGAAGAACGAGGCCGACCCGCAGAACAGCCGGACCGAGATCCACAGGGCGCGCGGCTGCCACTCGCGGGGCTCGGGCTCGATGTGGGCGGCGAGGGGAGCTGAGGCTTCCATTGCTTATGCGGTTCCGGGCGCGGGCGCGATGCCGCCGGCAGGAACCGCCACCGGCTCGACGCCATATGGATAGGGATCGGGATCGAACACGGGCAGCCGATCGAAGTCGTGCACGGGCACAGGGGTGGGCAGCTGCCACTCGGGGGATTTCGAGTGCCAGGGGTTGGCCTCGGCCGGCTCGCGCTTGATCACGAGCGAGACGACGACGTTGTAAAGGAAGACGAGCATCGAGATCCCGAGCACGAAGGCCGAGGCCGAGACCCAGTCGTTGAGGCCCTGGAACCCGGTCGGGTAGGTGACGACGCGGCGCGGCATGCCCATGAAGCCGAGCGCGAACAGGGGCGCGAAGGTCGAATTGAAGGCCAGGAACATGGTCCAGAAGTGGATCTTGGCCAGCCGCTCGTTGAAGCGGAAGCCGGTCATCTTCGGCACCCAGTAGTAGATCGCGGCGAAGAAGGTGAACACCAGCCCGCCCATGATCGTGTAGTGGAAGTGGGCCATGGAGAAGAAGCTGCCGTGGGTGGTCACGTCGCTCGGGACGTCGGACAGGAAGACGCCGGAGATGCCGCCGAAGAGGAAGTTGAACGCCCAGGCGAGGCAGAACAGCATCGGCACGGTGAACCGTATTCGCCCGCGCCACAACGTCCCCATCACGCACAGGAAGGTGAACCCGGTGGGCAGGGAGATGAGCTCGGTCGAGAGCATGTAGAAGGGCCGCAGGTCGGCGTTGATGCCCGAGACGAACAGGTGGTGCTGCCAGACGAAGAAGCTGAGCAGAGCCACGCCGAGCAATCCGGCCACCGCGAGCCGGTAGCCCCACAGCGGCTTGCGCGCGAACACCGGTAGGAGCTCGAGCACGATCCCGAACCCGGGTAGCGCGAGGATGTACACCTCCGGGTGCCCGAACACCCAGAACAGGTTCTGGAACAGGTACGAGCTGCCGCCGTTGCCGGGGATGAAGAAGGCCGTCTGCACGGTGCGATCCATCGCGCCCATGAGCAGGGTGGCGATCAGCATCGGCGCGGCCAGCACCATCAGAGCCGAGGTGGCGAGCACCGACCAGCAGAAGATCGGCAGGCGCGACCAGGTCATCCCGGGGGCCCGCATGGTGATGATGGTGGCCATCAGGTTGAGGCCGAGAAGCGTCATCGAGACGCCGACCAGCGCGAAGAAGCCGATGTAGGCGTCATAGCCGGCCGTGTTCTGAGCTCCGAGCGGCTGGTAGCCGGTCCACCCGGTCTGGAAGCCTCCGAAGAAGATCGTCGTGACCAGGATCACGCCGGCCGCCATCAGGAGCCAGAACGTGAACGCCTCGATGCGCGGGAAGGCCATCCGGCGGGAGCCGATCATGAGCGGGACGACCCAGTTGGCGAACGGGCCGAGGATGCCCGAGGTCATCATTCCCATCATCATCGTGCCGTGCATGCCGACCAGGGTCAGGTACTGGTTGGCGCCGAACGCGTGCGTGTTGGGCTGGAGCAGCTCGGTTCGGATGAGCATGGCGTTGAGCCCGCCCACGAAGAAGAAGACGCCGATCCCGACCAGGTACTGCAGCGCCACGACCTTGTGGTCGGTCGAGAGGGCGAAGTAGCGCGAGAGGCCGAGGTCCTCGCTCTCCTTCTCGGCCAGCGTCGGGGGGTGGCCGAGCATTCGCTTGATCGGGTAGTTGGCAAACCCGAGCCCGACCAGGAAGCCGACCACGCCGAGGAAGTAGCCGAGGAAGATGGCAACGTCGTTCTGGCCCGCGCTGTCGGAGTAGTACTGGAGCCCCGCGCCGGTGATGTGGTCACCGATGACGTAGCCGATGAACCAGCCCGCCACCCCGCACACGATCGCGGTGAGCAAGTTGAACCCGATCAGCCGCCGCCACAACGGCGGCCGGACCGAAGGCATCGCGACCGTGGTCATCCACCTCTCCTCTGTGGATCAGGGAAGTACTGCTTGCTGTACGGCTCCAGTGACTTGGCCACCGGCGCGTTGGTGCGCTGCTGCCCGGCGATCCAGCTGGCGAAGTCGGCTCGGCTGACCACGCGCCCGGAGGCGAACATGTAGCCGTGCCACACGCCGCACAGCTCGGCGCAGTGGATGTTGAAGTCGAGCGGGCCCTTGGTGGTCGCGTAGGCGACGTTGTCGACGCCGGGATTGGCATCCGCCTTGACCCCGAGCTGGTAGGCCCAGAACGAGTGGATCACGTCGAGTGAGGTGACGTGGAACGTGACCAGGGTGTTGGCCGGCAGCTCCAGGCGCGTGGTCTCGACGCCCCCGTAGCCGGGGAACCGGTAGGTGAACTGCCACTGCTGGGCGATCACCTGTACCTGCAGCGGCGGGTCGCCCTTCGGCTCGCCCGGAGTGGCGATCGGATTCGGGCCCTGACCCCCACCCGAGCCGTCGGCGAGCAGGCGGATCGATCCGTAGCCGGCCAGGAAGAGCACGATCACGGTGGTTATGATCAGCCACCAGATCTGGATGGCCGGGTTTCCGCGCACCGGAGGACCGTCGACCACGACCGACGGGGTGCGCTCCCGGAAGACGATGAGCGCGTAGGCCAGGAAGACGAGCACGGCCAGCGCGACCGGCGTGGAGAGCGCGAGCAGCACGATGTTGTCCGTGACCTGGCCGGAGGCTTCAACCGAGGCGTTGCCCGGCGGCAGGCCCGGCCCGGCCACGAACACGACCAGCGGCGTGGCGATCACGCACGCCACCAGCCACAGGACCACGAGGCGGAGGAAGTGGTTGGGCTCCTTGACCTCGTTCATGCCCTAGACCACCTTGATGAAGCCGTCCATGTAGCCGACGGTCTGCATGGGCCCGCCGAACCCCTGGATGTAGCCGGCCGCGCAGGGCACGAAGCATTGCCAGCGGTAGAGCCCCTTGCCCGGCGTACGGAACGTGAAGGTGATCGTGTAGTGGTTGGTGCTCAGCGGGCAGGGCGCGTTGGCGCACGGGTTCTTGGCGTCGTCGGGGATGCCCTCGAGCGGAACCGAGACTCCGAGCTGAGGGATGGCGAAGACGTGCGAAGCCGAGTCGGGGTCGATCTGCCGCGTCGGCTTGCCGTCGAGGAGGAAGTTGCCCCCGACCGTTCCCTGCGCCTGGGAGATGAACGGGTTGCGCAGTCCTGACTGGCCGTCGAACTGGTAGACGGTGACGGTGACGAGCGAGTTCGCCGGCACGACGTACGTGGTGTCGTGCCGCCAGTTCTGGCCGTTCGGATCCACGGCGTAGTACGAGACCCAGGTCGGGTGCGGATCGGTGGTCTCGGAGGCCGCCACCGTGGCCAGGTAGAGATGCGTGCTGGCGCCGGAACGGGTGGCTGCCGCCGACCCCGGGACGTTGGTCAGGTAGAGCGCGATGTAGAGCGCGATCGCCGCACACAGGACGGCCGCCACAACGGCTATCCCGATGGCTCGCTTTGCCTGCGCTCCCAAGAGTCTCCACCCTCTTCTCGCCGGACCCGATTCGGGCCCGCAGTCGCTCTGTGGAACGGCCGCGCGGTGTTATACAGTCCTAAGACGAGAGTGAGAGGGAAATGACGGCAATGTCATGTTGCGGTCATCTCCACGTCATGTTGCGAGGGATTGCCGTTCGTGGGGTCTGCGGATGCGGATACTGATCGTCGAGGATGAGGCGCGGATAGCCGCTTTTCTGGCTCGGGCGTTCGAGGCCGAGGGCTTCACCGTCGAACTGGCCGGCAACGGCGACGACGGCGTCGTCCGCGCATTGGAGGGAAGCCCCGAGCTGGTCATCCTCGACCTGATGCTGCCGGGACGCGACGGGCTCGACGCGCTGGCCGAGCTGCACGACCGGCGGCCCGACCTGCCGGTGCTGATTCTTTCCGCGCGCAGCGATCTGGCCACCAAGCTGCGCGGCTTCGAGCTCGGCGCGGTCGACTATGTGGCCAAGCCGTTCTCGCTCGACGAGCTGCTGGCCCGGGCCCGGGTGCAGCTGCGGCGCGCCCGCGAAGGCGACGGCGAGACGGTGGTTCGGGTCGGCAAGCTCGTGCTCGACGTGGCGCGCCGCCAGGCCCGTGTCGGTGACGCGGTCACCGACCTGTCCGACCGCGAGTTCCGGCTCCTGCACTTCCTCATGGCCCACGTCGGGGAGGTCGTCAGCCGTGAGCGGCTGCTCTCCGAGGTGTGGGGTTACGACTTCGACCCGCGCTCGAACGTGGTCGACGTGTGCGTGCGCAGACTGCGCCGGCGCTTGGGGCCGCGGGCACCGATCGAGACGGTCCGCAATGTCGGTTATCGCGCTGCTGCCTAGCCCCCGGCGCCTCTCGGTGCTGCGCCGTTACCGGGTCGAGCTGCTGTGGGCGGCGTTTGCGGGCGCGAACTGGGCGGCCATGATCGCCTTCCCGGGCTGGGAGACGATCCCGTTTCACTTCGTCTGGATCAGCCTCACCCTGCTCTACGGCTTTCGCGTATGGCCGACGCGCGCCACGCTGCTCGTGCTCGCCGCGGTCGTCGTCACCACGGGCGCATCGATCATGCTCGATGCGTTCGATGGGATCCAGCTGTGGGGCGAGCTGTTCGAGGTCCCGCTGATGAGCGCGATGTTCCTGGCCATGGTCTGGCACGCCCGGCGCCGGATTGATGCGCTCCAGATCGCCGAGGGCGAATCCGAGGAGCGGCGCTCGCTGCTCGAGCGCCAGGAGCGCTTCATCCACGACGCCTCGCACGAGCTCCGCACCCCGGTGACGATCGCGCGCGGGCACCTGGAGCTGCTCAAGACCGAGCGCCGCGGCGAACCCGAGCTCGAGGTCGCTCTCGACGAGCTCGGGCGGATCGACGCCATTATCGAACGGCTCCTCCTGCTCGCCACCGCCGACCAGCCGGACTTCCTGCGCCTGGAGAGCCTCGAGCTCGAGCCGTTCCTCGAGGACGTGCTGATGCGCTGGTCCGACGTGGCGCCGCGCGCCTGGCGGCTCGGGCCTCTGGCCGCCGGACGGCTTGAGGTGGATCCGGATCGCCTCCGCGCCGCCCTCGACGCGCTGCTCGAGAACGCGGTCAAGTTCACCCACGAGCTCGAGGTGATCGAGATCCGCGCCCGCCGGCTCGGGGACGACGCCGTGGCGATCGAGGTCCGCGACGAGGGGCCTGGCATTCCGGTCGAGGCGCTCGACCGCATCTTTCATCGCTTCGCCCGCGCCGACGCGGCGCGCACGCGCTCGGCCGGCGGAGTCGGGCTCGGGCTGGCGATCGTCGATGCCATCGCCAAGGGACACGGCGGCCGGTGCACGGTGACGAGCACCGAGTCCGGGTCGACGTTCACCCTCTCGCTCCCCGGCTTCACCCCCGATCCGTCGGCCGTCTCCCCTTCCCCGGTACCTCACTGAGGGCCCGGAGGGTCACGGCCGGGACCCGTCCGGCCAGCTTCTGGCCCCCGGCGAACAGCGTCGGCGTGGTGACGACCCCGGCGCGCACGCCGGACTCGAAGTCTCGCCTCACCCGGCTCGCGACCGCATCGCTCCGGCGGTCGCGCTCGAACCGGTCGAGGTCGAGCTCCAGCTTCAGGGCCCGATCCCACAGGTGAGGATCCTCGAGCCGGGCCTGATCGGCGAAGAGCACGTCGTGCATGTCCCAGAACCGACCCTGCAGGGCGGCCGCCTCGGCGGCGCAGGCCGCGGCCCAGGCCCGGGGGTGGCTCGAGCGGACGGGGAAGTGCCGGAACACCCGGCGCAGCCGCAGCGTGGCCAGGTCCAGTCCGACCGCCGCGCAGTACGGGCATTCGAAGTCGGCGTACTCGATGACCAGTGGCGCATCGGCCGCCCCACGCACGTGGTCGTCGGCCATGACCGCGGGCACGGGAGCCGAGCGGAGCCCGCTCATCCGCGCTCGGTCCCGCGGATCAGGCGGAGACGGCGGCCAGGCCGTCGAAGATCAGGTTCGCGCCCGGGAGGTCTCCGGGCGAGGGGGCCTGGTAGCTCCATTTGACGATTCTGTCCGGTCCGATGATGACCAGGGCCCGCTGGGGGAACCCGCCCGGATGGAGAACTCCGAAGGCCCGGCAGGCGGCGCCCTTGGGCTCGAAGTCCGACAGCTGCTCGATTGTCACCCCGAGCCGCTCCTTGAACGCGGTCTGTGAGTAGCCGGCGTCGCAGGAGACCGCGTACATGGTCGCGCCCTGCTCGTGCAGCTGACCGAGGATCTCCTCGTACAGGTTCAGCTGATCCGTGCAGACGGGGCTGAAGGCGAAGGGGTAGAAGACGAGTACCGTCGTCGACCCGTCGAGATCAGCCGCGGTGAACTCGCTGCCGTCCTCCCGGCGCAGGGTGAACTCGGGGACCGGTGTCCCGGCGGGGATGACACCCGCGTCGGCCAACGAACGAAAACCTACCGGCGGAGGCCGAGCTCGCGGATCAGCGTGCGGTAACGCTCGAGGTCGTTGTGCTGCAGATAGTTCAGCAGCCGGCGGCGCCGGCCGACCAGCATGAGCAGGCCTCGGCGGGAGTGATGGTCCTTGCGGTTGGCCCGCAGGTGGGTGGTCAGCTCGTTGATCCGCTCGGTCATGAGCGCGACCTGCACCTCGGTCCGGCCGGTGTCGCCCGGGCCGTCCCCGAACCGGTCGATCAGCTCCTGCTTGCGTTCTTTGGTCAGCGTCATCCGGCCGGTGAGGCTAGCAGGCGAGGTATGGCGGGCACAGGCTCCGCGCCTACCCGCACAGCGACCGCGCCTGCTCCACGTCCTGACGCATCTGCTCCACCAGCGCCTCGGTGGACTCGAACCGCCGCTCGCCCCGCAGGCGGCTGAGGAACTCCAGCTTCAGCGGCTGTCCGTACAGGTCGACGTCCCGGTCGATCAGGTAGGCCTCGATCAGGAGCGCCCGCCCGGTGCCGAAGGTCGGGCGCACGCCGATGCTGACCGCGGCGCAGGCGCCTTCCGAGTCCGAGCGGGCCACGTAGATGCCGTGGCCGGGAGTCACGAGGGCCTCGTCGGGGACCAGGTTGGCGGTCGGGAAGCCGAGCGTGCGCCCGCGCTCATCGCCGTGGACGACTTCGCCGCGGATCTGAAACGGCGCCCCGAGGAACCGCGCCGCCGCCTCGACCTCCCCGGCCAGCACGAGGCCGCGGATGTGCGAAGAGGAGACGATCTCCCCGTCGACCTCGACCAGCGGCACCACCCGGGTCTCGAACCGCCCATCGGCCGCGAGCATCTCCGGATCCCCCGCCGCCTTGAATCCGAAGCGGAAGTTCTCCCCCACCGACACCCGGGTCACCCCCAGCCGCTCGACCAGCACGTGGTCGATGAAGTCCTGCGGGCTCTGGGATGCGAACCCCTTGTCGAACGGGATCACGACCACCTCCTCGACCCCGAGCCCGGCGATCAGCTCGGCCTTCACGTCCAGGCTGGTCAGCAGCCGCGGCGCCGCCTCCGGGCGCACGACCTGGAGCGGGTGGGGCTCGAAGGTCAGCACGGTATCGCTGCCGCGAATCACCTCGCGGTGCCCGAGGTGCACGCCGTCGAACTCGCCCACGGCCACGCGGCGCGGGCGCGGCTCGACGTCGGGAAACGTGGTGACCCGCATGGGCGCGGAAATCTAGCTCAGGGGGCCGTAAGGCCCTATCCGCGGAACCCGACGACCGGCTTCAGGCCCTCGCCCGCCGGCTCGGCCACGGCGATCAGCCCCTGCTCGTCGGTCAGGCGCACCGGGCCCCGGGCCGGCTCACCGGAGACCGCGCCACCATGACCGGCCCGTCGCGCTGCCTCGCCCTCCAGACGCACCTCAGGCAGGAAGCGCAACGCCTCCCCCAGCGGGATCACCCGCTCGGGGTCGGCGTTTTGGACCTCGAACGGCCCGATCCGGGTCCGGCGCAGCGCCTCGCAGTAGGCATCGCCGAGGTCGGCCACCAGGCTCCGCACGTAGGTCCCGGACGAGCACTCGATCAGGAACTCCCGCCGCGCCCCTTCGCGCCCGAGCTCATCGAACCGGTACACGGTGACCTCGCGTTCGGGCAGGTCGACCGCCTCCCCCGCCCGGGCCAGGGCGTACGCCCGCCGCCCGGACACCTTGACCGCGGAATACGCGGGCGGCCGCTGGCGGATCACCCCGACCGGCAGCGTGAGGTCCCCGTCGGGCACCAGCCCGGTGTCGAGGATCGGGCCCTCCGGGTCACCGGTCGAGGACACGGCCCCGAACCGGGCCGTGACGAGGTAGGCCTTCGGCAGCTCCATGAGGAAGCGCTGGGCCCGGGTGGCCCGCCCGACCAGGACGAGCAACAGGCCGGTGGCGAAGGGATCCAGCGTGCCGGCGTGCCCCACCTTCACTCCGCGATCGAACCGCCGGCGCACCGAGGCGACCACATCGTGCGAGGTCACTCCGGCCGGCTTGTCGTACAGCACTACCCCGGCCTCGGGCCGCGGGGGCGGGATCACGTCGCGGCGGGGAGCTGCTCGGCCACCGCCTGACGCAGGAAGCCGACGAGCTCGTCCCACTCCAGCGCGGTCGAGAAGCCGGCCGCCTGTCGGTGGCCGCCCCCGCCCTGGACGCGGGCGATGGCCGAGACGTCGACCTGGTCATTGCTCGAGCGCAGCGACACCTTGCGCAGCCGGTCGCCGTTGGTGTCGCCCATCCGGTCCCGGACCAGCGCGGCCACCGCGGTCCCCTCGACCGCGCGCAGGTGGTCGATCACGCCCTCGGAGTAGCTCTCCTCGGCGCCGGTCTCGGTGAAGTCGAGCTTCGAGAGCTCGGTCATGGTCAGCCGTCCGCCGTCGTAGCGCCGGACGTTGGCCAGGCCCCGGGCCAGCAGCGCGAGCTTGCCGTACGGCACGCCCTCGTACACGCGGCGGTAGATCTCGTGCACGTCGACCCCGAGGTCGATCAGCTCGGCCGCCATCAAGTGCGCCCGCGCGCCCGTGTTCTCGTACATGAAGCGCCCGGTGTCGGTGATCAGCCCCACGTAGAGGGCCTCGGAGGCGTGCTGGTTGGGCGTCACGCCGAGTCCGTGCATCAGGTCCCAGACGATCTCGGCCGTGCATGAGGCCTCCGGGACAACCAGGTTCACGGTCCCGAAGCGGGTGTTGTCGTGGTGGTGGTCGATGTTGAGGATGTGGGCGCCGGGGCGCTGGAACGCCTCGGCGGGATTGCGCTCGAGGTTGCCGCAGTCGAGAAACACGAACGTTCGCTCCTCGAGGTCGGCCGGAGGCTCGGTGACCAGCCGGGGCAGGTCGAAGAAGTGGTACTCCTGCGGGAGCGGGAATTCGCCGGCATCGATGAACATCAGGCTGTCCTTGCCGAGCGCGAGCAGCATCTCCTGCATCGCGATCAGCGAGCCGAGCGCATCCCCGTCCGGGTTCTCGTGCGTGACCACGACGAGCTTGTCGGACGAGCGCAGCTCGTCGAGCACCTGCTCGCGGCTCGAGCGGTTTCCGTTTTCAGGCATCTGGATCAGTTTGCTGGAGCAGCTGAGAGATTCGCATCCCTCGATCGACGGATTCGTCGTATTCGAAGGTAATCGTCGGGGTGTGCTTCAACGTGAGCTCTGAAGCCACCCGGCTCTGCAAAAACCCTCGGGCCGAGCGCAGTCCGGCCAGGCTGTCGGTCCGTCGCGCGTCGTCCCCGAGGACGCTGACGTACACGCGGGCGTGCCGAAGATCGGGGCTGGTCTTGACTGCGGTCACAGTGACGAATCCCACGCGCGGGTCCTGCAGGTCCTTCGATATGGCGTCGCTGAGGACCGCACGTACTGCCTCATCGACGCGCCGCATGCGTCCGGTCGGCATCCTACCCCGTCACCTCCCATCCTGACCGGGACTTGTGAGCGCTCTCATCGGCGCGCGGCTCAGGGGACGAGGTCCTCGACCGAGGTGACTATGCGTTGCACATGCACGCCCTCGGGCCAGCGGGCCAGAATCCACCGCTCGACGCCGTCGGCCGCGCTCGACAGCCGGGACAGCGATCCGCCGGTCAGCGCGGCGGTCAGCCGGGCGCGCTGCCACAGGTCCTGATGATCGACTTCGGCCACCGCGACGCCGAGGCGGCGGTTGAGCTGGGCCTTGATCGAGGACAGCTCCTTGCGCTTGGACTTGAGGCTCTCGGCCTCGGGGAAGTGCAAATCGATCACCAGCACGGCCACGTACCCGCTGGCCGACATGTCCCGGACGTCTAGGCGAGCTCGCGCTCGACCTGGCGAGTCGCGTACGTCTCGAGGACATCGCCTTCCTTTACGTCGGCGAAGTCCCGCAGCACGATGCCGCAGTCATATCCGGTCGCGACCTCGCGCGCGTCCTCGTTGAAGCGCCGGAGGCTGGCGATCGTCCCGTCGTAGACGACGGTGCCGTCGCGGACCAGGCGCACCTTGGAGCCGCGGGTGATGGTTCCCTCGGTCACATGTGAACCGGCGATCGTGCCCACGCGGGAGGCGCGGAAGGTCTGGCGCACCTCGGCCTGGCCGAGCGTCTCCTCGACCTCCTCGGGCGCGAGCATGCCCTGCATGGCGTCGCGGAGCTCCTCGATGGCCCGGTAGATGACCGAGTAGTGACGGATCTCCACGCCCTCGCGCTCGGCCACCGAGCGCGCGTCGCCGACCGGACGGACGTTGAAGGACAGGATCACCGCGTCGGAGGCGGCGGCCAGCATGACGTCGGACTCGGTCACGGCGCCGACCGCGCGGCGGATCACGTTGACCGAGACCTCATCCTGCGGCAGCTTGGCGATCTCGTCCTCGATCGCCTCGAGCGAACCGGCCACATCGGCCTTCAGGACCAGGTTGAGCTCCTGGATGCCGCTGCGGAAGATGTCCTCGAGCGAGATCCGCTTGCCCGAGCGCCGGGCCAGCGACTCGGCCTTCAGGCGCGTGGCGCGCTCCTGCGCCAGCTGCCGGGCGCGGCGCTCGTTCTCGACCGCGCGAACGTGCTCGCCGGCCTCCGGCACTCCGTCGAACCCGAGCACCTCGACCGGCTCGCCGGGCTGCGCCTGGGCGACGCGGTTGCCCAGGAAGTCGTTCATCGCCCGCACCCGGCCCCAGTGGGCGCCCGCGACGAGCGCGTCCCCGACCTCGAGCGTGCCGCGCATGATCAGGATCGTCACCACGGGGCCGCGGCCGGGATCGAGCTTGGACTCGACCACCGTTCCCGAGGCGGGCGCGTCCGGATTGGCGCGCAGCTCCTCGACCTCCGCCATGACGCCGATCGTCTCGAGCACGTTCTCGAGCCCCTCCTTGGTCCGCGCCGACACGTCGACGAACTCGGTGTCGCCCCCCCACTCGACCGGCTGCAGGCCGATGCCGGCCATCTCGCCGCGGACGCGGTTGGGGTCGGCGCCCTCCTTGTCGATCTTGTTGATGGCGACCAGGATCGGGACCTCGGCCTCCTTGGCGTGGTCGACCGCCTCCTGGGTCTGCGGCTTCACGCCGTCATCGGCGGCGACCACGATCACCGCGATGTCGGTCACCTTGGCCCCGCGGGCCCGCATGGCGGTGAACGCCTCGTGACCCGGAGTGTCGAGGAAGGTGATCGTCTTCTCGCCGTGGTGGACCTGGTAGGCGCCGATGTGCTGGGTGATGCCACCCGCCTCCCCGGCCGCCACCTCGGTCTCCCGGATGGCGTCGAGCAGCGAGGTCTTGCCGTGGTCGACGTGACCCATGATGGTCACCACCGGAGGGCGCTCGACGAGCTCGTCCTCGGCGTCGTCGAAGACCGGCTCGGCGATCGTCTCGTCCTCGGTGTGGACGATCTCGACCTGCTTGTCGAGCTTCTCGGACAGCTCGACGATCGCCTCGTCGGACAGGGTCTGGGTGATGGTCGCCATCTCGCCCAGCGTCATCAGCTGCTTGATGATCTCGGCCACCGTGACCCCGAGGTACTCGGCCACGTCCTTGACCGTCGAACCCGAGTTGATCTGGATCGCGTCGGGTACGGCCACCGCCGTGCGCGACGGACGCGACTCGGCCTCTTCGTCGTAGACGCCGCGCCGGCGACGGCCGCGCCGCTGGCGCCGCGGGGGCTGGTTCTGCTGGGGAGGTCCGCCACCGGGGCTGCGGCGGGAGGCCTGGGAGTCGATCACGACCCGGCGACGACCGCCCGCGCTCCCCGGCGCCCGCTCACCCTGAAGCGAATCACGGGTCGGACGCTGCTTGTGCGCGCCCTCGCCGTTGGCCGCCCGCTGGCCGCCGTCCGCCGGAGGCGTGGAGGCCGGTGTCTGCTCCTTCTCCGGAGCCGGAGCGGAAGCCGGTGTGCTCGCGCGCTGCTCAGGCTGACGTGCCCGCGCGGTGGCGTCAGGCTGCTGACGGCCGGAGGCCTGGGCCTGTCGCTGCTGCTGTCCCCCGGCCGCGGGCTGGCGCTGCTGTTGCTGCTGCCCGCCCGAGCCGGTCTGGCGTTGCTGCTGGCCTCGTGGCGCGGCGCTGGCCCGGCGGGGATCGCGGGGCGGCATGCCGCGCGGATCGCCGGCGCGCGGGTCGCGCGGCATGCTGCGGGGATCGCGCGGGAGGGGACGAATCTCGGGACGGATCGAAGCCACGTCGGGCCGGGGTCCACCGCTCTCTGGGGCCCGGCTGGCGGGCGGACGGGCGGCGCCGGAGGAACCGCGGCTGCTGCGCCCGCGGGGGCCGTCGTCGTCGCTGATGCTGACGCGGCGGAGCGTCCGCGGCGGGGCGGAGCTCTTCGGATCGGGTGTCGCGGGCGCCGCCCGAAGCACCGGCGGAGCGTCCTTCGGCCGCCGTCGGGCCCTTGGCCTGGGCAGACCCGCGGCGCGCCGTACCGGGCGCAGCGCTGTCGCCATTGCCGAGCACGCGCTGCGCCGCCGCCTCGTCGACCGACGAGGACGACGCCTTGACGTCGATCCCGGCCGCCTGCAGGCGCTCGAGCACCTGCTTGGTCGGCAGGCCGCGCTCCTTGGCGATTTCGTGGACTCGCTTATTCATCTACGTCCAGTGTAGATCGGTCCGCCGAGGCTAGGACGCGGCCTCCTCGGCCGCCTCGCTGCCCGTGCCGTTAGCGGCCGGATCCTCGCCCCCATCGCCGTCGGCGGCCCCGTCAACCCGGTCGGAGTTCGTCCCCTCGAGCGCCTGATGGGCCTCGATCCCGCAGTACCTCGATCCCGGCAGCGCGGCATTCGGGCACCGCCGGCCGTTGGTCAGGATGGCGTGACAGCGGCCGGAGACCTCTTCCTCGTCGTAGCCGTGCTCGGCCTCCTCGGCCGCGAACTCGGTTTCCGAGCGGATGTCGATCCGCCACCCGGTCAGGCGCGCGGCCAGACGGGCGTTCTGACCCTCGCGGCCGATGGCCAGCGAGAGCTGGTCGTCGGGGACGATCACGGTCGCCTGCTTGCCCGCGTCGTCGACCAGCACCTCGCGCACGCGCGCGGGCGAGAGCGCCTTGGCCACGAACCGGGCCGGCTCGTCGTTGTACGGAATGATGTCGATCTTCTCGCCCCGGAGCTCGGAGACGACCATGCGCACGCGGGATCCGCGCGGACCCACGCACGCGCCGACCGGATCGACGCCGTCGACATGGCTCACCACGGCGATCTTCGACCGGTAGCCGGGCTCCCGGGCCACTCCGGTGATCTCGACCAGGCCGTCGGCGATCTCCGGCACCTCGAGCTCGAACAGCGACTTGATCAGCTCCGGATCGCGCCGGCTCACGATGATCGACGGTCCCTTGGTCGAGTTCGAGACGTCCTTGATCACCGCCTTGATCCGCTGTGAGTGGTCGTAGCGCTCGCCCTCGACCTGCTCTGACTTGGGCAGCAGCGCCTCCACCCGCTCACGCAGCTGGACCAGGGTGTAGCGGGAGTCCGACTGCTGGACGATGCCGGTGATCAGCTCGCCCACCCGATCGCGGTACTCCTCGAACATCATGTCCCGCTCGGCCTCGCGGATGCGCTGGAGGATGACCTGCTTGGCCGTCTGGGCGGCGATGCGGCCGAAGTCGTGCGGGGTGACGTCCTCGGTCTCGATCTGGTCCTCGTACTCCTTGAGCTTCTCGAGGTCGATCTCGGGCTCGGGCGGCTCGCGCATCTCCCCCGTCTCGGGGTCGACCGTCGGCGTCTGGTCGGTGGTCGCCTCGACGAGCAGCTGCTCCTCGAGCTCGGGCGGGATCTTCAGCTCCCAGACCTTGAAGTCGCCGCTGTCGCGATCCATCTCGACCTTCGCGTAGGGCGCCGAGCCCGGCGTCTTCTTGTAGGCGGACAGGAGCGCGTCCTCGAGCGCCTCCATCAACTTCTCGCTCGAGATGTTCTTCTCGGCGGCTAGGCCTCGTACGGCCTCGACGATCTCTCTCGACATGGCTCAGTCTCCAGGGACGAGGTTGGAGCGCGCGATCTGGTCATAGGGGATCGTGACGATCCCGTCGCCCGCGGCGATCGTGACCTCCTGCTCGGAAGCGCCGACCAGCTCACCGGTGAGGCTCTTGTGGCCGTCGCGGGCTTCCCGCAGCCGCACGCGCGCGTGCCGGCCGAGGAAGCGACTGAAGTGCTGGGGCTTGGTGAGGGGCCGGTCCTGACCGGGCGAAGAGACCTCGAGCGAGTACCGCTCGCGATAGTCGTTCAGTCGCCCGGACACGCGCTCGCACAGGTCGAGCGTCACCCCCTTCGGATGATCGATGAACAGGCGGAGCGTGCTTCCGGAGACCACCTCGGCGAGCAGCACCTCGACCTCTGGCTCACTCTCGGCGAGCCGGATTTCGATCTCTCTCTGAAGTGGACTCACGATCTCCCTCCATAAAAAAAGTGGGCATGCGCCCACTTCCGGGTACATCCACCGGGAAGCGCCCGGCACGTGGTCTCAGAGTAGCACCGCGCCGGGCCGCTCGCACGTGGGGGCCGCGCTTGCGCGCGGCATCCGTGGGGCCAATTTCGCCCGGCTTCCATGCCGGGCGCCGCGACGTTTCGCCGCAGGCGAAACTCGCCCGGCGGCGCAGCCCCCGCGCTTACGCCTCTGCGTCGGCGCGCGCCCGGGCCCGATCGCGGTAGATGCGGTAGTCCCGGCGGCCCGGCTTCATCGTCGCCGCCAGGGCCAGTGGCTTGCGCGCTTCGGCGTGCCGCCCGAGCATCTGCAGCGAGCGCCCGAGGCAGAACAGCGCATAGTCATTCGTGGGCGCGCGATCGATCACCGCCTCGAACTCGACCGCCGCCTGCTCGTAGCGCTGAGCGTGGAACAGCGCCCGGCCCAGCGCCTCGCGAATCGAGGTCTTGTCGGGAGCGAGATCACGCGCGCGCGAGAGCGGGATCGTCGCCTGGTGGTTGTGTCCGGCCTCGAGCAGTTCGGTCCCGCGCCGGTACAAGTCATACACGTCATCCATGGTGAGGAGTGTATGCCTCGGCGGACCCGCGGGAGGCGGTTTTCTGGCGTGGCCAGCCCGGTGGAAGCGCCCACATGGCCCGGAGCGCGCCACCGAGGCCGAGGCCGGCCCAGAGCTGCGCCCGCAGGGCGCGGCGCTGCTCGACCGTCGGTCCTTCGGAACCGGACCCGAAGCGCGCCAGGCGGATCGCGCGCACGTAGGCGGACGCCTGCGGTGAGGCGCCCAGGCGCTCCTCGAGCGCGGCCAGCGTCGTCCCGCCGGACAGCGGTCTTCCCGCCCGCGCGAGCGCGCGCTCGAGCTCGCTCGCCAGCACGCCCGCGGCCGGGGGCCGGCGGGCGCGCAGCCTGAGCGCGCCGGCGATGAGCAGGACGAGGAGCGTGCCGAGCACCGCCGCGGCGACCAGCAGGCCGGTCGAGGAGGCCCCATGCGCGGCATGCCGGCCGACGGCCGAGGGAGTGGGTCGCGCACCGGCGGGCTGCCGGGCCGGTGTCGGCGGCGTGCTGCCGGAGGGCAGTGCCGTTGCTGCGGTTGCGCTCAGCTTCGTATGGCCACCCCGCGCCGGAGCCGCACCCGGCGTGGGGTCGAACCTGACCCATCCGTAGTGGGGGAACCACGCCTCGACCCACGCGTGCGCATCGACGTCGGTGACCACCCACCGGTGCGAACCGGAGTTGTAGGTTCCGGCCGTGAAGCCGGCGGCCACCCGGGCCGGGATACCGCCCATGCGCAGGAGGAGGGCCATCGCGCCGGCGAACTGCTGGCAGTAGCCGAGCCGGTCCTGGAACAGGAAGCTCTCGAGCGGAAACGTCCGCGCGGGCGGCGTCTCGTCGTAGGTGAAGCCCCGGCTCAGGTAGCGCTCGACCGAAGTGACGAACGCGTACGGATTGCCGGCCAGGCTGGCCAGCCGGGTGGCCAGGGCGAAGGCAGGCCCGTACGGCGACTCCTCGACCGTGGCGGCGCCCGCCGGCGCGGCCACGCCGAGCCCCGAGTGAAAGGAGGCGAAGGCGACCGGAAAGCCGCCCCCCGGTGTCTTCGGGTACGGCACGTCGATCGTCCGGTAGGGCACCAGGGCCTCCGGATAGGCGGTCCCCGCGCTCCGCAGCTGGGCGGCGCTCGGGCTCGGCGTGTACGCGGTGACCTCGTAGCTGTCGCCGGGGCCGAGGGGCGAGCCGCTCACCCAGGTGCCGGGACTGGCGCCGGGGAGGATGCTCGTACCGGTATGCGCCGGCAGGTTCGCGCTTCCGGCCGCGATCATGGTCGAGGTCGACATGGAGCCGAGCGTGACCCGGATGGTCTGCGTCCATTTCGTCAGCGACGCGTGCGTGACCCCGAGGAGGGGATCGGGTGCGGCCTGCGCGCCGTTGTTCCCCACCGTCCAGGCGTGCCCGTTGAACACGTCGAGGTCCTCGGCTTTCCAGTACTCGGCGTGGGCGGCCTGGACCTGGAACATGGCCCGGCCGGTACGAGGCCAGTTGATCGGGCCGTAGCGCTGGGACCAGTCGAACTGTTCGAGGTGGGCGGCCGTGAGGCCCCCGGCCAGCGACTGAGGCGCGATCCAGGCGCGATGCCGGTCCAACCCGGGGGCCGCGAACAGCGCCGCGACCATGGCCACGCAGCACAGGCCGACCATGGCCAGCATCTCCCCCTGGTGGACGCGCTCGCCCCACAGGAACGCGGCCAGGAGCACGAACAGGAGCGCGCCCTGAACGTACGGCAGCGACGGGCGCATCAGCGTCGCCGGGATGATGGCCAGCGCGATGAGCGGTAGCGCCACGGCGCCACGGCGCAGATCGCCGAGCCGGGCCGGCGCGAAGCCGAGCAGGAGCCCGGCGTCCAGGAGCAGGACCCCCGCCCCGAGCGTCATCACCATCCGCACCGGCTGGTTCAGACCCGCGTAGGGAAGAAAGATGCGCGGGAGCGTGGTCAGCCCCTGGCCGATGGCGTCGGCGGTGACGGCGATGCGCACGTGCCAGATCCAGGCCAGGGGGACGCCGGAGATCGGCAGCGCCGCCAGCGCCGCGGCCACCCCGGCCGCTGCGGCCAGGCCCCGGTGACGGCGGGCGAGCACCGGCCCGAGCACGGCGATGCCGACCGCCAGGGCGACGAGGCCGAGAAGCCGGGCGGTGGGCGCCGGGCTGGTCAGCTTCGCCCACAGCAGAACGCCGTACAGCGCCAGGGCGGTGAACGTGAGCCCGCGCATGACCGGCCGCTCGGCCACGGTCGCGCGCGCCGGGTGGGCGGAGCGGGCGGCGCCCGCGAGCCCGGGTGCGCTAGCGGCTTCCAACCCGGCTCCTCGCCGGCCTGGCCGACCGGCCCGCTCCGAGCATGTAGCCCCGGCAGCCCGCCACCTCGAGGGCCGGCTCGGCCCGACCCGCCGGTGCCACCCCCTCGGGCAGCACGAGGACGGCGGCCAACGGCCCCGCGTGGGCGAGCGCCTGCGGCATGCGCGCCAGCGGCTGAGCCGCGACGTAGAAGATCCGCCCGAGCCGCGCTCCCTGGGCCAGGCTGGGTGGCCGGAGCCCCGAGCCTCCCTCGACGACGGCCAGCCGCACATGGGCCGCCGGCCACGTGCGTAGGTCGGAGTCGATTTCATGCGGGCGGCGGTCGCCGGTGATGAGCAGACCGCACCCGCCCGTGCGCGCTAGGTGGAAGGTCAGCGACGCCGCCGCCCGGACAGCGGAGTCGAGCTCCGGAGCCGCGGGATCGGCGCAGCGGGCGTCGAGGACGACAAGCGGCCGGGTGTCGGCGTCGGCGCGCAGCCGACGCTCGAGCAGGCCCGCGCCGCGGGCCAGCGCCGCCCAGTGGATGCGGGAGGCGGGTGCGCCGGGGCGGTAGGGGCGCAGTCCGTCGAGTTCGACCGCGGCCAGCGGCTCCGCCGACGCTGCTCCGGGAGCGGCCTGAGCCGAGGCGCCGAGATCGCGCCCGTGCCAGACCACGCGCTCGATCCGCGGGAGGACCAGGACCTCGTCCGCCGGGCCGCCGGGATTGCGCCCGATGCGCACGAGCTCGAGCGGGTCTCTGAGGATCAGCGACGGGGGGGCGAACTCGTGGCGGCCGCGCCGGGGGGCGCGCGCGACCACGGTGACCCTGGCCCGGCGGCCGCTGCCGGTCGGCCACAGGTCCTTGCCCCGCCAGTCACCGGCGCCGCCGAGCGGGTCGGTCAGCTCGAGGCCGGGCGGCCGGAGCAGGCCGCGCCGGAATTCCACCGTGGCGTGGACCGGATTGCCCTCGACCACGCGGTCGGTGGCGAGCACCCTTCGCGCCCGCGTGCCGGCGGCCGCGAGCCCGACCCAGAGCGGGGTCAGGGCCCCGACCGCCACCAGCGCGACGCCGGGGACGAACAGGGGCGCGGCCTCGAAGGTCATCGCCACCAGCGTCAGCGCCGCGCCCGCGGCGGACACCGCGAAGGCTCGTTTCACAGCGCGCGCACGGCGGCGATCGCGTCGGCGATCACGTCGTCGGCGGTGGCCCGCGGCCATTCCGGGGCCAGCACCAGCCTGTGGGCGAGAACCGGTTGGGCCAGGGCCTGGACGTCGTCGGGCAGAGCGTGATCGCGCCCCTGGACCATTGCATGCGCCTTGGCGGCGCGCAGCAGCATCAGCCCGGCCCGCGGGCTCGGCCCCAGCTCCACGCGCGCATCTTCGCGCGCCCGCCAGAGGACCCGGACCACGTAGTCGCGCAGCGGCTGGGCGGCGTGGACCCGGGTGGCCGCGTCCTGGGCCGCCAGCACCTGGGCCGCGGTGGCCACCGGCTGCAGGTCCCGCACGCGGTCGCCGGCCTCGTGATCGGCCAGCATGCTCGCCTCGTCGCGCGGCGAGGGGTAGCCGAGCGAGATCCGGACCATGAACCGGTCGACCTGGGCTTCGGGGAGCGGATACGTGCCCTCGTATTCGATCGGGTTCTGGGTGGCCAGGACGAGGAACGGGCGCGCCAGCTCGTGGGTGAGGACGTCGACGGTGACCGAGCGCTCCTGCATGCATTCGAGCAGCCCGGACTGGGTCTTCGGCGAGGCGCGGTTGATCTCGTCGACGAGCACGACGTTGGCGAACACTGGCCCTGGCCGGAACTCGAACCGGTGCTCGCGCTCGTCGTAGATGTTGGTGCCGACCACGTCGGCGGGGAGCAGATCGGACGTGCACTGGATGCGCGCGAAGTGGCAGTCGATCGATCGGGCCAGGGCCCGGGCCAGTGCCGTCTTGCCCACGCCCGGGTTGTCCTCGACCAGCACGTGCCCTTCGGCCAGCAGCGCGACGATCACGTGATCGAGGGTCGAGCGGCGGACCTGCACCGCGCGCATGACGTTGTCGGCCAGCCGCTCGGCCAGCGGCGCCAGAGGTTCAGACTCGCGCGGTGCTGCGCGTGCCGGCTCGGGCTCCATCCGAATCCTCTCCTGCTGCCTCGAGAAGGCGCTCCACCTCGTCGAGGACTGCGTGGGCGACGTTTTCCTTCCTCGTCTGGGGCACCCAGCGCTCGCCTCCAATGGCGCTGACGATGGTCACCTCGTTCTCGTCGGCGTCGAAGCCCACGCCCGCCTTCGAGATGTCGTTGACGACGATCGCGTCGAGGCCCTTGCGGGCGAGCTTGTCGCGCCCGTACTCGAGCGCCCGCTCGCCGTGCTCGGCCGCGAATCCGACCAGCACCTGTGAGGGCCGGCGGGCCGCCGCCAGGGCGCTGAGCACGTCGGCGGTCGGTTCGAGCTCCAGGCGCGGCACGCCCTGGTCCTTCTTGAGCTTCTCCTGGGCGGCACCGGCCGGCCTGAAGTCGGCCACCGCGGCGGCCATCAGGAGTACGTCGGTCTGGCCGAACTCGCGCTCGCAGGCCTGACCGAGCTCGGCTGCGGTCTTGACCGCCACCACGCGGTCGGCCACCCCTTCGGGCGGCTGGGCGTTGGCGGCGATGATCGTCACCTCCGCCCCGCGTCGCCTGGCTGCCCGGGCCAGGGCAAAGCCCATCTTGCCCGAGGAGCGGTTGCCGATATAGCGGACGCTGTCGATCGGCTCCCGGGTCCCCCCCGCGGTCACGAGGACCCGGACTCCGCCGAGCGTGGCGCGCGCGAGCAGCCGCTCGCAGGCCTCGAGCAGCACGGCCGGCTCGGCCAGCCGGCCGATGCCCTGTTCGCCGTGGGAGGCCAGCAGGCCCTCGCCGGGCGGGATCACCGTGACCCCGCGGCGCTCGAGCGTCGCCAGGTTGGCCTGGGTGGCCGCGTGCGTGTACATCCGGTTGTTCATGGCCGGCGCGACCGCGACCGGGCATGGGGCGGCCAGAGCGGCCGCGGTGAGGAGGTTGTCGGCCAGGCCGTGGGCGAGCTTGGCCAGCGTGTTGGCGCTCGCGGGCGCGATCAGGTAGACGTCGGCCCGTTCGACCAGGGCGAGGTGGCTGATCGGAGCGCGCTCGGGCGCCGGATCCCCGGGATAGGCCCCCCGGGCCGGGTCGGCCTCGAACTCGCTCACGAGCACGGGCGCGCCCGTGATGCCTTCGAATGAGGCTCGGCCGACGAACCGCTCGCTGGCCGGGGTCTGGATCACCCGGGCGGCGTGACCGGCCTTCACCGCCAGCCGCACCGTCTCCAGCGCCTTATAGGCCGCGATCCCGCCGCTCACGCCAAGCAGGAATCGCGCCATGTCCCGAGGCCTACCGGTAGTGGTACTTGAGCTTGCCCTGAGCGACCTCTTCGAGCGCGATCGTCAGGTAGTTCTTGGACCGGGTGTCGACCATCGGTGGCGGGAACTCGTCGAACGTGCCCTCGCCGAGGTTGTGGTAGTAGGAGTTGATCTGGCGGGCGCGCTTGGCCGCCACGATCACGCTCGCGTAATCGGAGTCGACGTGCTCCAGCAGCTTGTCGATACGGGGTGAGATCAAGATGGGGTCCGTTCTTCGGGGCCCCCAAGGTTAGCGGGCTCTGGGCCGATTTCCCGCTGCACGATCGCGGCCAGGCTCTCGGTCGCGCTCTCGAGGCGGTCGTTGACGATCTCATGCTTGAACTCGCCGCGGGCTTCGAGCTCGCGCTCGGCCGTGCGCATCCGCTCCTCGACCTGGTCGGGAGCGTCGGTCCCGCGCCCGATCAGGCGCGTTCTCAGCGCCTCGGGCGAGGGTGGGGCGATGAACACCGTGACCGCGTCGGGCATCGCCTCGCGGACCTGGCGCGCGCCCTGGACCTCGATCTCGAGCACCACCCCGGCCGGCGCATCGGCCCGCCGCTCGAGCTCGGACCGGAGGGTCCCATAGCGGTTGCCCGAGTAGGTGGCGTGCTCGACGAAGTCACCCGCCCCGACCCGATCCTCGAACTGGTCGGGGGTGAGGAAGTGATAGTCGACGCCGTTCTCCTCTCCCGGCCGCGGGCTCCGGGTGGTGGCCGAAACCGACAGCTCGAGCCCGGGCACGCGCTGGAGCAGCCCCCGGATCAGGGTCCCCTTACCGACCCCGGACGGACCCGTGATTACGAAAACCTTCACCGCTTATAGAAGTCTGACCAGAAGCTCCGACGGAATCGGAGATTCCGTTAAGCGAGCCGAAGGCTCGCCAGTCAGCGCCGGCGCATGAGTGCGACCAGCTCCCGCCGCTGACGCTCCGACAGTCCGCCGATGGTCTTGCTTGGAGAGATCCTGCATGTCGAGAGGATCTTGTTCACCTTCACCCGCCCGTACTTCGGTACGGCCAGAAGGAGGTCGAACACCTTCGCGGTCTCCAGATACTCGGGCGGCTGCAGCAGCAGCTCGTGGATCGGCTGGCGGCCGGCTTTCAGGTCGCGCTTGAGCTGCGCCCGGCGGCTGCGCACGTCGTTGGCGCGCTGAAGCGCCTCCATGCGCTGAACGAGCGATCGTTCAGGCGCAACCATGGGCTTGGGGGGCGATTCGGAGACCGGCGGCATGGGCGGCGACTATACATCTTGGGCCGGGGCGATCAAAGCAAAAACCGGTAATTCGGCTCAAGCTGAAGGTGAGGTCGAGGCATGTCGAGGATGGTTCGGGGAATAGCCTGAGTTTGCAGGCTATTTGGGGGATGGTTAACGAAACCGTCACGCGAACCTTGCGGGTTCTGGAGGTTTGTTAATCCCCGTGTTTCCGAGGAGTCCGGTTAGCTCCGCGGCGATCCTCGCGCCGGCCCCGGGGTCCCGGAAGCTCTCGGTTCCGACCGCCACGAGCGTCGCGCCGGCCCGGAGCAGGTCCAGAGCGTCTCGGCCGCGCTCCACTCCCCCCATTCCGACGACCGGAAGCTCGACCGAATCGGCGACGGCATAGACCTGTGCCAGGGCGACCGACCGCACGGCCGGCCCCGAGACGCCGCCGGTCCGGCCTCCGAGCCAGGGCTGTCCGGACCGTGGATCGAGGGCCATGCCGCGGATCGTATTGATCAGCGACAGCGCTGTGGCACCGGATTGCTCGGCCGCCCGGGCAACGGCGGCCACGTCGCCCGCATTCGGGGTCAGCTTGACGATCAGCGGCTTGGCCGTGAGCGGGCGAACCCGCTCGAGCAGCAAGGCCACCTCCCGGGGGTCTGCGCCCATGATCAGCCCGGTCTCCACGTTCGGGCAGCTGACGTTCAGCTCGAGCGCGGCCACCTCCTCGCGCTCGGCGAACGCGGTGACCAGCTCGGCCACTTCGTCGCGGCTGAATCCCATCACGTTGACGATCAGCGGGACGGGAAGGCGCCCCAGCTCGGGCAGGTCCTCGGCCAGGTAGCCCTCGAGGCCCTTGTTCGGCAACCCGATCGAGTTGATCAGACCGGCCCCGGTCTCCCACAGCCGGGGCGGCGGGTTGCCCTGGCGGGGAGCCACGGTGACGGTCTTGGAGACGAAGGCCGCGAACGGGAACCGCTCGAGCAGCTCATCGCCGAACACCCTCCGGGCCGCGATCGCGTCGAATGTCCCCGAGGCGTTGATGATCGGGTGGGCGAGTTCGAGGCCGCAGAACTCGACGCTCACTCACGGCCCCCCGGCAGTTCCGCGCCAGCGGAACTGCCAATGGAAGTCGCGTCAGCGACTTCCACCCAGTCGGCCGCGTCGAGGACCGGTCCTTCCAGGCACAGGCGAATCAGCCCCCGGCTCCGGGTGGGCACGGCGCAGCCGAAGCAGGCCCCGAAGCCGCAGCCCATCGGCGCCTCCAGGGCGAGCTGGGCGGGGACGTCGTGCTGGAGGCACAGCGCCCGGACCGCCGCCAGCATCGGCTCGGGTCCGCAGGCGTAGACCTCGACGTGGTCGCCGAGCTGCTCGGCCAGAAGGTCGGTGACCAGGCCATGATGGCCGGCTGACCCGTCGTCGGTGGCCAGCGCCGGGTCGGCGAGCAGCGCCGATCCGGCGGAGTGGGCGCGGTCTCGGAACCCGAGCAGAACCGTGGCTGCTGGGCTGGGCGGGTATCAGTTCCTCCTGGAGGATGGCCAGCGGCGCGATCCCCACCCCGCCCCCGACCAGCACCGGCCGGCGCCCGTCCCGCGGGCGCTCGAACCCGTGCCCGAGCGGCCCGACCAGGGCCAGGCCTTCGCCAGGGGTCAGCTCGCACAGCCGGTTGGTCCCCGGCCCCACGTCCTCGAGCAGGAAATGGAGCTCGCCCGGCGGTGCCCGCAGGACACTGAACGCCCGGCCCAGATACGGCCGTTCGGCCTCGCCGCCGCCCCAGCGGCTCGTCCGCGCGGAGCATGTAGAACTGGCCGGCCTGAGGACGAGGGCCGTCGGGATCGGTGCACCTGAGCACGCGGTACGCCCCATGCTCCTCGCGTGCGGTGACCGTGACCGAGCGGACGCCGAACGGCGCGGTCACGCGCTCAAGCGTGGGCGCGCCCATGGATCTCTTGAAGCGACAACACCTCCGGATCGCGGCGCCGGTTGGACCCGATCGCTCGGGCGGCGGCCATGGCGCCGGCCATCGTGGTGATGCAGGGTATGCCCCGAGCCACCGCGGCGGCCCGGATCTCCCAGCCGTCGGTGCGGGCTCCGGTGCCGATCGGCGTGTTGATGACGAGGTCGACGTCGCCCTGCTCGATCCAGTCGACCACGTGCGGGGAGCCCTCGCCGATCTTGTTGATCGCCTCGGCGGGGATGCCCATCTTGCGGATCGCCTGGGCCGTCCCGCGGGTGGCGACGATGCGAAAGCCGAGGTCCTCGAGCACGGTGGCCACCCCGGTGGCCGCGGGCTTGTCGCCGTCGGCCACAGTGATGAAGACCGTGCCCGCGTCGGGGAGCCTCGCCCCCGCGGCCGCTTGTGCCTTGGCGAACGCGGTCGGGAAGTCACGCGCGATTCCCATCACCTCTCCGGTCGAGCGCATCTCGGGGCCGAGCAGCGAGTCGGCGCCGGCGAAGCGGTCGAACGGCAGCACGACCTCCTTGACGCACACGTGTCCGTTGGTGGTGTCCGCGGGCAGGTCGAGGTCGGCGATCCGCTCGCCCAGCAGGACGCGGCAGGCCAGCTTGGCCAGCGGCAGGCCGATCGCCTTGGACACGAACGGAACCGTTCGGGAGGCCCTGGGGTTGGCCTCGATCACGTACAGCTCGTCGTTCTGAATCGCGAACTGGACGTTGAGCAGCCCCACCACGCCGAGCGCCATGGCGATCCCCTCGGTCTCGCTGCGCAGGCGCTGGAGCATCTCCTCCCCGAGCGTGTGGGGCGGGAGCACGCAGGCCGAATCCCCGGAATGGATCCCCGCCTCCTCGACGTGCTGCATGATCCCCGCGATCCAGACCTCCTCACCGTCGCACAGGGCGTCGACGTCGACCTCGATCGAATCCTCGAGGAACCGGTCGAGATAGATGGTGGCCCCGGGCTCGGTCCCGACCCGGTCGAGGTAGTCGCGCAGGCCCTCGGGGCTGTAGACGATCTCCATCGCCCGGCCGCCGAGCACGTAGCTCGGCCGCACGAGCAGCGGGAACCCGACCTCCTGGGCGCGATCGATCGCCTGGTCGGCGTAGCTGGCGGTGGCGTAGGGCGGCGCCTTGTAGCCGCAGCGGTCGAGCAGGGGTCCGAACTGGGAGCGGTCCTCGGCCAGGTCGATCGCGTCGATGCTCGTGCCGAGGATCTTGAGGCCGGCCTCATGCAGGCCGGCGGCCAGCTTCAGCGGCGTCTGGCCGCCGAACTGGACGATCACCCCCTCGGGCCGCTCGATCTCGCACACGCCAAGTACGTCCTCGAGCGTCAGCGGCTCGAAGTACAGCCGGTCCGAGGTGTCGTAGTCGGTCGAGACCGTCTCGGGGTTGCAGTTGATCATGACCGCGTCGCGCCCCAGCTCGCGCACGGTCTGGGCCGCATGCACGCAGCAGTAGTCGAACTCGATCCCCTGGCCGATCCGGTTCGGGCCCGAGCCGAGGATGACCACGCTCCGGCGGTCGCCGCGGCGGACCTCGTGGCGGGCGCCGTTCCGGCTCGGGCGCTCCCAGCCCGAGTAGAAGTACGGCGTCTCGGCAGCAAATTCCGCGGCACAGGTGTCGACCGCCTTGAACGTCCGCTCGCCCGCGAACGGGGCGTCGGGGTCGCGGGCGAGATCGGATAACTCAGCCAGGAACCACGGGTTGATGCTGGTCCGGCGGTGGAGCTCGTCGAGGTCGGCGCCGCGCCGCATCGCCTCGAGCAGGTAATCGAAGCGGGCGGCCCCCGGGCGCTCGAGCAAAGTGAGAAGCGCTTCTTCGTCCTCGGGCGAGGCGGGTTTGGCGTCGAGCTCCCGGGATCGCAGCGCCTTGGCGAACGCCTGCTTGAACGTTCGGCCGATCGCCATCGCCTCCCCCACCGACTTCATGTGGGTGGTCAGGCCGTCCTCGGCCCCGGGGAACTTCTCGAACGCGAACCGCGGCCACTTGACCACGCAGTAGTCGATCGCCGGCTCGAAGCTGGCCGGAGTGGCGCGGGTGATGTCGTTCGGAATCTCCTGGAGCGTGTAGCCGACGGCCAGGCGGGCGGCGATCTTGGCGATCGGGAAGCCGGTCGCCTTGCTGGCCAGCGCGCTCGACCGGGACACGCGGGGGTTCATCTCGATGACCACGATCTCGTCCGTGCGCGGGTTGACCGCGAACTGGACGTTCGAGCCGCCGGTCTCCACCCCGACGGCCCGGATCACCGCGATGGCCTGGTCGCGCAGGGTCTGGTACTGCCGGTCGGTCAGCGTCTGCTGCGGGGCCACGCACACGCTGTCGCCGGTGTGGACGCCCATCGGATCGAGGTTCTCGATCGAGCAGATGATCACCACGTTGTCGGCCCGGTCGCGCATGACCTCGAGCTCGAACTCGCCCCACCCGAGCACCGACTCCTCGATCAGGACCTGACCGATCGGAGAGGCGGCGAGGCCCCGCCCGACCAGGCGGTCGATCTCGTCCCGGCTCCGGACCACCCCTCCCCCGGTCCCGCCGAGCGTGAACGCGGGTCGGATGATGAACGGCAGCCCGATGTCCGGCACGGCATCGCGGGCCTGCTCCACGGTGTTGACGATGGCGCTGCGCGGCACGCGCAGTCCGGCGTCGTTCATGGTCTGGCGGAACCGCTCGCGGTCCTCGGCCCGGTCGATCGCGTCGTAGTTGGCCCCGATCAGCTCGACTCCGTGCTCGGCCAGGGTGCCGTTCTCGTGCAGGGCCTTGGCCAGGTTGAGCGCGGTCTGGCCCCCGAGCGTCGGCAGGAGCGCGTCCGGCTTCTCGCGCGCGATTACCTGCGCCACCGGACCGGGCAGGAGCGGCTCGATGTAGGTGGTGTCGGCCACCTCGGGATCGGTCATGATCGTGGCCGGGTTCGAGTTGACCAGCACGACCTCGTAGCCCTCCTGCATGAGGACCCGGCAGGCCTGGGTGCCCGAGTAGTCGAACTCGGCCGCCTGCCCGATCACGATCGGGCCCGACCCGATCAGGAGGATCTTCTTGATGTCGTCCCTACGCGGCATTGCGAGAGTCGGCAGCCACGCCACGGGGGGCACGAAGTGCCCCCTCTAAGAATCGATCGAACAGGTAGAGCGCGTCGTGGGGTCCCGGTCCGGCCTCGGGGTGGTACTGCACCGTGGCGCCGGACACGTCGAGTAGGGCCAGCCCCTCGACCGTGCGGTCGTAGAGGTTGATGTGGGTCAGCTCGGCGGTGCCGAAGTCGGTCTCCCAGCGCACCGCCTCGTCGCGGTCGATCGTCTTCGCGCCGTCGGGCCCGAGGACGGCGAACCCGTGGTTCTGGCTCGTGATCTCGGTCCGCCCGGTGGTCAGGTCCTTGACCGGGTGGTTGGCCCCGTGATGGCCGAACGGGAGCTTGTAGGTCTCGAGCCCCACCGCCCGGCACAGCAGCTGGTGGCCAAGGCAGATCCCGTACACCGGCCGCTTGCCCACCAGCTCGCGGATCGTCTGGACGATGTAGTCGAGCGCCCCGGGGTCGCCCGGACCGTTGGCCAGGAAGATCGCGTCCGGGTCGCCGGCCAGGAGCTCGGCCGGTGACGCCGTGCAGGGGTGGAGCTCGACCGTGGCGCCGCGCTCGCGCAGGTTGCGGACGATCGAGAGCTTGACCCCGGTGTCCACCATGGCCAGCCGTGGCCCGCCGTCGCCGGGAAGCACGATCGGCTCGGCGGGCGTCACCTCCCGGGCCAGGTCGCGGCCGGTCATCGGCGGCTCGGCCGCGATCAGCTCCCGGGCTTCTGACTCCGGCGTCGAGGCCGGAAAGACCCCGCCGCGCATGGCGCCGGCGTCGCGGATGTGGCGGACCAGGGCCCGGGTGTCAAGGTCGGTGATGCCCGGAGTGCCGTGGGCGCGCAGCCAGTCGAGCCAGCCCGCCTCGGCGCGGGCGGCGTCGGTGCGGTTGACCCCGGCGCGCATGATCGCCGCCCCGGCGTGAATCCGGTCGGACTCCATCGCCTCGGCCGAGACGCCGTAGTTGCCGACCTGCGGGAACGTGAACGCGATCAGCTGACCGGCGTAGCTCGGGTCGGTCATCGCTTCCTGGTAGCCCGACATCGAGGTCGTGAACACGACCTCGCCGACCGCGTGGCCGTCGGCCCCGCAGGCCACCCCGTCGAAGCGGGCGCCGTCCTCGAGCAGCACGTAGGCGGTGGCGTCGTTCACGTCAGCGCCCGCGCCTCTGAGAGCATCCGCGCCCGGAAGGCCACGCTGCCCGCGGCCACCGTGAGCAGGACCCGGCCGTGGAGAGTCCGGCCGTGGAAGCAGTTGTTCTGCGAGCGGCTGACGTAGCCGTCCGCCCCGACCTCGTATTTCGCCTCGAGGTCGATCAGGCTCAGATTGGCCGGTTGCCCGGGGGCGATGCGCGGGATTGGGAGGTCGTAGAGGCCCGCGCCCGCGGTCATGCGCTCGATCACCGTCTCGAGTTCGAGCTGGCCGGTCATCACGAGCTCGGTGTAAAGAGCCGCGAACGCGGTCTCGAGCCCGGTGGTCCCCATCGGCGCCTGCTCAAACGGGACCTCCTTCTCGTGCGGGGCGTGCGGAGCGTGGTCGGTGGCCACGCAGTCGATGACTCCGGTTCTGAGTGCTTCGATGAGCGCGCGGCGGTCGCTCTCGGTGCGCAGCGGCGGGTTCATCTTGAACCGGCTGTCGAGCGTGCGGACGAGGTCGTCGGTCAGCGTGAGGTGGTGGGGGCAGACCTCGGCGCTCACCCGCGCGCCGGCTGCCTTGGCCTGCCGCACGGCCTCGATCGACTCGATGCACGACAGGTGCTGGAAGTGCACGCGGGCATCCTCGTATCGGGCCAGCGCTCCGTCGCGGGCGACCATCGTCGACTCCGACAGGGACGGGATCCCCGCCAGCCCGAGCCGGGCCGAGACCGCGCCCTCATGCATGACCCCGTCGGCACTCAGCTCCGGGTCCTCCTCGTGCAGGGCGATGATGCCGCCGGCCAGCCGCTGGTACTGGAGCGCCTTGCGGAGCATGCCCGCCGACACCACCGGCTTGCCGTCGTCGGTGAACCCGAGTGCGCCCGCGCTCATGAGCTCGGCCATCTCGGTCAGCTCGGTGCCGTGCAGGCCGTGGGTGATCGAGGCCAGGAAGCCCACCGGGACGCGGGCGTCCCGCTCGGCCCGGGCGACCAGCGCCTCCAGGACCGCCGCCTCGTCGACCACCGGGTCGGTGTTGGGCATTGCGATCACGGCGCAGAAGCCGCCCGCGGCCGCGGCGGCGGTTCCGCTCGCGATGTCCTCCTTGTACTCCTGCCCGGGGGTGCGCAGATGGACATGGGGATCGACGAACCCGGGGAAGACGTGCTTGCCCTGGGCCTCGAGGACGTCGCGGCTGCCCGGAGCAGAGAGCGAGTTCGGGGCGCCGAGCTCGGCGACCTGGCCGTCCTTGATCAGGATGTCGCGGGGCTCGTCCAGATCGGTGCGCGGATCGAGCACATGCGCGCCGCGGATCAGGAGCTCGGCCGGCTGATCCGGTTTCACGTACAGGGCCACTATGGCGACCGCCGCCAGGGTGGGGACGCCGGCCAGGAGCTCGTACAGGACGGCCATCCGCACCGCCACGCCCGCCTTGACCTGAGCCCCGATCAGGGCCTGCGGCGAGTCGATCGCCTCGCCGGAGAGCTCGACGCCGCGGTTCACCGGGCCGGGGTGCATCAGCAGTTGACCGGGCTTGAGCCGGGCCGAATTGATCTGGTAGCGGCTGGCGTACTCGCGCAGCGAGGGCACGAACGACTCCCGCATCCGCTCGTGCTGCATGCGCAGGACGTAGACCACGTCGGCTTCGGCCAGCCGGTCGAGCGTGGCGGTGGCCTCGCAGCCGAGGGCCTCGATCTCACGCGGGATCAGGGTGGGCGGACCGCAGACGGTCACCCGCGCCCCCATCCGGTTGAAGGCGAGGATGTTCGAGCGCGCCACGCGGGAATGGAGGACGTCACCCACGATCCAGATCCGGGCGCCGTCGAGCGAGCCGAGTGTGCGTCGGAGGGTGAAGGCGTCGAGCAGCGCCTGGGTGGGGTGCTCGTGCTTGCCGTCGCCGGCGTTGATCACGCTGGCCGGGGTCCAGCCGGCCACCAGCTGGGCGGCCCCCACGTGGGGCGAGCGAATCACGATGGCCGCCGGGTCGTAGGCGCTCAGCGTCTGCACCGTGTCCTTGAGCGATTCGCCCTTGTCGACGCTCGAGCCGACCGAGCGGATGCTGACCACGTCGGCGCTCAGCCGCTTGGCCGCGAGCTCGAAGCTGCTGCTCGTCCGAGTGCTCGATTCGTAGAACAGGTTGACCACCGTGCGGCCTCTCAGTGCGGGGACCTTCTTGATCTCCCGGCCGGCCACCTCGGCGAACGACTCGGCGCGGTCGAGGATCCGTTCGATCGAGCTCCGGTCGAGGTCGTCGATCGAGATCAGGTGCTTGCCGATCCGGGTGGTCGCCTGCATCACGCCGCCGCCCTGTGGGGTTCGCCGGCCGGCCCGATCGTGACCTCGTCCTCACCGTCGATCTCCTCGACGCACACGAATACGCGCTGGTCCTGGGAGGTGGGGAGGTTCTTGCCCACGTAGTCGGGCCGGATCGGGAGCTCCCGGTGGCCCCGGTCGACCAGCACGGCGAGCTGGACCCGGGAGGGACGGCCGTAGTCGAAGATCTCGTCGATGGCGGCGCGCACGGTGCGGCCGGTGTAGAGCACGTCGTCGACGATCACCGTGGTGCGGCCGTCGAGCTGGAAGTCGAGCTGGGTGGCGTGGACCACGGGGGCGGGCCGGATGGCCAGGTCGTCGCGGTAGAACGAGATGTCGACGAACCCGAGCGGGACGTTTTGGTCCAGGAGCTCGCCGGTCAGGGCGTGGAGACGCTGCGCGAGTGTTGCGCCCCTCCTGTGGATGCCGATGAGCGCGATCTCGCCGCCGGGATTCTTCTCGACGATCTCATGCGCAATCCGCACCAGCGTGCGGCGTATGTCATCGCGGTCGAGGACGACCGTCTGAGGGGGCAACGCGCTCCTTCCTGGCCTCGCTGGACCGGGTTAAAGGGGCCGACGCGGTCAATGTAGCAACGCCTCAGGCGGACTTCTCCGAGGCTGGTCGAGCCATTGACAATTATCGGGAATAACCCGACCAGCCTCGGGTTTCGGCCAGGCCACCGGCGCGTTCCGGCAGCCGTCGGTAGAGGACGTGGTGGAGGCCGGCGTGGGTCAGGTCGCGCTCATAGACGAAGCCGGTCTTCTCCATCACCCGCCGCGAGGCCCGGTTGTGCGGAAGGGCCAGCGCCACGATGTCGAGGAGGTCGAGCGAGCCGAAGGCGGTCCTGATCGACGCCCAGGCGAGCTCCGTGGCCAGCCCCTGCCCCCAGCGCTCGGGCACGATCGCCCACCCGGCCTCGATCTCGTTCAGGCCGGTCGAGTAGGTGAACTGCAGGCCGCCGCGGCCGACCATCGCGCCGCTCGAGCGGTCCCGGACCAGCCACATGCCGAAGCCGTGGAGCTCCCAGTGGTCGAGGTTGGCGCGCAGGCTGTCGAGCACGTCCTGCTCGTCCGGAAGCTCGGGACCGGGCCACAGGGTCGCGGCCACGCGTGGATCGCGGAGCAGCTGGGACAGCTCGGCGGCGTGCTCGGCCTGGATGCGCTCGCATACGAGCCTCGACGTGAGAACGTGCTCGATCGTCGAGCTGGTCACGAGGATCGTTCGGCCACGGCGTCTGCCGGCTCGGACGCTCGGTCGCCCCAGTGCACGAGCTCGGGTTCACCGCGTTCGGCGAATGGGATCTCGATCGTGTCGAAGTCGCGCGGCAGCACCGTGGGTGTGAACACCGCCCGCGCTTCATCCCGGAGGCGGCTGACCGGATACCGGGTTGAGAAGTGGGTCAGGGCGAGCATCGTCACCTCGGCCTCGCGGGCCAGCGAAGCGGCCTGCGCGGCGGTCGAATGGCCGGTCTCCGCCGCCCGGGCCGCCTCGTCGTCCGCGAAAGTCGCTTCGTGGATCAGGACCTCGGCCCGGTGCGCGGCGACCCGAAGGGTCTCGCACGGCCGGGTGTCGCCCGAGATCACGATCTTCCGCCCCGCCCGGGCCGGGCCCAGGACCTGAGCCGGAGTGACCCCGTTCACGGTCTCGCCCCGCTGTACTCGGCCGAACTCCGGTCCGGGGGCCAGGCCGAGGCGGGTGGCGGCGCGGGGGTCGAACACTCCGGGGCGCTCGTCCTCGTACAGGGCGTAGCCGAGCGCGGTCCCTCGATGGGCGACCCGGACCGGGGCGATCTGGTAGCCGTCGCGTTCGAGCACGTCCCCGGGCGAGAGCTCGATCAGCTGCAGCTCGAACCGGACCCGGCCAACCGTGCGCAGCGCCAGGGTGAGGAGCTCCTTGAGTCCCGGGGGGCCGTGGACGGCGAGCGGCTTGTCACGCGCCCGCAGGTCGAATGTCTTCAGCAGTCCGGGCAGGCCGAGCCAGTGGTCGGCGTGAAAGTGGGTGAGGAAGACCTCGGTCAGCTCGGTGAGCCCGACCGAGCTGACCAGCTGGCGCTGCGTGCCCTCGCCGCAGTCGAACAGGATGCGGTCTCCCCCACGCCGCACGAGCACGGACGGCAGTCCGCGCCGGGAGGTGGGAATCGAGCCGGCGGTCCCGACGAAGAACACCGAGAGGTCCATCGCGGTGCAGTGTGTCAGCCGAGGCGCACGAGCTCGAAGCTCACGGTGTCCCCGCGCGCGTGCGCGAGGCCCATCGTGAATTCCGGCTGGCGCCGGCGGTCGGTCGGGCTGCCCGGATTGAAGATCTGAAAGCCGTCCTCGCGGCCTTCGTGCAGCGGGATGTGGGAGTGGCCGAAGATCACCGCCCGGGCGTGCGGAAACGCTTTGCGGAGCCGCTCGTGGCGGCCGCGGGCCGGGCCGGCGTCGTGGAGGATCCCGATCCGGGGGCCATCCGGGAGCTCGATCGTGGTGGATTCCGGCAGCGCGGCGCGGACCTCGCGGTCGTCGACGTTGCCGTGCACCGCCACCACGTCGCCGTAGCGGCGGAGCTCCTCGAGTACCGACATCGTGCTCAGATCGCCGGCATGGACGATCAGGTCGGCCGCCTTCAGGCGGGCCACACAGCCGTCCGGCAGTCGCCGGGTGCCCCGCGGCAGGTGGGTGTCCGAGATGATCGCGATCTCCAAGCTCACGGTAAGCTCCTCTAGCAGTTCCGGGCCGAGTCCGGAACCCCCGCGCCCGTAGCTCAGGGGATAGAGCGTTCGCCTCCGGAGCGAAAGGTCGCAGGTTCAAATCCTGCCGGGCGCGCTCACGGAAGCCCTGCTAACGCGGGGTTTCCGGCCTCCCGGGGACTGAGGCGAAGGGCGCCTCGAAGCCCTCCAGACCGCTTTGCTGCCCATTGGCTGCCCGGAATCGCGCCCGATTCCGTCCAATCGCGCCGCATCCAGCGCAGTCAGGTCCGCTAGCCCGACGAGTTCCCGCCAGGCCCGCGGCGACGCCTTGTCGCGCCGCATCCCGTGGCGGTAGACGCGCAGGGTGAACGCCGCGTCGGTGTGGCCCATCTGGTCCACCACCGATCCGGGGTCCTCGCCGACACTGTCGCGCGAGCGCCCGCCACGGCAGCAAGTGCTCCCACGGCCAGAATCCCGCCCCCTCCTTGAGATCGGACACTTCGCGCCGGCACCGGACATGGCAGCCGGTCGGCCAGTGCTGCCCAGGTTTTTCACGGCCAGCCACCAGGCGACGTCTCCGGGCACGGTCGGGCGACGGCGACTCCGCTTGTTCTATTCGATCAACCGGAAGCCGAACGACTTGCGAAGCGGTCGTGGAGGACCCATAGTCCGCACCCAGACGAGCTGACCAACAAAGGAGAGCGTGATGGCCGTTGCAGCGCCCCGGTACATCGTCCACTGTGCGGACACGATCGAGTATCAGCCGATGGTCATCGACGGTGCACAGGTCGGCGAAGAACATGTGCTTCGTCGTGAAGGATCTCATGGCAATGAGCATGAGGCGTGCGTTTGGCGGACTGATGCACCGGCGCAGTACGAGTACTTGTTTGCCGGGGACGAGTCGTTCTATGTCCTTGAGGGGTCGGTCGCTATCGACTTGGTCGTGACGGGTGAGCGAATCGAACTCAAGGCCGGAGATGTCGCCTCGTTCCCGAGAGGCACACAGTCGGTCTGGACGTTCACCGAGCCGTTCAAGAAGTTCACCGTCATCTCGAACTGACCTATCCCGTGCTGCTATTTCGGGCTACCTGCGGCTGTCGGTGGTCAGTCTGCTCGGCGCGCGAGTATTGATGACGTAGGAGGCTCACCGTCTTCAAGGCACCGCCCGGCTCAGCGCAACGGTTGGTTTGCGGCGCACCTTTGGCGCCGCATGGCGCTCAGATATGGCTGGGCGATCGCCGTCGGGGAGCTGATGAAGTCATCCCGATGGTCCGCGCAGCGCAGCGCGGGGCTGGGGCGGGGGTTCTAGGCGGTGTCGCGACGAGCGTTGTGGTCGTCCTCGGAGCGGGGATCCCGTACGCGTACTGGCTGTTGACCGGTAAGGGTCCGTGGCACAGGTATGGATTCAGCTCGGCCGTTGTCGTTCATCCCTTCCGGGGCGGGCTGCCTGACGAGGTACGATCCGCAATAGCTGAGGTGTTTCAGGGCGACCGTTCGGACGCTTCCGTCGCATCGGTTCGCGCGCAGGACCTCGCTAATCAAGCGCGGGACAGTTCCGCAAGGGGCTGAGGCCGGCTGTCGCCGGTTGATCAACGCAGAAGCGCGAAGGTCAGCTGGCTGGCGAAACGGGCCGCGGGTGACTCGGCTCGTAGATCGCCATCTCTCCGGCACCCGGAAGTCGGAACGTCGTCACCCGGCCCCAACGCTCCTCGGCAATCTCATCGCTGACCTCAACGCCTTTAGAACGCAGTTCGGCGACAGCCACGTCAAGGTCATCGCACATCAAGTACAGCTCGTGATGAGGGTCGCCCTCAGTTGGGTGGGCCGCCAGTTCGGCAGGCGGCAGCGCGAAAATCAGCCACCCACCGCCGACATCGACCCCATCCAGTCCAAGCACGTCGCGGAAGAACCCCCGAGAACGTTCGGCGTCCTGGGAGAAGACAACCGCGTGAACTCCGCTGATCACCGCACGATGAGCTTAGCGACGGTCAGGCGACCACCGCTCCTCGATCAAAAGCGGAAGCTGGTGATGGCTGAGTCAGAGCTTCAAGAGGAAGTAATACGAGTCGTTCTCGTGGCTGGGATGCAGCGCGTAACCGGCCGCGAGCTTCATCGCGTAGTTCTCGGTACTGGACAGCGGACTCCTGGAGCGAATCTGGTAGCAGCCGAGGGCCCGGCACAACTCCTGTGCTTTGCGCTGCAGCGCGGAGCCGATCCCCCTGCGTCGCGCATTCGGATAAACCCCGAACGCCTCGACGAATCCTTCGGTCAAGGGCGAGCTGTTGTAGATCACCGGAGGACGTCCTTCTTCTGACCCGACCACCTGAACGTAGAAGCGCAGAAACCCCAGACATCGATCTCCGTCGAACGCTCCCAGCACGCAATCCTCGGACGCCGTCTCAATCGCCGAGACGATGTGCCGTCTCTGCTCCAAAACGGCGTCGGCCAGGCTCAGGACCGCCTCGAAGCGCTCGGTTCCGACCTCGACCTCGATGACCTGCACCGTGCCGCTCACCCCCCGACAGGGTGCCACGACCGCCACGTAGGCGATCGCTCAGAACCACGCGCCCGGATCTCGATCGAAGGGACGCTGTCAGTCGCGGCCGTGGATGCCGATGCCTAGCGCGGGCTTTGTCGCCGTGGCAGGCTTCACGGGTGTGATTGGTGTCGAACGCATCGACTTCGTTTCGGTACCAACACAGGATCTCGCCCGTGCGCGTTGGTTCTACGGCGAACTGCTTGGCCTACCTCCCTGTCCCACCAATCGCAACGAGTTCGAGGCGGCGAACGTGACGCTCACGCTGTGGGAGCCAGAAGCTCAGAACGTGCCATTCACACCTAACACGGCGGGCATCGCACTTCGGGTGCCTGACGTGAATATTGCGCGCCAGGAACTCGCGGCAAAGGGGATTGAATTCCTCGGCGAGACCGTTGACACAGGCGTGTGCCTGATGGGCTTCTTCTACGACCCGGACGGCAATGTGCTCATCCTGCATCGCAGGTATGCGCCCCTCGGTCGCTGACGAGTCTCGCTTTCGTGGCGAGCTCGGGATAAGGGGTGACAGCGGGTGAAACCGCGGCGCCAGGTGCTTAGGGACGGCCCGTTCCGAGGTACAGCGCGAGCCGCGCTTGGCTGCCCGATACCGCCCATATCGCGCCAAATCGTGCCGATATCGACCCTATTCGGACCGGCCCGCGAGGGTCTCGGATGGCCGGAAATCTCCGTGTTAGCAGGGGATTCCAGGTCTCACCAGCCGCGGCCTCCGGAGCGGAAAGTCGCAGGTTCAAATCCTGCCGGGCGCGTTGACACCTCCCCTGTAATGAGGGGTCTCGGGAGGACGTTGCTCACTTCCGTCCGGCGATCCGTCAGAGCGGAATGCGCCGACAGGGCCTCGTGATCATCCATTTGGGGTGAGGCGGCGGCCACGTCGCCACACGATATTGGCGGCTATGGGCCGAGTCCGAGATCGAGTCCGAGCCGCAGCTCGCGTCGGGCGACCGGCATCCGGTCGATCGTTCATGGCCTTCCTCCTGGACTTGAGATGAGCCTCGCCCGAAGCGCGCCGGACGGCCGTCGCGCGGACCGCTTCCGGGCCGCTGGGCTCGAGACAATTGACAGGGCGGATCGCGTGTGACGGGGTCGGCGGGAAAGGGAGAGCAGGAGCTACGGGGCAGCACGCAACGGCTCGGAATCCTGCTCGCGATGGCGATGTTCGTGCTCGTGGTCGACACGTCGCTGATGAACGTCTCGATCTCGGCGGTAGTGCGTGATCTTCACACGACGGCCAGCGGGGTCCAGTCCGCGATTGCCTTGGAGGCCCTGGTGTCCGCCGCCTTCATTCTGATCGGCAGCAAGGTCGGCGACCTCATCGGGCGCAAACGGGCGTACGTACTCGGTCTGCTCGGATACGCGATCGGCGCACTGGCGATGGCGCTGGCCCAGAGCCTGACCGCGATCATCATCTTCTGGGCGATCGTCGGGGGGCTCGGCGCTTCGCTTCTGCTGCCCGCGATGCAGTCGCTGATCCACGGCAATTTCAAAGGCGACGAGCAGAGAAAGGCGTATGCGCTGGTCGGGGCGGCGGCCGCGATCGCCGCCGCGGTCGGACCGCTCCTCGGGGGATTCGTAACCACGTATCTGTCATGGCGCGTCGGGTTTCTGCTCGAGGATCTCGTGATCGTGATCGTCCTGTCCGGGATCAAACTGATCCGCGACGTTCCCTACACGGGCGACCGGCACATTGACCTGGTCGGCGCTGCGCTATCGGTCCTGGGAATGGGCGGCGTAGTGGTCGGGATCCTCGTGTGGCAGGAAGGCGGAGAATCGGTCGCGGCGCTGCTGGCGGCCGGCGTGGTGGGGCTGGGAGGCCTGGCCTACTGGCTCATGCGACGCAAGCGCGAGACCAAGGCGACGCTGGTCGACCCAGATCTGTTCAAGTCTCCGCTCTACCGGCTCGGCATCTCCGGCCAGACCCTCCAGCAGATTGCGCTTGGCGGGATGATGATCGCCTTGCCGCTGTACTTGCAGATGGTGCTCGAGTACAACGCGTTGGAGGCCGGGGTGTCACTCGCCCCACTGTCGCTGAGCATGTTCGTGGTGGCGCTGCTCGCAGGGAAGAAGGCCGGCAAGCGGCGTCCGGGCAGCATCATCAGAGCGGGCTTTGCGCTCGTGGCAGTCGGGGTCGCGGTCGTGATCCCGCTTGTGCCCAGAGTCGATTCCGGCTGGTACCTCGCCATACCGCTGTTGCTTGCCGGGTCTGGGTTGGGCCTGCTCGTCTCGCAACTCAACAACTACACGCTGTCCCCGATCACCGAGGAGCGGGTCAGCGAAGCAGCCGGCGTCAACTCGGCGGGCGGCTCATTCGGTCTGTCGTTCGGCCTCGCGTTCGCGGGCGCGATCATGCTGGCGACGCTCTCGGTTGCATTCACAAAGATGGCCGATGCGAGCACCGTGCTGTCACCGGCCGAGCAGCAGCAGGTGGCGAAAAGCTTGGAGCACGACGCCGAGATCATGAGCAACACCGCGCTGCAGGAACAACTGAAGGGACAACCGCCGGCGACCAGAGACGAGATCATCCGAATCAACACCGACGCCCGGCACCTAGCCCTCCAGATCGCTCTGCTGATACCGCTCCTCGCCGCGCTCCTCGGCCTGTTCACCTCGTTCCGGATGATGCGCCTCCCAGATCCCCGACCATCGAACGACCTCGAAGGTATGGCCCTCGGCTGACGTCTGCGGTGGTCCTGAGCAGCTGCGTCCGTGAGAGGTTCTTCGCCCGACCATCTCCCCGTGTCCACCCAACTGATTCCACTGGCCGTCTTGTCAGCGATCACGAGCCCGACCGCGATCGCTGCCGTGCTTGTCATCCTCAGGCGGCACGGTGCTGTACGACTACTGACCGCGTACGTCATCGGGAGCTTTCTCACATCGGTGGTGGTTGGGATAGCGATCGTCGGTGGACTCACCGCGACTTCGCTCCTTGAGCCGAGTGATCCAGCCGCCGATCCCGTCTTCCATATCACTATTGGCCTGGTGATCATTGTCAGCGCAGCGTGGCTGCGTTCCGAACGCTCGGCCGCGTTACGCCGACGAGTCGCCGAGCGACGTGCTCAACGCACGGCACGGAGGACCGCTGACCGAGGAGACAGGCCAAGCCGCTCGTCCGCCATCCTGAGCCGGGGTTCGGTTGGGCTTATCGCCGGGCTCGGCGTCGCGATGCACCTCCCCGGTTTGCTCTACCTGGCCGCACTCGGTGACATCGCGCACATGGACGTGAGCGCGTCCCGTGAGCTGTTTCTCATCGTTCTGTTCAACATCGTCATGCTGGCGCCGATCGAACTGCCGCTCTTGGGCTGCATCGCCGCTCCACAGAGAACCGAGCGAGCCGTGCGGAGCGTGAACTCGTTCATGATTGAGCACCGGCAGGAAGGGCTGCTGCTCCTTTCCGCGGTCGCCGGCGGCTACCTGATTGTCAGCGGCCTCGTCGGGCTCGTCGCGTGAGCCCTATCGCCGGCCCGCGGGCGACCGTGACACCGGCAACCAACCGTGCCCGGTCACCCGACCGGCTGTCCGCATCGCATATCACCCGATCGGGATGAGGAGACGCGGCGCGGTGTAGGCAAGACTGCGATCAACGTGCCGACGCCCACGGCGAGTCGCGGGCGGACGGGAAGCACGAGGGGTAGCGCCCCCGTGCTGCATGATTGACGCCGGTCCCGGACGGCCTACGCCGTCATCCGAAGGAACGGCCGGGCTTAGAGCTTGCGCGGCTCGACGGTCAGCGAGCCTCCGGCATCACCTGTGTTGGGTGTGCCGTCCGGCTCGATCAAGAGGACCTCGGTCTCCTCGGTGGCGTCCGGACAGTGCTCGACACCGCGAGGGACGACGAACAACTCGCCGGGGTCAAGCTCCACGTCGCGGTCACGCAGGTGGATCGTCAGGTGGCCGCTCAGAACCAGGAAGAAGTCATCGGTGTCCTCGTGCTTGTGCCAGACGAACGGCCCTTTGACCTTCACCACCTGGAGCTTGTAGTCGTTGATATAGCCCACGACCCCAGGCTGATAGGGCCCATCGAGGAGCGCGAACTTCGCCGCCAGGTTGACCTTGTCATCCATCGATCCTCCGATCTTGAAGCGCAACGGCTTCAAGGGTGATAGCGGATGCGGCTGCCACGCTGTCACGCCTCGGCCGTTGCCGGCAATGCACGTTCTCTGCTGCGCCGAGGCGTATCGTGCGAGCCAGATGCCGCTATGCCGCGGCCGCCGGGGCCGCGTGGTTTACCAGCGTTTCGACCGCCGCGGCGGTTCGCGCGCGGATGTCGGCGTCGTGAAGTACGCCGTCCGGCCCTATATCGCGCGCGAGGACGGGGATCCGCACGCACGCTTCTTCGACCAGTTCGGTCCCGGCGTAGTGCAGAACCTTGCGCAGGGAGTCGTGCGCGTCCGCGCCGCCGCTCGGCGACGCCGGGCCGGCAGTGTTGATCCAGGCGACCGGCTTGCCGTAGATCTCCCCGCCGCCGATCGTCCAGTCGAGCAGGTTCTTGAACGAGCCGGGAAGCGCCCCGGCGTATTCCGGGGTTGAGATCAGCAGCGCGTCGCAAGCCGCTATCTGGGACCGCAGCGCCCTCACCGCGTCAGGCAGCGGGTCGTGATCGTCGTCCGGGTTGAAATGCGGAAGCTGGTGCATGGCGTCGAATCTCAGCGCGAGGACTTGGAGCGGCAGCAGCTGGGCGGCCGTGTCGAGCATCGCGTGATTCGTCGATCCGCTGCGGAGGCTGCCGCACAGCAGCAGAATTCTTCTCACGTGGGCGGAGGGTGCGGGCGTGTTCACTGGGTCGGGATCGGTTTGGGCGGTTCTAGAAGGCGGCTTACCTGGCGCTTCGCGGAAGGGAGCTTAGATCGAACACTGTTCGAGTGTCAAGATCGGTGTTCTAAAGTCTCCCTGTACGCTCACTGGCGAGCCAATACGAGATCGAGGTTCGCGTGCAAGGAACACAGTTCGAAATGCGCCGTCGCCGCTCGGAGTCGGCACGCGCGAAGGGACGTATGACGCTCGCGCGGTCCGACATCGTCGCTGCGGGCGCGCGGCTGCTCGATGAGGTTGGGATCGGCGGGCTCTCTATGCGCAAGCTCGCCGCCGCCCTCGGCACCGGGCCGGCGACGCTGTACTGGCACGTCCGCGATAAGGACGAGTTGCTGCGTCTGATTCTCGATGACACGGTCAAGGACGTCGAGATCGCGACCCGCGGCAGCTGGGACAAGCAACTGCGGGCCACGCTCGCTGCTGGTCGCCAGGCACTGCTGTCGCGTCCCGCGCTCGTCGAGGTGTTGTGGGCGGCCGCCTGGGACCTTGGGCCCGCGACGCTCAGGTACGCCGATGCCGTCGTTGGATTCGTCGCGGCGAGCGGCCTGCCCGAGGAGGAGATCGGCGACGCGTACTTCGCCCTGCTCACCCTCCTGTTTGGCTTCGTCGAGAGCGAGACGAACTCGCCCGGCAACGCGCCGTTCCGCGACGTGGCTGAACTGAAGGCGACCGACGACTCGGACGGCGATGACCCCGGGGCGCTCTACCCGAACCTCGTCCGATATGGCCCGGGCGCGGGGCTGGACGAAATGGGCCGCCGATTCGAATATGCGCTCGACCGCGTGATCGAGGGGATCAAGCTCCGCGCACAGCGAGCCGGGCACGGCGGCAAGCGGCGGTAGGCTCGACCGAGGTCGCCGGCGAATTGCCGCCGACGCGTTGGCGTTGCTCGAGCACAGGGACGAGCCGTCCATGGGTTCCCGGCGCACGGGGCGACTCGCGGAGGTGTCACAGCCGGCAGAGGCGTCGTGTCTTTAGGAGTGCAGCAGTCCCTCGAACACAGGAGCCGACGATGAGAGTGCTCGTAGCAGGCGCAACCGGAGCGATCGGAAAGCAGCTGGTCCCCCGCCTCGTGGCCGCGGGTCATGAGGTACACGGCATGACCCGCAGCGAGGGCAACCGGGCGATGCTGCATGGGCTTGGTGCTGTGCCGGTGGTCGCCGACGCGCTGGATCCCGATCAGGTGGCGGACGGCGTGGCCAGGGCGAGACCGGACGTGATCGTGCATGAGCTGACCGCGATCGGGGCCTTGGATACGCGCCACTTCGACCGTAGCTTCGCGCCGACCAACCGCCTGCGGACCGACGGGACCGACCATCTGCTCTCGGCCGGGCAGGCGGTCGGCGTGAAGCGGTTCGTGGCCCAGAGTATCTGCGCTTATGGCACCTACGCCCGCACCGGCGGGCCGGTCAAGACCGAGGATGATCCGCTTGACCCCACGCCCGTCAGCGCGATGCGCGAGACGTTCGCGGCTATCCGTCATCTGGAGGAAGCGGTCCTCGGTGCGACGTGGACCGAGGGCATCGTGCTGCGCTACGGCGTCTTCTACGGGCCGGGCACCTCGCTGGCGCCCGGCGCCGGGCAATTCGAGCTGGTTCGCAACCGCAAGTTCCCGCTGGTCGGCGACGGCGCCGGCGTGTGGTCGTTCATCCACGTGGCCGACGCCGCGGAGGCGACGGTGGCGGCGGTCGAGAATGCCAGTCGCGGTGTGTACAACGTGGTCGACGACGATCCCGCACGCGTCGCGGAGTGGCTACCGGAGCTGGCACAACAGCTCGGGGCCAAGAAGCCCAGGCGCGTACCGAAGTTCGTCGGGCGGCTCGCCGCGGGAGAGGTCGGAGTGATGATGATGACCGAGGTCCGTGGCGCCTCGAACGCCAAGGCCAAGCGCGAGCTGGGATGGCAGCCGGCGCACCGGAGCTGGCGCGACGGGCTAGCCGCGGCATGACCGATCGTGAGCGCCTCCTCGACGAGCTTCGGCCCGCATCCTTCGCGATTGCCTACAGAATGCTCGGGAGCGTCTCCGAGGCCGAGGATGTGATGCAGGAGGCGCTGCTGCGCGTGCATCGAGCGCTCGAGGCCGGCGAGCAGGTCGCCTCGCCACGCGCGTTCGTCGCCACCGTGACCACCCGGCTGGCGATCAACGAGCTGCGCTCCGCGCGCGCCCGCCGCGAGCACTACGTCGGCGACTGGCTTCCCGAGCCGATCATCACCGACGGCCATGACGACCCGGCACGGCACGTCGAAGCCGCCGACTCGCTGTCGCTGGCCATGCTCGTGTTGCTCGAGAGCCTTTCGCCCGAGCAGCGAGCCGTCCTTTTGCTTCACGACGTATTCGACTACGGATACCGCGAGATCGCCGGGATCGTCGGCAAGAGCGAGGACAACGTGCGACAGCTCGCCACCCGGGCCAGACGCCACGTCGAGCAGCGCCGGCCGCGCTTTCAGACCACGCGCGAGCAGCGCGACGAGCTCACTCGGCGGTTCTTCGCGGCCGCTGAACACGGCGATCTCGACGGGCTCGAGGCGCTGCTCGCCCACGACGTGCGGCTGACCGGCGACGGGGGCGGCAAGGTTCCCGCGCTGGCCCGCTCTCTGCACGGGCGCAACCGCGTCGCGCGCACGCTTATCAACTGGGCCCGCCAGGCCGGACGCGTCCGGGGCGCCTCCCTGCGCCGCGTCGAGATCAATGGCGCCCCGGGAGCGCTCTACCTCGACGAACAGGAACGGGTGATCGCCGTGCTGGCGCTTGATATCGCCGGCGGCGAGATCACCGGGATCAGCTCGATCGTCAACCCCGACAAGCTGACCCACCTCGGCCCCACCGCCGACTTTGGGTCAGTCCTGAAATCGGCAAGGACTTAATCCTCAAACCGAGCAGGAGAGCTGTTGAGAGCCGCAGTGATCAGACAGTTCGGAGGCCCAGAACGCCTCGTGGTGGAGACGGTGCCGGATCCTCCCGTTGGCCAGGGCGGCCTCGTCGTCGAGGTCGAGTATGCGGGCGTCACGTTCGTCGAGACCCAACTCCGAGCCGGACGACCGCCGAATCCCGCGATGATGCCCGAGCTGCCGCTGGTGCCGGGCAACGGAGTCGGCGGCCGGATCTCCGAGGTCGGCGAAGACGGTGATCAGAGGCTGCTCGGCCGTACGGTCGTTACCACGACCGGCGGCCGGGGCGGTTACGCCGAGAAAGTTGCCGTGCCGGCCGTGCTGCCGATCGAAGTTCCCCATGGCCTTCCACTGCCGGACGCGGTCGCACTGCTTGCGGACGGGCGGACCGCTATCGCGCTCGTCCGTGCCGCCGCGCTCGAGGCTGGAGAGGTCGTCCTCGTCGAGGCCGCCGCCGGCGGGGTTGGCAGTTGCCTGGTCCAGCTCGCTGGCAACGCAGGAGCCACGGTCGTGGCCGGTGTCGGATCAGCGCTCAAGATGGGCGTCCCCGAGGGCTTGGGCGCCGCCAAGGTCGTCGACTACTCAGACCGCGCCTGGCCGGACGAGATCCGCGCTGAGCTCGGCCGCCTTGACGTCGTGTTCGACGGCGTCGGCGGCGGCATCGGGGCCGCTGCCTTGGCCCTGCTCCGTCCCGGGGGGCGCTTCTGCCAGTACGGGATGGCGAGCGGGCGCTTCACCGACCTCGCGGCGCAGCGTCGAGACGTACAGGTGCTCCGCGGAACCGCGCTCTCGCCGGCCGACTCCCGCAGCGTCAGCGTCGAAGCGCTGCAACTGGCAGCCGCCGGCAAGCTCGTGGCCACGGTGGGGCAGGAATACCCGCTCGAGCTCGCCGCCGCCGCTCACGCCGCGATCGAGGCTCGGTCAACGATCGGCAAGACGCTCCTGCGCGTCGGCGAGGGCCGTGTGCTCAGCCCACGCGGGTGAAATCTCGAACCGCCCGGGCGAATTGACCGGGCTGGTCCAGCGGAATCAGCGTGTAGCTGTCTGAGATCTCGACCAAGCGCGCGTGCGGCAGCAGTCCGGCAAGTCGACGTCCGTGCTCGGGCGGCATCACGCGGTCCTCGGGTGCCCAGACGACAAGCGCCGGCCCGTCAAAGCTCGGCAGCCGCTCCGCGACCTCGAGCAGCAAGTTGGGCTCGGCGGCGACGCTTCGCAGGACGCGCACGGTGTCACGCCGGACCGCGGGCTGGGTGAGCAGTGGCGCCAGCCAGCGCACGGTGGCGGCATCACCCCGCTTGGTCAGCCACCCGAAGGCGAGCGGTAGTCGCCGCAGCAGCTTGAGGCGTAACGGCCGCAGCAAGAGGCCAAACAGGCCAGTACTCCAACGTTCCGGCCGATAACTCAATCTCGTACATCGGGTACCCCCGCCTTTGTGGACAAGCCACCTGAGCGTCTCTGTTTCAGGTCAGACAGAACTGCAGGGGATTGTGTGACGGCGACCCACCCGCACGGAGAACGGCTGTCACGGCCAGTGTTCCTTCCTGGTCTAGAGCTCAGTGAACTCGAACCGAAGGGAGCAGCGATGAAGGTGACGGTGGCAGGAGCGACGGAGGCGGTAGGTCAACAGACGGTGCCGCGGCTGGGGCGGACGGCCGGAGCGGAAGGGTGAGCGGGCTGCAGATCCGCCGTCTCGGCTGGGCCGGGATCGAGGTGAACAGCGCGGGGACCACCCTCGTGATCGACATGATCGCGTCGTTCGGAGCGATGGAGCCCTTCATCTCCGAACCGCGCGAGCCCCTCCCCCAGCCGTCCCGGCCCGTCGACGCCGCGCTCGTGACCCACCTGCACGAGGATCACACCGATCCTGACGCGATCGCCTCGGCGCTGGCTCCGGGCGGAGTTGTCCTGCGCCCACCCAGCGACGACCCCGTCGGGCTCGACGCGGTCGCCACCCAGGCGGCCGAGCAGCGGCTGGCGCAGCGCAACCTCCGCGCCGAGGTGCTCGCGCCCTGGCAAACGCGCACCCTCGGCCCGTTTACCGTGACCGCGCTACCGGCCGTGGACGGGTTCGGAGACCCGCAGGTCTCCTGGCTGGTCGAGACCGGAGGCCGACGCGTCCTGCATGCCGGCGACACGGTGTTCCATGGCTTTTGGTGGAGCATCGCACTCCGATACGAGCCGATCGACGTCGCCTTCCTCCCGGTCAACGGGCCCGTGTGCCGCTTCCCCCATCGCCAGCCGCCGAGCCCCTTTCCGGCCGCGATGGACCCCCGGCAGGCGGCTGCCGCCGCCCACATCCTCGGCGCACGTCAGGCCGTCCCGATGCACTACGGCCTACATATGCCCCCGTACTACGAGCAGGTCGAGGACCCGGTCGCCGCGTTCGAGCACGCCGGTTCCGAACTCGGACTCAACCTAACCGTGCTGCACCCGGGCGAGGCGCTCGGCACCGTGTAGGACCCGCCGCTGGTCGTTGGTGGCTTTCACGCGACGGCACGCACATTCCGCCTCGACGGCACGTCGTCGCCGTGGCCGTGGAACATCGTCGGCGTGAGCAGCACGACCTCGCGGGAGGACCAGAACTCCTCCAGCTCCTGAGTGCGATGGAGGACGTGGCCGCCCGCATCGAGTGGACGCCACGACAGGTCCGGCGGAACCAGGTGTCGTCGAGCTTCAGGTGGCTGGAACACGACCTTCGACGGCGGTACCGCTTCCGATGTGGGAGCTCACCGTCAGGGTGCCCCCAACCGCCTCAATCCGGTCACGCATATTGGCGAAGCCGCTCCCTTCAAGGTTCGAGTCGGCGTCGAAACCCACCCCAGAGTCGACAACCTCAAAACGGAGCTTCTCGCCCTGCTCCCAAAGGCGCACATCGGTGTGGCTCGCCGGACCGGCATGCTTTGCGACGTTCTGCAAAGCCTCCAGGCAGCAGAAGTACACCGCGGCCTCGACGGGTTGGGAATAGCGACCGACGCCGATGCCTTGAACCGCGACGTCGGATGGGATCAGCCGCGCGGCCGACCTGAGCGCGTCCAACAGGCCGCGATCCCGCAGAACAGGCGGGTACACGCCCTGGGACAACGCGCGCAGGCCAGCGAGCGCTTCATCGATCCGCCGCTCGACCAAGGAGACCAGCCGCTGCCCCTCCGACGGATCGGCCGCGATGACCTCGGCGGCGTGACCCAGCTCGACCTGCACCGCGATCAGGCTCTGCTGGGCGCCGTCGTGCAAATCGCGCTCAACCTGTTGTCGCGCCTCATCGGACGCGGCGACCAGGCGCGCCCGAGATGCGCGGAGACCGCCGGCCAGCTCCTCGCGCTCGGAGACCAGCGCCGCGATCGCCAGGGCGCAAAGCGAGACGGTGGCGATGAACAGCTGCGTCTCGAACAGCCGCATATTGATCGAGCCGACGCCAAACGGTCCGAGATCGTTGGTCGCACCCCACACGGCGAAGCCACAGATGATCGCGGTCGCCAGCGCTGCACCGCGCGAGCCCAACCGCACCGCAACCCAGATCAGCCCAGGGAACACCAGCGCGCACAGCAGCATCGTCCGGTCCAGCTGGACCGCGCTGAGTGCCGCCACCACCGCCACCGCGAGTCCGCCCTCGAGGACACGGGCCCGCCGCCACGGTCGCGCCGGTAACGACGAGAACGTGAGCACCAGGGGCACCAAGATCAGGGCACCGGAGAGGTCGCCCAGCCACCAGGTTCGCCAGACGTAGAGCACCTTATGGGTACCGACCACACCGCCCAACCACGACGCAAGCGACCCGATCGTGGCGCTGAGCAGGGTGGCGCAGGCGACCGCAGCGACCATGCCCATCACGCCGGGAAGAGTTCCCAGCGGCTTGTCGCGGGGGCATAGGCGCAGAAGCAGCACCGTGGCGAGTAGAACCTCCAGGAGGTTGCCGAGGCTCTGAGCCAGCGCTGAGCCGGCGGGCAGGGTCGAATAGTTGTTCACGAGTAGATCGCCGACCACCACGCCCGGCCAGAGCTGAAGCCCGCCGAGGTACAGAAACGCGATGCCGACTCCTACCGGAAGCCACACGATGGCGGCGACGGGCCCCGAGAACTCGAAGGCATAGCCGAAATGGGCCGCGGCATAGTAGGCCACCACGAGCGCTCCAACCGCCGACACGTAGCGCCGCGGTGAACCGGTGCGCCCCCAAACCTCGGTGAAGCTCGAGCTGAGGTGATCGAAAGAGTCGGTGGCCGCCGCAACGACGACCCGCTGATATGACACTGCATCACCCCCCGGTTCGAAAGGCGCCTCCCCTCCGCCTGACGAAGCATACCTGGCGGCGAACGCGCGGCCTGACGGCCGCTTGAGGTACGCGACCTGATCGGTGGCGGGTGGCGCCGTGCGGCTCACCCAAATGGGACGTCTCATCGGTTGCGGTCAGCCGCTCGTTCCCGCTGCTTTGCCCCGGAAACAGGCGCGGACGACTGGCGATCAGCTGCGGCGGCGCGGGTTTATATCCTTGCCGGGCGCGCTCGAACGGGGCCTGTAGCCTCCTCTGGCGCCCCTCGTGCTGTCGTGCGCGATGGCTAGCCTCGCCGGGCAATGACAGCGCGAACCCACTCTTCCGAACCGTGCCGCGTGGACACATGACATCTCGTCGCCGTCTGACGGCGCTCGTCGTGGCGGCTTGCCTGGCCGCGGGCGGGGCGCTGGTGGCGCTGAGCTCCGGGGAGAGCAGCGGCGCGCACACGCGTGGGTTGGTGGACGCCGCGACTGCGGTCGCCCCATCGGCCGACGGCACAGCGGGACAGCGTCCGAACATCGTCTTCGTGTTGACCGACGACCTGTCGATGAACCTCTTGCGCTTCATGCCTCACGTGGAAGCGATGGCGCAGCACGGGCTGACGTTCAGCAACTATTTCGTCTCCGATTCGCTCTGCTGCCCCTCGCGGTCGTCGATCTTCACCGGTGATTTTCCCCACGACACGGGGGTGTGGGGGAACTTCGGGCGGACCGGCGGCTTTCACGCCTTCCTCGCCCGTGGTGAGCAGCACCGCACGTTTGCCGTGGCGTTGCAGCACGCGGGCTACCAGACGGCAATGATGGGCAAGTTCCTCAACGGCTACCTCGAGGCGCCGGGCCAGTCGCGCGACGGTGCGGTGAGCCGTCTGCCCGCGACCTATGTCCCACCCGGTTGGAGCAACTGGGAAGTAGCGGGCTGGGGCTATCCGGAATACAACTACCTGCTCAATGCCAACCACTCGCTTGAATTGTTCGGCGGGCAGGCTTCGGATTACCTGACCGACGTGCTGGCCCGCAAAGGCGTTGGCTTCGTCGACGCGGCGGCGCACAGCGGCAAGCCGTTCTTCCTCGAGCTGGCGACGTTCGCCCCCCACTCGCCGTATGTGCCGGCACCGCGCAACGCGCACGACTTTCCCGGGCTGCAGGCGCCGCGCGGACCGAACTTCGACGTGATCCCGACTCACGCTCCGCAGTGGCTGTCCGCTCACCGGCCGCTCCGAGCCCGGCAGATCACCCGGATCGACTCGGCGTTCCGGCGCCGGGCCCAATCGGTCGAGTCGGTCGATCAGATGATCGGAGCGATCGAAGCCGCGCTCCGGGCCGACGGGGTCGCACAGAACACGTACGTGGTCTTCAGCTCCGACAACGGATTGCATACGGGCGAGTACCGACTCATGCCGGGCAAGCTGACCGCATTCGACACCGACATCCATGTACCCCTGATCGTGACTGGTCCCGGCGTGCCGGAGGGGGCGACGGTCGACCAGATGGCCGAGAACGTCGACCTGGCCAAGACGTTCGCCGGGCTCGCCGGCGCCAGGCTCCCGAGCGACGGCCACAGCCTGGAGCCGCTCCTGACGGGCGCCGCACCCTCCAGCTGGCGGGACGCCGTCCTCGTGGAACACCGCGGCTCACACCTGTCAGTGCTCGATCCCGACTTTCAGCAGTCGGCGAGCGGCAGCCCCACGACGTACGAGGCGATGCGCACGAGCGCCTTCCTGTACGTCGAATACGCTGACGGCGAGCGCGAGTTCTACGACCTCAGAACCGACCCATTCGAGCTGCACAATCTCGCTGGCCGCCTGACCCGCGCGGGGCGAAGGCGCCTGCACGCCGCTCTGCAAGCGATGGAAGTCTGTCACGGCGGCAGGTCCTGCTGGGCGGCCATGCACGTCAACGAGACCGCGACGCCGTTGGTGCGTAGCGGGCCCTAAAGGGGCCCGCTGGGCACCGGGCACGATGAACGAGGACAGCCTCAAGCTCACGAGCTACTTCGGGGAGCGCCATCGCAGCGGCGACCGGTTCCTCGCCGACGCCCTACTCGACCTGTTCGAGCGCCGGGAGGTCGCCACCAGCATCCTCTTACGCGGAGGCGAGGGCTTCGGGCTGAAGCATCACCTTCGGTCTGACCGGTTGCTCACGCTCTCAGAGGACCTCCCGGTGGTCGCTGTCGCTGTCGACGAGCGCCGGCGAATCGAACTCCTGGCTGACGAAGTGCTCTCGCTCAAGCGCACCGGCTTGGTGACGCTGGAGCGCGCCCGGCTACTGTCGGGAAGGATCGGCGTGGCCAGCCTGGCCGAGGAACGGGGCGAGGGCACGAAGCTGACCGTCTACCTCGGTCGTCAGGAGCAGACTGACGGCAAGCCCGCGTTCATCGCCGTGTGCGATCTGCTTCACCGCCGCGGGCTCGCCGGCGCGAGTGTGCTGCTGGGCGTCGATGGGACCGCTTACGGGATCCGCCGGCGCGCCAGGTTCTTCTCCGGCAACGCAGACGTTCCCTTGATGGTGATCGCGGTCGGAGACGGGGCGCAGATCGCCGAGGTGCTGCCGGACCTCGGGGCCATCCTCCCCGCCCCCTTGATGACCCTCGAACGCGTGCGCCTGTGCAAGCGCGATGGGGACCTCTTGACGCATCCGCAGGAGCTACCGGAGGTCGACGAGCAAGGCCTGGGCATGTGGCAAAAGCTCATGATCTATAGCTCCGAGCAGGCGAAATATCGCGGCGAGCCGCAACACCGCCTGATCGTGCGGAGGCTGCGCGCGGAGGGGCTCCGGGGCGCCACCGTCCTGCGCGGCATCTGGGGCTTTCACGGAGACCATCCACCCCACGGTGATCGGTTCTTTCAGCTGCGCCGGCGGGTTCCGGTCATCACGATCGTGATCGACTCACCGCCGCGGATCGCAGACGCGTTCAAAGTCATCGACGAGGCGACCCAGGAGCGCGGGCTGGTCACCAGTGAGCTCATCCCCGCCCTCACCGCGCTGACCCCCGACCAGCGTCACGGGGGCCTCCAGCTCGCTCAGTGGTGGCGATGATCCCTGGCCTCAGCCCGGCGCGCGGATGCTGAGCTCTGGCTCCGAGTTCGCACGGGACAGGAGCTGGTTTCGGCCGTTGCTCTTCGCGGCGTAGAGAGCGTCGTCGACGCGGGCCAGCAGCTCTTCGCGGGTCTCGCCGGGGCGGTGTTCGGCCAGTCCGGCCGAGATGGTCACGTTGGCGGGCGTGGTCGCCCGCAGCCTTTCGATGATCTCGTGAGCGTCGCGCAACGCGCAGTCGGGGAGGAGGACGGCGAACTCGTCGCCCCCGATCCGGGCCAGAGTGTCCTGCGGGCGCAGCACGATCGACCAGGCCTCGGCGCATGCCCGCAGCGTGTGATCGCCGGCAAGGTGACCCGCGCGATCGTTGAGCTCCTTGAAGTGGTCGACGTCGACGAGCGCCACACAGAGCCCGCGAGCCAGGGACGGAGACCGTTCGAGTACCTCATCGAGCCGTTGCTGCCACGAGCGCCGGTTCGGGATCTCGGTCAGTGCGTCCGTGTCCGCGAGTGCTTGCAGCTTGCCCAACAGCACGGTCCGCTCTCGCTCTCGCGACTCGAGGCTCTCCGCAGCGAGGCGTAGCTGCGCGACCAGGCGCTGGACCGCGGTACCGGTGATCAGCGCCAGGGTGAGGATGAGGATCGCCGAGCGCCATCCGGTCGCTGGATAGGCCGGGCCCCCGATCGCAAGCTGCGGCACGGCCAAAGTGAGCACGACGGCCGCCACCACGGTGTGCAGCTGGCGGGGTGTGCCGTGCAGGGCGGTCCAGACCACCGGAAGCAGCACGAGGATTCCGAGGCCTCCGATCATCCCCCCGCCGGCGTCTCGCAACAGACCGACCGAGCAGAGGAACAGGAGCGCGGGCAGCACGCTGGGTCGGCGCTGCCGTACGGCCTCCATCGCTCGCCACACGTTGACGACCAACGCCAGCCCAGCCGCGATCGCGTATTTGCTCAGCTCAACCTGCTGGCCGGGCAGCAGGGCGACCAGGAAGCCGACCAGGCACATCGCGGCGAAGGGCATGTAGGCCAGCCGGTCCGAGCCGAACATTGATAGCCCGCGCACGTGGGCTCCAATCGGCAAAAACCTGACAATCCTTGAACCAAGGGGCTGCTCGGGCGGGGGCGATCGAACGCCGAAAGACCCGTGGGTGGGTATTTCGAGCCGAACGGGTAGGCGTGGATTCAGGTGCGATGGTGCTGTCCCCCCAACCAGGGCTGCAACGCTCCAGAACGCTCGGAAGCGTGCGCCCTCGAGCTCTGCCGAGCTGCAGCCCCGACCGATCGGCAGGCCGCCTTGGCGCTCGAGCGCTGGGTGATCCTGCAAAACGCCCGGGACGGGCAGCGCCGCTTCCGCCGACGGGCCTACCAGCGCGCCCGGGACCGCGCTCTGATCGGCCTGGCACTGCGCACACCTCGGCGAACGGACGAATCCGGCGAGGCGGCCCGCCGCCGCGCCCGCACACGCCGGGATCAGCGCAACGCCCCCCGCGTTGGCACCCGGGATTCGGAATCCAGGCTACGGTCGAAAGACGCCGCAGCCACCGGTCCCAAGGTCCGCTCACGCCACCGGTGAGCGTGACCCTCAGCGCCTGACTCACTGGGCCGTGAACCCGCCGTCCACGGGGAGGGCCACGCCGGTGATGAACGAGGACTGCGGCGAGGCCAGGAAGAGCGCCGCGGCCGCGCATTCCGAGGGCCGGGCGAGGCGTCCGAGCGGTTGGGCGGTTGAGAACTCCTCGCGCGCCCGCTCGGGTTCCGGGAGCGCGTCGAGGAAGCTGTCGAGCATCGGCGTGTCGACGATGCCCGGGCAGACCGCGTTCACGCGGATGCCCTCGGACGCCCAGTCGAGTGCGAGTGCGCGGGCGAGCTGGATCGCCGCGCCCTTGGTGGCGCAGTAGACGGGCGAGTCCGGCTGGGCCACGAGCCCGGTCTTCGAGGCCATGACGACGAAGCTTCCCGAGGACTCGGCCAAGGGACCGTGAGCGGCCTGCGCGAGGTAGATGACCGCGCGCAGGTTGACCGCGAGCAAGCGCTCCACATCCTCATCCGTCGTCTCGTCGATAGGCCGAGCGAGGTTGACGCCGGCGTTGGCCACCACCGCGTCGAGCCGCCCGAACCGGTCGTGCGCGAGGGTCACGGCGCCCTGGTTGGTCGCTCGCGAGGCTACGTCCCCTGGCAGCGCATGAGACCCGGGGCAGGCCTCGGCGACGGTCGCCAGCGAATCCGCATCGCGGTCCACGAGCACGAGCCTCCAGCCCGCATCTGCGAACGCCCGGGCGCACGCGGCCCCGATGCCGGCCCCGGCGCCGGTGATGATCGCCGCTCCCGGGACCGGATCGTTCACGGGTCTAAACGGTAGAGCGCGGTGGCGGTGCCGCCGAGCACGGCTTCTCGGGCAGCGTCCGGCTGGCCCCGCAGGGCATCGAGCGTCTCCCGCCACACGCGGCCGTAGTCGCCGGCCAGCAAACAAACCGGCCAGTCCGATCCGAACAGCAGCCGCTCGGGTCCGAAGCACCCGAGCGCCGCTTCGATGAAGGGACGCAGATCGGCAGCGGACCAATGCTCGGGGTCGGCCGCCGTGTTGAGCCCCGACACCTTGGCGTACACGTTCGGGGCCGCGGCGGCCGAGGCCAGCTGCGAGGCCCACGGCTCGAGCTCGCCGCTTGCGATGGGCGGTTTTCCGAGGTGATCGATGACGATCTTCAGCTCGGGGTGTTCACGAGCAAGACGCGGGATGTGCTCGAGGTGGCGCGGGAACACAGCCGGGATCTCGAAGATCAAATCCCGGTCCGTGAGCAGGGTCAGGCTCTCGGCCACGCCCGGGCGAAGCAGCCAGTCCCGGTCGGGCTCGTCGTGGACGAGGTGACGGACGCCTCGAAAGGCCGGGTGCTCGGCATTCCGGTCAAGGCCGCGCTCGGCCGCCCTCGGGTCGATCAGTGGGACCCAGCCGATCACCGCGCCGATCCACTCGTGCCGATCAGCGTAGGCGAGCATCGCACCGGTGTCGGCGAACGAATTGTCGGCCTGCACCACCACGGTCCGCTCGATGCCGGCACTGCGGATCAGCGGTTCAAGGTCGGCAGGGCCATAGTCGCGAAAGATCGGCCCATGCGACCTCGAGGACAGCCAGGGGTAAGCGCCCTCGGAAAGACGCCAGAAGTGCTGGTGTGCGTCGACCCGAGCCAATCCGGTTGAGCTAGCCCACGTCGACTTGGCGCGGAGATCCGCAGCGCGGGCTGGTGAACTGACGCACTACCGGGTTATTGAGATTCGAGCGGGTCACCATCACCGCTCCCGTGTTCTCGCTCGCGCCCTGCCCCTGATGGCGCAGCACGGCGACCGCGGTCCGGACGCCGTCATAGCCCATCCGGAACGGATCCTGTGAGATCAGACCGGAGACGATGCCTTGCCTGACTCCGTCCACCTCATCGGGCGAGGTGTCCCAACCGATGATCTTGACCTTGCCGACCCGATGGGCGATCCGCACCGCTTCGACGGCGCCCACGTCGCTGGCCTCATTGGCGGCGAAGATGCCCTTGAGGTCCGGGTTCGCGGTCAGGACGTTGGCGGTCACGGTCAGCGCCGTGTTGTAGTCGTTCTGGCTGTACTGGGTTCCGACCAGACGCAGCTTCGGGTACTTCTTCAGCCCGGCCTCGAAGCCCTGAACGCGCTGATCGTTGGTCTGGGACCCGGCGTGGAAGGCGATGATCGCCACCTTTCCGCCCCCGCCACCGATCGCCTTGGCCAGCTGGCTGGCGGCCAGCTTCGCGGCCGCGACGTTGTTGGTCTCGATCAAGGGCACGTTCTTCGGTTGCGGCGTGGTGCCGGAGTCGATCGAGACCACCTTGATCCCGGCCTTTGCCGCGCTGGCCGAGACCTCGGTCATGGCGGTGGCGTCGGTGGCGGCATACACCAGTCCGTTGACGCCCTGAGCGATGTAGTTGTTGAGCAGATTGAGCTGCCCGACCACGTCGGTCTCATCGGTCACTCCGTTCCAGGTCACCGACACGCCCCGCATCTGGGAGGCGGCGCACACCGCGCCGGCGTGCACTTTTGACCAGTAGTCGAGCCCGACCGACTTCGGGATCACGGCGAGGTGAACCGGCGGCGTCTTCTGGAGCGTGATCTTCGCCTGGTGGTCCTTGATCACGCCACAGCCGGTGGCCGCACACGCCGCCACCAGGGCCACCGCGGTCCGAAACGGCCTACGTCGCATGGGCGCCACTCAGCTGTCCCGGCGAGTCGGCCTTCTCGTGGGCATCGGAGTCTCGGTCCTCGATCTGATCCGAGGCGGCGGAGAGACGCCGGCGGCGGACCTGGTCCCACCAGACCGCGAGCCAGATGATCACGCCGATGATCACCTGCTGGTAGTACTGGGTGATGTTGAGCAGGACGCAGCCGTTCGTGATCACGGCCATCAGGAAGGCACCGATCAGCGTCCCGCCGATCGTCCCCACACCCCCGAACAGGCTGGCGCCGCCGATCACGCACGCCGCGATGACGTTGAGCTCGAGGCCGACCCCGTAGTTGGGCTGGCCGGAGTGAACGAGCGACGCGGCGATCATGCCGCCGAACCCGGCCAGCGCCCCGGAGATCACGTACACCGAGACCAGGCAGCGGTTCAGCGCAATGCCGGACAGCCGCGCCGCTTCCTTGTTCGAGCCGATGGCGTACGCGTAACGGCCGAGCTTTGTGCGCGTGAGCACGACGTAGCCAATGCCGGCGATCACCACCAGGTAGAGGATTGGCATCGGGATCGGACCGATCTGCCCTTCGCCGAAGAGCCGGAAATTGGCCGGGAGGCCGTACACGGCGTTCTCGCCCCCGACGATGAAGGTCAAGCCACGCGCCACCCCGAGCATGCCGAGGGTGGCGATGAACGGCGGAAGCTTCATCTGCGTAATCAGCAGTCCGTTGGCCAGGCCGATCACCGCCCCGGCGAGCAGGCCGATGATGACTCCGGGCACGATCGGGAACCCCGCGTTGGCGATCGCCATCGTGCCGAGAATCCCGCCCAACCCGGCCACCGAGCCCACCGACAGGTCGATCCCCGCGGTCAGGATGACCAGTGTCTGGCCGACCGCGATGATCGCGACCACCGATACCTGCACCCCGATGTTGAACAGGTTGTTGCCGGTCAGGAAGTACGGCGAGGCGAACGTCAGAGCGACAAAGACGACGATCAGCCCACCGGCCGCCGCGAGCTGAGAGACCACGTCCTCCAGCCGGTCACGCAGACCTCCGGGCAGTCGTCGGGTCAACCCTGAGCTTGGCGCTGCGTGCGTACTCATGTCGTCTCCCCTTCCACGCCCGACGCGAGCGTCATGATCCGCTCCTCGTCGAACTCGTTGCGGTTCAGTTCCCCGACCGTCCTGCCGTCGCGGAGCACGACGATGCGGTCGCACATGTTCATCAGCTCGGGCAGGTATGAGCTGATCATCACGATCGCCCGGCCGTCGGCCGCGAGCTCGCCCATCAGCTTGAACATCTCAGCCTTGGCGCCGACATCGATGCCTCGGCTCGGCTCGTCGAAGAACAAAACCCTGGCGTGCGCTTCGAGCCACCGGGCAACGACGACCTTTTGTTGCGTGCCACCTGAAAGCGCCTCGACCGGGCGACTTAGGGATGGCGTGCGGATCTTGAGCTGATCGCGGCGGCGCTCAGCGGCCTCGTGCTCGGCGCGCCGGTTGATCCACAGCCGCCGGCCCGGGATCCGGGCCAGGGTGATGTTCTGCTCGACCGACAGCTGCATGGCCAGGCCATCGCCCTTGCGGTCCTCGGTCAGGTATCCGATGCCGGCGGAGATGGCGTCGTTGGGCGTCCGAAGGCTCAGTTCGCCCCCGTCGAGCTCGATTCGTCCGTCGCTGATCGGGTCGGCTGCGAAGACCGCGCGCGCGAGCTCGGTTCGCCCGGCGCCGATCAGTCCCGCGAACCCCAGGATCTCACCGGCGTGGACCTCGAACGAGCAGTCGGTCAGGACGCCGGGACGGCTCACGCCGTGCACCTTCAGGACTACGTCGCCGATCTCGGCCTTGGCCTTCGGGTACAGGTTGTCGATCTCTCGCCCAACCATCAGCCGCACCAACTTCGGCTCGTCGAAGTCGTCCTTGTCGAGCGTTTCGACGATCTCGCCGTCACGCATCACGGTGACCCGGTCGGCGATTCGGGTGATCTCGTCGAGCCGGTGTGAGATGTAGAAGATGGCGATCCCGTCCGCCTTGAGCTCCTCGATCAGCTCGAAGAGCTCGTCGATCTCCGGCTCGGTCAGCGTCGCCGTCGGCTCGTCCATGATCACCACCTTGGCGTCGACGGCCAGCGCCTTGGCGATCTCAACCCGCTGTTGGTCGGCCACGGAGAGGCTGGCCACCTTGCGCGCCGGGTTGATGTCGAGCCTGACTCGTTCCAGCAGCTCCCGGGCTCGACGGCGTTCGGAGCCCCGCACGATCAAGCCGAAATGCGACTGCTCTCGGCCCAGGGCCAGGTTGTCGGCCACGCTGAGATGTGGCGCCAGCGCGAACTCCTGGTGCACCATGGCGATGCCGAGCCGCTGGGCGTGCCGGGGGTTGCGGAAGCGGACGGGCTCGCCGTCGATCTGGATCTCGCCCTCGCTCGGCCGCTCGAGCTGGGAGAGGAGCTTCATCAACGTCGACTTGCCGGCCCCGTTCTCCCCCGCCACGGCGTGAACCTCGCCTGGCCTGATGTCCAGGCTCACGTCGTGGAGCGCCTGAACGCCCGGGAACCGCTTGCTGATGCCACGGACCTCGACCACGGCACCATTGCGTGAGGCAGACATCTTCAGTTCTCCTCCTGCCGGAGGGCTTCCCCGGTCCGGAGATGCGAAACCTCAGCGCGCTGTGGCGCCGCCGTCGACGACCATGACGGCGCCGATCACCGACGCCGCTTCGTCGGAGGCAAGGTATGCCGCCATGGCCGCGATCTCCTCGGGGGAGACCAGCCGGCCGTGGGGCTGGCGCGCCTCCATCGCCTTGCGTGCCTGGGCGGGGTCGGCGTAGCCGGCGGTGATCCGCTGTACCCACGGCGTGTCCACCGTGCCCGGGGCGATGCAGTTGATCCGTATCCCCTCGCCGACGTGGTCGATGGCTGCCGCACGGGTCAGAGCCAGGATCCCTCCCTTGGCGGCCGAGTATGCGGCTCGGTCGACGAGCCCAACCAGCGCCGCTATCGATGACATGTTCACGATCGCGCCGCCGCCGTTCTCGCGCATCAGCGGTATGGCGTGCTTCATGCCGAGGAAAGTTCCGGTCAGGCACACATCGACGACCCGGCGCCAGTCTTCCTCCGTCGTGTCGGGTGCGGTGGCCGCGATCCCGATCCCGGCGTTGTTCACCAATACATCGAGGCGTCCCATCTCATGCCGCGCGCGCTCGATCATCGCGGCCGTGCTGCGCTCGCTGCTCACGTCGACCTCGTGCGCGAACGCAGGCGGGCCGAGCGCCGTGGCGACTCGCTGTGCGGCCTCGAGATCGAGGTCGGCGACCATCACGGTCGCGCCTTCGGCGGCCAGCCGGGTGGCGATGGAGTGACCGATCCCGGCGCCCGCGCCGGTCACGATCGCCCGGCGATCCTCCAACCGCCGCGGTCCGTTCACGCGCTTCCGGCCCATGCCGCGCCGTCGGGAAAGGCGAACTCCTCCAGCGACTCGGGATACATCTCGATGCTGTATCCCGGCGCCTCGGGAATCACGTACCGGCCGTCGCGGACCCGCGCCGGCGCCACGAAATGCTCGTGCAGCTCGTCGACGTACTCGATCACACGGTCGCGCAGGTCAGCGCTGATGGCCACATAGTCAATGACCGACAGGTGCTGCACGTACTCGCACAAGCCGATGCCCCCCGCATGGGGGCAAACCGGAATGTCAAACCGCGCGGCCAGCAGCAGGACGGCGAGAACCTCGTTCACGCCGCCGAGGCGGCAGGCGTCGAGCTGGCACACCTGAAGACCACCGGCCTGCATGAGCTGCTTGAACATCGTCCGGTTGTGGCAGTGCTCGCCGGTGGCGATCCGGACCGGCGCCACCTCACGGGCAATCCGCGCGTGGCCGAGGATGTCATCGGGACTGGTCGGCTCCTCCATCCACCACGGATCGAATTCGGCCAGCCTCCGAGTCGCCGTGATGGCCTCTTCGACCTCCCAGACCTGGTTGGCGTCCATCATCAGGAAGCGGTCGGATCCGATCTCCTCCCGGATCATCGCCGCTCGGCGGACGTCGTCGGCGAGGTCGCCGCCGACCTTCATCTTGACGTGTGTCCAGCCTTGCTCGACCGCCGAGCGGCAACGCGCCCGCACCTCCTCGTCGGTGAATCCGAGCCAGCCGATCGACGTCGTGTAGGCGGGAAACCCGTCGCGAAGGAGCTCGGCTTCCCGGGCGGCCTTGCCATCGGCCCGAGCTTCGAGCAGGTCGACGGCCTGCTCAGGCGTGAGCGCGTCGGTCAGGTAGCGGAAGTCGACGCACCCGGCCAGTTCGGCCGGGCTCATATCGACGACGAGCTTCCACAGCGGCTTGTGCTCGGCCCGCGCCCACAGGTCCCATACCGCGTTGACGACCGCCGCGGCCGCGAGATGGATCGCGCCCTTTTCCGGCCCGATCCAGCGCAGGTGCGAATCGCCGGTGACGCGTCGCCAGAACCGGCGCGGATCGTCGGCGACGTCCGAGAGGCGACAACCAGTGACGAGAGGCTCCAAAGCCCGCACCGCCGAGACCACGACCTCGGTGCCGCGCCCGATCGTGAACGTCATCCCGTAGCCGGTCAGCTCGGTGTCGGTATGCAGGATGACGTAGGCGGCCGAGTAGTCGGGCGCCTGGTTCATCGCGTCTGAACCAGCCAGCGTGCGCGAGGTCGGAAAGCGCACGTCGAGCACTTCGATGCCGACTATCTGGCAATCGTCCACGGCAAGGAGGGCTTACCCGCTTTCAAACTGCCGCCCACGCTGTCCGGAAGGATCGCCGCCACGATCGCGTCTACGGCGGCGGCCGCGCGGGTGCGCCACCACGCCGTGGCGATGAGTTTCCGGTCCGGCACCGGTCTCAGCTCCGCCGCCGACGAACGGCCCCTTCAAATGCGGACCGGAACCGACCTCGATGCCTGCGAGCATGTCTGCCATGAGCGTTGAAATGAATCGACTCGAAGATCGCCCCTCAGCGGGTCGTAAAACCATCTCTGAGCAGGATCTGGCCGTCGCGACCGAGTCGCTGAGGCGCACCTTCAAGGGCGGCGTCGAAGCGGTCAGCGATATCGACCTCGCCGTGTCCACCGGCGAGGTGTTCGGCTTTCTCGGCCCGAACGGCGCCGGTAAGACGACCACGGTGCGGATGCTCTGCACGCTGCTTCCGCCTACGGCCGGGAGGGCCACGGTGGCCGGGCTGGACGTCGTCGCCGATGCCCCGGAGGTGCGCCGGCGGATCGGAGTCGCGCTGCAGGAGATCGGCCTCGACCCCGTGCAGACGGGCCGTGAGTTGCTCGAGCTGCAATGTGGCCTGTACGGAATTCCTGGCCGCGCCGCACGTGCGCGGACCGAGGAGCTGCTCGAGCTGGTCGGGCTCACCGACGTTGCGAACCGGCGCACCAAGACCTACTCGGGCGGCATGAAGCGTCGGCTGGACCTGGCCAGTGCGCTCGTGCACGAGCCCAAGGTCCTGTTCCTCGATGAGCCGACCACCGGGCTCGACCCCGCGTCGCGGATGACGATCTGGGACGAGGTTCGGCGGATCAACCGGGGCGGCGCCACGATCTTCCTGACCACCCAGTATCTCGAGGAGGCGGACCAGCTCTGTGACCGGGTGGCGATCATCGACGGGGGTCGGATCGTGGCCGAAGGCACGCCGCAACGGCTCAAGGCCGAGCTTGGACACGATGTGGTGTCGGTGGAGCTCGACGGAGCCGATGTGATGTCCACCGAGGCCGCGCTCGCCGGGCTGCCCGGCCTCGAGCGCATCGTGGCCGCCTCGACCTCGCTCGCCCTCTATCTCGAGGACGGTGCCGGTTCCATCGCCGAGATCGTCCGGCGGCTGGAGCGAGCGCAGATCCGGGTCGGCGCGATCTCGGTCTCCCGGCCCTCGCTCGACGATGTGTTCCTGCGCGCCACCGGCCGCCGCCTCGAAGAGGACGAGACGCCCACCGACCCTGAGGAGGTGACTCGATGACCGAAGTGGCTCTGCTCGGGCGACGGGCCGTGCGTGAGGTCGCGCGGTATCCCGAAGCGACGATCCCCACGTTGTTCATCCCTTTGTTCTTCCTCGTCGTGAACATCGGGCAGGTCTCGAAGACCTTCCCGAGCTCGACCCCGTTCCTCAAGGGCCAGGGGTACGTCGCGTTCCAGCTCCCGGTCTCTCTGATGTTCGCGGTGGCGACCGCGACCTCCGGACTGGCTCTGGTGACCGAGATCGATCTCGGCTACTTCGACAAGCTGCTGGTGGCTCCGATCAGGCGATCGTCGATCATCGTCGGGCGCCTGGCCGCCGATCTCGTGCGCAGCATCGCCGCCTCCGGCCTCGTGCTCGTAGTCGGGATCGCGCTCGGCGCGCGGGTTCAGAGCGGCGTCGCCGGCGCCATCGTGATCGTGCTGCTGTCGGCCTGCTTCGGCGTCGCCTACGCGGGGTTCGGGATTCTCATCGCCCTGCGCACCCGAAATGTCCAGGCAACCCAGTCGAGCTTCCTCCTGTTCTTCCCGCTGCTGTTTCTCACCCCCAACTTCGTTCCCTTCGACCGGCTCTCCCCGGTGATGGAGACCCTCGCCCGCATCAATCCCGTCAGCTACGTGATCGTGGGGCTGCGCTCGCTGGTGATCGACGGCTGGGACGCCGGCAAGATCCTCGTCTGCATCCTCGTCATCGCGGGGATGGGGGTGATCCTGACCTCACTCTCGCTCCGGGCGATCGCCACCTATGACCGGTGAGCGAGGGCCTGATTCGGGTCCGGCGAGAGCGGGAACAGTCGGTCGAGCCATGCCAGTCGGTGAACGACCTCCGGCCCGCTGGCTACGCTGATTCCATGTCCGAGAGTCCGATTCAGATCCTCGAGGTGCGCGCGCCCTCCGGCGAGGAGCCGGTGGCGATCACGGCCGCCATCACGGCGACCGGCAGCCAGGCGATGTACACCGCCCTCTCGGAGCAGCTCGACCGACGCCGCCGAGAGGCGACCGCGACCGTTGACGACCTGCTCCGGCTGCGGGAGCAGGCGGTCCTGTTGGAACGGTTCGAGGCGCTCGCCGTGGCCCGCGCCCACGCGGTCATCCGCCTGACCGACTCGGAGCTGCGCGCCTGCCTGCTCGAGCTCACCAGCTATGCCGACCGCATGGATGGGGATCACTTCCAGCCGGCCGAGCTCCGCGAGCGACTGCAGACGATCGCCGAGCTCACCCCAGTGCTGTGGGATGCGAACGGGGTCGCCGCGGAGGCGGCCCGAGCCGCGCTCGAGCAGCTCGCTCCCTGATCTGACCCGGCCCTAGCGTCACCACAGTTGGGATCTGGGCGCGGTCTACCGCCGTCAGCTCGGCGCGGCCGTGGCGGCGACCTGGCGGGCTCGGAGCTTGGCCGCATGGACGGCCTCGGTCAGGGTGTCGATGTCGTACACGCCGTAGTGGCGACGACCGTTGATGAAGAACGTCGGGGTCCCGGAAACCCCGCTTTCGTCGGCGCTCGAGACGTCCTCGCTGATCCGGGCGGCGTGCTCGCGGCGCCGCAGGTCGTCCCTGAAGCGCTCGACGTCGAGACCCAGCTCACCGGCGTACCGTGCCAGGGCTCGCGGGCTGAGGTCGTCCTGATGGCTGAGCAGGGTGTCGTACATCTCCCAGAACTTCCCCTGAGCGCCCGCCGCCTCGGCTGCTTCGGCCGCGAGCTGGGCCGAAGGATGGACGTCGTTCAGGGGCAGGTGGCGCCACACGTAGCGGATGTCATCGCCGTAGGCGGCCAGAAGCTCGCGGATGACGCGCTCGGCCTGCCCGCAGTAGGTGCATTCGAAGTCGCCGTACTCGACCAGGGTGACCGGAGCGTCATCGGAGCCTCGCACGTGGTCGTGCTCGGGATCGACGTCGTCGACCAGATCGACGAGATCCTCGGCCGTCTGTCCGATCTGGCGCGCGCGCACGCTCGTCGGCAACCGCCTGATCAGGCGCGTGACCAGCGCCGCGATCACGGGCGCCACCACCACGGTGGCGAGGGTTCCGAGCCTGGCCTCGTCGAGCAGCTCGCCGTGAAAGGCGAGGCTAGAGACGAGCAACGAGACGGTGAAGCCGATTCCTGCACACGCCCCGGCCGCGATCAGCACGGGTCCGCTGATCGACGCGCGCGGTCCGTGGAGGCGGGGGCGCGAGGCCATCCACGCACCGGCGAACACCCCAATCGGCTTGCCGACCACGTATCCGATCAGGATGCCCAGCGTGATCGGCGAGGTGGCGGAGTCGCCGATCAGCCTCCCGGTCAGGTGAATGCCGGCGTTGGCGAGCGCGAACAGGGGAACGATGAGGTAGCTGGTCCAGGGATGAAGGTCGTACTGGATGCGCTCGTTGGGCGAGATAGCGGACTGGAGGCTCTGCCGTGCGCTGCGGGCAAGCTCGGGTGTGGGCTGCTCGCGGAACGAGCGCGTGAGCGCCGTCGCGCGCTCCAGGTCTTCCCGCGACGGTGGGTACGCGCTCGTGGCCAGGCCGATGGCCAGCCCGGAGATCACCGGGTCGATCCCGGACTTGAGCACGGCCACCCAGATCGCCAGCGCGAGACCGATCGAGATCGCCCGCCGCCCGAAGCGGACATAGCGGAGCGCGACCAGCGCCACGTACAGCCCCAGCGCGATGCTGAGCGGAAGAAGCGAAACCCGACCGCTGTACACGGTGGCGATGACGATCAGCGCGGCAAGGTCGTCAACCACGGCGAGCGTGAGCAGGAAGACGCGGATGCGGGTCGCCGTTCGGGGCGTGATCAGGGCCACGGCCCCAAGCGCGAAGGCCGTGTCCGTGGACATCGCCGCCCCCCAGCCGTGGCCGCCCACCCGCCCGCCGTTGAAGGCCAGGTAGATCAGCACCGGCGCGATCACGCCGGTGATCGCGGCCACGACCGGGATGGCCAGGCGCCGGCGCTCGCGCAGCTCGCCAAGATCGAGCTGGCGCTTGGCTTCGAGGCCGACGACGAGGAAGAACAGCGTCATGAGGCCCTCGTTGACCCAGTGCCGAAGATCGAGGACGACGCCCGCGCTGCCGAGCCGAATGGCCAGCCGCGTGGTCCAGACCGACTCGTACGAATGCCACCACGGGGAGCTCGCCCACACGAGCGCGGCAATCGCCGCCCCGAGCATGGCCACGGCACCGCCGGTCTCGGTGCTCAGGTAGCTGCGTACCGGCGCGGCGAGGTTGCGCGCCCAAGCGGTCCGGCCGCCGTAGGTGATCTCTTCGGTCTCGACGCTCATGGCCGTTGCACGCTGATGGGTGACGCACCCTACCCCCTCGTGACGGAAGTTCCGCCTGGCGGCGCGACGTTGATCGGCCGATGGGAGTTCACGGCAGGATGCCGCGGCTGTACTTCGTCAGGATGACCTATCTGGCTCGGGTGCGCCTGGACCGGGTCCGGGCGCGTTGGCGCCGCCGGCGCCGGGAGATCGCCTTGCGTCCGGTCGCCGAGGCGCCGATCGAGCAGATCGAGCCCATTCCGCCGGCCGGCCTGGCCGAGACCATCGCCCTCGCGGCGGCCGGGAAGGCCCGGCTCGAGGTTTCGACGGTCGGGGTGACCCTGCGCACGGCCCCGGCGATGCAACGCTGGGTGGCCCTCGAGCGCTCGTCTCGCGACCCGGTCCCGACGGTCGCGGTGATCGTCCAGGGTGCCGAGCGCGAGCTCGCCCCGCGCTGACCCGCTGACCGGCGGTCGTGCCGGTTCGCCGCCCGGGTCCGTTCCGGCCGCTGTTTGCGAGAAAGCCGCAGTCCACGCCTCTCAAGCCGCGGCTCGTACGTGTCGATGCTGGTCACGCACACCTCCTCTCCCCGGACGGGGCCGCCGCTTTTTTGGGAGATTTGGCGGGGGCCTCGTCCGGACTCCTCCGAGGGGCCACGCGTCGCGGGACAGCGGATGGCGCGACCCGGACAAGTTCCGCCGACGGAGTCCCGTTCTCTAGGCATGGCGGAACCGATCGCCGTCGCCCATCTGACCACCGAGCAGGGCGAGCGCCTGTGCGGCGCTCCGGATGCCCCGCTGGCGCTCGACGTCTCCGTCGATGTGCTGACGGACGGGCTATGGGAGGACCGAACATCGGTTGTTCGCTGCCGGCGATGCGTTCAAATATCGGCCTGGGCGCCGATTCCGGCCTGATGGAAGACCACTTCGACCTCGCCTTCTACTGTGGCCGCGTGGCCTTCGGACTGATCGTGTTCGGAGTCGTCGCGGTCACCGTGCACGCCTACATCGCTGCCGAGGCGATCGTCGCGGCGGTGATCGTCGCCGTGGTCACGATGGGCTCCGCCCTAGTTCACCGGGACGGGGACCTAGAACGGTAGGCCGCGGACGGTGACCGCTCCCGGCGCCAGTGTCGCGCCGGTCCGGAGCGGTCGCCACATCGCCGGCACCGGCATCTCCACGACCCGGGTTGGCTGCTCGGCGAATACCGGGGCGGCGATCTCGAAGAAGTCGTAGCGGGCATAGAGGCCGACGCGGTCACGCCGGCAGAACAGCATCGCGATGGCCGGCCCGAGGCGGTTCGCCAGCTCGAGCGCCGCGGTGATGACCCGATCCCCGAGACCACGGCCGCGGAACGGCGCGGCCACGATCACGCCGCCGAGGCCGACCACGGCCACGACGGCGCCATCGGCCGTTTCCACCTCGGCCGGCACAAGACCGGCCGCCGCCACCAGCCGGCCGCCGGATTCGCGGATCCCGACGTGGCGGTCCTTATCCCGCCAGCGCAGCGGGCTGCCCGCCATCTGGAAGGGATCGACTTCGTCCCCCTCGAGCTCGGCCACCAGAGCGTCTGAGAGCCGGCCGAACTCGATCACTTCCATGTCCCGAACCAGGCTACGCCACCGCAGACGGCGGACCGCCCTCGACCGGCGGCTCGGCATCGTCCGTGCGCGCCGCCCGACGGCGCCGCATGACCGACACCGTGCATCCGGCCGTGCGCGGATCGCGGGGGCGAAAGCCGGTGATCTCGGCCTCGGGCTCCAGTGTCTCAAGGAGGCCGGCCAGGATCCCCTTGTGCAGGGTGCAGACAACGGGCTGGTTGGCCTCGACGGCCTGGCGGTAGGGGCAGTTGGTGAGCTCATAGCTCACCGTCTCCGGTTCCGCGGGCCCGAGCGCGCGCGGTTCCGCGGGCCCGAGCGCGCGCGGTTCCGCGGGGCCGGGATGGCTCGCTTCCGCGAAGCCGTGATCGCCGGTCGTCACCTGTCGGCGCGGAGCGAAGCCGAGCCAGGTGACCGCACGCTCGAAGTCGCCCAGCCCCGAGGCGACCGACGGACCGGAGTCGGCCATCGGCAGCTCGCGCCCGATCGCCCGCCCGGTGGCCTCGACTTCGCGCAGGTTGCCCGGCCGGGCCGGAATCGCGCGGGCGAGCCAGCGGCCAAGCTCTCCGTAGCCGCGCGGTTCCTCACCACCGGGGCGCGCGTCCGGGTCGAGACTCCAGCCGTCCTTGGGCCGGCCCCGCGGCTGGCGAACGCCTTCGCGGCGGATCAGTCCGGCGCGCTGGAGGTATTCGAGGTGGCGCCGGATGCCGTTCGGATGGAGGTCGAGCGCCTCGGCGAGCTCATCCGTGGTCGCCCGGCGCCCGAGCTTGCCGAGCAGCTCGAACAGCTCGCTGCGCGTGTCGCGGGCGAGCGGATCTCCGTCAGGGAGCGGCGGGACGTCCATGTCCTAGGCGGTGAGGGCAAGCGAGTCGGAGCCGGTCATTGATGAGGCATCGACCCGCCCATCGCGCACCTTGACCTCGGCGTCCTGCGACTCGACGCGCGCGCGCCGGTGCACGCGGCGCTCGGCGGCCACGAACGAGCCGATGACGAGCAGGGCGGCGAGCAACTGGGCCGTGACCGTCTGCCAGTCCGGATAGAGCGAGAACCAGAGGCCCGCCCACCCCGGCAGCTTCAGGCCCGGGAGCGGGGTCGCGGCGATCCAGCCCGCCTGCTGCATCTCGTTCACGCTCTCCCCGACCATCACGAGCAGGACGGCGCCGAGCAGCACGCCGGTGACGACCAGCATCCGCTTGTAGGGCAGGCGGCGCTGGAGCACGAAGGTGAGCAGGCCGACCGCCGCCACGAGTGCGAGCCCCACCGAAACGCCCTGGAGCACGGTCGCCGATCCGTATCGCAGCCGTAGGTTCTGGAGGAACAGGACCACCTCGAACCCTTCGCGATAGACCGACGTGAAGCCCAGAAGCGCCAGGCCGAGCATGGTCCGGCGTGCGGTCACCACGCCGGCTTGAGCGAGCAGGCGCCGGCGACGCTGATGATGATGGGCGATCCAGCCGGTCCAGTAGATCTTGTGAAAGAACCAGTTCATCACCACGAGCAGGACCACGATGGCCAGCAGGCCGGTGGCGGCCTGGAGGTCGAGGCTGCCGGCGCCCACCGCGGCGGTCAGCGCGATGGCGATGAACCAGGTCGCGATGCTGGCCGCAAAGGCCAGCGCACCGCCGGCGGCAACCGGCCGACGCAGGGCGCCGCGATCGCCGCGCATGCTCGCGGTCACGGCCGCCAGCACCAGGATCGTCTCGAGCCCCTCGCGGAGTACGAGGATCGCGCTGTCGACGACCACCGCCGTGTGGCCGAGCTTGGTGGCCGAGCTGGTCGGGTCCGGCGTCCCACCGTGGCTGAGCGCGATCCGCCAGCCGAGCAGGGCCATGACCGCCAGCCCGAACCACCGGCCGAGGCCGATCCGCGCAGGCACGAGGTGGGTCACGCCGCCGCCCACCGCGCAGGCGACGCGTCGGGCACGGTGTAGCGGCGACATGATCGGCTCCTCCCTCTCTCGTCCGGCCTACAGGCCGAAGCCCTGGATCTCGGCTAGCACGCCGTCCCACAGCTTGATCCGCGACTCGAGCGCGTTCACGGCGGCATCGCTCGCCTCGCGCTCCCGCTGTGGATCGCCGGCGCACAGGTTGTCGACCAGCCGCCGGGCCAGCGGGGCATGCTCGTGCTCGTCGAGCAGGATGTGCCGCTCGACGTAGTACTTCACACGGCTGCCCTCGAGTTCCGCGAGTCCGAGCTGGGGCAGGAGCTGCCCGAACATGTCCGGGATCAGGTCCTCGCGCCCCCAGCAGAACGCGGCCGCCACCTCATGGGGCTTACCGCGCAGTGCCAGCTCGAGGTCGAAGGCGACGAACTGGACGACGTTGGCCGGCAGCTCGGCCGCCGACAGCGCCGCGATCGGATCCTCGCCGCGCTTCAGGCGCTCAATGTAGGCGTTGATCCAGGCGCGATCCGCCCCGATCTCGGCCATGGCCTCCTGGTAGAGCTCGAAGTGGCTGACATAGCCGCCGTTGCCGTCGGTGTCGCTCTCCTCGCCGAGCACGATGTCGTTGATCAGGCGAGCCGAGGTACCGTCACCGACCGGCAGCCACGGCACCCGCACGCACGTGACGAGGTTCTGCAGGCACTTGGCCAGGCTGAAGAAGTCCCACACCGCGAACACGTGGTGCTTCATCAGGATGCGAAGACGATCGAGTGAGTCGATCTCCGCGTACAGCGGGTGAGCGATCAGGCGCGAGCGAACGTCGGCGAGGTCGTCGACGATCGGTGAGACGATGGTCACGAAGTCCCCCTTGGGGTCGTATGGGCTGGTGGCCGGCCGCCCGCTGGCGGCTCGACGCAACCCCTATCGGGCCACCCCGGGCTCGATTAAATGGAAGAAATCGGGAGGTTTAGGGAATTGGCCGGATGTGGGATCCCCAGCCCGACTCCTGGCCGGTTGATGGATCCCGCGTCAGCTGTGGCCGTCGCGCTGGGCCACGATCTGCTCGCGCTCGGCCAGTCGGTTGGCCCGGCGCATCTCCGCCTCGCGCAGGCGACGCTGCTCGGTCGGCGTGGCAGCGGTCAGAGGCGGGATCGGCACCGGCTTCCCCTCCTCGTCGAGAGCGACCATGGTCAGGTAGGCGGTGTTGGTGTGACGAGCCTCGCCGGTGCGGGGATTCTCGGCCTCGACCCGCACGCCCACCTCCATCGAGGTGCGCCAGGCCGCGTTGACCGAGGCGCTGAGCGTGACCAGATCGCCGACCCGGATCGGATAGAGAAACGCCATCCGGTCCATGGCCGCGGTAACCACGCGTTGACGCGAGTGCTTGATTGCGGCCAGCGCCGCCGCTTCGTCGCAAAGCTTCATCACCGTGCCACCGTGAACGTTGCCGGCCGTGTTGGCATCGAGCACGCCCATCCACCGCACGAGCTGCGAGCGAGAGGCAGAGGCCGGCTTGGCATCCATCGGGGGCAATCTACCCGCGGCGGGGGGGACATCCGCCCGCCGGATCAGGATCGCTTGTCGGCGCGCAGGGTGTAGGTGGCGGGCAGCCGCCACGGCCGGTCGGTCAGCCGCCACTCCTCCCCCACTCGCTCCATCTGCCCGGGCAACGCTTCCCACGGCACGGTGTCGTGCTCGATCAGCATCGTCAGCTCGAGCCCGACCTCCATGAGCGCGGTGATGATCTCGCCCAGGCCGTGATTCCACTCGTGCGTGGTGTTGTGCTCGAACGTGGCGTCGGTCTGTACGTAGGTACCGCCGGCCTCGTAGACGAGCGGCTCTTTGCGCTCGAAGTACGCGTGCTCGACGACGAGCAGATCATCGCTGCGATCGGCCAGCGTCCACAGCATCGGATGCCCTTCACGAATGAACAGCCATCCGCCCGGCACGAGCAGATCGGCGACCACGCGCGCCCACCGGGTGATGCTGGGCAGCCAGCACAACGCGCCGATTCCGGTGAAGACGAAGTCGAACTTGCGCCCGGCCAGCGCCGCCGGCGCCGCGTAGACCTCGGACTCGACGAACTCGACCGGCGGACCGGCTTCGTCAGAGAGACGGCGGGCCCGCTCGAGCGCGGCCGGCGAGAAGTCGAGCCCGGTCATCCGCGCTCCGAGCCGAGCCAGCGACAGCGTGTCGGTGCCGATGTGGCACTGAAGATGAACGCCGGTCAGCCCACCGATGTCGCCGAGCCGGGGGACGTCGAACTCGACCACGCCGCTGATGAACGACGGATCGGCGACGAAGCGCTCCCACGCGTAGTCGGGCGAGGCGGCGTGGGCGGGCACTCGATCCTCCCACGAGGCCAGATTGAGACGGAGGCTCTCGTCCACGCTCGGACTCTATCCGCGACAGGCCGGCCGGCCGGCGAACGGCGCGGACGATAGGCTGGCCGGGATGGACGCGGTCAATCACCAGTTCCGGCTTGCGGCGCGGCCGGATGGGCTGCCCAAGCGCAGCGACTGGGAGGAGACCGAGGAGCCGGTCGGCACGCCGGCCGAGGGCGAAGTGCTGGTCAAGATCCGCTACCTCTCGCTCGATCCGGCGATGCGGGGCTGGATGAACGACGCCCGCTCCTACGTCCCGCCGGTCGAGCTCGGGGCGGTCATGCGGGCCGGGGCGGCCGGCGAAGTGATCGAATCCAACCACCCCGGATTCGCCGCCGGAGACGCCGTGACCGGCATGCTCGGCATTCAGGAATACGCCGTCGTCCCCGGCGACGGCGTAACCAAGGTCGACACGAGCGTGGCTCCGCTACCGGTGTATTTGAACACGCTCGGGATGCCCGGGATGACCGCGTACTTCGGCCTGCTCGACATCGGTCGGCCGCAGGAAGGCCAGACGGTCGTGGTCTCCGGCGCCGCGGGCGCGGTCGGCGGGGCCGTCGGGCAGATCGCCAAGCTGAAGGGGTGCCGCGCGGTCGGGATCGCAGGCGGCCCTGAGAAGTGCCGCCACGTGACCGAGGACCTCGGGTTCGACGCCGCGATCGACTACAAAGCCGGATCGGTAGGCCGGGCGCTGCACCAACACTGCCCGGACGGGATCGACGTCTACTTCGACAACGTCGGGGGCGAGATTCTCGACGCGGCCCTGGCCCAGTTGACTCGCGGCGCCCGCGTCGTCATCTGCGGCGCCATCTCCCAGTACAACGCGGCCCAGACGCGCGGGCCGGCCAACTACATGTCGCTCCTGGTCAACCGCGCCAGCATGACCGGCTTCATCGTCTTCGACTACGCCAGGCGCTACCCCGAAGCGGTGGACGAGATGGGCCGGTGGTTGGGCTCCGGTCAGCTCAAGTCGTTCGAGGACATCGCCACCGGCTTGCACACCTTCCCGGACACCCTGCTGCGGCTGTTCCGTGGCGAGAACACCGGGAAGCTGGTCCTCGAAGTGGCCTAGGGTCTATCTCGCGATCGGCCCTAGGGCCGGTCAGCCGCCCAGCGACGGGGTCGCCTGATCCTGGATCGGCTGGCCGCGGCCGGCGCTCTGGGAGCTGATCGTGCCCGCGGTGCCGTTGGCGGACGTGATCGCCGCGGGGTTGACCTGGCCGGACTTGAGCTCGTCCCTCAGCGTGCTCAGCTTCGTCTGCAGGGCGAGCAGCGGGCTGAGCAGTGTCGAGAGGATCTTGCTCGAGCGCGCATCGTCGAGAGCCAGGCGGACCTCGTGATAGGCAAACCCGGCGGCCAGCGCGGCCTTGATGGTGGCCAGCTTGTGGTGGAACAGGCCGCCGGCGAACTTGCCCTGCTTGTAAGGCTTGTAGATGTAGCGATGAAAGGCGCCGAAGGCGAGGCCGGCGTGCAGCGCGAACTTTGTCTTGGCGAAGTGAGTCGTCGACGTGGTGCTGGTCTGGGCGGCCTGCGGCTGGCCTGAGGACGCCGTGTTCGACGACGAGGAGCTCGAGCCGCAGCCGCTCGCGGCCACGGCGAGGACGCCGGTCAGTAGGACGGCAAGAAGCTTGGACAGCAAACGGGCACGCATCGTCAGGGCAACCTCCACGAAGTCAGGGTCCGCACCCCCTACCCACGCATGGCTAGCGAAACACCATCACCTGGCCCCCGCCGGCCGCCTTGGCCCGGTACACGGCGGCGTCCGCGTTGGCGACCAGCGCGTCTGCGTCGGCCTGGCCGAGGGCGACCCCGATGCTGGCCGAGAGCCGGTAGGGCGCGCCGCGAACGGTGAGCGCCCGCTCGATCGCGTCCTTCAGCCGCCGGCCGAGCGCCAGCGCGGCGTCACGGTCGATCTGCTCGCACACGACGACGAACTCGTCCCCGCCCAGTCGCGCCACGGTGTCGGCCGGGCGGACCGTGGCCATCAGGCGTCGACCCAGCTCGGCCAGCACCCCGTCACCGGCCGCGTGGCCATGGGCGTCGTTGACCTGCTTGAAGTTGTCGAGGTCGATGAACAGCACCCCGGTCGAACCGCCCTCGCGCTGCGACCGGGCCAGGGCGTGCTCGAGGCGGTCGCGCAGCAACGTCCGATTCGCCAGCCCGGTCAACGGGTCGTGTACCGCGGCGTGCCGGACGCGCGCCTCCGCCGCGCGCCGTTCGGAGATGTCCCGGCCGACCGCGAGCAACAGCGGCCCCGCGCTCGTCGGCACGATCCCCCAGCTCATCTCCCCCACGAACTCCATGCCGTTCTTGCGCAGCCCCCAGGCCTCGATCGAGAACCGCATCGGGTGCTCGGCGGCGAAGTACAGCTCCATGTTGCGGGTGTAGCGCTCGCGAACCCGTTCGGGCCACAACGTCTGTACAGGCCTGCCGATCAACTCGTCGGCTGAATAGCCGAACAGCTCCTCGGCCACCGCGTTGACGAACACGATCGCCCCGTCGCGCGTGGCCGCCACCACCGCGTCGGGCAAGCCCTCGAGGATCTCGCGCGGGGCGAGCAGCGGCTCGCGCGGCCCCGCCCCGCCCCGTCCCTGCCCCTCGTTGCCCGCCTCGTCCTTGAACTCCATGTCCCCCCGGGTCCCTCCCTCAAGGACCGCATAACCCGGACGATGATCGCAGGTGTCACCACCCGGCGCCGCACTTTTGCCTTCAAGTGCCGGCGCAATTCGCGCTGCCCGCGGGAGCAGAAAGGATCGGTAATGCACTGGAGCATCTAACCCAGCCGTACGCAAACCGCCACCCGGGCGTGCGGTCAGGGGCGAGCGGTACGATCGCCGCGTCCGGCATCAGCCGATAGGGGAACGGTTGTCCACATCGTCGCACCGAGTGCTCCGCGTTGCGGCCGCGTGCCTGTTTTCGGTCACCGTGGCCGGCACCGTGCTCAGCTCCCGCCCCGCCGACTGGCGGCCGCTGTGGCTGTTCTTCACCCTGCTCGTCCTTGGCGTGATCGGCGACCGTGTGCACGCCGACACCGGCCGCATGCGTCTCTCGGCGGGGCTGACGATCGTGGCCCTGGCCATGGCGCTGCTCGGACCGGCGCCCGCGGTGGTCATCTGCTTCGTCTCCCGGATCGCGCAGGCCGTGCAGACCGATGGGCTGCGCCTGAGAGGCCGCCGCCTGGCCTTGATCTGGAACCTTGGCATGTACGTCGACGTGCTCATCGGCAGCCTGGTCATCCGCGCCGCCGTGAACGCCGGGGTGAACCGCGGAAGCGCCAGCTTCGCGCTCGTGGTCGCAGTCGTGGTCAGCGCCAGCAACGTGGTCAACTTCGTCCTCGCCGCCACGTGGGTCCGGGTGCAGGCCGGGACGCCGATCGAGGCCCAGGTGCGGAGCAACTTTTTCCCCGCCCTGCCCTGGTTGACCGCGCCCAACTTCCTGGCCGGGGGGCTGGCGACTCTGTACGTGCGCGCCGGCGCGGTCTCGCTCGTGCTCGTGCTCGGGCTGGTGGGAGCTTTCTACGTGCTCATGGGCGAGTTGCTGAACTCACAGGCCCGGCGCGACGAGCTCGAGCAGCGGACCCTACAGCTGGCTTCGCTGCAGCTCGGAGTGCTCGTGACCATGGTCCGGACCCTGTCGCTCCGTGACCGCTACACGGCCCGGCACTCGGCCGCAGTGGCGCGATACGCGTACGCGATGGCGCGAGCCGCGGGCTGCTCGGAGGACGAGCTCCGGGTGGTGCACACGGCGGGCCTCTTGCACGACATCGGCAAGTTCGCCTTCCCGGACCGGATCCTCCTCGCCGACCGCCCGCTCACCGAAGCGGATTTCGAGATCGTCCGGCTGCACCCCGAGCACGGCGCCGAGCTCGTGCGCCGGATCGAAGGCTACGCGGAGATCGCCGAGGTGATCCTGTGCCCACCACGAGCGCATCGACGGCACGGGCTACCCCCGCGGGTTGCGGGGCGAGCAGATCCCGGCCCTTGCGCGGATGATCTCGGTTGCCGATACCTACGACGTGATCACCGCGCGTGACACGTACCGGCCGGCGGTGTCGAGCTCGGAGGCGATCGCGGAGCTGCGGCGCGTGGCTGGGCGGCAGCTCGATGCCCGCTTCGTCGAGCTGTTCATCGAGGTCCTCGAGGAGGAGGACATCGGCTTCACCCACACCGAGGACGCCGACTTCGAAAAGGAGCTCGCGATCGAGGAGCGGATTCGCGAGCTGGCCCGGCCTCGGGTTGCCGTGGGCGAGGACTGAGCCGTGCAGGGACTGAGGGCAGCGCTGCGGATTCGCGCCTTTCGCGCCCTCTGGTGCTCGTATGCGATCAACCGGGCCGGCGACGTGCTCGGAGCGCTCGCGCTTGCCGTCGTCGTCCTCTCCGCCACCGGCTCGGCGCTGGCTACCGCGGCCCTGTTCCTGGCCACCCAGTTCCTGCCCGGCCTGTGCGGGCCCTGGCTGGTCGCCCGCACCGAAGCGTTACCGGCCGGCCGCATCCTCCCGCTTCTGTACGGGCTGGAGGCCGGGCTGCTGTTCGCCCTGGCCACGATCTCTGCTCACAAGAGCCCCGTGCTCGTGATCTCGCTCGCCTTCGCCGATGGCGCGCTCGCCTTCTGCGCCCGCGCCCTGACCCGGGCCGAGACCGCCTCGGCTCTGATCCCGCACGGCCTGCTGGCCGAGGGCAAGGCGGCGTTCAACGTCGCCCTGGCGACCGCGATGGTTACCGGTCCGCTGCTCGCCGGCCTCGTCGTGACCACGGTCGGCCCGTCGCTCGCCCTCGCCCTCGACGGGGTCTCGTTCCTCCTCGCGGCCGCCCTGATCGCCCGCCAGCCGGCCTTGCGCCAGCGCTCCCACACAGTCGCCGGCCCCGCTCGCCGGGGTCACCTCCGGGCCGGGCTTCGCTACCTCGCCGCCCATTCGAAGCTCCGGGCGCTCGTGTTCGGCGAGGGGGTCGCCTTCGTGTTCTTCTACCTCGTCGTTCCCGTCACCGTGGTCTACGCCACCGACTCGCTGCGCTCAGGACCCGCCGGCTACGCGGCGCTGCTCGCTGCCTGGGGAGCGGGGATCGCCGTCGGGTCGATGATCCAGGTCGCCTTGGCTCGTCGGGCCGGCCAGGCGATGATCCTGCTCTCCACCGCGGCCGTCGCGGTGGGCTACCTGGGCATCGCTCTGGCACCCTCGCTCCTGGTCGCGTGCGCGGCCAGTGTGTTCGGAGGCATCGGCAACGGCACCCAGTGGGCGTCGGTCGAGACCGCGGTGCACGAGCTGGTCGAGGAGTCCTTCCGTGTCCGCGTGGCGGCGGTGCTCGAGGCGATGGCCTCGCTGGCCCCGGGCGCCGGAATCGTGGTCGGCGGAGCGCTGGCCGCGCTCCTGTCCCCCCGGGCCGCCTACCTGGCCGCCGGGGTCGGGCTGTTCGTTCTCGTCGCGGCCGCTGCGATCGGCCGCGCGCTCATAGACGACGGAGCGCGAGTGCAACATCCGTCCAGCCGGCTGACGCCCGAGCCCGCTCGTGTGCTGAACTGATCCCAGCAAGGGTCAAGGAAGATCTGCTCAGGGCAAACCCGTCGTGAGGCGGGGGCGCAAAGCCAGGGGTCTCGCCACGCGAGATAGCCCAGCCGCCAGTTAGGCCACCCGGCGTCACGGCTTTGCAACACGGAGGTTGCCCGCAATGACACATTCGATCCCCGCAGTTGACCGCATGAGGTGGTTCTCGGCGCTCGTCGCGTCGGTCCTCCTGACCGCCATGGTCAGCCTCGCCCTGAGCGTCTACCGCGCCCCGGCTCCGGCGGCGACCACCGACAACGCGGCCCGGGCCACGGGCTCCTCGGCCCCGCTCGATCCGCGCATCGCCACTCTGGCCGCTGCTCACCCGAGCAGGGCGATCGTGGCGATCGTCCAGTTCAAGCCCGGCGTGACCGCCGGCCGCGCCCGCCGTGACAGCGCGCAGGCGCACGGCCGTGTGACCGCGGACCTGCACATCATCAACGCGCTTGGAGTGCGGCTGTCGGCCGCGGACGCGCGCGCGCTGGCCGCGGACCCCGACGTGCATGCGGTGTCGCTGAATACCGTCATCCGCACCCAGGGCCTGGGCGGCGACCACCGGTTCAAGCTCGACAAGAGCATCGCCAACGGCCGGACGCTGAGCTCGGCCAACACCTACGACCAGACCGTGGGCGCCACCGCGCTGTGGCGGTTCGGGCTGACCGGCACGGGCGTCGGCGTGGCCGTGGTCGACACGGGCGTCGACGGCGCGCTGCCTGACTTCAACTCGGCCGACGGCCACCACTCCCGTGTGATCGCCACCGCGGTCGCGAACCCGGGCGCCACCACGGTCAACGACACCTACGGCCACGGCACCGACGTGGCCGGGATCATCGCCGGCGACGGCGGCAACCGCCCCAACTCCGACCCGCTGAACGGACAGTACGTCGGCGTGGCGCCGAACGCCAACCTGATCGCGGTCAAGGTGGCCGACGACGCCGGCCGGGCCACCGTGCTCGACGTGATCGCCGGCATCCAGTTCGCCATTGACCACAAGAGCGACTACAACATCCGCGTCATCAACCTGTCGCTCGACTCGGCCACCCCGCAGTCCTACAGGACCGACCCGCTCGACGCGGCCGCGGAGTCGGCCTGGATGCACGGCATCGTCGTCGTCGCGGCCGCGGGTAACCGGGGAACGGCACCGAACGCGGTGCAGTTCGCACCCGCTAACGATCCCTATGTGATCACGGTCGGTGGGCTCGACGAGCACGCCAGCGCAAACCCGGCCGGCGACACGATCGCCAGCTGGTCGAGCCGCGGGATCACCCAGGACGGCTTTCACAAGCCCGATGTGTACGCCCCCGGGGCGCACATCGTCTCGGTCCTCGCGCCCCACAGCGCCTTTGCCAGCGCGTGTCCCGCCTGCATCGTCGACGGCCAGTACATCCGCACCAGCGGCACCTCGATGGCGGCCCCGGTGATCTCGGGCCTCGTCGCCGACACCCTTCAGGCCCATGCGAACTGGACGCCCGACCAGGTCAAGGGCGCCCTGACCAGCCCCGAGGCGAACGCGGGCGCACCGGTACAGGAGCCCGGCGCAAAGGTCGAGCTGCTGCCCAACCCGCCGGCCGCCGACGGAGGCCTCACGCCGAGCTCCCTCATCACCGCCGCCTCGGGCAACGTCGACTACGAGCTCTCGAGCTGGAGCTTCTCCAGCTGGAGCGTGGCCAAGGGCTCGCTGAGCGCCGGGTTCGCGCTTTCGAGCTGGAGCTGCGCCGGGTGCACGGGCGGGACCAACGCGGTCGACCCGAGCCTCTCGAGCTGGAGCCTCGGCTCTTGGTCGACGCTGCGCGGAGGCGCGCGCTAGAGGGTGCGACGGAGGAAGTCGTGCTCAGCCGCCAGCGCCGGATCGGCGACGGCCATCGGCAGCGCGACGAATCCGTGCGGGGCCTCCGGCCAGATTCGGAGCTCGGTGGCGTGCCCGGCGGCGCGCCACCGAGCTTCCATGAACAGCGAGTCGTCGAGCAGCGGGTCGGCCGTCCCGACGGTGAAGATGGCCGGCGGCATGTCGCGCAGGTCGGCGTACAGCGGCGAGATGTCGGGGTCGCGCCGTCGCTCGCGGTCGTAACCGGGCAGGAACTGGTCGGCGAACCAGGCGATGATCGGGGCCGAGAGGACGAGGTTGCGCTCGCCCCACAGTCTCTGACTCGGGGTCATCGACAGATCGAAGGCGCCGTATTGGAACACCGCCGCCCCGAAGGCGCCGGCGACGCCGTGGCGGTCGCGCAGGCGCAGTAGCGTCACCGCGGCCAGGTGAGCGCCGGCCGAGTCGCCCCCGATGGCCAGTGGCCCGTCGGTGCGCAGGACGGCCCGGCCCGCGGGTGAGAGAAGCCACAGCGCGGCCGCCTCGCAGTCGTCCGGGCCGGCCGGATATGGATGCTCGGGGGCGAGCCGGTAGCCCACGCTGACGACGGCCAGGCCGGTTTCACGGGCCAGGCGCTGGAGCCGGAGGTCCTGCATGTCGTTCTCGCCCAGGGTCCAGCCACCCCCGTGGAGATGCAGGAAGGCGCCGCTCGCGACGCCGTCGGGCTCGATGATCCGCAACCCGAGGCGCCCGCCGGGTCCGTCGATATCGATCACCCGGGCCTCGGGCAGGAAAACCGGAGCCGGGAAGATGCCGCGCCCTTCCCGCCGGGCCTGGCGGGATTCCTCGGGCGGCAGCTCGTTGACGGCGGGCACGGCCGCGAGCTGACGCTCGAGCTCGTCGTTGAAGGCCCGCGTCTCAGCCAGGAGGTCGCCGGAACCGGACGCGCTCATCCGCCCTCGGCGCGACGGTTGAGTGATCGCTCGTAGACGTCGGCCCGGAAGCGCGGCGTCATGCCGACGAGCTCGTACAGGGCGAGGGCACGTGGGTTATCGGAGGCCACGCCCAACTGGGCTTCCCGCAATCCCGCTTCCCCGAACCGCCGGAACGCGTGCATGAGCAGCGCGGTTCCAAGGCCGCGACGCTGCGCATCGGGGTGCACGGCGAGGATGTCGATGAACCCGATTGACTCGGCGGTCCAGCGACGGGCGAGCAGGACTCCGATCAACCTCCCGGACCGCTCGGCCACGCAGCTCAGCTCCGGGTCGAGATTGTGGGCTTCCAGGTGCTCATGCCGGAACTCCTCGAGCGACTCCGGCTGGTAGTCGGGATTGGCGGCGAAGCTGGCGCGGTCGAGCGCATGGACGGCCACGCCGTCACGGCCTACGTCGAGCGGCCTGAGCGCGATCCCGTCCGGAACCGAGACCGGCCGCTCGTCCGCCCCCTCGAGGGCGCGGACCATGCGCCAGTAACTGCGCACCGTCCGGTACCCGGCGGCGCGCAGCAGCGCTTCAGCACGCCCGTTCCCAGCCACCGTCCACTGCCGGTGGCAGGGCCGGCCCAGGCTGCGCTCGCGCTCCTGCACCCAGCGCAGCAACTCGGTCCCGATGCCCTGTCCCTCGTGCGCGGGATGAACGACGGCGCGCGACCCCGGCCGTTGCACCACTCCGTAGGCGACGATCTTCCCTTCCTCGCTCTCGGCCACGATCGCGTCCGCAGTGAGATCGAAGTCGCCACCTCGCCACTCGTCGAGCAGATCGCCGAGCGTGTAGTCGACCACCCCGATGTCCGCCCGGTCGCGAGCCTCGAGCACCGCCAGCACCGCCGGTGCGTCGTCGAGTCCGGGGGCACGAAAGTGCATGCTCAAAGGCTGCCAGCCGGCCCCGACGTTCGCTGGGATCGAGCCGAAAAGCTCACGCGCCGCCTGCGCGCGCGCCGAAGGCCGTCGCAGCCATGTCTGTCCGCCGGCGCTCACGGATGATCGCTTGCCTGCTCGCCCCGACGCTCGCGCTCGGGACGGCCGCCGCGTGGCCGTCGGCCGCCGGGGCGGCCGCATCGCCGTCGGGCGCCGTCGGATCGGTCACCCGGGCCTTGGTCGGCGGCTCCGATCCCCGCGCCCTGACCACCGCAGCGGTCTGTCCACCCGCCGGGCCCGGACAGGCGACGTGCGCGGCGAAGGCCCTGGTCGTACGCGCCAACGCCGACTATGTTCATCCGGAGCTCCGGGCGCCCGCCTCGCCGGTTCGGTTCTTCGCCCGCGGCCCCGCAGCCCCTGCAGCCCCCCTGGCCCCCGCGGCCTTCGCCCCCGCCGCCACCGGCGCCGGTCAGCCCCAGCCCGGCACCCCGGCGTATCTGCAGCAGGCCTACGACCTGACCTATCTCTCCCAGACCCAGGGCGCCGGCGACACCGTCGCGGTCGTCGACGCCTACGACAATCCGAGCGCGGAGGCCGATCTGGCCAACTATCGCGCGCAGTTCGGCCTGCCGCCGTGCACCACGGCCAACGGCTGTTTTCGCAAGGTCAACCAAGCCGGTCAGCAGAGTGGTTACCCAGCGCCGAGCTCCGACTGGGCGGTCGAGATCGCGCTCGACCTCGACGCCGTCTCGGCTCTGTGCCCGCGCTGCCACATCGTGCTCGTGGAGGCCAGCACCGCCTACACCTCCGACCTGCAGGCCGCCCAGGCGACGGCGAATGCGCTCGGTGCCCAGCAGATCTCCGACAGCTGGGGCGCGGCCCAGAACGTGGCCCCGGGAGGGGCGTTCACGTTCACGGGCGTGGCCACCGTGGCCGCGGCCGGCGACAGCGGCTACCTGGGGGCGACCCAGAACCAGTATCCGGCGGCACTGTCCGGCGTGACCGCCGCCGGCGGGACGACCCTTACGCCGACGAACGGAGGCCGAGGCTTCACCGAGACGGCGTGGGACGGTGGGGGCAGCGGCTGTGACACCAGCCAGGCCAAGCCGGGCTGGCAGACCGACACGGGCTGCACCGGCCGCGCCTACGACGACCTCGCGGCCGACGGCGACCCCAACACCGGCCTCGTCGTCTACGACTCGAGCGAGGGCGGCTGGATCGTGGTCGGCGGCACGAGCGAGGCGACGCCGTTGATCGCCGCCTACTACGCGGTCACCGGCGCGCAGGCCCAGTCGCCAGCGTGGGCCTACGGACACGCGGCTCAGCTGAACGACGTCCTGAGCGGAAGCAACGGCAGCTGCGCGCAGGCGATCCTCTACATCTGCGACGCCGCGGGTGGCTACGACGGCCCGACCGGGGTGGGCAGCATTTCCGGCGCGGTGGTATCAGGCGGCGCGGGCATCAGCGGCCCGGGGCCGGGCAACACCTACGCCACCGGAGTGACCAGCACGGGCGCGCAGCTTCAGGCCGGCATCACGCCCAACGGCAGCGACACCACCTGGTTCGTGCAGTACGGGACGACCACCGGCTACGGCGGCCAGACCTCTCCGGTCGACATCGGCGCCGGCGCGGGGCCGGTCCCGGTCACGGCCTCGCTCTCGAGCTTGGCCGCGGGCACGCTCTACCACTACCGGCTGGTGGCCCAGAACGCGTACGGGACCACGTACGGGTACGACGCCACGCTGACCACCGCGCCTCCCGCGTCCCCCACGATCAGCTCGGCGGCCGCCACGGTCAACGGCCAGTCGGCGACCTTGACTGCGGCGCTCAACCCGCAAGGCGCGACCACGACGTATCGCTTCCAGTACGGCGTCACGATCGCCCTCGGTTTGAGCAGCGCAACCCAGTCTCTGTCCGGCGGCGCCCCGGTCGGTGTCTCCACCGTGGTCGGCGGGCTCCAGCCCCACACGAGGTACTACTACCAGCTGTTCGCGTCCAACGCGGGAGGCGCCGCGGCCTCCCCCCTGCTCAGCTTCACCACCGGATCAGCGCCGTCCGCGCACGCGGCCGCGGGCGGATCCGGTGGAGGCTCCGCCACCGTCGCCATCGGTCAGGCCAGTCTGAGCGGGGCGAGGGCGAGCGTCGCGGTGGCCTGCCGGAGTGGATCTTCCTGCCGGGTGCGAGTCAACCTGACCGTGAACGGCCGCGTGGTGGCCTCGAGCTCGGTCACCGTGCGCAGTCACCGGACACGGACGATTCGCCTGAGGCTCAAGCGGCGCGGCGCCTCGCTCGCCCACGCGCATCGCAACGCCACCCGGGTGGCGGTGCTGGAGTTCCTGCGCGGTGCCTACCGGCCGGTGGCGGGCAAACACGTCGGTTAACCAGCCACCCCCGGAGGAGAACACCTACTACTCAGGCCCTGCTTGACCCCGGGCTGGTTGAGTACCCGGTGTCACGACCTGGTTAGCTGACAGTTACTCCGGCTCAGAGTGAGCGCAGGGCCGGAAGCAGTTCTTGCTCGGCCCAGCGGATGAACGACTCCTGCTGCTCTGCCCCGATCTGAACGACCGCGACCTCGGTGAACCCGGCCTCGATGTACGGCTTGATCGCTTCCACGTGCGCGTCCACGTCGGGACCGCACGACAGCGCGTCGGCCACCTGCTCGGGACTGACGAACTGCGTGGCCGCCTCGAAGGAGTCGGGATTCGGCAGGTCGGCATTCACCTTCCAACCCAGCCCGAACCAGCGAAACTGGTCGTGCGCGCGCTCGATCGCGGCGTCGCGGTCCTCGTCGTAGCAGATCGCCACCTGGCCCACGATCGGCTTTCCCTCCCCGCCGGCCTGCCCGAACATCTCGACCAGCTCGGGCTTCGGCTCGACCGCGATCATGATGTCCGCCTGCTCGCCCGCCAGCCGGCAGGAGTCCCGTCCCGACACCGCCACCCCGACCGGCACGCGCTCGTCCGGGAGGTCCCACAGCTTCGCGCTCTCGAGGTCGTAGTACTCGCCCCGGTAATTGACTCGGCCGCCGTCGGTGCCGTCGAAGAGCTTGCCGATCACGTCCACGGCCTCGGTGAGCATGCGGTGGCGAATGCCGACCGACGGCCAGCCCTTCCCGACCACGTGCTCGTTGAGGTTCTCCCCCGCCCCGAGGCCCAGCCGGAACCGGTTGCCGGACAGGATCTGCACCGTGGCCGCCTTCTGGGCCACCACGGCCGGGTGGTAGCGGAGGATCGGACAGGTCACGTAGGTCATGAGGCCGATCCGCTCGGTCGCCTGGGCAGCGGCGCCGAGAATCGACCACGCGTAGCCGGAATGGCCCTGGGAGTCGAGCCACGGCTGGTAGTGGTCGCTGATGACCGAGAAGTCGAAGCCGGCCTCCTCGGCCAGGCGGACATCGCGGACCAGCTGATCGGGGCGGGCCTGCTCGCACATCATCGTGTAGCCGAATTCGGTCATGGCGCACCCGCTACCCAGTGGGGCGTTATCTTCACCTGTGCGGGGAAACATGACCCCGAAACACCCGAGGAGAGGTCAGCTTCATGTCGTCGAGCGAGAAAACGATTGCCTCCACCGTCGCGTCCCTGCCCAGCTCGGCGGCCGAGCGCTTCGGATCGAACACCGCCGCCCGCTTCAAGGTCGACGGCGAGTGGAAGGAGCTGACCTACGCCGAGGTCGGCGAGGCGGTCGAGGAGATCGCCCGCGGCCTGATCGACCTCGGGATCGAGCCCGGCGACCGGGTCTGCATCCTGTCCGACACCCGAATTGAGTGGACGCTGGCCAGTTATGGCATCAGCGCCGCCGGCGGCGTCGTCGTCCCCGTCTACCCCACCAACTCGCCCAAGGAGTGCGAGTGGGTGGCCGGCAACTCGGGCGCGCGCGCGATCTTCTGCGACCACTCGGGCCAGAAGGAGAAGATCGAGAAGATCCGGGACAACCTCGACGGCCTAGAGCACATCATCGGCTTCGATGACGGCGCCGGCGACATGACGCTCGAGGAACTGCGCGAGCGCGGGCGCGGCGACACGAAAGAGCTGTCGACCAGGCAGGACAAGATCGATCCCGAGGACGCGTACACGATCATCTACACCTCGGGCACGACGGGCAACCCCAAGGGCGTGGTCCTCACCCACGCCAACGCGCTGTCGGTCTGCCAGATGGTCGAGGAGATCGGGATCATCGAGGGCGACGAGGTCACCTATCTGTACCTGCCCCTCGCCCACTGCTTCGCTCTCACCAGCCAGCTGGCCTCCTACGACGAGGGCACGGCGATCATCTACTACGGCGGCGACACCAAGGAGATCCTGGGCGAGATCATCGAGACCAAGCCGACCTACGTCCCCTCGGTGCCGCGGATCTTCGAGAAGATCTACACGCAGGCGATGAAGATGCAGGAGGACGCCTCCGAGGAGGACCAGGAGCGGTTCGGAAAGGCGATCAAGCTCGGGGTCGAGGTGCGCCGCCGCCAGCAGCGGGGCGAGGACATCCCGGAGGAGATGAAGGGGCCGTTCGAGGAGGCCGAGAAGGAGATCTTCGAGAAGGTGCGCGGCCTGTTCGGCGGCAACGTCCGCCAGGCGGTGAGCGGCGCAGCGCCGATCGCGCCCGAGATCCTCGAGTTCTTCTACGCCTGCGGGGTCCCCGTGCTCGAGGGCTGGGGCATGACCGAGACGACCGCGGTGGGGACGGTGAACCTGCCCGACGCTCTGAAGTTCGGCACCGTCGGGCGGGCGATGCCGGGCGTCGAGCTGAAGACGGCCGACGAGGACGGCGAGATCCTGATGAAGGGCCCGTGCGTGTTCCGCGAGTACTGGCAGAACGAAGAGGCCACCAAGGAGACGCTGGTCGACGGCTGGCTCCACACCGGCGACGTGGGCGAGATCGACGACGAGGGCTTCCTCAAGATCACCGGACGCAAGAAGGACATCATCATCACCGCGGGCGGGAAGAACCTGACCCCGTCCAACCTGGAGAACGACCTCAAGCAGTCGCGCTTCATCTCCCAGGCCGTCATGTACGGCGACCGCAAGCCCTATCCGGTCGCGCTCGTGACCCTCGACGAGGAGGAGATCATCCCCTGGGCCAAGGAGAAGGGCCTGCCCGAGGACGTGGGTGAGCTGGCCGAGACCGACGAGGTGCGCGAGATCGTCCAGAAGGAGCTCGACCGGGCCAACGACAACTACGCCAAGGTCGAGCAGGTCAAGAAGTTCACCATCCTCGACCACGACCTCTCGATCGACTCGGGCGAGCTCACGCCCGACGCTCAAGGTCAAGCGGAACGTGATCTACGACAAGTACGAGGACCTGTTCGAGGGGATGTACTAGGCCGCGCCGGCTCCGCCGGGACGTTCGCCGCAGGCGAACTCGCACTGCGGGCGCCGCCACGGCGTCCGTGCGGCCACGCGGCCCGTCCTCAGTGGATCGGCGTCCTCGCCCTTGAGGAGACGTCCATCTCGAACAGCCAGAAGTCCCGCCCCATGACCGGGACCGAGACGTTGTAGACCGGGACGTCGCCGATCGAACCCTCGAACGTGCCCGAGTGCGCGTGGCCGTGGAGGACCAGGTCGGGCTCGTGCTCGGCGATCGGCGCGGCGAGCCGGTCGGTGCCGAGGTAGCCCCAGATCCCGGGCGGTTCGCCCACGATCGTGGCCTCGGTGGGCGCGTAATGCAGGAGGACGATCCGGGTCGGGCACAGCGCGATCTCCCGCAGGCCCTGGTCGAGCGCGTCGACCTCGCGCTGGGTCTCGCGGTAGACGGCGCGCAGCGAGGGCTCGCCGAAGTCGGGCAGGTGCGAGCCGGGGAAGCCGCCCACGAAGCCCTTGACCCCGACGATCCCGACCTCGACCCCGGCCGCCTCGCAGGTCACCCAGTCGCGGTCGAGGACCCGGATCCCACCCGCGTTCAGCGCCTGCACGAGCTCGTCGCGCCGGTTGACGTGCCAGTCGTGGTTGCCGAGCACGGCGAACACCGGCACGTCGAGCTCCGCGCAGGCATCGGCCAGAACGGCGCCCTGCTCGGGCTCCCCGTGGGTGGTCAGGTCGCCGGCCAGCAGGACCAGGTCGACCTTGCCGGCCAGCCCGGCGAAGGCCTCGCACACCTGCGCCCGGTGCGCCTCGTCGCAGTGCACATCGCCCGCGGCGGCGATCCTCAGCATGGGCGTGGCCTACCCACAAGCGGGTAGTTCCATATGGCCGTGCAGCACAGCGACGAATTCGAGCGGCTGATCGACACCCTGAAGGAGGCGGTGGCCACGCTGCGCGAACGGGAGATCCCGTTCATGCTCGGCGGCAGCATGGCGGCCTGGGCCCGCGGCGGTCCGGAGCCTCAGAAGGACATCGACCTGATGCTCAAGCCCTCGCGACGCCGAGGCGGCGCTCGACGCCCTGGTTCAGGCCGGGATGCGTCCCGAGCGCCCACCCGAGGACTGGCTATTCAAGGCCTTTCGCGACGACGTGCTCGTCGACCTGATCTTCGGTCCGTCGGGCGTCGAGATGAACGACGAGACGCTCGCGCGGGCGGAGACGATCCGGGTCATGGCCCTCGACACCCCCGTGATGGCGACCGAGGACATGCTGGTCACCATGCTGTGCGCGCTCGACGAGCACTGCCTCGACTACGGCGCCCTGGTGGCGATCGCCCGCTCGCTCCGCGAGCAGATCAACTGGCCGCAGCTACGCACGCGCACCGCCAACTCACCTTATGCGCGCGCCTTCTTCACCCTGGTCGAGGAGCTCGGGATCGCGGCCATGCAGCCCTCGCGCGGGCGCGCCACCGCCCACGTCCGGGTCGTGGCGGACTAGCATCCGTGCTAGTCCGGCCACTAGATCGGCCGGGGTTCGGGTCCGGCGGGTCGGGCGGACCCGGGCTCGGACCGGGCGTCGGAGGCCGCGGATCCGGTCCCGGAGATGGCGGGGTCGGGAAGCTCATGGTCCGTGTGTAGCAACCTTCGCGAGCCGGGTACAGGTTGACCCATGAAGCTACTGGTGCTGACGAGCGAGCCGATCACCGCCGACCAGCTTCGCCACGCGCTCCCCGACGACGTCGATCCCACGGAGGCCCACGTGATGGTGGTGGCGCCGGCCGTCCAGGAGAGCCCGATCAGGTTCTGGTTCTCGGACGCCGACGAGGCGATCGCCCAGGCCGACCAGGTCCGGCGGGAGACCGTCCGCCGACTCGGCGACGACGGCGTCGAAGCGATCGGCCGCCGTGGCGAGAGCGACCCGATGCAGGCGCTGGAGGACGGGATCAACCTGTTCGGCGGCGCCGACCGGATCCTCCTCTTCACGCACGGCGAGGGCTACCGCGAGGACCTCGACCCGGCCGAGATCGAGGCGCGGTTCGGGATCCCGGTCTCATCCCAGGGCGCGGATTAGGGTCTTGGCGTTGGCGGGCGCGAAGCCCTGCCAGTCGTTGTTGAAATAGGCGTACACCTCGGTATCCGCTCGCCAGCGGGCGATCCGGTCGGCCCATTCGCCGATCTCGCGCTCCGAGTAGTTGCCGTTGCGGCCCCTCGCCCCGTAGTGGAAGCGGACGAACCGCCAGTCGGCCGTCGCCTCCAGCGACTGGAACGGACGCTCGGGGTGATGACCGATGGTGAGAGCGACATCACGAGCGCGCAGCATCTCCATCACCTCAGGCACGAACCAGCTCTCGTGGCGGAATTCGATCGTGTGCCGCCCGCGCGGAAGCACGCTCAGCCAGCCCTGCAGGCGCGCGTCGTCGCGGTGGAAGTTCTCCGGCAGCTGCCACAAAACCGGGCCGAGCCGGCCGGCCTCGATCATCGGCTCGAGCGGCTCGTAGAACCGCCCGATCCCCTCCTCGATGTCGTTCAGCCGCCGTATGTGGGTCAGATATCGACTGGCCTTGACCGCGAACTCGAACTCCCGAGGCGTCTGGCGCACCCAGCCCTCGACTCCGGTCCGCTTGGCCAGGCGGTAGAAGGTCGAGTTGACCTCGACCGTGTCGAAGTGTCGTGCGTACTCCTCGAGCCACAGCCGCTTGGGCAACGCTCGGGATACAGCCGCCCCCGCCAGTCGTCGTACATCCAGCCCGAGCAGCCGACGCGTACTGCTTTCATTGACGCCCGTGAAGCATTCCGAGCTGGCCAAGGCGGTCCAGGCCTGCCGCAACTGCGACCTGTGGGAGGGCGCGACCCAGGCGGTGATCGGGGAGGGCGGCCTGCGCGCCGAGGTCATGCTCGTGGGCGAGCAACCGGGCGACCGCGAGGACATCGAAGGTCACCCGTTCGTCGGCCCGGCCGGAGGAGTCCTCAACCGCGGACTCGAGCGGGCCGGCATCGCTCGGGACGACGCCTACGTCACCAACGTGGTCAAGCACTTCCGCTACAAGGCGCGCGGCAAGCGGCGCATCCACCAGAAGCCCGACCGCGGGCAGGTCTCGGCCTGCCTGCCGTGGCTCGAAGCCGAGCTCGAGATGGTCAAGCCCGCGGCGCTCGTGTGCCTGGGCGCCACCGCCGCCCAAGCCCTGCTCGGCTCCCAGGTGCGGATCGGAAGCGACCGCGGACGGCCGATGGAATCCGCGCTGGCCGAGCTCGTCACCATCACCGCCCACCCCTCGGCGATCCTGCGCGAGCGCGACGACACCGCGCGCGAGGCGGCGATGGACGAGTTCGTCGCCGACCTGACCAACGTCGCGCACTGGCTCGGCCGGCCGCCACTAGAGGGATCGCTCGGCCTCGGCCAGAGCGACTGCGGCGTCGATGTGGGCCAGGTGGGTGAGGCCCTGGGGGAAGTTGCCCAGCAGCTCGCCCGTCCTCGGGTCGATCTCCTCCGAGAACAGCCCGAGGTCGTTGGCCCGGGCGATCGTGTGCGCGAACACCGACCGGGCGTCGGGAAGGTCGCCGCCGCGGGCCAGGCACTCGGCGAGCCAGAACGAGCAGCACAGGAACGCTCCCTCCCTGCCGGGGAGGCCGTCGTCCCGGGTGTAGCGGTAGAGCAGGCCGTCGCCGGCGCCCAGCTCCTCGCGGATCGCCGCCACCGTGCGCTTCATGCGCTCGTCGTCCCAGGCCACGAACTCGACCGCGGGGAGCAGGAGCAGCGCGCTGTCGAGCTCGGGCCGGTCGAACGCCTGGACGTAGATGCCGCGGTCGGAGTCATAGCCGCGCTCGTCGATCGCCGCTCGCACCTCGTCGCGGGCCTTCCTCCAGCGGCGCATGGGCGCCCGGCGCATGCACTCGTCGGCCAGGCGCATCCCCCGGTCGAGCGCGGCCCAGCACAGCACCTTGGAGTGCACGAAGTGGTCGGGCTCGCCCGGCCACTCCCACAGCCCGTAGTCGGGCTGGGACCACTGGTCGGCGGCGTGGTCGACGAGCGAGACCAGAAACCGCCAGTCGTCGTCGTCGGGTGAGTGGCCGCGACGGTGCCAGCGCCACATCAGGTTGACGAGCTCGCCGTAGGCGTCGAGCTGTCGCTGGTTGGTGGCGTCGTTCCCGACCCGGGCCGGTTGCGAGCCCCGGTAGCCCTCGAGATCCTCCAGGGCCTGGCCGCGGATTCGCCGCTCACCCCCGGGCCCGTAGAGGATCTGCAGCTCCTCCGCGTGTCCGGCGGCCGAGCGGATCATGAAGGCGCGGAACGCGTTGGCTTCGGCCGTCGCGCCGAGCTCGGCGAACGACCGCGAGCTGAAGCTGGCATCCCGCACCCACGCGTACCGGTAGTCCCAGTTGCGCTCGCCGCCCATGACCTCGGGCAACGAGGTGGTCGGCGCGGCGACGATCGCCCCGGTCGGCTCGTTGGTGAGCGCCTTGAGCACGAGCGCCGACTGCCGGGCCGCCGGCTCGTCGCCGGTGCCCAGCTTCAGGCCTTTCGCCCAATCGCGCCACCACTCGATCGTTCGCTCGAGACTGCGCTCGAGCGCGTCGGGATCGGGCTCCTCGTGCACCGATTGCTCGACCAGCTCGGGCGGACAGTAGGTGAGCGCGAGGCGGATCCGGTCGGTGGGACCGACGGCGACGTGGGCGGCCAGCTCATGGTCGGTGTCCTCGTGCAGCTCGACGTCCGACCACACCAGGATCGCGTCGTTGCCCCCGATCGCGCTGTGCAGGCGTACGCCGTGCCGGCGGATCCAGGGCCGCACGCGGCCGTAGTCGAACCGGGGCGCCACCCTGAGGTCAAGCTCGACCGCGCCTCGAACGCCCTCGATCACGCGGAGGATCCGAGGTCCCGTGGCGTCGCTCGTGCGACGGCGAAGCGTGTCGATGATCCGCGCTTCGCCGTCCGGCCCATGGAGCGTCGTCTCAAGGACCAGGGTCTCGTCGAGGTAGCGGCGCGAGTACTCCCACTTCCCGTTCGCGGTCGGAGTGATCGAGCAATGACCGCCACGGCGGCGGTCGAGGATGCGGCCGAACGTGCTTCCGGAGTCGAAGCGGGGAAGGCAGCACCACTCGATCGAGGCGTCGCGGGAGATCAGCGCGGCGGTGTGGCAGTCGCCGATCACGGCGTAGTCGGCGATCGGCGGGTAAGGTGTCGGATCGAGGCACGGCTGAGGACTACCCCGAACGCTTATCCCCACCTACCGGCGGGTAGCAAGTTGCCATGTGGCTTTACGTAGTCGGCATTCGTGCTGGTCATCGTCGGGATCTTCGGGACGTTCCTGGGTGGCGGGGCCATCACCATCGCCCTGCTCCCGATCGGCTTGATCGTCCTGGCCTCCGCGATCGGATACGGGATGTACACGCGGGCCAAGGCCGGGGATCTCGGCCTCGAGACCGAGGCGCACCCGTCGGTCAACCAGCCCCTGCCGCATGAGCACCGGTCCCCGAGACGCCCACGTCCCGACTTCGCCCGAGGCGCTGGCCGACGCTCGTCGCGCCGAGCAATGAGCTCTTAACCCGTCACAAGGAAAGGAACCGCCATGAGTCTCACCGACAAAGTCACCGGCCGGATCAAGAAGGCCGCAGGCGACCTCACCGACGACGCTTCGATGCGTCGGGAGGGCAAGCAGGAGGAGCGCAAGGGCGAGGCCAAGGACGAGCTGGCCCGTGAGCAGGAGCGCGCCGACGCCAAGGCTGACGAGGTAGCCGACCTCGAGCGCAAGACCAACTAGCTCACCCAGGCTTTCTTCACGACGCCCGGCCGGCCCTGTGCCCGCCGGGCGTTTTCATGTCGTCTGACGCACTCCGGGCTCGGGAGCCGTAGTTGGCCGACAACGCGCTCCTAGCCGGCGCCGTTGTCCTTGCGCTCGGCCTTGGCCCGCGCTGCGGCGTCCCCCAGCCGGCGAGCCTCGTCGCGTTCGACCAGCGCCTCCTCCGCCTCCCGCTCGGCCTTCGCCTCGGTTTCCAGTGCCTCCAGGCGCTCGCGGTCGCCCTCTTGCTCGATCCGTTGCTCGGTCTGTTGCTCGGCCTGGCGGCTGGCCTTGGTGCGCTGCTGCTCGGCCTGCGCCGCGCTGCGCGATCGCTGGGTGCGCTCCTTCGCAGCCTTTTGTCGGCGCTGGCCGGCCTTCTGGCTCGCCTCGCGACGGCGGCGCTCAGCCTGTTCCTCGCGCTGCTCGAGCTGGGCGTCGGCCTGCTCGGCTTGATGCTCGGCCTGACCGCGCAACTTCAGGGCTCGGGCCCGCTCGTCGGCGGCTCGGCGCCGGCGCTGGGCGTCCTCGAGCAGGTCGCCGTCTCTCAGCAGTGACCCGGCGATCGCCCGCGCGGTGGCGTCGGCACGGTCAAGGGCGAGCTTGGCATTCGTGCGCCGCTGCTGGTCCCCGTCGGGAAGGGCGCCCACAGCCACGTTGAGCGGGAGCCGGACCACGCGGAGATAGCCCGTGACGGCGGTTCGCGGAAGTGTGCGGATGTTCACCTTTCCTCCTCGGGGTCGATGCGGTTGGCTCGCTCCTCGGCCTGCCGGGCCTCGCGCTCGAGCGCCACCGTGTCCCGTGCGGCGGACACCCGGGCCTCCTCGGCTTGCCGCTCGGACGCGTCGGCGACACGCTCCTCGGCCTGGCGCTGCTGCTCGGCGGCGGACTGCTCGCGCTGGGCTTCGGCCGAGGCCTGACGCTCGGCGGCTTGCCGGTCACGTTCGATCTGCTCCTCGCGCTCCTGGGCGGCCACCTGGTTCTGGAGGCGCTCACGCTCGATCTCGGTTTCGGTCTGCTGACGCTCCAGGTCGGCCTCGGACTGGCGCTGGCGGGCCTCCTGGGCGCTCCGCTGAGCCTCACGGTCGGCGTCGGCCTGGGCGTCCTGGAGCCGGCCCTCGCGCGCGAGTTCCTCGTTGTCGGTGGCGCTGCCGAACGCGGCCTTTACCTTCCCGGCCACCTTGCCGACGAGGCCGCCGGTGGTGCGCTCTCCCTCGGTTCCACGGGGCATGTTGTCTGTCTCCTTCGATCGATCAGGGAGCTTTTCAGCTACCCGGCGAGGGGAGCGGCAAGCCTCCCCCGACTTATTGGGTCAGCGGCCGGACCGCGTACATTGGCCAGCGATGCGGCGCGCCCTCGTCGTCTTTGGCGTCCTCCTCGCCGGTGGCACGGCCGCCTGCGGCGGCTCCGGTCCGTCGCGGTCCGTGCCGTCGCGGTCCGTGACCAGCGTGCTGCCCCAGCGGCCGGTGAACCCGGTAAACGGGGCGACGGTGTTCCGGCGCGAATGCTCCTCCTGCCACTCGCTCATCGGCAACGAGTCGCTGCGTCGTCAGGGCGGGGATCTGCTCGGCTACACGCTCACCCGTGAGGAGCTGGTCGAACAGACCCGCCAGATGCCGGTACGCCGTCCGCTGACGCCGGCCGAGCTGAGTGGCGTGGTCGACTACGTCCAGGCCCTGGAGAAGCGGGCGGCCCGAGCGAGCTGAGGTCAGCCGGCCGAGAGGAGCTCGCCCACCGCCGACTGCGTGGCCGAAGGAGAGTGCCCGCCCGCCACCACGATCGCCTTCCCCAGGGACACCGCCCCGATGTCGGACATCGGCTCGGGCAGGCTCCCGGCCGGAGTCACCTGCCCGGTCGCCGGGTTGATTGCCTCGATCGCTGCGGTGCGCGAGTCGAGGCTGTCGCCTCGCCCGCCGATCAGGTACACGGTCGAGCCGAGGACGCCCGCGCCGGCGTGAGTGACCGGTTTGGGCAGGCGGCCGATCTGGCGGACAGCGCCGGTGCTCGGATTGAAGTCGTAAATCGCGCTGCTGGCGCCGGCCGGCGTCGATCCGCCGATCACCAGCACCTGATTCGTGGTTGCGACCACCGAGGCGTAACGGAGCGCCACTGGCAGATGGCCGACCACCCGCGGAGCGCCTCCGGGCTGCCAGGCGACGATCGTGTTCAGCGCGTTGCTGCCGTCGAATCCCCCCACCACGTAGGCGGTGCCGTTGAGCTCGGTCACGGCCACGTCGGAGGCGGCGCTCGGCAGCGCTCCGGCCGTGCTGATGGCGTTGGAGGCGGGGTCGTACTGGAAGATGTGGCTGTACTGGGCGAACTCGCCGCCGCCGAACACGTAGACCTTTCCGTTCAGGGCCGCGGCCTGAGCATCGTGCTGAGCCCCCGGCAGGCTCGTCTGGCCGCGCACGCCGCTCGTGTCGGCGAGCGTCACCTGGGCGGTCGAGACGTCGGACGCGGTCAGTCCGCCGAGGAGGGCGAAGCGCCCACCGGCCAGCGGCGCCGTGGCCGGATCCTGGACCGCGGCGGGGAGCGAGAACAGCGGTCGGTAGCTCAGCTTGAGCGACGTCGGGCGGGCGCTCGCGACCTTGGCGGGCGAGGGCGTGGCGTGCTTGGAGGAAGTGGCCGCAGAGCCGCCACCACCACATCCGGCAATGGCGGCGGCAGCTGCATAAGGCGAGTGCTAGGGTGAATCGGCGGATCGCCCGAGCGTAGCCAAGACGCACGGTGCGGAGCTCGGCGGGAGCCGAGCTGAGGGGATTCTCACGACCCGCTTAGCCTCGTTTGAGCACCCCTTAAAACCCTTCCTCCCCTCATGTCCAGACTCGCTGCCGTCCTCGTTCTTCTTGCCCTGCTCGCCGCCGGCTGCGGCTCCGCGGGCTCCCATCGTGGTGCGACCTCCACGGCCGACGCGCCGGCGCCGAGCTCGGATGCGACGGGAGCCGAGAACGTCTACCGCGCCGACGGGCCGGGCGACTTCGCTTCGGCCGCGAGGTCCGCTGTGCCGCTCGTCTACGTGCCGAACACGATGAGCAATACCGTGACGGTGATCAACCAGCGGACGTTCCGGGTCATCACCACGTTCACCACCGGCGACCTGCCTCAGCACGTCACGCCGGCCTGGAACCTGAAGACGCTGTACGTCGACAACGACGCCGGCAACAGCCTCACGCCGATCAATCCGCAGACGGGCACGCCGGGCACGCCGATCTCGGTCGAAGATCCGTACAACCTGTATTTCACGCCCGACGGCCGCTACGCCATCGTGGTGGCCGAGGCGCTTCAGCGGCTCGACTTCCGCAACCCGAGCACGATGGCGCTCGAGCACTCGCTGTCCGTGCCCGATATGCCCCGGGGTCGACCACGCGGACTTCTCCGCCGACGGACGCTACGCCTACTTCAGCTGCGAGTTCGCAGGCAAGATGATCGAGGTCGACCTGCGCACCCAGCGGGTGGTCGGGACCCTGGTCATCGCCGGCGGCCATAGCTCGCCGCAGGACGTCAAGCTCTCGCCCGACGGCAGGAACCTGTACACCGCCGACCAGGCCGCCGGGGGCGTGTGGGATATCGATCCGGCCTCGTTCAAGGTGATCGGGTTCATCCGCACCGGCGCTGGCGCCCATGGCCTGTACCCGAGCCGGGACGCCGCCGACCTCTACGTCTCCAACCGACGCGCCGGGTCGGTTTCCGTGGTCAGCTTCAAGACTCGGAGGGTGATCGAGACGTGGCAGCTCCCGCAGCCGGCCAGCCCGGACATGGGCGGCGTCTCGGCCGACGGATCGATCCTGTGGCTGAGCGGCCGGTACAACTCCGAGGTGTACGCGATCGACACCCGGACGGGGAAGCTGCGGGCGCGGATCCCGGTCGGCCTCGGGACCGCACGGGCTCTGCGTGTGGCCACAGCCCGGCCGCTACTCGCTCGGCCACACGGGAATCATGCGCTAAGTGGGCGGCTTCCCGGCGCTGGAGCCGGTTTCCGTCGCTGAGGGTGCTAGGGTGCCGCGCGCACATAGAAGCCGAGTCGCCGCGCCATCCGTGGCCGGTGAGCGGGGGACCCACTGTGGCCATCGCGGCCGCGGGGGCGAATCGTCGCATGTGCGGCGTAGCGCAGAGCGCGAGCCCGTCAGCTAACTCCGCAGGCTTTTCGAGTCAGCAGGCCAAGGAGGATGTGTGGACCCGGTCCGGGACCTGGTGCGCGATGACCCGTGGTTGGAGTCGCTCGAGCGCTCACGCGCTCGGCGGGAGCAGTCGAGTCGTTCCGCGCACGCGCCGCGGTCGTCTGCGCCGGCGCCGCGCCCGGGCGCTGGTCTCCGGCATCGCTGCCGTGGTGGCCGTGGTACTTGCCGCGGTCGCGGTTGCGGGGGCGCTCGGCGGCCGGGGCGGGCCTTCTCCGGCGCGGACGGTGCAGGCGGCCGCGTTCGTCGCCGCGGGTCGGCGGCCCGCTGACCACGGTGGTGAGCCGGGCGGTCGGTGGCCGCGCCGCGTCGGTCGCGCGCTCCGGGTCGGGCTGCCGGCCGACCCCCGCGGTCGAGGGCTACGTCAACCCGCTGGCCTCCGCGCACGTGACCGGCGAACGGATCGATCAAGGTGTCGACTACGCCGGCACGGGATCCCTGGCCGCGCTCGGCCCCGGACGGATCACCTACCTGGCGACCATGGCCACCGGCTGGCCGGGAGCGTTCATCGAGTACCGGTTGTCGAGCGGGTCTGACGCCGGCTGCTTCGTCTACTACGCCGAGGGGGTCAAGCCGGTCCGCGGACTCCGCGTCGGTCAGACCGTCCGCGCCGGACAGACGATCGCGCAACTCATCCCCGGCTGGCCGACGGGCATCGAGCTCGGATGGGGAGCCGGCTCCCACGCCCAGACCTACGCGGCCAGGAATCGTCAGTGGAGCGCCCGCAGCGACGCCGACAGCAAGGCGAGCTCGGCCGGTAGGAGCTTCTCGAACCTGATCGCCGGGCTCGGTGGGCCTCCGGGCCGGGTCGAGGGGTAGTCCGCCGGCACGTCCTCCGGCGAGCCGCGCGCGCCCTGACTACGCTCAGGCGCCGGGAAGTCGCACTACGAACCGCCCTCCTCCCGGGGGCCGGCTCGGCATGAACATCTCCGCCCGCCGTTCGCGCGAGCCGGCGGGCCAGGGCGAGGCCGAGCCCGGCCCCGGTCGTGGCCACCGTTCCCGTCCCCACGCTACCCGTCCTGGCCGCCAAGGGCGCCCCGATGGCCGGGGACAAAGATGGCCTCCCGTCTCCTCGGCGCGATCCCCGGCCCGTCGTCGTCCACCGTGGCAGCACGGCGCCGTTCCGCTTCCTGCCCGATCGTGATCTTACCCGGCTCGCCGCTGGCGGACCGCGTTCTCGATCAACGGGGCGAGGATCCGCTCCACCAGCTCCTGCTCGGCGCGCACCCGACCCGCCGGCGATCGGGGCGACGATCCCCACGTCGACGCCCGGTGTGGCCGCCCCCGCGGCAGCCGCTCGGGCGGCGGCGCTCGCGTCGCTGTGGCGCTCGTGCGGGTCCGAGCTGGCTCGGGCCGCGGCCATCAGCGTGTCCAGCGTTCGCCCCATCCGCTCCGCGCTCTCGACGATCCGCTGCAGCGCCGCCTTACCGCCTCAGCCGTCTCGGCGTATGCCGGAGGGCGTACTGCGCCTCAGCGCCGACGCGGCCAGCGGCGTCCTCAGCTCGTGGGAGAGCTCGGCCGAGAGGCGCTGCTCGTGGCGCAGGCTGGTAGCCAGCCGCTCGAGCAACTCATCCAGGGTCGCCGCAAGCTGAGTCAGCTCGTCGTGCGCAGGCCCGAGCGCGAACCGCCGGTCGAGATCGTGCTCGCTCCACGCCGCGGCCTGGCGGGTCATGGTCAGCACCGGCCGCAGAGCCCGCGAGATCAGCCATCGCGCAGCCAGCGCCACCGCCAGCATGACCACGAGCGCGAGCACGCCGAGGCGACCAGATGCAGTGCGCCGTGTCTGATCGTACGGAGCGCGAGCGAGGCCGCCGCCACCACGGCTCCGATCCGTCGGCCGGGCTGACGACCGGGACCGCCTGCAGCCGGGTGTCGTTCACGTCCGCCTCCGCCGGGGCCCGCTGGCCAACCGCCCCGCCGCTGCCTGGTTCCCGGGCCGGCGATCGGCCGCTCGAGTGCCCGGGCGCCCTCGAACACCCACACGGGAAGCTCCGGGCCGCCTTCGTCCGGCGAATCGGCAGTCCATCCGGCCGCCGCTGACATGCAGCGCACCCAGTTCGGCCGCGATCCGCGCCTGCAGCAGCCCGTCGCGTCTCCGTTCAGTCGGGAGTCGAGTACGAGGTTGAAGCCGACCGTCAGCGCGAGCCAGCACGTCGCGATTCCGGCGACCACCGACAGCTGCAGCCTTCCGCGCAGGCCGATCCGTAGCGGAGCTCATTGCAACCGGTAGCCGACGCCGTGGAGCGTCTTGATCGTGGGGGCATCGGTGATGCGCGGCGAGCTTGCGGCGGATCCGCGCGATGTAGACGTCGAGTGTGTTGTCCTGGACGATCGCTCCGTGCGGCCATGCCGGCGCGCACGAGCTCGAGGCGCGCGAGCGCCTTCCCGTGGCCGCGCCGCCAGCGCGGCGAGGAGCCGGAACTCCGTCGGGGTCAGGGTCTGGGGCGTCCGTCGCGCGTGACCGCGTGCTGCGACGGATCGAGGCGAGAGCCCAAGCTCGTTGCTCGGGCGGGCCGGCGGGCGGGGCGCGGCGCAGGAGCGCCTGGAGCCGGACGACGATCTCCTCTATGTCGAATGGCTTGGTCACGTAGTCGTCGCCGCCGGCGGTGAAACCGCTCAGCCGGTCGGTGAGGGCATCACGCGCGGTCAGGAACAGACACCGGCGCCTGAATTCCGTGGCCCGCAGCGCCTGGCACAGATCCCGGCCATCGGCGTCCGGCAACCCGATGTCGATGACCAGCGCTCGACCGATCCCGAGGCTCGCGTGCTCGAGAGGACTCGCGCGCGGTCGCGCACGCCCGGACGTCGAATCCCTCGGCCTTCAGACTCCGAACCAGCACTTCGCGGAGCGCCGCGTCATCTTCGACGATCACAAGGTTCACCGACATGCCGACCAAGTATTGCGGTCCGCGGGTTTCGGGTCTGCGCACCGCGTGGCCAGGCGTTCAGGAGATCGTCAGGTCGTCTCGACACCCTCGGAGCATGTTTCTACCCCGAGGCTCGCGCTCGGCTGCGTCCTGCTCGCCGCCTTCGCCGCCGGCGCGTGCGGATCCTCACCGGCGCTCCACCACCGGCGTCGGGCTCTCAGACCGCCTCGTCCACAGCCCGGGGCATCCGGGGGCGCCTCAGCGCTGTCGGCTGACGCCACTTCCGCCGCTACCGGCGACATTCCCGACAATCAGGTGTTCCTCGTCTTCCATGACCCGAAGGCCGGCTTCTCGATCAAGTACCCGGAGGGCTGGACGCAGAGCAGCGCCGCCGGCAATGTCACCTTCCGGGACAAGAACAATCTCGTTCGGGTGAAGATCAGTCACGGGCCGGCGCCCGACCGTTCCGTCGGTGACCCAGGGGCTCAACGCGCTTGAAGACGGCTGACCCCTCTCTGAGCGTGCGCTCTGCCTCCACCGTCTCGCTCGGTCACCGGACCGCGGTCAAGACCGTTTACATGACCGAGAGCGCGCCCAATCCGGTGACTGGGCGGCGCGTGCTGCTGATCGTCGACCGCTACGAGCTCGCCGCAATCGGGCAAGCTCGCGATCGTTGATCTGGGGACGCCCAAGGGCGTGGACAACGTCGACGCGTACCGGATGATGATCAACAGCTTCCAGTGGCAGTGAGCGGCGAACCGGCCGATATCCGCAGTCTCTGGCGCGAGCCCGAGGACGACGAGGAGCTCGTCTGGCCTGCCCTCCAGTTGCATGACGTGTTCAAGATCTATCGCTCCGGGCCCGTGGAGACGGTTGCGCTGCGGGGGCTCGAGCTGCGGATCGAGTCCCGAGAGCTGGTCGCCGTCCTCGGGCCATCGGGCTGCGGTAAGAGCACGATGCTGACGCCTGGCCGCGGCCCTCGACCAGCCCTCGGCCGGCGAGGTCCGAGTCGGCGAGCGCTCGCTCCAGCGGCTCGATGAGGACGAGCTGGCGCGCTATCGCGCGCGGGAGGTCGCACTGGTGTTCCAGAGCGACAACCTCTGGCCGGCCCTGACGGCGCGTGAAAACGTGTTCGCGGCCCTGCGGCTGGCCGGGCACCCGGATCCGTCTGCGAGCGCCGACGAGGCGCTTGCGCGCTTCGGGCTCGACCGCCGCCGTGGAAATCGAGCGGGCGCTCTCTCGGGCGGCGAGCAGCAACGAGTGGCGATCGCGGCCGCGTACGGCCGGCGGGCACCGCTGGTCCTCGCCGACGAGCCCACGGGTGAGCTCGACGCCCGTAACGAGGCGGTGGTACTCGAGGCGCTGCGCCAACTGCGCGATGAGCAGGGCAGCACGGTGATCGTGGTCACCCATTCGGCCGAGGTCGCCGGCGCGGCCGACCGCGTCGTGGAGATGCGCGACGGCCGGGTCGTCACATGAGCACGATGGCGGTCTCCCACGTTTCCGCGTGCCGCGGCGTGACGGTCCTGCACGGCCGGGAGCCCGCGGTGATCCGCGCGCTCGACCAGGTGGACGTCTCGGTCAGCGAAGGCGAGCGGGTGGCACTGTTCGGCCCCTCCGGGTCCGGCAAGACGACGTTGTTGCACGTGTTGGGGGCTCTGGTTGTCCCGCAGCACGGCCAGGTTTGGTGGCGGGGCGAGCCCCTGTCCTCACTCGATGCTGCTGCGCGCGGACGGGTGCGGGGCCGCGGAATCGCGTTCGTCTTTCAGGGCGCCAACCTGCTGCCGTCGCTCACCGCGTTCGAGAATGTCGCCTTCGCGGCCCATGCCTCGCGGCAGGCCACGGCAGCGCCCGACGCCAGCGACCTCATGACTCTCGTCGGGCTGGCGGCCAAGCTCGACGCGCTGCCGGCCGAGCTGTCGGGCGGCGAAGCGCAGCGCGTGGCCATCGCCCGTGCGCTCGCCCAGCGTCCGGACCTGCTCCTATGCGACGAGCCAACCGGTCACCTCGATTCCGATACCGGAGGGCGAGTGTTGGATCTGATCGACGCTCTTCAGCGCGAGTTCGGCTTCGCGCAGGTAACGGCGACGCACGACGCCGACGTGGCCGGGCGTTATGACCGGGCGGTTGGACTGGCCGACGGCCGGGCCACCGGCGAGGCCTGCTTCACATGAGCGCCGCGGCCAGACTCGCAGTAGCGGGAGTGATCCGCGCGCCGTTCCGCACCGCAGTCAGAGTCCTCGTGCTGGCGGTGGCGGTGGCTCTGCTCGGCGCCATGCTCCTGTTCGTCGGGCACTCGCTCAACACGATGACGGGGGCGGCCGTCCGCAGCGTGCCGCTCGACTGGCAGGGGCCGGTGGGCTCCTATCGTCAAGCCCAGTCTGTCGCCGCGGAGGTCGCGGCGCAGGCCGGGATCCAGCAAGCCGCGCCGGCCGCAACGGCCCCGTTCGCGGGCGTGACACACTCCGCGGCGGGCGGTCATACCGATGCGGGGAGCGGCGCCATTCTGGCGGTGCCGCCGGGCTACCTGGCCCATATCGATACCTTCCGCTTTCTCCAGGGCACGCTGCGTCCCGGCGCGCTCGTACTCGACCAGCAGCTCGCGGCCACCCTGCAAGCTCATATCGGCGACATCGTGGCGATCACTCCCCGTCCCGGTGCGCGGCCGCTTCGGTTTCCCGTCTCGGGAGTCGGTTTGGTCACCGCGCCCGACACGGTCTTTCAGCCGCTCAACCCGTTACTCGGCCCCGCGCCCGCGCAACCTCCGGCCAACGCGCGATCATGCCGCTGGCCACCTTCGCCGGAACGCTCGCCCGTGAGCTTCCGTCAATCGCGTCGGCCGGCGCCGGTGCCTCGGCCGTGCCAGGCGCCCAGACTGGCGTGCAGTGGCAGGTGCAGGCGCAGGTCGATCCGCGCGCGCTCGCTGGCTCGCCTTCCCAGGCCTACAACACCGCCGGCCAGATCGCCCACCGTGTGGAGCGGTCGATACCCAGCCAGGTCCAGTTCGTCGACAACCTCTCCGATCAACTGAACACGGCCTCCGGGGACGCCCTTTACGCCGAGACGCTCTACATCATGCTGGCGGTACCCGGCGCGCTCGTCGCGCTCGGCCTGGCCTATCTGGCCGCGCTCGGAACCGTGGAGCGTGACCGCCGCGACCTCGCCCTCCTCCGGTCGCGGGGGGCAACTCGCGGCGGCTTGCTCGCCGTGGCCGGGCGCCGAGAGCCTCGCCATCGGGCTCCTCGCCGGACTCCTCGGCGCCGGGCTCGCGCTCGGTGCGGTCTCGCTGCTCCTCGGTGGGGCAGGCGTCGGTCTCACGGCTGGCCGTGCCGGCGTGACCTTCGGCGCCTGCTGTGCGCTGGCGGTGGTCGGCGCGCTGGCCGCGCGGGTCGGAGCCACCTGGTCGGTGTGGCGGACGAGCATCAGCGAGAGCGCGCCACGCCGTCCGCCGTACGCAGCGCCCGCTCTGGCAGCGGCTGTACCTCGATCGTTTCGCCTTGATGCTCAGCGGGCTGATCTACTGGCTCACCGCCAGCACCGGCTTCTCCGCGGTCGTCAACCCGGACTCGAACCCGACCCTCTCGCTCTCGGTCTACATGTTCTTCGCGCCGGCGCTGTTATGGATTGGTGCCACACTGCTGCTCGTCCGCCTGCGCGGCCGAGCGCTCACCTGGGTTCTGGCGCGTGCCGGCAGCCGGCGTCGCGCCGCAGACGCCGGAGGCTTCCTGCTCTCCAGTGCCGGACGACGCGGCGGCGCGATCAACCGCGGCCTGCTGGTCGACCGGCCTGCTCCTCGCCTTCGGGGTCAACCTTGGCCTCTTCACCGCCACCTACAACCAGCAAGCCAACGTCGACGCTCAGCTCACGCTGGGCGCCGACGTAACCGTCACGGCCCCACCGGGGGTGACCGGACTCAAGCCTGACGCAGCGGATCTGGTCGTGCCGGGGGTTCACGCCACTTCGGCCGATCGATCACTCGTACGCCTATGTCGGTCCCGATCTCCAGGACACCTACGGAATCGACCCATGATCGTTCACGCACGCCACCACGCTTCGCGACTCCTACTTCTTGGGCGCCGGCGCCAGACCGACGGTGGCGGCCGTCTGCAATCCCGGCACTGACGGCATCCTGGTTTCCAAGGAGACGATCTCCGACTACCAGCTCCACGTCGGCGACCTGCTCAACCTCGCGTGCTCGACCGCCGCGCGGCCGCTTTCACATCGTTCCGTTTCACGTCGCCGGCGTCGTGCAGGAGTTCCCGTCCGCGCCGCGCGACTCGTTCATGGTCGCCAATCTCCCCTACCTGAACGGCCGCCGATCACGCTGGCGGACCTAACGTCATGTTCGTCAAGACGACCACACCCACTGCCACCGCGACAGGCGATCGCCCGGCGCCACGCACCGACGGAACGTCGTCAAGAACATCGACCCAGCAGGCCCGGCAGCACCACCAGCTCGATCACCACGGTCGACCTGCGCGGCATCAGCCAGCATCGAGGAGGTGTTCACGATCGTCCTCGCCGCCGCCGCGATGACGCTGTTCGTCGCCCTCGCCGTGATCGAGCGTGGTCACGAGTTCGCCACCATGGCGGCAGTCGGCGCGACCCCTGCGCAGCATCGGCGCCTTTGTGTGGAGCGAGGCCGCGCTCGTCGCTCGGGCGCGGCGCTCGTTCCTGGCAGCCGGCCCTGGGCGCTGCTCTTGGCCCTGATGCTCGTCGCGATGCTCCAGCACGTCTTTGACCCGCCGCCCGGACCACCTCGCCCTGCCCTGGGGCTACCTGGCCGGACTCGCCGGCGCCGCGCTGGCCGCGACCGCGGTCGCCGTCGCGATCACCGGCGCGCGCCTCCGACGACTTCCACTCGGCCGACTGCTGCGCGAGCAGTAACGACCGTCTCCGCCTCCCATTAGCCGCCGATCAGATCGTCCACAGCCTCGCCGCCGGCGTGCTTGCCGGCTCTCGCCGCGCGATGATCACCGACGGCTGTGGCCAGGGCCCAGGCCCGTCCGCGGACCGCTGCGCGGAGGTCGTGCGAATCCGTGCTCGAGCAGCAGTGAGCTCACCAGCGCTAGTGCGGCAACGGCATCGACGATCGCCACCACGCCCAACCCCGACGTGGCGATCATGACCACCGCCGTCAGCACGACCGCGACAGTCGCGTCGACCAGCAGGTCACGACGGCGACGGCGCATGTGGCGCAGAACCTCGCGCCGTCCGGGCGCCGTTGTGGGCCGCAACCGCGACATGTCTCGGTGATCGTAGTAACTCACGATGACACCATGACCAGGCAATGTAGTAGGAGGGTAAGCACCGGATGTTAACTCTGTCATGTCCCTGCGGGCCGCTAAAGTCGCACGCTTCATGACCCCGACCGCCACCCACTCCAGTGTGCCACATGACACACGTTACGACCTCGCGTCGCCTGCGCCGGCTGTCTCCCAGGCTCAGCCGCCGGCAGCGTGTGCGGCGCATAATGATGATCGCGCTCGTGCCTGAGCGCGCTGCCGGTCGTCATCTCCTACGCCGCGGCGCTGACGCAGCCTTCGAACTCGAGCTTTGTCATCAGTTCGTTCGAATGGCTGCGCGACAACGGCGCCGCGCAGGTCGCCTCGAGCATCGAGGGCATCTACTACTCGTTCAACGCCCCCGCCACGGGCGGGCCGGCGCTGCGCCGGCTTCCCGGCACTGTGCGAACCGGAGTGGCCAATCCCGAGCACCCCGCCAATCTCGCCGCCGTGATCACTCCCGCGCTGCCCGGCGAGGGCGTGTGGGCACCCACCGAATCATGGAGCGGCGTAAGCCCGGTTCAGATCACCCGGTTCCGCACCGATCCGAACTATCCGCAAATGGTCGCCGGCGTGGCGTGGATCGACACCAAGCGAGCAGCGGTCGACCTCTACCCCGGTCGTCTCCAGCCCGCGGTGCCGCTGGCCCGCGGGCCGATGGAGGTGCCGCTGACGTCACGGTCGCGACTGCTGGCCACGTTCAACAGCGCCTTCAAGCTGGAGGACTCGGGTGGCGGCGTCGCCGTGCCGCGGGCACACATATGCGCCGATGAAGGCCGGCATGGCCACCGTCGTGCGCTACACCGACGGACGTATGGATGTGATCTCCTGGCAAAGAGGCGCGACCGCGCCCGCCAACGTCGACTACGCGCGGCAGAACCTGCCCCTGATCGTCGACGGCGGTAAGCCGAACCCCCAGCTCAGCGACGGCCCGCGCTGGGGCGCGACGCTCGGCAACGCCGTCCGCGTGTGGCGCTCCGGCCTGGGCATCGACGCGCATGGAAACCTGCATCTACGCGGCGGCCAACAACCAGACGGTGGGATCGCTGGCCGCGGTCCTGATCCACGCGGGCGCCGTGCGCGCGATGGAGCTGGACATCAACTCCTATTGGGTGACGTTCAACAGTTACCTGCAACCGTTGGCGGGCCGACCGTCGTCCCTGCTCTCCGACATGGCCCGCAGCTCGAGCCGGTACCTGACGCCCGACGACCGGGACTTCTTCGCTGTCTACCTGCGCTGACTCGCCGTCCTGGGTCCTCGCAGGTGCGCGCGCTGGGAAAGCGCCGGCACTCCTGGCGCGGTCTTGAGGCGTTCCGTGCCGTGCGACGGCATCCGATCCTGCGGCCGCCCGTCCGCGCGGCCGCGTGATCGTTCGCCCGGGCGCGATCGCGAGACTTCGGTTCCGTCCCGCCGGGTCGCTTGCAATCCCGCCGGCGGGAGGACGCCTCTGCTCACGCCTTGAGGTCAACCTCCTGCTTCGCCTTGGCGCTCTCGGTCGCGTTGGCGCTCTGGCCGGCGTTGGCGCCATGGGTGGCGCCACCGTTCTGGGCGATGGCCCGATTCGCGATCCGCGCCGCGGCGTCGCCGTCGTTGAGCGCCGCGGCGCCCTTGCGACCGTCGCCGTCGTTGTCGGCGGCTAGCTTGGCCGGCCCGGTGTATTGATGCGGGGGCGACGGGGTGGTGGGGCTGATGTGCATGGATTTCTCCTTCCGTGGACTTGTGGCCTAGATATCGGCGCGTCGCTGGCCGGGACGCAATGAGACTTCCTTCATGCCCACCCGCGAGCGCGCAGGCGAACTCCCCTACTCGCCCACGGGGCCCTTCGGATAGTCCCGCCCGGGCACGGTGCCAAGCGCCGGCTCGGCCGGCGTGACCTCGATCCGGTCCGGGCTCTCCGAGATGAGCTCGACTCCGCCGTCCTCTCGGCGACGCACCACCTCGCCCTGCCATGCGCGCAACGGATGAACCCGGCTGTCTCGCAGCGAGCGGCAGATCGACCAGACGAGCAGGAACGCGACCACTGGGATCGCCCAGGTGGCCGCGCGCCAGTACTTGATCATCACCGTGTAGGAGATGTGCAGGCGGTAGTAGACGCGGTCGGCCGCCCCGATGGCGAAGATCGTCCACACCCAGGCGAAGAACCCGGCCAGCAGGCCGGTGCGGACGGGGCGATCGCGGGGTTGGTCAAGCAGATCGTGCCGGCGATAGTCGCCGGTGATCTTGCGCTCGAGCGCCGGCCAGGCGAACAGGACGCCGAACACGAACAGCGGGAAGAACGCACCGCCCCAAAACGGGTTTGGGATCGCGGTGTAGTCCCCGATCGCCAGCTCCCAGTTGGGGAACAGCCGCAGCGCCCCGATCAGCCAGCCGATGTACCAGTCGGGCTGCGCACCGTTCTCGGACAGATACGGGTGGTACGGACCCCACTGCCAGATCGGATTGATCTGGACCAGACCGCCGAGCAGGAACAGCACCGCCGCGGTCGCGAACAGCAGCCCGATCGAGCGCAGCGCGTACGCCGGCCACATCGGCGTGCCCACCACGTTGCGCTCCCGGCGCCCGCGGCCGGGGAACTGGGAATGGTGCTGGCGCATGATCATCGCCAGGTGGACGGTGATCAACGCGATCAACGCCAGCGGGAGGAGAAAGACATGCGCGAATTCCAGGCGGGGAAGGAACGCGTCGGTGCCTGGGTACTGACCCCCCCACACCAGGTAGCCGAGTTGGGCCCCGATGAGCGGCATCGACAGCGCCACCGAGTAGGCGATCACCAGGCCCATGCCCGAGAGCAGGTCGTCGACCAGCGAGTAGCCGGCGAACCCCTCGAGGATGGCCAGCATGAGCATGATCAGTCCGATGAAGAAGTTGAAGTCCCGCGGCTTGCGGTACGCGCCGGTGAACATGACCCGCGCCAGGTGGACGATGATCGAGGCGACGAACACATCGGCCGCCCAGTGATGGGTCTGACGCATCAGCAGGCCGGCCGGCGTGGTCAGGCTGAGCTGAACGACCGACTTGTAAGCCTCGGACATCTGCTCGCCGATCAGCGGCGCGTACGGCCCGCTATAGGTCACCTGGCTGGTCCCCGGCGAGTAGAACAGGGCGAGGAAGATGCCCGTCCCGATCAGCACCATGAACGAGTAGAGGGCGATCTCCCCGAGCAGGAAAGACCAGTGGTCGGGGAACACGTAGCGCAGTGCCCACTTGATCGCTCCCGAGGCGCCGAGCCGCTGCTCGGCCGACCGCGACGCCCGCTCGAATCGCCGGTGCGCGGCCCGCTCGATCAGGCTCACGACTCACCCCGGTGGACGTTCCACCACGACGGTCCGATGTCCTCGATGAACGGACCGCCCGCGGCCAGGTAGCCGTCCGAGGTGATCTCCACCGGCAGCTGAGGCAGCGAGCGCCCGGCCGGTCCGTAGATCAGCCTCCCGCCCTCGCCGGGCAGGAAGGTCGAGTAGTGGCACGGGCAGGTGAAGGCAGGCGTCTCCTGGGACTGGTTCTGATAGAGCGGATACCGGTAGAGGGAGATCGCACAGCCGGCGTGCGGGCAGATCTTCGAGTACGCGACGATGCCCTCGGGAGCCCAGGATTGCCGCGCCGGGGGAAGGTGCAGGAACTCGGGCGGGAGCTTGACCACGATCAGCCCTGCCCCGAGCTCCTCGGGGTCGCCGTGCTCGGGCAGCGCGGTGTAGAACGTGCCCTCCTGCATCTCCGAGGCCGAGTACAGCTTTCCCGACTCGTCGACCATCCGGCGGCCCTTGTGCCACTCCGTGTGATGAATCGAAACCAGGGTGGGCCCGAGCGAGGCCGCGGGCGTGGCCACGGCGACGACCAGGCCGGTCCCGGCCAGGCCACCGGCCCCGATCAACAGGGCGCGACGGGAGAGTCCCCTCCCCCCGCCTTCGATCATCCCGACGACCTCGGTGACCTCGTTCTCCTTGAGCAGCGGGTCGCGCGCCTCGACCAGCGTCTCCTGAGGAACGACGAACTTACCCGCCACGATGCAGGCGGCGGCCAGGAAAACCAGCGCCATGCCGATGCACAGCCCGAGCGCCTGGGTGTTCAAGCCGCGCCAGATCACGTAGGCCGCCGTGAAGCAGAACCCGGAGACGCCGGCCAGGATCAAGCAGCACGGCTACCAGCAGCTCGGCCCGGCGATTGCTGGGAACGAACCGCTGGTTGGGATCGATCTCGGACTCCGGCGGCATCGGGGGCAGGTGCTCAGGCGAGTGGCGCCCGCGCAGAGCTCGGACCGCGGTGCGCAGCGCGACCAGCAGGCCAAGCGCCGCCCCAGCGCGCGCGGAGGGTTTGGGTGGTTCGGTGCTCATGGATCTTTCAGCTCCGGTGCGGTGGTCTCACCGATCAGGCGGGCCACGATGATCAGCGCTCCGACCCCGAGCATGAAGGCGACCATGCCCTCGGGAATCGGGCCGATGTTGTACAGCGACCAGCCCCCGGCGTTGTTCGGGTGCTGGGCGTACGCGACGTACTTGGCGATCGAGTCCATCTGCTTCTGATCGATCTGCTGGTAATCGAAGTGCGGCATCAGGAACGGGCCGACCCGGATCGCTTCGGCTACCTGCTGAGGTGTGGCCTGAAGCAGGTCGGGAACCCAGGCGCCGACCGTCATTCCCCCCCGGGCGACGATCTGGTGGCACCCGGCGCAGTGGAGGGTGAACTGATCGAACCCCGTTTCGATGTTTCCCTTCTGCGGCTGAGCCAGCGGGGCCGGCGGACCGCCGAACTGGCTGATGTAGGCGATCAGCGCGTCGCGACCGTGCTGGTTGTAGGCCGGCTTCGCCCGCTCGGGCTCCTGGTAGGGGTTGTTCAGCGGCATCCGTCCGGTTGACAGATAGAAATCGACCGCGCCCGGGCCCACGCCGATCAGCGCCGGCGCTCGGCCCTTGACGCCGCGCAGGTCGAAGCCGTGGCACGACGAGCATCCGGCCTGGTAGAGGCTCTTGCCCTGGGCGATGAGCTGCGGGGAGCTGGGAAAGGTCTTGTACGGCTGGCCGGGAGGCGGGCCATACGGTGGCTTGTACTGACCGTTTTGGCTCGGGGGCAGGGTCTCGGCCCCGGGCACCCCGGTGGCGTTGGTGGCGGCGCTGCCCGAGCCGGCGGCCAGGACGGCCACGGCAAGCGCGGCCATCACCACCGCGACCGCGGCCCGCAGGCGCCGCGGGACATGGGAGCGGTGGGTCAGCCAGCGCCGCAGAAGCCTCACCAAAGGAGTTCTCCCTCGCTCCCGGGACGTTTCGGCGCAGCCGAAACTCCCAATGCTCGCGCAGCGAGCACAGAGTCGCGGGCCTTCTGGCGGCGCTCCTCGGCCACCAGTCCCAGCATCATCGTGGCCAAAGCCAGCGTGGCCATGAACAGGTGTGCGCCGACCCACATCAGCGCTCCGGCGTACTGCTGGTTGGCCACGGCGTCGAGCCCGAGCGCATGGGCGCTCGCCGCATACGGGTGGTATTCGACCGTGGGCAGACGGTTGAGATAGCCGCCGACGAGCGCACACGAGGGCATGGCCGCGATCACGTAAGCGAGGCTGGCCACGCCCCCGAGCCGGCGCGCGGTGACGTTCTCGCCCACGAGCGGCCACAGGAACAGCAGCCCGGCGAACAGGTAGAGCGCGTGCATGAGCTCGTGCACGGCCGGGTGAGCGAGCGCGGCGTCGAACACCGCCGGCACGTGCGTGCCCACCACGACGAGGTAGAACACGGCCACGCAGAGCACCGGATGGGCGAGCGGCTTGGCGCGGATCAGAGCCCGTCCGAGTCGGGCTCGCGCGCCTCCGCGCAGCGCCCGCAGCAGCAGCACGACCGGGCGGCCGACCAGGAGCAGAAGCGGCGCCGGGAGCAGGAGGATCAAGTGCTGGACCATGTGGACGGTCAGCAGTTGGTCGTCATAGGTCCCGATGCCCGACTGGAGCGCGATCAGAATGCATCCGATCCCGGCCAGGAACGACGCCGTCCGCCGCATCGGCCAGCGCCCGCGCACCCGGGTGGTGCCGATCAGGTACGCCACCGCCACCCCCGCCGCCTCGGCATCGAGCGAGATCGACAGCTGCCAGTGTGAGACCAGCAGTTCGGGAATCGCGGGTGCGCTCATTGCGGTCGGCCCTCGCTCATGCGGCGCACGAACCGGCGTTGGGCGCGCACCTCGACGACGAGTCGGCCGAAGGCCAGCACCCATAGTCCCGCGCCCATCAAGACGAGAAACTTGCCGAAGGCGACTCCGAACAGCATCGCTCCGATCGCGATCCCGAGCAGGGCGGCGGCCAGACTGGTGCTCGGCGCCGGCTCGAGCTGGTTCTCGAGCGTCGGCGGCCCCCTGCGCACGGCCGAGCGGCTGCGCCAGGTCAAGGCCAGCGCGACCCCGAACGTGACCACGACCGCGAACGTGTTCATGTAGATCTGGATTGGATCCTTGGTCCAGATCGCGTTGGCGGCGAGCAGCGCGAGGAGCCCTGTACCCCACAGGAAGTTCGGGATCGCCCCGCCTCTCACGCCTTGGCCTCCGCTTGGTCGCGCTCGCGGTCCTCGAGCTCGATGCCGGAGATCGAGCAGCGGCGCGTAGGACCTGATCGGCGGCAGCGGCTTGACGAAGTTGTGCGGCGGCGGCGGCGACGGCGTCCACCATTCGAGCGACTGCCCGAGCCACGGGTCATCCCCGGCTGGATGCGGCCGGCGCAGCGAAACCACCACGTTGATCACGAACACCAGCATGGCGAGGGCGATGATGCCCGCGCCGATCGACTCGATCAGGTTCAGCCCGCCCCAGTTGGCGTGCTGCGGATAGCGGGCGATCCGTCGCGGCATCCCCTCCTCGCCGACGATGAACATCGGTCCGAACGTCATGTTCGTCCCGATCACCAGGATGACGAAGTGGATCTTTCCCAGCCCTTCACGTAAGCGCGCGCCGGTGACCTTGGGGAACCAGTGGTAGACGCCGGCGAAGAACCCGAACACGCTGCCGGCGAACAGCGTGTAGTGGAAATGGCCGATCAGGATGTACGTGTTGTGCGCGCCATAATCGAGCGGTGGCGAACCGACGAAGATGCCGCTCAGCCCCCCGATCAGGAACTGGATGAAGAAGAAGATCGCGAACAGCATCGACGTGCGCAGCACGATGCGAGCCGCCGATCATCGTCCCGATGAAGTCGAAGTATTCGATGCCCGCCGGGATGACGAGCAGCGTCGAAGTGAAGGCGAAGTACTCGTTGGTCACCCCGCCGGTGGTGAACATGTGGTGTGACCACACCGCCATCGACAGCGCGGCGAAGGCCGGGATCGCGAGCACGAAGGCGCTGTACCCGAACCATCGCTTGTGCGAGTTCACCGCTACCGCCTCCGCGGCAGCGCCCAAGTAGGGGAAGAACATCACGTACACCACCGGGTGGCCGAAGAACCAGAACAGGTTCTGGTAGTCGATCGCACCGGTGAAGCCCGTGAACATCGCGCCCCCCGGAGCGGTCGATGAGCACGAGCACCATAGCCAGGATCAGCACCGGATAGGCCCCGATCACCATCAGGACGCTGACCAGCTCCGGCCAGGTGAACATCGAACAGCGCAGCATCGACATCCCCGGCGCCCGGCGCCGAGAGATCGTCACCAGCAACGAGATGGCGATCGCGACCTGACCCGCGGTGGCGAGGATCACGCCGATGTTCCACAGCGTCTGGCCGATCCCGGGGCTGTACGTGTTGTTGTTCAGCGGCGCGTAGTCGAACCAGCCGTTCTGGCCCGGTCCTCCGTTGGCGAACCAGCCCGACTGCATGACCAGTCCGCCGGAGACCCAAGTCCAGAACCCGGCCAACGACAGCCGGGGCAGGCTGAGGCTGAAGGCGCCGATCTGCAGGGGCACGAGATAGAGCCCCAGCGCGAGCGCCATCGGCGAGACGAAGAGGTAGATCATCGTCGAGCCGTGCATCGTGAACAGCTCGTCGTAGGCCTGATTGGTCAGGAACGCCTCGTTGGGCTGGGCGATCTGGGCGCGCATGAGCAGCGCCATGACCCCGCCGAGAAGGAAGAACGCGAACGAGGCCACGAACAGGTTCACGCCCTGCTTCTTGTGGTCGAGGCTGGTCAGCGACCCGATCCAGCCCGTTAGGCGCGTGGGCGACGGCAGAGCCGCGGTCGTCGTGCTCAAGGAGCCACCTTTCCGCCGCTGCTGGACCCAGGCGGTGAATCGCGTCGGGCTGACGGCTCGGATGTGGAACACCATCTCCGAGTGATTGAGCCCGCAGTACACCGTGCACTGGCCGGCGTAGACACCGGTGTGGGCGAAGGAGAGCGTGGCGAGCTGGGCCGACCCCGGGATGTTGTCGTGCTTGTAGTGCAACGCCGGGATCCAGAACCCGTGGATCACGTCGGTGGTGCTCAGGTAGAACGCCACCGGCTCGCCCGCCGGCACCACGAACGTCGAGTCGCCGCTGCTGCCGCTGTGGACCGCGATGCCGTACCGCGGGTACTCGAACGTCCACTCCCATCTGGATCCGACCACGTCGATGGTGACCGCCGGCTTCTGCCGGTTGGCCACCGTGTCGACCGTGTGCTCGGTGGTGAACGTCTCGTATAGCAGGAAGGCGACGATCGCGGCCAGGACGACCGCGTAGCTGCCCTCGAGCACGTGGTGTTCATTCCACCGTGCCGCGCGGTCCAGCGGCCGGCGCCGGCCGCGGACGACGGCATAGACGGCGAGCACGGTGATGATCGCGAACACTCCGAGCGCGATCGGCACGTAGATGTCGAACAGGTGAAAGTACTCGTGGCTCGTGTCGACAACCGCCGGGGCGAAGGTCACACCGCTCACCGAGCCCGAGACGCTCACGGCCAGCTCGACCTAGCCCCGAGCGCGATACGGCGCTATCTCCATGCTGACCGAGGCCCGGGGTCCGGCCAGCAGCGATACGCGCGCTCGGGAGCCGATCCGACACGGGTCGATCGAGCTCGGCGCGCGGGACGCGCCCTTGCGTTCTCCGCGCTCGATCGCGCACGCTGGGGCCGATTGCACTGGCGGGTCCGCGGCCGACTGGAAGCCCGCCTTGAAGATGCTCCAGCGCGCGCTCAGCCCGCCGACGCACAGGAGCGCGCCGCCGCGACCGCGGCCGCGCGCGAGCGGGAAGCCGCGCCGGGCCACGAGCGCCGCGCCGGCGACCGTGCTCAGCGCGGGCCAGGCGCCCGAACTTTGCCGCCGGTCCGCGTCTTGTAGGTCTCGCCCAGTTCGCCCAGGCGCCGCTCCATCAGCTTCTCGATCGTCGAGCTCGAGCAGCGGCGCCCGCCGACCGCCAGGCGCCGTGCCGGCGCCGGCGTTCTCGGGCGGGGTCGACCGCCACCGCGGCGGCTCCGGCGCTGAATGCCGCACCGGAGGCGAACACGAACGGCAACAGCCGCGCGCGCCTCGTGCCAGACCGGCACCGCGGTGTTGGCGATCAGCGCCGCGGTGTAGGTCGAGAGCGGCAGGCCGAGCAGCGCGGCCAGCCGGACGGGCCACGCGAGGCCATGTTCGGGAACAGGCCGGTCCAGGCGTTGGCGGCGGCGAGGCGCCGTGGTCTCGCCGCTGACGCTGACACCCACGAGCCGACGCTCATCGGCGAGGTCACCTTGAACATCCGCAGCATGTTCAAGAATCGCAGCGGGACGCCCAGATCGGAGGTCAGGAGCGCCGGGCTTGACCGCGATCGCGGCCAGCGAGACCGCCCATGCCCGGCGGGCCAGCACCTCGTTGCCCCGCAGCTCGCACAGGTAGGCCGAGACCGGCGCGACGCGCCGGCCAGCGCCGCCGGTGAAGAAGTAGATCGGGATCTCCCACGTCCACACCGGTTCCTTGATCACCGGCTGTCCGTGGTAGGAGCGGATCTCGGTTCAGCTCGTGCTCACGCCACCTCCGAATACCGCCGCGAGCAGTCCGACACCCAGCGCCAGCGGCCGCCGCGCCGGTGGCCGCCCAGATCTCGGCCGAGGTCACGGCGCGGTGTCCACCGGGTCCGGTGGGAGGCCATACACCTCGGGCTCGTCGAGCAGCAGGAAGAAGGCCCCGGCCCCGCCGACGCCGTCGTCCTCGTCGGCCAGGTACAGCTGCGCCTTCTCCTGACCCGGCCTCCTGCAGGTGCGCCAGCCGGTGCTCGGCACGCTCGCGCAGATCGGCCAGCTCGCCGAACTGGATCGAGTTCGTCGGACAGGCCTGCGCGCAGGCCGGCTCCTTGTCGTCCTTCAGCCGGTCGTAGCAGAGCGTGCACTTCCACACCCGGCCGTCGTCCTCCCGCTGGTCGAGCACGCCGAACGGGCAGGCGGGCACGCAGTAGCCGCAGCCGTTGCACACATCCTCCTGGACCACCACGGTCCCGTACTCGGTCCGGAACAGCGCTCCGGTCGGGCACACGTCGAGGCAGGCGGCGTCGGTGCAGTGCTTGCACACGTCCGAGGCCATCAGCCAGCGGATGCCGTCGCCCTCCTGGTAGGTCTGAACGCCCGCCGTCGATCGCCCCGCTCGCGCCGTCGCGTCGACCAGCGAGGCGCCCGTCGCGAGCGTCCGGCCGGGACCTTCTGCTCCACGAAGGCCACGTGGCGCCACGTGTCCGCCCCGAGATCAACCGTGTTGTCGTAGGACTTGCCCGTGAAGCCCTGCATTGACATCGGGATCTGGTTCCACTCCTTGCACGCCACCTCGCAGGCCTTGCAGCCGATGCACACCGAGGTGTCGGTGAAGAAGCCCATTGCGGGGCTTGGCCCGCTCGCCGTAGCTGCTCGGGCCACGGCAATGCGGTCTCGAGCTTCACGGTCTTCACCCCCGCGCGTCCGGCGGTATTCCTCGACCAGTTGCCAAGCCGCTCCGCGCCCGCCGCGGGCGGCGCCCGGGCCGGATGTCGCAGGTAGCCGCCTTGTACTCGTTGATGTGCACGTTGTTGTCGAGCACGAGCGGCAGCAGCTCGTTGGCCGAGTCGCCCTTGACGATTCCGACCCCGCCCCAGTGGTACGGCGCGCCGACCAGGTGCATGGTCGCGGCCCTGGATCTCGCAGCGGCCTGATCCGCTCGGTCACCATCACCCGCGCTTCGACGGCCTGACGGGCGGTGACGATCGTCGCCCACCCGCCGTGCTCGAGGCCCCGTTCGGCCGCCAGCTGCGGCGAGACCTCGCAGAAGAACTCGGGCTGCAGCTCGGCCAGGTAGGGCACGGTCCGCGACATGCCGCCGGCGGTGTGGTGCTCGGTCAGCCGGTAGGTGGTGAGCACGAACGGGAAGACGTCGCTGCCCGGTTCGCCGTTCGGTCGGGTGGTAGGGGTTCTCCGGGCGGTGGAACAGCTGGCGCGTCGGGTTCTGCTGCTGGGCGTAGAGCGGGTTGCGGAACGGTGACTCCTGGGGCTCGTAGTGGGCCGGGCAGCGGGCCGTCGACCAGCCCCGTCATCGCGTACAGCCAGCCGCGTGCCGTCGGGGTGGAGCGATGAACGGCTTGTCGCCGGCGATCGCCTCCATGGCCTTGGCGTCCTCCGGCGGCTCGTAGTCCGGCGCCTTGTTCGGCGGGAAAGTCCGGCTGAGTCGCCGATGCCGGTCCACTGGCCCTCGCTCCTCGTCCCACCACACGTAGCTTCTTGCGCTCGGACCACGGGCTTGCCGTCGGGATCGGCCGAGGCAGCGGTTGTACAGCGATGCGGGTGTTCTTCGGCCACGCCCAGCCCCACTCGCGCGCCACCCAGTTCATCTCCGTGTGCGGCTTCTTGCGCGCGGCCTGGTTGACCCCGTCGGCGTAGATCCCGCAGTGCAGCCAGGAGCCGCAGGTGGTCGAGCCGTCGTCCTTGAGCGTCGTCGTAGCTCGGGCAGCGAACGAGCCGTCGGCGTTGCGGCCGGAGATCTCCATGCAGGACGTGCTCGGCGTCGGGCTCGTCCTGCGGGCCCTGGAGCGGATAGTCCCAGGTCAGGTCGAGGATCGGGCGGTCCTTGGGGTCGGTCGAGCCGGCCAGCTTCTCGCGGATCGCGTTGCCGAGGTGGTAGATCCAGTGCAGCTCCGAGCGCGCAGTCGCCCGGCGGCTCGCACGCCTTCCAGTGCCACTGCAGCAGCCGCTGCGTGTTCGTGAAGCTGCCGTCCTTCTCGGTGTGGGCGGCGGCCGGGAGGAAGAACACCTCGGTCTGGATGTCCTGCGCGCGAGTCTCGCCCGATTCGTGCTCGGGCGAGTCCTTCCAGAACAGCGCCGACTCGGTGGGCTGGAAGTCGCGCACCACCAGCCAGTCGAGCTTGGCCAGGGCCTGGCGGATCAGCTTCGAGTTGGCCGAGCCGACGGTCGGGTTCTGACCCACGCAGAACATGCCCTTCACGCCGCCGTCGAGCATCTTGAGCATCATCGCGTAGTGCGAGTGGTCGCCGTTGATGCGCGGCAGGTAGCTGGAAGCAGAACTCGTTCTCCTCGGTGGCCGCATCGCCCCACCACGCCTTGAGCAGCGAGACCATGTACGGCCGCAGGTTCCCCCACGCGCCCGGTGTCCGGGCCGTTCACCTCCACGAACTTATCCAGCGTCGGATGCGCTGCGGGTGCGGCATCGGGATGTAGCCCGGGCAGGATGTTGTAGAGGGTCGGGATGTCGGTCGAGCCCTGGATGTTGGCGTGGCCGCGCAGGGCCAGGATCCCGCCGCCCGGGCGGCCGATGTTGCCCAGCAGCAGCTGGACGATGGAGGCCGCGCGGATGTTCTGGACGCCGACGCGTGTGCTGGGTCCAGCCGACCGCGTAGACGATCGCCGAGGTCCGCTCGCGGCCCGAGTTCTCGCACAGCGCCTGGGCCACCGCTGAGGAAGTCCTCGGGCGAGCAGCCGCAGATCTCGGACGACGAGCTCCGGCGTGTAGCGCGCGAAATGGCGGCGCGAGGATCTGCAGCACGCAGCGCTCGTCCTGCATCGAGTCGTCGATGTCGGGCGGGTCGCCGCCCTTCAGCTGCATCCCGTGGGCGCCGTGGGCCTGCTCGCCGGAGACGTCGGCCTGCTGCTCGGGCTTGCCCGCCGCCGTCTCGCCCGACGGTCTTGTCGTAGGCCCAGCCTGTCGATGTCGTAAGCGCTGTTCTCGGGATTCCAGCCGGAGAAGAACCCGCTCGCGTCCTCGGTGTCCTCGAACTCGTCCTTGATGATCACCGGGCGCGTTGGTGTAGTGGCTGCACGTACTCCTCGAACCAGGCGTCGTGCTCGAAGATGTAGTTGACGATCCCGCCCAGGAAGGCGATGTCGGTGCCGGCGCGGATCGGGACGTGGAGGTCGGCCATGGCGCTCGTGCGGGTGAACCGTGGGTCGACGTGGATGACCTTGGCCCCGCGCTCCTTGGCCTCGATCACCCACTGGAAGCCGACCGGGTGCTGCTCGGCCATGTTGGAGCCCATGATCAGGATGCAGTCGGAGTGCTGCAGGGCCTGCTGAAGGTGGTGGCGCCGCCGCGCCCGAACGAGGTCCCCAGACCGGGGACCGTGGAGCTGTGTCATATGCGGGCCTGGTTCTCGATCGACAGCGCGCCCATGGCGGTGAAGAACTTCTTGATCAGGTAGTTCTCCTCGGTGTCGAGCGTGGCGCCGCCGAGGAAATGCATGCCGAGCGTCCGCTTCAGCGGCTCGCCGTCGTCGGTCTCCTCCTCCCAGGTCTCCTCGCGCGCCCGGATCAGGCGCTCGGCGATCATGTCGGTGGCCTGCTCGAGACTCAGGTCCTCCCACTCGGTCGCCGCCCGGTCGCCGGTACTTGACCTTGGTCTCGCGCTCGGCGAGTTGACCAGCTTCTCCGAGGCCGAGCCCTTCGGGCACAGGCGCCCGCGGGAGATCGGCGAGTCCGGGATCGCCCTCGATCTGGATGACCTTCTCGTCCTTGACGTACACCTTCTGGCCGCAGCCCACCGCGCAGTAGGGGCAGACCGACTGCACCACCCGGTCGGCCGTGCGCGTCCGCGCCACAAGCCGCTCCGAATGCGCCGACTGAGCCGCGCGCCCGAGCCCCATGCGGATCGCCGGCCAGCTGACGGACGAAGGGCGGGACCAGGCGGCGGGAACTCGGCATCCGAGCGCGCTTTTCCCATCCTCCCGGTCCCTCAAACGGACCTCTGTCCGGCAGTCGGACCGATTCTCGTTCTGGCGCCGGCGGCGAGGGAGCGAGCTGCGGAAGATCGTGGCGGAGCTGAAGTCGACGAGCTAGCGCGCGGTCGTCCGAGTCGTCGCCGTCCGACTCGTCCTTCTCGGACTTCTCGTTCTCGCCGGAGTCCTCGTCCTTGTCTGAGCCCTCGGAGTCCTTGTCTGAGCCCTCGGAGTCCTTGTCTGAGCCCTCGGAGTCCTTGTCTGAGCCCTCGGAGTCCTTGTCTGAGCCCTCGTCCTTGTCGGAGTCCTCGTCCTTGTCTGAGTCCTCGTCCTTGTCGGAGTCCTCGTCCTTGTCGGAGTCCTCGTCCTTGTCTGAGTCCTCGTCCTTGTCTGAGTCCTCGTCCTTCGTCTGAGTCCTCGTCCTTGTCGGAGTCCTCGTCCTTGTCTGAGTCCTCGTCCTTCTCTGAGTCCTCGTCCTTCTCGTCTGATGTCCTCGTCCTTGTCTGAGTCCTCGTCCTTGTCTGAGTCCTCGTCCTTGTCTGAGTCCTCGTCCTTCTCTGAGTCCTCGTCCTTGTCTGAGTCCTCGTCCTTCTCTGAGTCCTCGTCCTTCTCTGAGTCCTCGTCCTCGTCTGAGCCCTCGTCGTCCTCGTCGGACTCATCCTCATCGGAGGGCGCGTCGCGCTGCTCGCGCTCGTCCTCGCCCTCTACCTCCGGAGCGCCCGAGGTGGAATCGGACCGATCGTCCTCTTTTTCCTCGTCAGAGTCCTCGCCCTCCTCGGCGTCACCGTCCTCCTCCTCGTCCTCTTCCTCTTCTGGAGGCGGCGCACCGGCCACGTTCTCGTCCCGGCGCTTGCGCTCCCAGTCCTGGCGGACCTCTTCGGTCTGGCTCTTGAGCTGATCGGTCTTCTGCTCGAGCTTGTCTGCTTCGCGTTCCTGCTCGTCGGCGAGCTCGCCGGGATCGGTCTCGTCAGGCATATCGGCGAGCTACCCCCGCCCCGTCGTCCGCACACGCGAGCAAGCACAATCACCGATTACGACTATGAGCGACCTCGGGCGACAGCGTCCATCTCGGCGACCATCACGTGTTGACCGGCAGCTGCTCGTGGACGGACCGCACACTGGTCAGAGAGGCCGACTGGTACCCCAAGAAGACGATGAGCGCGGAGGAGCGGCTGCGCTTCTATGCGACGCAGTTCCCGCTGACCGAAGTCGATTCGACCTACTACGCCCCGCCGGCCGAGCAGCAGGCGCGCCTGTGGTCCGAGCGAACGCCCGAGGGGTTCCGCTTCGACGTCAAGGCCTACTCGCTACTCACAGGCCATCCCACCCGGCGCCAGTCGCTGTGGTCAGATCTGCGCGAAAAGGTGCCCGAGGGCAAAGAGCGCGTCTACCCGAATCACCTCGACCCCGACGCGCTGGAGGAGGCGTGGCGCCGATTCCACGACGCTCTGAAGCCGCTGCACGAGTCGGGCAAGCTCGGCTCGGTGCTGTTCCAGTATCCGCCCTGGTTCACCCCGCGCAAGGACAACCGAGCCGAGATCGAGGCTCTTCGCGACCGCCTGCCCGACTATCGGATCGCGGTCGAGTTCCGCTCGCCGCGCTGGACCGCCGAGGAGCGCGATCGAGACCGCACGCTGGGATTGCTCAGGGAGCACGGCCTGATCTACGTGCCGGTCGATGCGCCGCCCGTATCCGGCCTCCCGCGGATCCTCGAGGTGACCAATCCCGAGCTGCTGGTCGTCCGCTTTCACGGGCGCGCGAACGACACGTGGAGCGACACCACCCGCTCGGCGGCCGAACGGTTCAACTACCTGTACTCACGCAAGGAACTCGAGGAGCTGGCCGACCCGCTCGCCGAGGCGGCCGAGCAGGCACAGGAGACCCATCTCCTGATGAACAACTGCTATCGCGACTATTCGGTCCGTAACGCCGGCGAGCTGCGAGACCTGCTTGCTCGACTAGGCTCCGGGTAGAGGCTCGATAATGACCACTATCGAATCTGAAGCAAAACAGCTCTACGACGGATACGCCCCTGGCGAGGACAAGCCCCTGGCCAGCTACGGCGTCCTGATGAGCGTATTTTCGGCCCTGACTGGCGGCTTCGCGGCCTGGTTCCGCCGTTCGGGGCGCGAGCTGCCCGAGCGGATCGACGGCCGCGACTTCGCTCTGCTCACTGTGGCCAGTCACAAGGCGGCGCGCCTGATCACCAAGGACAAGGTGACGGCAGCCGTGCGGGCTCCGTTCACGCAGTACCAGGGCCCGGGCGGGCCCGGCGAGGTCGAGGAGGCCCCCCGTGGCCAGGGGCTGCGTCATGTGGTCGGAGAGCTCCTCGTCTGCCCCTATTGCCTCGGAATGTGGACGAGCGCCTTCATGACCGCCGGCCTGCTGGTGGCGCCACGGTTCACCCGGTGGGTGTGCTCCGTGCTGGCCATCTTCTTCGGCGCCGACGTGCTCCAGATCGCCTACAAGAAGGCCGAAGACTCGATCTAGGCGATCCGCCAGCTCGCGCCCGCGAGTTAGGGTGCGATTTGTTAGCTATAGCGACCGTTTCCGCACCCGCACGAGTACCGCGGCACCGCGGCCGCGCCCGATCACTCCGCCCGCGCCACCGCCACCACCAACAACGCCACGTCGTCCCGCGGCGCCGCCCCCGCCGTCGCCTCGGACTCGAGGAACTCGGCCAGCTCGGCGGCGCTCAACCCCCGACCCCGCGCCACCAACCCGGCCACATCGGACTCGGTCAGGATCCGCTCCGGCGCCCCGGCGTCGGTGAGCCCGTCCGTGTACAGCACCAGCATGTCGCCGGGCGCCAGAAGCACAGAGCACGACTCGTATTCGGCCGCGGCGCTGACGCCGATCAGCAGGCCTGACACCGGCACCGGCTCGACGGCCCCATCGGGGCGGAGGACCAGCGGTCGCGGGTGGCCCGCCGCAGCCATCTCCAAAGCCACCCCGCCCTCCTTCACCGAAACACGAGCGAACAGCGCCGACAGAAGCGGATCGACGAGCAGCTCGCGATCGCGGATCACCGACTCGTTCAGCGACCGCAGAACTTCAGACGCATCCCGGTCGGCCAGGGCCCGGATCGTGTACCGGGCCCGGGCCGTCAATGCGGCCGCCTCGGCGCCTTTGCCGCACACGTCGCCGATGGCGATGCCCCACCGTTTCGCGTCCACCGTGAAGGCGTCGTAGAAGTCGCCGCCGACCTCCTGTCCCTCGGCCGCCGCCCGGTAGCGGCCCGCGATCCGCACGCCCGGGATGTCCGGGAGGCCTCGCGGCAGGAGGCTGTTCTGCAGGGTCCGAGCGAGCCGGCGGGTGGACTCGAACATCCGGGCGTTGTCGACCGCCAGCGCGGCCCGGAGCGCGAGATCCTCGGCCAGGACCAGGTCATCGCGATCGAACGGCGCGGCGTCGTCCATGCGCAGCAGCGACAGCGTTCCGAGCACGTGCCGGCGGGCGATCAGCGGGACGACGATGGCCGAGTGGTAACGGAGCGTCCGCATGAGCGCGAAGTGCTCGGAGCCCTGGGCGATCCCGGCCTGGAACTCGGGGTCCATGACCGGCAGCAGGATCGATTCGCGCGAGCGGAGCACCCGCGCCACCGGGTGCGGGCTGTCCGCAGTCAATGGATGACTACAGCGGATCGCCTCGACCGCGCGCGCGTCGTCCGGACTCGGGGCCGCCGCCACCGCCGTGCGGATCATGTTGTCCGCGCCGAGGAGGTCGATGACCGTGAGCTGAGCGAGCGCGGGCACGGTCAGGTCGGCCAGGCCGCGCAGCGTCTCCTCGAAATCGAGCGAGCGGTCGAGCACGAGCCCGGCCTGGGCCAGGAAGGCCATCCGTTCCTGCAACCGCGCGTTCTCTGCCGCCACCCGGCCCCGGTCGCTCAGGTCCCGCACGAAGCCGACGAAGGCCGGGGGGTCGCACCCTGCCAGGCGGGTCACCGCGAGCTCGATCGGAAACTCGGAGCCGTCGCGCCGGAGCGCGGTTAGCTCGACGCGACGGTCGAGGATGGTGGATTCGCCGCTCTCCACGTTCCGGGCCAGGGCGTTGCGGTGCGCGGGCCGGATCGGGCCGGGGATGATCAGCTCGGCCAGGTCGTGGCCGATGGCCTCCTCGCGCTCATAACCGAAGGTCCGCTCGGCCGAGGGGTTCCAGTCGAGCACGCGGCCGTCGGAGCTCATCACGATCACGGCGTCGAGGGCCGCGTCGAACACCCCTGCATGCGCAAAGCCGCGTACCTCGTCAGCCCGCTCCAAGATGGCCGGGAGAGTACTCAGCCTCGGCTACCTGCGAGCGTCGAACCGGGGCGTTAGCCGGAATGACGTCTGGGTAACGCTGAGCCGACCTGATCAATCGACGAATGTGAGGCGTAATGGCGGCTGAGGACACTGTCGCGGTACTGGGGGCGGGAGGCACGATGGGGTTTGCGATGGCTCAGAACATCGCCAAGGCCGGGATCTCGGTCCGGGCCTGGAACCGCTCGCGCGAGAAGGCCGAGCCGCTCGAGCAGGCCACGGTGTGCGACACGCCGGCCGAGGCGGCGGAGGGCGCGGGCATCGTCTTGACCATGCTGGCCGACACCGACGCCGTGCTCGACTCGGTCAAGGACGCGCTGGCCGACGGTGTCCTGTGGCTGCAGATGAGCACGATCGGCGAAGCCGGGACGGAGCAGTGCCTCGAGCTGGCTCGCGAGCGGAATGTCACCTACCTGGACGCGCCCGTGCTCGGCACCAAAGGTCCCGCCGAGGAGGGGAAGCTCGTCGTTCTGGCCTCCGGACCCGAGTCCGAGCGCGAGCGCGTGCAGCCGATCTTCGACGCCGTGGGGCAGAAGACCCTGTGGGTCGCCGATGAGCCCGGTCCGGCCACCCGGCTCAAGGTCGTGGTCAACAGCTGGGTCCTGACCGTGACCGAGGCAACGGCCGAGATGATCGCCCTGGCCCAGGCGCTCGAGCTCGATCCCGAGCTGATCTTCGAGGCCATCGACGGCGGCACGCTCGATCTGCCCTATCTGCGGATCAAGGGCAAGGCGATCCTCGAGCGCAACTTCGAGCCCATGTTCAGCCTCAAGCTGGCGGCCAAGGACGCGGGCCTGATCGAGGAGTCGGCCCAGCGCCACGACATCGAGGTGCCGCTGTTCCGGGTCGTGCGCGAGCAGATGTCACGCGCCGCGCGGGAGCACGGCGACGAGGACATGAGCGCCACCTACTTCGCCACCGTCAAGTAATAAAGGGCGCCCCTTCAGGGGGCGCCCCGGTTTTCGGCTCAGGCGGGTATGACGGCCGTCTCGCGCTCGAAGAAGCGATGGCGGGACAGCGCCTGCCCGAACGCGTCGGCGAACTCGTCCAGGTCCCCGTTCGGGTTGACGAGCGTCACCACCCCGCTTTCGTCGACGAGGCCGTTATCGGACAGCCGGGCGCCGTTGAGCGGTGCCTCGCGCAGGACGTCGACGCCTTCGCCCAGGGCGGCCACCGGCTTGTAGTGCTTGTACGCCTCGGCCACGTAGCGCATCGCGGTCCCGTTGCCGCGCAGGGCATCGGCGCTCTCGCGCCCGCCGGCCACGAGCACGGCGTCGAACAGCACCGAGGCGTAGGACTGGAGCGGCTTCTCCACCTTCAACCCGCTGACGCTGCCCGCGTGCGGGGCCAGCACCTCGCAGATCGCGCCCTGTCCGCGCAGCCGCTCGAGCACCGGCTCGAGCGACGCGGTGTCGACGCCGTCGGCGGCCAGCACGGCGACCCGCCGGGTCTCTGCGGTCCCGGGCTGGTCGGCCTGACTGAGCGCGGGGGAGCTCCTGCCGTGGTTCTCACCCGACTCGCTCGGCGTCTCCAGGCCGAGGCCCTCGGCCACGCGGCCTCCGAGGTCCGCGTCGATCTTGGCCAGGTGCTCGACGATCCGCTCCCGGATGTACCCGCGCTCCACGTGGCCGAGCTCGAACACCAGCGCATCCGAGATGTGGTCCTTCTCCCAGTCGCTCATCGAGTTCCAGAACAGCGTGGCCTGGCTGTAGAAGTCCTGGAAGCTGTCCGAGCGCTTGCGGATCACGTGGCCGTCCACCCGCTCGGTGTAGTGGCGGTACCCGCCCTGGTCGACCGAGGCCAGGTGGGGGCAGCCGCCGGCGATGGAGTTGGGGTGGTAGTTGGCCGGCGAGACGTCGATCCGGTGCTGGCCGTACCCGTCGCGCTGGTGGTGATGGACCTCGGCCACGGGCCGGTTGACCGGGAGCTGGGCGAAGTTCGGGCCCCCGAGCCGGATCAGCTGGGTGTCGAGGTAGGAGAACAGCCGGGCCTGGAGCAGCGGGTCGTTGGTGAAGTCGATCCCGGGCACGACGTTCTGAACGCAGAAGGCGACCTGCTCGGTCTCGGCGAAGAAGTTGTCCGGGTTGCGGTCGAGCTTCATCGTCCCGATCACCTTCAGGGGGACTTCCTCTTCTGGGATGACCTTGGTCGGGTCGAGCAGGTCGAAGTCGAACTCGTGCTCGCGGTCCTCGGGCACGAGCTGGACGCAGAGGTCGTACTCGGGGCCGTGGCCGGACTCGATCGCGTCCCACAGGTCGCGGCGGTTGAAGTCGGGGTCGGCGCCCATGATCTTCTGGGCCTCGTCCCAGACCAGTGAGTGGGTGCCGAGCCTGGGGCGCCAATGGAACTTGACGAACGTGCCCCGCCCCTCGGCGTTGACGAACCGGTAGGTGTGGACGCCGAACCCCTGCATGGTCCGGTAGCTGAGCGGGATCGCCCGGTCGGACATCAGCCACAGGAGCATGTGCAGCGCCTCGGGCTGGAGCGAGACGAAGTCGTAGAAGCTGTCGTGGGCCGAGGCGCCCTGAGGGATCTCGTTCTGGGGCTCGGGCTTCACCGCGTGCACGAAGTCGGGAAACTTGATCCCGTCCTGGATGAAGAACACCGGGATGTTGTTGCCGACCAGGTCGTAGTTGCCCTCGTCGGTGTAGAACTTGGTCGCGAACCCGCGCACGTCGCGCACCGTGTCGGCCGATCCGCGCGAGCCGCCGACGGTCGAGAAGCGGACGAACACCGGGGTCTCCTTGCCCGCCTGGGACAGGAACGAGGCTCGGGTGACCTCGCCCATCGGCTCGGTGCAGGTGAACACGCCGTAGGCGCCCGACCCGCGGGCGTGCACCACCCGCTCGGGGATGCGCTCGTGGTCGAAGCGGGTGAGCTTCTCGCGGAAATGGAAGTCCTCGATCAGCGTGGGACCGCGCTCGCCCGCGGTCAGCGAGTCGTCGGTGTGCTCGATCCGGACGCCCTGGTCGGTGGTGAGCGGCTTGCCCTCGTGGCCGACGCGGTCGCCCTTCAGGTCGTTCTGCTTGGGGTCGTCGGTGCTCACGCTGCCTCCCTCTACCTCGCTGGTCTCAGAGTTGGAATACCCACGGCTCCGCTACGGAAGCACGGCCACCGCCGGCGCCGTCACGACCACCAGCACGAGCGCGCCCAGCAGCCTCATCCCTCGTTCTTGTAGGTCCCGACCAGGCGCGCCTGCTCGATCACGTGGTCCTCGATCCGGTCGATCAGGGCGCGGCGATCGAGCCCGGGCTCCAGGTCGAGATCGTCGTCGAGGGCGTAGACCCAGAAGTAGTAGTGGTGAGTCCCGTGGTTGGGCGGGGGCGCCGGCCCCATGTAGCCCTCTTCGCCCATCGAGTGGACCCCCTGCGTGACCTCGCCGCCGCCTTCGGGCAGTCCCGTGGCGTCGCCGGGGATGTTGTAGGCCACCCAGTGGGTGAACCCGTCCACCAGCGGCGCATCCGGGTCGTGCACCACGACCGCGAACGCCTTCGTGCCCTCCGGCACCCCCGACCACTCCAGCGCCGGCGCCACGTCCTCGCCGTCGCTCGCGTGGCGCTCGGGGATCTCGCGATGGTGCGCGAATGCGGGACTCGAGACCTTCAGATCGGCAACGTTCAGCTTCTGGGCCATGGCATGTCGGTACCCGAGCGCCGAGGCGCTGAATCGGCGCGGTGACGGTGGCCTGACAGTGCCGTTTGCCCGCACACGGTCCGGGTAGCGAGCGCGCGATGAGCCCTGATCTCGGCGACCCGGCGGTTCGCATCAACCTGCGCCCGCTGGCCAACCCCCTGCCGCTCGGGCTGTTCGCGTTCGGGATCGGGATGCTGATGCTGGCCGGTCAGACCGCGGGTTGGATTCCGGCCGGCGAGGCCAGGCAGGTGGGGCTGCTGCTGGCGTCGTTCGTCTTCCTGCTCGAAGGCTTCTCGATGATCGTCGCCGCCCTCGCCCGCGACACCCTGGCCACCACCGTGCTCGGCCTGTTCACCACCTCGTGGCTGGCCCTGGGACTGCAGCTGCTGACCGGCAAGCCGGGCGCGACCAGTCACGCGGTCGGCTTCTTCCTCCTCGCCTTCGCCGCCCCGGTCATCTCGCTCGCCGTACTGGCCTTCAGCGGCAAGCCTCTGATCGGGCTGCTGCTCACCCTCTCGGCCACCCGCGCCGTTCTGGACGGCATCTACCAGCTCTCGGGCGCGACCGGGGTCGAGCACGCCGCCGGTTACGTGGCGGCCGCGATCGCCGGTGTGGCCTGGTATACCGGCACCGCCACGGCGCTCGAGGACATGCGCCAGCGCGCCGTCCTGCCCGTGCTCCGCCGCGGCGCCGCGACCCAGGCCATGAAGGGAGGACTCCAGCCCCAGCTCGAGCACGCGCTCGGCGAGGCGGGCGTCCGAGAACAGCTCTAGCTTTCTCCGGGTGTCCGCCGACCCGCCCGGGACCGATCTGATCCGTCAGGTGGCGGCGCTCCGCGCCGCCGTGGCGTCCTATCAGCACGGAGGGTCGCTGTCCGAGCTCGACGCCGCTTTTGCCGCCGCGGCCGGGGCGGTGGCGATGCTCCGGGGCGAGCGCGCCGGGCAGCCGCCGTCGGTGGAGGAGGTGAGCGAACTGTTCGCGCGGCTGCCCGAGTTCGAGCGGCTCGTCGCCATCGCGGTGGGCGAGGCGGATCGCTCCGCGCGTGACGCGGGCGCTCGCCTGTGGCAGTCCTTCGGGCTGCGCAGCCAGCCGCCGCGCTGGTCCGACGAGGAGCGTTGGCGGGCCGCGCTGCTGGTCGCGTGCGCGTGCGCGCCGCTCACCGGCCACGGGCGCCGGTGGCTGCGCGACCGGCTGCTCGGCTTGGCCGCCGGCCGCTGGTCGCTACTGCTGGTCGGAGAGCTCAAGGCGGCCGACGAGACGCTGTGGCAACGGCTCCTCGGGGCCCGCTATGAATCGGTGCACCGCCGCTGCGCGCCCCGCAGCAACTGGCGCACGCTCGGCCTATCGGACCTCGGTGCGCTCGGACGCGCAGGTGACCGAGTCGCTGCGTCAGAGACTGGCCCGCTGGCTGGCCGGCGGCGGTGCGTTCGAGCTCCTGCCGGCCGAGCTCGAGGCCGCTTTGGTCCATGGCCGGACGCCCGCCCGGCTCGCCTGAGCTCAGGCCTCGGCCGCGGGCGGGGCGAGCAGCCGACTGAGCGACCGCCGCAGCAGCCGGGAGACGTGCATCTGCGAGTAGCCGATCCGCAGGCCGATCTCACGCTGGGTCAGGCCGTCGGCGAAGCGCAGGGAGATCACCCGGCGCTCGAGGTCGGACAGCGATTGCCAGACGCCGGAGATCATCTCCCGCCGCTCGGCCAGCGCAAAGCCATCGTCATCGCGGCCGAGGAGATCGACCAGAGTGGCCGGCTCGTCCGCCTCGCGGGACACGGGCGCGTCGAGCGACGCGAGCGCGTAGCTGTGTGCGACCTCGCTCGCCTCGACCACCTGCTCGACCCCGCAGTCCAGCGCGTTGGCCAGCTCGATGAGGCTGGGTGAGCGGCCGAGATCGTGCGACAGCCGCTCGGTCGCCCGGCTCAGGGCCAGCGCGCGCTCCTGCAGGTCGCGCGGGACGTGCATGGCCCATCCCTTGTCGCGGAAGTGGCGCTTGAGCTCGCCGAGGATGGTCGGCGCAGCGAAGCTCGTGAACTTGCTCCCGCGGCCGGGCTCGAACCGGTCGATGGCGTTCAACAACCCGAGCGAAGCGACCTGGATCAGGTCGTCGATCGGCTCATCGGTGTAGCTGTAGCGAAGCGCGAGCTTGCGGGCAAAGGGCAGAAAGCGCGCCACCAGCGCCTCGCGGGCCTCGGCGTCGCCACGCCCCCGGTAGACGGCGAACAGCTGCTCATCGCTCTGCGCGACCACACGATCGCGCGGCAAAGTCATGGCGGACACGGGAAGACCTCCGTCTCATTCGAACTCTGAGTGAGGTCCGTCCGGACGGCCCATCCGCATCGGCGGGGCCGCGTCCGTCCCTAAATGACGTGCAGTCTTTCGCGCACGAACGCGATGCCCACACATAATTCAAGGTTCTCCCTGTCTCCGACCGGCCAAACACCGCTCCGGCCCGCGTGTCATAGATCGGTCACACCGCCCGCTCCGACCGCGTATCCGCGTTCGCAGCGGACCCAGCCCGCAGGCCGGCTGGGGCGGCGCTGCTAGTCGTCGACCTTGTCGCGCTTGGGCCCCTCGGTCGGGTAGGCCTCGATGTCCTGGTCCGGGTGGGGCTGGCTGGTGCTGGTCGCCCCGGGCGTGGTGTGGGGCGCGGCGCCGAACTCCTGCCCGTCGGGATCGGGCGGATCGCGCGGATCCTCGCGCTGATCGTAGGGATCGGGCCACTCGGTGGGATCGGGTTCGCCGACCGGAGTGTTCAGCACGTGGTGGGGGTCCACATCCTGCGAATGGTCATCGGGGTCCCGTCCGGGCGGCTCGGGAAATCCCGTGGGCGGCTTTTCGCTCATCCCTCCCAGGTTTCCCTCGGATCCCGGCCCGAAACGTCGCTAGAATCTAAGTCATCTCGACTGAGATTTAAGTGCGCGATCACACAGTGAACGCATCCGGGGGGACGTTCATGGCGCCTAAAATCTTAGTCGGACCGACTAAGACTTGGAGAAACGGATGAACAACGAGAATGAGCGCCTGTGTGACGTCTGCGGCGAGCGCCCGCCCGTGGTGGACGTGATGTTCGTGGCCGGCGGGGAGCAGCGTCCCGGCTCGCTGTGCGAGCGCTGCGCCCGGCGGGCGATGGCCGCCCGTCAGGGCGGACGGCTCGACGGTGACGATTTGGGCGGGCCCTTCGGCTTCGGCCCCGGACAGGTCGGCGGCGGTGCCGGTCCGGCGGTGCGCGAGCGCCCCCAGACCCGTCGGCGGTCGGCCACGCCGGCCCTTGACCAGTTCGGCCGCGATCTGACCGCCGAGGCCGGCGAGGGCCGGATCGACCCCGTGGTCGGCCGCGAGGGCGAGATCGAGCAGGTCGTCGAGATCCTGTCCCGGCGGCGCAAGAACAACGCGGTCCTGATCGGGGAGGCGGGCGTCGGCAAGACGGCGATCGCCGAGGGCCTGGCCCTGCGGATCGCGCAGGACGACGTGCCGCAGCTGCTGCACGGAGTGCGCGTCGTCTCCCTCGACCTGGCCGGGATGGTCGCCGGCACGCAGTTCCGAGGCGCCTTCGAGCAGCGCCTGAAGGCGGCGCTCGAAGAGGTCGCCTCGTCTGAGGGGCGGGTGATCCTGTTCGTCGACGAGCTGCATACGGTGCTCGGCGCCGGGGCCGCGGAGGGCGCGATGGACGCGGCCAACATGCTCAAGCCGATGCTGGCCCGCGGGGACCTGCGGATGGTGGGCGCCACCACGCTGGCCGAATACCGCAAGATCGAGCGCGACAGCGCGCTGGCCCGGCGGTTCTCGGCCGTGACGGTGCAGGAGCCCTCGGTGGCGGATACGGTGGAGATCCTGCGCGGTCTGCGCGGCAGCTACGAGGACCATCACGGGGTCCAGATCGCCGACACGGCACTCGAGGCGGCGGCCCGACTGTCGGACCGCTACATCGCCGAGTACCGGCTGCCGGACAAGGCGATCGACCTGATCGACCAGGCCGCGGCGCGGCTGCGCCTGCGCGGCAGCGGCTCGGACCTCGAGGCGTTGCGGCGCGAGAAGGACGCTGCCGTAGAGGCCGAGGAGTACGAGCGGGCCGGCGAGCTCAAGGAGCGGATCGACGCGCTCGAGCGGACCATGGGCCAGAGTACGTCCCCCAGCGTGGTGGCCGAGCCGGAGGTGGCGGCGATCGTGGCCACGCGGACCGGGATCCCGGTGGGCGAGCTGGTCGGCGATGAGCTCCAGCGGCTCGAGACGCTCGAGGACGACCTGCACCGGCGGGTGATCGGGCAGACCGAGGCCGTCCATGCGGTGGCCGAGACGGTGCGGCACGCCCGGGCGGGCCTGTCGGAGCCGGGCCGGCCGCTCGGCAGCTTCCTGTTCATGGGGCCGACCGGGGTCGGGAAGACCGAGCTCGTCAAGGCGCTGGCCGAGCGGCTGTTCGCGACCGAGAAGTCGCTCGTGCGGATCGACATGTCCGAGTACCGCGAGCCGCACACGGTCGCGCGCCTGATCGGGTCTCCGCCCGGGTACGTCGGCTACGGAGACGGCGGTCAGCTGACCGAGCCCGTGCGCCGGCGGCCGTACTCGGTGATCCTGCTGGATGAGATCGAGAAGGCCCACCCGGAGGTCTGGAACGTGCTCCTGCAGGTTCTCGACGACGGGCGGCTGACCGACGGCGAGGGTCGCACGGTCGACTTCACCAACACGGTCCTCGTCATGACCTCGAACCTCGGGGCCGCGCAGGCCAGGCGGTCGGTCGGCTTCACCGCCGCCGAGGCCGCGCCCGCGGCCGAGCGCATGATCGCGGCGGCCAAGCGCGCGTTCCTGCCCGAGTTCGTGAACCGGATCGACGAGCTGGTGGTCTTCAACCCGCTGACCGGGGAGCAGGTGGAGCGCATCTGCGAGCTGGTCTGCGCCCAGGTGGCGCAGAGGCTGTCGGCCGAGCGAAACGTCCGGCTCGAAGTCGAGCCGGAGCTGATCGCGCGCCTGGCCCGTGAGGGCTTCGACGGCGAGTACGGCGCTCGCCCGCTCAAGCGGCACGTCCGCCGGACGCTCGAGAAGGAGCTCACCCGGGCCATCCTTGACGGCCGGATCACCGACGGAAGCTCGGTCCTGGCTCGCGACGCCGGCGAGGACGGAATCGACCTCGAGGTCGCGGCCTAGCAGGACCCGGGAGGGCGCGAAAGCGCCCTCCCCCGCGCGGCACGTTCCATCTCGGCCGGCCTGGGTAAGCCATACCCATGCCGAAAACCAATCGCGACGGACAACCGATCAAGGACGAGCTTCCGGGGACGATCGAGCGCTCACCGGCCAAGGCCCAGCGGACCTTCGCCAAGACCCACGACAGCGCGGCCGAGCAGTATGGCGAGGGCGAGCGGGCCCACCGCGTCGCCTACTCGGCGGTCAAGCACTCGTTCGAGAAGGTGGGCGACCACTGGGAGCCCAAGGACGACAAGGGCCCTTCGGACGAGCGGTCCAAGAGCCCCCGCGCCCGCGAGAACGTCGGCCGGACCCACGGCGGCGTCGACGTCGAGGGCCACAGCAAGGAAGAGCTGATGGAGCGGGCCAAGAAGCTCGGGGTCAGCGGCCGCTCGAAGATGAACAAGGGCGAGCTGGCCGACGCGATCGCGCGCAAGCAGGACTAGCTTGATGCGCGTCGTCGTCATAGGCGCCACCGGCAACGTCGGCACCAGCGTGATGGAGTCGCTGGCCGGTGAGCCAGACGGTGCAGGAGATCGTCGCGGTGGCCCGCCGGTCGCCGCAGCACACCTATCCGAAGACGTCGTTCGTGGGCGCCGACATAACCCGCAGCGACCTCGTCCCGATCCTCGAGGGCGCCGACGCGGTCGTCCACCTGGCCTGGCTGATCCAGCCCGGCCGTGACGAGTCGACCACTTACAGCGTCAACGTCACCGGATCAGAGCGGGTGTTCGCCGCCGCCGCGCAAGCCAAGGTGCCCGCCCTCGTCTACGCCTCCTCGGTCGGCGCCTACTCCCCCGGCCCCAAGGACCGCGCGGTCGACGAGTCGTGGCCGACGGACGGGATCAAGACCTCGTTCTACTCGCGCCACAAGGCCGCGGTCGAGCGGCTGCTCGACCGCTTCGAAGACGGGATGCGCATCGTCCGGCTGCGCCCGGGACTGATCTTCAAGCGCGAGGCCGCGACCGAGATCCGCCGCCTGTTCGCCGGCCCGTTCCTCCCCGGCTCGCTCGTCCGCCCCCAGCTCATCCCGATCGTGCCCGACCTGCCGCGCCTGCGCTTTCAGGCCGTCCATTCGCTCGACGTGGGCGACGCCTACCGGCTCGCGGTCGTGAACGGCGACGCACAGGGGGCGTTCAACATCGCGGCCGAGCCGGTGATCGATCCGACCGTGCTGGGCCGCATGCTGAACGCCCGGCCGGTCAAGCTCCCGGCCACCGCCGTGCGCGCCGCCGCGGCAGCGGCGTACGCCGCGCGCCTCACCCCCACCGAGCCCGGCTGGCTCGACATGGGGCTCGGGGTGCCGTTGATGGACTGCTCGCGGGCCGCGCGAGAGCTCGGGTGGAAGCCGCGGCGAACCGGCGTGGAGGCGCTCGAGGACCTGCTGGCCGGGTTCCGGACCGGGGCCGACTTCGACACTCCGCCGCTGGCCGGGTCGACCACCGGGCCGGCGCGCGTGCGCGAACTGATCACGGGCGTCGGCGCGCGTCAGTAGCCGGCCCGCCGCGCATGGACGCGCGGCGGAACCGGCCCCAGGGATGCCGTGGCGGCTTCGCCGCCATTGCGAGTTCGCCTGGCGGCGAACGTCGCGGCGAAGCCGGCGCGGCCCCAATTACGGCTGCAAGAGGATCTTGATCGCGCCGTCCTGCTTCTTCTGGAAGATCTCGTACGCGTGGGGCGCCTGGTCGAGCGGCAGCTTGTGGCTGGCCAGGGTGTCCACGCCGAGCGGATCGTCGTCGCGCTCGAGGTAGGGCATGATCTCGGGGATCCAGCGCTTGACGTTGGCCTGCCCCATCCGCATCTGGATCTGCTTGTCGAACAGGTCCATCATCGGCATCGGGTCGACCATGCCGCCGTAGACGCCGCTGAGCGAGATCGTGCCGCCGCGGCGCACGGTGTCGATCGCGGCGTGGAGCACGCTCAACCGGTCGATCCCGGCCTTCTCGATTACCTTCTCGGCGATCGCGTCGGGCAGGAAGCCGGCCATCTGATGCGCGAGCTTGCCCATCGGGGCGCCATGGGCCTCCATCCCCACCGCGTCGATGACCGAGTCGGGGCCGCGGCCGTCGGTCAACCCCCGCAGCGTCTCTGCGATGTCGTTGCTCTGGCGGGAGTCGATCGTGTGCACGCCGAACTTCTCGGCCAGCGCCAGCCGCTCGTCGACCAGGTCGATCCCGAACACCTCGCGGGCGCCCTTCTGCAGGGCCCAGCGCGCGCACATCTGGCCGATCGGCCCGAGGCCGAACACCGCCACCGTGCCCCCCTCGGGAATGCCCGCGTACTCGACTGCCTGGTAAGAGGTCGGGAGCACGTCTGACAGGTAGACGTAGCGGTCGTCGGGGGCGCCGTTCTCGGGCACCTTGATCGGGCCGAAGTGAGCCTGGGGCACGCGCAGGTACTCGGCCTGACCGCCGGGGACCTCGCCGTACAGCTTGGTGTAGCCGAACAGCTGCGCGCCCTTGCCCTGCTCGCGCACCTGGGTCGTCTCGCACTGGGTCATCAGGCCCTGATCGCACATGTAGCAGTGCCCGCAGGAGATGTTGAACGGGATCACCACCCGGTCGCCGGGCTTGATGTGGGTCACCTCCGACGCCGACCTCCTCGACGATCCCCATCGGCTCGTGGCCGAGGATGTCGCCTGCGTTCATGAACGGTCCCAGCACCTCGTAGAGGTGGAGATCCGAGCCACAGATCCCCGACGAGGTGATCCGGACGATGGCGTCGGTCGGCTCCTGGATGCTCGGGTCGGGCACGGTGTCGACCCGGACATCGCGCTTGCCGTGGAAGGTGACTGCTTTCATGGGTGATCCTCTCTGTGTCGGTTGCTGGGGCGGCTAGGCGGCGACGCCCTGGGCGTGGAGCGCTGCGTCGAGGGCCTCGCCGAACAGCGCGTGGATCCGCTCTGCCGCGGCTCGCTCCTCGGTCAGGATCTGCTCGGCCACGGTCGCCGTCGCGGGGTCGTCGGCGCGGCCGGCGACCCGCTGCAGGAGCTCATAGGAGGCGATCTCCAGATGCTCGAACGCGAACGCGAACCCGGCCAGCTTGGCCGGCGTGTCGGGCTGGGCGCCGAAGAAGCCGCCCCAGTTCAGCGCGCCGGCCTTGAGGGCGGTGTCCTTGAGCTTCGAGGGCGACTCGCCGTGGGCCTCGAGCCGGGCGTCGATCAGCCTCTGATGCTCGTGCGTCTCGGCCAGGTGCTCCTCCATCGCGGCCGACAGCTCCGCCGCGCCGGCGATCGAGGAGCCCTTGTCGAGGAGCGCAATCGCCTGCGCCTCGAGCGCGTGAGCGTCGGTGAGGTAGTTGATCAGCTCCTCCCCCAGGTCCCCGGCGTTCTTCTCGTGCAGCGAAGCCTCGACGGCCCGGTCGTAGTCGCCGGCGAGGCGCTCGGCCATGGCGCGCTCCTGCTCGCGGATCTCCTCGGCCACGCGCTGGGTCTCGCGGTCGCCGGCCAGCTCGGCCACGCGGGCCAGAAGGTCGTAGGCGGCGAGCTCCATGTGTTCGTAGGAATAGGCGTGGGCGACCAGCTTGCCCGGGGTGTCGGGCTGGAACTTGGCGAACAGGGCAAAGCCGATCCCGGTCGCCTTGCCGGCCAGGTCCTTGAGCGCCGAAGGCTTGGCGCCGTGAGCCTCGAGCCGCTCGCGGATCAGCTCCTCGTGGCGCTGGGTCTCGACCAGATGCTGGGCGAACTGCTGCGCGATCGCGGGATCGCCGGCGATGTCGGGCGCGCGCTCCATCTGTACCAGCGCCTGCTGCTCGATCGAGTGGGCGTCGGTCAGGTACTTGATTACTTGCTCTTCCAGGCTGTTCGGGGCCATCTCGAGTCTCCAATGCGTAAGCTTGCTTTCCTTCCGGTTACCTGCAGCGGCCGCGCATAAACGGTTCGGAGGCCCGTCCGGTCGGGTAGCGATCGGGTTGCGTGCCTCGCTCGATCTGGAACGGAACCATCACCTTCGGCCTGATCGCGGTCCCGATCAAGGTCCACTCGGCGACCGAGGACAAGACCGTCCACTTCCACCAGGTCCACGCCGAGGACGGCGCGCGGATCAAGCAGAAGCGGCTGTGCTCGAAGGAGGGCGAGGAGGTGCCCTACAAGGAGGTGGCCAAGGGCTACGAGGTCCGCGACGGGGAGTACGTGATGCTGAGCAAGGAGGAGATCGACGCCGCGGCCGGCGAGCGCTCCCGCCAGATCGCCCTGGATGAGTTCGTGTGCGCGGAGGAGATCGACCCCGTGTTCTACGACCACACCTACTACCTCGGCGCCGGTGATGACGGCGAGGACGCCTACCGCCTGCTCCACGACGCGCTCGGCCGCTCGTCGCGGGCGGGGATCGGCCGATGGGTGTTCCACAACCGCGAGTACCTGGTCGCCGTGCGCCCGTTGCCGGAGGACCCGGGCGCCGCCCGTAAAGGCGAGGCTGGACGCCGAGCGGGCGGCAAGCCCGGGGGTGTCCTCGCGCTACACACGATGCGGTTCGCCGACGAGCTCGTCGACCCCTCGGATCTGGACGTGGCCGAGCCGAGCCGTAAGCCGGGCAAGCGGGAGATCGACATGGCCGGGCAGCTGGTCGAGTCGCTGCACAAGCGGTTCAAGCCCAGTGACTACGAGGACCGGTACCGAGAGGCCGTGCTCGAGCTGATCAAGCGCAAGGCCAAGGGCGAGGAGATCTCGGTGCCCGAGCGCGAGGAGCTGCCGGAGACCGACGATCTGATGGCCGCGCTCGAGGCCAGCCTGTCCGGGGGGCGCGGCAGCGGCGGCGCCAAGAAGTCCAAAGGGAAGCGCTGAGCCATGCCGCGCTCGATGTGGACCGGGTCGCTGAGCTTCGGGCTCGTCAACGTGCCGGTGATCATGGTCACCGCGGTGCGCGACGTCGATCTGCACTTCCGCCAGCTGCACGAGAAGGACGGCGCGCCGATCGAGGTCAAGCGGTTCTGCTCGGAGGAGGACGTCGAGGTCTCCTGGGACGAGATCACCCACTCCTACGAGCTCGAGGACGGTGACGAGGTGATGATCACCGACGAGGAGCTCGAGGCGGTCGAGCCGCGACGGACGCGGACGGTCGAGATCGAGCAGTTCGTCGATCTGCCCGAGGTCGATCCGGTCTACTTCAACCACCCGTACTTCCTGCTTCCGGCCTCCGACGACGACGGGGCGACGCGCGCGTACCGGCTCCTGGCCGAGGTGATGGATCAGACCGACCGGGCGGCCCTGGGGCGGTTCGTGATGCGGGCGAAGGAATACCTGGCCCTGGTCGGCGTGCGCGACGGCGTGCTGACCTTGACCACGATGCGGTTCGCCGACGAGGTCCGCCCGACCAAGGACATCGAGGCGGCGACCCAGAAGGCGCACAAGCCGACCAAGAAGCAACTCGACGCGGCGGTTGCCGTGATCGAGGAGCTGTCGGCCGAGTGGAAGCCCGAGAACTACACCGACCACTACCGCGAGCGGCTGCAGGACGTGGTCAAACGCAAGCGCAAGGGTCAGACGATCAAGGCGCCCAAGCAGGCCCCCGAGCCGGAGGCGGCGCCGGACCTGATGGAGGCGCTCGAACGGACGCTGGCCGAAATCGGCAGTTCAGAGAATTAGGAGCCGCCGCTCGGGCGGCCGCGACGTTTCGCCGCCAGGCGAAACTCGCAATGGCGGCGTCAGCCGCCACCGCCGCTTAGGCGGGCGAATCTGGCTCGGGGCCCGGTGACCGAGACGACGTCGCTGGCGGTCTCGACCGCGCCGTCGTCGGCGGATACCTCCAGTCCGCCCGGGCGCCGCTCGATCGGGCGAATCCACAGCTCCTCGATGAGGATCTTGACCGTGACGATGATCGGCACCGAGATGATCAGACCGACGAACCCGAACAGCCTGTCGACCGCGATCACGCCCACCGCCACCACGGCCGGATGCAGCTCGACCGTGCGGGCGACGATGAGGGGCTGGATCACGTTGCCCTCGGCCTGGTGGGCGAGGATGTAGATCCCCGCCACCACGATCGCCTTGCCGGGTGAGATCGTGAGCGCGAACAGGATCGGCGGGATCGAGCTGGCCAGCGAGCCGAAGTACGGGATGATCATCGCCACCGCGGTGAAGATGGCGAAGAAGGCCGCGAACGGGATGCCGGCCAGGATCAGGCCGAGGTAGGTGAGACCACCCAGCACGATCATCCCGAAGATGAGCCCGCGCAACCAGCCGAGGTAGGCGATCCGCAGCCGGACGAGGATGATCCGGGCGGTGTTGCGACGCTGTGGCGGAGCGAGCCGGATCGCGCCGGCGACCAGCGGCTCGGGGTGAATGGCCGAGTACAGCGCGGTCAGGAGGACGACGACGATCACGGTTATGGCGGTGACCACGCTCGAGCCGACCGAGGTCAGGGGACCGAGCAGCTTGCTCGGGTGCTGGGTGTAGCCGTGGATGAACTTCTGGACCTGCTGGCCGATCCTGCCCGGTGAGTTTCCGGTCAGGTGGCCGACCTTGCGCAGCAGTGACTCCACGGTGGCCGGGACGGTGTTGGCGAAGTGGTTGATCTCATGGCTGAACACGGGGACGACCAGTGCGACGAGCCCGCCGATCGCCCCGAGCCCGATCAGCAGCGCCAGCACCGCCCCGAGCGCACGGGGAACGCGGACGCGCTGGAGCGCGTCGGCGAACGCCGCCATCGGGATGGCGATGATGGCCACGATCATCACGGCGATGATCAGGGTGGCCAGCTTGTCGGCGATCAGCCCGAACACCACGAGCAGGAAGGCCAGGCCCACCGTCTTGTAGAGCACGGCCGGGGTGATCCGCGAATCGTTCATGTCCTGAAAGATTTCCCGGTGTCCGGGTCGTTCACGCAGACGCGGCCTGATCGGGTTCCGGCGGGTGCTCCACGCACTCGGCGAACTCCCACCAGCTCAGGGGAAGCCAGTCGCCGCGCACGAATGCGTCGATCACGTCGCCCAGCGAACGGGTCCTGGCGATCGTCCCGGCGGGATAGGTCCGGCCCGAGAGCCCGCGGACGGCGACCAGGAGCTTCACGTCTCGCATCGCGCCGCGGATCGTACGAGCCGATCCGGCGGCGTGCCCGCCTCCGGCGGGCATTGCGAGTTCGCCTGGCGGCGAACTCGCGGTTATCGGTTATCGATCAGGCGTGCCGGCGCAGCCGGCACGGTCAGGCGGCCGGCTTCAGGACCACCTTGGTGTAGCCGTCGACGCGCTTGTCGAACTTGTCGTAGGCGTCCGGGGCTTCGTCGAGCGAGACCTGGTTGGAGACGATCAGGCTCGGCTTGGCCCGGTCGGCCACGATCAGGTCGCGCAGGTAGCGGTTGTAGCGCTTGACGTTGCACTGCCCGGTGCCGAGCGCGAGACCCTTCTCGAAGAACTTCCCGAACGAGATGCTGATCGACCCTTCCTTGGCGTGCGGATCCTTGGCCCCTGGGTCAGACGGCACGTAGAGCCCGGGGATGCCGATCTTGCCGGTCGGGTTGACGAGCTCGATCAGCCCCTCGAGCACCACGTTCGGCTGCTCCTCGTCGCCCTCGGAGCCGATGGCCTGGTAGCCGACCGCGTCGATCCCCTTCATAACCCCGTCGCCGTGGCGCATCTCCTTGATCTGCTCGGCCGGGTCGCCCTGGCTGAAGTCGACCGGGACGCAGCCGATCTCCTCGGCCTTCTGGAGCCGCTCGGGGACGCGGTCGACCACGTACACGACCGCCGCGCCCCGAATCAGGCTGCTGTAGGCCGACATGATGCCCACCGGTCCGGCCCCGAACACCGCCACCGTCTCCCCCGGCTTGACGTCGGCGATCTCCGCCCCGTGGTAGCCGGTGGGAAAGATGTCCGAGAGCATGGCGAAGTCGTCCTCGTGCTCATCGCCCTCGGGCAGCTCGAGGCAGTTGAAGTCCGCGAACGGGACCCGCAGGTACTCGGCCTGGCCGCCCCGGTACGGACCCATGCTGACGTAGCCGTAGGCCCCGCCGGCGAAGCCCGGGTTGACGGTGAGGCAGAAGCCGGTATAGCCGCGCTCGCAGTTGAAGCAGAAGCCGCAGCCGATGTTGAACGGCATGTTGACCCGGTCCCCGGGCTTGACCCGGACGACCGCGTCGCCCACCTCCTCGACGATGCCCTGGTTCTCGTGCCCGAAGACCAGGCCCTCCTCGGCGTCGGTGCGGCCCTCGTACATGTGCAGGTCGGAGCCACAGATGCAGGTCGAGGTGATCCTGACGATCGCGTCGGTCGGGGCCTCGATCTTGGGGTCCTCGACGTTCTCAACCTGGACGTCGTACGGGCCCTTGAAGACGACAGCTTTCATCGTCCCTCTCCTCTCTCGATGTGCCTCGGTCCCGCTTTGTTCGCCTACCCGGGCTTGGTCGGCGGTAACAGTGGGTATGGAGGGCCTCGGTCATGGCCATCGCGATCCTCGACATCGACGGCACCCTCGTCGACACCAACTACCACCACGCCATCGCCTGGTACCGCGCCTTCCGCCAGCACGAGATCATCCTCCCGATCTGGCGGATCCACCGCCACGTGGGGATGGGTGGCGATCAGCTCGTAGCCGCCCTGACCGACGACTCGGTCGAGGAGCAGAAGGGCGACGACATCCGCTCGGCTGAGAAGGCCCTGTACTTCCAGCTCCTGCCCGAGGTCGAGACGATGGAGGGATCACGCGAGCTGATCGAGGACCTCAAGCGGCGCGGGCACACGGTCGTGCTGGCCAGCTCGGCCAAGGAGGACGAGGTCGAGGTCTATCTCGACCTGCTCGGCGCCCGCGAGCTGGCCGACGCGTGGACCACGTCGGCCGACGTCTCGGAGACCAAGCCCCAGCCGGATCTCGTGAATGCGGCGCTGGAAAGGGCGGGCGGATCCGCCGACGATGCGGTGATGGTCGGCGACACGCCCTGGGACGTGGACGCGGCCAAGTCGGCCGGCGTGGGCACACTGACCGTGCGCACCGGAGGATTCGGCGTGGACGAGCTGCGCGAGGCCGGCGCCGTCGACGTGTTCGAGTCGGTGGCCGAGCTCCGCTCGAAGCTCGACGAGTCGCCGCTGGCCTAGGGGCGCTGCTGCCCCAGGGGGCGCTCTCCGGGAGCGCGCTGGCCGGCATTGCGGGTGCGGGCTCCCTCGCGCTCCAGCCGGGCGACCTCCTCGGCCTTCAGGTCGGCGTTCCGCTGAGCCTGAGCGAGCTCTTCCTTTGCGTCGGCCTTGCGCTCCTCGCGCTCGCCCTGGGCGCGCAGGTTCTCGTCGCCGGCGAGGTCGCCTGCAGCCTTCTTGGCCCGCCCGGTGATCCGGTCAACCAATCCCGACATCTGTCCTGTTCCTCCTCGGTCTGGTGGGTGCCGGGTCTGGCCTACCCGGGCGGTCGCGGACGTCAACATCGACATCTTGTCCGCTATGCGGAGAAGATCTCGGACGCCGGACTGGCGAACCCCGGGGTGGGCGGGCTAATCGCGCAGCGAAGCGCCGAAGCGCTCCTCCACGCGACCCAGGCGCCACACCAGCAGCGCCAGGATCCATGTGACGACGAACATGCCGGCGATGATCAGCCCGAGCGTGTTGATGTCGACGTTCTCCCACCAGGCCCAGAAGGATCCCTGGGCGCCGAGCTTTTCGGCCAGCAGGCCGACGATCTCGATCGTCCCGATGACCAGCGCCATGGCCACCGATAGCCCGGTGATGGTGAGGTTGTAGAAGACCTTGCGCACCGGCTGGGAGAAGGCCCAGCCGTAGGCGAAGTTCATGAACGAGCCGTCGATGGTGTCGAGCAGCGACATCCCGGCCGCGAACAGGATCGGCAGGCACAGGATCGCGTAGAACGGCAGCCCGGCGCCGGCCGCCCCGGCGGCCAGGAACAGCAGCGCGACCTCGGTCGCGGTGTCGAACCCGAGCCCGAACAGGACCCCCACCGGGTACATCTGCCACGGCGCGCTCACCGCGCGGGTGTACCGGCCGAAGTAGCGGTTCATCAGGCCGCGATTGTTCAGCTGGTCGTCCAGCTCGGACTCGCTGTACTGACCGCGCCGCATGCCCAGGAACACCCGCACGATCCCGAGCAGGATGGCCAGGTTGAGCCCGGCGATCAGGTACAGGAACGTGCCCGAAACGCCGGTCCCGACCCATCCGGTGACCGCGTGGAGCGTTGACCCGGAGTGGGTGATCTGCCCCCCGACGGCCCGGACGCCGAGCGCCAGCAGCCCGATCAGGGCGAACACGACGCTCGAGTGGCCGAGCGAGAACCAGAAGCCGACGCTGAGCGGCCGCTGGCCCTCGGCCATGAGCTTGCGGGTCGTGTTGTCGATGGCGCTGATGTGGTCGGCGTCGAAGGCGTGACGCAGGCCGAGCGTGTACGCGGTGACGCCGGTGCCGATCAGGAAGGCCCCCGAGCGCCCGAGCGAGAAGTGCAGGACGAGGAGGAGGAAGAACCCGACCAGGTGCAGGCCGAGCACGACGCTCGCCATCATCGCCAGCGAGCGCCATTGGCGGCGATCGAGCGAGTGGCGGGCACGGGTGAGCATCAGGACGCCATCCTTGCACTTGCCACGGCCGCTTGCCCGTAGGCGATGCCGCCGTCGTTGACGGGCAGCGTCTCCGGCACCAGGGCCCGGAGCCCGTCGGCGGCGAGCGCGCTCGCGGTCGCCTGGAGCAGCCGGCGGTTGGCGAACACGCCGCCGGAGAGCACGACGAGCTGCGTGCCGTGCGCCGAGGCGGCACGGGCGCAGGCCTCGGCGGTAACCAGGGCGATGGTGTTGTGAAAGCGGGCAGCGATCCCCGGCGCCGGGGTGCCGCGCTGGAGGTCGGCGACGATCGCCCGGATCGTCTCGCGCGGGTCGATGGTCAGCTGGCCGGCCCCGGTCAGGGCGATCGGGTAGCGGCCGGTCTCCTCCGGGTCGCAGCGGGCCTCGAGCTCGACCGCGGCCTGGCCCTCGTAGTTGATCGCCGCCCGTACGCCGCACAGCGCCGCCACCGCGTCGAACAGGCGGCCCATGCTGGTCGTGGGCGGCGAGTTCAGCCCGGTGTCGATCATTCGCTCGACGCCCTCCCAGCGGGCTGCTTGCACCAGCGGCTCTGACAGCTCGACGCCGGCGGCGTCGAGCCACGCGCAGGCCATCCGCCAGGGCTCGCGCACCGCCCGCGCGCCGCCCGGCAGGGGGACCGGCAGCACATTGCCGACGCGGGCGAACTCGGTGAGCGACCCGTAGAGGATCTCCCCGCCCCAGATCGTCCCGTCGAGTCCGTATCCGGTGCCGTCGAAGATGGCGCCCACCGCCGGCCCGGGCTCGCCGTGCTCGGCCAGGCACGCGGCCAGATGCGCGTGGTGGTGCTGCACCCCGAGCGTGCGCACGCCGTCGAGCGACTGGGCGTACTTGGTCGACAGGTACTCGGGATGCAGGTCGTGCACGACGGCCTGCGGGACGACGTCGAACAGGCGCGAGAAGTGATCGATGCCGTCGGTGAACGAGCGCAGGGTCTCGTAGTTCTCGAGGTCCCCGATGTGATGGGAGACCCAGGCCCGGGTGCCCTTGGCCAGACAGAAAGTGCTCTTCAACTCGGCTCCGCAGGCCAGCAGCGGGGTCGGCGTCCCACCTCGTCCGGGAAGCAGCGGGAGGCTCGCCGGGACGAAGCCCCGGGAGCGACGGACGAACGTGGTGCTGGCCCGGCCGGCGGTCTGGACCACTCGGAGGACCGAGTCGTCGGTCCGGGTTTCGATCGGGCGGTCGTGGAGGAGGAACAGGTCGGCGACGCCCGAGAGGCGGTCCAAGGCGTCCTCGTCCTCGAAGGCGATCGGCTCGTCGGAGAGGTTGCCGCTCGTCATCACCAGCGGCTCGGTGACCAGGAGATGGTGCAGCGGCGAGTAGGGCAGCATGATCCCGAGCTCGGGCGCGCCGGGGGCCACCGAGGGCGCCACCGGCGCGTCCGGGCGCCGGGGGGCGAGGACGATCGGCCGCTCGGGCGAGGCCAGGAGCACGCGCGCGGCGGGCGTGGGCGTGACCAGCGACTCGGCGCTCTCGAGGTGAGGAACCATGACGGCGAAAGGCTTGTCCTCGCGGTGTTTGCGCGCCCGCAGCCGCGCCACCGCGGTCTCGTCGGCGGCCCGGCAGGCCAGGTGGTAGCCCCCCACGCCCTTGACGGCGAGGATCGCCCCGGCTTCGAGGGCGGTTGACGCCGTCAGGAGCGGATCATCGCCCCCGGATTCCGCGGGGTGCAGCGAGAGCCGCGGCCCGCAATCGGGACACGCGTTCGGCTGCGCGTGGAACCGCCGGTCGTTCGGGTCGGCGTATTCGGCCGCGCACCGCTCGCACATGACGAACGAGGCCATCGTGGTGCTCGGGCGGTCGTAGGGGACGCCGGTGACGATGGTGAACCGAGGTCCGCAGTTGGTGCAGTTGATGAAGGGATAGCGGTAGCGGCGGTCGTGGGGGTCGAACAGCTCGCGCAGGCAATCGGGGCACGGAGCGGTGTCGGGCGTGACCGGTGCGTTGGCGGAGCCGCCGGACGGCGAGGCGAGGATCGTGAATCCGGCCGGGACCTCGCTCGGGGGCGGCCGATCCTCACGCACGACTGCCTCGATCACGGCCAGCGGCGGGGCCTCGCGGGGCAGCCGATCGACGAACTCCTCCACCTCGGCGGCCGGGCCGTGGACTTCGGCCAGCACGCCGCCCGAGTCGTTGAGCACGAACCCGCTCAGGCCGAGCTCGCGCGCCAGGCGGTAGACGTAGGGGCGAAAGCCGACGCCCTGCACGGTTCCCTCGATTCGCAGCCGGGTCCCGATCCCGACGCTCATCGCGTGCTCAGCTCGACCAGGACGTGGTAGGCGCTCGCCTGGGCCTCCTGAATGCGCGGGATGTGCTCCGAGCGCGTGACCACGACGTGATCGGCCAGTCGATCGGTCGCGATTCGCCCGCCGTCGTAGCCGACCAGGGCGACGGTCGTGATTCCCCGCCGCCCCGCCTCCGCGAGCGCGGCGATCACGTTGCCGGAGTTCCCGGACGTCGACAGGGCGATCAGCACGTCGTCGGGCCCGCCGTAGGCGATGACCTGGCGGGCGAAGATCGCCTCGACCCCGATGTCGTTGGCGATCGCGGTGAGGATCGCCGCATCCTCGGTCAGGTCAAGAGCGGGCCGGCCGGCGGCGCGCAGGTCTGCGGCCAGGTCCATGGCATCGGTGGCCGAGCCGCCGTTGCCGAGCACCAGCGCCGAGCCGCCGCGCTCGAACGCGGCCCTGAGCTGCGCGGCCGCCTCGGCGAGCACGAGCTCGTTGTCGGTCAGTGTCTGCTCGCGCAGCGCGGCGATCTCCTCCGCCTTCATCAGCACCGAGCCCTCCACGTCACGCAGCACCCGCGTCAGGTCGTCCTCCTGCTCGGCCAGAAACGGATACAGGAAGCTGGAGGCTCCGGCGTCGTGCCGAGGCCGATCGGTGCGGCCCTCGAGGAGTCCTCGGTGCTCGAAGAACACGTGCACGAGCTCCCAGAGCACGTGGTAGAGCGTCTCGACCAGTTCCTGGGCGACGGCGGGCTCCTCGGTCGGCGGCATGAACTCCCACTCCGCGCCGGCGGGCGTGAAGGCGATGGTGAGCGCTCCCCGCTCGCGGGCGAGCGTCACGGCATCAGCCGTCTCGGAGGGCGTCCCGAAGGCGACCGCGATGTCGTCGGGCCGGATCAGCAGACCGGCCTGGGGGGCCAGGTCGCCCCCCTCGCCCGCGCACGCGATCGCCGGCAGCGCGCGCTTGCCCACGATCACCGGGTGGACGAACTCAACCGCGATGTGCCGGGCATCTGACCGAGCGGCGGGCGAGCGGCCGAAGGCGATCAGCCGCCCGCCCCGGGCAAACCGCTCGGCCAGGCGATGGCAGAGGCGGGCGAGCCGCTCGGCCTCCGCGCCGAAGAAACGCCGGTTGGCCTCGGTCCGCTCGGCCAGGAACGGATGAAGCCGGGCGGTTACCTCGCCGGAGATCCCCGGCCTCACACGAGTGCCCCCTCCCGTTCGCGGCTCCGGCCGGCGACAGACCGCAGCCAGTCACGCCACCGGTCGACGCCCGCGCCGGTCCGCGCGCTCACGGTCATCGCGCGAGCATCGGGATTCACGTGCCCGAGGTGGTGCAGGAGCTTGTCCAGATCGAACTCGAGGTGCGGCAGGAGATCGATCTTGTTGACCAGGACCAGCTCACAGGCGCGGAACATCAGCGGGTACTTGAGCGGCTTGTCCTCACCCTCGGTCACCGAGCACACCATCGCCCGGGCGTCCTCCCCGACCCGGAACTCGGCCGGGCAGACGAGGTTGCCGACGTTCTCGATCACCAGGAGGTCGAGCTCGGCCAGCGGCAGCTCGGACAGCGCGGAGCGGACCATGTTGGCATCGAGGTGACATTCGCCCCCGAAGCCGCTGCCGGTGTTGAGCTGGACGACCGGGACGTGGAGGGTGGCCAGCCGGTCGGCATCGAGCGAGCCCTGCACGTCACCCTCCAGGACCCCGACCCGGAGGCCGTCGAGCGGCTCGGCCAGAGCTCGCTCGAGCAGCGAGGTCTTGCCCGCACCCGGGGCGCTCATCAGGTTGATGACCGCCACCCCGTGGCGGTCGAAGTCCTCACGGTTGGCGCGGGCGATCGTGTTGTTGGCGTCGAGGGCGTCCTCGACCACCCTGACTCGGGTCCGGTGCACGGGGCCTCCCTACATCGCCTTGACCTTGAGATAACGCTGGATCTCCGGCAGCTGAGCGGCGATCGCAGCGATGATGCCGCCGATGATGATGATCGCCACCAGCGGCACGGGAATCTTGATGTAGCTCATGGAGCTGAGACCTCCTTCGGTTCTGCGTTGATGTCCTCGACCAGGGACTCGACCAGCTCGACCGCGCCGTCCAGCGCGGCCCGCACCGGCTCGGACAGCTGCGCCACGATCTCGTCCTCCTCCCCGGTCATCCGGCTCTCCGGCTCACACCCGACCACGAACGTGCGCGGCGCCGTGCCGCCGAAGGCGCGGACGAGCCCGAGCACCTTTACCGGGTCCATGCCGTGGGTGTCGATCTCCGCCGGCTGATCGTCGGCGTCCGAGGCCTCGATCACGTACAGCGTCCCGGGGCGCCCGCCCCTGGGCGTGGCGTCGAGCATGACCACGGCGTCGTAACCGTCCTGCATGGCGAAGGCCAGGTCCATCCCGCGGATGCCGAAGTCTTTGACCTCGACGCCGGCCGGCAGCTCTCGGCGAGCGAGGCGGCCGGCCAGGGCAACGCCGAACCCGTCGTCGGCCAGGAACACGTTGCCGATCCCGGCGATCAGGATGCGCTTCGCGGACGGGAGTTCCGCGCCAGCGGAACTCCCAATGGAACTCGCGCCAGCGAGTTCCACAACCTCAGCGGGCGAGAAGAAGAACCGGTGCCCGGGCTGGCGGAAGTACCCGAGGTCCCGTCCCGGATCGTCCTCCACCACCACCGCGAGCCGGATTTCCCCCTCCATGTCCTGCTCGATGGCTTCGATCACCGCCGTGCGGCCGGCCAGCGCGACATCGAACACGTCCCCGTGACGAGCGCGCGGCTCCAGACGGACGCGCGTCCCGGCCCGCAGCTCGACCCCGTCGGCGCTTACGACCGAGTCGGGCGCGGGCCGCTCCAGCTCCTCCCAGTATCCGCCCGTCATCGGAGCACCGTCCGGCCGTGGAGCGCCATCAGCTGATCCGGGGTGAGCGCCTCGGTCCGCTCGAGGATCTCCCGCGCCCGGGGGTCCGAGGCCGCCATCTCGGCCTTCTCCTCGTCGGTCATGGCGAGGATGTTCAGAACCAGCAGCTGATCGATCTCGCCCCCGTCGAACAGATCGCCCGGGCTCTCCGGGGCGATCCGCGGGTGATCCTCGAGGATGATCGGCGAGGCCAGCATCGTGCTCGCGTCATCCGGTTCGCCGACCAGGACCGGCCAGCACCCGAGGTTCTGACAGTCCGCCGCGGCGCCCATGAGCTCCGGCGGCGGATCGGTGGCGGAGACGAAGGCCCCGCGGGGACCTGCGCGCAGGAGCAGGTGGGTGGAGCAGAACGTCCGCCTCAGGGCGTCCTCGCGCGCGCCGCCGTCCGGGAACGGCGTCGTGTTCCGGACTGTCACCGACACCCGAGTGAGCCCGTCCGCGATCTCGGCGTACCCCACCGACACCTCGCCCCGGAGCGGCTCCCAGGTGCGCCTGAGAAAGCCGTCCCGCTCGATCCCGGATTCGATCTCGATCGGACCCGGGGCGCTGATCGACCGCTCGACCGCCTCCTCCCAGGTCAGGTAGCGCTCCCCGTCGACGATCCGCTCGTCGACCGGATCGCCCGTCTCATCCAGCACGGTCCGCTCGAGGACATGCAGGAACCGCACGGTCACCTCGACCGCGGCCCGGCCCCGCAGCAGCACCTCGGCCCGCATCATCGACCGGTCGTCCGGGTGGCGGCGGCTGTGGGCGGGCGGGTACACCCCGCCGAAGGTGAACCGCCGCTGGTTCTTGAGCGCCGAGCGCCGGTAGGGCCAGAGGATGTAGCCCTCGTACAGGACCGCGTCGGCGATGACCCGGACCGGGTCAGTCATCGTCCCCGTCCAGCAGGGCCTCGATGGCGACGTCCCAGCTCTCGAACGCGTGACGCGCCTTGAACGCGTACAACCGGTCGAAGGCCGGACGCCCGAGCCGCAGCCACGCCGCCCCGGGGAAGTGCCGGTCGATGGCGGCGCGCCAGACGGCGATCGGCAGGCTGTACTCGGCTTCGTGGTCCCACGGGATCCGCGCCGCCTGCAGCCGGCCGTCCGGGGCGCTGAAGAAGACGGTGCCGCTGAACAGGAGCTCGAGCGGGACCTCGCCCGTCTCGAGCGCAGCGAAGTACCGGGCCGCCGTGACCTCGAGGTCGTAGGTGCATGCGAGGTCGAGGTCGACCGTGGTCGCGCCCGTGAACGGGGGTACGACGACCGTGGCTCGAGTCCACAACAGCGTCCGGAGCGTGGTCGCCCACCGGTCCGGCGTGCCGAACAGCTCGAGCAGCCGGTCCTGCTCGGCCGGCTCATAGCCGCGCCGCCGCGCCGCGATCTGCACCTGCACGTCGAGCAGGACGGAGCGAATCGTCTGGCTGGGGTCGACCTCGATCGTGACCGGGAAGCGCAACGTCGGCACGGCCACGTGTTCGGCCGCGGTGACCGGCTCCAGGCCGAACCGGAGGGCCGGCGCCGTCTGCGGGAGGAGCGCCGACACCTAGCCCGGCGACAGGTCCGGCATGCTCGGATCGATGGGACCCGCGCCGCCGGGGTTGATCCCGGTCGACCGCGCGGCCGTGGACGTGCCGTCCGCCTTGTGGCCGGCCATCTTGCCGTAGTTGCCCTTGGCGTTGCCCTGATTGATCCCGGGCGTGTGGGCGGGCATGTCCGGGGTGACCTCCCGCTTGCCCAGGATCTTTCCGAGGATTGCCATCATCAGCTCCTTTCCGTTGCCACGTGGTCCAGGTGTTCGAAGAAGCGCTCGATCTCCTGCCACACCTCCCTGCCCCCGGTGAAGCCGCGCCAGCGCGTGCGGATCACCGCCACCAGCCGGTAGCAGTCGTCGATCGGGACCAGCCAATGACGCCGGGCCCCGCGGGCGCGGTCGACCAGCAGCGCCTCGACGTCGGGCTCCAGCGTGGCGAGCACCGGGTTGGCCGACTCGAGCTCGGTCCATGAGTTCAGCCCCAGGTGGGACTCGGTCGGTCCCATCGGGCTCGGGTAGAACGCCATCACGCGTCCGGCGGCCGAGTTGCGGAAGAAGAAGGCCATGTCGACCGGGATCTGGAGGCGCTCCCAGGTCAGGTCGTCGAGCTCGAACTCGGTCAGGCGCAGCCGGCGCTCGGGAATCAGCCGCCAGTGCCCTCCGCCCGCGGCCGGACGATCCATCAGCAGCGAGCACGGCCGGCACGCGCACAGCACCTCTCGCGTGTCCAGGTCGAGCACGTGGCGGTGTTCGGACGCGATCGCGGCGCCGCACAGCTCACACAGCTCGACCGGCTCGGCCTCGTCCCGGGCGCGCCCGCCGGGCCGTGCGCCGGCGTCGGCGAGCCGGCGCAGCCGCGGAGAGGCAAGGGGGCTAGACGGTGACGGGGACGGCAACTCTGACCAATCCGTCTTCGCCTTCGAGCAGCGGCACCGGCTCGAGGTGCAGGTGCGGCTGGTCCAGGCAGCGCCCGGCCCGCAGAACGTCGAAGCGGCTTGCGCACGTAGCGCACACCAACTCGGTCCCCACCAGCAGACCCCCGTCGAGCGGCTGCTCGCAATCGGGGCAGTGCGAGCGGTATCCGTAGAGCCGCTCCGCGACCCGCATCAACAGCAACGGCGCCCCGCCGACCGTGCGCGTCGTCAACCCGTCGCCGTTGACCATGCCGATCGTCGTCCACTCGCCGGTCACCTCCGGGGAGGACGCTCGCGGCGACGCGATCTCGATCTGCAGCAGCGGCGATGCCGCGGGTTCGCCGCCAGGCGAACCCGCAATGGAGCCGCCGCCAGGCGGCTCCACGGCCACCACGTCGGCGATCTCCGGCGCCGCCTTCTGGATCGCGTTCTCGATCGCCAGCTTCAGCGTCATGGTCGAGGAGGGACAGCCGCTGCAGCTGCCCCTCAGCGCCAGCCGGACCGTCGAGCCCTCGACCGCCAGCAGCGACACGTCACCGCCGTGGGACTCGAGGTACGGGCGCACCTCGCCCAGCGCGTCGAGCACCCGCTCCCGCACCGGAACCGGATGCAGCCCGTGCAGGAGCAGCAGGTGCGCGACCAGGTCGTCCTCGGCGAACTCCCGCGCCAGTTCCTCGGCCGCGGCCGACGCAGCCACCAGCTCGACCATCCGCTCGAGCCCGCCGCCGTACAGGTCGAGCAGCGCCTCGACGACGCCGGTGGCGGTCTGGCGCGCCACGGGGTCGGCAAGCGACTCCACCTCCTCGAGGAGCCGCTCGACGTCCGCCACCAGCTCCTGCGCGACCGCCATCAGCTGTGCTCGCCGAACATCGGCTGGTGCACCGTCTTCAGCGTCTTGCCGTTGCCGAGGTACATGTGCACCCCGCAGGGCAGGCACGGGTCGAACGACCGCACCGCCCGCATGACGTCGATGCCGCGGAAGCTGTCCTGGTCGTTCTCCTCGAAGATCGGCATCCCCATGACCGCATCTTCATAGGGACCCGGAGTCCCGTAGGAGTCGGTCGGATTCCCGTTCCACGGCGTCGGCGGGTACGGGTGGTAGTTGGCGATCTTCCCGTCGCGGATGACCAGGTGGTGCGAGAGCACGCCGCGCACCGCCTCGTGGAACCCGCATCCAATCGCCTCGTCGGGAACGTCGAAGTCCTCGAACACCTTGGTCCGCCCAGCGCGGATCTCGTTGAACGCCTGGTCGAGGAAGTACAGCGCCATCCCGGCCGAGTAGGCGACGAAGTAGATCCGGGCCCGGTCGCGCTCGATCGCGTTGGACCACTTCGGGACCTTCCACTCGAGCGTCTGCTCGGGCGTGTTCGGGGTCTGGGGCAGGTTGATCAGGACCGAGTTGCCGGTCGCCTGCACGAACGGCGTCTTGACCTTGCCCGCCAGGGCGGTCACCCACAGCCGCGCCAGCGCGCCGCCGCCGGTGTCCAGGGCCAGGTGGTCGCCGGTCCGCTGGTCAAACCAGCGCGGGCTCATCACCCACGAGTAGTTGCCCCCGTCCAGGTCGCGCTTCTGGGGCTTGGGGATCGTCGTCTGGTTCCACGGGTGGCGCTTGTCGACCGGGTTGCCGAGCGGGTCCCGGGGCACGAACGTCTCCTCGTTGACCCAGTCGTCGTAGTAGGAGGAGCCGAGCAGGATCCGGATGCCCAGGTTGATGTCGACCAGGTTGGTGGTGACCAGCTCGCCGTCCACCACCACGCCGGGGGTGACGAACATCTCATTGCCCCAGTCGTTCATCGTCCGGTACTCGTAGGTGCAGTGCTCGGGGTTGTTGAACGCGCCCCAGCAGCCGAGCAGGATCCGCCGGCGCCCGACCTCCTCGTATCCGGGCAGCGCCTCGTAGAAGAAGTCGAAGACGTCGTCGTTCATGGCCACGGCCTTCTTGATGAAGTCCAGGCAGCGGAGCAGGCGGCTCAGGTAGTCGGTCATCAGCGTCGGCGTGGCCACCGTCCCAACCCCGCCCGGGTAAATGGTGGAGGGGTGCACGTGGCGCCCTTCCATGAGGCAGATCATCTCCCGCCCGATCCGGCTCATGTGCAGTGCTTCCTTGTACGTCTCACCCGTGAACGGGTTGTAGGAGCGCATGATGTCGCCGATCGTGCGGTAGCCGTGGACGTCCGCGCCCGGTGCCTGCGCCGACTCCGCCTTGGCCCAGAGCGAGGGATTCGTCTCCCGCACCATCTGCTCGCAGAAGTCGACGAAGACCAGGTTGTCCTGGAAGATGATGTGGTCGAAGATGTACTCGGCCGCCTCGCCCAGGTTGACGATCCACTCCCCCAGCGGCGGCGGCTTGACGCCGTAGGCCATCTGCTGGGCGTAGCACGAGCACACGGCGTGGTTGTCACCGCAGATGCCGCAGATGCGGCTGGTGATGAAGTGCGCGTCGCGCGGGTCCTTGCCCTTCATGAACACGCTGTAGCCGCGGAACAGCGATGAGGTCGCCTTGCACGAGACGACCTCGCGGTTGTCGAAGTCGATCTTGGTGTAGATGCCGAGGTTGCCGACGATCCGGGTGATCGGATCCCAGGCCATGTCGACGAGCTTGCCGGCCTCGGGCTTGATTCTCTCTCGGGTTGCAGCCATTTGCTTGGAATCTCCTCTCGAGGCTCGCGATCAGTTGCCCCACCGCGGGCGATAGCCGGTGGTCAGCTCGGGTCGGTTGTGCCGCCACTTGGTCTCTTGGTTCATGGTCTTGTTGGTGATGCCGCGGAGCTTGCGGATCATCGGCCCGTACACCCCGGTCACGGCCGCGGACACCGCGCTCCCGGGAGGCGCGTCCATGAACGGCATGAACTTGTCCGGGAAGCCCGGCATCGTGCAGCCGATGCAGATGCCGCCCACGTTGGGGCAGCCTCCGATCCCGGCCATCCAGCCCCGCTTGGGCACGTTGCAGTTGACCACCGGCCCCCAGCAGCCGACCTTGACCAGGCACTTGGGCGAGTTGTAGTCCTCGGCGAAGTCGCCTTGTTCGTAGTAGCCGGCCCGGTCGCAGCCCTCGTGGACGGTCTTGCCGAACAGCCACTGGGGTCGCAGCGCATGGTCGAGCGGGATGGTCGGCGCCAGACCGGCGGCCTGATAGAGCAGCCAGGTCAGCGTCTCCATGAAGTTCTCGGGCTGGACCGGGCACCCGGGCACGTTGACGATCGGCAGGCCGCCGGCCGAGCGGAAGTCCCAGCCGAGGTAGTCGGCCAGGCCCATGCATCCAGTCGGGTTGCCGGCCATGGCGTGGATGCCGCCGTAGGTGGCGCACGTCCCGATCGCCACCACCCCCCAGGCCTTGGGCGCCAGCCGGTCGATCCACCAGTTCAGCGTCAGCGGCTCGCCCGTCGCCTCGTCGTTGCCGAACGAGGTCCAATAGCCCTCGCCGTTGATCTTCTCGTTCGGGATCGACCCCTCGATCACGAGCACGAACGGCGCATCGAGCTCATCGTTGACCGCGGCCCGGAACGGGCGCAGGAACTCCTCGCCGCCGAGCGTGGGCGAGAGCACCTTGTTGTAGAGGTTGACCTTGGGAAGCCCCGGGATCGCGCCCAGCAGCACGTCCTCGATCCCGGGCTGTCCCGCCGCGGTGATCGAGACCGAGTCGCCGTCGCAGCTCATCCCCTCCGAGATCCAGAGGATGTGGACCTCGTCGACGCCAGAAGCGGTCGTCTGCTCAACAGCCATGGGTCATCCCTTCGGTCGTCAGTACGTCGTCGTCCAGCTCGAGCGCGTCGACGAGCAGCTCCTCGCCGGCCAAGAGCTCCAGGTCCAGGCCCCCGCACGCCCGGCACTGGAGCGGGAACCACTCGAGCGTGCTTTCCGCGCCACAGGCGCGGCACCGGCCGAGCGCCGGGACTTCCTCGATCGCCAGCTCGGCGCCCTCCAGCCGTGTCCCCTCGCTCAGCAGCTCGAAGGCGAACTCCAGAGCCGAAGGCACCACCTGGCGTAGGTGGCCAACCTTCAGTTCCACCTTTCGCACGATCCGAGCGCCCGCGTGTCGCTCCACGATCGCCACCACCGCCTCGGCTATCGAGAGCTCGTGCACCGGCGCCCTCAGCAGATCCTCGGAAGAGGGTCGCCGACGAGCTGGTCCATCACCCGCCGGCCGCCGAAGCTGGTGTGCACAAGCACCATCCCGGGCGGCTCGGTACGGACCTCGCCGATCTCGGCCGCGTCCCCACAGCCGGGTACCGATCGCAGGGCCTCCAGCGCCCGCTCGGCGGCCGGCGCAGCCACGAAGGCGACCAGCTTGCCCTCGTTGGCTACGTACATCGGGTCGATTCCGAGGATCTCGGCCGCTCCGGCCACGGCGGGGTTCACCGGGACGGCCGCCTCACGGACGAGCATCGAGACCGACGACGACCGCGCGAGCTCGTTCAGCACCGAGGCCACGCCGCCCCGCGTGGCGTCCCGCAGACAGCGCAATGAAGGGCCGGCCGCTCCGAGCAGGGCGTCGACCGCCGGCCACAGCGACCGCGTGTCCGACTCGATCTCCGCGTCGAGCTCGAACGATCCCCGGGCCAACATGATCGCGGTCCCGTGATCGCCGATCGGCCCGGAGAGCAGGATCCGGTCGCCGGGACGGATCGCCGCGGGCGACAACGCCGCCCGGCCATCGATCCGGCCCACTCCCGCGGTGCAGATGTACATCCCGTCGGCGTGCCCGCGCTCCACGACCTTGGTGTCGCCGGCCACGATCGCCACTTCGGCCCGTTGCGCCGCGGCCGCAATCGCCTCGACCTCCGAGCGCAGGACCGCCGACGGGAGCCCCTCCTCCAGGATCAGCGAGAGCGACAGCGCAGCCGGACGGGCGCCGCCGACAGCCAGGTCGTTGACCGTCCCGTTGACCGCCAGGTCGCCGATCGAGCCGCCTGGGAAGCGCAGCGGCTTGACCACGAAGGAATCGGTGGTCATGGCCAGGCCGACGTCCTCGACCATGAACGCGCCCGCGTCGGCCATCTCGCCCAGGGCAACCCCGCCCAGCGTGGGCACCAACAGCCCCTCGATCAGGGTCTGGGTCGCCTTCCCGCCGGCCCCGTGGGCCATCGTGATCTGCTCATCGCGGAACTTGGCCCGCTTTCCGCGCGCGGTCTCGATGATCCCGAGGATCCGCTGCTCGCGCTCGGAGACCGCGCCCGCCACTCAGATCACTTCTCTCTCCCGAGCGGAACCCGCGGTTTGCCCGTCCAAGGCCATCACACCACTTCTCGCTCCCGGGCAAACCGGCCAAAGTTGTAGTAGGCCGCGCACGCCCCCTCGGAGGACACCATGCACGTCCCGATCGGCCGCTCGGGCGTGCATGCGGTGCCGAACACCTTGCACTCCCACGGCTTGATCACGCCCTTCAACACCTCGCCGCACTGACACGCCTTCGGGTCGGCGACCCGGACGCCGGGCACGCTGAACCGCCGCTCGGCGTCGAGATCGGCAAACCGCTCGGAGATGGCCAGCCCGCTGTGGGAGATGAAGCCGAGACCGCGCCACTCGAAGTGCGGACGCAGCTCGAACACCTCGGCCATGACCTCCAGGGCCCGGAGATTCCCCTCGTACGGGACGACCCGCGTGTACTGGTTCTCCACCTGGGCCCGTCCCGCGGCAACCTGCCCGAGGATCATCGAGACCGCGTGGAGGATGTCCAACGGCTCGAAGCCCGCTATCACCACCGGCTTGCCGTAGTCGGCGGGGATGAACTCGAACGGGCGCGCGCCCACGATGGTCGAGACGTGGCCCGGGCCGATGAACCCGTCGAGCCGCAGGTCGGGCGACTCGAGCAGGGCCCGCAGCGGGGGCACGATCGTCACGTGGTTGCACATGCACGAGAAGTTCGAGACGCCCTCGGCCCGTGCGCGCTTCAAGGTCAGCGCGGTCGAGGGCGCCGTGGTCTCGAACCCGATGGCGAAGAACACGACCTCACGGTCGGGGTTCTGCTTGGCGATGCGCAGCGCATCGAGCGGCGAGTAGACCATGCGCACGTCGGCGCCCGCGGCCTTGGCCTCGAGCAGGCTCCCGTCCGATCCGGGTACCCGCATCATGTCGCCGAAGCAGGTGAAGATCACTCCGGCCTCGTGGGCCAGCGCGATCCCGTCGTCCACCCGGCCCATCGGGATCACGCACACCGGGCAGCCGGGGCCGTGCACGAGCTCGACGTTGGCCGGGAGCAGGTCGTCGACGCCGTACTTGTAAATCGAGTGGGTGTGGCCGCCACACACCTCCATCAGCTTGTAGTGACGGCCGGGCTCGACCAGCGACAGGATCTCCCCCGCCACCGCCTGCCCGAGCGAGGCGTCGCGGAACTCGTCCACGAACCTCACGCCGGGACCTCCCCCACCGACAGCGCTTGCGCCGGCAGCGCGTCAGCCGACAGCTCGGCGATCGCCGTCCCGGCGTGGACGAGCAGCACGTCCCCGGCCTGCACCGGCTCGACGAGCGCCGTCTCCACCGAGTGACGCCCGCCGTCGCCATCCGTGCACAGAGCCAGGCCTCGCACCGCGTCGACGGCGACCACGCTCATCGGTACGCCGTCGTCCCCGCAGGTGATGCAGTGGTGGGGATCCGAGCAGCCCATGCTCACTCGATCACGCTCGCCTTCAGCTCCTCGAGCTCCTGCTCGTACTCCGCCCCCATCTGCTCGAGCAGCTCCCGGGTCGCCCTCGCCTCGTCCTCGTCGATGCGCGAGATGGCAAAGCCGACGTGGATCAGCACCCAGTCGCCCAGCTGGACGCCGCCGTCCTCGCCCGCGAGCAGGCTCACGTTGATGTTCCGCCGCACGCCGACCACATCGACCTTGGCGATCTGGTTGGTCGCGTCTACCCACTCGAGCACTTGCCCAGGTATGGCCAGGCACATGCGTTGCCTCTCCTGTCCGGCGATCCCGCTTTGGCGCGGTATAGCACCGGCTTTCTGAGCCGTCCGGAGCCAGGTAACCGGGGTGACGGTAACCCTGATTACTCGTGCCTCAGCCCCTCGACGGCGTAGGGCACCAGTGCCTAGACTGGTCCTCGGACGCCGACGTCGGGAGAGGGCTTTGGCAATTGACGCATGAGTGGCGAGAGGAGTCCCACGCCGGCGTGGCCGCCGCGCTCCGGCGCGTGAACGGCGATCACGAGCTTTCGTTCCAGTGCGTGCTCGACCTCGATCCAGACCTGGCCGAGACGCTCGAGCTCGACGCCCGCCGGATCGCCCGCGCCGCCGCGACCGCGTTCACCTTCCGGGCCGAGGCGGGCCCGCTTGAGCTGGCCAAGTGGTTCCGGGTCGTGAGCCGGGGTCCCGGATTGCTGGTCGTGGACGGGGTCCTCGCGCTCAACGTCCGGGTGGGTGACCGGGTCACGGCCGAGCTCGTGGGCGCGGGCGACCTGCTTCAGCCGTTGTGGGATCAGACCGATCAGCTCCTCGCCTGCGATGTGAGCTGGCGGGCGCTGACCCCGATCCGGCTCGCCCTGCTCGACGCCGCCTTCGTCAAGCGGGTGCGTTTCTGGCCCCAGCTCACCCAGGCCCTGCTCCGCCGCTCCGGCCGCCGGCTGGTCAATCTCGACGTCCAGCGGGCGATCGCGGCCCAGCCCCGGCTCGAGGTGCGGCTGGCCCTGCTGTTGTGGCACCTGGCCAGCCGGTGGGGCAAGGTCGAACCTGGCGGCGTTCGGCTGCCCGTGCCCCTGACCCATCAGCTGCTCGGTCAGCTGGTCAGCGCCGAGCGGCCGTCGGTCTCGCATGCGCTGGCCCGGCTGGCCCACACCGGGTTGATCACCGGCCATGGCGACGAGTGGCATCTGCACGGCAGCCTCGAGGAGCAGCTGCCGGAGATGGCGGACAGCGGCCGGGCCGCCCGCATCGTGGCCACCGTGGACGCGTTCCGGCGCGTGCAGGCCGCCCACTGAGCGTCGAGCTCTGGCCCTCAGCGGTGCTGAGACAGCGCCTGCTCGAGCACCCGCCGCGCGCCGGCCAGACCGCAGTCGTGCAACAGCGAGATGCTGTCGTTGACGATCGCGCCGATGCTCTCGCCCTGATAGAGGTCGCTCTGGTCGCCGGCGTACACCGCCGCGAGCTTGTGCGCCCCCGAGACGGCGATCGATTCGATCCAGGGCAGCTGCTCGGGATGGCGGCCGGCCAGCTCCTCGGCATAGCCGCAGGCGACCGAGATCCGGCTGGTGGCCACGTCGAGCTTTGCCGCCTGGTCGGAGGGCGCCGACGTTCCCGGCTGGGCGCAGCCGGCGAGGGCCGCAGCAGCAACCGAAGCCAGCAGTTTCGCCGCCAGGCATGGATGCCGTCCCAACCGCAGTTTCGCCGCCAGGCGAAACTGCCAAGGACGGCATGGATGCCGTCCCGGACCGCATGGACGCCGTCCCAACCGCTTCATCTCAGTGCGACCAGGCAGACGCCACCGATCAAGCTGACCCCGGCCGTCCACCACGCGATGTAGTCGCCGATGTGCCCGTTGTGCAGGCCACGCAGTGCCGCCACCGCAGTACTGGCCGGGCGGCTCACCACCGCCGGAAGCGACTCACGCACCGGGCGGCCGAACAGCCCGATCGCGGCCATGACCAGCACTCCGATCGCCGACACCGCGCCGTAGGCGTAGTCGGCGGCGCTCGTATGGCTCGAGGGCACGACAGGGAGCGGCACGTGCAACCCATGTAGAACCCAGCCGGAGTACGCGGCGTGGTCGGTGAACTGCGCGGCCGCCCGCTCCGCGCCCGGGACCGCGCCGGGAATCAGACCCAGCACCAGCACCCCGACGAGCAGTACGGCTGGAACGATGACCATCAGCGGGTGCGTGCGGTCGCGCTCGCCGTGCGTTTCGTCGACCCGCTCCTCGGCCGCCCGCGCCTGTCCGGGGTGGGCGCCCTGCGACGGACCCCACCCGAGGAACACCCGCCCGGCCGCGCGCAGGACGGCTCCTCCGGTCACGGCCGAGACGACGACGTAGACAGCGATCAGCCACCCGTAGCCCACCGCCGACGAGCTCTCCTCGAGCAGCGACTTGCCCATAAAGGTGGTGAACGGCGGGATCCCCGCCAGCAGCAGCGCCCCCACCACCGTCAGCACCCCCGTGATCGGCAGCTCGCGCCCCCGGCCGTGGAGGTCGAACTCGTCGATCGTGGCGAAGCGGTGCAGCAGTACCCCCGCGCACATGAACAGTGCCGCCTTGGTCAATCCGATGCCGACCACGTACACGGCCACGCCCGCAACCCCCGTCGACGTCAGCAGCGCGACCCCGCAGATGAACATGCCGACATGGCTGATGGTCGAGAACGCCAGCAGGCGCTTGATGTGGCGCTGCAGGAAGCACATCGTGGCTCCGATCAGCGCCGTTGCCACCCCGAGACCGACGAAGATCGCGCGCCAGGCTGCCATGTGGAGTTGTAGCGGGCCGGCGAATACCTCCCAGTACAGCCGGGCCACCGCATACACCCCGAGCGCGACCATCACGCCGCTGAACAGGACGCACACCGGGATCGGCGCCACGGCCTCTGCGTCGGCCGTCCAGAAATGCATCGGCACCGCCGCCGCCTTGGTCAGGAAGCCGCCGAACAGCAGGACCATGGCCACGATCACCAAGGGATCAACGGGGTGACCGTTGAGCATCGCTCCGATCTGAGCCATGTTCAACGCGCCGGTGCGCGCGTACAGCATCGCCACCCCCGTGAACGCCGCAAGGCCGCCGAGGCTGTTCGTGATGGCGAAGTTGATCGCGCCCTGAATCGGGGCGAGCTCCTCGATCCGGTAAGCCGTCAGGGCGTACGCGGCTGCGCTCATCAGCTCGAAGAAGACGATCAGGTTGAACAGGTCGCCGGTGAGGCAGAACCCGATCATCGCGGCCATGAACAGCAGCATCAGGCCGTGGAACAGACCTTCGATGGCGTCGAAATAACGCACTGAGTACATGAGCGCGGCGGTGACCAGAAGGGCGGAGAACGTGGCCAGGCCCGCCCCCGTCAAATCGATCGAGAACGCGATTCCGACCGTCACCCCATGCCGCGGCGTCCAGCCCCCCATCCAGTAGTCGAACGGATGTGCGCTCGCGTGTACCGCCAGGAGCGCACATAGCGCGGTGGCCGCGATCGCCGCCACCGCGCCGACCGCGTCGTTGAACCAGCGGGGCGAGAAGAACCCGACCGCGACCAGCAACGGGCCGGCCAGGAACGGGATCACCACGGGCAGGGCGGTGATGTGCGGGGTCATGGTCAGTCGCGCAGCGGCCGCAGGTCGGCGGGGTCGACGCTGCCGAAGCGCTTGTGGGCCTGGACGACCAGGGCGAGCAGCAGCGCCACGACCGTGGCCTCGATCACGACGTCGGTCAGCACCAGCACCTGCACGACCGGGTCGACCAGCCGCGAGGTGGTGGGAATGTCGGCCACGATCGGCGCCTTGGCGCCGCCCCGGTAACCGATTCCGAGCAACAGGACGTAGGTCGCGGATTGGGCCACGGTGAGGCACAGCACGGTCCGCACCAGATCGCGACTCTCGACGATGCCCCACAGGCCGATCACGAACAGCCAGGCGGCAATCGCATAGGGCAGGAAGCTCATTGGTCGCTCGGCGGGGCGATCATCGTCTGGTCCAGGAACTCGGTCCAGATCACGAGGAAAGCGCCCGTGACCTCGAGCCCCACCGCGATGCTGTTCACCGGCATCATGCCGGCCGAGAGCAGGTGGCCGGACTGGCCCAGGGGCAGGAAATTCTTCATGAAGGTGCCCACGAAGATGAGGCCGCCGAGGCCGACGAGCGCGTATCCGGCGGCGCCGATCGCGTCCGCGCTCTCGGCCAGGCGCTTGGGGGCGATCCGGCGCATCGACAGGTACCGACCGGCCAGCACCACGGCCAGCGGACCGGCGGCCAGCACCACACCGCCCTGGAACCCGCCGCCGGGCGTGAGCTGGCCGTGGAAGATCAGATAGGCGCCGAAGGCCACCAGCATGGGCGTCAGGACGAGCGAGAGCAGCTTGAGCCCGTCGCTCGCTCCCGAGAAGCGATGCTCCTCGATCCCCGCCGCCTGCTCCTCCTGCCCGCGCTCGTCGCGCAACTGGCGCAGCAGCAAGGCGACGCCGGACACCGAGACGAACAGGATGAACTCCTCGCCCAGTGTGTCGAAGGCGCGGATATCGAAGTTGAGCGCGGTGACCATGTCGGTGGCGTGGCGAAGCTTCAGCTCGGTCCGGTTCAGCAACGCGCCGTACAGCTCGTGGGCGTGACCGAACGACGGCAGGCCTGTGAAGCCGATGACCAGCACCGCGGCCAGCCCGGTGCCGGCCACCGCGAACAGGCTGAGCCGACCGCGGCGGCTCACTGCTCCGAGGACTCCTCTTCGCGCTCGTGCTGGCGGATCTTGCGCAGCGCGGCCAGGATGATCAGCGGCAGCCCGACGCTGCTCACGACGATCTGCGACAGCGCCACGTCCGGGGCCTGGAAGACGAAGAACAACAGCGTCAGGCCGATGCCGTAGACGCCCAGCACGATGGTCTGGCGCAGCGGCTCGCGCGTGAGCACGACCGCGGTGCCGCCGAGCGCGACCGCGGCCAGGGCGATGATCTGCAGCACGGTCATTAGCCCTCGAGCTCCTGCTCGCTCCCCTCGCGCCAGTCGCCGCGCTCCCGCGCCCGGAAGCTCCGCGCGGTCGTGTGCACGAGCAGCGGACCGATGGCCAGCACGATCAAGCCGGTGGCCAGCGCCTTATCGCCGATGAGCGAGAACGACTCTCGCACGAGCACGGCAATCCCGATCAGGAGCGCCCCGTAGCCGGCCAGGCCGACGTAGTGCAGGCGATCGTAGGCGTTGCGCATGACCACGAGTCCGAGCACGGCGAACGCCTCGAGCACGCAGCCGGCGATCAGCAGGACGGTGGCGGCCAGGTGGCTGAAGCTCATATGTCGCGTTCCATGAGCCGGGCGAAGGCGATTCCCCCGATCATCGAGAGCAGAGCGAACAGGAGCGCGAGATCGATGAACGGCTGGCGGTGAAAGCCCTCGCAGAGCGCCATCAGCGCGCTGGTCAGCAGCGTCCCGGCGAGCTCGAGCGCGGCCAGCGCCGAGGTGGCCTCCGCGAGAAAGCACACGACCAGGCAGGGCACCGTCGCCGCGCCCAGAACCGCGGCCGCGATCTCCCACTCGTTCATCCCAGCCTCAGCACGTCCAGGTCTTCGGGATCGCCCTGGCGCCGGAGCTGGTGGACCAGCAGCAACCCGTGCTCGGCGTCCACGCCCAGGATCACGGTGTTCGGGGCCACCGAACCGAAGGCCTCGGTGAGGGCTCGCCGACCGGTGTCGAGCGCGTTCTCCCCGACGGCCGAGTAGCGGACGGCGCGGAAGCTGCCGCGCGCCGGCCGCGGCGAGATCAGCTGCGCCAGCGCCTCCCAGCACACGAAACCGATGTCGCGTGGGATGTCGATGAGCAGTCGCCACGCCCCCGCCAGCCACCGGAGGCGCACGCGAGCTTCGATGAAGCCCTGTTCGCGGGCCAGCGTGAAGGTCAGCCCGCACGCGATCGCGACCCCAGCCAGCACGTAGAGCTCCGGGGCGCTCCCGATGTCGATCAGCAGCAGGTAGAAGGCGCCTCCGATCAGCGACCCGAGCGCCAGGTGCCGCGTGCGCTTGATCACCGGACGCGTGGCAGTACCTCCTCGCGATAGACGCTGAAGAAGGCGTCCTGGTCGGGCCCGATCTGGTTGATGTAGAGCTCGTCGAAGCCGGCGTCGGCGAACGCCTTGATCTTCTCGACGTGGCGGTCGAGGTCAGGGCCGCAGGGCACCGATTCGGCCACCATCTCCTCGGTGACCAGCTCCGCCGCCTGCTCGAAGTGCTCGGGGGTCGGCAACACCTGCGCGAGCTCCCCCGGGAGCGCCTCGTTGGGCCACAGCCGATGCACCGTCTTGACCGCCGCCTGCTCGTCGGAGCCGTAGCACACCTTCATCCCACCCTGCACGAGCCGGCCGCGTTGGGCGTCCCGGCGGAACTGCTCCACCGAGTCGCCGTCCGGCGCCACCGTGCAGTAGCCGTCGCCGATGCGCGCCGCCAGCGCGACCGCCTTGGGCCCGAAGCCGGACACGATGACCGGCGGCGGCTCGGCCGGGAGGTCGTAGATCCGCGCGTGCTCAACCCGGTAGTGCCGACCGCGATGATCCCGGGCGCCGCCCTCCCACAGCGTCCGCATCACCTCGACGGCTTCCTCGAGCATCTCGAGCCGCTCGTCGGCCTCGGGCCAGTGGTCGCCGAGCACGTGCTCGTTCAGCGCCTCACCGCTCCCAACCCCGAGGCTGAACTTCCCCTCCAGCATCACGGCCGAGGTGGCGGCGGCCTGCGCGATCACGGCCGGATGGATCCGGACCGTGGGACAGGTGACCGCGGTCGTCACCGCCATCCCGGGCGCCGCCTGAGCGATGCCGCCGATCACCGACCACACGAACGGGCTGTGCCCCTGCTGGTCGTTCCACGGGTGATAGTGGTCGGAGATCCACAGGTCCTCGAAGCCGGCCTGCTGGGCCTTCACGGCCTGGTCGATCAGGTCGCGCGGAGCCCACTCCTCGCACGAGAGGAAGTATCCGATTTTCATCGCCGTGCTGATGCCCGCCCGCGAACGCTTGTAATCAGGGCACCCGGGTAGGCCCAATCAGAGATACGTGGAGAGGACGGTTTCATGAGCGTGGAAGACCTACAGTCCCAGCGCCGGCGTCGGGGCGGCGATCACCGCTCACAGAGCACGCGGCGGCAGGCCGAGCATCACGCCGAGCAGGCGCGCAAGAAGGCCGAGGAGCGCCAGGCCAAGCAGTCGGGCCTGGCCGGCACGATGGCGGACCGGGCGGCGCAGTGGAATCTCGATGGGCCCGACTGGGCATTCTTCGAGCGCCAGAAGTACTTCTTCAATCCGTTGATGGATTACTGGTTCCGGATGGAGATGGAGGGCTGGGAGAATCTCCCCGAGGCCCCGGCGCTGCTGATCGGCATCCATTCGGGCGCCCCCTTCGTGTGGGATGCGTGGACGGTAGGCGCGCAATGGTGGCGGCACTTCGGCGATGCGCGACCGTTGCACGGCACCGCCCACGACGCGCTGATGGCCACGCCCGTGGTCGGCGCCTACTTCCGCAAGATGGGCGTGCTCCCCGCGCGCGCCGACGCGATGACGGCGGCGCTGGCGGCCGGACACGACGTCGCCCTGTGGCCGGGCGGAGAGCGCGACTCGCTGCGCCCCTGGACCAAGCGCGACGACGCCGTGCTCGCCGGCCGGACCGGCTTCATCAAGCTGGCCATCCGGACCGGCGTGCCGATCGTCCCAATCTCGACCGTGGGCGGCCCCGACGGGATGCCGGTGCTGACCAATGGCCGCCGGCTGGCCAAGCTCCTGCAGCTCGACAAGCTGGCCAGCATCAAGGTCGTCCCGCTCGCGCTCCAGGCGCCGTGGGGCCTCTCCCCCGCGCTGCTGCCCGAGATCCCGCTGCCGGCCAAGATCCGCACCGCGTTCCAGCCCCCGGTCGAGCTCGAGTCAGACCCCGAGCGCGCCGACGATGACGACTACGTGGAGCAGAAGTACAAAGAGGTGTGCGCGAGCATCCAAGACGGGATGGACGTGCTGGCCCGCCGTCGGCGGCTTCCGCTGTTCGGTTAGCCCCGGCGCTTGGCCAGCGGAATCGCGAACCACAGCCAGGTCGTAAACACGGCCGCGCACACGCCGCCCACCCCCGCCGCGAGGTGGCCGAACAGGAAGTCCGAGATCAGCACGACGATCCCGGTGATCCCCACGGCCATGAACCCTGACGCAATGATGGCCAGGCGGTTGCCGAGCTTGACGATGTACGCCTTCTGGCCATAGCGGAAGAGGATGCGGTGCTGGACCGAGGGGGCGATCAGGAGGACCGCGGCGACGGCCACGGCCAACAGGGTGACGTAGTACACGTGTCGCTCAAACGCGGTGACCTTGGTCCACCGGTTGTTGAACGGCACGATGAGCAGGAAGGCGAACAGCACCTGCACGCCGGTCGCGGCGACCCGCAGCTCACTCACCAGCTCGGCGGTGTTGCGGTCGAGCCGCTCGGCTTCGGTCTCGTCGCGCTCGTTGGCCACGTGCGCATTAAAAAGGGCGCCGCTTACGCGGCGCCCCGTGGTGTGGCTTTCGCGTTGCCTACGCGGCCTTCTGCTCCTCGTGCTTGCCCTCGCAGAACTCCTCGACGATCTTGGCGCAGAACGCGGGCAGATCGTCCGGGTTGCGGCTGGTCACGAGGCCGTGGTCGACCACGACCTCCTCGTCGACCCACTCCGCGCCGGCGTTCTCGAGGTCCTTGTGCAGGCTCGGCCATGAGGTGACCTTGCGGCCCTTGAGCACGTCGGCCTCGACCAGCATCCACGGGCCGTGGCAGATGACGCCGACCGGCTTGTGCTGCTCGAAGAAGTCGCGCGTGAACTTCACCGCGTCCTTGTCCATGCGCAGCTGGTCGGGATTGGCCACCCCGCCCGGGAGCACGAGCGCGTCGTAGTCATCGGCGCTGGTATCCGAGACCGCCTTGGTGGCCTCGAACTTGTCGCCCTTGTCGAAGTGGTTCCAGGCCTCGACCTCGCCCTTTTCGAGCGAGATCAATTCGGTCTCGGCGCCTTCTTCCTTGACCGCCTCGAGCGGCTTCTCCAGCTCGACCTGCTCGACCCCTTCGGTGAACAGGAAGGCGACCTTCTTGCCCTTGAGCTTGTCTGCCATGTGTCAGCTCCTCTCAAAATCGCTTTCCTGATTTCCCTACCCGCGTCGTACCCTTGTAGACATGTTCACTTTCCGCGAGAAGACCAAGATGATCGATCCCGAACGCGCGCTGCGCGGACGCGATCGCGAAATGCCGGTAGCCGATCGCCACGCCGTGCTCGGGACGCCGATGAAGCCCCCCTTCCCCGAGGGCATGCAGCAGGCGGTGTTCGGGCTCGGGTGCTTCTGGGGCGCGGAGCGGATCTTCTGGGACGCCCCCGGCGTGTACACGACCGCGGTTGGCTACGCCGGCGGCTACACGCCGAACCCCACCTACGAGGAGGTGTGCAGCGGGAGCACGGGTCACACCGAGGCGGTGCTCGTCGTGTTCGACCCGGCCAAGACCTCCTACGCAGAGCTGCTGCGGCTGTTCTGGGAGAGCCACGACCCGACCCAGGGCATGCGCCAGGGCAACGACGTAGGCACCCAGTACCGCTCGGCCATCTACTACACGAGCGAGGAAGAGCGCGCCCAGGCCGAGGCCTCGCGGGCCACTTACTCAGAGCGCCTGCGCGCCGCCGGCTACCCGGAGGTCACGACCGAGATCGCTCCTGCGGGCCCGTTCTACTACGCCGAGGACTACCACCAGCAGTACCTGCACAAGAACCCGTGGGGGTACTGCGGGATCGGCGGCACCGGGGTCAGCTGCCCGGTCGGCATCGGCGTCGGTACCCCGCCCAACTAGGCGCCTCTGCGAAGCGTTCCCTATTTCGGCCACCCCTCGGCCGAAAATGGGAACGCTTTGAGCGGACGCCGCCGAAGGCGGCCCCAATCAGCCGCCGGCGACCGCGGGCAGGATCGTCACCTCGTCGCCGTCGTGGACGGTCGTGTCGAGTCCGTCCAGGAAGCGGATGTCCTCGCTGCCGACGTAGACGTTGACGAAGCGGCGCAGCCCGCCGTCTTCGGCGATCCGGTTGCGCAGCTCTCCGAAGCGTTCATACAGGGCGTCCAGGACCTCGCCGACCGTCGAGCCGTCCACGTTCGCGGTCGACTCGCCGTCGGTGGCGGCCCTGAGCTGTGTGGGGATCTTCACCTTGACTGCCATCGAGCGCAGTCATATATCACGCGACGGCGACGACACGTTCTCTCGCCTGCTCGAACGAGTCGAGCCGGGGCTCGATCTCCCAGGTCTCGAACGTGCCGCGGGCGCAGTCGAGCGTCTTCAGCCCGTCGCCCGTGATCACCGCCACCACGCGCTCGCCGGGGTCGATCTGACCCTCGCGGGCCAGCTTGGCCAGCACCGCGGTGGTCACGCCTCCCGCGGTCTCGGTGAAGATGCCGGTCGTCTGGGCCAGCAGGCGGATCCCCTCGACGATCTCCTCGTCGCTCACCGCGTCGATGCCGCCGTCGGTGCGGCGGGCCAGGTCGAGCGCGTACGGCCCGTCGGCGGGGTTGCCGATGGCCAGCGACTTGGCGATCGTGTCCGGTTTGACCGGCTTGCAGAAGTCGTGCCCGTGCTCGAACGCCGTGGCCACGGGCGAGCACCCGGTGGCCTGCGCGCCGTTGAAGGTCGGCAGCTCGCCCTGGAGCAGTCCGACCTCGAGCCACTCCTCGAAGCCGCGGGCGATCTTCGTGAACAACGACCCCGAGGCAATCGGCCCGACCACCCGGTCGGGCAGCTCCCACCCGAGCTGCTCGGCCACCTCGAAGGCGATCGTCTTCGAGCCCTCGGCGTAGTAGGGCCGCATGTTGATGTTCACGAACGCCCACTCGTGCTCGGCCGAGATCTCCGTGCACAGCCGGTTGACGTCGTCGTAGTTGCCCTTGACCGCGACCAGGTTGGTGCCGTAGATCCCGGTGGCCAGGACCTTCTGCTCCTCGAGGTCCGAGGGGATGAACACGTAGGACTCGAGCCCGGCCGCGGCGGCATGGGCGGCCACCGCGTTGGCCAGGTTGCCGGTCGACGCGCACGCGATCGTCGTGTAGCCGAGCTCCCGGGCGCGGGCCAGGGCCACCGAGACGACCCGGTCCTTGAACGAGTGGGTCGGGTTGGCGGCGTCGTTCTTGATCCACACCTCGCGCAGGCCGAGCTGCTCGGCCAGCCGGTCGGCTTTGAGCAGCGGCGTGAACCCGGCGATCAGGGCGCCGTTGCGCGGGGCCTGAACGGGGAGGAAGTCGCTGTAGCGCCACAGCGAGTGCGGACCGGCCTGGATCCGGCGCTTCAGCTCGGCCGGATCGGCGTTCTCCCGGGACGCGTAGGCGACCTCGAGGGGGCCGAAGCAGCGCTCACATACGTAACGAGCATCGAGCCCGTACTCGGTCTTGCACTCTTTGCAGCGAAGAGACTCTGGCGGCATATGTAAAAAATCCTCCGCCGGGGTCTGTGGTCGGAGGTTCTGTGAAACCGCCATCTCCACATCTCCCAGGCTTTCGTAGTTGGAGCCTGATGGAATTGGCACCGTGCCCTTTCGGGAGGTTGCCGGGGTTTCGCAGGGCCATATCCCTCCACCCCTCTGGATGCGTACAGCTATGTGTCCAGCAGTATATCCAGGAATTCGGCCGTCTAGTCACGAAACTTGAGGGCGTAACCACCTTCGGCCCCTGGTGTTTGGTGGCCGTGTCGTCGCCCGGCCCGAGGTCACTGAGCCATCCCCTCCACTTCTGACCCGCTCGAGCGCCTGGAGGCCACGCTCGCGCTCGGTCGCTCGGCGCCGAGCCGGCGGATGCTGATCATCGTCAATCCGTACGCGACCACGGTCTCGGATCGATTGAAGAACCTCGTCGTGTACGCGCTGCGCGGCAGCTACGAGGTCGACGCGATCGACACCGAGGCCCGCCAGCACGCCACCGAGCTGACCCGCGAGGCCGCGCAGGCCGGGTACGACGTCGTGGTCGCGTTCGGGGGCGACGGCACGGTCAACGAGGCCGCCAACGGCCTGGCCGGCACCGACACGCCGTTGACCTGCCTGCCCGGCGGCCGGGCCAACGTCTACTGCCGGTTGCTCGGAATCCCGACCGACGTGGTCGACGCCACCGAGCACTTGCTGGGCCTGGCCGACGACTGGCGGCCGCGAAAGGTCGACATCGGCCTGGTCAACGGTCGCCGGTTCTGCTTCTCGGCCGGGCTCGGGCTGGATGCGAGCGTGGTCGAGCGGGTCGACGCCCATCCGCGGCTGAAGGCCCGGCTCGGCGAGTGGTACTACACCTGGACTGGGGTCAACACGTTCAACCGCCGATACCTGTTGAACCCGTCCCAGCTCGAGGCCCAGTTCGGCGACGAGTCGGTGCGTGGGATGACCGCGATCGTGCAGAACGCCGACCCCTACACCTACTTCGGCAGCCGCCCGGTTCGGATGGCCGAGGGTGCCACGCTCGAGAGCGGCGACCTGGCCGCCATCGTCCTGCGGCGAGCGCGCCCGATCGATGTCCCGACGATCATCTGGCGCGCGCTGGCCCGGAACGCCCGGCTGGTCCGCCACCGCCGCGTCCACGGCATCTCCGGGCTCTCATCGCTGCGGATCCGGACCGTGGACGAGCGGCCGCTCCCGCTCCAGGTCGACGGCGACTACATCGGTGAGGTCGAGGAGGCCGTGTTCGGGATCGAGCCGCGCGGGATCTCGGTGGTCTCGTGAAGCGGCTTCTCGGAGCGCTCGCGGCGGTCGCGATTGGCGCCGCGCTGATTCCCGCGCTGGTCGGGGCCCACGCTCTCCCAGCCGCGCCGCATTGCCCGATCTTCCCGGCCAACAACCCGTGGAACCAGCGAGTCGATCGCCTCCCGGTGGCCTCGGACTCGGCCGCGCTGGTCGCTTCGATCGGCCTGGGGGCGCCGGTCCACCCCGACTTCGGCTCGGGCCTGTGGGACGGCGCGCCGATCGGGATTCCCTTCACCGTCGTCTCGTCGCGGACCCGGCGGGTGCCGGTGTCGTTTGACTACGCGTCCGAGTCCGACCGCGGCCCGTACCCGATCCCGCCCACGGTCCCGATCGAGGGCGGCCGCTCGTCCTCGGGCGATCGCCACGTCATCGTCGTCAACCGGGACAGCTGCCGGGACTACGAGCTGTTCGCCGCCTATCCGGTGAACGGGGGCGCCCGGTGGCGCGCCGGCTCAGGCGCCGTGTTCAACCTCCGCTCCAATGGCCTGCGCCCGGCCGGGTGGACCTCGGCCGACGCGGCCGGGCTGCCGATCCTGCCCGGGCTGGCCCGGTACGACGAGGTGGCGCGCGGGTCGATCGACCACGCGCTGCGCTTCACCGCGCCGTGCACTTCGCGCCGTTACGTCTACCCGGCCCGGCACTTCGCCTCGACGTGCTCGGGCTTCTATCCCCCGATGGGCCTGCGCGTCCGGTTGAAGGCGTCGGTAAACCTGGCCGGTCTGCCCCGGCAGGCGCGGGTGGTGGCTCTGGCGCTCAAGCGCTACGGGATGATCCTGGCCGACAACGGATCGCCCTGGTACATCTCCGGCGCCCCGAACCGCGGCTGGAACAACGACGCCCTGCACCTGCTCGACCGGCTGCACGGCCGCGACTTCGAGGTCGTCGATACCAGCTCGCTGCCGCACCCTGGCTGAGCGCGGCTTCGCCTCAGGGGGGTGATATTCGGGCTGTCGCGGCTCTTAAGGCTGCGTGCCCGCGTTCGAGATCACCCCGCCGGATCTGGAGCTGCTCGGCTTCGCCGCCGAGCACCGGATCTTCCTCCCCGACCATGTCCGAGCCCTTCTCGGCGTGTCCACCGAGGCGGCGGACGCGCAGCTTTCGGCCCTGACCGAGGCCGGGCTGGTGGTCCGACGCGACGTGTTCGTCGGTGAGCCGCCGCTCTACCGGATCACCCGGGCCGGGCTGAGGGCGATCGACAACTCGCTCGAGCCGCCGCGCATCGACCCGCGCTGCTACGAGCACGACGTCGGCCTCGCCTTCCTCTGGCTGGCCGCCCGCGACGGCGCGTTCGGGGCGATGTCGCAGGTGATCGGCGAGCGCCGGCTGCGCTCGAGCGATGCCCGCCGGAGTTTCGGAGAGGCACCGCTGGCCGTGCGCCTGGGCGGTTTCGGGCCCGGCGGCCAGGAGCGGCTGCACTATCCCGACCTGCTGCTCGTCGACCGGCGCGGGCGGCGTATCGCGCTGGAGCTCGAGCTGACCGGCAAGGGGCAGCGACGGATTGGCCGGATCCTCGATGGTTACGCGGCCGACCCGCGGGTCGACGCGGTCGTCTACCTCGTCACCAAACCCGGTCTCGGCCGCTCGATCGCCGCATCCTCCGCCCGAGCCGGCATCGAATCCCGGGTCTACGTCCAGCTCGTGCGCATGACCGTGACCGCCCCCGGCAGGGATGGCGGCCCGGTCCGCGGACGCGTGCCCGCGCGTTCTGCGACGCGCGTGCCCGCGCGTCGCAGCACACGGCCGGAGCCCGAGGCGGCACGCTGATGGAACGCCACCGGCCGCCTTACTGGATGCTCCCGGCCTTCGCCCTGCTGCTGGCGCTCCCGCCCGGGCTGGCGATCCCGCTCGCGCTGGCTGCGGGCGCCCTCCGCACCGCCGTTTCGGCCGGCCGATGGGCGAGCCGCTACCGGCGCGCTCGCGCCGAGGTGCGCACTCCCGCCCCGGGGTGGCGCTCGGGGTGGCGCATGACGGCCAACCGGTGGTGATCGAGGACGAGCAGTTGGCGGCGCACGGGCTGATCCTGGGCGCGAGCGGATCGGGCAAGTCGACCACGCTGCTGCGCCTCCTCACCGAGCACGTCCGGCGCGGGACCCCGGTGGTGGCCATCGATCTGAAGGGCTCCCCGGCCTTCGCCCAGACCCTGGCCGACTCCGCGCGCGCCGCCGGCCGGCCGTTCCGACACTGGACCCCGGACGGGGCGGCGCACTGGAACCCGCTCGGCCACGGCAACGCCACCGAGCTGAAGGACAAGCTGATCGGCACCGAGCGATTCACCGAGCCCCACTACCAGCGCGCGGCCGAGCGGTACCTCCAGACCGTCCTGCAGGTGCTCGAGCAGGCCGGGACGGGCACGCTCGAGAACGCCGGGACCGTCCCGCCACCCACGCTCGAGGCGGTCGTCCGGTTGATGGACCCCCGGCGGCTCAGCGCCGAGCTGCGCGCCGTGCCGCGTCCCCTGGCCGTGCGGGTGCAGGACTACCTGGCCGAACTGACACCCGACCAGCTGAGCGCGATCCGCGGCCTGGGCACCCGGCTGGCCATCCTGACCGAGTCCCACACCGGGCAATATCTGTCCCCGGCCGGGGATGGCGCGGACATCGACCTGCGCTCGGCGCTCGAGGGGCCCGAGGTTGTGCTCTTCAGCCTCAACTCGAGCAGCTACGGCAAGCTGGCGGCGCAGATCGGCACGCTCGCCATCCAGGACCTCGTCGCCGCCGCCGGCACCCGGCTGACCGGCACGCACGAGCAGGCGGTGGTGGCGATCGACGAGTTCTCGGCCCTCGGAGCCGACCACCTCGGCGGCCTGGTCGCCCGCGCCCGGGAGGCGCGCCTCGGGGTGTTGCTGGTCACGCAGGAGTTCGCGGACTTGAACCGCGCCGCGGCCGGGCTGCGCGACCAGGTCGTCGGCAACACCACGCTCAAGATCATCCACCGCCAGGACGTGCCCGATTCGGCCTTCATGGTCGCCCGGATGGCCGGTACCGAGCGGGTGTGGGAGACGAGCTATCAGGTCGAACGCGGCTGGTTCGGCGGCGTCGGCGCCACCGGTCGCGGCACCCGGCGGGAGGTGGAGCGGTTCGTGGTCGAGCCCAACCGCATCGCCACCCTGCGCCCCGGTGAGGCGGTCGTGATCACGAAGGCACCGGAGTCGCGTGTGCGGCTCGTCTGGGTCACGCCGCCGCGCGCGACCGTCACCACGCCGGGCTCGGTCTCGGTGGCGCGGACGATGGCCACCGCGCCCGCCCGCTCCCGCCTGCGACGCCCTCCGTCATCCCAGAGGAGCCAGACCCCGAGCCGAGGCCGATCCCGCGGCGGTGGCGGCCGGGAGCTCGGTTAGGCATGGGCCTGCTACGGCAATCGGTGACCTCCCGGGATCGAGCGCCCTCCCGGAATCGAGCGCCCTCCTCGGATCGAGTGCCGCGGGTGGGTCAGGCGCCCGTGCTGGTCGATCAGGCGGCGCCGGGCGTGACCCGGTAGGCGTCGAACACCGCGTCGATGTTCCGCAGCCGGTTGATCGTCTGATCGAGCGCGCGAGTGTCCCCGACCTCGACCACGAAGCGGTTCTTGACCATCGGGTGGTTGACGATGCAACGGGCCTCGAGGATGTTGATCCCGGCCTCGGCGAAGGTGCGGGACATGTCCTCGAGCAGCCGGTGGCGGTCCCAGCCGTCGACCTCGAGCTCGACCCGGAACGAGGTCTCGGCGTCGCCCTCCCAGGAAACGTCGGTGAACCGCTCCGGATCCTTGCGCAGCACGGCGACGTTGGGGCAGTCCTCGCGGTGGATGGTGATCCCGCGGCCGAGCGAGATGTAGCCGATGATCGGATCGCCGGGGACGGGCCGGCAGCACTTGGCCAGGCGCAGCATGACTTCGTCGATCCCGTCGACCGAGATGCCGAACTTCGAGGATGAGGTTGTGGGCCGCGAGCGCCGGCGGCGGGTCTGCAGGAGCTCCTCGGCCCCGGTCGGCTCTGACTCGGCCGCCTCGCCCTCCTTGAGCCGCTGCATGACCTTGTTGACCACGACCTTGGCCGAGATCTTGGCCCCGCCGAGGGCGATGTAGAAGTCGTCCGCCTTGCGGAAGCCCATCTCGCGGATGACGTCGGCCAACAGCGAGGAGCCGACGATCTTCTGAGCCGGCAGGCCCTGCTTCTTCAGGTGATCCTGGAGCAGCTCGCGCCCGGCATGCTCGGTGTCCTTGCGCGACTCGGCCTTGAACCAGGCCTTGATCTTGTTCCGGGCTCGGGTCGTCTTGACCAGGGCCAGCCAGTCGCGCGACGGGCCGCGCTCGCGCTTGCTCGTGAGGACCTCAACGATGTCGCCCGAACGCAGCTGGTAGCTCAGGGGCACGATCTTGCCGTTGACCTTCGCGCCCACGCAGCGGTGGCCCACGTCGGTATGGATCTCGTAGGCGAAGTCGAGCGGCGTCGCGCCCGCGGCCAGCGACTTGACCTCGCCCTTGGGGGTGAAGACGAAGACCTCGTCTTCGAACAGGTCGACCTTGAGGGTCTCCATGAACTCCCGCGGGTCGGCCTCCTCCTGCTGCCAATCGAGCAGCGAGCGGAGCCATTTGAGCTTGCCGTCGCCGTCGGCCGTGGCACTGCCACCGCCGCGACCCTCCTTGTACATCCAGTGGGCGGCGATTCCGAACTCGGCCAGGTCGTGCATCTCCCGCGTGCGGATCTGGATCTCCAGCGGGCGGCCCTCGGGCCCGATCACCGTCGTGTGCAGCGACTGGTACATGTTGAACTTGGGCATCGCGATGAAGTCCTTGAACCGCCCCGGCAGCGGCTTCCACAGCGAGTGGATCACGCCCACCGCGCCGTAGCAGTCCTTCACCGAGGCGACGATCACCCGCATCGCGGTGAGGTCGTAGATCTCGTTGAACTCGCGACCCTTCTTGGTCATCTTCGAGTAGATCGAGTAGAAGTGCTTGGCCCGGCCTGAGATCTCGGCCTCGATCCCGAGCTCGTCGAGCTCCTTGTTCAGGTACTCGCCGGCCTGGTTGACGTAGCGCTCGCGCTCGGCTCGCTGCTGGGCCACCAAGCCCTTTATCTCGTTGTACTTGCGCGGGTGGAGAGTCTGGAAGGCCAGGTCCTCGAGCTCCCACTTGATGGCGTGGATACCGAGGCGGTGAGCGATCGGGGCGTAGATGTCAAGCGTCTCCCGCGCCTTCTCGATCTGCTTCTGCTTGGGCATGGCGCTGATCGTCCGCATGTTGTGCAGCCGGTCGGCCAGCTTGATCAGGATGACCCGGATGTCCGAGGCCATCGCGACCATCATCTTGCGGTAGTTCTCGGCCTGGGCCTCGTCACGGGACTGGAAGGTCAGCCCGGTGAGCTTGGTGACGCCATCGACCAGTCCGGCGATCTCCTCGCCGAACGCCTCCCTGACCTCCTCCAGCGAGGCCGAGGTGTCCTCGACCGTGTCGTGGAGCAGGGCCGCGCACAGCGTCTCGGTGTCGAGGCGCATGCCGGCGCAGATCTTGGCTACGCCGACCGGGTGGATGATGAAGTCCTCGCCCGACTTGCGCAGCTGGTCGGCGTGGTGCTCGCAGGCGTAGACGAAGGCGTGCTCGACCCGGTCGCGGTCGACCACCACCGCGGCCTCGTGCGCATGCTCCTCGAGGATCGCGAACAGATCGCCGAGCAGCCGCCGCTCGTTCGCGGTCAGCCCGGCGCGCTCGACCTCGCTGACGTGAGAATCGGGGTGCTCGACCTGGCCCACCTGGGCCCGGGTGACCACGCGTGAGCCGCGCCGGCCGCCGTTGCCCGCCGCGCCGTTGCGGCCGTCGGAGCCGCCGCTCAGCTGCTTGGTCGGGGGCTTGCGCTGCTCAGGAATTTTCGTCCGTCCTCGAGTCGTTGCGAATAGACCCGGTATGCGGACGAGCGCTCGAGTGTGGTCGGCGCCGTGCCCGCGATGGCCAGGGCCGGCAGATCCCGGTCGAGGCTGACGAGCTCGAGCTCCGCGAGGACCCTGAGCATCCGACCCGCCAGCCGGGCCGGCCAGCGCTCACCATCTCCGCGAAGCAGGTGCTCGAGCTCCTCGCCCGTCACCCGCCACCGGGCCTTGAGGCCCCGGTAGAGGGTCGCGAGTGAAGCGCGTAAACCGTATTCCAGCTCGTGCATCTGCCACGCAAAGCGTAGCTCAGCCTCTCCCCAGGCCATGTGAGTAAAGCCACCCCCGGTCTCCAGCAGCCGAGCGGCGGCCGGACGGGCGGGCGGATCGAGCGCCACCACGTGCAGGTAGCCCGCCGCGCACGCGGGCTCACGCTCGAGGGCGTGGTACGAGGTCAGGGCGAAGCCGCCGATCCGGGGCCTGATTCCCGGCAGCCGGCGGGGAACGTCGGCGCACACGGCCAGGACCGGCCCGCCCGCGGCGAGTGCATCGGCCAGAACGGCGAGTGGGCTCTCGCCTCGGCGGTCAAGCCGTGTCCGAGTCCCCGGAGACGCCGACGCGGCGCTGGTCTCCAGCGGGAGCTCGAGCTCCTCGATGGCCGAGCGCACGAAGTCCTCGGGCTCGCCGATCACCTCGATCGGGGCGGGCGCGCAGGCCCGGGCGTGGCGAAGGATCAGCCGTGGCTCGACCGCCCCGTTCCACACGTTGCGCTCGAGCGAGAAGCTGGCGTCGACCGGCTCGCCGGCCGCCGCCTCCGCTGCCGGCCGGCCGTCGCAGCCGAACGCCACCGCGCGCGCCCGGGCACCGCCCGAGCTGACCGAGAAGCGGGCGTGCTTGCCCTCGCCCATCGGGCGGATGTCGTCGAAGCGGGCGCCGGGGACGAGCAGCCGCGTGCGCGGGTTGCCGAGTCCGCACGGTTCCATCCTTGCCAGCTCGTCGGCCAGGCCCAGGCCGAGCTGCGAGCCCGAGGCGACGGCGTCGATCCGCTCGACCGGCTCGAGCAGGTCGGGCGTGAGCACGGCTTCGGCGTGCCGCTCGATCGCGCCACGGAACGCATCGACCCGGGCAGAGGCGATCGACAGGCCGGCCGCGGCCCGGTGGCCGCCGTAGCGATCGAGGTGCCCGGCGGTCGCGTGGAGCGCGCCGAGGAGATCGAAGCCCGGGATCCCCCGGCCCGATCCCTGTCCGGATTCGCCCTCGAGGGCGATCATGATCGCCGGGCGGTGATAGCGCTCGACGATCCGCGAGGCCACGATCCCGATCACCCCGGGATGCCACTCCTCGGCCGCCAGTACGTAGGCCGCCCGCGGCCCGAGCTCCGCCACCTGGGCCTCGGCCTCCCACAGGATGCGCTGCTCGACCGCCCGGCGCTCGACGTTGACCGCGTCGAGCTCGGCGGCGATCTCGGACGCCCGCCGCCGGTCGTCGGTCAGGAGCAGCTCGAGCCCGGCGTCGGCGCGCCGGAGCCGGCCGGCGGCGTTGATCCGCGGCGCGAGCCGGAAGCCGAGCGCCTGGGTGTCGAGCCCGCTCGGGTCGACCCGGGAGACCTCCATCAGGGCTTGCAGCCCCGGCTTGGCGGTGTTGGCCAGAGCGGCGATCCCGTCGCGAACCAGGCGGCGGTTCTCGCCCTGGAGCGGCATCAGGTCGGCCACCGTGGCCAGCGCGACGAGCTCGATGTCCTCGTCCGCGCTGGCGGCGCCCAGCGCCTGGGCCAGCTTGTAGGCGACGCCGGTTCCGCACAGGTCCGGGCAGGGATAGCCGCACACGCCGGGATGGACGATCGGGCAGTCCGGGAGCCGGCCGTCGGGGCGCGGCGTGTGGTGGTCGGTGACCACGACGTCGAGGCCGGCGGCGCGGGCGGCGCCGATCTCCTCGACCGCGGTGATCGCGCAGTCGACGGTGATGAGCAGCTCGGTGCCCCGCCGGGCCAGCCGCTCGACCGTCGCCACCGACAGCCCGTAACCGTCGTCGATCCGCCCGGGCAGGAACCAGTCGACCTGGCCTCCGCGGGAGCGGAGCGCCCGGACCAGGGTCGCGGTGGCGCACACGCCGTCGACGTCGTAGTCACCGTGGACGGTGATCCGGCTGCCGGCGCTCAGATGGCGCTCGATCAGCTCCAGTGCCGCCTGGATCCCGGCGAACTCGCGCCGGGTCGTGCTCGTCGCGGCCCTCGAGGAAGGCCCGGGCGGCCGCCGGGTCGGTCAGTCCACGCCGGACCAGGACCTGGGCCAGAACGTGCCCGACCCCGAGCTCGCGCTCCAGTGTCAGCGCGGCCGCGAGGTCGTAGGGCGCCAGCTCCATCCGCGGCCGGGTGGTCTTCGGAGGGGACGGAAGCGCGTGCAGCGCCGGCGGCTCGGGAGCCTCGGGTGCGCCAACCGGTAGAAGGACGGCCTCGGCCATAGCGCAGCCACCCTAGAGGTCGGGCCCGACGGATCCGCGGGGTCGGCCGCCGCCTCCGGCGGTCAGGCCCTGCCCGGGCGGGGTCAGGCCGCCGCCTCCGGCGGGGTCAGGCCGCCGCCTCGGGCGGAGTCAGGCCGCCGCCTCCGGCGAAGCGTTCCCTTTTGCCCCCGAGGGGTGGGGGAAAACGGGAACGGTTGGGGGCCAGAGGCGGTTAGTGCCCGGTGGCCCCGGCGGCGCGCTGCCGGCGGACGCCCTCCAGGTACACCAGCGCCATGCCGATCAGGGCCCCCGGGATCGCCTCGGCCGCGGTTCCGATGTGGGTCGTGTGGCGCCCCGGGATCGTGAATCCGTTGACGATCAGACCGAACAGCGCCGCACCGACCAGGGCGCCGAGGAAGGCACCGACGATCCCGCCCCAATAGCGGTCAGGCAGCCAGATGGTGAAGTGCCACAGGGCGAGGCCCATCATGACCCACGCAAGCATCCCCACGGTCAGTGACCTCCCCGGGACGGCCGCGGATGCTTGCCCGCGTGCATGCCCATCAGCGGCGCCTCCCGTGACGGCGGTTGCGCGGCCGCGACTTGGCCGGGCGCTTCGGGCGGTCGGAGGCCGACATCGCGTCGTTCTCCGCCTCGTCGGGCGCGTGCACGAACTCGTCGGGGGACCCGTCGCCGCCGTCCGCCTCGGGCCGGGGCTGGGCCTGGGGTCGGGGCTGGGCCTGGGGCCGGGGCTGAGCCCCCGGTTGAGGCGCCCGATCACGTGGAGCCGGCGCGGCCGGCCTGGGCTGGTCGCCGGCGCGCTTGGCCCGCCGCCCCGAGCCCGGTGCGGCCGGTTTGGCCTCGGCCTCGGCCGGCGGCGTGTGCGCAAGTCGCTTGGTCAGGGTCGAGGTCTGGCGGCTGGGCTCCTGGACCTCGACGTCGAGATCGCGCTTCATCTGCTCGAACTCGGCCGCCGACACGTCTCGGGGTCGGGCTGGGTCAACCGGCCACCCCGGCGCGGCTTGCGCGCGTCCTTGGGCTCGACGTCGGCGGTGGCGCCGGCGTACGCCGGCACGTACCCGAGCTCGCCCTCGATCCGCGCCCGGCGGTGTCGGTAGACGGTCTCGCGCTCCTTCCAGTGGGTGAGCACCGGGGAGGCGATGAAGATCGACGAGTACGCGCCCGAGGCGACCCCGATGAGCAGCGCGAAGGCGAAGTCCTTCAACGTCGAGCCCCCGAACAGGAGCAGCGCGATGATCGGCATCAGCGTGCACGAGGTGGTGGCCAGGGACCGGGTCAGCACCTCGGCCATGGACCGGTTGACGATCTGCGAGAAGGCGGCCCGGGGCATCCGGGGGACGTTCTCGCGCACCCGGTCGAACACGATGATCGTGTCGTAGAGGGAGTAACCCAGGATGGTCAGCAGCGCGGCCACGGTCGCTGTCGTCACCTCCCGGCCGGTCAGGGCGTAGACGCCGCTCGTGATCAACAGGTCGTGCATCAACGCGATCAGCACCGGAACGGCGAACTTCCACTCGAAGCGCAGCGCGATGTAGGCCGAGATGACCAGCAGCGAGGCGATGATCGCGACCACCGCGCTGTTGGCCACCGTCTTTCCGAACGTGGGCCCGACCGAGCTCGAGTCGAACGACCGTAACCCGAAGCGGCTGGTCAGCGCGGACCGTACCGCCGCCACCTTGACCGGTTGGAGCTGCTTGGCCGAGACCTGGAACACGTCGTTGCCCGAGCGCCTTATTCGAGAGCTTCTGCACCGTCGCGTCGCCGGCGCCGTTGGCGGCGAACACCGACTCGACCTGGGCCACGCTGGCGTTCTGGACCAGCGAGGTGGTGATCCGCGTGCCCGAGGTGAAGTCGATGCCCAGGTTCAGTCCCCGGCCGGCGACCGCGAAGGCGCCGATCAACAGGATCACGCCCGAGAGCGAGAAGAAGTACCGCGAGGCGCCCATGAAGTCAAAGCGCCACTCACGCTTCTTGCCGCCCGCCCCGAGGGCCGACGGGCGCGCGATCGTGCGCGAGTTCCCCATCGTGGTCAGGATCGCCTGGGTGGCCAGCACGGCCGTGAACAGGGAGACGATGGTTCCGATCCCGAGCGTGAAGGCGAAGCCCTTGACGTCCGCGGTGGCGAGGACGAAGAGGATGAACGCGGTCATGATCGTGACCACGTTGGCGTCGATGATCGCGGTCAGGCCCTTGCGATAGCCGGTGATGATCCCCTGCCGGATCGACCGGCCGGCCCGGATCTCCTCCTTGACCCGTTCGAAGATCACGATGTTGGCGTCGGCGGCCACGCCGATGGTCAGGATCAGGCCGGCGATGCCCGGGAGGGTCAGGGTGATCGGGATGAGCTTGATCAGGGCGAAGAAGTAGATGCCGTAGACGATCAGGCCCACGGTGGCGATCACCCCGAGGACGCGGTAGTAGGCGATCAGGAAGATGGCCACGACGATCAGGCCGGCCAGGCCGGCGAGGAGGCCCTGGTGCAGCGCCTGGTTGCCGAGCGTGGCCGAGACCTGCGACTCGGAGATCAGCTTGAGCTTGATCGGCAGGGCGCCGAGGCGGAGCTGGGTGGCCAGATCCTGGGCCGACTGGATCGTGAACCCGCCGGTGATGTCGGCCCCGTTCCCGCCCGAGATCCCGTCCGGGTACAGCGTGTAGTCGATCGAGGGGACCGTGATGAGCTTGGTGTCGAGCCCGACGGCGAAGTGCTGCAGGAGCTTCTGGCCCAGCCCGCTCGAGACGTCGCCACGGTGGGCGATCCGCGCCGTGACGGTCTGGAAGGCCTTCGCGCCCGAGGAGGTGAAGCCGAAGGTGACGTCGGGCTGGCCGGTCTGGTCGGTGCTCTGCTGCGGGTTGGTTATGTCGTTGCCGAACAGCGACACGTGATCGCGGAGCACGTAGAACTGAGCGTTCGGGCTCGTGAACGGCGTCTGCTTGGCCTGACTGACATCGGCGGCCTGAAGCACGACCGTGCCCTGGGGGACGGTCAGCGTCTGCACGCCCTTCTGGGACCGGCTCACCCCCGAGGGCAGCCCGCTGTACAGGTCCTGAAGGTTGTCGTCGGGACCGGAGAGCAGGCAGTGGCTTCCCACCACCGGCGTGGTGCCGGCCGCCTTGGCCGCGGTGGCGCAGGCCGCGCTTCCCGGCGCGCCGAAGATGTAGTACTGCGGCCCCTGGCGCGAGTTGTCCGAGCTGATCTGCTTGGGCTGCTTGGCGGCCAGGGTCACCGCCTGATACAGCGGCATGCTCCCCGAGCCCGGCAGGCCGGGCCCCGACCCGAGGCCCTGGCTGATCGTCAGGGCGTTCTGGTTCTGGGTCAGGAGCTGGCTGGCCACGGGCTTGCCGTCGGGCGTGAGCGCGTTGGCCTCCCAGTCGTAGAACTCGAGCCGGGCGGTCGTCCCCACGAGCTTCTCGGCCCGGGAGATGTCGTGCACGTCGGGCAGGGCGGCGGAGATCTGATTCCCGCCCGAGGTCTGGATCTGGGGCTCGGACACGCCGAGCTGGTCAACCCGCTGGCGCATGATGTCGACGGCCCGGGAGAGGGCGTCCTGAGTCACCACCGGCGTCTGCGGAGTCGGCTGGCCCTGATAGACGAGCTCGACCCCGCCCTTGAGGTCCAGGCCCAGCGTGGTCTTCATGGTCGCGATCACGACCACCGATGCGGCGATCAGGCCGGCGACCAGAGCCAGGATCAAGCCATTGCGCTGGCGGTCAGTCATCGAGTGCGCTTGAGGTTAGGGCTTAGTGATGGTTGGTCGGCGTGAGCACGACGAGCAGGCCACCCTGCTCGTCATCGTACGCCGGAAAGATGTCGGCGACCGCGTTCGCGGGCAGATCGTGCTCGGCGTTCACCTGAACCGGCTTGCCCTTCACACGCACCTCCCACTCGAGCGCGGTGCCCAGGTGATCGGAGCCGTCGGCGAACTGGAGCCCCAGCACGTCGCGGATCGGTCGTCCGATCACCTGCTCGGTCTTCAACCCGGTCAGCTCGAACGATCCCCGGCCGCAGTCGACGATTCGCCCGTCCGAGTCGCAGGCGAAGAAGGCCGCGTTGGGGGCCGGGTAGTAGTCGTCGAGGAGCTCGAACAGGTAGGCGAATCCGCACTTCTCGCACCCGCGAGCCTCGCGGCGAAAGCCGGCGTTGCGGTCGGTGCCCATGGATCGCTGGCCGCAGTGCGGGACAGATGAAGTAATGCTCTCGGGCCATCGGCGATTGAGGATACTCAGCGTCAGATAAGGGTCAGTGAAGATCCCGGAGGGTCCAATCCGAGGTGCGCGAAGGCCCGCCGGGTGGCCGCCCGGCCCCGCGGCGTCCGCTCGATCAGGCCCCGCTGCAGCAGGTAGGGCTCATACACGTCCTCGATCGTGTCCTGCTCCTCCCCCACCGCGACCGCGAGCGTCGACAGCCCCACGGGACCGCCGCCGAACTTGAGGCAGATCGCGCGCAGGATCTCCCGGTCGAGACGGTCGAGGCCCTCGTGGTCGACCTCGAGCAGGTCGAGCGCGGCCCCGGCCACCGAGGCAGTGACGACGCCGTCGCCCCGGACCTCGGCGTAGTCGCGGACCCGTTTGAGCAGCCGGTTGGCCACCCGGGGGGTGCCGCGGCTGCGCTCGGCCACCGCGCGCGCCCCCTCCTCCTCGATCGCGACACCCAGCAGGCGGGCCGATCGCAACACGATCAGGGCCAGCTCCGAGGGCTCGTAGTGCTCGAGTCGGTGCTGGATCCCGAACCGGTCCCGCAACGGCGTGGTCAGCAGGCCGGCCCGGGTCGTGGCCCCGATCAGGGTGAACGGCGGGAGGTCGATGGTGACGACGCGGGCGCCCGCGCCCTGACCCACCGTGATGGGCAGGCAGCCGTCCTCCATGGCGGGGTAGAACGTCTCCTCGAGCGCGCGCGGGAGCCGGTGGATCTCGTCCACGAAGAAGATCGACCGCTCCTCGAGCGCGGTCAGGAAAGCCGCCACGTCGCCCTTGCGCTCGAGCGCGGGCCCGGCCGTCTGCACGAACCCGACCCCGAGCTCGGCGGCCACGATCTGGGCCAGCGAGGTCTTCCCCAGCCCGGGCGGTCCGGCCAGGAGAACATGATCGAGGGCCTCGCCGCGGGATACCGCGGCCGCGATCGAGACCGCCAGCTGGTCCTTGACCGCCTCCTGGCCGACGAAGTCCTCCAGCCGGCGGGGGCGGAGCGAGCGGTCGAGGTCGTCCTCGGGCAGCTCCTCGGGGGCCTGGATCCGGGCGGTGCTCACCGGCGGGACGCCCCTCTGAGCGCGCTGGCGATCAGCTCTTCGGCCGATTCGCCGGAGGAGCGGTCAAGCAAGGCGTCGACCTCGGTGCCGCTGTAGCCGAGGCCCAGGAGGCCTTCGCGGGCCACGACTCGAGGATCGTCGGAAGCCCGGGTCACGCTGATCTCCGCGGAGGGCACAGATACCCCGACCTTCTCCCGGAGCTCGACGATGATCCGCTCGGCCGTCCGCTTGCCGATCCCCGGAACGGCCTGAAAGCGCGCCGCGTCCCCCGCGGCGAGCGCGGCCAGCAGATCGCGCGGCGGCCCGCCCGAGAGCACGGCCAGGGCCACCTTCGGCCCCACCGACTGCACGCCGAGGAGCATCAGGAACAGCTCCCGCTCCTCCTCGGTGGCGAAGCCGTACAACAGCAGGGCGTCGTCGCGCACGACCATGTGCGTGTGCAGGACCACCTCATGGCCGACCGCCGGCACCCGGCGCAGGGTCTCGGCCGACACGGACAGGCGGTAGCCGACGCCGCCGCAGTCCACGACCACGTGGTCCCCTCGCCGCACCGCCACCGTGCCGGAGACGAGCGCAATCATGTGAGCGCCAGCGCGCGCTGAAGCGGCGCCCGGTTGAGCTCGCAGATCGCGACCGCCAGCGCGTCGGAGGCGTGGTCGGCCGACGGCGCCGCGCGCCAGCCCGAGCAGCCGCGCCACCATCCTTCCGACCTGATCCTTGTCCGCGCGTCCGTTCCCGCACACCGCGCCCTTGACCTGCTGGGGGGTGTACGACCGCGAGGGCACCCCGCGCTGCCCGGCCGCCAGCAGCACCACTCCGCGGGCCTGCCCGACCGCGAACGCAGTCCGCACGTTGACGCCGAAGTAGAGCTCCTCGATGGCCAGGGCCGCGGGCCGGAACTTGTCGATCAGCTCGCCCACGGCGGCGTGGATCGAGGTCAGCCGCCGCTCCAACGGGACGCCGGACGCCGTCCGGATGACCCCCTCATCCAGCGCGCGCAGGGCCGAGCCGACGCTCTCCACGACGCCATACCCGGTGCTCGCTGTGCCAGGGTCGATGCCCACCACGATCATCCGAGAGACATTCTCCGCGCCCGCGCGGACGCCTCCCCGGGAGAATCCGGCACGAGGCGATCGAAACCCGAGATGATCGCGCCGGATTCTCGGGACGTTCGGGAGCAAATCGAACTCCCGCGGCAGCGAGCCCGGAGAGCCGGATTCTCCGACAAGGGAGGCCGGTTCCAAGCTCGACGCTGCTTACCCGGACGGGCGGAGCCGAACTCCCCGACGCAGCCCGTGTGCGCGCCGGGTGCGGTGACCCGGTAGACCTTCCAGGCCCCGACCGAAGCCAGCAACCGCACCGAGGTCAGCCGACGCGACAGCGGCGCCGGAGCGCCGTCGATCGTGTCGTGGGGCCCGACGAACAGCACGCCCTGGTGGTGCATCGTCGTCCCGACCCGCCCCAACGTCACGTGCAGCTTCCAGGCCAGCGCGGTCTGGACCCCGTGGTTGACGGCCGCGAACGAGCTCCGGCACGGATACACGGCCCGGTGGCCTCCCACCGCGGCCACGGCGGCCGACAGCTGATCCAGCCTGGTCACCGCCCGGGAGGCGATCGACTTCTGGGCCCGGGCCACGCTTATCCGCGTGGTCAAGAACGGCACGCAGGCGGCAACCAGGACGACCGCGACCGCCGCAGCGATCGCGGTCCGAACCCCCGAAGCCGACCCGAACCGGGCCGCCGCCAGGCGGCCTATAAACACCACCCCCGCACCCCCGAGCACACACGTCACCGCGGCGGCGGGGAGGAAGAATCGCTCCAGCCCGGGGTAGCCGTCGAGCGTCATCGCGACCACGATCACCCACCAGAGCGCCGCGAACCCGGCCAGCACGAGCACGGTTCGGTCGCGGCGCCGCAGCACGACGGTGACCAGCGCGAGGATCAGCACCGGAAGCGTCTGCAGGTCGGCGCCGCGGCGGATCGCGGTCAGGAACGGCGACGAGCCCAGGTGCCCGTTGTAGGCCTTGGCGTGTGAGGCGGCCAGGAGCGGCTGACCGGTCCCGATCCACGGCGGGACGAACCAGAAGAACGGGATGGCCAGGATCCCGAGCACCGAGCCACACGCGCATCCCGGGCTCGCGCAGCCACAGCCACACCGCGTAGCCGATGATGAACGGCCAGGCCTCGGGGCGGATCAGCGCCGCCGCCACCCCGAGCCAGAAGGCGTGTCCGCGCCGGCCGGCCAGGTGCAGGTCGATCGCCCACAGCGAGGCCGCGATCAGCATCGGCTCCGAGGTGCCGCGGAACATGTAATACGCCCAGTCCTGCGTCAGCACCACCGCGGCGGCGGCCAGCACGCCGGCCACCACCGCCCAGCGATCGAAGCCGACCAGGCGGGAGGCCAGGCGATAGGCCCCGGCCAGGCCGAGGAGGCCCCCGGCCCGGGCGGTGACCACCCACAGAGTGGGCGCCGCCCCGCCGAACAGGCCCCATACCGTGGTGAACATCCAGGGCAGCGGCTTCCACGAAGGTCCGCCCCCGACGGTGAAGCTCAGCGCCGGGTCGGAGACCTCGCGGCCCCAGGTGATCCACGACCACGGGTCATAGCTCGGGACGGTGGGTAGCACGGCGGCCGACAGCGCGGCCAGGGCCACGCATACGCCGAGCGCGATCCAGAACGGCGACACCGAGCCCCGGTCACGCGCCGGGCCGGTGACACCCGGGGACGCGGGACGGGTGGCCGTGGCCGTGCTCATCTCGAGGGCGGCGTGAACCGGCAGCGCAGCAGGGTGGCGATGACCCGGAAGCCGTCGACCGCGGTCAGCTTCTTGCCCTCGTCGTTGGACCGGGCCCGGTAGTGGACGGGGACTTCGAAGATCCGCTCGCCGTGCTGGACCAGCCGGGCCGTGATCTCGGGCTCGATCGCGAAGCCGGGCGAGTGCAGGGCCAGCGAGCGGAACAGGTCGGTCCGGATCATCTTGTGGCAGGTCATGATGTCGTGCAGGTACACGTTGAAGAGGACGTTGCAGGCCAGCGTCACGCCCTTGTTCCCGAGCACGAACAGGAACGAGTGGCTCGTGTACCCGTCGAACGCCCGCACCCCGAAGCACGCGTTCGAGCGCCCGTCCAGGAGCGGCGGCATGAGCAGCCCGAGGTCTCCGGGGTCGTACTCCAGGTCGGCGTCGAAGATGGCGGCGAACTCGCCCTTGGCCTCCTTGAGCGCGGTCTGGATGGCCGCGCCCTTGCCCTGGTTGAGCTCGTGCTCGAACAGCCGCACCCGCCCGTCCCAGTCCCCGGAGCGCAGGATCTCGCTCGTGCCGTCGGTCGAGCCGTCGTTGACGATGATGAGCTCGAACTCGGTCGGCAGCGTGGTCTCGAGCACCTCGGCGATCGCGCGCTCGACGCGTTCGCGCTCGTTGTAGACAGGCATCAGGATCGAGAGCATGAGAAGTTCCGTATGAGGCGGGGGCGCTGGATGCCGGCTGGATGCCCCCGACGAAGGCGGCCGATGGTAGCCGATCCGGATCCCTGAAAGGATGTCGGCCCATGGACCTCGCCGACCCAGAGTTACTCGACGACCTCGAGGGCGATGAGCTCAAGGCGCGCGAAAAGCTGCTCAAGCAATTACATGAGGATGGCTTCTCGGTCGACGAGCTCAAGGAGGCGGTGGCCGAGGACCGGCTGACCCTGCTCGCGGTCGAGCGGGTGCTGGGCGGCCGCTACAGCGCCAACGAGATTGAGGAGAAGACCGGCTTCCCCGCCCGGACGCTGCTTCGCCTGCGGCGCATCCTCGGCCTGCCCGAGGCCGGGCCCGACGACCGCGTGTTCGGTGACGAGGACATCGAGATGGCGCAGTCGACGCGGAAGTTCCTCGATATCGGGCTCACCGAGGAGCAGATCGCCGAGATCACCCGCGTGCTCGGCGAAGCGATGTCGCGGCTGGCCGCCACCACGGCGGCCGCGTTCGTGGAGGCGTTCCTGAAGCCCGGGGACGACGAATACGAGCTGGCGATGCGCTTCGCCCAGCTGGCCGAGGAGATGACGCCGACCCTCCGTCCGGTGCTGAGCGCCGCCTACACCGCCCATCTGCGCGAGGGGGTTCGCCGCGGAGTGATCAGCCGCACCGAGCGCGAGTCGGGCTCGCTGGCCGGCTCCCAGGAGATGGCGGTCTGCTTCGCCGATCTGGTCGGGTTCACCCGCCTGGGCAGCGAGGTGGCGGCCGACCAGCTGGGCAGCGTGGCCGGACGCCTGGCCGAGCTGGCCGGCGAGGTCGCCGAGTCGCCGGTGCGGCTGGTCAAGACGATCGGCGACGCAGCCATGTTCGTCAGCTCGGATGTTCCGGCCCTCGTCTCGGCCGCCCTGGCCTTATGCGACGCGATCGAGAAGGCGGAGCTTCCGGCCGTCCGAGCCGGCATCGCTTATGGCCCCGCGCTCCAGCGATCGGGCGACTACTACGGCCACGCGGTCAACCTGGCCAGTCGGGTGACCGGGGTCGCCCGCGCCGGCAGCGTGCTGTGCACCGCGGAGGTCCGCGAGGCGGCCGAGGACCAGTTCGACTGGTCCAACGCCGGCAAGCACAAGCTCAAGGGTGTCGGCAGCGCACAGCTATATCGCGCCCGGAAGCTGGGCGATGGGGCTAGGCGACCGAAAGAAGATCGACGACGAAAACGAGCGTCGAATTAGGCGGGATCGTCGGCGGGCTGCCCTTGGCCCCGTAGGCCAGCGTCGGCGGGATGATCAGCTCACGCCGGCCGCCGACCTTCATCCCGGACAGGCCCTGGACCCAGCCGGGGATCACGCTGCCCGGGCTGAGCGCGGTGGTGAAGGGCTGGTTGCGCTGCCAGGAGGAGTCGAACTGCTTGCCGCCCTTGTAGAGCACGCCGACGTAGTTGACCGTGACCGTCTTGCCGGCCGCGGCCGGCTGGCCGGTGCCCTGGATCAAGTCCTTGGTCTCGAGCTTGGTGGGCGCCGGTCCCGACGGGACCTGCACGCTCGGCTTGTTGGCCAGCTGGGGCGGCGGCTTCGGGGTGGTGGGGATCGAGGCCTGGGTGGCGCCTTGCTCGGGCGCGGTGACGATCCCGGGGGCTTTGGAGCTGCCGCAGGCTGAGATGCCCACGGCGAGCGCGGCCCCGGCGAGCAGGGTGGTGATCTTGGTCATCGGCCCGCGAGGGTAGCGGCCCGGATTAAGAAGCGATCCGCTCGAGGACCGAGGCGTCCACGTCGAAGTTGGCGTGGACGGCGTTGACGTCGTCGGATTCCTCGAGCGCGTCGATCAACTTCAGCAGCTTCGTGGCGTCCTGCTCGTCGACGGGAACGCGGGTCTTGGGCCGCTGGGTGAGGTCGGCCGATTCGATCTGCACTTCGGCTTGGGTTAGCTCGTCGCGGACGGTGGTCAGGTCGCTCGGCTCGGTGATGACCTCGAACACGTCGTCGTCGCGGACGATGTCCTCGGCTCCGGCGTCGATGGCCGGCATCAGATCCTCCTCGTCGTAGCGGGTGGCGTCGACCACGATCACCCCGCGCTTGTCGAACAGGTAGCCGACCGAGCCGGGCTCGCCGAGGTTGCCGCCGTGCTTGTTGAAGGCGTGGCGGACGTCGGCGCCGGTGCGGTTGCGGTTGTCGGTCAGGGCCTCGATCAGCAGGGCGACGCCGCCGGGACCGTAACCCTCGTAGAGCACGGTCTCGATGTTGTCCATGTCGAGACCCGCGCCCGTGCCCTTGGCGATCGCGCGCTCGATGTTGTCCTTGGGCATCGAGGCGTCGCGGGCCTTCTGGATGGCCAGGGCGAGGCTCGGGTTGCCGTCGGGGTCACCCCCGCCTTCCTTGGCCGCCACCGTGATGGCGCGGGCCAGCTTGGTGAAGTGCTGGCCGCGGCGGGCGTCCACGACGGCCTTCTTGTGCTTGATCGAGTGCCATTTGGAATGACCGGACATGCTGGTGTTCAGTTTAGTTGGGGCTGCGCTGCGCGCAGCGTCCATGGGGCCGGTTCCGCCGGGCGTCCCTGCCCGGCGGTCGCGCTCCCGGATTCTCGTAAGGGAGTTCGCCTCGAGGCCGAGGCTGGCTTCGCGCCGCCGGAACCGAACTCCCCGGGGCCCGGTGGGGCCGGGCGTCCGTGGCCGACCCGACGGCGGCGCCCCCGCTCTCCCCGGACCACCAAAATGTCGCCCACTTCGCCCGCGGCCGCTCGCCGAGCGGCGTTTTGCCTCTCAGAGCGACGAAACGTCGCCGGGCACCGGCGGCACGACGCGTCGGGCTACGTTTTTGCGGTCGCCCAGACCTTCCAGGGCGCCCGGCCCGCCGCCCACAGGTCGTTGAGCTCGACCGCGTCCTTGTAGGTATCCAGGCAGTCCCAAAAGCCGTGATGGCGGTAGGCGCGCAGCTCGCCGGCCGCGGCCAGGCGCTCCAGCGGCTCGTGCTCGAGCACGCTGTCGGGCTCCAGCAGCTCGAGCGCGGCGGGCTCGAGGACGAAGAACCCGCCGTTGACCCAGTGCTCGGACCGCGGCTTCTCGGCAAACCCGCGGACGACCCCGTCGCCGTTCATCTGCGCCACCCCGAACGGCAAGCGCGGCCGCACCACGGTCATCGTGGCGGCGGCGCCGTGGCCGGCGTGGAAGTCAAGAAGGGCTCCGAGGTCAATGTCGGCCACCCCGTCGCCGTAGGTCAGACAGAAGCGCTCGCCGGCCAGAGCGGCGGCGGCGCGGTGGACGCGGCCCCCGGTCGGGGTGTCGACGCCGGTGTCCAGGCACCGCACATCGGCCGGCCACGACTCCGCCGCCACGAAGTCGGCGATCTGCTCGCCGCGATAGCCGGTCAAAAGCAGAAATCGGGTGAATCCCTGGGCCAGGTAGATCTGGACCACGTGCCAGACGATCGGCCGCCCGCCGATCTCGACCAGCGGTTTGGGAATCGATCTGGAGTGCTCCTGCAGGCGGGTGCCGCGGCCCCCGCACAGGATCGCCACGGTGGGTCTCGCGGTCACGGCGGCTGATTATGATCAGGGCCAGCCATGAGCGCGATCGCCAACCCCGAGATCTTCAAGGCCTACGACATCCGGGGCGAGGCCGGCACCGACCTCGACGCCGACCTGGCCGAGCTGATCGGGCGGGCTTTCGCCCGGGTGATCGGCGACCTCGAGGGCAAGCCGTGCTCGGAGCTCCGGCTCGGCCTGGGCCGGGACATGCGGCTGACCGCGCCCGAGATGGCCGACGCCTACCGGCGCGGGATGTGCAGCGAGGGCGCCACCGTGCTCGACGCCGGCGAGGTAGGCACCGAGATGCTCTATTACCTCGTCGGCTCGCGCGAGCTCGACGGCGGCCTGATGTGCACCGCCTCGCACAACCCGAAGAAGTACACCGGGGCAAAGCTGGTCAAGCGCGGTGCGGTCGCCCTATCCGGCGATGCAGGGATCGGCGACGTGCGCAAGAAGATCGAGGCGGGGCTGCCGGACCCGCCGGGCGGGGGTCACGCGGACGAGGTCGACGTCTGGGACGAGTTCCACGAAGCGGCCCTGAAGGTCATCGATCCGGATGCGGTCAAGCCGCTCAAGGTGGTGGTCGACGGCGGCAACGGGATGGCGGGTCCGATGGTCGGCCCGCTGCTCGAGCGGCTCGGGCTCGACCTGATCGAGACCTACTGGAAGCCGGATGGCAACTTCCCCGATCACGAGCCGAACCCGCTCCTGCCCGAGAACCGCGAGTTCATCATGCGGGAGGTGACCAAGCAGAACGCCGATCTCGGGGATCGCCTGGGACGGCGACGCTGACCGCTGCTTCTTCATCGACGACCGCGGGGAGTTCGTGGCCGGCGACTTCCTCACCGCGCTGCTGGCCGAATCGATCCTCGAGAAGCATCCCGAGGCGACGATCCTCTACGACGTGCGGGCCAGCTGGGCCGTGCCCAGGGTGGTCGAGCGGGCCGGTGGCCGCGCGCTGATGAACCGGGTCGGCCACGCCTTTTTCAAGACCCGGATGCGCGAGGAGCACGGGATGTTCGGCGGCGAGGTGTCCGGCCACTACTACTTCCACGACTTCTACAACGCCGACTCCGGGACGCTGCCGGCGCTCCTGATCCTCGAGCTCCTGTCCAAGCGCGGAGCGAAGATGTCCGAGCTGCTCGAGCCCTACCGCTCGAAGTACTTCATCTCGGGGGAGATCAACTCCGAAGTGCGCGATCAGGAGGCCAAGCTCGAGGAGCTCGCCGACAAGTACTCCGACGCCAAGCAGTACCAGCTGGACGGGCTGTCGGTCGAATACGACGACTGGCACTTCAACGTCCGGCCTTCGAACACCGAGCCTCTGCTGCGCCTGTGTCTCGAGTCGCTCGAGTCCGAAGAGGACATGGAGCGGCGCCGTGACGAGGTGCTCTCAGTGATCCGGTCTTGAGCGACTCCGACGAGTCGCTCGTCCTGGCCGCGCGGGCCGGGATCCATGTGCTGCCGTTGCCGACCCCGTTCCTGGTCGGGCGGGTGAACTGCTACCTGATCGACGACGACCCGCTGACCCTGGTCGACACCGGGCCCAACTCGGGCAAGTCGCTGGACGAGCTCGAGCAAGCACTCGCCACGCACGGGCGGACGATCGAGGACCTGGGGCTGATCGTGCTCACCCACCAGCACATGGACCACGTCGGCCTGCTCGAGGTGTTGGTCCGCCGCTCCGGGGCCCAGGTGGCCGCCCTCGATCTGCTTGGCCCCTACCTGGAGAGCTTCTCGCGCAGCGCCGCGGCCGACGACGAGTTCTCCGAGGCGATCATGCGGCGCCACGGCATTCCAGAGGACCTGATCACCGTGCTCTCCTCCGTCGGGGCGGCCTTCCGGGCCTTCGGCTCGAGCGGCCGCGTGACTCGCCCGCTCCACGACGGCGGTCGGCTCACCCTGCGCGACCGGAGCTTCGAGATCCTGCATCGCCCCGGCCACAGCCCGTCGGACACGCTGCTGTGGGACACCGAGCGGGAGATCTTGATCGGGGGCGACCATCTGCTGGCCCACATCTCCTCCAACCCGCTCGTCACGCGCCCGCTGGCCGGTCCGCCCGAACGGCCCCGGGCGCTGATCCAGTACATCGAGTCGCTCCGCGCCACGCGTGAGCTCCCCGCCCGGCTGGTCCTGACCGGCCACGGCGACCCGGTCCTCAACCACGCCGAGCTGATCGACGAGCGACTGCGGATGCATCAGCGCCGGGCTCGGAAGATCCTCCGGATGCTGTCCAAGGGCCCGTTGAGCGCGTACGAGATCGCATTTCAGATGTGGGGCAACGTGGCTGTGACCCAGGCCTACCTGACCCTGTCCGAGGTGCTCGGGCATCTGGATCTGCTCGTGGCCGCGGGCGAGGCGCGCGAGCTGAGCGATTCCGAGCCAGTCCGGTTTGCCAGCCTGCTAGGGGTACGCTGAGGCGCCGGGGCGCAACGGCGAGATCGTCACCGTCTGACACTCGTAGACCCCGTTCGGGACCGTGGTGCGGAGCTTCGCGGTGTCGTTGGGCGCGATCACCTGTATGGCGGACGCGGTCGTGCAGGTGGCATTGCCCTGGGCCTCGTGCGTGGTCCCGAGGCGGAAGGACGCGCTCTGGCCCGGGGCCAGGGTGATCCGAACGACCGGCGCGGTGCCGAAGAAGTCGCGGGTGACCCGGGTCGGCGTGGTGGTGAGCGAGCGGCTGGCGGAATCAAGGAACAGGACGCCGGGATAGCCGCCGGTCCGGCACGGCTTCGGACTCGAGTTCAATAGCGAGAAGCCGAGCTCGCCGTGGCCCATCCCGCCCTGCTGGCCCAGCGCGGACAGCTTGAGGTCGGAGGCCAGGCACTGGGTGACCGGGGATGCGGGAGGCGGCGCGGTGGCGGTCCTCGTAATCGTCGTGGTGACGATCTTGGCCGCGGTGCTCGTGCTCGGCCCCGTCCCGGCGGCCGCGTTGCTCGCAGACGGGGCCGAGGCCGAGGGCGAACTCGACCCGCAGCCCGCAAGCACTACGGCCACGGCCACGGCACCTACGAAGATCAAGCCGCGGTTCATGACATCTTTGTTCGTGCTCCAGACGCACCCATCCTTCATGGATACCACCCCGCAACGCGGCCGCCACCCCTTCCTCCAGCGGCTCGACAACCTCACCCCGTACTGGGAGCCCCAGCTCGTCGTGCTGCTGGCCATCGTGCTCGACCTGTGGCTCCCCCAGCGGGTCACGGTGGGGCCGCGCTGGCTGCTGCCCGCGCTGGAGGGCGCGCTGCTGATCGCCCTGGTCATCCTGGCCCCGAACATGCGCCCGCATCACGCCCATTGGCGGCGGCGCCTCGCCCTCGGGCTGATCGGGGTCGTCAGCGCGACCAACATCTTCTCGCTGGTCGAGCTGTGCCGGCTCCTCGTCCACGGTCACCCTGAGAACGGCCGTGCGCTGATCGGCGGCGGGATCGTGTTGTGGTGCACCAACGTCCTGCTGTTCGGCCTGTGGTACTGGGAGCTCGATCGTGGCGGACCGCTCGCGCGCCGGCAGCGGGAGGACGACCAGCCCGACTTCATGTTCGTCCAGCACTCAAACCCCGAGGTCGCGTCCCCGGGCTGGGAGCCCGGGATGATCGACTACCTGTATCTCTCATTCACCAACGCGACCGCGTTCAGCCCCACCGACACGATGCCGCTCACGCCGATCGCCAAGATTCTGATGGCGGCGCAGTCGTTGGCCGCGCTGCTCACCGTCGGGCTCGTCGTGGCTCGCGCGGTCAACATCCTCCCGGCCGGTTCCTAGACTCTCGCCACGCATGCAACGTCCGCCCGGCACCCATCCGCACCGCACCCGGCGCAAGATCGACTGGGAGTTGATCGCGTGCGGCTGGCAGGGCCACGCGCTCGTCGGCACCGACGCCGCCGACCTCCAGCCCGAGCACGAACTGTTCGCGCGGGAAGCGGGCGGCATCCGCTGGCACCGCTGCCTGCGCTGCGATAGCTGGGTGGCGCTCGCACCACCCGACCACGCGACGCGGCAGCACCCGCCCACCCGCGACGAGATCGAACTGCCACTGCGGGGAAAGGCCCTGCGCGACAAGGTGGTGCTGCGGCTGATCGCGTGCGACCGCGCGTTTCATTTCCTCGTCCTTGCCATCCTCGGGGTCGCGGTCCTGCTGGTGGCGGCCAACGAAGTGAGCCTGCAGCATACGTTCTACCGGGTGGTTTCCGACATCCAGGGCGGGGCCGGCGGAGCGGGCCAGACTGGTGGCCACCCCAGTGGTTTCTTGGGTGAGATCGACAAGCTGTTCTCCCTGCGACAGGGGCGCCTGCGGCTGGTCGGCGGCGTGCTGCTCGGCTACGCAGTGCTCGAGGGTGTCGAGGCGGTGGGACTCTGGATGGGGCAGCGTTGGGCTGAGTATCTGACCTTCATCGCGACCACTCTGCTGCTGCCGCTCGAGGTCTACGAGATCATCCACAAGCAGTCCGCGCTGAAGATCATCGGCTTCCTCATCAACCTGGCCGTGGTCATCTGGCTGATCTACGCCAAGCGCCTGTTCGGCGTGCGCGGGGGCGGCGCCGCCGACGAAGCCGAGCGCTATCGAGACTCAGGTTGGGAGGCGGTCGAGCGGGCGACCGCGCCCGCGTTCACCACGGTGGCCTGAGTGGCGTCCGCGGAGGGTGCGGAGAAGCTCGAGCCCGAGATCCGGCGGATCGGCACCGACCTCGCCGCCGCCTTCCCCTCCAGCGCCCGCCATCCGGTGCGCGCGCTCGACGCCCGAGCCATGGAGCTCGCCGCGAGCGACCGGGAGCTCCAGGCCGCATTGTTCCGGTTCGTCGACGTGACGCCGGCGTGCCGCTCGCTCGACGACCTCGCCCTCCACCTGCGCGACCTCGTCGAGGAGGTGCCCGACCCGCCCGCTCCGATCGCCGCCGCGATGCGGGTCGCCCACACCCGGGCCGGCCGCCGGGCGCTCGGCGCGGCGGCCGCGGCCGGGGTCAAGCACATGGCCCACCGCTTCATCGTGGCCGAGAGCCCGGCGGCCGCGCTCGGCGGTCTGCGGGAGCAGTGGACGCACGGCATCGGCAGCTCGGTCGACCTGCTCGGAGAGGCGACGGTCACCGAGACCGAAGCCGACCGCTACGCCGCCCGGTGCGACGAGGCGCTGCGCGATCTGGCCGTCGACGCTCGGGGATGGCCGTCGCGCCCGGTGCTCGAGGCCGACTCGGTGGGCCCGATCCCGCGCGCCAACGTCTCGGTCAAGGTGTCGGCGCTCACTCCACTGCTCAAGCCCGACGCCCCCGAGGTGGGGAGCGCAGACGCCGCCGAGCGCCTGCGCCCGCTGCTTCGCCACGCGCAGGAGCTCGGGGCCCACGTGCACATCGACATGGAGTCGCTCGATTCCCGCGAGGCCGTGCTCGAGCTCGTACTGGAGCTGCTGAGCGAGCCCGAGTTCGCCGGCGGACCCTCGGCCGGCCTCGTCCTCCAGGCCTACCTGCGCGACTCACCTGATCAGCTCTCGACCATCCTCGACTGGGCCCGCGCCGCGCCGCGCACCCCGCCCCTCACCATCCGGTTGGTCAAGGGCGCGTACTGGGACCACGAGCTCGTGCAGGCCCGCCAGCACGGCTGGTCGGTGCCGGTGTTCGAGGTCAAGGCCGACTGCGATCGCAATTTCGAGGAGCTCACCCGGCGCCTGCTGGCCGCGCGGCCCGCAGTGCGGGTGGCCGTCGCCTCGCACAACCTACGCTCGGTCGCGCACGCCATCGCGGTCAACCAGGCCTCAGGCGGCGAGGATCGTGACCTCGAGCTGCAGGTCCTCCGCGGCCTGGGCGACGAGCTGGCTCACGCTCTCGCCTCCCGCGGCCACCGGGTCCGCACCTACTGCCCCGTGGGCGACCTGGTGGCCGGGATGGCCTACCTGGTTCGCCGCCTGCTCGAGAACACGAGCAACGAGAGCTTCCTCTCCGCGCAGGCGCACGGGACGCCGCTGGACGAGCTGCTGGCCGCGCCCTGAACCTCGCCGTTGCCCGGGCCCCGCCCCTTGGGCCGTTGCCGGGCCCCTGGGCCCGGCCCGGCCCCGCCCCTGGTCGTCCCGCCCCCGGCCCGCCCGCGGCCCGGGCCAACCTCGGGCTCCGGCGCGGGCCGGCATCACCCCTTCCGTGGCGCCGGAGACCCTTGCCATCCCCGCCGGGGCACCTGAGATCCCGGCCACCGCCGGCCCCGGTCGGCCGAGTCGAGAGCGGGGAGCGTCAACACGACCCGCGCGCCGCCGGCGGCCGGCGCGGCGGACAGCCGCCCCCCGTGGGCGGCGGCGATCCCGCTGACGATGGAAAGGCCGCGGCCCCGACCATGAGGCACACGCTTGCCTGCGCGACCGCGCCGCCCGATGAGCTCGGCCACCGGAGCGGGCAGGCCCCGGCCGTCGTCCAGGACCTCGATCCGGACGACGCCATCGCGAAAGCGCGCGACGACCTCGACCCGGCCTCCCCCGTGCTCGATCGCGTTGGCGAGCAGGTTGCCGGTGGCCTGGGCGAGGCGAAGCCGGTCGCCGATCACCCATGCCCGGTCACCGCGCCACTGGAAGTGCAGGCCGGCGGCCGCGGCGGGGCGCCAGGCCTCGACCGAACGGACCAGGAGCTCTCGGACGTCGACGAACTCATTGCGGCGGTGGGACTCGCCGCGGAAGTCCTCGAGCGCCAGTGTGGCCCGCTCGAGCTCCAGCTCGAGCGCTCGGACCTGGTCGCTCGACAGCCCTCCCACGCGGGCGGCCAGGTCGAGGCCGAGGCGCGCGCTGGTCAGAGGACCGCGCAGCTCATGGCACGCATCGGCCACCGCCTCGGCCCGGGCGGTCAACCGCACCCGGGCCAGGGCCGCGGTGGCGAAGGCCACGATCCAGCCGGTGGCCAGAAGCCACTCGCTCACGCTTGCACACCCCCGTCGACCAGCCGGTAGCCGACGCCCCACACGTTGACCACGTAGCGGTCGCCGGCCCGGTTGAGCTTGCGCCGCAGCCGGAAGGCGTGCGAGTCAAGCGTCCTGGTCGCGCCCATGGACCTGAAGCCCCAGACGCTGCGCAGCAGCTCCTCGCGGGTGAACACCCGCGTCGGCTCCCCGGCCAGCGCGCGCAGGAGCCCGAACTCCTTGTTGGAAAGCGCCACCTCCTCGCCCCGCACCCAGGCACGCCGGGCCAGCGAGTCGACTTCAAGCGTGCCCACGCGCAGCCGGGCCGCTCTGGGACGCCGGGCGCTCCGGCGCAGCAGCGCCAGCACCCGGGCGTGCAGCTCCTGATACCCGAACGGCTTTGACACGTAGTCGTCACAGCCGCGGTGAAAGGCGCGCAGCCGATCGAGCTCGCCGGTCCGCCCGGTCAGGACCAGCATGGGCAGATCGGGATCGATGCGGTCGGCGATCCGGTCGGCCGAACGGACCCGGGCCAGGAGATCGAGGCCATCGCCGTCGGGCAGGGCGAGGTCGACGATGGCCAGGTCCGGAAACCGGGTCTCGATCAGGACGAGCGCGTGCTTGAACTGGCCCGCCTCGAGGACGTCGAAGCCGTCGGCGCGCAGGTTGTCGGCGAGGAACTTGCGCGTGGGGTCGTGGTCTTCGAGAAGAACGAGCGTCGCGGCTGGTGGCTCCATGACAGTGATAGCCGCCAGCGGGGTTAAATCCCTCCCCCCCGCCGTACTTTTCCCGCCGGTGCTCCGGCCGCGCCGGGAGCGGAGTCAGTCCCGGCGTCGGGAGCGGCGTCAGGCCCGGCGTCGAGAGCGGCGTCAGGCCCGGCGTCGAGAGCGGCGTCGGAAGCTGAACCGGGATTCAGCCGGTGAACGGCGGCCGGCTGTGGTGCTTGGAGGCCGGCCTGCGGCGCTTGGCCGGCGAGGTGCCGGTCGATCCGGTGGTCACGAACGAGCCTCCGGGCCGATGACCGCTCACCGCCACCGCCTGGTAGAAGGTTCCGCGATTGTCGAACGGCTGCGGCGGGAGCGAGATCGCGCCCGCCGCCGTGGCCACGATCTGGTCGCAGCTCGGCGGGGTGGTGACCGGGCAGGTGACCGGCAGCGTCCAGTTGCTCATCGAGGCTCCGTACCGCGCCTGGAGCTGCGACGCCGCCTGGAGCAGGGTCGAGGTCAGGAGCGCGCGGCACCGCTTGAGCGACCCGCCACCGCAATAGGTGCGGGAGAACCGTCCGCTCACGCGCTGCTTCAGAACCTGGCGTAGGTCCTTCTGCACGTCCATCTCCCAACCCGCGAAGAAGCCGTTGCCGGTGCCGTCGCGGATGCCGTCGGGCTGGATCGAGTTGAACTGCGAGTTGACGAAGTTCATCAGCGACGTGCCCACGGCGGGCTGGAACTCGGCCCGGACGAGCAGCGGCCACCAGGTGTCCATCAGCAGCACCGCGGGGCTGTCGTCGACGGTGTTGCTCGAGCTCGTGCTCCGCCGCTGCGACCCCGCCGCCGCCCAGGCTCCGAGCAGCGCCACCAACTGCCGGACCTGGACCCACCACCGTTTCCGAGCACGCGCCGGATCCACGGCCACACCGCCATCCCGCGCAGGTCCGAGGTCAGCGAGGGCGCGGTCACCGCCCCCGTGATCCCGGCCAACCCAAGCGGCCCATGGGCGAGAGCACCGCTGAGCAGGTCCTGGAGCATGGTCGCCCGGACGACCGGGCCGTTTGACCAGTCGCCGGCCGCGACCCGCCATCCGTGGGCCAGGGCGTTGTTCCAGTTGACCAGGTAACCCTGGGGCGGGTTGATCGAGTTGGGGTTGGCGCTGTCGGGCAGGCGCTGGTAGTCGAGCGTCGAGGTCCGGAAGCCCCGCCAGTCCCACTGGCCCGTGCCCCACATCGGAAGGTCGGGGTTGGTGCCGCGCGCGTGGACCGGGAACCAGCCCGACTGGAGCACGGCGATGTTCTGGTTGTCGACGTAGAACCAGTTCTCGCTCCCCGTGTACGCGCGCATGGCGGCGATGAAGCTCTGGGGCGAGGTGGGCTTGTTCTCGGCCAGGCGCATGAAGGCGACGTAGCTCTGCGCCTCGTGGCGGTGGGTGGCCGCGGCCACCGCCAGCGCCACCGGCGCTCCGCCCACCGTGCCGAAATGCCCGATCGGCCCGTGCACGGAATCCAAAGTCCGCAGGGTGACCGTCTCCGGCGGTCCCGGGCTCGTGGGCGCGACCGGCGTGTGCTCGACCACCGCGCGCGAGTCGAACGGGATGCAGCGCCCGCGGTAGACGTAGTGGGTCGAGGAGAACGACGGCTTCGATCCGTCCGGGTTGCACAGCCGCTCGGCGAACACGTCCTCATTGGCCGAGAAGGCCGAGGTGCCGGTCCAGGCGAAGTCGATGCCGTGGCCGATCAGCGGGTACGGACTCGAGCCTGGGAACGAGACGCCGCTCACGTCGATCCCGGGGCCGTGGAGCTCGTACTCGAGGAACACCTCGGGGTTGTAGTAGCCGACCTGCGGGCCCATGACCGCCAGGGCCTGCCCCGTGCCGCTTCGCTTCGAATTGACCAGCACGGCGTTCGACTCCAGGTGCGGGAGCCGCAACCCGCCCTTGGCCAGCCGCTGCGCCCAGACCGGCAGGCGCGCGGTCGCCGCGCGGTCGACCGCGGGCGTGGTCGTCGACGCCACGGCGTTGCGCGGGAGCAACGACCCCGGATCGATCAGCGCCTCGGAGCCCGGATTCACCGATCCGGTGGCGTCGGAGCCGAAGCTCTGGGGGAGCGTGACCGCGGCCTCGGGGTCGGCGGCCAGGCGGAGGTCGTTGTAGACGGCGGGGCCGGCGCGCTTGCCGAGTCGCTCCTCGGCCATCCGCAGCGCCTCGGCCTGCTGGGGCTGCTGGCCCCCGAAGACGGTGAACTGCCCGATCAGGTAAACCCCGACGGCGGCCGAGTCGGCCAGCGTCCACGGCTGCGGGAGGATGCCGAGGGCCGGGTACTCGGCGGGCAGGCGCTCGGGATCGACCCGGGTCAGGTCGATGAACGCGTTGATGCCCGCGACGTACTGGTTGATGTCACCGAGGGCCTGACCGCCTTCGGCTCCCATCGTCTTGGGCAGCGACTGCATCTCGGACGTGAGCTGGGCCGGCGAGTCGTCCTGAACGCCGAGCTCGGTGCTGTCGGCCGGCGCCGCGCTCGGCCCGAGCAGTTCCGCCGTCGTGCCCTCCGCGGTGTGGCGAAGCACGTCCATCAGGAACAGCCGGTCCTCCGCGGTGGCATAGCCGGCGCCCCACATCACCTCGGCCCGCGTGTTGCCGTAGATCCGCGGCACCTGGTACTGGGAGTCGCGCACGATCAGCACGCCCGGACTCGGCTGCTCGACGCCGGGCGGGGAGCCCGTGACCACCGTCCCGAGCTGACCGAGCAGACCCGAGACGACGCTTGACGACGGTGCGGGCTGGAAGCTGGAGTTCTTGTAGTACCGGTCCAGATCGGCCGCGGTGAAGCCCGGCCAGGCCTGCTCGAGGCCCTCGTACTGCTGGCGCTGATTGAGGTCCGAAGGCGGGACCGTGCCGTTGGCCTCGAACGCGGCGAGGTCCTGGGGCGAGGTGCTCTCCCCTTCGCCGAACGCGAGCACGGAGTGAAAGCCGCCGAACGTCGTCTGCGCACCCGCGACGGCCGGAACGGCAAGGCACATCACACAGACCAGCAGGAGCACCCGACGCAGCACGGGCGGCAACATACGTCGCCGGTCGCGCCTACGCGCGCCGGTTCCCGTCCTCAGGCGCTTGCTGATTGAGCCCGGAACCGCGCGGTCATCCGCGCGAGGTCGGTCTTGGCCCGGTCGATCCGGGTGGCGATGATCTCGGCCAGGACGCGCATGAACCGCAGCTCCTCGGCCCCGAGGTCGGGTCGCGACCCGATACTCACCGCGCACAGCGTGCCGTGCACTTCGCCGTCGCGGCAGCATCACCGGGACGCCCACGTAGGCGCCGAAGCGCTGCGAGGCGCGGAGGTCGCGGACCGCGGGCTCAGAGCGGGTGTCGGGCACGACGTTCGGGATCTCGCCCTTGAGCATGCGCATGCAGAACGTCTCCTCGAGCGGGATCGCGACCCCCGACCTCAGCTCGTCGGCGCGCGGATCGCCGACCACGGCGAGGATGTTCTGCTCCTGGGCCTCGATGGTTCCGACGTAGGCGGCGTCCATACCCAGGCGCTCGCGCGCCGCGGCCAGCGCCTGCTCGACGACGTCGCTCTCCTCCGCCGCCTCGAGCCGGCGCAGCGCGTCGAGATATCCGCCCTCTGACCCCACGCTGCAATTAAACCAGCGTCGCGACCCCGTCGCCCGGGCGGGAATTACACTGCGCTGCCATGTCTGCCCGTATGGCCACGTGGGCGACGTGGGCCGTACTGCTCGCCGGCGCGATAACGGCGTGCGGCGGTTCGTCCGACAACGGCGTCGCCTCGAAGTCGCCCAGCGACATCCTTTCGGCTGCCATGCAGGCGGTCGACAACGCCAAATCGGTGCACGTGTCCGGTTCGGGCGTCGACGCCGGCTCGCCGGTGGCCCTCGACCTCGACCTGGCCTCGGGCCGGGGCGCCCGCGGCAACATCTCTCAGGGCAACCTGAGCTTTCAGCTCGTCGAGGTCGGGCCGCTCATCTACCTGAAGGGCAGCCCCGAGTTCTGGCGTCATCTCGGCGGCGCGGCGGCGGTCCAGCTGCTCCAGGGCAAGTGGTTCGAGACCCCGGCCACCAGCGGCAGCTTCGCCTCCCTGGCTCAGCTCACCGACATGCGCCGCCTGTTCAGCTCGCTCTCCACTCACGGAGCCCTGGTCAAGGGAAGCACCTCGACCATCGACGGGCAGAAGGTGGTTGCCCTGACCGACTCGGCCAAGGGCGGCACGCTGTACGTAGCCACCACGGGCAAGCCCTACCCGGTCGAGATCGTCAAGACGGGCGCGCAGGGCGGCCGGTTCATGTTCGATCGCTACGACCAGCCCGTCAGCCTCACCGCTCCCGCCAACGCGATCAACCTCCAGCAGCTTCAGGCCCTGGCCTCGAAGTAACCGCGCCGCACTTAACCGCGCCCGCACCCGGCCTTCCCAGCCCCGCGGGACCCGGAGTAGAGTCCCCCTCAACGCTGTCACGCTCGAGAGGGGAGCGCGGAGATGTACGAGAGGGATGGGGATAAGTTCTTCGTCGTCGACAGCCACCTGCACTTCTGGGACGCCGGTCCCGAGAACTGGGTGAAGGGTCGCGAGGAGTACGCCAAGGGCTGGATCGAGTGCTTCCACGCCTACCAGGGGCTCGGCCCGCCGGACACCCACTGGCCGATCGACAAGTTCATGAAGTACTCCGAGGAGGACTTCGTTCGCGACGTGTTCGAGGACGGCTACGTGGACGTCGGGATCTTCCAGTCCACCTACCTGAAGGACTGGTACACGGACGGCTTCAACACGGCGGAGAAGAACTGGAGCCTGGCCGAGAAGCATCCGGAAAAGCTGATCGTCAACGGCCGCTTCGACCCCCGTGAGGGCGACGCGGGACTGAAGCAGCTCGAGCAGGACGCCAAGCGCTTCAACCTCAAGGGCGTCAAGGTCTACACGGCCGAGTGGTACAACGGCTCGCGCGGGTGGTCGCTCGCCGACCCGGAGGCGCAGCGGTTCCTCGAGAAGTGCCAGGAGCTCGGGATCAAGAACGTCCATGCGCACAAGGGGCCGACCATCTGGCCGCTGGACAAGGACGCCTTCGACGTCAAGGACATCGACTACGCGGCGACGATGCACCCCGAGCTCAACTTCATCGTCGAGCACGTCGGGCTGCCGCGGATCGAGGACTTCTGCTTCATGGCCACACAGGAGCCGAACGTCTACGCCGGCCTGGCCGTGGTGATCGGCGGCCTCATGCACGCCCGGCCGAGGTTCTTCAACCGGGTGATGGGCGAGCTGCTGTTCTGGGTCGGCGAGGACAAGATGCTGTTCTCGAGCGACTACGCCATCTGGGAGCCGAAGTGGCAGGTCGAGGGCTTTGTCAACTGGACCATGCCCGACCGCGAGGAGTACGCCGACTATCCGGAGGTCACGACCGCGAGCAAGAAGAAGATCCTCGGCCTCAACGCGGCCAAGCTGTACGGGATCGAGGTGCCGCAGGAGCTGCAGCTGCGCGACGAGACCCCGGCCGATCAGGAGGCGGCGGTCGGCGTCGAGTCGGCATGAGCGCCCGAGTCCTCGAAGCGCTGGCCGAGGTCTACGACCCCGAGCTCGACGAGCCCATCACCCGCCTCGGCTTCGTCACCTCGTGCTCGATCGACCCCGACGGCGACGTGCAGATCACTCTGCGCCTGCCCACCCCGCAGTGCGCGCCCAACTTCGCCTTCCTGATGGCCGCCGACGCCCGCGCCGCTGTGCGCGGGCTGCCCGGGGTTCGCGGCGTGAGCGTGCGGCTGGAGGATCACTTCACCGGGGCGGAGATCAACCACGCCCTGCAGAACGGGGACGGGTTCGCCGGGGCGTTCCCGGGCGAGACGACCGACGACGAGCTCGATGCCCTGCGCGAGCTGTTCCTGCGCAAGGCCCTGACCGCGCGCCAGTCACGGCTGTGCCAGACGCTGGGCGCCGAGGACCCGCTGGCGCTGCGCTTGGGCGATCTTCCCGACAGCGAGGACGCGCGCCGGTGTCTGGAACTCCGCCGCCGCCTCGGGCTGCCGCTCACGCCCGGCTCCCCCGCCTTCGTGCTCCCCAACGGCGACCCGATCACCGACCTCGCGCGGTGGCTGCGCACCGCCAGGCTGACCCGGGTGAGTCTCGAGACCAACGGGGGGATCTGCCGTTCGCTGCTCCAAGCTCGCCACGGGGAGGTGGTTCGATGAAGGCCGCGAGGCTGCACGCCTACAACGAGAAGCTGAAGCTGGACGAGGTCGACGAGCCCAAGGCGCTCGGGCCGCTCGACGTGGTGGTACGGATCGGCGCGGCCGGGCTGTGCCGGACCGATCTTCACATCCAGGAGGGCCAGTGGGCCGAGAAGTCCCAGGTCCAGCTGCCGTACACGCCCGGGCACGAGAACGCGGGCTGGGTGCACGAGATCGGCTCGGCGGTCACCAACGTGCAGCGCGGCGACACCGTGATCGTCCACCCGTTCATCTCCTGCGGGCTGTGCGGTCCGTGCCGCCGCGGCGATGACATGCACTGCCTGACCGGGTCGTTTCCCGGCATCGACCGCGACGGCGGATTCGCCGAGTTCCTTTTGACCTCGGCCCGGTCGGTGGTCAAGCTCGAGTCCGGCCTCGAGCCGGCCGAGATCGCCGCGCTGGCCGACGCGGGGCTGACCGCGATTCACGCGGTCAAGCGGGCGCTCCCGGTGCTCGGACCGGGCACCCGCGCGGTGGTGATCGGGGCCGGCGGCCTCGGGCACATCGGGATCCAGTGCCTGAAGGCGATGACCGCGACCGAGATCATCGTCATCGACCCGTCCGAAAAGGCCCTGGCCCTGGCCGGCGAGCTGGGCGCCGATCACACCGTGCAGGTGGACGGGTCCCAGCGCACGACGGTGGCGGAGCTGACGGACGGCCTGGGCGCGGAGGCGATCATCGACTTCGTGGGCGAGAAGGGCGCGATCGAGGACGGGATCGCGATGATCCGCGACGGCGGCTTCTACTACGTCATCGGCTACGGCGAGAACATCGACATCCCGACCATCGACGTGATCTCGCGCGAGATCTCGTTCATCGGCAACCTGGTCGGCACGTACAACGACCTGGCCGAGCTGATGACCCTGACCGCCCAGGGCAAGGTCACCCTCCACACCACCACCTATCCGCTCGAGGCGATCAACGACGCCATGGCCGACCTGAACGGTGGGCGGCTGCAGGGCCGGGGGATCCTGATTCCCGCCTGATTGGGGCCGTGCCGGCTCGGCATGTACCGCCGCCGGGCCGAACTGCCCATGCCCGCGTTAGCGGGCACGTCATCCATGGGGCCGTTGCGCGGGGCATCCGTGCCCCGCGCGAGGCGCCAAAACGTCGCCCGCCAAGCCATTCCGCGGTCGTAGGGCAACGTTTTTGTCCTCCACGAGCACAGACGTCGCCCGGCGGTCCGCAGATCGCGCGCCGGGCGACGTTTTTGCGCTGTTAACGTCGGTTGCAGTGGAACCGTTTGCCAACGAGCCGGTCCTCGAGCTCCGCCGCAGCAGCGTACGGGCGCAGCTCGACGACGCGCTGGCCGCGGTGGACGCGCGTCTGCCGCTGCGCGTCCCCGCGCTCGAGCGGGAGAGCGACGAGATCGCCTCGGCCGACCCCGGTGAGCCCGACCGGCTGGTGGCGTTCGCCGCCTCGGCCACCGCGGACGAGGTGGCCGAGGCGGTGCAGACGGCGGCCCGGGGGTTCAAGGCCTGGAGTGCGCGGCCGGCGGCCGAGCGGGCCCAGGCCCTGATCGGCGCGGCGGCGTGGATGCGCGAGCGCCGGCTCGAGCTGGCCGCGCTCGAAGTGCGCGAGTGCGCCAAGCCCTGGCGCGAGGCGGACGCCGACGTGTGCGAGGCGATCGACTTCCTCGAGTACTACGCGCGGGGCGCGCTCGAGCTCGAGCGGGGGCCCTCGCTCCTCCAGGTCCCGGGCGAGCGCAACGAGATGCGCTACGCGCCGCGGGGCGTGGCGGCGGTGATCTCGCCCTGGAACTTTCCCATCGCGATCCCGTGCGGGATGACCGCGGCCGCGCTGGCCACCGGCAACAGCGTGGTGCTGAAACCGGCCGAGCAATCGCCGGGGTGCGCGCTCATGATCTATGAGGCCCTGCGCGCCGGCGGGGTCCCGGCCGATGCGCTGGCGCTGGTGCCCGGCCTCGGCGAGGCGGGGGCGGCCCTGGTCGGGCATCCGGACGTGGCCACGATCGCCTTCACCGGGTCGCTTCCGGTCGGGCTCGAGATCGTGCGCGCGGCGGCCGAGGTCAAGCCGGGTCAGAAGCACATCAAACAGGTGGTGGCCGAGCTCGGGGGCAAGAACTGCGTGATCGTCGACGCCGATGCCGACCTCGACGACGCCGTCCCGGCCATCGTGTTGTCGGCCTTCGCCTACGCGGGCCAGAAGTGCTCGGCGGCGGCCCGGGTGCTGGTGCACGAGGCGATCGCCGACGCGCTCCGGGACCGTCTGGCCGGAGCGCTTCGGGTGCTCGTGGTCGGGCAGGCCGACCGGCTGGCCACCGACGTTCCGCCGGTGATCGAGGAGGAGGCGTATGAGCGCGTGAACCGGTACGCCGCGCTGGCGGCCGATCAAGTGGTGGCCCGGGTCGACTCGGTCCCGGAGCGCGGCTGGTTCTGCGCCCCCACCGTCGCAATCGATCTCCCGCCTGACTCGCCGGTCCTGAACGAGGAGATCTTCGGCCCCGTCCTGGCGGTCGAGCGGGTGCGCGACGTCGAGCACGCTTGCGACATCGTCGACGGACTGCCGTTCGCGTTGACCGGCGGCCTGTTCGCCCGCGACCCGGCGGTCGTGCGCCAGGTGATCGAGCGCACCCCGGTGGGCAACCTGTACGTGAACCGCGGCATCACCGGGGCGATGGTCGGCCGCCAGCCCTTCGGGGGCAACCGGCTGTCCGGGACCGGGAGCAAGGCCGGCGGTCCTGACTACCTGCGCCACTTCGTCGAGCCCCGGGCGGTAAGCGAGAACACCATGCGGCACGGGTTGGTCGTGTGATGCGCGAGTTCGGGGCCCGGGTCACGTTTTCCTCATAGGTGCCGATTACTGGGGTAGGAGGATTTCGGTGCACGGTCTCGACATCTGGAAGCTGGTCCTCGCGGTCGCACTCGGCGCCGCCATCATCTTGAGCCTCCGGGCCCGGGCACCCCGGCGGACGACTCCGCCTGTCGACCTGCGCCGGCTCGTTTTCGGCGCGCTGGCCCTGTACGCGGTCGGCGCCTTCGCCTGGGTCACCCACCACCGGGCGGTGGCCGGGGGCGTGTTCGTGGCCGGGATCCTGACCGCCGCGCTGGCCGCGTGGCTGTCCCGGGGCCGCGACGCCGACGATCCGCTGCGCGGCTTTGACGACTTCGATCTCGAGCCCCCGCTCGGACCCGACGAGTTCGACTGGGACTCGTTCGAGCGGGACTTCCTGGCCTATTCCGAAGGCCGCCGCGAGCCCGCCGGGCTCGACTGAAGCTCTCTGAGCAGGAGCTCGTGCATGCGCGGGTCGCCGGCCAGCTCCGGATGGAAGGAGACGGCGAGGATGTTGCCCTGCCGGACGGCCACGGGATGTTCGTCGACGCTGGCCAGCACCTCGACGTCGGGCCCCAGCTCGGTCACCCACGGCGCCCGGATGAACACGGCGTGCACGGGGTCCTCGAAGCCGTCGAGATCCAGATCGGCCTCGAACGAGCGCAGCTGACGGCCGAACGCGTTGCGCGAGGTCTTGACGTCGAGCACGTCGAGGTGATCGCGGTCGAGCATGATCATCCCGGCGCACGTCCCCAGCACCGGTGTGCCCCGGGCGACCAGGTCGCGCAGCGGCTCGCCCAGGCCCTCGCGCTCGACGCCGAGCGTCATCACGGTCGACTCGCCGCCGGGGATGATCAGCGCGTCGAGCCCCTCGAGGTCGGCCGGAACCCGGACTTCCCGCGGCTCAGACCCGAGCGAGCGGACGATCTTGGCATGCGCTTCGAACCCGCCCTGGAGGGCGAGGATGCCGACGGTTTTCACCAGCCCCGAGGGGCCAGCAACTGCTCGGTCTCAAGCTTTGAGGTCTCGAGGCTGACCATCGGCTGGCCGAGGCCGGTCGAGGCGGCGGCGACGCGCGCCGGATCCCGGAAGTGGGTCGTCGCCTCGACGATCGCCCGCGCCCGCCGCTCGGGGTCTTCGGACTTGAAGATGCCCGAGCCCACGAACACGCCCTCGGCGCCCAGCTGCATGACCAGCGACGCGTCGGCGGGCGTGGCGATGCCCCCGGCGCAGAACAGGACGACGGGCAGACGGCCCTCGGCCGCCACTTGGCGGACGAGGTGCAGGGGCGACTGCAGCTCCTTGGCCGCGGTGGCCAGCTCGGTCTCGTCGAGCACGGTAAGGCGCCGGAGCTCTGACCGGATCATGCGCAGGTGCCGGACCGCGTTGACGATGTCGCCGGTGCCGGCCTCGCCCTTGGAGCGGATCATCGCCGCCCCCTCGCCGATCCGCCGCATGGCCTCGCCGAGGTTGGTGGCGCCGCACACGAACGGGACCTTGAACGCCCACTTGTCGATGTGGTGGGCCTCGTCGGCCGGAGTCAGCACCTCGGACTCGTCGATGTAGTCGACCTCGAGCGCCTCGAGCACCTGGGCCTCGGCGAAGTGACCGATGCGGGCCTTGGCCATGACCGGGATGGTCACCGCCTCCTGGATGCCCTGGATCATCGCCGGGTCCGACATGCGGGCCACGCCGCCGTCACGGCGGATGTCGGCCGGCACGCGCTCGAGCGCCATCACCGCGGCCGCGCCCGCGTCCTCGGCGATCTTGGCCTGCTCGGGCGTGACCACGTCCATGATCACGCCGCCCTTGAGCATCTCGGCCAGGCCGGCCTTGACGGTGAAGGTTGCCTCGTCGCGGGAGAAGCTCATGAGGGGTCAGTGTAGCCACGCGGTAGCGTGTGCCGCCATGTCCGAGCAGTCGGTATTTGCGGGGCAAGATGGACGGTTCGTCGCCAGCGAGCTGGCCCGCGGCCCGTGGGATCCGAACGCTCAGCACGGCGGCGCGCCGGCCGCTTTGTTGATGCGTGCGTTCGAGGAACTCGATGGAGGCGAGGCGCTGGCGATCGCCCGTGTCACCTACGAGTTCCTGCGCCCCGTGCCCCTGGGCGATCTCTCGGTCTCGGCCGCCGTGGTCCGGCCCGGGCGGCGGGTTCAGCTGCTCGAGGGATCGATTTCCGACCCGAATGGCGCCGAGGTCGTCCGGGCCCGGGCGCTGCGGATCGCCGCCGCCGATGCCGGCGGGGCGACGACCCCGCCGACGGCCCCGCCGCCCGAACCCGAGACCGGCCGGCCGAACCCCCTGAAGCCGCCTCACGGCCTGCCGATGTTCGCGCCGGACGCGATCGAGGTGCGATTCGTGTCCGGCACGTTCGGGGGTGGTCCGTCCACGGCCTGGTTCCGCCTGCGCTTCCCGCTGGTGGCCGGCGAGGAGCCGAGCGGGTTACAGCGTCTGGCCGCCGCGGGCGACTTCGGCAACGGCATCAGCGCCACCCTGTCCTGGGATCAGTTCGTGTTCATCAACCCCGACCTGACGCTGTACATCGAGCGCCAGCCGGTGGGCGAGTGGATCGGACTCGATTCACGGACCGTGCTGGCCGAAGGTGGCATCGGCACCGCCGAGAGCGTCCTGTTCGACCAGCGCGGCCGCGTCGGCCGGGCGACGCAGGCGCTGCTGGTGGCGCCGCGCTAGGACACCGATTCGATGATCGCCCGCGCGGCGTCCGCGGCCTCGCCGCGCTCGCTCTTCCAGGCCGTCGCTCCCTGCACGGCCGCCTTCAGCGCCGCGATCGACTGCTGCGGTCGCGTGCGCGCGGGAATGGTGTGGCCGAGCAGCGCGAGCAGGGCCGCGCCGGAGGCCAGCGGCTCGGGATTCAGCCTCGCGCCCGGGCGGTAGGAGGTGATGGCGACCAGGCCGACCGGCGCGGGTGCGCAGCCGATGTCCGCGCCCAGGGCCGCTGCGGAGGTCTCGGTCGTCCGGCCCGTCCCATCGCCGTGGCGGATCGAGAGCGGCTTCGGATAGGGGTGGACCAGGCCGTCGGCGTCGATGGCGGCGAACTCGTCCGAGTAGTAGACCGCCCCGGCCTCGACCAGGGCCCGGATCAGGGTCGTCTTGCCCGTGAAGGTGAAGCCGGGGACGACCACCGCCCGGCCCCGCACCGCCACCACACCGGCGTGGACGAAGATGTGCTCGGGCGCCCACAGGGCGATCTGGGCGCGGATCTGGGCATCGAGCATCCCGAGCGCGAGCTCGTCGTCCTGGGTCGTCCCGGCCGGGACGCGGCCGGCCGTCACGACCAGCTCACCGGTCCGATCCTCGATGCTCACCGTCACGCCCTCGGCGCCGTCGTCCACGAATTCGGCGTTCGGGGGCAGCAGGGCCCGCGCCTCGGACTCAAGGCGCGCGGGGACGGTCACGTCGACGCGAACGCCGAACGCGCGGCAGCTGATCTTCTCGACCTCGGCCAGAGCCACGCTCAGATCAACGGCCCCCCGGGCGCGAAACGCGCGGCCCGACGGCCGTGCTCCTATTCGGGTTGGCCGCCGACGCCCTGACCGACCGAGGGGTGGACGCCGGTGTCGCTGCGCTCGCTCTCGCCGGTGTCGCTGCGCTCGCTCTCGCCGTCCGCGTCCTCTCCTGCCGGCCTGAATCGCCGCCGTTCTCCTCCGCCTTGCCGTCGTCTGAATCCTGGTCGCGGAGATAGGAGAGGAGCCCGCCGGCGAGCAGGATCTGCCGCTCGCTGGGCGAGAAGTCGTGCGTGAGCGTGATCTCCTGGTCATCGTCGATCTTGGCCGTGATCGTCTCCGACCCCTGCATCGAGCTCCTCGCGCAGCTTGGGCAGTGACCACTTCTGCCCCACTTCGGCCTTGTCGTAATCCGACTCGTCCTTGAATGTGAGGGGGACGATGCCCTGCGAGAGCAGGTTGCGGCGGTGGATGCGGGCGAACGACTTGGCGATCACCGCCTTGACCCCGAGATGCAGGGGGGCGATCGCCGCGTGCTCACGGGACGAGCCCTGGCCGTAGTTGTCGCCCGCGACGATGAAGCCGCTCCCCCACTCCTTCATCCGCTTGCGGAAGTCGGGGTCGCGGTGGCGGAAGGTGAACTCGGCGATCGCCGGCACGTTCGAGCGGTACGACATCACCTCGACTCCGTCCGGGGCCAGGTCGCCGGTCGAGATGTCGTCCGGCTGAACGGTGGCCACGCACGCCTCGATGCTGTCCTCCATCGGCTTGTGCTCGGGCGGGCGCTTGATGTTCGGGCCCCGTGGGATCTCGATCTTCTCGGCCTCGTCGGGATCAGCGGGGGCGAAGATGTGGACATCGTCGACATACGGGCGCAGCTCGGGCATCGGCAGGAGCTCGGGCGCGTCGCCGTACTCGCGCGGGTCCTCGATCTTGCCGCTCAGCAGCGACACCGCGGCCACGGCGGGCGAGCACAGGAAGACCGAGTCCTCGGGGGTACCGCTGCGACCGGGGAAGTTCCGATTGAACGTCCGCAGCGAGTTGGCATCCGATGGCGGGGCCTGGCCCATGCCCACGCACGGCCCGCACACCGGCTCGAGCATCCGCACGCCGCCGTCGGAGAGCTGGCGGTAGACGCCCGACTCGGCGATCGCGGCCAGGATCTGGCGGGAGCCCGGGGTGGCGGTGGCGGCGACGTTCGGGTGGACGATCTGGCCATCCTTGTCGGCCAGGATCGCGCCGGCGAGAGCGAGATCGTTGAAGCCGGAGTTGACCGAGGACCCGATGCAGACCTGGGCGATCTCGGTTCCGGCCACCTCCTCGACCGGCACCACGTTGTCGGGATTGTGCGGCTTGGCCACCAGCGGGCCGAGCTCTGACAGGTCGATCTCGACCCGGTCGTCATACTCGGCGTCGTTGTCGGGACCGACGTCGACGAAGTCGTCTTCGCGCTCTTGGCGCTTGAGCCAATCCCGGGTGCGGTCATCGGGCGGGAATACGCCGGCGGTGGCGCCGAGCTCGGCCACCATGTTGGCGATCGTGGCCCGCTCGGGGATGCTCAGGTCTCGCGTGCCCTCGCCGGTGAACTCGAACACCTTGTTCTTGCCGCCGCTGGCCGAGAGCTGCCGGAGCAGCTCGAGGATGATGTCCTTGGCTTGAACCCAGGGCCGGTTGAGCTCGCCGGTCAGATGGACCTCGACCACCTCGGGGCAGGAGATCTCGTACGGGTGGCCGCCGAGCACGACGGCGACGTCGAGCCCGCCGGCGCCGATGGCGATCATGCCCATGCAGCCGGCCTGGACGGTGTGCGAGTCGGCGCCGAGCATCGTCTGCCCCGGCTTGCCGTAGCGCTCCATGTGGATGTAGTGGCTGATTCCGTTGCCGGGACGGGAGAAGTGCAGCCCGTACTTCCGGGCCAGGGCCTGGAGCATCCGGTGGTCGTCGGGGTTCTTGTAGTCGAGCTGGACCACGTTGTGGTCCACGTACTGGACGGCGCGCTCGACCTTGATCCGGGGCACGCCGAGCTCCTCGAACTGCATCAGCGCCATCGTCCCGGTGGCGTCCTGGAGCAGCGCCTGGTCCATCCGGATCGAGATCGGCGAACCCGGCTTGAGCTCCCCCTCTTCGAGGTGCTCGTTCAAGATCTGGTGCGTCAGGCTCTGCGGCATCGCCGTCCTCCTCCGATCAAACGGTCACGATCGGAAGCTACCCCGGGCGCGGGCGACCATGCGCTGGTCGGCGGTGGCGGTCGCGGTCACGTACGCGGTCGGACCGTCACGGCGCTCGACGCGAGCCTCCAGCTCGAGGAACCCGCCGATCGAGGCGGCCTCGAGGAATTCGGTCTCCAGCGCGGCCGGGTGCGCGTCGAGGCCGCAGGCCAGAGCCATGGCCTCGGTGAGCGCGGTGGCGACGATGCCCGGATGGGCGTGTCCGCGCTCGGGGCCCTGATGGTCCTGCTTGAGAAAGCACCGCCCGGCCACCGCGCCCGGGCCGGCCGACTCGACCTCGACCAGAAGCCCGAACAGGTTGACGCGCCCGCACCCGAAGCAGAGCTCGTGGTGGACGAGCGCCATGGGAAGTCCTCCGCGGGGCGTCCAGCCCCGCGGTCCTACAGCGTCGGGCGGCGTCCAGCCGCCCTCGACCGTTCGCGCTTCGCGCTCACTTCAACCGGAAGGCCTTGATTCGGACGTCGTACTGCTGCGCATCGCGGGCGTACACCCCGTAGGCCAGGGCCTGGATGAGCGAGAGCAGCGCCGTGTGCGAGCGCACGAAGGCCGGCGTGTTCGAGGAGTAGTAGAGCCGGATGCGGGCCAGCCGGGCAACCTCGGACAGCGTGGCGTCGGTGATCGCCATCGTCGGGGCCTTGCGGTGGCGGGCCAGCTTCATGGTCCGGGTGATCAGCGGGTGCGGGCGGCCGGCTGAGAGCCCGATGACCAGCGTCCGATCGTCGATCCGGCTCAGCCGCCCGAGGGCCTCCTGCGAAGGGCTGGCCACGATCTCGGCCCGGAGGTCGAGCAGCATGAGCAGGTGGCGCAGGTAGCTGGCGAAGAAGGCCATCTGGTCGGTCCCGGCGATCAGCACCTTCTCGGCCGAGACGATCGCGTCGATGCCGGCCTCGACGTCGTTGCGGGAGAGCTTGTGCGCGGTGTCCTCGACGTTGACGTGATCGGCCGCCAGCGCGGCCTCGAACTCGGTGTGGTCGAGCGAGAACAGCGGTGTGGCCGCGCTCAGGGCGTCGATGGCGCCGGGCGGCCGGCGCTTGTACTCCTCACGCGCGGCCTGCTGGAGCTCGGGGAAGCCCTCGAAGCCGAGGGCCTGGGAGAACCGGACCACCGTGCTCGAGGAGGTGCTGGCCCGGCGGGCGAGCTCTTCCGCGGTCTGGAACGCGGCCTCGTCGAGATGGTCGACGATGTACTGGGCGACGTCCTTCTGGGAGCGCGAGAACTCCTCGAAGCGCGAGCGGATATAGGCCGACAGGGCCTGGTGGCCGTTGGGCGCCTCGGCGGTCGCGGTCGAAGGAAGAGTCGACTTCATCGGCAGGCGTCTCATTCGACGCCTGCCGTCGGCGTTCCTTCAGGCGGATCCTCGGGCGGCCGGTCGCTCCATGTACCGGTCGCGCGGGCGGGAGAAGCCGAACCGCTCGTAGAGCCCGTAGGCATCGCGAGTGGCCAGGGTCCAGGCCAGCCTGGCATGGGGGCCGCGATCGACCGCCTCGCGGACCAGCTCGACGCCCAGGCCGCGCCCGCGGTAGGGCTCGAGCACGTAGACGTCGCACAGATGCGCGGTCCGCACGCCGTCCGAGAGGACGCGGGCGAAGCCGACCTGGCGGGACCCGTCGTACAGCCCGATGACCCGGGCGGAGTCGACGATCGCCCGGCGGACGTCCTCGAGCCGCTTGCCCTGAGCCCAGTAGGACTCCCGGCTCAGGTAACGGTGGACCGCCTCGACGTCGATCCGGTCACGATCATCGTCGAGCTCCAGCGCGCCCGACAGCGTGCGCCGCAGCCGGGCTTCTTGGCCTTGCACGGCGGGGGCAGGACACGCCCCGGCCCTTCGCCCCCCGCTCGGGCGGCGGGTGACCAAGCGGCTCAGCACCGCCGACCGGCTCGGTCCGGAGGCGTCAAATCTCGCCGCGCTCGCGGTACTCCCGATTCTCCCTGCGCTCGGCCAGGACCTGCGCGATGATGTAGACGACCAGGATGTTCACGATCACGCCGATGCCACCGAAGGTGGCGATCAGGGCCAGCGTCTGGCCGGTGGCCTGGTCCAGTCCGAGAACGAGCATCTCGAGCCAAAGGGTACCCCACGCTGCGGTCCGCCCGCCCCGCCGTCCGCGCCACACTGGTAGCGTCGCATCCCGTCACGGCCCGGTAGCTCAGTCGGTCAGAGCAGCGGACTCATAATCCGTCGGTCCTGGGTTCGAGTCCCAGCCGGGCCACTGGGAATCGGCGCCCGGGTGGCCACGGTGCTCCTTTGCAGATGGCCACGAGCCGGATCCCCACCGGGGTCCCTTGCCGACGACGATGAGCCGGATCGCCTGCGCGCGGCGCGGGCGGCGTGGATTACCCACACGCGCGGACGGGCACCCTCTCAATATGCCGATTTCCGATGCTATGCACAGGGGAGCGGCGACTCGACCGTCACCGGATCCCCGGCCCCCCGAGCCCCGGCCGCGGAGACGGCCCCCCTGGCTGAGAAGCCTCGAGGACAGCCGGCCCGAGCCGCGCGAGGAACGGCGGCGGGTGCGCCCGCTGGAGATCATCGCCGTGGTCGCGGTGACCGCCGCGGTGGTCGCGTTCTTCGTCTGGTTTCTCCTCTTCGCCAGCGGCGGTCCCGGGCCCGGCACGGTCTGAGCGCTAACGCGCTCGCCACCCTGAGAACGCCTGTGTGAGCGTTCGTTTAACAACGCTTTCGCGCGGCGGTTTGCGCTGACACGCGTGCTAGCTTCGCCCGCGCCGTGGCCGAGAACACCGTAGACGCGCCCGTCCTAGACGCTGCGGTGCCAGAGCCCCAACCGACGGCTCGACGACCGTTCGCGCTCCGTCACGCCTGGCTCCTCACCGCCGTGGCTGTGGTCGCCGCGGCGATCATCCTCCTGCTGTGGGCGCGGACCAGGCCGGGATTTGACCCCTTCGGCTGGCTCGTCTGGGGCCATCAGGCTCTGGCCGGAAACCTCGACCTCGGCGGCGCTCCGTCGTGGAAGCCGCTGCCGTTCCTGTTCACCGTCCCATATGCGCTGTTCGGTCACTTCGCGCTCCGGCTCTGGATGGTCACCGCGGCCGCGGTCGACCTCGCCGGGTGCGTGTTCGCCGGGCGGATCGCCTACCGGCTGACCGCCGGCACCGCGGCGGGCGATCCCGCGGCGGGCAACGCGCCGGTGGCGCCCCGCGTCGCCCCGATCGCGGCCGCGATCTTCGCCGGCGTGGCGGTGCTGGGGCTCGAGGGCTACATGCACTACATCCTCAGCTCTCAGTCGGACCCGATGATCGTCACTTTCTGCCTGGCCGGGATCGACATGGGCCTGTGCGGCCGGTATCGGTGGGCGTTCGTGTTTGGCGTTCTAGCCGCGCTGGGGCGGCCCGAGGTATTTCCATTCCTCGGTCTGTTCACGCTCTGGGCCTGGTTCCGGGTGCCGGCCATGCGGCTCATGCTGTGCGGCGGGATCGCGCTCGTGGCCTTCATGTGGTTCGGGATCCCGTGGATCACCAATGGCCGGCCGAACATCGCCGGGCAGCTGGCGCTGCGCTCCCCCCGCGAGCTTCGCCAGAACAAGGTGACGGGGACGCTGGGCCGGTTCACCGAGCTGGAGTACCTTCCCGTGTGGATCGCCGCGCTGCTGACCGTCGCGCTAGCCGCGGTTCGCCGTAACCGTGTCGTCCTCGCCCTCGCCGCCGGCGTCGTGACGTGGGTGATCGTCGAGATCGGCTTTGCCCTCCACGGCTGGCCCGCGCTCCCGCGCTACATGTTCGAGGCGGCGGGAGTCGGCGCCGTGATCGCTGGCGTGGGCGTCGGGTGGGCACTGACCGAGCTGCCGCGCCTGCGTGCGGGCTTTCCGGAGTGGATCGGCGTTCCCCTCGTGGTCATCCTGGTCGCCAGCCTGATTCCCGCCCTCGTGGGAAGGGTCCGTGACGAGCGGGTCGACCTCAAGCACGAGCGAGGTCGCACGACGCAGATCGGGCTGCTGCAGACCACGGTCAACACGCTGGGCGGATACCGGTTCGTACGTAGCTGTGGCCACCCGGTCACCTACGTCGAGTATTCGAGCGCGATGGCCTTCCTGATGCGGCTCAACGTCGGCAACATCGGCTACATCCCACGGATCGAGAAGCACCGGCGCTATCCGATCGTGCTCTTCTATCCCGTGACCACGGGTGGATGGGTGGTGCAGCCATGGCACCTCCATCACCACTCCCGGCCGCGCTGCGACGGTCTCAACGCTTCCTACGTGTTGACCAAGAGCCATCCGTCGGGAACGCTGATCCACGGCTGAACGCCGCTCGGCCGGACCGTGCCCAGCGCGGGGCGGAAGCTCGCGCCACAGGATGTGAGTGCCTGAACGAGGTGGCCGGCTACCCGCTCGCGCGAGCCGGCTCCCGGACGACGTCCGGCGCGGTCTCGCTCGCCGGCCGGTCGGGGGTGGCGAGGAGGATCGCGCCGGCGGTCACGGCCACGAAGGCGAGGACGCGGAGCACTCCCCACGCCCCGGACGGCACTGGCTCGTTGAGGACGATCGTCCCGGCGGCGATCGGCACCGCGTTGGTGAGCAGCGTGGCCAGCCCCGCGACGGTCAGCGCGCCGCCACGCTGGTAGCCCATCTGCAGGAGCGAGGTACCGAGCGTGTAGCCGATGATCAACGTGACCACGAACGCCGTCCGGACGCCGCCCTCGGTGGCGAGCTTGGTCGAGATGTCGCCGATGGAGAAGAACAGGCCACCGGCCACGCCCTCGGCCACCGCGGAAGCCCCGGTACGCCGGCCGACGACCAGCACGGTCACGGCCAGTGCCGCCGCGCAGCCGAGCCAGAGCAGCACGCCCACGGTCGAGCCATGACCGCCCTCGCCGCTGCTCTTGGCCAGGGACACGGCCAGCATCAACAGACCGAGCACCGAGAGGCCGACGCCGGTCAATCGCCGGCGGCCCAGACGGCGGCCGGTCATGCGAGCCGAGACGAAGGCGAGCACGCCGATGCCTCCCGCGGCGATGCTCTGGACGAGCGCCAGCGAGGCCAGCGCCAGCGCCGCCGCGTAGAGGAGAAACCCTCCGCTCTCCATGGCGAACCCGAGCAGCCAGCTGCGGTTGCTCAGCAGCAGCCAGGCCGAGTGAAGCGGACGGCGCATCGACAGACACGGGAGGGACGCCGCAGCGTCGTGCTCACGCAGGTAGGCGACGTTGGTGAGCGTCGTCGATATCGCCGCCAGCGCCAGCGCAATGGCGGTCCGAGTACCCACGCGGGTCAGGCTATCGGCACCCCGGCCGGAGTCGGCGATCTGCCAAGCTCCAGCCATGGACCTCGGACCGTTCGGCGTCTGGACCTCGTACCGCGCGATCGGCGAAGAGGCCGGCGGCGAGGCCGCCCAGCTGGCCGAGGAGTGCGGGTTCGGGGCGTTCTGGCTCGGCGGCTCGCCCCAGCTGCCGGCACTGCGACCGCTGCTTGAAGCGACGGAGCGGATCGTCGTCGCCACCGGGATCCTCAACGTGTGGCAGAGCGACCCCGAGCAGGTGGCGGCCGACTTCAGCGAGCTCGAGCGTGAGTTCCCCGGGCGCGTACTCCTGGGCATCGGCATCGGCCACCCCGAGGCCACGAGCCGGTACAACCGCCCGCTCGCGGCCATGCGGGAGTTCCTGGACGGGCTCGACCGGGCGGCGACACCGGTGCCGCCCCACCGCCGGTGTCTGGCCGCGCTGGGTCCGAAGATGCTCGACCTGAGCGGCGAGCGCTCGCTCGGCGCCCACACGTACTTCATCCCCGTCGATCACACGCGGTCGGCCCGGGCCCGGCTCGGAGCTGACCGCACCCTGGCACCGGAGCTCGCCTGCGTCGTGGACGAGGACGCCGAGTCCGCTCGGGCCAAGGGGCGCGAGTACGCCAAGCTGTATCTCGGGCTGAGCAACTACACCCGCAACCTGCTCAACCACGGCTTCGCCGAGGACGACATCGCCGACGGCGGCTCAGACCGGCTGATCGACGCGATCGTGCCCCACGGCACCGTCGAGGAGATCGCCGCCGCCGCGCGCCGGCACCGCCAGGCCGGGGCCGATCACGTGTGCCTGCAGACCGTCGGCGTCACCGGGGTGCCGCGGGCGGAGTGGGAGGCCCTGGCGCGCGCGCTGGAGCTGTAGGCCCGCTCAGTGCGAGACCACCGGTGGCGGGTAGACGTCGCGCACGTAGTGGTCCACCTGCGCGGGCGTGAGCCGCTTGGCCATGGCGATGTAGTAGATGATGAGGCTCCAGCCCGCGGACGCTGCCAGGCCGCCGACCAGTCCCAGATCGTTGTTGCCGCCCTCCTCGAGGACGTGCTTGAAGATCCCGACGCCGCCGATGATCCCGCCCGCACCGAACGTGCCGAAGTATGAGATCAGCAGCACTCCGATGAAGTACGGGACGATCCACCACGCGGCCTGCCAATCCATCCTGGGCGCGCGGGGATTGAGCTTGAACGCGTAGGAGAGCGCCATCAGCAGATAGCCCACGAGCATGGCCACCATCAGCGTGGTCACGGTCTGCCAGCCCGACCAGTAGACGATCCAGGTCGCGCAGACGAAGCCGATCGGCGCCAGCACTCCGGCCATCGGGAGCCGGTAGCCGCGCGGCAGGTCAGGCTTCTGCCGGCGCAGCGCTCCGAGCGCCAGGGGGGCGGCGGAGTACATCAGGACCGAGGCGCTGGTGACGATGCCGACCAGCGCGCTCCAGCTCGGGAACGGGAGCAGGAAGATCAGGCCGACGATGGCCGAGAAGATGATCCCGAACACCGGCACGCGGCGCTTATCCGTGGTCTCAAATGCCGTGGGCACATAGCCGTTGCGGCTCAGCCCGAAGCTGAGGCGCGACGACGACGTGGTGTATATGAGCCCCGTGCCGGTCGGCGAGATCACGCCGTCGAGCCGGAGCAGGAAGGCCAGCCAGGCCAACCCGGCGACCTTTGCCACCTCGTAGAACGGCGACTTGTTGAGCGCCACCACCGCCGGGTTGCTGCTGCTGCCCAGCCCGAGCCAGCCGCCGCCTTCGCTGAGCAGGTGCGGCGAGAGCGCGCCGACGAAGGCGACCTCGAGGAGGGTGTAGATCGCCGCGCCGATCAGGATCGAGATGATCACCGCCCGGGCGAGGTCGCGTTTCGGATTGGCCGCCTCACCCCCCAGCTGGACCGCCTGCTCGAAGCCGAGCAAGGAGAACACGATCCCGCCGGTGGGGATCGCGATCAGGATGCTCTTGATCGCCGCACCGTGGACGAAGAAGCCGCCGCCGCTGGTGAAGTTGGAGGGGTGGAAGTGGGTGAGCAGCAGGACGATGATCGTCAGTACCGGGATGGCCACCTTCCACGAGGTGATCCAGTTGTTCGACCGGGCGAGCCAGCGGATCCCGATCAGGTTGATCGAGACGAAGAAGATCATCAAGGCGATCGCCACCGCGTAACCGACCCCGTGCAGGGTGCCCGGGCCGGTGCTCTGCTTGACGAACCAGGTGTGCGCGAAGTGGAAGCTCGACAGGTACTGGATCGCGGCCAGCACCTCGATCGGGGCAACCGTGGCCGCCTGCAGGTAGGACGCCCATCCGAACGTCGCGCCGGCGAAGCTGCCGAACGCATAGTGCGGAAAGCGGCTGGTGCCGCCACTGACCGGGAAGATCGAGCCGAGCTCGGCGTGCACGAGCGCGAGCAGGATCACGATGATCGACGCGACGACCCAGCCGATGATCGACGACGGACCGGCGATGAGGGCGGCACCCAGGGCGCCGAGCAGCCAGCCGGACCCGATGATCGAGCCCTCGGAGGACCACAGGAGACCGAGGAAGCCGACGCCACGGTCAAGACCGTCGGCATCGAGCAATGGTTCGGAAGGCCCAGGGCGATCCTGCGGCGTGACAACGTTGGCCATCGATCTCCTCCCCTTCTCGACTGAACGAGGCGGGCACAGTATGACTTCAACGCGGGCCGCGCGCCAGTCGATTCTGCACTAGACCAGTAGAGTTTCGATTCCGCCCGCGCCGGCCCGGCCCGAAACCGGAAAAGGAGCTGACCCCATGAGCGCCCACGATCACTCAGCCCACGAGCACGGCGGCCCCGGCTATGCCTCCCCGGCCGAGGCCCGCGAGCAGACGCCCGAGCAGTTCGTCTACGTCGCCGCCCTGTACGAGGGAACCGGAATCGATCGCCCCGATTTCATCGCCGTGGTCGACGTCGATCCGCAGTCGCCCGAGTACGGAACCATCGTCCACCGCACCGAGATGCCGAACGCGGGCGACGAGCTCCATCACTTCGGCTGGAACGCGTGCTCCTCGGCCTGCCACTCGCAGCTGCAGCGCGACACGATGATCGTCCCGGGCCTGCAGTCCTCGCGCATCCACATGATCGACATCTCCGATCCAAGAGCGCCGAGGATCAAGGACGTGATCGAAGGCCAGGAGATCAAGGAGAAGCTCGGCCTGAGCGGACCGCACACCGTCCACTGCATGCCGGGCGACATCGTCACGATCTCGATGCTCGGCGACGCCGAGGGCAACCTGCCCGGCGGGTTCGCGGTGCTGGACGCGCGCGACTTCTCGGTCGCCGAGCGGTGGGAACGGGAGAAGAACGGCCAGGAGTTCATGTACGACTTCTGGTACCAGCCGCGCCAGAACACGCTCGTCTCGAGCGAGTGGGGCGCGCCGAATACGTTCCGGGATGGCTTCAACCCAGCCGACGTGGCAGCCGGCAAGTACGGCCGCCGCCTGCATTTCTGGGACCTCGAGCGGCGGGCCAAGGTCCAGACCGTCGACCTCGGTGATCAGGGGCTGATCCCGCTCGAGATCCGCTGGCAGCACGACCCGGATTCGACCCAGGGATTCGTCGGCGCCACCCTGTCCTCCAACATCATCCGCTTCTTCAAGGACAACGGCAGCTGGGACGCCGAGACCGTCATCGACGTCCAGAACGAGGAGCTCGGCGGCTGGCCGCTGGAGGGCGGCGTGCCGGGTCTGATCACCGATCTCGTGCTCTCGCTCGACGACCGTGACCTGTTCCTGTCCAACTGGCTCCACGGCGACCTGCGCCATTACGACGTGTCCGACCCCCGGGAGCCGAAGCTCCGTTCGCAGGTGTGGCTCGGCGGCCTGCTCGGACGCGACAACGGACACCCGAAGGCCCCCGAGCCGCTCAACGGCGGTCCTCAGATGCTCCAGAACTCGCTCGATGGCCAGCGGGTGTACGTGAGCAACTCGCTCTACTCGACCTGGGACAACCAGTTCTACCCCGGTCTGAAGGGCTGGCTGACCAAGCTCGACCGGCAGACGGACGGGACCTACGCGCTCGATCCCGACTTCTTCGTCGACTTCCACGAGCAGGCCGATGGCGCGCGGCCGCACGAGATCCACCTGCCCGGCGGCGACTGCACGACGGAGATCTTCCAGTAAGGAAGGTGGGCGCCGGTTGGATGGCCCGCGGCCGGCCAGACCGCGGAGGCCGTATTCAAGCTGATCGGCCGACGGGGCCGATCAGACCTCGGTGGACGCCTCCGCCTACGCCCTCACCCATGGCCTGCGTCGCACCCGCGGCACGCTCGAGGCGTGGCGGCGGCGGCCCTGGCCCGTGCTCCGGGCGTGGCTGGGGGAAGCCTCGCGGTGGCGAGCGGGTTGCTGGTGGCGACCTGGATCGTGTCGTTGGTGGCTGGGCGCGGCGGCGCGGGACTGAGCCTGGCCCCGCCGCTGGTCGTCGGCGCGCCGCGTGATGTGGTGCGGATCCTCAGCCACAACCTGCTCGTGCTGGCCTTCCACGCCATGGCGTGCGTGGCCGGGTTCATCGCCGGAAGCTCACTGCCCCTCCAGGCGCCGGCGCACAGCGGGGTCAAGCGCTGGGTCCACGAGCGCGGGCGGCCGGCCGCGCTCGCCTTCGTGGTCGGGGCGACCGTGTTCTCGCTCAGCACCCAGGCGCTCGTCCTGGGGATGAGCGCCGCCCGCGTGGCCTCCTCGCTCCACGCAGGGTCGGCGGCGCTCCTGGCCGGACTCCTCCCTCACGCCGTGCCCGAGCTCGCCGCCTTGTTCCTGCCTCTGGCCGCGTGGATGGTGGCCAGCCGGCGCGGTCAGTGGGACCAGCTCCTGGCGGCGACGCTCGTCACCACGACGATGGCGGTTCCGGTGCTCGTCCTGGCCTCGCTCTGGGAGGTCTACGGCGCGCCGCACCTGCTCCAGGCCCTGCTCGGCTACCGCTAGTGCGCGTCAGGCCACGGTGGGCGCGAGGCCGAGGTGGCGCAGCACCGCCTCCGGGTCCCCGAGCGAGCCGATGAGCCGGAGCTCGGGCGCCGGCGTGGCCTTGATCAGCGTCGGCGTGGCGATGACCCGATCCTGCATGGCCCGGCCGGGATCCTCGAACACGTCGATGACCTCGAGTTGCACCTCGTCCTCGGACAGCCGATCGATCACGGCGCGCACCGTATTGAGCGCAGGGGTCCCGGTGCTGGAGCGGCTCGAGACGTAGAGACGGAGCTGGATCTCGGCTCGGTCGCCGCCGTCGCCCTGGGCAAACTCGGTCTCGGAACTCGCCAGCTCTCCCACTCCGGACAGCGCGAGCGCTTGCGCCACGGCTGGTAGCGGCTTGCCCTCGAGCCGCAGCCGGATACCGGCCTCGACACAGCGGCGGTGGGCCTCGACCATCAGCCAGATCCCGGTCGAGCCCATGAACTCCAGCTCTGAGAGATCGATCAGGAGCCGCGCCGGACGTTCGCTCAGCGCCTGCTCGAACACCTGGCGGACGTGCGCCGCCGATTCGTCTTCCAGCTCACCGCTCAGCCGGACGATCGTCTCGGGGCCCGACCGGCTGAGCTCGGCGGCGAACTCGGCCGTACTCACGCGGCTACCCCCATCGGTCGTTCGAACTCCGCCCACACGCACACGTCGTCGCCGGACGCCACGCCCCACACGGTCGAGAGCCGGTCGAGGAGCACGAGGCCCAGCCCTCCGCCGCCATCCTCGAAGCTGCGAACCCGGGGCGCACCGGGAGTGAACCCAGGACCGCCGTCACAGACCTCGATCCGCATACGCTCGGGGGCCACCGCGGCGTGCACCCTGATCACGTCGCTCTGCTTGATCATGCCGGCGTGCCGGACGGCGTTGGTGACCAGCTCCGAGATCAGCAGAGCCATGTTGCTGCGCTCCTCGGGTCTCAGCACATCGCCGAGCGCCTCAAGCACGCGGTGGCGGGCCTCGCTCGGGGCCGGCGTGCCGCCTCGCAGCTCGAATCCAACCGACCGCAGGACGGCCGGCAGCCACTGCCCGCGGCTGAGCGCGCGAGCGGCGTGGTGATCGCGGTTGGGGAGGTCGCTGAGCTGCATCCGGCTCGATACTTCCCCGTCTCAGCCCGAATCTCGCACGTCCGCGGCACCCCTCCCGTCCCCGGGCACGACCAACCCGTGTACCTCCAGGATCGGCTCGCCGACCTCCATCCCATGGTCGGTGATCTTGAACTCGCGGATGCGCCGATCGTGGTCTGACCCGCGCATCTTCAGCACCGTGATGGCCCGGCGGACGTGCCCGCCGACTTCGGCGTACCGGAGCAGGATGATGCCGTCGGTGATGGTCGAGACGTAGGCATCGGTGATCGTCTCGCCGCCGGAGATCATCGAGCTGGTGTTGGTGAACAGGGCGGCGATCTCGTGTTGCTTGAGCAGCGCGCACAGCCTGACCACGAACTCCCGAAACCCGCGGTTGGAGGAGACCCGTTCGAGCGCGGTGAGCGAGTCGAGCACGATCCGGCGCGGGGCGTAGGTCTCGATCTCCCGCGCGATCTGGTGGAGCAGGTCCTCCAAGCCCATCCGCTCGGGATAGATGGAGAGGAGCCGCACCTGCCCGTCCTGCTCGGCCTTCTCTATGCCCTGGAGCCACGACGACGCGTTGCGCAGGAGCTGGTTGTGGCTCTCCTCGAACGACATCAGCAGGGCACGCTCCTCGGCATCGATCGCCGCCTGGAGGAAGCCCAGTGAGGTCAGCGTCTTGCCCGTCCCGGTGGGGCCGGAGACGAGGACGAGCGAGTCGCGGTAGATGCCGCCGCCGAACAGCTCATCCAGATATTGATTGCCCACCGAGATCCGGGTGCTGGAGGCCGGCTGCTCGAGCTCGATGGCCGAGAGCGGGATCACCGACACGCCGGTCTCGGCATGGATGCTGAACGGGAACTCGCCGCTGCGATGCGGGCCGCCTCGGAGCTTGAGGATCTCGAGCGTGCGGCGCCGGCGCTGGTCGGCGAGCACGTTGCGGAGCACGATCACGGCGTCGGCCACGAACTCCTCCACCCCGAACCGGCCAACGCTGCCGAATTCGTCCGTGCGCTCGGCGGTGAGCAGGGAAGTGATCCCGAGCTGGTTGAGCGCGTGAACGACGCGTGTCAGCTCGCGGCGGATCCGGCGCTCGTCCTCGAACTGGGGCAGGAGCGCCGTGACCGAGTCGAGCACGACCCTGCGTGCGCCGGTCTCTTTGATCGCGGCCTCGATCTGGGCCACCAGGCCCAGGAGGTCGAACTCGCCCACCTCGAGGACGGGCGCGTCTGGGGCCGGTGAGCAGTCGATCACCGACAGGCGCCCCTCGGCCATGTGCCGTTCGAACTCCCACCCGAAGCTCTGGGCGTTGCGCAGCACCGACTCGGCCGTCTCGTCGAAGGTCACGAGCACGCCCGCCTCGCCGAACTCCTCGATGCCGGCGGCGAGCAGTTGGGAGGCGAGCACGGTCTTGCCCGCGCCGGAGGTGCCGACGAGCAGGGTCGTTCGGCCGAGGGGCAACCCTCCCTCGGCCACGGCATCTAGGCCGGGAATGCCCGTCTGAAGCCGTTCTACCTGATCAGCTGCGCTGTTCGACGTCATGTCGCCTCACCTGTCGTCCCGAGCAACTACCCGGAATGCGTGGTTCCTGTCGTCTGCGGGCCCGGCCCGGCGGGGCCGTGATCTTGCCAGGTCCGGCGGCGCCGGCGTCCTCGAGAGGCCCGGTTATGATCGCTAAGTGACCGATCGCCTCTACTTCACCGATTCAGACGAGGCGAACCGGCTCATCGCCACCGACCCGATGGCGCTTCTGGTCGGCTTTGCCCTCGATCAGCAGGTCTCGGTGCAGAAGGCGTTCTCGGGCCCGCTCGCGCTCAAGGAGCGGCTCGGCTCACTGAGCGCCGGCGCGCTGGCCGAGGCCGAGCTCGAGCCGGTGTTCCGGGAGCGGCCCGCGATCCACCGCTTCCCAGGCGCGATGGCGCGCCGGGTTCACGACCTCGCCGTCCACATCCGCGATCGCTACGACGGTGACGCGTCCCGGGTGTGGACCGACGCCTCGGACGGAGCCGCGCTGCGAGCCAACCTGGCGGCACTGCCGGGGTTCGGCGAGATGAAGATCAAGGCGCTGGGAGCCGTGCTGGCCAAGCGGTTCGGGGTGGCGGCGGCCGAGGAGCTGGTCCCCTGGCATCCCACGCTGGGCGACGTCGACTCCGCCCAGGCCCTGACTGATTACCAGGCTGCCAAGCGAGCGCACAAGGCCGAATGGTCGCGGGCCGCTTCCGCTCGTTAACTGCGGAGCTCATCGGCCAGACCGCCCGCGCGCAGCCGCGACGTTTCGCCGCAGGCGAAACTCGCAATGGCGGCGCAGCCGCCACGTGACCGCCATTTCTCCTGCGTCCACTCGTTTAAGCCTAGAAATCCACCGTCACGAGGTGCAGGGAAGGTGTCAGAGGCGCACGGAGGAGTGAGGACAACAGATTGGGTAGGGGCCTCGCTGGCCCGGACACGCGAGGCTGGACGCGAGATGTTCGCCTTCACTCGCGCGCTCCCGCTCGATCAGGCGGGCGACCTGCTCGAGGCGATTCAGGACCTATCGCTGGCCCGGACGCTGGCGGAGGTTCAGAGGCTGATCCCGGCCACCGCCCGGCAGGTGACGCACGCCGACGGGGCCACGTTCGTCCTCCGCGAGGGCGACCAGTGCGCCTTCGCCGAGGAGGACGCCATCGCGCCGCTGTTCAAGGGACGGCGAATCCCGCTCGAGCGCTGCGCGGCGGGCTGGGTGATGCGCCACCGCGAGCCGGTGGTGATCGACGACATCTCCAGCGACGATCGCGTGCTTCACGAGATCTACCGCCCGACGTTCGTGCGCAGCCTCGCCGTGGTCCCGATTCGCCGGCACGACCCGGTGGGGGCGATCGGGGTCTACTGGGCCGACCGCCACCGGGCCAGCGCCCACGAGGTGCACGTTCTCCAGGCCCTGGCCGATTCGGCCGCGGTGGCGATCGAGAACGTCCGCACCTACCAGCAGCTCGAAGAATCGAGGCTGGAGACGCTGAACCGGCTTGCCCTGGCGGCCGAGTACCGGGACGACGGCACCCACCAGCACACCAAGCGCGTGGCCCGGACCGCCTTTCTGCTCGCCCGGGAGCTGGGACTTCCGGCCGCCGACGCGTCGCTGATCCGCCAGGCCGCCCCGCTGCACGACCTGGGCAAACTCTCCCTGCCGGACTCAATCCTGCTCAAGCCGGCCAAGCTCAGCGTGGCCGAGTACCGCCGGGTCAAGCGGCATCCGGCCGCCGGCGCGGCGATTCTGAGAGGTAGCTCCTCCCGCGTCCTGCGGCTGGCCGAGGAGATCGCGCTCACCCACCACGAATGGTGGGACGGCAACGGCTATCCGGCCGGACTGGCGGGCGAGGGGATCCCGCTCGCGGGACGGATCGTGGCCGTGGCCGACGTGTTCGACGCCCTCACGCATGCCCGGCCGTACAAGGACGCCTGGCCGGTCGCCGAGGCGGTGGCCGAGATCAAGCGCTTGGCCGGTCGCCAGTTCGATCCCGGGCTGGTGGAGGCCTTCTTGGCTCTCGACCCATCCGGCCTGGTCGAGCTCCCCAGCGCCCGGCGCCGCCGGGGCCGCGCGTGCGGCTGATTCTTGGCCGTCGGAGCAGGCGATTCGCCACCCTGGGGCCGGGGTAGCATCAAGAGTCGGAGAGGGCGTTGGGCGCGACGCCAATTCGGTCGGCCCGCGCAAACCCGCGACGGGGTCACGACCAATCCCGCTGCGGGATCACGATTTCTCACATGTCCACAGTTCCGTCCATTCATTCCGACGGGCCCGGCGTCGACGCGCTGGCCCATCAAGCCCTGTTCTATCGCGGCGATGAGGACTACCTCGACGGGGTCCTTGATTCATCGAGCCCGGATTGCAGGCCGGCGAGCCGATCGCGGTGGCCGTGCCGGGCCCGCGGGCGGAGCTCCTGCGCGACCATCTGGCCGACGTGCCGTGCGGACGTCGAGATGCTCGACATGTACGAGCTCGGCCGCAACCCGGCCCGGATCATCCCCGCCGTCCACGAGATGCTGGCCCGGCACGGCGGCCGGATGTCTGCACTACGTGGGCGAGCCGATCTGGCCCGGGCGCTCGCCCGAGGAGATCCGCGAGGCGACCCGGCACGAGGCGCTGATCAACCTGGCCTGGCCGGGCGCAGAGATCCGAGTGCTCTGTCCCTACGACGCCGACGGGCTCGACCCGAGCGTCCTGGCCGACGCCGAGCGGACGCACCCGTGGGTGATCAAGGACGGCGTGGGCTCGCTCAGCCCCAGCTACAGCTCCGTCGTCCCGGAGGCCTCCGACGAGCCCCTGCCCACGCCGCCCGCGGACGCGGCGCAGCTGCGCTTCGACCACGGCGATCTATGGACGGTCCGGACGCTGGTGGCGGAGACGGCGGCCAATGCCGGCCTCGAGCGGACGCGCGCCGAAGACCTGGTCCTGGCCGCGAACGAGGTTGCCACCAACGCCCTCAAGCACGCTCGGGAGCCCGGTCTCGTCCGGGTGTGGACGACGCCCGAGGCAGTGGTCTGCCAGCTCGAGGATCCCGGGCACATCACCGACCCGCTGGCCGGACGCCACGCCCCACGGCCGAGCGCCAATGGCGGCCTCGGACTGTGGATCGTCAACCAGCTGTGCGACCTGGTCGAGCTGCGCACCTCGGCGGGTGGGACGACCATCCGCCTGCACATGAGCCGGCAAGACCCGGCTTAGCGCTCCTCCGCCCCGGGTAGGTTCGCGGGCATACACGCTGGTCGTCGAGGGAGGTGCCCGTGTACAAGCAGGTCCTTGATCCGGTTTCCCATTCCCTGGGAGTCACGTCGATCTTCGCCGTGCTGCCGCTGGTGGTGCTGTTCGTGCTGCTCGGGGTGGTGAGGATGAAGGCGTGGCTGGCCTCCCTGATCACGCTCGCGGTGGCGATCATCGTGGCCGTCGCCGTCTACTCGATGCCGATCGGGCAGGCCGGCGATTCGGCGCTCGAAGGCGCCGTGTTCGGCTTCTGGCCGATCATGTGGATCGTCATCAACGCCCTGTGGATCTTCAACATGTCGGAGGACACCGGGTACTTCGCGGTGCTGCGCCGGGGGTTCAGCTCCGTGTCCGACGACCACCGCGTCCAGGTGGTCGTGATCGCGTTCTGCTTCGGCGCCCTGCTCGAGGCCCTGGCCGGGTTCGGCACACCCGTGGCCATCTGCGGGATCATGCTCGTCGGCCTGGGCCTGAGCCCGGTCCGCGCGGCCACGGTCGCCCTGGTGGCCGACACCGCGCCCGTGGCCTTCGGGGCGATCGCGATCCCGATCACCACCCTGGCCCAGGTGACCGGACTGCCGGTCAACCATCTCGGGGCGATGGTCGGCCGCCAGACCCCGTTCCTGGCCCTGCTCATCCCGTTCGTGCTCGTGTTCATCGCGGACGGCCGGCGCGGACTACGCGAGGCGTGGCCGGCGGCGCTGACCGCCGGGGCGGTGTTCGCGGTCGTGCAGTTCGCGGTCTCGAACTACGTCAACGTCCAGCTCACCGACATCCTGGCCGCCCTGGCCTCAGCCGCCGCGGTGGTGGCGCTGACCCGCGTGTGGTCGCCCGCCGCACCTGCCAACCTGGCCACCGGCGTGGGGCCGCGGCCGGCGATCGCCGGCGGCGCGGTGGCCGATCCTGCACTCGAGCGCAAGAAGCTGGCCGAGAACGGTCAGCCCGTGCCTCGCAAGGACCTGGTGCTCGCCTTCGCGCCCTACATCATCATCTGCGTCGTCCTCGGGGTGGTCAGCATCACCAGCATCAGCACCGAGCTCGACAAGGCCACGAGCGTGTTCAAGTGGCCCGGCCTGCACGTCCTGTCCTCGAAGGGCAAGGTGCCGACGAGCGAGACGTTCAAGTGGACGTGGGTGACCGCGGCCGGCACCTGGCTGTTCGTCTCAGGCGTAATCACCGCCATGGTGCTGCGGGTCAACCCGGTGCGCGCGGCCCGGGTTTACCTGCGAACGCTCGACCAGATCAAATGGGCGTTCCTCACCGTGTGCGCCGTGCTCGCGCTGGCCTACGTGATGAATCTGTCCGGCCAGACGGCGACGCTCGGGACCTGGGCCGCGGGCGCGGGCGGGTTCTTCGCCTTCCTCTCGCCGCTGATCGGCTGGTTCGGCACCGCGGTCACGGGGTCTGACACCTCGACGAACTCGCTCTTCGGCGCCCTACAGGTGACCGCTGCCCACAAGGCGGCCTTGTCGCCGGTCCTGCTGGCGGGCGCCAACAGCTCGGGCGGCGTGCTGGCCAAGATGATCTCGCCTCAGAACCTCGCCATCGGCGCGGCCGCGGTCGGGCTGGCCGGGCGCGAGGGCGACATCTTCCGCAAGGTGATCGGGTGGAGCGTGGTCCTCGTGTTGCTGATGGCGGTGCTCGTGCTGCTGCAGTCCGGCGCGCTGTCGTTCATGGTCCCGGGTTAGGCCGTTCGGCGCGCCCGCCGGGCACGGAGGCCCGGCGGAACCGGCCCCACGGACGACGGGCGAAGCCCGGCCCCGGCACGTTTCGCCTCCGGCGAACCTGCCAATGGCGGCGCAGCCGCCACCTAGTCCAGGTACTCGTACGCGACCAGGGTGAGGAACTCGGTGAGCCGGTTCGAGAGGCTCACCTTCTCGAAGATCTCGCGCGTCTCGGCCGGCCGGCCCGCGCACCAGATCTCCTCGCCCACGCTCTTGCGGATTTTCGCCGTCTCCTCGTCGAGGATCTCGCGCACCAGGTCGCGAGTGACCTTGCGGCCGTCTTCGAGCTCGACTCCGTGGTGAATCCACTGCCAGATCTGCGTGCGTGAGATCTCGGCCGTGGCCGCGTCCTCCATGAGCGAGTTGATCGCCGCGGCCCCGCGTCCGGTGAGCCAGAACGACACATAGCGGAAGCCGACGTTGACGTCGGTGCGCAGGCCCTGTTCGGTGATCTGGCCCGGAGTCTTGTCGAGCGCGACCAGGTCGTGGGCGCTCACGTCGACCTTGGGCTTCTTGCGCAGCTGGTTCGGCTTGCCGCCGAGCCCCTGCTCGAACACCTCGCGCGCCACCGGGACCAGATCCGGGTGGGCCACCCAGGTCCCGTCGTAGCCCTGCTCGACCTCGCGCTGCTTGTCGGCGCGCACCCCGTTCAGCGCCTTCTCGTTGGCCTCCTTGTCCTGGCGCGAGGGGATCAGCGCCGCCATCCCCCCCATCGCGTGCGCGCCCCGCTTGTGGCAGGTCGCGGCCAGGAGCTCGGCGTAGGCGCGCATGAACGGCACCGTCATCGTCACGTCGCCACGATCGGGCAGGATCGTCTTCTTGAGGTCCGGGAAGCACTTGATGGCGCTGAAGATGTAGTCCCATCGGCCCGCGTTCAGCCCGGCCGAATGGTCGCGGAGCTCATAGAGGATCTCGTCCATCTCGAACGCCGCGGGCAGCGTCTCGATCAGGACCGTGGCCTTGATCGTCCCGTGCGGAATCCCGAGCGCTTCCTGGGCGAAGGTGAAGACGTCGTTCCACAGACGCGCCTCCAGATGGGACTCCATCTTGGGCAGGTAGAAGTACGGGCCCGAGCCCTTGGCCAGCAGGCGCGGCGCGCAGTGAAAGACGTAGAGCCCGAAGTCGAACAGGCCGCCGCCGATCGGCTCGCCCTCGATCAGCAGGTGGCGCTCGGGGAGATGCCAGCCGCGCGGGCGCACGAGCAGGGTGGCCGGGTTCTCGACCAGCTCGTAGTGCCGGCCGTCCGAGCCGTTGTAGGTGATCGTGCCGTCGATCGCATCGCGCAGGTTGATGTGCCCCTCGACCATGTTCCGCCAGGTCGGGGCGTTGGCGTCCTCGAAGTCGGCCATGAACCCGTCCGCGCCCGAGTTGAGCGCGTTGATGGTCAGCTTGCGGTCCGTCGGACCGGTGATCTCGACCCAGCGCTGCTGCAGGTCCTCGGGCGCCGGGGCGACCTTCCAGCTGCCGTCCCGGACCTCCTTCGTCTCGTCGAGAAAGCCGAGCTTCCCCGTGTCGGTGAGCTGCTCGCGCCGCTCGCGCCGCGCCTGCAGCAGCTCCAGGCGGCGGGGGTTGAAGCGGCGGTGCAGCTCGGCCACGAACTCGAGCGCGTCCGCGGTCAGGACCTCCTCGAAGCCGGGGTAGGACGCGCCGCGGAGGTCGAGGTTGCTGAGCGCCATGCCTGCGAGCGCTAGCCGATCACCGGCGCGGTGCGTTCCTTGGACAGACCGCTGAGGACTTCCTGCATGTCGCCGGTCACCGCTTCGTAGACCTCGTCGGGGTCGGGCTCGAGGCCGAAGCGCCGGTTGAGGTCGATCGGCTCGAGCACCTCGATGGTGATCTTGGCCGGAAGCGGGAGGCGCATGGGGAGGTCCATCACGCTGATCCCGAACGGCGGGCCGAGGGTGACCGGCAGGACCTTGATCCGGGTCAGCTTGTCGAACCTGGTCGCCTTGGCCGCCTCTTCGCCGCGGGTCAGAAACAGGCCGGTCTCCTGGCCGCCGATCGCCACCACCGGGACGATCGGGACATTGGCCTCGAGCGCGAGTCGGATGAAGCCCTGGCGGCCGCCGAAGTCGACCTGGTCGCTCTGTGAGCTGGGACGGAAGGTCTCGTAGTCGCCGCCCGGGTAGACGAGCACCGCGCTGCCGCGCTCGAACGCCTTGATCGCGTTCTCGTGTGAGGCGCGCACGGTCCCGAACGGCCGCACACCGAGTCCGGGCAGCGTGGCGGCAACGTCGTGGGCGAGCTGATGGAAACGGCGGTCGGTCCCGAAGTGTTCGTAGAAGGCCATCGTGAACACGAACGTGTCGGCGATCATCGTCCCGCCCGAGTGATTGCCGACCAGCAGCACGGGACCGGCGGGCGGGATGTTCTCCAGCCCACGCACCTCACCGCGGAAATAGGTGCGGAACAGCGGGCCGAGCACCGGCAGGGTGCGACGGATGTAGTTGGGGTCCCACTCGTCGAGGTCGTTGCCGGGCAGGCCGTGGCGGAAGTTCGCCAGGTCGGTGACGTAGTTCTCGGCCATGGCGGCGACGCCGCCGAGAAAAGCTGGGGTCTGCTTGACCAGGTTTCTGCAGCATGGGCTGGTCGGATCCTCCCCGGGCTGTGTCAGCGCGAAACGCGGCTGGTGAGCGCTCTGCGGTCTCGAACGCGGCCAGCCCGGTTGTCAGTCGCAGCAGCGATGGCGGCGACCGCCCAGGCGGCCAGCCCGCCGCTCGACCGCGTAGAGCACGATCAGCGCCGCCGCCACGGCCAGCTTCGGTCGCTTCGAGCATTCCGTGCAGGCGAAGCAGGAACGCGGCCTGGCCGACCAGGTAGAGGGCGATCCCGGCGGTCAGGGCCAGCCTCGGCGGAGTCGGGCAGCGGAGCGGTGACCGACCCGCGGGCCAGCAGCTTCACCCCGACCGCGAAGATGATGATCCCGGCCATGATCACCAGGTGCAGGTAGCTGTAGGCGTCGGCGGCGGCCAGGACCGGGTCGTCGTGGGCGCGCAGGCGCTACTCGGACTCGGGCGCGACGCGGTCGAAGTACGTCCACCAGATGGCGATGGTGATCAGCAGCCCGAGCGCCACCGCGGCCAGCTTGGGCAGCGGTGAGCGGCCGGCGTTCCGCCTGCCCGCGGCCGACGCTCCGATGGCGACGATCGACTCGCCCAGGCAGATGATCACGAACAGGCCGTAGCGCTCGGCGAAGTGCGCCACCGCGACGTGCTGGAGGCCGCGCAGCCGCTCGCGGGTGAGCCACGCCGGCCCCGCGTAGTCGATCGCCACCGCGGCGACCCACAGCGCGTAGCGGGCCGCGCCGGTGGTGAACGAGCCGACGATCAGCAGCGCCATCCCGATGCCGACGGTGACCGCGAAGCCGACGATCGCCGACCAGGCGGCGTTGCCCTTCCGCGACGCGTCCGCGTAGAGCGCGAGATGGAGCAGGCGCACGAGCGGCGTAGCTGACGGCGAACAGCGTCGCCTCGGAGCTGAACGCGCGCGGCACCGCCAGGCCGGTGATGAAGATGGCCATGGTGGCGCAGAGCAGGCTCAGGGTCATCGCGCGCGAGCTCGCCGCCTGGGCGTTGCTCGCCCACACGAAGGCCGACCACGCCCACCAGATGAGAGCCAGGACGAGCATCGCGCGCGCCAGTCCGGCCCAGGTCAGGTCGTTGGCCAGCAGCGTGGTGACCTGGGTGACCGCGAACACGAACACGAGGTCCCACAGCAGCTCGACCGGGCTGGTGCGGCGCTCCTCCATCCTTTGTGGCCGGAGTATCGCGGTCGCCGGGCGCGGCGTCGGCGCCGGCGCCTTCGCCTTGGTTCAGACGCGCTGAGCGTTGTTGGGGGTGCGAGGCGGACTGCGCCTCGCGCACGCGTGGCTTCGAAGTCGTCGTAGCGGCGGACGATCCGCGTCCAGGCCCAGCCGCCGCGGCGGCGAAGCTCCTTGCTGCGGTCCGGCGTCGCCCGGACGGTTCTCGCGGCGACGGCGCTCCGAGCTGACCGGGCGCGCCCCCACCAGCGCCCGGTGCTCGGCGATCGCACCGGCCAGACCGGCGCTCGCAGTCTCCTCCTCCAGGAGGCTCATCTCGAGGTGCGCGGTGAGGATGCGCAGCTCTCTCTGGGTGGCCGGTCGCGGATCGGCCGTCTTCGCTCCCTCGAGCGTGAAGCGGTCCCACGCCTTGGCGAACGAGATGCAGTTGGTCCGGCCGCCCGCGCGGTGGGCAGCCAGCATCGGGCAGATGCCCTCGCGCGTGGTGTAGGCGCCGACGATGATCGGGTTCGTCTTGATCGCCTCGAGCATGGCCGCCCGGGTCGTCCGGGGCAGGCAATCGATGGCCTGCCGCAGCTTCTCGATCGTCGTGGTGCGCCGGGTTCGCATAGGGTTCGCCGCCGTCCGTGCGAGCGGCCGCGCCAATGTATCGGCGGTCGTGGCGCACCGGCAAGCGAACTCCTGCTCACGAAAGAAACCTTGCAGCGATCCCTCCGTGTCTTTCTCGCGGCCTTTGGCGAGCCGGGCCACGCGTTCCCGATGCTGGCGTTGGGCGAGCGGCTGGTCGCCCGCGGCCACGAAGTCGTGTTCGAGACCTGGAAGCGGTGGGAGTCGCACGTCCGGGCCGCGGGGATGAGGTTTCTGGCCGCGCCCGAGTATCCGGGGTTCGGAGTCGGCGACTCGGCCCTGGGACCGCACGAGGCCGTGGTGCGCGCGGCCCGTCACACCCGTGGTTCGCTGTCGGGCGCCGGCTTCGACGTGGTTGTGCACGACATCCTGACCCTCGCGCCGTCCCTGGCCGCCGAGCTCGAGGACGTGCCGGCGGCGACGCTGATCCCCCATCTGTATCCGGTCGGGGCGCCCGGCCTTCCCCCGTACGCGTTCGGCGCTCGCCTACCCCGGACACGGATGGCTCGGCGATTCTGGGTGTCCCTCGAGCGACCTCTGGAGGCCGGCCTGCGGCGAGGGCGGGAGGAGCTCAACGTTACGCGCCGGCAGCTCGACCTTCCGCCCGTGACGCGACTCCACGGCGGGCTGAGCCAGCGGTTGTGCATTGTGGGAACGTTCCCTCAGCTCGAGTATCCACGGCAGTGGCCGGCCGGCGTGCATGTGGTCGGGCCGCTGATGTGGGAGCCACCGTTTGAGCGCGTTGACCCGCCGCCCGGGTCCGATCCCCTCGTGCTCGTCGCCCCCTCGACCGCGCAGGATCCCGAGCATCGCCTCCTCCGGGCCGCGCTGGCCGGTCTCGGCGACGAGCCGATCCGCGTGCTCGCCACCTGGAACCGACGGCCTCTGCCCGGACCGGCGCGGGTGGCGCCGAACACGAGGCTGGTCGAGTGGATCTCCTACTCGCAGACCATGCCCGAGTGCGCCCTGGTCATCTGCCACGCCGGCCACGGAACGATGGCTCGGGCGCTGGCCGCCGGGGCGCCGGTGCTGGCGGTGCCGCACGTCGGCGACATGGCCGAGAACGCCGCGCGGGTGGACTGGGCCGGCGCCGGCCGGCGGCTGCCCTGGCGGCTGCTCGGCCCGCGATCGTTGCGGCTCGCCGTGCGGGCGGCGGTCGATGATGCGCGACTCGCGGGGCGGGCGGGTGAGCTACGTGACTGGGCGGCCGCGCACGACGGAGCCACGCGGGCGGCCGAGCTGGTCGAGGGCCTGGCTGCCGAGAGCGTACCCGGGGCGAGCTCGCGGGTGGCTCAGCGGTCGGGGTGAGCGTGTCCGGGGAGTCGTCCCGGTCAGTCGTCGCGATGAGCGCGCACGAACTCGATCACCTCGGGCGCCTCGCTCTGCAGCATGTCGACCGGCTCGCCGTAACACGTGCACAGCTCGACCACGGCGCGCTCGTCGGTCACCTCGAGGGCGCGCCAGGTGGCGCCGTTGTCTGCCCAGCGCTCCAGATCCTCGACGGTGATCGGCGGTCGGTCGGACATGGAGCGCGGCGTCTCAGCTAACCCTTGGCGGCTCAGGTCATCCCTGGCGGCTCAGGTCACGCCGGCCGCGGCGTCGACGGCCGGCGCCGGGTGAGCCTTGGCCCACTCGACGATCTCCTTCGAGCCCTGGATGAACGAGCCGTCGTCGGTGATCAGAACCGGAACCCAGTAGTTCCCGGTCATCGCCTTGACCTCCTTGCGGCCGTCGGTCTGGTTGAAGATCCCGGGCAGAAGACCGGAACCGTAGGCGCGGACCACCTCGGGGTTGTAGCCGACGTCCTTCAGCGCGTGGTACGCGACGCCGCAGGGATGGCCGCCGGGGCGGGGGGCGGGCTTCCAGGTGCCGTAACAGACGAACAGCTTCATGGGCTCGTGCGAGATTGATCTGGTTGAGCTCCGGGGGTGGGACTCGAACCCACAACCCCTCGGTTAACAGCCGAATGCTCTGCCATTGAGCTACCCCGGATCGGGCAATTGGGCTACTAATGAATCGCCGGAAACTCTAGCGGGAACCTCGGTCACGCCCGCCTCGACTTCCGCGTGGCAATTTGAACACAACAGGACGCATTTGCGCGCCTCGGCTCGAAGCGTGTCCAATGCCAGGGCGACGCCGCGGCAGTTGATCTCGAGCCGTTTGTCCTCGGGGACGAGGTGGTGGAACTCGAGCGCACCTGCGTAGCGGCTGTAGCCACACACCGAACAGCGACCGCCGGCCTCCGCGACCAGCACCGCCTTTGCTTTTCGGCGCCGCCGTCCCACGGACTCGATGCGGCACCGACGACAGCGGTAGAAGCCGTCGGCGTCAATGACGAAGGTGGTCTCCCCGTGATTCGCGCACCAGAGCGAGACCACCCCGAGGCCTTCCTCGCGAGCCGCCCTCTGAGCGGTCGAGCGCAGCGCTCGCTGCGTCCGCAGGCCATACCTTCGGAGCCAGTACCGAATCGTCGCCTTGCTGAACCCGAGCTCAGCCGTCAACTGTGTGATCGATAGGCCCGCTTCTACGAGCCCTTCGAGCCGGTCTCGATCGATCCCGCCCCGTGGCCGCGTGCTTGCTTCGAAGCGGCGGCTCGAGCCCATGTTTGGCCATCCAGTACGACGACGGTCGAGGGGTGCTTCCCGAACCGCTTGGCGATCTTTTCGACGCTCAGGCCTTGGGCGAGTAAGTGTTCCAAGGACTCCTTCTCCATAGCGAACATATGTTCGCACCCGTGCCGGACGGAAACCGCCCTGAAATTCACCTCGGCGCGCGACGCCCGCCCGACCCCTCCTCGAAGTCCCGCTCGATCCACCGGCAGATCACCTCGACCACGTAGCTCTGCTCGTCGGCCGTCAGCTCGGCGCCGGGGGCGATCGAGTGGTTGCGGGCCAGACAGCTGCGGCAGCAGGTGGCGGTGGCGTGCTGGGCCACGAACACCGGGTGCCCGCGGTAGGGCGTCTGCTTGCCGTCGTTGAGCGGCGCCGCGGGCGCGAGCCGTCGTTCGATCAGCTCGCCCGCCGCCCGCTCGATGGCCTCCATACCGCGCAGCTCGACCGTGGCTCGGTCGCGGCCGCGGAGGTGGAACGATGCCCGAAACCGCTGCTTGGACAGCGCCTCGAGCCGCCGGTCGATGGTGTCGGCGGCCGGGCTCACACCGCCCGCTCCAGCCGCGCCACCACCTCCCGGATCCCGGCCAGCACCTCCTCCTTCGCCCTCGCCAGCTCCCCGATCCCGCTCGCCCGCTGGGCCCGGGCCCGTCGGATCGCCCGCTCTATTCGCGACTTCTCGAGCGTGAGCCGGGCGTGCTCGAGGTGTGCCTCGCGCACGCTGCCGGACCGCCCCGCGCGCGCGACCAGCGCCGCCACCACCCGCGCGAGCTCCTCGTCCTCGCGCGGCAGATCTGAGAGCGGGGACCGGGTCCGCCCGGCCAGGTGCCGGGCCGCTCGCCGCAGCGGCCCGCTGGTCAGCAGCTCCTCGGGATCGATCCGGGCCAGCGTCTCCTCGCCCGCGTCGGGCACGGCGATGCACATGGCGAGGAAGATCTGCTCCTGGCGGACGTCGTGATCGAGCCGGGTCACCCCCGCGGAAGCACCCCCGCCAGAAGCACCCCCGCCGGCAGCGCGCTCCGGCCGGCCCGAGCCGAAGCCACCGCGCGTCCCCCCACCGCCATCCCGGCCCGAGGACCGCGCCGCCCCGGCCGCCTCGGTCATCAGCGTCGCCAGCCGCCCCTCCGAGACCCCGAGCCGCTCGGCCGCCTGCCGGCGCAGGTCGTCCCGTAGGACGCCCTCGGTCTCCCCCAGCCCGGCCAGCACCGGGGCCACCTCGCGCACCGCGCGCTCGCGGCCCTCGGCCGAGGTGCCTGCGCCATCGAGGATCCGCTCGACCTGGAACTTGACGAACCGCTCCGACCGTGAGACCAGCGACCGCAGTGCCTCCGCCCCCTGGCGCTCAACCAGGTCGGCCGGGTCGAGGCCCTCCGGCAGCGCCACCACGTGAAGCTCGAGCCCGCGCGCCCCGGCCAGGCGCTCGGCCCGGAGCATGGCCTCCTGCCCGGCGCGGTCCGCGTCCAGGCACAGGACCAGAACCCGGGCCACCCGCTCGAGCTCCCGCACCTGCTCCTCGGTCAGCGACGTGCCCATGATCGCCACCGTGTTGGCCATCCCGGCCTGATGGAGAGCGAGCACGTCGGTGTACCCCTCGACCAGCACCATCCGCCCCTCCCGGGCCGCCGCCGTGCGAGCCAGATCGATCCCGTAGAGCTGGTTGCGCTTGTGGTAGAGGTCGCTGTCCGAAGTATTCAAATACTTCGGCTGCTGGTTGTCGCGCATGGCCCGGGCCCCGAACCCGACCACCCGCCCGCGCGCGTCGGCGGCCGGGAACATGATCCGCTCGCGGAACCGGTCGTACACCGAGCCCGCGCGGGTCTTCGAGCGCTGAACCAAGCCGGCGGCCAGCAGCTCCTCGTCGCTGAATCCGGCCCGCCGCGACGCGGTCAGGATGCGGTCCCACGCGCTCGGCGCGTACCCGACCCGGAACTGGCGCAGGATCTGCTCCGACAATCCCCGCCCGAGCAGATACTCCCGCGCCGAAGCCGCCTCCTCGGCCTCCCACAGGTAGCGGGCGTAGTACGTCGCCGCCCGGCCCAGCAACCCCTGCAGCCGCTCTCGGCGCGCCCGCCGCGCATCGGCCTCGGGATCCGTCGAAACCGTCTCGAGCTGCACCCCGAAGCGATCGGCCAGGGTCTCCATCGCCCCGACGAAGTCGAGCCCCTCGGTCTCCATCACGAACGTGAACAGGTCGCCGGAGGCCTGACACCCGAAGCAGTAGTAGACCTTCGCATCCGCGTTGACCCCGAACGACGGCGTCCGCTCCTCGTGGAACGGGCACCGCCCCACCCACTCGCCCGCCCCGGCTCGGCGCAGCTCGGTTCGCTCGGACACCAGCGCCACCATGTCCACCGCGTCGCGAACCCGGTCGCGCGAGTCGGCCGTATAACGGCTCACGGCGCGAAGGCGACCGGGACGCTGAGCGACTCGAACGCCCGAAGGCAGAACCGGTCGGTCATTCCGGCCACGTAGTCGGTGACCCGCCGGGGAAGCTCGCCGGCCGGGATCGAGTCGGGGATCTCCTCGGGGTGGGCGCAGTACCAGTCGAACAGCGCCCGGATCACGCCGTGGATCTTGGCGTGCTCGCGCGTGGCCTCGGGCCCGAGATACACCCGCTCGAACATGAACGACCGCAGCTCGGACATCGCTTCCCCCGCCCGCGCGCCCTGGACGATGTCGCCCGTAGCCGACGACGCCTCGACCAGGTCGTGCACGAGCGCGTCGATCCGGCGCGGACCCGTCGGGCCGAGCTCGCCGATCGGCCCCGCGGGCAGATCGCGCAGCGAGAGCACCCCGGCCCGCACGGCATCGTCGATGTCGTGGTTGATGTAAGCGATCCGGTCGACCAGGCGGACGATCTTGCCCTCGAGCGTCTCGGGCTCCTTGGCCCGCCCCGAGTGGCTGACGATCCCGTCCCGGACCGGCGCGGTCAGGTTCAGGCCCTGGCCGTCGCGCTCGAGCACCTCGACCACGCGCAGCGAATGCTCGTGGTGCAGGAACCGCAACCCGAACCGGTCGGTCAGGCAGCGATCGAGCGCTTCCTCGCCGATGTGCCCGAACGGCGGGTGGCCCAGGTCGTGCCCCAGCCCGATCGCCTCGACCAGGTCCTCGTTCAGGGCCAGTGCTCGCCCCACCGTGCGCGAGACCTGGGTCACCTCGAGGGTGTGAGTCAGCCGGGTGCGGTAGTGGTCGCCGGCCGGGAGGACGAAGACCTGGGTCTTGTGCTTGAGCCGCCGGAACGACTTCGAATGGACGATCCGGTCGCGGTCGCGCTGGAACGGCGTCCGCAGCCCGCAGTCGGGCTCGGCGAGTGCCCGCACCGCGGGATAGGACCGCGTGGCCAGGGGCGACAGATCCCGTTCCTCCCGCGCCCGGATCCGCTCCTCGAATGCGGCCGCCACCGGACCGTCCGGGTGCTCGTATCCAGCCACGACGCTCACACCACCGATTCTGACAGTGATCACGCCGCGCGCAGCAGCGGGCGCAGGCGCACGTGCGCGTGGTGCTCGGCCGTCTCGGTGATCGCCCGCTCGGCCTGACGCAGCGCCAGCTCGGAGGCGTCGGGCACCTCGGCCAGCGCCCGACCGACCGCGCCGACCAGGAATTGGTAGGTCTCCTCGGCCAGCGGGAACGACGCCGCCTCACACGAGCGGCAGACGACCCCGCCTGCCGCGGCTGAGAACCCGTCCAGATGCTCGAGCTCACCGCACGAGGCGCATGACCCGAGCTGGGGCAGCACTCCGGCGGCCAGGAGCAGCTTGAGCCGGAAGGCCAGCCCGTTGGCCGGCCGCGCCTGGGCCGGATCGGCTTCCAGCAGCGCGAGCTCATTGGCCAGGAGCTGGAACACCTCCGGGTGGGGATCGGGGGTCTCGAACAGCCGCGCCACCGCATCGCAGGCCCGGGCCGCGGCGTCGAGCGTGGCCGCGTGCTCGCGGAGCGCACGTCGCACGGCGACCGTGTCGACACCGGTCACCGTGTGCATGTCGCCCCGGCTCACGTGCAACACGACGGCGGCGTGCACGAACGGCTCGAGCCGGGCACCGAAGCGGCTGCGCGAGCGCCGAGCGCCCTTGGCGATCGCGCTCAGCCGACCGTGGTGCGGGGTATACAGATGGAGGATGCGGTCGGCCTCGCCGTACCGGATCGAGCGCAGCACGATTGCCTCGGTCTTCAGCGGCGCGGGCATCGCAACCACCTTGCTATACTTAATGAAGCCATGCTACCCGTCACCGTCTACACCACCGATGGCTGTCCTCTGTGCGTCAGCGCGAAAACGCTGCTGAAGCGCCGGAACATCGCCTACGAAGAGATCAATTTGGCACGCGACCCGGACGGTCGTGCCGAGCTGACCAAGATCACCGGGATGTACACGTTCCCCCAGATCGTGATCGACGGCCAGTCGATCGGCGGGTTCCGCGAGCTGCTCGAGGCCGACCGCCAGGGCCGGCTCACACAGCTGCTGGCCGCTTAGGGTTTTCGGGGCCGCGCTTCGCGCGGCGTCCATGGGGCCGTCCGGCGCGCCTGAGACCTGCCGTGCCGTCCCCGCCTGCGCGGCATCGCGGCGCGCTGACAGCGCTCGCACACGTACGTCCCCCGACCCCCGACCACGATCTTGCGAATCGTCCGCCCGCAACGCGGGCACGGCTCGCCTTCGCGCCGGTGGACGAGGAACAGGTCCTGGAACGACCCCCGGGCGCCGTCGACGTGGCGGAAGTCGTCGATCGTGGCCCCCTTGGCCTCGATCCCCAGGCTGAGCGCCTCCTCGATCCCGTCCCGAACACGCTCCCAGTCGGCCCGCTTCAGCGCCCCCGTCTCACGGAGCGGGTGGATGCCGGCCCGGAACAGTGCCTCGTCGGCGTAGATGTTCCCCACCCCGGCGATCCGGCGCTGGTCGAGCACGAACGCCTTGATCGGGGCGTGACGGCCGCGCGCGATGGCGCGCAGGTGCGCCGCCGTGAACTCGGGCGTCATCGGCTCGACCCCGAGCCGCTCGCCCAGATAGGCCTCCCGCGCCGCCCTCCCGAGCATCAGATGCCCGGTCCCGAACCGCCGCGGGTCGACGTAGACGAGCACGTGACCGCCGTCGAGGTCGAAGCGCACGTGGGTGTGCGGGGGCTCGGCCGGGGGGTCGAAGAGCAGGGCCCCGGTCATCCGCAGGTGGATGAGCAGGTGGCGGTCCTCGGTGAGCTCCCACAGCAGGTACTTGCCCGCGCGGGCGACTCGCTCCACCCGCATGCCCCGTAGGCCGTCCTCGACCGATCGGGACCGGCATCGGCCGGGTCCAGCGGCTGTCCCTGATCCGCACGTCGAGAATCGTCCGACCCTCCAGGTGCGGGGCCAGCTGGCGCCGGATCGTCTCGACTTCGGGGAGCTCAGGCATCGATGAACGACTCCCCCGGCAGACCCGAGGCTCGGCGCGCGGAGAGCCAATCCAACACGCTAGCGCCGACGTCGGATAAGGGACCGTCGTGGCGCCGGCCCCGATGACCCGCGAACCGGGCCAGCAGCGGAGCGTGCTCCCGCGTGTGGTCGGTCCTCGTGGAGGTGGGGTCGCAGCCGTGGTCGGCCGTGAGCACGAGCAGGTCGTCGGGGCCGAGCGCCTGCAGCCACCGGGCCACGTACAGGTCGATCTCCTGGAGGGCGCGGTGAAAGCCGGGCACGTCGTGCCGGTGGCCGTAGACCTGGTCGGTCTCGACCAGGTTGGTGAACACGAGCGCCGGCGCCTCGAGGCTCTCGATCAGCTGCGTCGTCACCGCCAGCGCCGCTCGGTTCGTGGCGCCGGGATGCTGCTGGTCGATCCCGATGCCGGAGAACAGCTGTCCCACCTTCCCCACCGCGTGCACGGCCGCGCCGGCGGCCTGGCACTCGACCAGGTAGCTCCGCGTGGGCGGCGCGAGCGAGAAGTCGCGCCGCCCGTCGGTGCGCCGGAAGCGCGGCGCCGTGCCCGTGAACGGCCGGGCGATCACCCGCCCGACCGCGAACTCCGGGGGCTCGAGCCGCTGGCGCAGCTCGCCGCACACCGCGTAGAGCTGCTCGGGCGCCACCACGTCGACGTGGGCGGCCACCTGGAGGACCGAGTCCTGGCTCGTGTAGACGATCAGCGACCCAGTGCGCACGTGCTCGGCCCCGAACTGCTCGATCGCCTCGATCCCGTTCGAAGGCCGGTTGCAGATCACCTTCCGGCCGCTGATCGCGCTGATCGTCTCGATCACCGGGGGCGGGAACCCCTCCGGGAAGGTCGGCAGCGGCTCGGTCACCACACCCATGAGCTCCCAGTGGCCGGCGGTCGAGTCCTTGCCCGGTCCGAGCGCGTGGAGGCGGCCGTGCAGCACCGGCGCCTGTGCCGGCGGGACGCCGTCGAGCGGCTCGATGCACCCAAGCCCGAGCCGCCCCAGCCACGGCAGGCTCAGTCCGCCCGCCTCCCGGGCCAGATGCCCCAGCGTGTCCGTTCCCTCATCGCCGTACTGGCCGGCGTCGGGCAGCGCGCCGACCCCGCAGGCGTCGAGAACGACCACGAACGCTCGCCGGCCCATCCGGCGATTCTGTCAGTCCTCCCCGTCCCAGTAGTCAAGGCGCTCCACCCGGGCCATCACGCCGAGACCGCGGAAGGCGATCTTGCTCGAGCGCGGGTAGAAGCACAGGTCTCCGGGCTCGCGCATCCCGTAGGCCAGGTACGTCAGCCCTTGCTCTCCGGCCCGGAAAACGTGGGCCACCCCCGTTCCCGCGCGCTCGGACACCACGTGCCCCGCCTCGACCGCGATCTCCTGCTCACCCTCCACCAGCACCCCGTCGCCCTCGAGCACGACGAAGATCTCCTCCTCGAGCGAGTGGCAGTGCTGGGCCGTCGACTCCTTGCCGGGCGCGACCTCGACATGTTGAATCCCGCTTCGCACCGAGCCGGCGGCCCGGCCCAGGTTCCTGCGCACCCGGACCACCCGGGGCCGTTCCAGCGGGTCGGCGGCGACCTCACGCAGGTTGACGATGGTGGCCGGCCGCTCACCGGGCGCCGGCAGGTCCGGCGGTCCGAGCTCGGCCTCGCGCACGAACTGGATCGGCGCTCGATCGACTACGCCGGGCACGGACTCGAACGCCCGGCCGCTCAGCTTCGACATACCCAGGCGCGGGAACCCCGGACCCTCGTCGTCCTCGCGGGTCCCGAACGCGAGCACGTCGAGCGGCTCGAGCGCGTGCAGCGTGTGCCCCCCGGCGCGGGCCAGGTAGACGATGCAGTCGCCGGCGCCGATCTCCGCCGTCCGCCCCTTCTGCCAGGACAGCCCGCGGCCGGCGAGGACGTAGAAGATCTCCTCCTCGCGCCCGTGCTCGTGAACCGGCGTCGACCAGCCGCCGGCCGGCACCTGGATCCGCCTCAGGCCGACGCGGTCGCACCCGGCGGCCCGCCCGAGGTCCGTCCAGCGACCCTGCAGATGACCGAGCGCGTACTCCCGGCTGGGCCCTTGGTCAAGCCGCGTGAGGCCCATGGAGCTGAGCGCGCGGATGAGCGTCGAAGTACACGTCCCGCAGGCGCTCGGCCGACAGGTGGGTGTAGATCTGGGTCGTGCCGATGTCGGCGTGCCCGAGCATCTCCTGCAGCGAGCGCAGATCGCAACCGCCGGCCAGCAGGTGGGTGGCGAACGTGTGGCGGAGCGTGTGCGGGCTCATCTTGTGCTCGAGCCCCGCCGTCCGGGCGTGTCGCTGGACGATCTTGTAGAGGCCCTGGCGCGAGAGCGCGGCGCCGCGGAGGTTGACGAACACCCGCGGCTCGTCGCGCAGGCCGACAAGCCGCGGCCGAGCGCCTTTGAGATAGGCCTGGAGGCTCTGAATCGCCTTGCTGCCGATGGGGACGATCCGCTCCTTCGAGCCCTTGCCGCGGGCGCGGAGGATGCCCGCCTCGAGGTCGAGCTCTGAGAGCTCGAGCGCGATCGCCTCCGAGGCCCGGAGGCCGCAGGCGTACATCGTCTCGAGCAGGGCCCGGTCCCGGAGCGCGCCCGGCGAGTTGCCCCGGGGCTGGGCCAGCAGCGTCGCCACCTCGTCGCGGCTCAGCACCTTGGGCAGGCGGGCGCTCGACCGCGGCGGCCGCAGCTCGGACGTCGGGTCGTCGGCGATGACCTGCTCCCGGCGGAGCTGGCGGTAGAACGAGCGCAGGCAGGCGATCTTCCGCTGCAGGGTGGCCGGCGCCACCCCGGGCCGCCCCTCCCGACCCTCGGCCAGCTCGGAGATGAACGCGGCCACCTCACGGGGGCCGGCCGCCAGTGGCTGACGCCGTGCCGGCTCAGGAACTCGCCGTACTGCTGCAGGTCGGAGCGATAGGCCTCGAGCGTGTTGCGCGACAGGCCGCGCTCGAGCTCGAGGTAGGCCAGGAAGTCAAGCGCCAGGTCGGTCAGCCGGGGGACGCCGGTCGCGGTCATCCCTCGGGTATTCGAGGCGCCCTAGGGTGCTCCTGCCGCCCGCTGCCGCGCCAGCCAGAGGAGGGCGATCAACGTCTTCGAATCCTCGCACTCATCGAGCGCCTGATCGAGCTCGGTCAACGGCCAGGGGACGATCTCGATCCGCTCACCCTCGTCGGGGTGAGAGTCGGGGTCGTCACGCAGGTCGGTGGCCAGGTAAAGCCACACGCGTTCGTCGCTGAACCCGGGGCTGGTGTAGAAGACCTCGATCTCCCGCCACTCCGCCGCCGCCTTGCCGATCTCCTCCCCCAGCTCGCGCTTGGCCGTCTCGAGCGGCTCCTCGCCCGGGACGTCGAGCTTCCCGGCCGGGATCTCGAGCGAGGCGGTGGCGCCGATCGCCTCCCGGGGCTGGCGGGTCAGCCACACGTGATCCTGATCGAGCGCGATCACGCCCGACCGCACCCGGATGCCACACCTTCTCCCGGCTCACCTCCTCGCCGTCCTCGAAGCGAAACCGCGCCACGCCGGCCTGGAACATCTTCCCGTCCCACTGCACTTCCGAGCCGGTCTCGGTGAACTTCATCCCGCCGCCTCCATCACCAGCGCATACGCCACCTCGAGCATGCCGTCCAGCGCATCGACGCTCACCCGCTCGGTCGGCTCGTGGTTGCGCTCGGTCCCGTTGGCCAGGCAGATGCATTCGAACCCGTTGACCTGGAGCGCGTTGGCATCCGAGCCGCCCCCGGTGTCTGATGTGGCTCGGGGCGTATCCGCTGGCCTGGAGCGCCCGCTCGGCCACCACGACCGACTCGGCCCGGGCCCGGGCCCGGTAGCCCTCGAACATCCGCTCCACCACCACGTCGAGGTCGCACTCGGCCGCGTCGGCGGCGTCCTGGAGATGATCGATCATCTCGGTCGCCACCGCCTCCACCCGCGCGGTGTCAAGGCTTCTGGCCTCCGCCTCGATCCGGCACCGCTCGGGCACCACGTTGGCGTTGGTCCCACCCGTGATCGTGCCCACGTTGGCCGTGGTCATCGGATCGAGCCGGCCGAGGCGCATGGCCGCGATGCCCGCCGCGGCGGCGGCGATGGCGCTGCGGCCGTTCTCGGGCCGGATGCCGGCGTGCGCGGCCCGGCCGTGGAACTCGGCCGTGATCCGGTGATAGGTCGGGGAGGCGAGCACGATCTCGCCGATCGGGGTGGCGTGGTCGAAGACATAGCCGTACCGGCTCTCCAGGCGGGCCGGGTCGAACTCCTTGGCCCCGAGCAGCGCGACCTCCTCGCACACCGTGAACAGCAGCTCGACCCCGACCGGAGGGGGCTCGGGCTCGGCCAGCAGGCCGCGGGCAAGCTCGAGCGCGACCGCGACCGCGGCCTTGTTGTCGGCGCCCAGGATGCCGTCGTTGGCGTTCTCCCATCCCCCGTCGACCAGCACGGGCTCGATCGTCGCCGTGGGCGGCACCGTGTCCAGATGGGCGCAGATGAGGATGCTGCCCTCGCCCGCGCCGGGGACGCGGGCGAGCAGGTTGCCGGCGTTCGAGCCCGCGCGTTGACCGGCGTCATCCTCCTCCGCGTCGAGCCCCATCTCCTGGAGCTCGCGGATGACCCAGTCGGCGCATTCGCGCTCCCGGCCGGACGGGCTCTCGATCCGGCACAGGGCCGCGAAGGTTTCGTGCAGCCGCTGGCGATCCTCGTCGGTGGCGCGTCTCACGCCCGGGTGGCGCTGATCACGCCGTCGCCCGCCCGCTGATCGCCGTCGCCGGCGACGGCGCCGGTGTCCGCGACGGCCGCGCCCGCATGAGCCAGCGCCGCGCCGACGAACTCCCGGAACAACGGCGCCGGGCGCTCGGGCCGCGACTTGAACTCCGGGTGGTACTGCGAGGCCACGAAGAACGGGTGCTGGTCGCGATGGAGCTCGATCGCCTCGACCAGGCGGTCGTCGGGAGAGGTGCCCGAGCAGATCAGGCCGACCGCCTCCAGCCGCCGCCGCAGGTGGTTGTTGACCTCGTAGCGGTGGCGGTGGCGCTCGTACACGACCGGCTCGGCGTACAGCTCGCGGATCCGCGTCTCGGGGTGGAGCTTGACCGGATCGGCGCCCAGCCGCATCGTGCCGCCCATGTCGGCGATCTCCTTCTGCTCGGGCAGCAGGTCGATGACCGGAAACGGGGTCTCGAGGTCGAACTCGGTCGAGTTGGCGCCCTCCATGCCGGCGACGTGGCGCGCAAATTCGCTCACCGCGATCTGCATGCCCAGGCAGATGCCGAGATAGGGGATCTGGCGCTCGCGGGCGATCTGGGCGGCGCGGATCTTGCCCTCGACCCCGCGGCCGCCAAAGCCGCCGGGGATGAGGATGCCCGCGGCCCGCTCGAGCATCTGGGTGACCGCCGGGTCGCCCACCGCCTCGGAGTCGATCCAGTCGATCTCGACCTTGGCCCCGTGGTGAATGCCGGCGTGCTTGAGCGCCTCGACCACGGACAGGTACGCGTCCTCCAGCTTGACGTACTTGCCCACGAGCGCGATCCGCGCCGTGCGGTCGGCCTCGGCGTAGCGCTCGGTGATCGCCTCCCAGCTCTCGAGCCGGGGCGCCGGCGCCTCGATTCCGAAGTGCTCTTGGAGGATGAAGTCGTCGACGCCCTCGTCGCGGAAGACGAGGGGGACCTGGTAGATGTCGGGCACGTCCCGGCCCGAGACCACCGCCTCGACCGGGAGGCTGGCGAACATGGCGATCTTCCGCCGGATGTCCGGGGAAAGAGATGACTCCGAGCGGCAGATGACCATGTCGGGGGCGATACCGATCCGGCGCAGCTCGTTGACCGAGTGCTGGGTCGGCTTGGTCTTCAGCTCGCCGGCGTGGTTGACGTAGGGGACCAGCGTGAGGTGGATGAACATGCAGCGCCGGCGGCCGACGTCGACCGGGAACTGGCGGATCGCCTCCAGGAACGGCAGCGACTCGATGTCGCCCACCGTGCCGCCGATCTCGGTGATCACGAAGTCGACATCGCTCGACTCGGCCATCAGCTTGATCCGCTGCTGGATCTCGTCGGTGATGTGGGGCACGACCTGGACGGTCGCGCCGAGGTAGTCGCCGCGCCGCTCCCGGCGGATGACCGTGTTGTAGATCCCGCCCGCGGTCACGTTCGACGCCCGGCTGGTGTTGGCGTCGGTGAACCGCTCGTAGTGGCCGAGGTCGAGATCGGTCTCGGCCCCGTCCTCGGTCACGAACACCTCGCCGTGCTGATACGGCGACATCGTGCCCGGGTCGACGTTGATGTACGGGTCGAACTTCTGCAGCTGTACGTCAAACCCGCGCGAGACCAGAAGCCGACCGATCGAGGCCGCGGCGATGCCCTTGCCAAGGGACGAGACGACTCCGCCGGTTATGAAAATGAAGCGCGTCTCGCCTGGAGTCATCCGATCGACCTCGAGTGTAGTTGACGGGTTCACGGTAGCGGCCGCTCCGGACGGCCGGCCCCTGCGCAAGCCGTCCAGCGCCACCGGCCGTGGCGTCCGGACGACCGGCCCCAAGGACGCCGCCGCAGGCGGCCCCGTCTACGCCGCGCGCAACAGCTGACGGGCGTGCTGGCTGGCCGCCCGGTCGCCCTCGCCGGCGCCGAGCATCCGCACCAGCTCGCCGACCACCGAGTCCCCGCCGAGCTCGGTCACCGTGGTCACCGCCGGCTCCGCGCGCGCATCCTTGGCGATCGTGAAGTGCCGGGCCGCCAGCGCCGCCACCTGCGGCAGGTGGGTGATGCAGAGGACCTGCCGGCCGCGGGCCAGCTCGCGCAGGTGCTCGCCCACCGCACGCGCCGTGTGACCGCCGATGCCGGCGTCGATCTCGTCGAACACGAGCAGGGGCGCCGCCGCGCGGTCGTCCGCGCTCGGCATGGGCCACGCTCAGCAGGGCCAGCATGACCCGGGAGAGCTCGCCCCCGGAGGCCGTCTCCCGCAGCGGACCGGGCGGGATCCCGGCGTTCGGGCTGATCATCAGCTCGACCGTGTCCGCGCCCCGCGGGCCCACACCCCTCGGCCCGCTCGCGGATCGAGACCTCGAACCGGGCGTCCGGCATGGCCAGCTCGCCCAGCCGCGCCCGGACCTCCGCCGCCAGGCCCGGGGCGGCCTTGCGCCGCGCGGCACCGAGCTTGCCCGCCATTTTCGTCCAGCTCGGCGCGGGCCGCCACGAGCTCGTCTTGCGGCCGCCTCGAGCGCGGAGTCGGCGTGCTCGAGCTCGTCCCGGCGGTGCCGGCACGCCTCCGCGTGGCGCAGCACGGCGGCGATCGCTGCCGCCGTACTTGCGCTCCAGCCGGGCGAACAGCGCGAGCCGCTCCTCCACCTCCTCGAGCCGGCCAGGCGATCCCTCGACCCCGTCCAGGTAGGCGCGGAGCTCGCCGCTCAGGTCCTGCGCCTCGTATACGAGCGCCTGGAGCCGCTCGGACAGTGGCTTCAGCGTCCCGTCGATCTCGGCCGCCGCCTCGAGCGCGCGAGCCGGCGCGCCCAGCAGCTCCGTCACCCCGGAACCGGCCTCGGGGGAGATCGCCTCGGCCGCCTCCGCGGCGGCGCCGCGCAAAGCCTCAACATGCCGAAGCCGGTCCCGCTCCCCCACCAGCCCCTCCGCCTCCTCCTCGCTCGGGCCGACCGCCTCGATCTCGCCCAGCTCGAACGCAACCAGGTCGAGCTCTCGCTCCCGGGCCCCCGCCACCTCCCTGAGCTTCTCAGCGCGGGCCTCCAGGCCCCGCACGTGCTCGTACAGAGCCGACACCCGGGACCGCAGGGCCTGATGGCGAGGCCCGCAATGGGCGTCGAGGATGTCGAGCTGGGCGGTCGAGAGCATCAGCTTGCGGTGCTCGTGCTGGCCGTAGAAGGCGAGCATCCGGCTTCCCAGCTCCCGCAGGTCGGCCACCGTGGCCGAGCGGCCGCACACGTAGGCCCGGGTCCGGCCGTCCGGCCACACCCGCCGGGCCAGGACGATCTCCTCCTCCCCATCGGGCACCAGCTCGTGACCTCCCGGCGGGCAAGGAGAACACGCCCTCGACGTACGCCTCGGCCGCGCCCGCGCGGACGATCCCCGCCCGGGCGCGACCGCCGAGCAGCAGGTCGAGCGCGTGCGCGAGCAGCGTCTTCCCCGCCCCGGTCTCGCCCGTGAGCACGTTCAGGCCCTCGGACAGCCGGAGCTCTGCCCGGTCGAGCAGGAGGAGGTTCTCGATCCGCAGCTCGTGAAGCATGAAGCCCGGTTTACCAGGCCGGTCTGACGGATCAGCGGTCATGATCGGGCCGTGCGCATCCACGTGCTCAGCGACCTGCACCTGGAGCAGGCGCCGCTACACAGCGCAAGCCGTGGACGCCGATGTCGTGGTCCTGGCCGGCGACGTGTGGAACGGGACCCGGGGCATCGAGTGGGCCCGCGAGTGGGCGGACGGCCGCCCGGTGCTCTACGTGGCCGGCAACCACGAGTTCTACGGCCATGGCCTGCCCGAGCTCACCGGCCGGCTCCGCTCGGTCGCGGCGGGGTCGCCGATCCGCGTGCTCGAGAACGACGAGGTCACGCTGGAGGGCGTGCGGTTCCTCGGCTGCACGCTGTGGAGCGACTTCGACTTCGACGGGCCTGAGCGCCGCGAAGAGTCGATGCGGGTGTGCGAGCGCGTGGTCAACGACTTCGGCTACATCGCCTTCACGCCCGCCGACCGCCCGCTCGCGCCCGCGGACGCTCGCGCGCTGCATCTGGAGAGCCGCCGCTGGCTCGCCGACCGGCTCGGTCACAGCCATGCCGGTCCGACCGTGGTCATCACCCACCACGCTCCGCTCATCCGCGGTCGTCCGTCACAGCCGCTGCTGCGCGCGGTGGCGGGCGCATTCGCGAGCGACGTGACCGACCTGATGGGCTCTGAGCGCGCGGCGCTGTGGATCTTCGGCCACACCCACCGGGCGGCCGACGTCGACGTTCGCGGGACGCGGGTGATCAGCAATCCTCGCGGCTACCCGCATCAGCCGGTGGCCGAGTTCGATCCCGGGTGCGTCGTGGAGCTCGCGCCGTCCGGACATACTTAGGCCAGCCGAGACGACGGGAGGAGAGGCCAGAGTGATCGAGCAGATACGGGTGGCGTCGATGGACCCACGCCGGTTCGAGTCCGTGCTGAGCCGCGGCGATTACGCGGAGCTCGGGGAGCTGATTGAGCGCGCACGGGCCGCGCTCGACGGCCGGGTGATCTGGAACGTCAACTCGACCGCGCGCGGCGGTGGCGTGGTCGAGCTGCTCGGTCCGTTGCTCGGGTACTCGCTCGGGGCCGGCATCGACGCGCGATGGGTCGTCATCTCCGGCGAGCCGGACTTCTTCGCCATCACCAAGCGAATCCACAATCGCCTCCACGGCTTCGAGGGCGATGGCGGCGAGCTCGGCGACGCCGAGCGTGAGACCTACGAGCAGACGCTGGCCACCAACGCGGGGGAGCTCGCCGACCTGGTCGGCGATCGTGACCTGGTCATCCTGCACGATCCGCAGACCGCCGCCCTGGTCGAGCCGGTCCGGGCCACCGGGGCCACGGTGATCTGGCGCTGCCACGTCGGTCTGGACGATCCAAACGACCACGCCCGCGCGGCCTGGGACTTCCTGCGCCCGTACGTCGAGCCGGCCAACGCCTACGTGTTCTCCCGCGACGCCTTTGCCTGGGCGGGGCTCGAGCCGGACAGGATCGCGATCATTCAACCCTCGATCGACGTTTTCTCGCCCAAGAACGCCGAGCAGTCCCGCGAGCAGTCACTGGCCATCCTGGCCGGGGCGGGAATCCAGCCGAACGGGGACGACACCGCTCCGGCGTTCGAGCGCTCGGACGGAACGCAGGCCCAGGTGGAGCACCAAGCCGAGATGGTCGAGGAGGAGCCGATCGGCTCCGAGGAGCAGCTGGTGACCCAGATCTCACGCTGGGACGGGCTCAAGGATCCGCTCGGGGTTCTCCGAGGCTTCGCCGAGCACGTGGCCGACGACCAGCCCGAGGCCCACCTGATGCTGGTCGGGCCCTCGACCGAGGCGGTGGCCGACGACCCCGAGGGCGCCGCGGTGTTTGCCGCCGTGCGGGATACATGGGCGGACCTGCCGGACGCGGTCAGGGCCCGGATCCATCTGGCCTCACTGCCGATGGATGACGTCGAGGAGAACGCGGCCATGGTCAACGCGCTTCAGCGCCGCTCGGACGTGGTCGTGCAGAAGAGCCTGGCCGAGGGCTTCGGGCTCACGGTGGCCGAGGCGATGTGGAAGGAGCGCCCGGTGGTGGCGAGCCGGATCGGCGGGATCCAGGATCAGATCGTGGACGGCACCTCGGGCCGGCTTCTCTCCGACCCGAAGGACCCGCGGGAGTTCGGCGCCGCCGTCGCAGAGCTCCTGGCCGATCCCGAGCGCGCGCGGGAGATGGGCGCGGAGGCGCAGTCCCGGATCCGGCACAACTTTCTCGGCCCCCATCACCTGGGGCGCTACTTCGAGCTCATGGAGAGGCTGCTCGGGGGCCGGACGGAGCGGTGAGCCCGGGGAGCAGCCGGGCGAACGTCTCGAGCACGGCCGGGTCCTCGATCGTCGGCGGCACCGACCACTCCTCCCCGTCGGCGATCTGACGGATGGTCGCCCGGAGCGTCTTGCCCGAGCGCGTCTTGGGCAGCGCGTCGACGATCGCCACCGTCTTGAGCGCGGCCACCGGTCCGACTCGCTGGCGGACGAGGGCCACCAGCTCGGCCTCGACCTCCTCCGGCCCGCGCGAGACGCCGGCTTTCAACACCGCGAAGCCGACCGGGACCTGGCCCCTGTAGGCGTCGGCCACCCCGACCACGGCGCACTCGGCCACGTCCCGATGACCCGCGAGGACCTCCTCGAGCTGCCCGGTGGAGAGACGATGGCCGGCCACGTTGATCACGTCGTCGATCCGGCTCATCACGTAGAGGTAGCCGTCCTCGTCGAAGTAGCCGGCGTCGCCGGAGAGGTAGAAGCCCTCGTACCGGGCCAGATAGGCGTCGATGAACCGCTGCTCACCCCGCCACAGGGTGGGCGCGAACCCCGGCGGGAGGGGCAGCTTCACGCACACGGCTCCGGTCTGCCCCGCCGCCAGCTCCTCCCCCGCCTCGTCCAGCACCCGGATGTCGTACCCGGGCACCGGCTTGGTCGGAGAGCCCGGCTTGACCGGCAGCAGCTCGAGCCCGAGGCAGTTGGCCGCCATCGGCCAGCCGCTCTCGGTCTGCCACCAGTGGTCGATGACCGGCCGCTCGAGGCGTTGCTGGGCCCAGGTCAGCGTGTCCGGGTCACAGCGCTCGCCGGCCAGGAACAGCGTCCGCAGAGGACCGAGGTCGTGGTCGGCCAGCCGCGTGCCGTCCGGATCCTCGCGCTTGATCGCCCGGATCGCCGTGGGCGCGGTGAACATCGTCGCTACCTCGTGCTCGGCGCACACACGCCAGAACGCGCCCGCGTCCGGCGTGCCCACCGGCTTGCCCTCGTACAGGACGGTGGCGCAGCCGTGCAGCAGCGGCGCGTACACGATGTACGAGTGGCCGACCACCCATCCGATGTCCGAGGCGGCCCAGTACGTCTCGCCCGGCGCCGCGCCGAACACGGCCTCCATCGACCATTTCAGCGCCACCGCGTGGCCGCCGTTGTCCCGGACTATCCCCTTCGGAAGTCCCGTCGTGCCCGAGGTGTAGAGCACGTAAAGCGGATCGGTCGAGGCCACCGGCACGCAGTCGGCCGGCGTGGCCCGCTCCAGGGCCTCGAGCCACTCGACATCGTGGCCGGCGTCCAGCCGGGCCGGCCCCTCGGGGCGCTGGAGCATGATGCACCGCCGCGCCACCTCCTCCTCGCCCGGTCGCTGGAGGCGCTCGAGCGCTTCGTCGACCAGCGGCTTGTACGGCGTGATGCCGGCCGGCCCGATCCCGCACGACGCGCACACGACGATCCGCGCCCCCGAGTCCTCGATCCGGGCCGCCAGCTCGCCGGCGCCGAAGCCGCCGAACACGACCGAGTGGACCGCCCCCAGCCGCGCACACGCGAGCATGGCGATCACCGCCTCGGGGACCATCGGCATGTAGATGATCACCCGGTCGCCCTGCTCCACCCCCTCTCCCGCCAGGGCGCCGGCGAACAGCGCCACCTCGTCCAGCAGCTCGCGGTATGAGTACCGCCTGACCACGCCCGTGACCGGGCTGTCGTAGATCAGCGCGGTCTGCTCGCCGCGGCCATCGCGCACGTGCCGGTCAACCGCGTTGAAGCACGTGTTGAGCTCGCCGTCGGGAAACCAGGCGGGTCGTGGGCGGTGGTCCGGGTCGAAGGCCGCCGCGGGTGGCCGGTGCCACTCGATCGCGCGGGCCGCCTCGGTCCAGAACCCTTCCGGATCCTGCTGCCACCGCCGGTACGTCTCCTCGTAACCATTCATCCGGCGCTCCTCTCTGTCAGCGAGCCCGGAGGAGTCTTTCAAATCCCTACGGCATGCTGGCCAGGCGCCCGAACTTGTCCCGCAACCGCTCGTAGAAGGTGGTCCCTGGAACCTGGGCCAGGCAGCCCTGATCGTGCACGAACCGCGCCTCGAGGTGCTCGTTGGGGGGCAGCTCGCACACCGGCCGGCCGTCGACGGTGACGTCGACCGGTTCCTCACGGGAGCGGTTGTGGACAAGGAGGGCGTCGCCGGGAGCGACGACGAGGGCGCGCGCGGTGAGTGAATGCGGCGCGATGAACGAGACCACGAAGCCCTCCACGCCCCAGGCCATGACCGGGCCTCCGTTGGCCAGGTTGTAGCCGGTCGAGCCGGCCGGGGTGGCGACCACGAGGCCGTCGCACCGGACCCGGCCGATCTCGTCCGTCCCCACCCCGTACTCCAGATCGGCCACGCGCTTTCCCGGCTGTCGGTGCATCGAGACGTCGTTGATGGCCAGCCACTGTCCGCAGCCGCCGGCGACTCCGATCCCGGGCAGCGACAGAACCTCGAAGTCGCCCGCGAATGCGCGCTCGAAGCCGGAGCGGGCCTGATCGCGGTCGACCGTGGCCAGGAACCCGATCTCGCCGAAGTTCATCCCGAACACGGGCACCCGGGTGCCGGCATAGGTCCGCAAGGCGGTCAGCACCGTCCCGTCGCCCCCGAGGGCGAAGCAGATGTCGACGTCGGATCTCACCTCCGCGTTCAGCTCGAAGCACGGTCCGGGTTCGAGGTTGTGCTTGCGCGTCTCCTCGGCGTCGAACCGGAGCATCGCCCCGGCCTCCCGCGCGAGCTCGTGCAGCATCCCCAGCGCGGGCGCGGTCTCGTCCGGGCGGCGGTGCGTGAATACGGTGGCGGTCTTGACCGGGTTCACGGCTCGGCCACCGACACCGCCGCCTCCAAATCGTCCACCCCGCCCGCGCGCGAGCCCTCGGCCAGCCACACGAAGGTCTCGAGGTTGCCCTTCGGGCCCGGGAGCCCCGAGCTCGCGTAGCCGAGCACGACCGCGCCGAGATCCCGGGCCGCCAGGCCGACGGAGACCAGCGCCGCGCGCCGCGCCGCCGGATCCCGGACCACCCCCCCTTTGCCCACCTGCCCCCGCCCGACCTCGAACTGGGGCTTGACCATGGCCAGGCAGTCGAACCCGGCCTTGGAGGCGCACGCCAGCACCGCAGGCAGCACTTTGGTCAGCGATATGAACGAGACGTCGATCACGATCAGCTCGGGCGCGTAAGGCAGGTCCGCCGCCTCCAGAGCCCGGGCGTTGACCCGCTCGAGCACGGTGACCCGGGGATCGCCCCGGAGGCGCCAGTCGAGCTCGCCATAAGCCACGTCGACCGCGACCACGTGAGCGGCGCCCCGCTGGAGCAGGCAATCGGTGAACCCGCCGGTCGAGGCCCCCACGTCCAGCGCCCCCCGCCCCTCCACCGGCACCCCGAGGGAATCCAACCCGTTGGCCAGCTTGATCCCGCCGCGGGAGACGAACTGGGGTCCTCGCCGGACCTCGACCTCAACCTCCTGGGAGACCAGCAATCCGGGTTTCGACGCCGGCCGGCGCTCGGGCAAGAGCAGCACGTCGCCGGCGATCACCGAGGCGGCCGCCCGGGCCCGGGAGGGGAACAGGCCGCGTTGGGACAGGAGGGCATCGAGCCGGACCCGGTTCATCGTCGGCGAACGGTACGTCAACCCGTCCCCGGACGCGAAAACCGCCCGTCCCCGCCCCCGTGAACCCGCTCATCCGGTGCGGATGCTTTTTTGTAATCCATAGCGTCCCTTTCCTCATCCAACCCGCCGCGAGGGGTTCGCCGCCAGGCGAAACCCGCAATGGACGCGAGGTTTCGCCGCCAGGCGAAACTCGCAATGGCGGTGCAGCCGCCACGCGCAGCCGCACCGTGACGGAAATCACACTCCCGAGCCCCGCGGCCGGGCAGTATCGAACATGTGATCGCCAGTCGCGCACGATGCGCGGCGCACGTGTATCACTCTCTCCTCCCCGGAACGGCCCGCCAGATGGCGGGTCGTTCTAGTTAACGTGGCGGCTCCGCGTGGCGGCTCCGCGTGGCGGCTGCGCCGCCATTGGCAGATTTCGCCCCGGGGGCGAAACTGCCCGTGACTGCTGCGCGATTGGCAGATTTCGCCCCGGGGGCGAAACTGCCTAAGCGAACTCCGAGAGGGTCTCCTGGGCCCAGCGCAGGGCGTCCATGTAGGCCACCGCCACCCCGGCCTTGTGGGCCTGCACCGACTCGGCGGCGAAGTTGGCCAGCTCGTAGGCGACCACCGCATCCAGAATCCGCCCCGCCGGGCCCGCTTTCTCGAGCAGCGCGGTCGAGATCTCGTCGGCCAGCGGAAGCTCGGTGATGATCGTCTCGAGCGGCCGGTCGAGCAGCGCGTCGGCCGAGGAGAGCAGGCCGACCGTGAACAATTCGTCGGCGCCCAGATCGGCATAGCCCATGCCGAGGATCTCGCACATGCGGGCCCGGGTCAGGGCCATGACCGAGAGCTCCCGCGGGGTGTTCGGCCCGCCGGTCAGCGCCACCATGAGCGCCCAGCGGGAGACCCCGCGCGCGCCGAGCATCATCACCGCCTGCTTGATCGAGGTGATCTGGCTGCGCATGCCGAAGCTGGCCGAGTTGATGTAGCGCAGGAGCTTGACGCTCAGGCCGACGTCCTGCTCGATCACCGGGACGATGTCCTCGATGTCGGCCGATTGGCCCTGCAGGCGGGCCAGCGAGACCAGCGAGCCCACGCCGGACACCGGGACCTTCGGCACGGCGCTCGAGCGGGGGCTGGCGAAGAACTGGCCCGCGAACAGGCGATAGCCCATCTGCTTGGCCCGTTCGAAGTCCTCGTGCTCGGGCAGGCCGACGGCCAGCGGAGTGGCCCAGCGGCTGAGGATCATCTCGCCCGCCCGGGCGCAGTCGCCGGCATCCCAGCCCGAGAAGTCGATCTCGACCGTGCCGAACAGATCGAGCAGCCGCGGGTCGAAGTCGGGGCTCGGCACGTCGTGCAGGGCGAGCGCGTAGCCGCGGTTGGCCAGGCCCTCGAGCAGGGGCAGAAGCTCCTTGTCGACCGCGGTCTCGAAGTCGAAGCGCAGCATGACCCGGTCGGGCCGGACCGGCGGCACGCCCAGCGTCTTCAGGAGCTCGCGGGAGACGGGGAGGTGGGCGAGCCGGGCCCCGACCAGCTCCTGCAGCCCGACCACGCTCAGGACGTCGCCGAACAGCTGCGTAGCCGAGCGCTCGTCGGAAGCCGATGAGCCGTCCAGGGTGGCGTAGGAGACCCGGTAACCGGTGACGCGCAGCTGGTCGTCGACGACCGGCTGGCGCGAGAGGAACACGTCGGGGTCATGCTCGGCCGCCTCGACCTGGGCCGCCGCCACCTCAGCTGGGATTGACTCGGCTGACATATGCCAACCAACTTTTCGGCTCCGGGCGTGAAAAACCGTACGGTCGGCCGTCCAAATGCATGGCGACCGGACGAATGGTCTACGAGGTCAGCCGGCGACCCCGCTCCACTCGGCCACCGCAGCCTCGATCCGCTCGGCGATTCGTTGACCGGTGAACCCGACCTCCTCGTGCAGGAGCTTCGGGGAGCCGTGGGTGACGTAGCGATCGGGCAGGCCGACGCGAAGGATCCGGGGGGCCAGGCCGGCGTCCGAGAGCCGCTCCCACACGGCCGAGCCGAACCCGCCCGCCAGGACGCCCTCCTCGACCGTGACCAGCAGGTCGTGCTCGGCCGCCAGCTGGGCGGCCAGCCCGACGTCGATCGGCTTGGCGAACCGGGCGTCGGCCACGGTCACCGACAGACCGCGCTCGGCCAGCAGATCGGCCGCCTCGAGCGCCTTGGCCACCCCGCTGCCGTACCCGAGCAGGGCCACGCGCGAGCCCTCGCGGAGGATCTCGCCCGTCCCGATCTCGATCGCCACCGGCTCGGCCGGCAGCGGCGTGCCCAGAGCCTCTCCGCGCGGATAGCGCAGCGCCACCGGGCCGTCGTCGTACATCAAAGCCGTGTGGAGCATGTGGACGAGCATCGCCTCGTCGCGCGGGGCCATGAGCACGATGTTGGGCAGGCAGCGCAGGTAGGCGATGTCGAACGCCCCGTGATGGGTCGGGCCGTCGTCGCCGACCAGTCCGGCCCGGTCCATCGCGAACACGACGTTCAGCCGCTGCAGGCAGACGTCGTGGACGATCTGATCGAAGGCCCGCTGCAGGAAGGTGGAGTAGATCGCCGCCACCGGCTTCGCCCCCTGGAGGGCCAATCCGGACGCGAACAGCACCGCCTGCTGCTCGGCGATCCCGACGTCGAAGTACCGGTCGGGCAGTTCGCGCTGCAGGATGTTGAGCCCCGTGCCCGAGTTCATGGCCGCGGTGATCCCGACCACCCGGCCGTCGCGGCGCGCCTCCTGAACCAGGGCCTCGCCGAACACCTGGGTGTACTGGGGCGGCTTCGGCTTGCCGGTGATCCGACCCGAGGAACCCGCAGACGGGGCCGGAGCCACGGCCCCATTCGCGATCGACTTGGGCTTGGCCGCGTGCCACTTCTCCATGCCCTCGAGGCCGCCCTCCTCGGCCGGGGCGAAGCCCTTGCCCTTGACCGTGGCGCAGTGGACGACCACCGGCCGCTCGGCCGCCAGCGCCTCGCGCAGGGCCCGGCGCACCGCTCGCACGTCGTGGCCGTCGATCACGCCCATGTAGGCGAAGTCGAGCTCCTCCCACCACATGTCCGGGGCCCAGAACGCCTTCAGCGACTCCTTGACGTGGGGCCCGAACCGCTCGAACGCCGCCCCCAGGGCGGGCAGCTTGGTCAGGCCGTCCTCGATCTCCTCACGGGCGTGCCACAGCTTCGGGTTCAGCCGGACGCGGTTGAAGTACCGGGACAGGGCGCCGACGTTGGGGGCGATCGACATCCCGTTGTCGTTCAGCAGCACCACGACCGGCACCCCGAGCCCGCCGGCTTGGTGAACGGCCTCGAACGCCACCCCGCCGGTCATCGCTCCGTCGCCGACCACGGCCACGACATGGGCATCCTCGCCGTGCCCCAAGCGCATGGCCTCCTTGAGCCCGACCGCGTAGCCGATCGCGGTCGATGCGTGGCCGGCGCCCATGATGTCGTGCTCGGACTCGTGCATGGCACAGAAGGGCGCCAGCCCCTCGTACTTGCGGATCGTCTGCAGCGCGTCGCGGCGTCCGGTCAGGATCTTGTGCGGGTAGGCCTGGTGGCCGACGTCCCAGAGGATCTTGTCCCGCGGGGAGTCGAGCACCGAGTGCAGCGCCACGGCGATCTCACACGTGCCGAGATTGGCCCCGAAATGCCCGCCGATCTCGCCCACCGTATTGATGATGTGCTCCCGTACCTCCTGGGCGACCGCCTGAAGCTGCTCCTCGCTCAGATCGTGGAGATCCTGAGGTTTGTTTATGTTCTGAAGGAGTTCTGCCATGGGGCCTCGCTTCCCGGAGCTTAGAACGTTCGCGTGGCTATGAAGTCGGTGAGCTGCTCGAGCTCCGCCGCACCCTGCGGCGCCGCGGCGGTCAGCGAGTCGCTGGCCCGCCGGTGCGACTGAGCGGCCAGCTTGCGCGCGCCGTCGAGCCCGAACTCGGTGACGTACGTGCGCTTCCCAAGTCGCTCGTCGCTGCCCTGCCGCTTGCCAAGCGCCTCCTGAGATCCGGTCACGTCGAGGATGTCATCAACGATTTGGAACAGGACGCCGAGCTCGCCGGCGAAGGCTCTGAAGTCGGCCATTCTGTCAGGTCCGACGGTTCCGTCGAGGAGCAGCACGCATTCGATGCTGGCCCGGATCAGCCGTCCGGTCTTCAGCTCGTGGAGCTGGCGCAGTCCGTCCGCCCCGTCGGGCGCCGTGCCGGCCACGTCGATGTACTGGCCTCCAACCATCCCCGCGACACCGGTGGCCCGGGCCAGCTCGCGTGCCGCTGCCACCAGGCAGTTCGCATCCGCGGCCTGGCGCCCCAAGAGCAGGGCGAACGCCTCGGCGTACAGGCCGTCGCCGGCCAGGATGGCCACGTCCTCGCCGAACGCCCGGTGACAGGTCGGTTTGCCCCGGCGCAGGTCGTCGTCGTCCATCGCGGGCAGGTCGTCGTGGATCAGCGAGTAGGTGTGGATGAGCTCGATCGCGGCCGCGAGCGGCATCACCCAGCCCGACGGGCGGTTGATCGCCCGCGCGGTCCCCAGGGCGAGGACCGGGCGGATCCGCTTGCCTCCGGCCAGAAGCGAGTAGCGCATCGCCTCCTCGAGCCCGGCCGCGGCCGCGGCGACGGGAAACCGCAGCTCCTCCAGGTAGCGCTCCACCTCCAGCCGGAGGTGGTCGGGATAGACGGCCGCCGACGACGCGGTCGCCACTACGGGGTCGGGAGCGGCAGCTGGCCCGGCAGGTCGGGCAGCGGTTCGAGCGCCGCCCGAACCCGCTCGTCCACCTGGGCGCTGGCCTCGGCGGCCAGCTTGGCGCACTCCTCGATCAGCGCGAGCGTGGCATCGGGTTCGAGCTCGCCGGCCCGCAGCCGGGCGGCGGCCTCGTCGAGCCGCTCGCTGAGCTCAATCAGGGCATCGGTCACGGGCAAGAGACTACCGCCCGCGGCCGAGACCCCGAAACGGCCCGGTCAGAACCGCAACAGAGCGCCGATGCCACGGAAGGGCCCGAGCTCGGGATAGTGGCGGACGACCATGACCTCGGCGTCCTGCTCGATCGCCGCCTCGACCGCGGCCTCGCGCAGGTGCTCGACCTCCTCCATCGCGCTGCCATCGGCCGGGCAGTCACCGTCGGCCTCGGCCAGGAGCAGACCGCAGGTCGGACAGCGCGAACCTGACCGGTCGAACCCGGGCTCGAGCATGAGCAGCTCGACCCGCCGCTCGCCGAGCGCCGCCAGCGTCTCCTCGGGACCCCCGACCGCGCGTCCGCCGTCCCGCCCGATGCCCGCGGCCAGGCGATCGAAGGCCTCGCGCTCGGCGCGCTTCTGGTCCGCCTCCACCAGCGGCTCCACCGCCGAGCGAACGGCGTCCACGCCGGCGCTCGAGACGTCCACCTCGACCCGGCCCTCGACCAGGCACCCGCGCACCTCCTCGGACAGCAGGGCCTCGAACCGCGGCACGATTTCCGCCGGGGCCGCCGAGGGCGATCCGATCGAAGTGCTCGCGGCGCCAGCGGCGATAGACGATCTCGGCCGCGCGGCGAAGGTGGTCATCTACCTCCTTCTCGACGCTGCGCTCGTAGCGCGGCTGGGACAAGCCCCCCTGCTTGTGCTCGCCGTGTACGTCGTCGTCCTCGCTCTGGCGCTCCTCGAGCCGGTCCGGAGAGCCGGTGAACACCCGCACGGCCCGCCGGCTGACCAGCGCCACGCACCAGTTGCGCTGCTGAGTCGTCTCGATCAGCGGGGCCACGAACGGCGACCCGTCGATCACCGCCCGGCCCTGCACCGGGCGGGGCAGCTGCACGGTTTCGAACAGATCGTCCCGGCTGCTGCAGAACACGGCCAGGGAGCGGGCGCCCCGGAACGGCGGCTCGCGGGAGAGCAGGTAGTCGCGCAAGCGCTCGATGTCCTCTCGCAGAGCGGTCTTGTCCTCGTGGCTCAGGTCCTCCCGGCGCTCGTCCACCTCGCGGGCCGCCTCGTCGAGCAGCGAGCGGACCTGCGAGGCTCGGGCCGGCGCGGTGGCGAACCGCTCGGGGTCGAGGTCCAGATAGATGCTGATCACCGGATGCCCGCGCCGGTGCGAGACCAGGCGTCTGGCCGTCTGGACCACGCTCATAGGAGCTTCGTACCCGGCGTTCTACCGCGGGTAACTAGGCGGCGTCGAGGGCCTCGTTGACCAGCGCGTCGGCCCGCGCGTTCTGGGCCCGCGGAACCGACCGGATGTCCCAGCGGGAGAACTCCCGCAGCGCGGCCAGGGCCTGCTGCATACAAGGGTTTCATGGCCGGGTGCTTGACCTTGTAGGCCCCGGTGAGCTGGCGGGCCACCAGCTCGGAGTCGTTGACGATCGACACCTCGTCGGCGCCCAGGGCGCGGACTCGCTCCAGCCCGCGCAGGAGGGCCCGGTACTCGGCCACGTTGTTGGTGGCCACGCCGATCCGCTCGGCCACCTCGTCCACCACCTCGCCCTCGGAATCCGAGACAACGACCCCGATCGCCGCCGGTCCCGGGTTCCCCCGGGCCCCGCCGTCCACGTGGACGGTCAGCTTCAATCGGTGGCCAGCTGAGGCAGCTCGCCCGTCACCCGCGGGCGCCGGCGATCGCGCAGCGAGCGGTTTCCGCCCGACGAATGGCGATCGCGCCGATCCCCGCGCCGGCGGTCGACGATCACCGTGACGTTGGGGTCATCCGAGTAGTAGGCCGTGAGCTTGTCGAGCAGCTCATCCGCGAGCGGCTCCGGAACGACGCAGTAGATCACGGCACTGGAAAACGGTGGCACATGGCATCGATGGTATTCGACACCCCGGCCGGTCCGCCATCAGATGTTTGTCTAGGGCAAGGAAAGTGCGCCGTGCTCGTCACAAACAGCATTTGCCTGCTGTTCGGCCGGTTCGAGCTCGGTCAGCTCGTAGCCCTGGGCGTCGACCCGGACGCCCAGGACGTGGTCGGAGAGGTCGATCTCGTACCGGTACCAGCACAGCTCCCAGGACACGGTTACGTTGACCGTGCTCGGGCGAGCCGCCGCCGGGCGCACCGACACAGCCGGCTCACCCAGCGAACGCGCCACCCCGGCCACCGTGCGCTGATGCTCTGAGCGGTTGAACACCTCGATCGCGGCGGCGATCTTCTGCTCCTCCCCGGTCGGGACGGCGCGGACGTGCCTTGGTTCGCGGGCGACCTCCGGTTCGGGCTGGCGGACCCGCTCCCGAGCTCGTTCGCGCGCCCGCTTGAGCGGCGAGGGCCGCGGCGGCTCGTCCTCGACCACCTCTTCCTCGTCCAGGTAGATGGGCTCCTCATCCTCGTACTCCACCGGAGGCGGCCGCTCGGGGCGGCGGCGCCGGAGCCGGCCCAACAGCGACCGGCGCCGATCCGAGCCCCCGTCCCGGCCCTCATACGGCGGCACGGTGCCCTCGCGCACCCAACCCTCGCCGAGCGCGCGCGGCACGCACAGCTCGCACACCGAATGGCGGTCGGCGCCGTCCAGGTACACCTGGGCCACCTCTCCGCGCAGCAGCGTCCGCCCGCACACGTCGCAGGTGGTGATCGCGGTTGAGGTTCGTATGTCCCTGGTCGCCATGCTCATCGAGAGTAGCTAGGCCTTCACCGCTTCCCGCTCGGCTCGAGCCTCGTCCATCACCTTGTTCGCCAGGTGTCCCGGAACCTCCTCGTAGCGCAGGAACTCCATCGCGAATTCGCCCTGACCGCCGGTGATCGACCGCAAATCCGGTGCATAGGAGAGCATTTCCGCCATCGGCACCTCGGCCTTGACCTCGGTCATCCCGGCCCCGACCGGCTCCATCCCGAGCGGACGCCCGCGGCGCGAGTTCAAATCGCCGATCACGTCCCCGACCGCGTCCTCGGGCACGTTGACGGTGACCAGCATGATGGGCTCGAGCAGCACCGGTCCGGCCTGCTCCATGGCCTGCTTCATGGCCTGCGACCCGGCAACCTTGAACGCCATCTCGGAGGAGTCCACGGTGTGATAGCTCCCGTCGTAGACGCGGACCCGGACGCCCTTGACCGGGTAGCCGGCCACGATGCCCTCCTGCATGGCCTCGAGCACGCCCTTCTCGACCGCGGGGATGAACCCGTGCGGGATCACCCCGCCCTTGATCGCGTCCACGAACTCGAAGTCGCCGTCGGCCAGGGGCTCGATCTCGATGTGGCAGTCGCCGAACTGGCCCCGGCCGCCGGTCTGCTTCTTGTGCCGGCCGTGGGCCTTGGCCGGCTTGCGGATCGTCTCCTGGTAGGGGACCCGGGGCGGCTTCAGGTTGACCTCGGCCCCGAACCGGCTGCGGAGCCGCTCGACGATGACCTCGACGTGGACCTGTGAGAGGCCGGCCACGATCTGCTCGCCCGTCTGCGCGTCGCGGTGCAGGTCGATCGTCGGGTCCTCCTCCTGGAGCCGGCGCAGGGCCGTGAACACCTTGTCCTCGTCGCCCTTGCTCTTGGGCTCGACCGCGAACGCCATCACCGGAGCGGGCAGCTTGATCGAGGGCATGGTGATCGGCTCGTCGCGGGCGGCCAGCCAGTCCCCGGCCTTGGTCTCCTTGAGCTTGGCCACGGCACCGATATCGCCCGGCCCGAACTCGTTCGCGTGGCTGGTCTCGTGGCCCTCGAAGCTCAGCAGCGTGCCGACCCGCTCCTTGGTGTGGGTGCGGGTGTTGAGCACGGGCGTGTCCTGCCTCATCACCCCCTGGTAGACCCGGAACAGGTTGATCCGCCCGGCGAACGGGTCCGCGCGGGTCTTGAACACGTAGGCGAACAGCTCCTTGTCCTCGGTCGGCTCGAGCGTGATGTCGGGCGTCTGAAGGGCGCCGTGCTTGACCGCGGAGGGCAGGTCCTCGACGATCGCGTCGAGCAGCCGGTTGGTGGCCAGGTTCCGCGTCGCCACCCCGCAGGTGACCGGGAACAGCGCGCCGTGGTTGGTCCCGTCCTTGAGCGCGGTGACGATCTCCTCGTGGGAGATCTCGTCGCCGTCCAGGTAGCGCTCCATCAGCGCGTCCGAGGACTCGGAGACCTCGTCCATCAGCTTCTCGCGGTACTCCTGGGCCTGGTCGGCGAGATCGTCCGGGATCGGGATCGCCTTGCAGTTCTCGCGGCTCGTGTCGGTGTACTCGTAGGCCTTCATGTCGATCAGGTCGATGACGCCGCTGACCTCGTGCTCGCGCCCGATCGGGATCTCGGTCGCGACCACGTGCTGGCCGAAGGCCGATTTGAGCGAGTCGAGCGTGCGGAAGAAGTCGGCCCGCTCGCGGTCGAGCATGTTGACGAAGACCAGCCGGGCCAGGTCGAGCTCGGCCGCCCGCTGCCACAGCCGCGTGGTGTGGACCTCGACTCCCATCACGGCGTTGACGACGAAGATGGCCGACTCGCACACGCGCAGGGCGCCGAGCGCGTCGGCGATGAAGCTCGAGTCGCCGGGGGTGTCGATCAGATTGACCTTGCGGTCCTGCCATTCGAACGACGACAGCGCGACCGAGATCGACATCTGGCGCTGCTTCTCGTCCGGGTCGGAATCTGAGACCGTGGTCCCGTCGGCCACCGACCCAAGGCGGTTGATCGCCCCGGCCTGAAACAGCAGCGCCTCGTGCAGCGAGGTCTTACCCGTGCCCCGGTGGCCGACCAGAGCCACGTTGCGAATGCGATCCGCGGCTTTGTGCATGCCCGTCTCCTCTCCTCGATGAGTGACTGGACGAGCGACGATACAGGGGAATTCGGTTCCGTAGCCAAGGTTGGTTCGGGCAGCTCGGAACCGAATTTCCGGGCCGCGCTGCGCGCGTCGTCCATGGGGCCGGTTCCGGCCGGCGTCCGTGCCGGCCGGCTGTTTTCGCCGCCCGGCGAAACCGCCGCTGGCGGCCAAACCGCCACGGCTGCCAGACTTGGTCGGCGTGCGCAGGGGAGCTCGGCTGATCGTGGTGGTGGCGCTGGCCTTGACCGGCCTCGCGACCGTCGCCCGGGCCGGTGTCACCAAGCCGCTGCGGATCCGGTCGCTCACCGCCACCGCCACCGCGCCCGGGCGGCCTGGTGGTGACGGCGACGTGGGCCGGAGATCTCGGGCGCCACGGCTTCCTGGCCCTTGTCATCCGCCCGGGCAGGAGCGGCCTCGTGTTCCGCCGCGGCCGCGTGCTGCGCATCGGCATCCGCGCGACCGCGGCGCTGCATGGAAACCGGGCCACCTTCCGCGTCCCCGGCTCGCGCGCCACGCAGGTCAAGCTCGAGGCGTTCGCCACCGGCGCCCCGTCCCGGCTCACCCCTGCGGGCTGGAGGGCGATCCTGCGCCGCCGTCCGAACGGCTCGGCCACGGCCGCGGTGCGCACCCCCGCTCCCCCCGTGGTCACGACTCCGACCGCCACGGCCACGACAACCGCGACGACCACGACAACCGCCACGGTCGCGGCTCCGCCACCGCCCCCTCCCCCGGTCACCGTCGTCCAGACCGATCCGGCCCAGTCGCAGTACATGGCCGCCCAGCCGGCGCTCACGCCGACCGCCGACCCGCCCCCGGGTTTGCCGGTCATCACGGTCAACGACCAGGTCCGCTACCAGCGCTTCGCCGGCCTCGGGGCGGCCATGACCGACAGCTCGGCCTGGCTGATCTACAACAAGCTCTCGCCCGACGCCCGGCTCGCCCTGATGCAGGACCTGTTCGGGAACGGTGGCACCGCGCCCGCGATCCACCTGAACTTCCTCCGCGTGGCGATGGGCGCCTCGGGCGCGATGACCGTCGGCCCGGCCTACAGCTACGACGACAACAACAACCAGCCCGACGCCGGCCTGACCCACTTCTCGACCGCTCACGACGAGGCCTACATCGTCCCCACGCTTCAGCAGGCGCTGGCGATCGACCCGGGGCTGCAGATCCTGGCCAACCCGTGGAGCCCGCCGGCCTGGATGAAGAGCAACGATTCGCTCGGCAATTCCAATGCCGGCGGCAGCCTGCTCAGCTCGTACTACGGGGCCTACGCCGACTACTTCGTCAAGTTCATCCAGGCCTACCAGCGCTACGGCATCCCCATCGCCGGGATCACCCCGGCCAACGAGCCCACCTCGGGGAGCGGGGGCAGCCCGTATCCCGGGCTCAACCTCCCCGAGTCCGCCGAGGCCCAGTTCATCACCCAGAGCCTCGAGCCGGCCCTGAGCGCGGCGGGCCTGAACCCGAAGCTCTACGGCAACGACCTGAGCTGGGATCAGCTGAGCAACTACGCCAACCCGCTCTCCGCCGTGCCCGGCCTGGCCGGCATCGCCTGGCACTGTTACTTCGGCAATCCAACCGCGATGAGCCAGCTCCCCGCCGGGCTCGAGCAGATCGTCGACGAATGCTCGCCTGAGATCCGCGCCTTCGGCACCCCCGAGTTCCTCGTCTCCACCCTGCGCAACCGGGCGAGCGTGGACGCGATCTGGAGCATCGCGCTCGACCCGAGCGGCCAGCCGATCCAAGCTGGCAACCACTGCGGCGGCTGCCGCGGCGCGGTCTCGATCGACCAGAGCACGGGCGCGGTCACCTTCCGGCCCGAGTACTTCCAGCTCGGCCAGGTCAGCGGCTTCGTCCGACCGGGAGCGGTCCGGATCGACTCGCCCACGTTCGTCACCTACGGCGTCAACGGCTCGAACATCGAGACGGTCAGCTCCGGGCTCGACGACGTCGCCTTCCTGAACCCCGACGGCTCGAAGGTCCTGGTCGCGTACAACAACTCGAGCGCGCCGATCTCCTTCGCGGTGGCCTCGGACAACCGCTACTTCAGCTACACGATCCCCGCCGGAGCGATGACGACCTTCGTCTGGCCGTGAGGCCCGCGAGGGCCAAACCACCGGCGGCCGGCAGGCCGCCCTAATCCATCTCGCCGGCCAGCTTCGACCGGAGCCGCAGCACCGCCTTGGTGTGCAGCTGGCTGACCCGGGACTCGGTCACGCCGAGCACCTCGCCGATCTCTCGGAGGGTCAGGTTCTCGTAGTAATAGAGCGCCACGACCAGCTTCTCGCGCTCGGGCAGGGCCGCGATCGAGTCGGCGATCCGGTCCCGCAGCTCGGACTGGTCGACCAGCTGCTGGGGGTCGGGCGCGCCGCGGTCGGGGAGCGTGTCGAGGAGCGAGACCGAATCGCCGGTCGAGTCCGAGACGTTCCACAGCTCGTCCAGGGCGACGATGGTCGAGTTCGAGATCTGGAGCAGGGCCTCCTGGAACTCGTCGGTGGAGAGGTGCAGCTCGTTGGCCATCTCCTCGTCGGTGGGGGCGCGCTGGAACTTGGCCTCGAGCTTGGTGTTCGCGCGCTCGATCTCCCGCGCCCGGGCCCGGACCGACCGGGGGACCCAGTCGAGCGTGCGCAGCTCATCGATGATCGCCCCGCGGATCCGGGTGATCGCGTAGGTCTCGAACTTGATCTCGCGGCTGAGATCGAACCGCTCGATGGCGCTGATCAGGCCTCCGAGCCCGTACGAGATCAGGTCGGACTCCTCCACGTGGGCGGGCAGGCCCGAGCTCATGCGGCCGGCCACGTACTTGACCAGCGGCGAGTAGGCGATCACCAGCCGCTCGCGGGCGCGGTCATCGCCCGAGCTCTTGTACCTCCGCCACAGATCCTGCAGCTCGATCGCTTTGACGTTCGTTTCCAGTTTCTCCCACCCCTAAGCACGCGGGTGAGCGCGCGAGTACTCCGATCTCAGGCGCGCCGCCTCGACGCGAGTGTAGACCTGAGTGGTCGAGATGGTTGCGTGACCAAGCAATTCTTGTATCGATCTTAGATCGGCTCCTCCCTCGAGGAGATGAGTGGCGAACGAGTGGCGCAGCGCATGCGGGTGCACGCCTCGGTGCCTCAGCTTGAGTCGGCGGCGCACGTCGGAGGTGCTCAGGCGCCGTCCGGACTTGGACACAAACAGCGCGGAACCGCCGCCGTCGGCCAGCGCAGGACGCCCCCGGGCCAGGTAGCGCTCGACCGCCTTCAGCGCCGGCTCGCCCACCGGAACCAGGCGCGTCTTGCCGCCCTTGCCCTCGACCCGGATGGTCTCGGAGTCGAAATCGATGGCGTCGCGGTCCAGGGCCACGAGCTCCTCGGCGCGCAGCCCGGACGCGTAGGCGACCTCGAACAGCGCCCGGTCGCGCAGCTCGAGCGGCTGGGCGGCGGGAATCGCGTCGAGCAGCTGGGCCACCTCGTTCTGGCGGAGCACGTGGGGCAGCCGCTGGGGCTTCTTGGGTGAGCCGACGAGATCGGCCGGGTTGTCGGCCCGGCCGATGGCCTTGAACAGCGCCCGGAGTGAGGCCAGCTTGCGGGCCAGCGTCGCCGGTGCCCTCCCGCTCTCCGACAAGCCCGGCGGCGAACCGGCGCAGCTGGCGGACGTCGAGGGTCAGGGGCTGCAGGTCGCGGGCGCCGGCCCACGCGGCGAGCTCGCGCGCGTCGATGGCGTACGCGCGGCGGGTCTTCTCCGCTACCGCGCGACGGATCAGATCGGCTTCGAACGCCGCGAGCGCCTCCTCCCAGGTCATGCTGCCGCAGCTATTCGCCGCGTGGCTCCCCAGCCCCTGCTAGGCGACTCTGGCGAACTCCTTCGGAGTTGGGGAGCTCCATCCGGGGGCTCCCTTGGGAGTTTCGCTGGCGCGAAACTCCTAGGCAACGTTCACTAGGGTTCCTATCGGGGTGTAGGGCCACACCTGTCCGGCCGGCCCGAGCGCCATCTCCACGCACCCCAGGCTCTGCGGGAATCCGTACTGGGCCCGCGTGAAGGCGTGGAGCGCGTCGCCGCCGTTGAAGTAGCTGACGAACTGGATCCCGGGGTCGTTGTAGTGCGAGCCGTCGGGGTTGGTGCCGCTCATCGTGGTCACCCGCAGGTGCTCATAGACGGAAAACGTCCCGCTGGCCGTCGGGGCCGAGGAGATGCCCGTGTTGACCGGCGTGCTCAGCACCGTGTGGCCGTTGTGCCACAAGCTGAGGCTCTGGGAGCCCTTGTTGACGTTGACGAACGTGTAGCCGAAGCTCGAGGGATGGCCGGCGATCGCCGCCCCCATGAGCGCCTTCCAGGTCGAGGGGCCCGGCGACCCGTCCACGCTCAGCCCGTGGTCGTTCTGGAAGCTCATCAGCGCGGCCTTGGTCATCTCGCCCGAGGTGCCCGGTGCCCACATGCTCCGCAGCGCCGAGGGGACGTTGCCGTAGGCCCAGTCGAAGCTGCCCTGCGGGGGCTTGACCGCGGCCGCCGCCTGGGCCTGCGGGGTCGGCGCCACCGAGCCGCCGTTGAAGTTGAGCGGCAGGTACTTGAGCTGGGCCAGCAGCTGCTGCAGGCGCAGGGTCGTGCCCGGCGGCACGCTCCAGCGGGCGGCGCCACCGACGATCCCGACGTTGCTCGGCAGGCCGATCTTGATCTTGGCCCCGAGTCCGTACCCGTAGCCCTCGGGGCGGAAGACGATCCTGTGGCTGTCGAGCGTATGCCAGGTCCCCTGGGTGATCGGGGAGACCGGAGGCAGGGAATGGCCGAGGACCTGGGAGACCGGCTTTGAGAACGAGAGCGTGATCGGCGTGGTGGCGCTGATCGCGGTGCCGGGAGTCGGAGTGGCCACGACGCCCGCGGCGGTGCCGGCCGGGAACCAGCTCAGGAGCTGAGGCGCTGCCGTCTCCCAGCTCCGGGGCGCCGCGGCCACGTAGATCGAGCCCGCCGGCCCGTTGTGCGGGACGGTGATCACGCTCTGGGCGGTCCCGAGCGCCTGGTGGCCGGAGCTGGTTGGGCTGAGGACCGTAGGCGAGCGAGACCACCGGGGTGGTGAATCTCAGGCTCAGCGGGGCCTTTCCGGCCACCGTCGTGTACTGGCTCTTCAGCTGGGCGGCCGGCGCGTTGAGGGTGAGCGAGAGCAGCTTGGTGCTCCCGGTCATCCACGCGTTCCAGCCCGGGCGCTTGACCAGGACCTGGATCGAGACGGTCTCGCCGGCCCGGATCTTGCGCGTGGGCCAGATCCGGTTGTCCCGGATGGTGACCGGGACGGCGGCGCTGTGGGGGCCGGAGAAGACGCTGACGCTCTGGATCGTTCCCCCGCCGAGGGGCAGGTTGACCCTGGCCAGCGCGGCGGGATCCGAGGACAGGCTCGGCTTCGAGGTGACGAGCGCGATCGCCGCGCCCGCGAGCCCGACGACGAGCGCCAGCACCAGCCCCAGGGCGATGTACCGCCCCGGACCGCCACCCCGCGTGCGAGCGTGCCCCTTCGGGCTCGAGGCCCTCCCCCTCGAGCCGGCCGCGGGCCGTAGGTAAGTAACAGGCGCCACTGGTCGAGCTGATGGTACCGACAGCGCCGGTTCATCACCAGTTGCTGCAAGCCGGATTTCAGTCTGACTGCGGACCGCTCTTGCGGGCCAGGGTCCGGTCGAGCGCCTCGAGCACGGTCCCGCGGGCCTGGTGGGCGGCCTCGTAGCTGCGCAGCGTGCTCAGCGCGTCGGGGTCGAGCGAGGGGATCAGGTCGATCAGCTCGGTGTCGCTCAGCTGGTGAAGCGCACCCGAGGCCCGGGTCGGGGTCTCTGGCGGGGTCTCCGGCGTCTCGGCCGTTTCCCGCTCGGCCGCCTGGACGCTCGGGCTCCAGCGCAGGAACTCCTCCACCTCGGGCTGGTAGCGGTACTCGCCCGACCCGGCCTGCAGGAGCGGCCGCAGCCGCTGGCGGGCCCGCAGCTCGACCACCGCCTCGCGGCTGGTGTACCGGTAGGCGAACCCGGCCGCCTTGAGCCGGCGGTTGTCGAGCCCGCGGCCGTAGCGGAGCTGGCGGATCGCCTCGAGCGGGATGCGCAGGCCGAGGCGCCGCAGCTGGGCGGCCGCGAACCCGGTGCCCCAGGGCGGGAGGATCGGCAGCATCGTCTTGCCGAGCAGCGAGACGACCTCGGAGAGGACGAGCACCCCGTCCCCGGCCACGTTGTACGCGCCCGGAAGGTCGTACCGGGCCGCGTAGGCGAGCGCGCCCACGAGGTCTTCCTCGTGGACGAACTGAAAGCGCGGGTCGAAGCCGAGGATCGAGGGGACCACGGGCAGCCCGAGCAGCCCGAGCCGCTCGTCGGAGCCGATCTCGTCCGTGGCCCGGAGGATGGTGACCGTGGCTTCGGGCCGGCGGGCCTGGAACTGGCGCAGTGCGTCCTCGGCCTGGACGACGTCGCGCTCGATCGCGGTCTTCGGCTTGCGGCGGTGCGGCATGTCCTCGGTGAAGAAGGCCGGGTCCCCCGAGCCCCAGCCGTAGTAGTGGGCCGAGGATTTGAACACCACCTTGGTCACCGGGCTCTCGGGCTCGGCGCAGGCGTAGAGCAGGGCCTCGGTGTCGGTCACGTTCGTCTTGTGGGCCTGCGGGAGCGACCGAGCCAGCGGGTCGGTGACCAGGCGGGTGTCGATCACGGTGTCGATCGCTGCCGCGTGCAGGATCCGGCGCAGCATCGCGGGCTCGATGTCGACCCGGACGAACTCGGTCCGGCGGAACTCGTGGCGCGGGTCCTGGGTGTCGATGCCGACCACCGACTGCACGTCCGTGCGGCGCTCGAGCGCCTGGGCCAGCTGGCCTCCCAGGTAGGAGGAGACGCCGAGGACGAGGATGCGCCGTGAGCTCATCCCAGCCAGACGCTGCGGCGCTGGGACAGCATCTCGAGCAGGTTCTCCTGAATCAGGGCCCGGATGTCGTGCGCCAGGGCCTGGACCACGCTCTGACTCGGCTGTACCGAGGCGGTGTCGACGGGGTCGAGGAACCGGATGCTGAGCCGGGCCGGGAGCGGGACCGGAGGGGTGAGCTTGATCCCGGGCAGGCGGACGAGCACGGGGAAGGCCTCCTCCGAGCCCACCATGGCGACGGGGATGATCGGCACCCCGGCCCGGATCGCGGTCTCGATCGCCGGGTCCTCGCCGAACGGGCGCAGCCGGTAGCGATGCCTGATCGGCTTGGCTCCGCCCGTCGCCTCGGGGAAGGCCAGGACCAGCTGTCCCTCGTCGTAGAGCAGCCGGCGCACGTTGGCGGGGTGGTTGGGGACCCCGCCCACCTTGGTCACCAGCATCCCGACCGCGGGCACGTCGGCCAGCTTCGGGTCGGTGACGAAGTGGACCGGGCGCGGGCGCGGGTGCTCCTGGCGGACCGCCTTGAGGATCATGGCCGCGCAGGGGACGAGCGCGCCCGCCTGATTGGCGACCAGGAGCGCCGGGCCGTCGGCGGGCAGGCTCCGGACCCCGTCGACGGTGACCCGGAACCAGTAGTGATAGAGGAAGTGGTAGAGGGTCCCGTCGACCAGGCCCTCGACCCGCTCGGACCGGCCCCAGTCGGTGTTGTGGCGGTCCGGCTCGAGCCCCGGGAGGTGCGAGCGCATGTCCTCGACCGCCATCGGCGTGGTCGGCGCCGCGCTCAGACCGGTCTCGCTGGTCTCCCGTTCAGCCACCCGGCGATTCTTGCAAGGCCGGGCGCGGCGGGGGCGTGGTCACCCCCGACTACCTGTACGTGCCGCTGTAGATGAACTTGAACGTCCGGCTGGCGATGGCGCCGGTGCCGTGGAAGGTGGCGATCAGGCTGTGGCCGGCCTGGGACCCCGCTCCCTTGGTCAGCCTGAGCTTGCCGTTCGTCACCGTGGCCGACCCGTTGGCCCCGACGGTGAGGATCGCCGTGGCCGTGCCGCTCAGCGAGCCCGTCCGCGTGTACAGGATGACCTGCTTGACGCTCACCGTGTACACGGCCGGGTCCGCGGACTTCAGCAGTTGCAGCACGTATGTGACCGCGCCCGTGCCGAGGATCTTGTCGGTGTTGTTCCCCGCCGTGTACGAGTACTTGGCCGTGTCGTGCGTGATCGCGACATACGACGTGCCGCTGTCCTTCCGGGCCTGGCCGGCGGCGCTGACCGCAGGCGCGCAGATCGCCAGGGCGCCGACTACCGCTCCGGTCACCGACAGCGACCGAGTCCATCTCATCATCATGCTCTCTCCTCGTTCTGGTGCCCCCGCGGGAACCGCGGGGGTCAAGGCTAATGGGCGACTGCGCCGAGCGCCGCGCTGGAGACGAGCTTGGCGTACTTGGTCAGCGCCACCCCGGCCGGTGGGCGCTCCGGGGGCTGATATTGGGCTGCCCGCTCGGCCAGCTCGTCGTCGTCGAGGTCAACGTCGAGGCGGCGGGCGTCGACGTCGAGGGTGATCTGCTCTCCGTCCCGGATCAGGCCGATCGGGCCGCCGCGGACCGATTCGGGCGCGATGTGGCCGACCATCAGGCCGTGGGTGGCTCCGGAGAACCGCCCGTCGGTGATCAGCGCCACCTCTTCGCCCAGCCCCTCCCCCACCAGCGCGGCCGTGACGGCGAGCATCTCCCGCATCCCGGGCCCTCCGGCCGGACCCTCGTTGCGGATGACGACGACGTCGCCCGCCTTGATCTCGCTCCGGGTCACGGCCTGCATCGCGTGTTCCTCGGACTCGAACACGCGCGCCGGGCCGGTGTGGCGGCGCCGCTCGTGCCCGGCCAGCTTGACCACGCACCCCTCGGGGGCGAGGTTGCCGCGCAGGATGGCCAGTCCCCCGGTCTTCTTGATCGGGTGGCTGAGGGGGCGGACCACCTGCTGGCCCTCGGTCTCGTGCGCCTGGTCGGCGATCTCGCCCACGCTCTGGCCGGTCACCGTCTGTGCGTTCTCGTGCAGGAGCCCGGCCTCCTTGAGCCGTTTGGTCAGCACCGGCACGCCCCCGGCTTCATGAAGGTCGGGGGCCACGTACTGGCCGCCCGGCTTCAGGTCGCACAGCAGAGGCGTCCGCTCGGCGATGCGGTCGAAGTCGTCGATGCTCAGCTCGACGCCCATCTCCTTGGCCACGGCCAGCAGGTGCAGCACGCCGTTGGTGGAGCCGCCGCTCGAGGCGATGGCCGCGATCGCGTTCTCGAGGCTCTCGCGGGTGATGATGTCTGCACGGTTTTTGCCCTCGCCTGAGGACGTCCATGACCAGCTTGCCTGATTCCAGCGCCGTCTCCGCCTTGTGGCCGTCGGTCGCCGGAACCGAGTTGAAGCCGCTGGGCGAAATCCCGAGGACCTCGAACGCCATGGCCATCGTGTTGGCCGTGTACTGGCCGCCGCACGCGCCGGCCCCGGGCGAGGCTTGGTCTTCGATCTCCGTGAGCTCCGCGTCGGTGATCCGGCCGGCCATCCGGGCCCCGACGGCCTCGAACACCTCCTGGATGGTGATGTTCCGGCCGTTGTAGCGGCCGGGCATGATCGAGCCGCCGTACAGCATCACGCTGGGGATGTTCAGCCGGCACAGCGCCATCACGGTGGCGGGGATCGTCTTGTCGCAGCCGCTGATCGCCACCACGGCGTCGAAGGCGTGGGCGTCGACGACCAGCTCGATCGAGTCGGCGATCACCTCGCGGCTGACCAGCGAGGCGCGCATCCCGGGCGTGCCCATCGTGATGCCGTCCGAGATGGCGATCGTGTTGAGCTCCATCGGGGTGCCGCCGGCCGCCCTGATGCCCTCCTTGACCTTGGCCGCGAGCGCGCGCAGGTGGAAGTTGCACGGCATGGTCTCGATCCACGTGTTGGCGACCGCCACCAGCGGCTTGCTCAGCGCCTCGTCGTCGTAGCCGATGCCCTTCAGGTAGGCGCGCGCGGCGGCCCGCTCGGGGCCCTCGGTGAGCGCACGGCTGCGGTGTTTCAGATCCATGGGGGCCGGGACTGTACCGGGCCGGTCTCGGTGGCCGAGGTCGGTGGCCGAGGTCGGTGGCCGGGGCGGTGGCCGGTCGGTGCCGAAATGGCTTGCCGATCTGCGCGTCGCGCGGCCGAAGTGTTCCCTTTTTCCCCCGAGGGGTGGGGGCGAAAGGGAACGCTTCCGCTGGTTGGTCAGCCGGCCGGGTCGGCCGACCGGGCCGCGGCCTGGCGCATCCGGGCCCGCTCCCACTGGGTCAGCCGCCACAGGTCCCGCATGATTTGGGCCGGATCGAGCTGGCGGCCGGGCAGGTGCATGTTGGCGCTGGCGATCAGCCGGCGCTCGTCGCCGGTCAGCGCCATCCATTTGGCCAGCACATCGTCGGAGTCGGGCAGGCGCGCGCTGCCGTAGGGCCGGGTCTCGTCCAGGAACTCGACGCAGTACTCGCCCAGCAGCCGGTGGGTCTGGGCCAGATAGGCCAGGACCGGCCGGTGGGGGTAAATCAGGTACGCGTAGGCGGCGCCGCGAGTGCCGGCCGAGTCTTCGGGTCCGTCGGCCTGGGAGCCCCAGACCCGGATGAACCCGAGGTCGCGGTACATCGACCACTCCTCCTCGTTGACACACGAGCGCAGAAGGGCCCGGGCCCGCTGCTCGGCGCGGCGCTCCCGGCCCGGGTCATACGCGATCGCGGGCGGCCGCCGGCGCCGGGCCCGGTGGCGCGACCAGGCCTCCTCGAGGCGGGGGAAGATCAGGTCGGAGAGCAGCGCGATGGCGACCAGTGCGGTGGCGGCCAGCGCGAGCAGCACTGCGTGACGGCCTACCGACCGCCCGCCGCCCGCGGAAAGAAGATCACGCGGTCGGCGTCCCTCGGCACCTCTTCGAACGAGCGGACCATGCGGGATTCGCGACGGCCTTGGGTGTCCAGCGTCGGCACCGCCGCCCATAGCCCCGCGTCGAGTTGACGTCTGAACTCCTCGATCAGACGCTGCTCATCGCCGGCCAGCTCGACGTCTCCCTCGGCGACCACGACTTCTCCATGACCGGGCTTCATCCGCAGAAAACGCACCAGCGGGATTATGTCAAAGGCGCTCGTGATCAGAGACCGCTCGCCTTAGTCCCAGCACATCGACCGGTCCTGCGCCCTCGCCGAGCTCGCTCAGACCGTCGCGGACCGCCCGCGCGGCTGCCGCCTTGGCCTTGCGAGCCGCCTCCAGCGGCGTCGTCGCCGAGTGCCATCCGGGCCGCGAGCACGGACGAGTGGGTGCACCCGGACCCGTGGGCGGCCCCACCGGGATACCGCTCGCCGGGCAGTTCGACCAGCCGCTCGCCGTCGTAGAACACGTCGATGGCCTGCTCGCGGTGTCCGCCCGTGACCACGACCGCGCCCGGACCGAGCGCGTGCACGGCGCGGGCGAGCTCCTCGGGGCTTGAGTCGCCGACCGCCCCCGGGTCACCGACCGCCCCGGGGTCGCCGACCGCCCCCGAGTCGCCGATCGCACCCGGGGTCTCGCCCACCGCCCCGGCGGCCCGGACGAGCGCGCGGGCTTCGGGGAGGTTCGGGGTGAGCACCGTCGCCCGAGGCAGGAGCAGCTCGATCAGGGCCGCCCGGGCCCCCGGCTCGAGCAGCTCGGCCCCGGATTCGGCCACCATGACCGGATCGAGGACGACCGGGGTGCCGGGGACGAGCTCATCCAGAGCCTGCGCCACCGCCTGGATCGTGGGGACATTGGCGAGCATGCCGATCTTGACCGCGTCCACGCCGATGTCCCTGGCCACCGCCGCCACCTGGGCCACGATCACCTCGGGGGGGATCACGTGGACCGCGCTCACGCCGAGCGTGTTCTGGGCCGTGATCGCCGTGACGGCGGACATCCCGTGGACTCCGCAGGCTGCGAACGCCTTCAGATCGGCCTGAATCCCGGCGCCACCGCCGGAATCCGAGCCGGCGATCGTCAGCGCACGCGGAATTCGGACCATGGATCGAGATTAATCCCACGCCCGTGGCTGGAGGCGCGATCATCCTCGGGGTGCAGGGGGCGCGAACGTGTTTGCGCTTGCGGGTTGCCGCGGCTTGCGCGGTTTGCGTGGCCGGGCTTTGCGCTGCGGGTGCCCGGGCGGCCGAGAACCCGATCGGCATCCACTCGATGATCCAGCTGAACGCTCCCCCGGCGTTCATGCAGGCCATGTTCGCCGAGGCGGCCGGGATCCACGCGGGGTCGATTCGCCTCGACATCGCTCCGGCCTTCGTGTTCGGCCGTGACGGCCAGCCGCCTGATTACTCGGGCCTGGACGAGGTCATCTCGCTCGCGCGCCAGTACCACCTGCGCGTGGTTGGAGACCTGTTCACGGTCCCGTGGTGGATCGCCGACTGCCAGGGGCCGACGGATCTGTCCTCGATGGACCGATGCGGTACCGACGACCTGACCGACTATCGCTGGATGATCGCCCAGATCGTCGGCCATTCGACGCCGGTGATCCGCGACTGGGAGATCTGGAACGAGCCCGACTCGAGCAGCTTCTTCTCCGGCACCCCGACGCAGTACGCGCAGATGTTGCGCGCCGCCCACGATGCGATCAAGCAGACCGATCCAGGGGCGAACGTGCTTCTGGGCGGGTTGTCCGACCCCGGGGGCGCCGGCTGGCTGGCCCAGGTCTTCGCTGTGCCCGGAGCCGACGCCGAGCACGCCTTCGACATCGCCAACGTGCATGAGCGCAGCTGGCTCGATTCGGTGGCCGGCGACATCGCGACCTGGAGGCAGTTCTTCGCCGAGCACGACTTCACCGGACCGCTGTGGGTGACCGAGCACGGCTACCCGTCCGATGGCGCCTACCAGTACGACCCCTCCTACCGAGCCGGGCCGGAGTCGCAGGCCGCCTTCCTGTCGGCCTCGATTCCGTCGCTGCTCGACGCAGGGGCGAGCGCGGTGTTCGTGACCGAGCGGGACAACCTGAGCGGGCAGTTCGCCTCCGAGGGGGTGATCGGCGGCGACGTGGCCGACCCGCCGGTCGAGGACCCGCAGGTGGTGGAGAAGCCGGCTTTCGCGGTTGTGCGCCGGCTGGCCGACTGCTACGTGGCGCTCGGGCGCGACTGCCCGGGGGCGGCGCCCTTTGCCAGGCCACCCGTGCTCGCGCCTGCACCCCGGGGGTCGACGGTCTCGGCCCCCGTGGCGGTCTCGGACCACGGGCCCGGCCCGCTCCAGCTCGGCCGGGCGACCGTCGGTGACCCGTTTGCGGTCGAGAGCGACGGCTGCGACGGGCGGCTCCTCGAGCCCAACCAGACGTGCACGGTCGTCCTCCGGTTCACGCCGGTGGCCGGCGGCTGGGCGGCCGGGATGCTGCTCTTGCCCTCCGACAACGGGCGGTTGAGCTTGCCCGTGATCGGAGTCTCCCCCTCGGCCTCGGCGTTGCGGTTCTCCTCGCTGCGGGTCTCCGGTCCCGATGGTCTCGGCCACCCGCAGCGGCTCACGCTCCGGGTGGTCAATCCGCTGAGCGCACCGGTCGGCGTTTCGGCCGTGAGGCTGTCCGGGCACGAGTTCTCGCTCCTGGCCGACCACTGCGCGCGCATCGAGCTCGCGCCCGGCGCTTCCTGCCGGGTCGTCGTGCGGTACATGGGCGCCAGGCTGGGGACCGCGCACGCAGTGCTCACTCTGACCGGCGAGGGGACTTCTCTGGTGGTTCCCCTGGACGCCACCGCCTACCGACTGCCCGCGGTCACCCTCGTCTCGTCGACGGCGGTGATGGCCAGTGAGCCCTCGCTCGTGCGGTGGCGGGTCCGGCGCATGGGCGGCTTCTGGTCGAGGAGCGGCGAGGCGTTCACCGCGCCTCGCACGGTGATGGTGGGCGGCGAACGGCGGTACGTCGCCCGCCTGCGCCTGCGGCTCGCCCCCGGCACCTACCGGTTCACCGTGACCGCGAGCAACGGTCACGGCACGAGTCCGCCCAAGCGCCTGATCATGGCCGGCTAGCGTGGTGAAGTGGAAGTCCACTCACCGGGGCAGGAGCCGGAACCGGCCGCCGGCTCCGCGGGTCACGTACCCGTCGAGCTCCAGACCGGCCAGCACCGCGAGGCCTCGTTCCGGCCGTACTCCGGCCCGGGCCAGCGCGGTTGTGGTGTCGTCCCCCCGCGCGATGGCCGAGAGCACTTGGCGCGCGTCCGAGCCCAGCGGGGGCCGGGGCGCAGGGGCCGCGCTCACCGTCCCGGCGCCGAACAGCCGGTCGAGCACGTCCTGAGCATCGCGAACCACCGTGGCACCGCCGGCGAGGAGCTCGTTCGAACCGGTCGCCTGCGGGGTGGTGACGCGACCCGGGACGGCGCCGACCGGCCGCCCGGCGGCGCGCGCGTGGTCGGCGGTCACGAGCGCGCCCGACCGGGCTCCGGCCTCGACCACCACGGTCATCGCGGCCAGGCCGGCGATGATCCGGTTGCGGGCCGGGAACGACCAGCGCCGCAGATCGGCCCCCGGCGGGAGCTCCGAGACCACGCTCCCGCCGGCGGCCAGGATCTGCCGGTACAGGCGCCTCCGGCCGGCCGGGTAGGGTCGCTCGGCCGGGCCGGGGAGAACGGCGACCGTGGTTCCGGCAAGCGCGTCCAGGGCGCCGGCATGGGCGGCCGAGTCGATCCCAAGCGCCAGGCCGCTGAGCACCGCAAGGCCGGCCGCGGCCAGGCTGCGTCCGATCGACCGGGCCACGTCGAGCCCGTAGGCGGTCGCGTTCCGGGCGCCCACGATCGCCACCGCGTCCCGGTCGGCCCAGGCCAGGCCCCCGATCACGTGCAGCACCGCCGGCGGGCTGCTCAGCCCGCGCAGCCGCTCCGGGTAGGCGTCGTCGTGGCGGCAGACGCGGTCCATGTCCGCGGGGCCGGCCGCCGGCTCGGCGTCGCGGAGCTCCCGCTCGATGGCGCGGCGGTGCCGGCCCCCGACGGCCGCGATCAACTCGTCGTCGGGCAGCGCGAGCAGCTCGTCGATCCGCACCCGGGCATGGTCGAGATGGCCGCTCAACCGGCCGAGGAGCCAGGCCCGGCGAAGGCAGTCCTCGCAGGCCCTCACGCGGCCAGAGTCAACTCGGCCGGACCGCGCTGGCGCAAGCTGAGGGCGGTGAGCACGTCGCCCCGGGTCACCCGGTCATGGTGCTCGAGGTCGGAGATGGTCAGCGCCACCCGGACCACTCGGTGCCGGCCGCGCGCGCTCAGCCCGCCGGTGGCGTAGGCGCGAGCGAGCACGGTCTCGGCGTCGGGGTCGAGCCGGGCGTGACGGCGGACGAGGCGGGCGTCGAGCTCGCCGTTGCAGACCTCCGGGAGCCGAGCGTGCTGCCGCTCCCGGGCCTCGGCCACGCAGGCCCGCGCCTGGGCCGAGGTGGTGACCGGCGGCGCCCGGAGCTCACGCTCGGTCGGGCGGTCGACGTTGACCAGCAGGTCCATGCGGTCGAGCAGCGGTCCGCTCAGCCGCCGGCGGTGCCGGCGCAGGTCGGCCTCGGCGCACTGGCAGCGGTCGCCAACCCCGGCGAACCCGCACGGGCACGGGTTGGTGGCGGCGACGAGCATGAACCGGGTCGGGAACACGAGCGCCCGCTGCCCGCGGACGATCGTCACCTGGCCGTCCTCGAGCGGCTGGCGCAGCGCGTCGAGGCTCGAGCGCTGGAACTCGGACAGCTCGTCGAGGAAGAGAACTCCGTGATGGGCGAGCGTGCCCTCGCCGGGCCGGGGCGGCGAGCCGCCGCCCACCAGCCCGGCCGGCGAGATCGTGTGATGGGGAGCCCGGAACGGCCTGGCGCTGATCAGCCCGGCGGCGTGGAGGCCGGCGATGCTGTGGATCCGGGTCACCTCGATCGCCTCGGATCGGGACATCGCGGGCAGGATCGAGGGCAGCCGGCGGGCCAGCATCGTCTTGCCGGTGCCGGGCGGGCCTTCGAGGAGGAGATTGTGGCCGCCCGCGGCCGCGATCTGCATCGCCAGGAGCGGAGCCGCTTGCCCGCGCACGTCGGCGAGATCGGGTTCGCCGTGCGGGCGCGGACCGTCCACCGCTTCGGGGAGCTGCGGTACCCGCGCGCCGTGCAGGACCTCGGCGGCGGCACGCAGGCTGGTCACGGCGACGACCTCCAGCCCGTCCACGAGCGCGGCCTCCCGCGCCCGCTCGCGGGGGACGATCAGCCGGCGCAGGCCGGCCCGCCGGGCGCCCTCGGCCACGGCGAGCGCGCCGGGGGAGTCGCGCAGCTCGCCGCTGAGCGAGAGCTCACCGAACACGGCGTAGCCCACCGCCGCCGCGGCCGGGACCTGGTCGCTGGCCGCCAGCACCCCGATGGCCAGCGCGGCGTCGAACCCCGGTCCTACCTTGCGCAGGAAGGCCGGGGCGAGGTTGGCCGTGATCCGCTTCTGCGGGAACTCGAACCCGGAGTTGAGCACGGCGGCCCGGATCCGCTCGCGTGATTCGCGCACCGCCGCGTCGCCGAGGCCGACGATCGCGAACGACGGCAGGCCCTGCCGGATGTCCACCTCGACCGCGACCGGGCGGGGATCGACCCCGTCGATGGCAAAGGTGGCGATCCGGGCCAGCACGGCTCGTCAACCTACGCCCGCCCCCGTCACAGGTCAGCGCCGCCGAGCGACAAAAGTTGTCACGTCCCGAGTCACACCTGTGACCCGCCCCGCCGTAGCGTCAGCGCCCGTGATCGAGGACGCCCGCCGACAGCTTGGCCGCACCGGTGAGGAGATCGCCTGCGAGCACCTCCGCCGGCTGGGGCTCGAGATCGTCGAGCGCAACTACCGCACGCGCTGGGGCGAGCTCGACGTCATCGCCTTCGACGGCCGGTCGCTCGTGTTCTGCGAGGTCAAGACCCGCCGGGTCGGCGGCGCGCCGCTCGACGCCGTGCACGAGCGCAAGCAGCGGCGGGTGAGGCGGATGGCCGGCCAGTGGCTGCACGAGCGCACCGACCGCCCGCGCGCCGCCGAACTCCGGTTCGACGCCGTCGCCGTGATCCTCGACCTGGACGGACGGCTGGTCAGCCTCGAGCACCTCGAGGGCGCGTTCTGATGGCAAATAGGGCCACGGCTCCGCACCCGGGCGGGCAGGCCCGGCCGATTACAGACTCAGCTGCTGGTAGGCCAGCGACTGAAACGACCGGCGGTGAAGCGGCGACACCCCGAGCCGCTCGATCGCGTCCCGGTGCTCGGGGGTCGAGTAGCCGACGTGCTGGGCGAACTCCCACCCCGGATGGGCGGTGTCGGCCCGGCGCATGTACCGATCGCGGGTTTCCTTGGCGATGACCGAGGCGGCCGCGATGGCCGCGCTCCGTCCGTCTCCGCCGATCACCGCTCGCTGCTCGTATCGGACGCCCTTTACCGGGAACCCGTCTGAAAGGCAGATGCAGCCGGGGCAGGAGACGCGGTTCAGGGCGTCCCGCAGCGCGGCCAGGTTGGTCACGTGGAGCCCCCGGGCGTCGATCCCGGGGGCGCAGCGAGAGACCACGGCCACCCGGGCGGCCACCCGGAGAATCAGAGGGAACAGCTCGGCCCGGCCTTCGGGCGTCTGCTGCTTTGAGTCGTTCAGCCCCCGGAGGGCCCGGACCTCCCCGGGCCCGATCCGGTCGAGGTCGAACACGACCGCGGCGGCGACCAGCGGCCCGGCCAGGCACCCGCGCCCGGCCTCGTCGGCGCCGGCCACGAACCGGACCCCGAACGAGCGGTCGAACGCGAACAGCTTGCGGTGCCGGGTTTTAGAGGAAGCCGATCCGGTCCGGCGGCCAGTAGGTGAAGAACGCGATCCCGATGACCCATTTGTCGGGGACGGGTCCCCAGAAACGGCTGTCGTCTGAAGCGCCACGGTTGTCGCCCATCATGAAGTAGTCACCGGGCGGAACCACGACCGGCGTCGGGAAATTGCATGAATTGTCGTTTCCGCACTGCTCGATGTAGGGGTCCTTCTCGCGCACTCCGTTGCGCAGCACGTGGCCGTTGACGATCTGGATCCGGTCGCCCGGAACGCCGACCACGCGCTTGATGAAGGTCTGGCTCGACTCCTGGGCCGTGGGCAGCCCGCACGCCTGCTGGTGCCCGGCGCCCTGGTTGGGACTCCCGCATTGCGGAGTTTGCGGATCGGCGCCCGCCGGGGGGTGGAAGACGACCACGTCGCCCAGGCTCGGGTGGTTGATGAGCCGGTTGGCCAGCACGCGCTGTCCGATGGCCAGGGTCGGGATCATCGAGCCGCTGGGGATCCGGTACGGCTTGACGATGAAGGCCTGGATGAGCAGCGCGAGGACGACCGCGACCGCCACGGTCACGACTAATTCGATCAGTCCTTTCATGCCGCTTCCGCTTCTCTTCGTGGTCCTGGACGCCATACCTGCCGGCCGCGACTACAGCGAGCCGACGCGATCGGGGGGCCAGTAGGTGAAGAAGGCTTTGCCAATGATCCAGCCCTTGGGCACCGGGCCCCAGAAGCGACTGTCGTCCGAGTCGGGGCGGTTGTCGCCCATCATGTAGTAGTCACCGCTGGGGACGGTGATCGTCTGCGGGAAGTTGCACTCGCCCGACCCGCCGCACGGGACGATATAGGAGTCCTTCTCCGGGATCCCGTCGCGGATCACGTGGCCGTCGCGGATCGAGATCCGGTCACCGGGCAGCCCGACCACCCGCTTGACGAAGGTGACCGATCCGTTTCGCCGCTGCGCCACGTCGCAGGCGGTGGCCGGGTCGGGACCGGCCGAGGTCTGGCCCTGGCCGGGATCGGCGCAGCCGCCGGTGTCCTGGGGCGGATGAAAGACCACGATGTCACCCAGCTTGGGGGTGAAGAAGTGGGTCCCGATCCGGTCGACCAGGATCCGCTGGTTGATCCGCAGCGTGGGCAGCATCGAGCCGCTCGGGATCCGGTAGGGCTTGATGATGAAGGCCTGGATCGCCAGCGCCAGTCCGAGGGCGACGGCGACGATGAGCACAAGTTCGAGCAGCGAGCCTGCGACCGACTTGCGGGCGGCCGTCACTCCTGGGCGTCGCCGGACGGCGCATCCGCAGCCGCTGCGCCGGCGTCCTGCGGGGCCTCCCCGGCCTCGGCGTCGGCCCGCGCTTCGGCCGCATCGGCCGCCGCCTCGGCGTCCGCCTGCTCCGCGGCCTGGACGGCCTCGACGTCATCCCCGGCCGGGACGGCCTCGACCTCATCCACGGTGGCACCGTCGTCGGCCTGAGGCTCGTTCGGTCCGTACAGAAGCTCGCGCTCGACCGCTCGCTCGGGGCCGGTGTTCCGGCGCTCGCGGACCCGGGCGCGCTTGCCCACCCGGCCGCGGAGGTAGTACAGCTTGGCCCGGCGCACGTCGCCGCGGGCGGCCACCTCGATGCGCTCGATCTTCGGCGAGTGGAGCGGGAAGGTCCGCTCGACCCCGACCCCGAACGACTGCTTGCGCACAGTGAAGGTCTCGCGCGCGCCGTGGCCCTGGCGCTTGATCACCACGCCTTCGAACACCTGGGTGCGCCGGCGCGTGCCCTCGATGACCTGGAAGTGGACGCGCAGGCGGTCGCCGGCGTCGAAGGCCGGTACGCGGCGGAGCTGGGCCCGCTCGAGGCTGTCGATCAGCGTGCTCATCGAAGCGGACGCCGATGGTAGCGGACCCGTTGGTTAGGACTTCGTGTGCGCGCGGCGGCGGCTCTGCTCCAGGCGCCACTCGCGGATCCGGGCGTGATGGCCGGAGAGAAGGATCTCCGGCACGTCCCAGCCCCGGTAGGAGGCCGGGCGGGTGTAGTGGGGGTATTCGGGCGCGCCCTCGAGGGCGGGGCTGAACGATTCCTCGACCGCCGACTCGCGGTGTCCGAGCGCTCCGGGCAGCTTGCGCAGCACTGTGTCGCAGAGGACCATCGCGGCCAGTTCGCCGCCGGCCAGGACGTAGCGGCCGATCGACACCTCGTCGGTGGCGAAGTGGTCGATCACGCGCTGGTCAAACCCCTCGTAGCGCCCGCACAGCAGCGTCAGCGCGCGCTCGCCGGCGAGCTCGCAAGCCAACGCATCGTCGAGCAACCGCCCCCCGGGGGTCAGGGCGATCACCCGCCGCGAGCCGGAGCCGGCGGAGCCGGCCGAGCCCGAGCCCGAGCCGGGTCCGGGCCGAGCCGGCCGGAGCCCAGGCCGACCGGGTCGACGCCGTAGCGCGCCCGCAGCGCCGCCTCGACCACGTCCACCCGGAGGACCATCCCGGCGCCCCCGCCGAACGGCGTGTCATCGACCTGTCCGGCGCTCAGCGGGGTGTGATCGCGGTAGTTGACGAACTCGAGCCGGTGCCCGAGGCCGAGGGCGTTCTGGACGTGGCGCTGGCCGGAGAACCACGTGAAGGCATCCGGGAACAGGGTGAAGACGTCGATCTCCACCGCTACTCCTCCTCGCCGAGAAAGCGGAGGTCGATGTCGATCACCCGCCGGTCGAGGTCGACCACGCGCACGGCGTCGGAGACGAGCGGGACGAGCAGCGGATCGCCGTCACCATGCCGGGCCACCTCCAGCACCTCGCATGAGGGGAGGGCCAGGAGCCGGGCCACCGTGCCCACGGCGCGGTCGTGGTCGCCGACCGCGCACCCGATCAGGTCCTCGGCCCACCATTCGTCGGCCTCGAGCTCCGGCGCCTCCGAGCGCGCCACCAGCAGCTCGGCGCCGCGCAGCTGCTCGGCCGCCCCCCGGTCCGAACAGCCCTCGAGCCGGACGATGGGGCGCTGCTCGGTCCCGGCCCGGCGGGTGATTCGCAGCTCGCGGCCGGCGATCGAGACCACGCCGTCGAGTAAGAGCAGGCCGGGAGACGGGTCGACCACGTGGAAGCTTCCGTCCAGGCCGTGCGGCCGCCCGACCGTGCCGGCTCGCAGCCAGTCGCGCTCAGGCGTGCCCTCAGGAGTCGACGATGTCAACGAACACGCGGCGCTTGGTCCGGGCCGCCGTGGCCTTGACGATCATTCGCAGCGCCGACGCGGTTCGACCGCCCCGGCCGATCACGTTGCCGTAGTCGTCGTCGGCCACCGAGAGCTCGAGCACGGTCGCGCCCTCGTCGTCCTGGACCTCGTTGACCCGGACCTGGTCGGGATGCTCGACCAGCCCACGGGCCAGATACTCGAGCAGTTCGCGGGACATCGAAAGCGGGTTAGCTGATGCCCTGAGTGCGGAGCAACTTGCGGACCGATTCGCTCGGTTGGGCCCCGCGGGCCAGCCAGTCCCGGATCTTGTCCTCGTTGAGGACGATCGTGGACGGGTCGGTCTGGGCGTTGTAGTGCCCGACCGTCTCGATCACGCGCCCGTCGCGCTTGGACCGCTGATCGGCCACCACCACGCGCCAAACCGGGTTCTTGCGCCCGCCGATGCGGGTCAATCTCAACCTGACAGCCATAACTCGACCGGTGAGGTTAGCGGGCCTGGCGCATCAAGGCCCCGAGGTCGGGCATCCGGCCCTGAGCCACCTGGCGCATGACCTTGCGCATCTGCTCGAACTGCTTGATCAGCTGCTTGACCGCCTGCACGTTGGTCCCCGACCCGCGCGCGATCCGCAGCCGGCGCGAGCCCTTGATCAACTCGGGGCGGCGGCGCTCCTCGGGCGTCATCGAGAGGATGATGGCCTGGATCCGGTCGAACTCGCGCTCGTCGACCTTGACCCCCCGGAGCTCCTTGCTCATCCCGGGGATCATCCCCAGCAGCGACTGCAAGGGGCCGAGCCGGCGCACCTGGCGCATCTGATCCAGGAAATCGTCCAGCCCGAACTCCGCCTTGCGCAGCTTGCGCTCGAGCTCGGCCGCCTGCTGCTCGTCGTAGGCCGCCTCGGCCTTCTCGACCAGGGTCAGGACGTCGCCCATGCCGAGGATCCGCTGGGACATCCGGTCGGGGTGGAAGCGCTCGAACTGATCGAGCTTCTCGCCCGTGGAGGCGAACAGGATCGGCTTGCCCGTGATCGCCTTGACCGACAGGGCGGCGCCACCGCGGGCGTCGCCGTCGAGCTTGGTCATGACCACGCCGTCGAACTGGACCACCTCGGCGAACTGCTCGGCCACGTTGACCGCGTCCTGGCCGGTCATCGCGTCGACGACCAGGAGCACGTCGTGGGGCTTGACCGCCTTCTTGATGTTGGCCAGCTCGGCCATCAGCTCCTGATCGACGTGCAGGCGGCCGCTGGTGTCGATGATGAGGACGTCCTTGCCCTCGGAGATGGCGCGGTCGCGCGCCCAGGCGGCGATCCGCACCGGATCCTTATCCGTCCCCTGCTCGTACACGTCGGCGCCGGCCTGGGCGCCGACCTTGATCAGCTGGTCGACGGCGGCCGGGCGGTAGACGTCACAGGCGGCGACCGCGACCGACGATCCGTGCTCCTCGCGCAGGTAGCGAGCCAGCTTGGCCGTGGCCGTCGTCTTGCCCGAGCCCTGGAGCCCCGCCATCACCACGACCGTCGGCGGGCGAGGCGAGAACGACAGCTCCCGGCCGGAGCCCCCCATCAACGAGGTGAGCTCGTCCGAGACGATCTTCACCACCTGCTGGCCCGGGTTGAGCTGGCCGATCACGTCGGCCCCGAGCGCCCGCTCCTTGACCGCATTGGTGAAGCTCTTGACCACCTTGAAGTTGACGTCGGCCTCGAGCAGGGCGAGGCGGATCTCCCGCATCGCGGCGCCGATGTCCTCCTCGGTCAGGGTCCCGCGGCCGCGGACCTCCGCGAGCGTGGCCTGGAGCTTTTCTGCCAGAGAGTCGAACATTCCCCTCTCCCAGCGTACTGCGTACCGGCGGCCCGCGGCGGCGTTTTGATCCGGGACGCCGCCGCGGGCTGGCCGACGGCTACGACACGTTCAGCGCCGTGTCGTCGACCACGAATGAGGTCGCAAGCGAGGCGTCCTCGGTGCCGGTGAACTTGAGCGTGACCGTCTGTCCCGCGTACGCGGCCAGGCTGTAGGAGTGCTGGACGTAGCCGGCAACCGCGTTCAGGTTGCTGAACCCGGCCAGGGTCGCCAGCACGGTGCCGGACGAGCTGAGCACTTGGACGTTCAGCCGGTCGTACGCGGCCGACCTCGTCGTCTCGGCCGTGTCGACGTGGAGCCAGAAGCTGAACGTGTAGCTCGCGCATCCGGAGGGGATCGAGACCGACTGGGCCAGCGTGTCGGTGTGGGTGCTCCCGTACCCATCCAGCCAGGCCAGATAGGTCCCCGAGTGCGCCGGCTCGCCCGCGCTCGATGGATTGACGACTCCGGCCGTGGTCGTCCAGGGCGAGGCCGCGCCGGTCTCGAATCCGGGGTTGCCGAGCAGCTGCCGGGCCGGGCACCCGCCGCCCGAGGCGGCATTGACCGTCCAGCTGAACGAGGTGCCGCCGGTGGCCCCGGTGGAATCGGTCGCGGTCACGGTGACCGTGCTCGTGCCCGCGGTCGTCGGGGTGCCGCTGATCAGCCCCGACGAGCTGTCGATCGACAGCCCGGCCGGGAGCCCGGTCGCGCTGTAGGTCAACTGGGCTCCGCCCGAGTCGGACGCGCTGATCTGCCGGCTGACCGCTGTGCCGACCGTGCTCGTCTGGTTGCCCGGGTTGGTCACCGAGACCGTATTCCCGCCGGCCGAGCCGTTGCTGACCACCGGGTGGCTGACCTCACAGGCGCCCTTGCCGGTGTTGCCGTCGTTCGCCCACGTGGTCTGGACCGCGAACGTGCCCGTGCTCAGCGTGAGGTCCTGCGACCTCCCCGAGCCCGAGGTGACCCAGGCGCACTTGTCGCCGTTCTCCTCGCCGCTGCTGTCGACCCAGCCCCCGGCGGGAAACTCGTCGGTGATCGTCTCGGCGTATTCGTGGCCCTCGACGATCGTCACGCCGTCCAGGGTGCCCGCAGCGCCGGAGTTGACGAAGTTCTGGCCGCACGACTGGCCGGCGTCGGTGATGTAGGGCAGGTTCGTGAACGCGATCGGCCCATACGGCGAGCTGACCCCTCCGCCCGACAGTGTGCTGTCGCCGGTGTAGTCGTGCCAGGCGCAGAAGTTCGACGTAGCGGTGTTGAACCCGTCCGGATGGGTCCCGGAGGGCGAGATGATCACGTACTGGACGTTGCGGTTGGCCGCCGCCGTGGTGTTGGCGAAGTGGCCGGCCGCCTTGACCGCCTCCGCCCCGATCTGGTTCCCGCTCGCGCTCGACGGCGCGGACCCGGACTCGTCGACCCACACGCCGGCGAAGGCGCCGCCGGTCGGGTAGCCGACGTGCGCGGCGCTGCTCGGGCAGCTCTGAGCGCCCGCGCTCACGCCCTCGCAGTACTGGGTCATCACGCCCGACCACAGCTCCCCGCCCGTGCCGACGCCCTTCATGAACGCCTCCACGTCCGGGGCCATCCCCCTGGCGTCGCCGGACAGGGTCACGTTGCCGGCCGAGTCGGCCGACTGCGTCCCCCACTGCGAGCCCCAGAACACCAGGTAGACCCGGGGTGGCCCCGTGGTCACGCCGACGCCGTTGGTCCCGCCGCCGTAGGAGAGGTTCTTGCTCGACAGCGTGGTGGTCGTGCCGGCCGCCTTGTGGCCGCGCCGGGGCACGACTCCATGCCGGTAGGCATGGCCCTGGGCGAACGGCGAGACCCGGGCCGGCGGCTTTGCGCCCGCGACCGGCGCGAGCAGGCATGACACGGTCACGGCAACAACCACTCCAACGCACCGGCGCATACAGATTCCTCCCCTGTCGGACCCCTGGATGGGCGTCGAGAAGGGAAGCAGCGGCCCATCCCGGCCACGACGCGGTGCGCGAGCCCGAGAGCTTGGCCGCCGGTTAGCGGTGCAAACCCTGGTCAGGCGGCGACGAGCGCTCGCGCGAACTCGCCGGCGTCGAACGGGCGCAGATCCTCGAGCTGCTCCCCCACCCCGATCAGCTTGACCGGGATCCCGAGCTCGTGGGCGATGGCGAGCGCGATTCCGCCCTTGGCCGTGCCGTCGAGCTTGGTCAGGACGAGCCCGCTGACCTCGACCGTCTCGGAGAACAGCCGGGCCTGCCGGAGCCCGTTCTGCCCCGTGGTCGCATCGACGGTGAGCAGCGTCTCGTGCGGAGCCTCGGGGATCTGCTTGGCGATCACCCGGCGGACCTTGGCCAGCTCGGCCATCAGGTCGTCCTGGGTGTGAAGACGGCCGGCGGTGTCGATGATCACCACGTCGGCTCCGTCGCGCCGCGCGGTGGCGATCGCGTCGTAGGCGACAGAACCGGGGTCCGCCCCCGGCGGACCCTTTATAAAACCCACCCCGGCCCGCTGGGCCCACAGCTCGAGCTGCTCCACCCCCGCGGCCCGGAACGTGTCGGCCGCGGCCAGCACGACCTTCTGCCCGAGCTCCCGGCTGAGGTGCCAGGACAGCTTGCCCACGGTGGTCGTCTTGCCCGTGCCGTTGACGCCGGCGACCAGGATCACCGTGGGCTCGGGCCGAAGGTCGATGTGATCGTCGCCGGTGCGGGCGATGTCGGCCAGCAGCTCGGTCAGCCGCTCGCTCAGGGCCTCGCCGCCGGAGACGGCGCCGCTGGTCGCCTCCTGCTCGAGCTTGCCCACCACCTCGGCCGTCGTGCGCGCGCCCACGTCGGCGTAGATGAGCGCCTCCTCGAGCCGCTCCCACGTGTCCTCGTTGAGCTCGTCGAACAGGGTGGCCTGGATCTCGGTCGCCAGGGCCTGGCGCGTCTTGCGCATGTTCTCGCGCAGACGCCGGAACATGCCCCGGCGACGCTCCTCCTGTACCGGCTCATCCGAACCCTCGGCCACCCGCGCGCTGTCGACTATGAACAGATCCCGCCAGTCGCGTGCCATGCGCGCGGCGACGTTAGCAGCGCCGCCGCGGGCGACTCAGACCCAGTCGAGCGGCACGTCGGCGGCCTTCTCGGCCACCACGGCGACGTAGTAGAGGGGTTCGCCGGCGGAGGAGAACCGGTGCCGGAAGCGCCACCGGGCCTGAGGCCGCATGACCGACTCATCGATCATCCGGTCGATCAGCTTGCGGTAGCCGCTCTTGTCGGCCTCCTCGAGGAAGCGGTCGCGGAGGGTGAACGCGATCAGCCCGTCGCTGGCCACGTAGTTGAACGAGTTGGCGAACGCCCGTGGCGGGATGTCGCCGAACCCGAGCGCCGAGACGCTGGTCAGAGCGTTGAAGTTGGATTCCCGGAGGATGCGGTCCTCGTCGGGCTCGGGGTGGCACAGGTCGGCGACCAGATAGTTGTCATACACGTCGGGTCGGTCGCGCTCGGCCGCCACCGCGGCCTGCTCGCAGATGTCGACTCCGACGAGGTACGAGGCGCCGATCTGCTGGAGCTCCTCGCCCACCATGCCGCTGCCGGCACCCAGGTCGAGCACTCTGAGCGCGGACGGGTCACGGTCGGTCTGCCCGATCACGTCGGCGATCAGCCCGGACACCGTGGCCGGCGACATGCATTGGAGCTCGTCGTGGAACAGCTGCTCGTACAGGCCGGGGATGGCGTAGATCTCCCCGTAGTCGTGAAAGCGGATCCGGCGGGGCGACTGTCCGGGTTGCTTGAGCCAGCACCACTCGCTGTCCTGGTCCCGTCCGTCATTCCGTGCCGGCATCGAAATCGAAAAGCCGGTTGCCGTCTTAGACGCAGCCATGGCCACCTCCTGGGTCATGGGCCGTGGCGCGAATTGCCGGAGCCCGTTTATGTGACAGCCGGACCCAATCATGACGGTTTTGGAGTACGCGCGCGTCGGTGGCGCGCCAGATCGGCCTACGCGGCGGCGGTTTCGGCCGGCGGAAGCCGGCGCGAGATGACCTTCGAGATGCCGTCGCCGCCCATCGAGACGCCGTACAGCGAGTCGGCCGCCTCCATGGTCCGCTTCTGGTGGGTGACGACGATGAACTGGGCCTGGGTGCAGTAGGTCCGCAGCAGCTGGAGGAAGCGATCGATGTTGAGATCGTCGAGCGCGGCCTCGACCTCATCGAGGATGTAGAACGGGCACGGCCGGGCCAGGAACACGGCGAACAGGAAGGCCAGCGCGGTCATCGACTTCTCCCCGCCCGAGAGGAGCGAGAGTCGCTTCATGTCCTTGCCCGCCGGGGTGATCTCGATCTCAACCCCCATCACGTCCTCGGGCATCGCGTCCTCGGCCTCCTCGGCCGGTGCCTCCTCGCCTCCCAGCACCCGGGCCGGCGCCTCCCGCTCGGCCACCAGCCGCAGCCGACCCTTCCCGCCCGGGAACAGCTGGCCCGAGACCTGCTCGAAATTCTTCGCCGCCGCCTCGAACGTCTGCTCGAACGTCTCGCGGATCTGCTTGTCGGTGTCGGCGATCAGCTTCTCGAGCTCGCGCAGCGCCGTCTCCAGGTCGGCCCGCTGGCGCTCGAGCTCCTCCACGTGCTCGACCGCCTCGGCGTACTCCTGCTGGGCCAGCGGGTTGACCGGGCCGAGCTGCTCGCGCCGGCGGGCCAGCCGCTCGAGCCGGGTCTCGAGCTGTTGCGCGCGCCTCAGGGGCCAGCGGCTCGGTGGCCGCCTCGGCCGCCAGCTCGAGGCGCTCGGCCAGCTCGCGCAGCTGCTGCTCGGTGTCGGCTGCCCGGTCGCGCACGCGTTGCAGCCGGACCTCGATCTCGGTCAGGGTCTCGTTCTCCCCGTGCAGCCGGTTGTGGAGGCCGGCCTCCTGCTGGGCGCAGGCCCGCAGCTCGGCCGCCACCTGCTCGCCGGCCTGGCGGTCGGCCTGCAGATCGGCCTCGAGCCGGCGCCGCGCGCCGGCGATCGCCTCGGCGGTGCTGGTCAGGGCGGCGATCACCCGCCCCACCGCGGGCCCCAGCTGCTCGTCTCGCTCGATCGATTTCTGGAGCCTGGCGATCCGGCCCTGTCGCTCGGCCCGCTCGCGCTCGGCCCGCTCGAGCCGGCCGCGCTCGGAGGCCAGCTCGGCCTCGAGCTGCATCCGGCGCGCCGCCGCGGGGCCGTCGTCGGGCGCGCGGCGACGGCGCTGGATCTGCGCGGTCATGCGCCGCTCCTCCTCGGCCGCCTCGTCGCGCTGGCGCACCGACGCCCGGTGGCCGCCGACGGCGTCCTCGCGCTGTCCCTCGGCCGCGGCCATCGCCTCACCGCAGCGCTCGAGCTCGGCCCGGGCGGCCAGCTCGGCCTGCACCGCCTCCTCGCTGGCCCGGATCAGCTGATCGCGCCGGTTGCGCTCGGCCAGCACGCGCTCCTCGCCCACCGCCGGGGCCTGCCGGACCTCACCGCTGCGCGCCGACCACACCCGCCCCGAGCGGGTGACCGCGACGCCATCGAAGCTGTCCGGCAGCTCGTCGAGGGCCTCGACCAGCCAGACGCTCGCCGAGCAGGCCGCCCGCCCCGCGAACGTGGTCGGCCAGCCTCGTCGCGGTGGGGATAGGAGGCGCTGACGCGCCTCCCGTGGGTTCGGCTGCGGTACCCGAACGCAATAGGGCCCTGCCACCATCGCTCCCGGCCCGGTTGAGCAGCGCGTCCGCTTCGGCGCGGTCGGCTACCACGGCGGCGCGCAGGCGGCCGTCGAGGGCGGCGGTGACCGCGAGCTCGTAGCCCGGGTCGACCTCGAGCTGGTCGGCGAGGACGGCGGCGCCGCCGGGCGAGGCGGTCTGGCTGCGCAGGAACTGGTTGACCGCGGCCAGCTCGCCGCCCACCCGGGCGGCGTCGCGGCGGGCCGTCTCGACCGCGCGCTCGGCCTCGCGCACGGCGTGACGAGCCTGCTCGACCTGCTGCTCGGCCTGCTCGCGGGCCTGCTTCGCCCGCTCCACCGCCGTCGTTTGCTCGGCCACGGCCTCGGACGCCTCGACCCGGCTCTGCTCGAGCGCTTCGAGCTCACGCGCCAGCTCGGCCTCGCGATCGCGGGCCAGCGCAGCCAGCGAGGCCTCGAGCTGCTCGATTCTGTGGCCGGCCTCGGGGTCCGGGACGTCGGCCTCGGCCTGCTGCTCGACCAGGGCGAGATGCTCACGCGCGCGCTCCAGCCGCGCCTGAGCCGAGCTGCCGGCGGCCCTGACCGCATCGGTCCGGTAGCCAACGAGCTCGCCCGCCCGCTCGGCCACGAAGCACCGGCGTGAGAGCTCCTCGCGGTGGGCGCTCCGGCCGGCCAGGGCCTCCTCGGCCTGCTCGCGGCGCTTGGCCACCAGCTCGAGCTCCTTCTCCACCTCGGTCCGCCGGGCCCGCGCCTCCGACGCCTCCTGGCCCGCGCGCTCGAGCTCTTCCCGTTCGGCCCGAAGCCGGTCGCGGACGAGCTCCCACCGCGTCTCGAGGGTCTGGCGCTCGAGCCGCGCGTGCAGCTCGGCCGCCTCGGCCTGGCGCTTGAGCGGCCGCAGCCGGGAGCGCGCCTCGCGCTCGACGTCGAGCGCGCGGTCGAGGTTGTCCTGGGTCCGGGCCAGCTTCAGCTGGGCCCGGCGGCGGCGCTTGCGGTGCTTGCCCAGCCCGGCCGCCTCCTCGATCAGCAGGCGCCGGTCGCGGGGCTTGGAGGTGACCAGCGATTCGACCCGGCCCTGGGAGATGACCGAGTGCATCTCCTTGCCCAGGCCGGTGTCCGAGAGCAGCTCGATCACGTCGACCAGGCGGCAGCGCGCCCCGGCCAGCCGGTACTCGCCCTCGCCGTTACGGTCGAGCCTGCGCACGATCGAGATCTCGGGCGCGCCGAGCCCGAGCGTCCCCTCGCTGTCGTCGAGCACCAGCTCGACCTCGGCGCTCGTGGCCGCCTTGCGGCCCGGGGCGCCGCCGAAGATGACGTCCTGCATCGAGGCGCCGCGCACGGCTACCGGCGACTGCTCGCCCAGCGCCCAGAGAACGGCATCGGTCACGTTCGATTTGCCCGAGCCGTTCGGGCCCACGATCACGCTCACGCCGGGCCCGAACTCGAGCTTGGTCCGGTCGGGGAAGGACTTGAAGCCCTTCAGGGTCATCGACTTGAGGTACACGGTTGAGTTCAGTCCAGGGTCTCGAGCGCCGCCTGGGCGGCTTCCTGTTCGGCGTCCTTCTTGCTCCGGCCGCTGCCGCGGCCGAGCTCGGCGCCCTCGACGTTGGCGGCGACCGAGAACACCCGGTCGTGGGGCGGGCCCTGCTCGTCCACCACCTCGTAGGAGACAAGCGCTCCGCGCCGGGCCAGGCGCTCCTGCAGGGCCGACTTGTAGTCGACAGGGTTCTCGAGCGCGTCCTCGATCTCGGGCTTGAACGCCTCGACCACGGCCACCGCGGTGCGGTCATAACCGTAGGCGAGGTGGCAGGCGCCGATCACCGCCTCGATCACCGAGGCCAGCACCCGCTCGGTGCCGATCAGCGCCGGAACGGTCGAGGAGACGCCCTTGGGCGCCGCCTCGGTCAGCCGCTCCGGAATCCCCAGCCGCTCGGCCACGTTGCGGCACGCGCGCCCGGAGACCGCCTGGGCCCGGATCTTGGTCAGCCGCCCGGCGCCGAACCGCTCGGCCTCGAGCCGGGGGTAGAGGTACGCGGTGACGGCCAGCGCGAGCACGCTGTCGCCGAGGAAGGCGAGCCGCTCGTAGGAGTCCGCTCGCTGCGCAGTCCACGAGGCGTGCGTGAACGCCGGGCCGGCGAGCTCCTCGGGCAGTTGGTCGACCAGCTCCGCCAGCGCCGCCTCAGGCGAGTTGCGTTGGCCGGTGTCGGGCTTGGCCTCCGGGTTCACTCCGCCTCGGGACCCTGGCTCGCCGTGGCCGAAACACCGCTCGCGAGCACGAAGTCCACCGCCTGACCCACGGTCAGGATCTTGGCCGCCTCCTCGTCCGAGATCCGCACCCCGTAGGAGTCCTCGAGCTCCTGGACCAGGGTGTAGAGGTCGAGCGAGTCGGCCTCGAGGTCCTGCTTGAAGCGGGTCCCTTCGGAGATCCGTTCGGGATCGACCTCGAGCTCGTCGGCCAGATGCGCTCGGATCAGCGAGAAGATCTGCTCGCGGTTCATAGGTTCGACACCGTAGCCGGATCTCCGGACGCGCTGGCACGGTCGCCGGCGCTCTCTTCACCGGCGCTCGCCACCGCCTCCGGGGCGGTGCGCAGCGCGCCGGCCCGGACCAGGGCCTCGCGGGTGCGGGCGATCACATCCTCCTGGACCCCCTTGGCCGCGACCTCGATCGCGCGCTGGAAGCCGCGGCGCGTGAATCGCCCGTGGGCCACCACGCCGAGCTGGCGCAGGCCGAGCATGTACGCGCCGCCCGGCTGCTCGGGGTCGATCTCGGCCCGCAGGCTGCGCACCGCCGGCGCCAGCAGGAGGCCGCCGAGCTTGCCCCGCCACGAGGAGGTGGCGGCGTCCCTGACCGCCCGCAGGGTCCGCCCGGACACGCCCTCGATGAGCTTCAGGGTGATGTTGCCGATGAAGCCGTCCATCACCACCACGTCGGCGACCCCGTCGGTCACCTGCGTGCCCTCGATGTTGCCCACGAAGTTGAAGTCGCCGCTCCGCGCGCCGGCCAGCTGCTCGTGCACGGTGACCAGCTCCGGCGTGCCCTTGGCCGGCTCCTCGCCGTTGGAGAGGAGCGCCACCCGGGGCGACTCGATCCCCATCACGGCCTGGGCGAAGCCCGAGCCCATGTAGGCGAACTGGACCAGGTGCTCGGGGCGGCAGCTGACGTTGGCGCCCACGTCCAGGAGGAGGACCGGCTTGGCGCCCGGCATCGGCACCGGCAGGGCGAGCGCGGGGCGGTAGATGCCGCGGTCGCGCTTGAGGTTGAACAGGCCGGCGGCCAGGGCCGAGCCGGTCGACCCGCCGGACACGAGGGCCTGCGCGCGTCCCGCCGCCACCGCGCGGGCGGCCTGGACGATCGAGGCCTCCGGGGTGGAGCGGACGGCGAAGGCCGGGTCGGCGGCCTTGGCGATCGAGACCGGAGCGTCGACGACCTCCACGCCGTCCGGGACGGGCCCGATCTCGGCCCGGGGGCCGAAGAGGATGACGCCGATCCCGCCCGCGGCCGCCTGCGCGGCGCCGGCGGCCACTTCCCGAGGTCCGAGATCCGCCCCGCCCGCATCCACGGCGACCGTGATCATCGGCGCGTGCTCAGGCGAGCTGGTCGCCGCCGTCGGCGGAGATGACCTCGCGTCCCTTGTAGTACCCGCACTCGGGGCAGACGCGATGCGGCAGCCGGGGGCTGTGGCATTGCGGGCACGCGTTCGGGGTCGGGGCGGTGACCTTGTGCTGTGCCCGGCGCTGCGAAGTGCGAGCGTGGGATTGCTTCTGCTTGGGGACGGCCATCGCCGCGCAGTGTAGCCGTGTCTAGTCGAACCGGATCTCTGAGAGCTTGGCCCAGCGCGGGTCGGGCTCCCGCTCGTGGCCGTGCTCCGGCCCGGCTTGGTTCAGGTCGGCGCCGCACACCGCGCACAGGCCGGCGCAGTCTTCGCGGCAGAGCAGGGTCGCGGGCAGCGCGAGCGCGAGCGCGTCTCGCGCCCACCCACGCAGGTCGAGCACGCCCTCCTCGACGTAGGGCGACTGGAGCTCGTCGCCCTCCCCCGGCTGGGAGACCTCACGCGCGTCGACCGAGAAGACCGGCCGGGCGGGCTCGAGGCAGCGCATGCACGGTCCGGACAGCGTCGCCTCGAAGCGCAGGCGAAGCGCATAACCGTCGCCGGTGGTCCGGGAGACGTCCAGGGCGACGCCGACGGCGTCGCCTGCGAGTTCGGCTGCGCCGAACTCGGAGGGCTGAACGGCATAGGTTTCGCCGCCCATTTCGAACGGGTCGATCGCCACCTCGAGGTCCAGACGGCGCGCCTCTCCGGAGCTCAGACGCAACCCCCCGAGGTCGAAGGTGTCCGTCCGGAGTGACATATCACCGAGCTTAGCCTCCGGCTCACCCGCAATCATTCGTGTCTTGTCCGCCTGGTTTCGCACCTACGGGTTCGCCGACGTGCACGATCTCATGCTGGTCGGCGCGTACCCGCTCGACCAGACCGACGTGCGGATGCTGGCCACGATGGGCGTCGACCGCGTGCTCAACCTGGCCGAGGACGGCGAGTACCGTCCCGGCGAGCGCGGGGTGGTCGTGCAGGCCTACCGGAGCGCCGGGATCGAGGAGCAGCGGGTGCCGCTGACCGACTTCGGCGGCCTCACCGCCCAGGGACTCGAGAAAGCCGTCCGCGCCATCAACGGCTGGCTCGATGACGACCGGGTCGTCTACATCCACTGCCGCGCCGGCTGGCAGCGCTCGGCCGCCGTGGCCGCGGGGGTGATCGCGGTCCGGGAGGGCGTCGACATCGACGAGGCCCTGGCCCGGGTGCAGGAACGCAAGCCCTCGGCCGACCCCCTCCCCCATCAGCGCGACGATCTCCACCGCTGGTGGAAGGCGCGCAACAGCACCCCCGAAGAGTCGCGCTAGCCCGGGCGCACGCTGGCCCGTCAGCTGGCGAGACGGCGCAGCGTCAGCTGCTCGACGCCATCGTCCTCGTCCCCGGCCGGGTTCCGTCCGCCACCGCCTCGTCCCCCCGCCGCCGCCCGCGGCGTGCCCGCGCCCGTGCCCGCAGCCACCTCGAGCTCGGCCGCCGCCACGCTGCGCGCGCTCACCGTCACCTGCTCGACCTCGTCGAGCTCCTTGCCCCCCGACACCGCCCCGTGGTCGGCGAAGCGGCGGGCCGACGGGAGCACGCGGGACTCGTACGAGCCCACGGCCTCGTTGTACGCCCGCACGGTGCTGTTCAGGCGCGAGCCGACGGTGGCGAGCAGGCTCGAGAGCTTGACCAGGCGGCCGTGCAGCTCGCGGCCGAGCTCGGAGATCGCCTGCGCGGACTCGGCCACCCGTTCCTGCTGCCAGCCGTAGGCGACCGCCCGCAGCATGGCCAGCAGCGTGGTCGGCGTGGCGATCAGCACCCGGCGGGCCATCGCGTCCTCGATCAGCGACGGGTCGGCGTCGAGCGCGGCGCCGTACAGGTGCTCACCGGGCAGGAACATCACGACCAGATCGGGCGCGGAGTCGAGCCCGGCCCAGTACGCCTTGTCGGCCAGCATCTTCACGTGCTTGCGCAGCAGCCGCGCGTGGTCTCGCAGATAGCCCTGGCGCTGCTCCTCGTCACGGGCCTCGTAGGCGTCGAGCACGCCCTGAAGCGGCGCCTTGGCGTCGACGATGACGTGCTTGCCCCCGGGCAGGTTGACCACCAGGTCGGGCCGGAGGGTCGACTCGTCGCCGACCACGGCGGACTGCTCGCTGAAGTCGCAGTACCGGACCATGCCGGCGAGCTCGACCACGTTGCGCAGCTGCATCTGACCCCACTGACCGCGGGTGTTCGGCTTGCGCAGGGCGGTGACCAGGGCGCCCGTCTCGGTGCGGAGCTTCTCCCCCGTCTCGGTCAGCGTGCGCAGCTGAGCCTCGAGCCGGCCGCGCGACTCACGCCGCTCCTGATCGAGCCGGACCAGCTGCTGGTCGACCCGGGTCAGCTGCTCCTTGAGCGGAGCCACGAGCTGCTCGACCGCCTGCTTGCGCTTGTCGAGGTCGCCCTTGGCCTCGGCCTGAGCCGCCTCCAGCTGTGCCCGGGCCAGCTGTGAGAGCTGGGCCATATTCGCCTGGAGCGCCTCGGCGCTCAGCGCCTTGAACGAGGCCGAGAGCCGCTCCTGGGCGTCGTTGACCGTGGCGAGCCTCTCCTCGGCCCGGGCGCGCTCGTGCTCCAGGTCGGCGCGCACGCGCACGAGCTCCCGCTCCAGATCGCCGGCCCGCCCGGCTTCGGCCGACAGCGAGCGCAGGCGCGGGCGGAGCGCGATGACGACGACCGCGGCGCCGGCAAGCAGGCCGATGAGCAGGAAGATCACGTTCACGCAGCCGAGGATGACGGGGGCCGCGGACGGAAGGGCTTGTCAAAATCAGGGACATGGCAGATGACGTGATTCGCAAGCGCTGCGTGGTGCACGGAAAAGTGCAGGGCGTGTTCTTCCGCGACTCCACGCGGGACGAGGCCGAGCGCCAGGGGGTGCGCGGCTGGGTCCGGAATCGTTCCGACGGAGCGGTCGAGGCGGTGCTCGAGGGCGCCCACGAGGCGGTCGACTCGGTGGTCCGATTCTTCGACGAGGGACCCGACCGCGCTCAGGTGCGGGAGGTCGAGATCCACGACGAGGAGCCGGAGGGGCTGAGCTCGTTCGAGGTCCGCTGACCTTCACGTTCACACCGCTCACCCGCGCAGGACCTTCCACGGCTGCATCGCTGGCTCGCGGAACCGCACGTGGCGCGAATGGTGGGGCGAGCCCGAGGACTACGGCCCCAGCATCGACGGAACCGAGCCCATCCCGCTGCTACGTCGTGCACCTGAACGGCGAGCCGATCGGGATGGTCCAGACCTACCGGTGGGCCGACTGGCCGAAGGAGGCCGCCGCGGTTGATGCCCGGGCCGATGAGGCCGGGATCGACTACCTGATCGGCGACCCCGCTCGCATCGGCCGGGGGATCGGACCGGAGATGATCCGGGCCTTCATGGCGATCGTGCCGATCAGCCGCTCCGGACGAACGTCGCGGTGGCCAACGTCAGGTCCTGGCGGTGCCTGGAGAAGCTCGGGTTCACCCGCGAGCCGGAAGCTCGCGCGATCGAGGGCGAGGACGGGCCGCAGTACGTGCTGACTTACAGGACGCGCTGAAACGCCTGAACCGCGGCCTCGCCGCGGACGGCGAACACGACCCGCTCCAACGAGCTGCCGCCATCGAGATGCCGGCGGACCTCGTCCACCTCTATCTCCGCCGCCTCCTCGACCGGGAACCCACCCACCCCGGTCCCGAACGCCACGAGGGCCAGTGACCGGGCGCCCAACGAATCGGCCACCCGCAAAGTGCTGGCCGTGGCCCGGCGGATCACCTCAGCCGAGGTCGGGCCGCCGAGCTCCATGGTGGCGGCGTGGATGACCCACCGGCACGGCATCTGACCGCCGGTCGTCTCGACCGCCTCGCCCAACCCGATCGGCGCCTTCTCCCGGCTCTCGCGGTCGACCTCGGGACCGCCGGCGCGGGCGATCGCCCGCGCCACCCCGCCGCCGTGGCGGAGCTCGGTGTTGGCGGCGTTGGCGATCGCGTCGACCTCGAGCTTCGTGATGTCCGCCTCCAGCACCTCGATCATGGCCGTGTGGGATGCAATGTCGGATTGTCAGCCATTACGTCCCAGCGCCGGCGCGCGGCAGGGATGCCGCGCGCAACCGGCCCCAGGGACGCCGCGAAGCGGCCCCAGAAACCCCGGCTAACCGACTTCGGCGGGCTCTTCTTCCTTGCCGGCCAGGCGCTCGCGGCCGCGCCGGACGGCGGCGATGAACTTCGACAGGTTGACCTCGAGCGTGTTGAGGATCTCGTCGGCGTAATCCTCGGCGCCGAGGCGGATCTCCCGCTCCCGGGCCCGGGCGTCCTCGATGATGTCCTCGGCGGCGCGCTCGGCCTGCTTGGTGATCTCCTCCTCGGAGATCAGGCGCTCCTGGCGCTCGCGGGCCTCCTTGACGATCCGCTCGGCCTCGCGCTTGGCCTCGGCGAGCATCTCCTGGCGCTCCTTGACGATCCAGCGCGCCTGCTTGATCTCCTCCGGGATGGTGGCGCGCATCTGATCGAGGATGTCGTAGATCTCCTCTTTGTCGACGCGCACCTGATCGGTCAGCGGGACAGGCTTCGCGTTGTGGACGAGATCGTCCAGCTTGTCGATCAGTACCAGGACGTCCATCGCAGAACCTCTGTTTCGTCAGCGGCCAAGCCGTTCCTTCAGTGCCCTGGCCACCTCATCGGGCACCAGGTCGGTGATGTTGCCGCCGAAAGTGGCAAGCTCCTTGACACCGCTAGAACTCAAGAAACTGTACTTGGGCGACGCCATCAGGTAAACCGACTCCACATCGGGGGCCTGGCGGCGGTTGAGCTGGTTCATCTCGAGCTCGTACTCGAAGTCGGAGATCGCGCGCAGGCCCTTGACGATCGCCATCGCGCCCTGCTCCCGCGCGAAGTCGACCAGCAGCGAGGCGAACGGCATCACCTTGATGTTCCCGAGCTCGCGCGTCGCGTTCTCCACGAACGCGATCCGCTCCTCGGCCTCGAACAGCGTCTTGCCCTTGCGCCACGGGATGTTGACCACCGACACGATCACGGTGTCGTACATCTTCGACGCGCGCTCGATTACGTCCAGGTGCCCGAACGTGATCGGGTCGAAGGTGCCGGGGCACAGGGCGGTTCGGTTATCGGGGGCCATGGAAGATGCGGATCAGGGTGTCGCCGTACCGCCGCTCATCGACGAGCGAGAGGCCATCGAGGGTAATCGGCGCTCGCCGGTCGCTCTCGGCGACCACGCGGGCGCCGGCGTCGAGCACCGGCTCCAGGGCCTCCGAAAGCTCCCGTCCGAGGCCGGCGGCCTGGCGGTATGGGGGATCGAGGAAGACGAGATCGTATTGACGCGCGCTTACCCGTGCGCTGCGGAGGAACGCAAGCGCCGTCTGGCGGCGGACCTCGGCCTCGAGCCCAAGTGCGCTCCAGATTGGCCCGGATGGCGGCGGTGGCGGCGGTGGAGGAGTCCACCAGCACGGCCGACGCCGCACCGCGGGAGAGCGCCTCGATGGCGAGCGCACCCGAGCCCGCGAACAGGTCGAGCACCCGGGCACCGGTGAGCGGGCCGAGGATCGAGAACAGCGCCTCGCGCACGCGGTCGGACGTGGGACGGGTGTCGCGCCCGCGGGGGGCGACCAGCGTGCGGCCCCCGAGCGCTCCGGCGATCACGCGCATCAGGAGGAGAGGGTCAGGCCCGGATCGGCGCCCGGGCCTCCTCGCCGTAGGCGGCCACCAGGGCGTCCGCCAGCAGGGCGTGCTCGGCCGCCACGAGCGAGGGGTCGGCGGCGCAGATCCGCTCGGCCCAGCTGCGCGCCCGCTCGAGCAGCGCGGCGTCGCGCGGGAGCTCGGCCACCCGGAACACCGCCGCGCCGTGCTGGCGCACGCCGACCAGCTCCCCCTCGCCGCGTAGTTCCAAGTCGATCTCGGCCAGCCGGAACCCGTCCCGGTGCGCGGCCAGCGCCCGCAGCCGGGGCGAGTCCTTGGCCCCGAACAGCAGGCACAGCGAGTCAAACGCGCCCCGCCCGATCCTCCCCCGCAGCTGGTGGAGCTGGGAGATCCCGTACCGGTCGGCGTCCTCGACCAGCATCACGGTGGCGTTGGGCACGTCGATGCCGACCTCGATCACCGAGGTCGCCACGAGCACGTCGGCCTCGCCGGCGGCAAACGAGGCCATCGCCTCCTGCTTCAACCCTGAGGCCATCTGGCCGTGCATCAAGACGACCCGGAAGTCCCGGAACTCCCCCGTGCGCAGACGCTCGAACTCGGCCGTCGCCGCCCGCGCGGCCAACAGCTCCGACTCCTCGACCAGCGGACAGACCACGAAGGCCTGGCGCCCCGCGCGGAGCTCCTCGCGGATCCGCTCGTACGCGCGTGAGCGCTCACCCTCGGAGAAGGCGAGAAAGGTCGAGATCGGGCGCCGGCCGCGCGGCAGCTCGCGCAGGACGGTGAAGTCGAGATCGCCGTAGCCGGCCAGGGCGAGGGTGCGCGGGATCGGCGTCGCGGTCATGTGCAGGACGTGCGGGCTCAGCCCGTCGACCCCCTTGGCATCCAGCGCGGCGCGCTGGCGCACCCCGAACCGGTGCTGCTCGTCCACCACGGCTACGCCCAGACGAGCAAACTCCACGCCGCCCTCGATCAACGCGTGCGTCCCCACGATCAGAGACAGCTCACCCGACCCGAGCTTCCCCAGGAGATCAGCTCGCCGGCGGCCCGGCGTCGAGCCCGTGAGCAGACCGCAGGGGACCGCCTCGCCCGGCATCAGCGCCTGGATGGTGGCGAAGTGCTGCTCGGCCAGGGTCTCGGTCGGGGCCATCAGCGCGCCCTGATAGCCATGCTCGACCGCGCGCAGGAGCGCGTACAACGCGACCACGGTCTTGCCCGATCCGACCTCGCCCATCAGCAACCGCTGCATCGCCCGGGGCTGGGCCAGATCGACGTCGATCGCCTCCAGAGCGCGCTCCTGGTCGCCGGTCAACGCGAACGGCAGCATCCCGGACAGCCACCGCGCGGTCAGCTCTCGCGGTCCGTCCAGGACGGGCGCGAGCGAGGCCTCCTCGCGCATCCGCCGCCGGCGCAGGAGGGCCAGCTGAGCCAGCAGCAGCTCGTCGAAGGCCAGCCGCTGCCAGGCCACGTCGACGTCGGCGCCCGCGGCCGGGAAGTGAGCGGCGGTCAAGGCGGCGGCGCGGTCGGGCAGGCGCTCGCCGACCCGGACCGAAACCGGCAACGGCTCGACCACGTCGGTCAGCGTCCTCGCGTGCTCGCGCACGAGCGCAAGGATCTCGGTCGAGGACAGCCCTTCGGTGGCCGGATAGTGCGCCACCGCGTCGGTGCCCGCCACCGCCTCGGCCGTGCGGGCATGGGCCTGCACGGCGAACCGGCCGCGCCCGGACAGCTTGCCGTGGAGGACCAGCCTCGTCCCGCGCGGATACCGCTCGACCAGCCAGGGCTGGTTGAAGAACGTCGCCTTCATCGCCCCGGTGTCGTCGCTCACGACGGCCTCGACCAGCGGCCGCATGCCCCGCCGGCGCACCGAGCGCGAGGCGATCGAGCGAACCTCGACCACCACCGTGGCCGTCTCGCCCGGCACGAGCTGCGCCACCGCGCGGGCCTCGCGCCGGTCACGCGGGAGGTGCTCGAGCAGATCGCCGACCGTCAGCAGGCCCAGGTGCTCGGCTGCCCGCTTTGCCTTCGCGGGACCGGGTGAAAGCGCCGCGCCCAGCCGCGAGGGGCGCGGGTAGCGAACTGCGACCGGCTCAGGGTCGAGCGGCTCGGAGGATCCGAGGATCGTCGGCGGCATGCGCCGAATGATCAGCTACTCCGCAGACAGCAACCACCAATAGCTCGGCTGCCCGCCCACCGACAGCTCGAACTCGACCTCGCCCGCGGCCAGCGCCTGCACCGTCTCGTCGTCCAGCGGCGCCTCGGCTCCCCTGAGACACGTGATCAGCTCGGCATCGAGCGCCAGCTGCTCGAGCACTCCGCGCAGCGCCTCGCGCGGCCGGCCCCAGGCCACGATCTGCTCCTCCACGAAGCCGACCGCGTCGCCCTCCCGGAAGCGGCCCTGGGCGTCATCTCGCGCCGCCGGAGCCACGGCCCCCGTGCGCACCCGCTCCAGCGTGCGCGCCATCGCCTCCGCGTTGTCCGCCGCGGTGCGCGCCGGATCGAGCGAGACCGCCGCGGCCAACCCGGCCGGCAGCGAGCGCGAGGGCACGACGAACACGGTCTTGTCCGACAGCTCGGCCGCGCGCTCGGCCGCCATGACGACGTTCGAGCTGTTCGGGAGCACGACCACCTCGTCGGCCGGGGTGGCGTGGATCGCGGCCAGCAGGTCATACGTGGACGGATTCAGGGTCGGACCGCCGTCGAGCACGCGCAAGCCGAGGCTCTCGAACAGCGCGCGCATGCCCTCCCCGGCACTGACGGCCAGGGCCCCGCACAGCGCGGTCTCCGCGCCGGCCGCCAGTCGCTCGTCGCGCTCGATGATCTGCGCCCGCATGTCGGCGACGTCCAGGTGGGAGACCGTGCCGTGGTCTGCGAACAGCGCGGTGGCGGCGTCGGGGTCGTCGGTGTGGACGTGCACCTTCAGCGTCGTCTGATCGCCGACCACGAGCACCGAGTCGCCGAGGCGTTCGAGCAGCGGAGCGAACCGCCGCTGCTCGAGTCCGGTTCCGGTGACCGCGAAGTTCGTGCAGTAGCGGTAGGTCGAGGAGGCGTGCTGCGGGTAGGTGACGCGAGCGGCCGCGTGGTGGTCGATGGGCGGCGGCTCTGAGCCTCGCAGGGCTCCGACGATCCCCGCCAGCAGAACCGTGAGCCCGTAGCCGCCCGCGTCCACGACGCCGGCGTCGCGCAGCACCGGGAGCAGATCGGGACCGCGCTTGACCGATTCCTCGCCCGCCTGCACCGCCCGCTCGATGATCGCGGCGATCAACGTGTTCTGCTCCTCGTCGGTCGCCTCGAGCCCGAGCCGCCCGTTCGACATGTGGGCGAGCTCCGAGGCCACGCGGACCGCCATCTCTCGCACCACGGTGAGGATCGTCCCCTCGGCCGGATCGCGCACCGATCCGTACGCCTGGTCCGAAGCCCGCGCCAGCGCGGCGCTGATCAGCACGGGATCGACGAGCTCTCCGGGCCGGCTGACCAACTCCTCGGCCGCGCCGCGAATGAGCTGGGAGAGGATGACGCCCGAGTTCCCGCGCGCCCCCAGCAGAGCCGCCCGGGCGACCGAGGCGACGATCTCCTCCCGCCCGATGTCGTCGATCGTCCGATCCTCGGAAGCGGAGGCCAAACGGTCGAGCTCTTGCAAGACCGCTCTCAAGGTCAGAACCATGTTGTCGCCCGTATCGCCGTCGGCGACCGGGAACACATTGAGGTCGTTGACCTCCTCGCGCCGGGCCTCGAGCGAGGCCAGGCCGGCCTCGACAATGGCGCGAAACCTTACGATGCTGGGGTCGGACACGCCGATCCCTACTCTGCCGTGGCCGCCGGACGGCGCACTAGCGCGCTTTGGTGACCTTGCCAGCCTTCAGGCAGCGGGTGCAGACGTAGACGCGCCGCGGAGTCCCCGCATCATCAATCCGGACCCGTTGTAGGTTAGGATCGAAGCGACGCTTCGTGGCCACCATCGAGTGGCTGCGACTGTGACCGAACGCCGGCCCTTTCTTGCAGACATGGCAGACCTTGGACATCGGCGGGCGAGTATAGCCATAGGCTCCGGGCGGCTTCAAAACCGCCCCGATGGGTAGAGGGGAAACCGAATGGGCGCTACTTCTGACCGTGGGGCGGAGCGGCTCGCGAACATCCAGCTCCCCGAGCGGTACCAGCTGGTTCGGCGCATCGCCACCGGCGGAATGGCGTCGGTTTGGTGTGCCGAAGACCAGGTCCTCGGCCGCCGGGTGGCGATCAAGCTGCTGTCCGAGCGCTACGCGTACGACGAGACCGCGGTGCAGCGGTTCAAGCGCGAGGCTCGGGTCGCGGCTCGCCTGTCCGGGCATCAGAACATCGTCACGATCTTCGACGTCGGTGAGGCCAGTGGGCGCTTCGACGAAGCGGCCAGCCGGGCCTTCATCGTCATGGAGTACCTGGCCGGCGGCACGGTCGGCGATGCCATCCGGGTCGGGGCCGTTACCCGCGATGAGGCGGTGCTGTGGATCGCCCAGACCGCATCCGCGCTCGACTACGCCCACGCGCGGGGCGTGATCCACCGGGACATCAAGCCGGCCAACCTGCTGCTGGACTGCGACCGGTTCGTGCATGTGGCCGACTTCGGGATAGCGCGGGTGGCCACCGACGAGAGCATCACCCGGACCGACATGGTGCTCGGAACCGCGGCCTTCATCTCGCCCGAGCAGGCGCTCGGCCGGCCGGCCACCGAAGCCAGCGACCGGTACTCACTCGCCGTGGCCGCGTACGAGCTGCTGGTGGGCGAGCGGCCGTTCGGCTCCGGTGAGCTCGCTGCCCAGGCGCGCCAGCACGTCGAGGAGACGCCGCCGAGCGCGACCGCCCGCAATCCTCAGCTCCCGCGCGGCGTGGACGCGGTGCTCGCCCGCGGCATGGCCAAGCAACCCCAGGACCGCTGGCCCTCGGCCGGCGCGTTCGCCGACGCGCTCGCATCCGCGCTCAACCCGCGGGCCGGGCGCACCCGCCCGATGGCCCCGGTCGCGCCCCAGCGCACCGCGGCCGCCGCAGCCGCCGCGGCCGCACTGGCAGGCCCGGCGACGGTGGCCGGCGCCCGGACCGCCGCGGCTTCCGCTGGAGCCGGCGCCGCTGGGGCCGGCGCCGCGTCGGGCGCTGGAGCCCGCGCTGCGACGGCGCCCGAACGCTCGCCCCGCCGGTCGCTGGCCCTTGCCGCTCTGGCCGCGGCCGTGCTCGGGGTCGTGCTGGTCGCCGTGGCCGCCGCCCTTCCCGGGGGATCGTCCAAGCCGCGCGCGACGGCCCAGGTCCGCCGTCCGGCCGCCGTCCACAGCGCCACGACCGCGTCCCGCCCGGCCGCGAAGCCGAAATCGGCCGCCAAGCCGAAGCCGGTAGCACCGGCGCCGACCGGCCCGACGGGCGCCACGACCCCGCAGGTGACCGGCACGGCCGCCGCCGCGACCACCCCGACCGCCGGCGCGGACGCGCTCGAGGCCGACGGTCACGCCCTGATGAACTCGGGCAACTATCAGGCCGCGGTCCCGATCCTCCAGCAGGCGGTCGGCTCGGCCCCCAGGGGCAGCCTCACCTATGCCTACGCGCTGTATGACCTCGGCCACGCGCTCAGGCTGTCCGGCAACCCGCAGGCGGCGGTCAGCGTCCTCTACCAGAGGCTGCAGATCCCCAACCAGACCGGCACCGTGCGCGCCGAGCTCCAGCAGGCGCTCCTTCAGATGGGCAAGAAGGCGAGCGGGCCTTCACATGGCCGGGGCCCGGACGGTCACGGACCGCCCGGGCACCGTCGGGGCGACTGAGCTGAGGGGCCCGTCCGGGTGGCGGGCCCCAGGCACGCCGCCGCCTCAGCCGTCTGTAGCCGGGAGGCCCTCAACCCCGGTCTGGTGCGGGCAGCTACCGCGCTCCTCGGACTTGTTGTCCGCCGGCTGGCCGCCGTGGACGCCGCTGGCGCCCGACTGCCCAGCTTGCTGCTCGTTTCCGCAACCCGGCTTCTCGGGGCAGCTGCCGCTGTTGGTCTCGGACCCGCTGTCAGAGCTCTTGTAGGTGGTCCCGGTGGTCGTCTTCGTGATCGAGCCGTTGGTGTAGGTGTCGACCTTGGTGTCGACCTTCTCCGACCCGCCGTTCTGCTCGGAGCCGGTCTGCCCGCTCGGCGGGCAGTGCCCGCACGAACCGCCGCTGGTCGACCCGTAGTCGGTCTGCGGCGTCGTGGTCGTGGTCGTGGTCGTGTACGTGGTCACCTTCGACTTGCCCGACCCCGAAGTGGTGGTGGGGCTGGTGACGACGTTGCTCACCGGCGACATGTTCTTCTCCGAACCGCCGCTCGGCTGACCGCCCGAGCCACTCCCGGTCGGACAGCACTGGCCGCCGCCGCTGCCGCCGCCGTTGTTCTCCGAACCGCTGTCGGAGCTCTTGTACGTGGTCCCGGTGGTCGTCTTCGTGAGCGAGCCGTTGGTGTAGGTGTCGACCTTGGTGTCGACCTTCTCCGACCCGCCGTTCTGCTCGGAGCCGGAGCCTGAGCCTCCACCGGTCGGGCAACCGCACTGGTCCATGCCCGAGCCCATGTCCGGCATCGGCGTCGTGGTCGTCGTCGTAGTCGTGTACGTGGTCACCTTCGACTTGCCCGACCCCGAAGTGGTCGTGGGGCTGGTGGCGACGTTGCTCACCGGCGACATGTTCTTCTCCGAGCCGCCGCTCGGCTGACCGCCGGAGCCACTGCCCTGCGGGCACTTGCACTGATCGCCGCCGCTGCCGCCGCCGCTGTTCTCCTCGGTTCCGCCGTTCTTCTCGGAGTCGGACTTGGTCCCGTTCGTGGTCGGCGAGGACCAGGTCCCGTTGTTCTGCTCCGAGCCGCCCTGCGCGTTGTCGTCGCTGCCGCTCTTGCCGTGCTCGTCGCAGTACACCTCGTCGGCGGCCGACTGCCAGTTGCTGCCGGTCGAGACGGTCTGGGTGAGCGAGTTGATCAGGTTGGAAAGGTCGATGCTGTTGGCCGCGCCGCTGCTCAAGCCGAAGGACTGGAGCACGGACGCGAGCGCGCCGGTCACGTTCAGGCCGAGGATGAGGGCCAGCATCGACAGCGCGGCCAGCCGCGCCCGGAAGAAGCCGGCAAAGCCGCGACGGGGCCTCGGCGCCGCCTTGACACGGGACAGCACCCGCTCGAGCAGGTGCCCGTCCGGGACGTCGCGATGCGCGGCGAGCGCGCGGGCGATGTCCTGAAGATCTTCTGGGAGATGTTCGAAATCGTTCACGCCTGCTTATACGCAGCAGGCCACGATTTTCAGAGTAGGAATTTCGGACTATGTGGCCCGCGGCGCCTCGAGCCACGCCTCAGCGGCGTGGATCCGGCGGACGCACTCTTCGGGCCAATCGTCCTGCTGGGCCCGGAACGGGCCGGTGGCACGGCCGAGCAGGATCCCGCCGACGCGGCGGTCGAGCTCGTCCCGATCGACGACGGCCGAGAAGTCCTCGAGCAGCCCGAGCGCGTACTCGGTGAGCACCTCACGCCGTTCCGGGTCGGGCTGGGTCTGGGCGATCGTCCACACGCGCCCGGCCATCGTGGCCAGGTCGTCGACCCGCTCGCCCACCCCCACGTCGTCCAGGTCGAGGAGCCCGAGGACGCGGCCGTCCTCCACCCGCACCTGGGAGTCGTAGAAGTCGCCGTGGACGATGATCAGGTTGCCGTCGGGCGGCTTGGTCAGCGCCGCGCCGATGCGCTCGATCCGCTCGGACTCGGCCGGCGCGAGCGCGTGCAGGAGGTGGACGTGACTGCGCACGGAGTCGTACACGCTCGGGACGCGCGGACCTTCGGAGTAGACGTCGGCCAGGCGATCGAGCGGCTCGAGCAGATCCTGGGCCGACGGAGCCCTCAGCGGCTCGACGTTCATGCTCTCCCACATCGACTCGCCGTCCACCGCCTCCAGGACGACCAGCCCGAGCTCGTCGTCGTAATGCAGGCAGTGGGGTGCGGGGAGCAGATCGGCCAGGTCGGCGTGCCGGGCCGCGAGCGGTGCCGCCTCGCCGGGATACAGCACCTTGATGAACACCTCACGGTGATGGGTGGCCGACTCCAGCCGGCCGCTCCCGCGCCGGTAGAGGAGCCCCGGAGTCATGTGCGTGGCGTGGATCACGGCCCGCTGGCCCGGGCGGTAGGCCCGCAGCTCGAGCTTGACCTTGCCGCGGGCCGGGAAGCCGAGGCCGCGGAGCAGGTGGTCCACGAACACCGGATCGGCCGCGCGTCGCAGCCCCGGGAGGTAAGGGTCGTCGGGGAACCGCCACACGCCCACCGAGGTGCCCGCCACATCGGCCGAGAACAGCCCCTCGCGCGGCCCGCGGTGCCGGCGGGCCTGAAGCACCAGGGTCTCGTCGCTGAACCGGTCCCCGCCCCAGTCGACGCGGACGATGTAGTTGATCGTCATCCCGCTGCCGGGCGTGTAGAGCACGAAGTCGGTCCGGAGCTCGAACACCTCGCCGCCCTCCTCGGCCAGCGCGGCGGCGACGACATCGGCCCCGGCGCCGCTCAGGAGGGCCGGGGCGGCGGGAAACTCGGGGTCGTGGATGAGCGCGTCGGAAACCGCCATCGAGGATCAACGAGCCGTCCGGACGGGCCCTTCCGGGGCCCAGGGGACCGCTTGGTATGGGTCGAGCCCCCGGGGCTCTGGAACGCCGTACAGGAATTCGGACCCGGCGCGCGTTGGAAGACCGTCGAGCCGGATTGCCGCGCCTGGCCGGCCTTGAGCTGGGGTCCCGTGGCAAAAAGGTCCACCAGCCCGCCCGGCCGCGGTCACTCGTGTGCCTTTTTGCTCCCTCGAACTAAAAGGACCACGAGTCCAGGCCGAGCCGCGCGTTCGTGGACCTTTTTCCACTCCGTCCCGTCCTCCGGCCGGTCGACGGCGTTTCGGGGGCCCCCCGATTCCGAGCCGCGGCATTCGTGGCCACCCGGTTCACCCGAGGCTCGCCGCCACCGCCACCCTCAGACGAACCCGGCCGACCCCCGCCGGGCGCCGAGCTCCTGCTTGACCGCCAGCGAGGCCAGCGCGGCCTCGGCCGCGGCTCGACCCGTATCCCGCTTGGAGCCCCCGGCGACGCGATCCAGCGCCTGCTCCATGCTGTCAACGGTCAGCACTCCGAACCCGCACGGGACCCCGGTCTCGAGCTGGACGGCCTGGATCCCCCGCGCCGCCTCACCGCACACGTAGTCGTAGTGGTCGGTCTCGCCCCGGATCACCGCCCCGAGGCACACCACCGCGTCGAAGCGGCCGGACGTGGCCGCGTACCGGGCGATCAGCGGGAGCTCGAACGCCCCCGGGACCGCGAACCGCTCGACCGAGTGGTCAGCCAGCGCCGACCGGGCCCCGGATTCGAGCTTCGACGCGAGGTCGGCGTAGAACGTCGCCACGCACAGCGCGACGCTACTCACCGGGCGGCACACCCCGCTGCTGCTCGTCGTGGAGCATTTCCTCGTCCAGCGGCAGCCCCTGGTGGTGCAGGGTGTGGCCCATCCGCTCGGCCTTGGCCCGCAGGTAGGCCTCGTTGTGCGGGTTGGGCACGTGCTGGATCGGGATCTGGTCGGTCACCGACAGCCCGTAGCCGGCCAGGCCGGAGATCTTCTTCGGGTTGTTGGTGAGGATGCGGATGCTCGAAAGCCCGAGGTCGACCAGGATCTGGGCCCCGATCCCGTAGTCGCGCAGGTCGGCCGGCAGCCCCAACCTCAGATTGGCGTCGACCGTGTCCAACCCTTCCTCCTGCAGTTTGTAGGCCCTGAGCTTGTTCAGGAGCCCGATGCCCCGGCCCTCCTGGCGACAGGTACAGCAAAACACCCCGCCCCTCCTCCTCGATCATCGCCAGCGCCGACTCGAGCTGCTCGCCGCAGTCGCAGCGGAGCGAGTGGAAGACATCGCCGGTCAGGCACTCGGAGTGAACGCGCACGAGCACGTCCTCGTGCCCCGCCACCTCGCCCTTGACCAGCGCCACGTGGTGCTTGTTGTCGACCAGCGACCGGTACCCGACGGCCATGAAGTCCCCGAACGATGTGGGCAGGGCGGTGTCGACGACCCGTTCGACCAGCTTCTCGGTCCGCCGCCGGTAGGCCACGAGGTCGGCCACCGTGATCATCTTCAGCCCGTGCCGGGCGCAGTACTTCTGCAGATCCGGGACCCGGGCCATCGTCCCGTCGTCGTTCATGATCTCGCAGATCACCCCGGCCGGGATCAGCCCGGCCGCGCTGGCCAGGTCGACCGCCGCCTCGGTCTGGCCGACCCGCTCCAGAACACCCCCGTGCCGCGCCTTCAGCGGGAACACGTGGCCGGGCTGCACCAGCTCGCGCGGCGAGGTCTTGGGGTCGATCGCCACCTGGATCGTGTGCGCGCGGTCGGCGGCCGAGATGCCGGTGCTGACCCCGGTCCGAGCCTCGATCGAGATCGTGAACGCGGTCTCGAAGGCCGACTCGTTCTTGGCCGCCATCAGGTCGAGGCCGAGCTGGTCACACCGCTCGGGGGTGAGCGAGAGGCAGATCAGACCCCGCCCCTCCTTGGCCATGAAGTTGATCGCCTCAGGGGTGACGAACTGAGCCGCCATCGTGAGGTCGCCCTCGTTCTCGCGGTTCTCGTCGTCGCAGACGACGACCATCTTCCCCTGGCGGATGTCCTCGATCGCCTCCTCGATGGTGTTGAAGGGTGCCTTGACCGAACTCGGCGAGCCCTCCGGGCTCGCTTGCGAGTTCGCCTCGGGCGAACTCGAAGTCATGGACGCTCCCCGTAGGCCTGCATGGCCCGCTCCACGTATTTCGCCAACACATCGACCTCCAGGTTCACCTTGGTTCCCGGACCCGCGGGCCCGAGCGTCGTGCGCTCGAGCGTCTCGGGTATCAGGGAGACGGTAAACGATCGCTGGTGGACTTCGACGACGGTCAAAGAGACGCCGTCGACCGCGATCGAGCCCTTGGGCACGATGTAGCGCCGCAGCTCCTCCGGGACGAGAATCTCGACCAGCCGGGCGAAGCCGTCCTCGGTCGTGATCGCGATCTCCCCCACGCCGTCGACATGCCCCTGCACGAGATGGCCGCCCAGCCGGTCGCTCGGGCGGAGCGGGAGCTCGAGGTTGACCTCGGTGCTGGGCAGCAGATCCCCGAGGCTGCTCCGAGCCAGGGTCTCGTTCACGGCCTCGGCCACGAAGCCGGTGTCGATGATCTCGCTCGCGGTCAGGCACACGCCGTTGACCGCCACCGAGTCGCCCTCCTTGATCTCGTTCGCCAGCGCGGTGGCGATGGTCAGCCGGGCGCCGCGCTCGGAGCGTTCCAGAGAGTCGATCGTGCCGCGTTCTTGAACCAGTCCCGTGAACATGGCGAATTCGCCTTCTCAGCCTCACCAACCGCTCCAGGCGAATTCGTTAATCCGCCCCCAGGCGCGGCCAGGCGATCGACGGAGACCCGTCACCATCCCGCATCCGGGCGGTGATGAGCAGGTCCTCGTCGATCCGCTCGCACTCGATGCCGAGCGCGTGGGTGGCATCGGCGATCGTCTCCGCGCCCTCGCCCTCGAGCGGATCGCGCGCGGTGCGACCGCCGAGCACGGTCGGGGCCAGGAACAGCCGCATCTCGTCGATCTCCCCCGCGTCGAGGAACGCGCCGGCCAGATGCGGGCCGCCCTCGAGGAGGATCGAGCCGATTCCGCTCCCGGCCAGCTGCTGCAGAGCGCTGCGGACCCGGGCCGGCTCGTTCTCGCCCGTGGCCACGATGACCTCGGCGCCGTGGGTCTTGAGCGCGTCGGTGGCGGTGCGGGGCGCAGCGCGGGAGACGACCACGGTGAGCGGGGTCTCACGCGCGCCCTCGACCAGCTGAGAGTCGAGCGGAAGGCGGGCCAGGCTGTCGAACACGATCCGCCGGGGCTGCCTGGCCACCCCCGGGATGCGCGCGGTCAGCTGCGGGTCGTCGGCCAGCGCGGTCCCGATCCCGACCGCCACCGCGTCGCACTCCGCCCGCCACTCGTGTGCCCGGGCGCGCGAGGTCTCTCCGGAGATCCACTTGGAGTCGCCGCCCCGGGTGGCCACCTTGCCGTCGAGCGTCATGGCCGACTTGAACAGGACCCAGGGCCGGCCGGTGCGGGCGTACTTGCGAAACGGTTGGTTGATCAACCGGGCCCGGCGGTTGAGCTCGCCGTCGACCAGCACGACCTCGATTCCGTCGTCCCGCATGATCCCGAGGCCCCGGCCGGCGGCGTGCTGGCTCGGGTCGTCGGAGGCGACCACGACCCGGCGGATGCCGGCAGCCCGGATCGCATCCGTGCACGGGGGCGTGCGGCCGTGGTGGCAGCAGGGCTCGAGCGAGACGTACATGGTGGCGCCATCGAGGTCCTGGTCGCCCGCCGCGATGATCGCCTCGACCTCGGCGTGCGGGCCACCGACCCGGCGATGAAAGCCCTCGGCGATCACCTGATCGCCCCGTCCGATCACCGCTCCCACGAGCGGATTGGGACTTACATGGCCGCGTCCCTGGCCGGCTAATTCGATCGCGCGGGCGAGGTGCCGGCGATCGGTTTCCGTGTTGAAGCTCATTATCGGGGTCTGGCTCCAGCATATTGGGCTGCGCTAAAGCGCAGCATCCATGGGGCCGTTGCGGCCCCATCCGGACCGCTATCGCTTGGAGCAAGCGCCGCCGGTGAGCCGGTACACGCTCATCTCCGGCCCGGGCCGGTGGTACTGGCGCGGGTAGTAGTCGATCGACCAGTCGAAGCTGAACGGGACCGGGTGGGCGCCGGACGAGAACGGGCTGACGTGGTACATGAGCCTCGAGCGATCGGCCAGCGCGGCGTAGTAGGCGACCGCGCTCGGGGCCGCGGTGGGGTCGGCGAACGCGCGGCCGGCCTGCAGGGAGCCGAGCACGATCCAGCAGTAGCCGGCGTTGGCATAACGGTCGAGTAAGGCGGGCTGGAGCGTGCGCTCGTACTGGTCGACGAGCACATAGCGCTGCTGACCGCCCGGGAGCAGGCTCCCGTCCGGTGCGTACGGGGTCAGCCAGGTCGGCCAGCGCACCCACCGCTCCCCCGTCGCCGTGTAGGGGAGCGAGCGGCCGATGTCGCTGGCCCAGCCGCCCGGGACCAGTGGCTCGATCACCACTTTGGCCCCCGCCGGCACGTGGCCGACCATCCAGGCCCGGGTCAGCCCGCGCGTATCCGGCCGTGAGAGCACCGCGTCGGAGTGGACCACGGCCACGATGCTCTGAGCCAGGAGGAGCACGGTGATCAGCGGGACTCCGATCGCCCTGCTCAGCCGGCGCGAGCGCTCGAGCCAGCGGATCAGCTCGACCGCGCCGTAGGCGGCCAGGATGGCCACGAGCGGGAAGATCGGCATCAGCCAGCGCCCGAAGAACCGCTGCTGGTCGCCCATGAAGATGATGAAGCCGATCGGGGCCGGGATGAGAACGAGGGCGAGGCCGATCTTGCGCCGGGCCAGGAGGAGCACGGCCCCGCCGAGCGCGGCCAGCGATGGGCCCCAGCCGAGCCCCCAGGTGAACGTCCACACGTAGTACGCGGTACCGCTGCCGTGGTGGGCGCCGAGCTTGAACGGATCCGACCCCGCGGCCAGCGAGGCCTGCTGGGAGAGGCCGCTCGTGAACTCGGAGAAGTGGAGGACCGCGAACGGGTTGGCGATCAGAAAGGCCAGGAGCGCGATCCCGCCGGCCATGAGCAGGCTGCGCACCGCCACCCTCGGCGCCCCGGCGGCTCCGTCGCAGAACGCGGCCGCGACCAGGCAAACCGCGGTGATCCCGCCCGTGTACTTGGTTGCCGCGGCCAGGCCGACCCCGATTCCCCCGATCACATAGTCGCGCAGGCGCCCGCGCCGGACCACCCCGCCGGCCCCGTACAGGGCCAGGGCCACGGGGCCGAGCGTCGGGACGTCGTTGAGAGCCAGGTGCGAGTAGAAGACGGGCAGGAAGGCGAAGCCGAAGATCGCCGCCGCGAGCAGCCCGACGCTGCGGTTGAACAGCCGCGTGCCGGCGACATAGGTCAGGGCGACGGCGGCCGTGCCCAGCACAGCCGCGACCACCCGGGCCACCACGAACACCGCCGTCGGATCGTTCGTGTATGAGCGCACGACCGCGTCGCCGGAGCCGAACCAGAGCTCGAACACGATGTGCAGCAGGTACGAGTAGGCGGGCGGGTTGAGGAAGTAGTGCGGGTTCAGGTCGTGGGAGAAGAAGGCGATCGCCCGCGGCACGAAGTGCGTCGCCTCGTCGGAGTTGTAGGTGTAGGGCAGCCCCTGCTTGATCCCCCAGATCCGGAGCAGGAAGGCGGCGATCAGGATGAGCGCGAGCGCCGGCCAGTGCAGGCCGACGGCGGGCAGGCGGCGCCGGGCCACCCCCGCTGCCTGATCCGCCACCCCGGGCCGGGATCCTGTAACGGTCGCCATCTCCACCGAGTATCCCGCTACCTTGTTGTGAGATCGCGCACGAGCCCCTGCGCGCCTCCGCCCGCCATGAAGCTGATCATCCAGATTCCGTGCTTCAACGAGGAGTCCCAGCTCCCGGTGACGCTCAGCCGGCTGCCCCGCTCGGTGCCGGGGTTCGACGTGGTGGAGTGGCTGATCATCGACGACGGCTCGGCCGACCACACGATCGAGGTCGCGCGCGCGCACGGCGTCGACCACGTGGTCAGGCTGACCAACAACAAGGGCCTGGCCGCCGCCTTCCAGGCCGGCCTCGACGCGGGGTTGAAGCTGGGAGCGGACGTGATCGTCAACACGGACGCCGACAATCAATACGACGGGGCGGACATACCCCGGCTGGTCGAGCCGATCGTGAACGGCAACGCCGACATGGTGGTCGGCGACCGGCAGGTGATGACGATCGAGCACTTCTCGGTGGGCAAGAAGGCGCTGCAGCGGCTGGGCTCCTGGGTCGTCCGCCAGGCCTCCTCGACCGAGATTCCCGACACCACCTCGGGCTTCCGCGCCTACAACCGCGAGGCGGCGCTGCAGATGCAGGCGGTGTCGAAGTTCACCTACACGCTGGAGACGATCATCCAGGCCGGCAAGCTGCTGGTCGCCGTCGACCACGTCCCGGTCCGGACCAACCCGAAGACGCGCGAGTCCCGGCTGTTCCCGTCCACGGCCGCGTACGTGCGCCGCAACGCGCTCTCGATCTTCCGGGTCTACTCGCAGTATCAGCCGCTCAAGGTGTTCTGGACCGGCGCGGTCATCATGGGCGTACCGGCGCTTGTCCTGTTCATCCGCTTCCTGATCCTGTTCATCGGCGATCCCCATTCGGCCCGCGGCCACATCCAGTCGCTGATCGGCGGCGCCGTGCTGTTCATCGGGGCGATGCTGCTGGGCTCGCTCGGGGTGATCGGCGATCTGCTCGACGCCCAGCGCACGCTCTCCCAGCGGACGTTCGAGCGCGTGCGGAGGATCGAGCTCCAGCTCGGGGTGCAGCCGTCGCACTACGAGCCCGGGGCGGCGGCCATGCCGCAACCCGTGAACGGCGCCTCCCCCGTCTCCGATCCCGAGCGCGCGGACACGCCCAGCTCGCGGGTATGACCGCCACCGTCCCGACCGGGAACACGTTCGACAAGTACGGGTCCCAGAACCCGGCCGTGCGCCGGCTCATGGCCCGGTTCGAGCGCGATCTCGACGATCTGTTCGCGCTCGCCGCTCCGACCTCGGTCCTCGACGTCGGCTGCGGTGAGGGCGTGCTGACCCACCGCTGGGCCACCGGACTGGGCGATCGGCCGGTGGTCGGAATCGACCTCGAGGACCCGAAGCTGCAGGCCGAGTGGGCAACCCGCCGGCGAGCGAATCTGTCCTTTCAGGTCAACTCGGCCTCCGACCTGCCCTACGGCGACGGCGAGTTCGACCTGGCCGCCGCGATCGAGGTGCTCGAGCACGTCCCCGATCCGGAGCGGACGGTGGCCGAGATGGCTCGCGTAGCCAAAGGCCACCTCCTGGTCTCGGTCCCCCGCGAGCCGCTGTGGCGGATGCTGAACGTGGCCCGCGGGGCCTATCTCCGGGAGCTCGGCAACACGCCCGGCCACGTCAACCACTGGTCCGGGGCGAGCTTTCGCCGCCTGCTCGAGCGCCATGGCCGCATCGTCGAGGCCCGCGCGCCGTTTCCATGGACGATGTTGCTGGTATCAGTGAGCTGATGGGCGCGAGCACCCAGGACACGGACGACATCCCCGCGGCGGTCATAGACCCGCCCGTCAACGGCGCCGTCGCGACTCCCGCGGTCGAGCCGGCCGACACCGGCTCCTACGCCAAGAGCGCCCGGATCCTGACCGTCGGGATCGCCTCGACCGGGATCTTCACCTTCCTCTATCTGGCCTTCGCCAGCCACGAGCTCAGCCCGGCCGCCTACAGCCGGATCTCGCTCTGCTGGGCGATCATGTTCGTGATCCTGTCGGTGATCTACCGGCCGATCGAGCAGCTGCTCTCGCGGACGATCGCCGACCGCCGGGCCCGCGGCCTGGACGGCCATTCGCTGCGCATCCCGGCCACCATCCAGCTCGGCTTCGCGCTCCTGTTCCTGGCCGTGGCGCTGGGCATGCGGTCGGAGATCGAGCAGGGCATCTTCGACGGGTCGAGCGCGCTGTACTGGATCCTCGTCGTCGGGGTGCTGGCCTACGCGGCCAGTTACTTCGCCCGCGGGTGGCTGGCCGGGCACCAGCGCTTTGACCTCTACGGGGGGCTGGTGTTCCTCGAGTCGACCTCGCGCTTTCTGTTCGTGCTCGCGGTCGCGGTCGGGATCGCCTCGGGTCAGGCGGCGGTCGGGCTCGGGATGGCGGTGGCGCCGTTCGCCTCGCTGTGCGTGATCCCGTTCGCCTTCCGGCACATCAGCCGCACCCCCGCGGCCGCCGAGACGCCTCTGATCCCGTCCGGGGCCGAGGTGGCCGCCGTCGACGCCGGGGCCGAGGGGCCCGCGCACGCCGAGGTCGAGGAGGCCAGCACCGACCTGACCATGAAGCACGGCACCGGGTTTGCCGTCTCGGTGGTCGGGATCATGTTCGCCGAGCAGACCCTGATGAACGCCGGGGTGCTCATCGTGGCCGCAAACTCACACGGCGCTGCGCTCACCGTGGGCCTGACCGGCTTCGTGTTCAACGTGCTGCTGATCGTACGGGCGCCGCTCCAGCTCTTCCAGGCCATCCAGACTTCGATCCTCCCCCACCTGGCCGGGCTCGAGGCCCGCGAGAGCGCGGACGAGTTTCACCGAGCGATCAGGATCACCGTGCTCGTCATCATCGCCTTCGCCGGCGCGGTGGCGCTCGGCCTGCTGCTCGTCGGGCCGCCGGTCATGACCGCGCTGCTCGGGAACAAGGGCTACCACTACGGCCGCATCGGCCTGGCCTTGGTCGGGCTGGGGATGGGCCTTCACCTGATCTCGGGCACCCTGAACCAGGCCGCGCTGGCCCGCGGACGGGCCGCCCTGGCCGCGGTGGCCTGGCTGACCGCGGCGGCGGTGTTCGTGCTCTTCGTGGCCGAGCCCACGATCCACGCCGAGGTGACCCGGGTCGAGGTGGGCTACTTCGGCGCCACGCTCGTCCTGGCCGGACTGCTGTGGGCGGTCTACCGGCGCGGGCCCGCGCCGGTGGGCACGCCGGCCGCCTAGGGCCGGCGCGCCTCAACGCGTTCGCCGGCCGGCTACCCGGCCAGCGACTTACAGGCTGTGTCCTTGGCCGCCGCCTGCTCGAGCTCGGGGCTCTTCAGGGTGCCCGACTGCAGGTTCGTGCCGATGTTCGACATCGAGGTCCGTACGGTCGTGCCGAGCTTCTGCGCCGCCGCCTTGAACGCGGTCGCGTTGTTGGTCGGAAGCGACTGTGACTGCTGAACGGCCGATTTCATCGTCGTGTCCAGCTGGGCGAAGGCGTTGCTGATCGCGCCGGAGATCTGCTTTCCGTTCTTGACCTTGGGGGTCCCGGCCGATTCCAGCTTCGCCAGCGCCTGCTTGGTGTCGGAGGAGATGGCGGTGAGGAAGCCCTGGAGCGCGGTCTTGCCCTGGCTCGGGCTGTTGATCGTGCTCAGGTTCAGGGCGCTGCTGCGCTTGACCACGTCGGTCTCGAACGGGCCCACGGCCTGGCACACCGCATGGACGTAGGCGGCCGGGGTCACGGTCGAGGAGCTGCTACTGCTGCTCGAGCCCCCGCACGCGGCGAGCCCGAGAACGACCGCGATCACGGCCGCCAGAGGAGTCAGATTGCGAGATTTCACCCACCTACCGTATCCATCCCGGCCGATGGGTGCCGTGTCAGCGCCCCGAGGTCAGGAAACCCCCGCGGCGGCGGCGATCGCGGCTGTAGGCGGCGGCTGGATCATCGGATCCGAACACGGCCGAGCCGGTCACGAGCAGGTTGGCGCCCGCGTCGGCCACCGCCCGCGCGGTCTTCTCGTGCACGCCGCCGTCGACCTCGAGCGCGACCGAATCGGGCAGGGCCTCGCGCATCCGGCCGAGCTTGGACAGCGAGGCGGGGATGAACTGCTGGCCGCCCCAGCCCGGGTTGACGCTCATGCACAGCGCGAGGTCGAGCGCGTCCTGCTCGATCACCTCGGCCAGGCTGTCGGCCGGCGTCCCCGGAGAGAGCGCCGCCCCGGCCGTGCAGCCGGCCTCGCGGATCGTCGAGAGCACGTAGTTCAGGTGCGCCGTGGCCTCGACGTGGACGGTGATGTTGTCGGCGCCCGCGCGAGCCATCTCCTGCACGTGGCGCTCGGGGTGCGCGATCATCAGGTGGACATCGAGCATCGCCCCGGCGTCGTGGACGCGGTCGGCCAGGGCCCCGACGATCACCGCGCCGAAGGTGATCGGGGGCACGAAGTGACCGTCCATCACGTCGACATGGATGACCCGCGCCCCGGCCTCCAGCACCTCCTCGACCTGTGAGCCCAGGCGGGCGAAGTCGGCCGAGAGGATCGACGGCGCGACCCGCAGCGCGCCCATCAGGTCTTTGGCCACGGGGTCCGCGGCGGCCACTAGACCGCCCGGAGCATGCTCTCGTGGCAGTGGTTGCACACCACGATCGCGGTGCTCGACATTCGCACGATGGTCGAATGCTCGCCGCAGTTCGGGCACACGGAGACCAGCTCGTACCGCCGCAGGCAGTTCAGGCAGCGGTAGCGGCCCGGGACGGCGGATGGCCGCAGCCAGGGCTCCCCGCAATCCGGGCATTCCGGCCCTAGCTTGGTCGGCGGATCAGCCACGCTCACCGCCGTAGGGTAACGACCGTCGCCGGCCGGCCTGCCCAGCCGGCTCAGCTGCTGCGCCGCAGCCGGGCGATGAAGAACCCGTCGGTCCGGTCCCGGTCGGGCAGCAGCTGCACGTGCCGACCCGTCCACGGATCCGCCCGTTCGCGCTCCTCCAGCGGGTCGGGCGCGAACGAATCGTGCTCGGCCAGGAACCGCTCGACCACGTCCACGCTCTCGGCTCGCGAGACCGTGCACACCGAATAGACGAGGATTCCGCCCGCGCGCGTGGCCGCCGCGCCCGCGGCGAGGATCCGCCCCTGCAGCGCCGCCAGCTCCGGGATCGAGCGCTCCCCGGCGTGCCAGCGCAGGTCGGGCCGGGACTGGAGCGTGCCGAGCCCGCTGCACGGCGGGTCGACGAGCACGCGGTCGAACCCGGACCTCGGAGAAGCGCTCGCCTTGGTCCGGAAGTCCGACGCGTCGCCGACGTCGATCTGCACGCAGGTCGCCTCCATCCGGGCGCACGTCCGGGCCAGCGCCTGCGCCCGGCCGGGATGGCGCTCGACCGCCACCACCGATCCGCGGTCGCCCATCAGCGCGGCCAGGTGGGTCGTCTTTCCCCCGGGCGCCGCGCACAGGTCGAGGACCTGGTCGCCCGGCCTCGGGTCGAGGACCCGGGCGACCTGCATAGAACCCCGGGACTGGGGCATGACCGCTCCGCGGGCCCACAGCTCGGAACCGTGTACGTCGAACGGCGCCTCCAGCACCAGGCCTTCCGGGAGCCCGCTCACCGCGCGTGCGGCCACCGGCAGCCGGCCGGCCACCTCGCCGGGCTGGGCTACCAGCGTGTTGACGCGCAGCGCCGACTCGGCCGGATCGTTTATGTGCCGCAGCAGCCCACGCGCGGCGTCGGCGCCGAGCTCCCGCCACCACATCTCGGCCAGCCACGGCGGAACCGAATGGAGGACCGCCGCGCCCGCGGGCGTGCCGTCGTCGAGCCCGTCGAGCAGCGATCGCCCCGCCGACGCCGCTCGCCGCAGGACCGCGTTGACCAGCCCGCCTCCGCCGCGGCTCACCGACTTGGCCAGCTCGACGCTCTCGTTGACCGCGGCGTGCTCGGCCACGCCGTCCAGGAACAGGAGCTGGAACAGCCCGAGCCGGAGCACGGCCAGCACCGCCGGCTCGAGCGTGTCGAGCCGCCGCTTGACCAGCTGCTCGGCCGCGTAGTCGAGCGTCGCCTTCCGCTGGACGGTTCCGTACGCGAGCTGCATGGCGAACGCCCGCTCGCGCGGATCGAGGTTCGCCGCCTCGGCGTGGAGAGCGCGGTCGGCGAACGCGCCCTCCTCGAACACCCGCCGCACCACGGTGAGCGCGCATCCGCGGGCGCTCGTCCCGCGCGTACGTGATCGGGCCACCGCGGGCACGCGTCTACTCCGTCCCGGCGCCCCGGAGCCCACGGACATAGTCCTCGCCGCTCATCGGCCGGCGCCCCGGCGGCACCACCTCGAGCAGCTCGAGTCCCCGGTCCGCCGCGGCCAGGACCGGGCGGGTCCCGTCCAGCGACAGCTGTCCCGGCGCCGCCCCGGTTTCCGAGACCACCCGCGCGCGGCGAACGCCGAGCGGCGTGCCGTCGGCGAGCGCCACCGACGCCCCGATGTGGGGGTTCAGAGCCCGGACCACCCGCTCGAGCTCGGCCGCCGTCCTCGCCGGGTCGAGCCGGCGGTCCTCGGACGTGATCTTCTCGGCGTAGGTCACTCCCGCCTCGTCCTGCGCGACGCAGGGCGGGTCGGTGCCGAGCGCGGTGACGAGAAGCCGGCCGCCCGTCTCGGCCAGCCGGGCCGACAGCGTCCCGTACGTGTCGGCCGAGGAGATCGGCTCCTCGGCCTGGGCGCACACCGGCCCGCTGTCAAGGCCGGCGGTGAGCTCCATGATCGCGACCCCGGTGAGCTCGTCACCGGCCATGATCGCGCGCTCGATCGGCGCCGCCCCGCGCCAGCGCGGCAACAGCGACGGGTGCACGTTGCGGATCCGGTGCTCGGACAGCAGCGGCTCCTTGATCAGCGCCCCGAACGCGCACACGCACACCGCTTCCGGCCGCTCGGCCGCGATCGCTGCCCGAGCCTCGTCGCCGTTCACCGACTCGGGTTGGAGGAGCGGCAGGCCGAGCGCGGCCGCCGCGTCGGCCACGGGTGGCGCGGCCACCTTCCGCCCCCGCCCGCGCGGCCGGGCCGGCCGGGTGACCACGAGCGACGGCCGGTGGGGCGACTCGGCCAGGATCGCCAGCACGGCGGCCGCGAAGTCAGACGTCCCCAGGTAGACCGTGCGCACGCCGCGGCGCGGTCAGGCGGCCTGCTCGGCCTCGCGCAGCTTGCGCATGGCTTCCTTGCGCTGCTCGCGCGTGGTGCGATCGAGGATCAGCACCCCGTCGAGGTGGTCCATCTCGTGCTGGATCACCCGGGCCTCGAGCCCCGAGGCCTCGATCACGATCGGCTCGCCGTGCTCGTTCAGCGCGTGCACCCGCAGGTGGATGGCGCGATCGACGTCGACCAGCACCGAGGGAAGGCTCAGGCAGCCCTCCTCCATCGTCTCGGTCTCCTTGCCCAGCCACTCGATCTCGGGGTTGATCAGCGCGGCCAGCGGCGCCTGCGGTCCGATCCGGTACACGAGCAGGCGGTGGAGCACGCCGACCTGCGTGGCCGCGAGCCCGACGCCGAGCGCGTCGTCCATCAGGTCGCCCATCCGGTCGATCTCCGAGCGCAGCGCGTCGTCGAAGTGCTCGACCGGGCGCGCTCGCGTGCGCAGCACCGGGTCGCCGAAGCTCCGGATCTGCGCCAGCGCCGCCGCCCGGCGCGCCGCTACCTCGGGATCGAGCGCCGGCTCGGAGGCCTCTTCCTCGAGCTCTTCCTCGAGCTCCAGGTTCTCGGTCGCCTGCTCACTCACACCTCTCAGTCTAGTGTCGCGGAGCGGAAATCCGGTGAGCGGCGACCTGGGTCCGCGACAGCGGCTCAGTAGCCGTAGGAGCTACCGCCGCCGCCACCGCTGCTCGTCGTGCTCGCGCCCGAGCTCGAGCTCGCGCTGCCCTTGACCACCTTGCCCGCCGGCGTGATCGCCCACCAGTACCCGCCGTTGGCGTTCAGGCCCTGTCCGTGGGCCGTGCCCGCGGCGGTGTCGCCCACGTACAGGTAAAGCGGCCAGCCGGCGTAGGTGACCACGCGCCCGCCGGAGGGATTCACGTCGCTCGCCACGAGGGCGCCCTTCACCTGGCCGGACATGCCTGGCTTCGAGCCCGCCGGCGCTCCGAGCGGAGGCCACACGGCCGCGCATCCGCCGACGCAGGTCACCTTCTGGCCGCGGTCGGGCGCGAACGCGTACAGCGTCCGGCCCTTGCCGTCGACCAGCACCGTGCCCACGCCGGGCACCGACCGCGTGCTCAGCTGCTCCGCGCCCGAGGGCGGCTTGCTCGTCGTCGAGGCCGCGGCGGAGGCGGCCGGCGCGGCGGCGGAGGGCGAGTTGCCGCTGGTGCTCCCGCAGGCGGCGACCAGCATCACGACCGGCGCGATCAGGATCAACAGGGCTCGTCTCATCAGACCCTCCTTCGGCGGTGGCGCCGCAGTTGGCGCCTCGGTCTGTGCAGACTCCGGTGGCGGCGATTTCCTTCCTGCGCGCCGGCGCCGGACCGGGCGCCCGAACCTCGCGCCGGGCCTACTGCGGGTCGACGTCGACGCTGATGCTGACCCCGCGGCGGGACGCCGTGCCGGCCACCTGGTCGACCGCCTCGCCCACCGCGCGCACGGTCGGACGGCGTTCGCTCGTCTTGATCACGAGCTGGCTGCGCGCGCGCCCGCGCAGGCGAAACAGCGGCGCCGGCCCGAGCACCATCGCCGGCGCGGCGACGATCCGGTCGCGCAGCGTCTGTGCCACCTCGGCCTCCGGTCCGGGCTCCGAGGCCGAGCAGACGATCCGGATGAGCGAGCCGTAGGGCGGGTACATGAGCGCACGCCGCCGGGCCAGCTCGTCGTTCAGGAAGCCCTCCGCGTCATGGTGCGCGGCGAAGCGGATCGAGCGGGCATCGGGCGCCAGCGTCTGCACGAGCACGGTGCCGCCCGAGGCGCCGCGTCCCGCCCGGCCGGCGAGCTGGGTGATGAGCGCGAACGTGCGCTCTTCGGCCCGGAAGTCGGGGAAGCGGAGCGTCTGGTCGGCGTCGAGCACGACGCCCAGGCTCACGTCGGCGAAGTCGTGTCCCTTGGCCACCATCTGGGTTCCGACCAGCACGCCCGACCGGGCCGCCTCGAACTCGGCCAGCGTCCGCTCGAGCACGTCCTTGCGCGCGGTCGCGTCGGCATCCAGGCGGAAGACCGGGAACTCGGGGTCGCCGAGCGCCTCGCGGAGCTCGTGCTCGACCCGCTCGGTCCCGGCCCCGTGACGGGCCAGGGCCACCGAGGCGCACGACGGGCAGCGCTCCGGCACCCGCCGGTGATGGCCGCAGTGGTGACAGGCCACGGTGGCGGAGGAGCGGTGAAGGACGAGCGCCACATCGCAGTTCGGGCACAGCCACACCTGTCCGCACGAGCGGCAGGAGAGGAAGTTCGACCACCCGCGCCGGTTGAGCAGCACGATCGCCTTCGACCCGGCCCGGCGCGCCTGCGCCAGGGCGATCCGCGTGCGGGGGTGAAGCGGGTGATGCTGTCCGGTCATGTCCAGCACCTCGACCGCCGGCAGCGGCCGGCCGTCGACCCGGGAGCGCAGGCGAAGCCCGGTCAGCGACACGGCGCTCTCGGGCCGCGGGGTGGCGCTCCCGGCCAGGACCACCGCCCCGTGCTGCTCGGCCCGGCGCAACGCGACCGTGCGGGCGTCGTAGCGCGGGTCGCCCTCGTGCTTGTAGGAGCCGTCGTGCTCCTCGTCGATCACGATCAGCCCGACCGCGTCCAGCGGAGCGAACACGGCCGAGCGCGGGCCGACGCACACCCGCGCCTCGCCCCGCCGCAGCCGCAGCCACTCGTCGTGGCGCTCCCCGCGCGAGAGGCTGGAGTGGAGCACCGCCACCACGTCGCCGAACCGGGCCACGAACCGGCCGAGCACCTGCGGGGTGAGCCCGATCTCGGGCACGAGCACGATCGCGGTACGGCCGGCGGTCAGCGCGGCCTCAACGGCACGCAGATAGACCTCGGTCTTGCCCGAGCCGGTCACCCCGTGGATCAGGAACCGCTCCGAACCTCGGCCGAGCGCGCCGACGACCTGATCGACCGCCTGCTGCTGCTCGGGCGTGAGCGCAGGCGGCGCGTCGAGCTGACGGCCAACCTGCGCGATCCGGGGCCGGCGGGGCACCGCTCGCCGCTCGAGCGAGACGAGGCCCCGGCCCTCGAGCCGCCGCAGCGCGGGCGTGCCGAGCTCGGAGGCCACCGCGGTTCCGATCTGCGCAAGCCGCTCGAGCAGGGCCCGCTGACGGTCGTTCAGGTCCGAATCGGGATCGGCGGCCAGCCGGCGACCGTCCGCCGTAACCGTCGCCACGAGCACCCGCCGGGGCGCCACGCGATCGGACGCGGCCGGACCGAGCAGGGTGCCGAGCGCCCGGGCCGGGGTCGAGCAGTACTCCTCGGCCATCCAGAACCCGAGCTCGACCAGGTCCTCGGGGATGCCCTCGGCAAGCACCTCGACCGGCTCGGCCAGCCGCTCGGCCGGCACATCGGACTCCGTGGCCAGGCCGGTGACCACGCCCAGGGTGGTCCGCCCGCCGAACGGCACCCGCAGCACCGAGCCGACCTCCACCTCGGGCTGGGCCGGGTTCAACCGGTAGTCGAACGGACCCCGGACCGCCCGGGTCAGAGTGAGCGGCTCGACCTGGGCGATGGTCGACATAACCTCCAAAACCAGCGCTTCCATGGCCAGGCCAGGGTAGAGTGCGCCCAGGATGACCGACCACGGCGTTGCTGGGGAGCTGCCGGCGAGTGAACGGGTCCGGGCCGAGGACGGCCGCGGATCCTCGGATCGCCTCCGGCGCAGCGCGGCCCTGTCGCTGAACGAGGTCCTGTCGCTGTGCGACCGTCACCTGAACGAAGTCGGCCGCCGTAACCACCTGTTCGGATGGCTGCGCCCGCCCGGCGCGGGCGCCGACTCGTGGCTGCCCGTCGACGCCTACTACCCGCGCAACCGCCTCGTCGTCCTCTATCGCCCGCGGGCGCGCGCCCACGACCAGGTCTACCGCGAGCTCATCCCCGAGCACGGCCTGCGCCTGCTCGTGCTCGCCCCCGACGAGCTCGGCAACACGGCCGCCGGCGCCGAGCGCGCGCTGGCCGCGCTTCTGGTCAGGCTCGATCCGACTCCCCCCGCGGGTCCGCCACCCGTCCCGGCGGAGCCCGATCTGTGGAAGAAGGTGTCCTCGCGCGCCACGGCCGCCCTGCATACCGCCACAGCCGCCGCCCCACGCAAGACCGCCACCGCGCCACGCCAGACGCCCCGCCCCGCGGTCGCGAGGCCGTCGGCCGCCGAGCGGGCCGAGCGCTTCCTCACCACCCGCGGGGCCCACGGGACGCGCCGCGCCCGCCAGCCCAAATCGGCCGAATCACCGCTGGCCGGGATCGCCGTCGGCCTCACGCTCTTCATCTTCCTGCTCGTCGCCGTCCTCTACATCGCCTCGACCTCGGGCTGACCGCGGCTCACCGCAACCGGAGCCCGGCCTACTCAATCCGCCGGGGCGCCGGTACGCTTCGGGCCGTGGATCGCGAGCCCTACGAGCAGCTGCTGTTCCGGGGTCACCCCTCGTGCCTGTCGAGACCGTCGGTCTACATCAGGGCGGTGCTCACCGCATTGGTGGTCGGGGTGATCGGCGGGCTGGCCAGCGCGATCGCCGCTCACGACGGCCATGTCCAGGCGATCTGGGTCGTCATTGCGGTGGCGCTCGTGTTCGTCCGGGTCAGCCTCAAGACCGCCGCCCGCTGCGCCCGGACCACCTACACGATCACCGACCGGCGGCTGACCGTCCGCACCGGCCTGCTCTCCCGCGACGTGCACGAGACCCGGCTCGAGCACATCCTCAACGTGAACTCGCGCCAGACGCTGCTCGAGCGGCTGCTGGGGATCGGCACGCTCGACTTCGACACCGCCGCCGGTGCCGAGTACGACTTCTCCCTGAGCGGCATCACCGATCCGCGGGAGATCGCCCGCGCGATCACGCGCGTGCTCCAGCAACGGCGCCAGTCGTTCGTCTGAACCGCTTCTCGGCCGCAAAGCGTTCCCTTTTCCTCCCACCCCCCGGGGGAAAAAGGGAACACTTCGTTCAGGAGCAGCGGAGGGCGAAGACCGCCCCCTCGGCAGACGAAGGCCTACAACCCGGCCGCAGCCCGAAGGGCGGAGGCCTTATCCGTGCGCTCCCACGTGAAGTCGTGGTCCTCGCGCCCGAAGTGGCCGTAGGCGGCGGTCTTCTGGTAGATCGGCCGGTGCAGCCGCAGGTACTCCCGGAACGCGCCCGGCCGCAGGTCGAAGTGCGACCCGATCAATTCCAGGATCCGGGAGCGGCCGATCTTCTCGGTCCCGAACGTCTCGACCATGACCGAGACCGGATGCGCCACGCCGATCGCATAGGCGACCTGGACCTCGGCCCGGTCGGCCAGACCGGCCGCCACCACGTTCTTGGCCACGTAGCGGGCCGCGTACGCGGCTGAGCGGTCGACCTTCGAGGGGTCCTTGCCCGAGAACGCGCCGCCGCCGTGGCGGGCCATGCCGCCGTAGGTGTCGACGATGATCTTGCGCCCGGTCAGCCCGCAGTCGCCCATCGGCCCGCCGATCACGAACCGCCCGGTCGGGTTCACCAAAAAATTCCGCTGCAGGACACGCGGGTCATACAGGTCCTCGGGCAGCACCGGCTCGAGCACGTGCTCCCACAGATCGTCCTTGAGCAGCGACTCGGCCCCTTCGCGGTGCTGGGTCGAGATCAGCACCTTCTCGATCGCCGCCGGTCGCCCGTCCACGTAGCGCACGGTGACCTGGGTCTTCCCGTCCGGGCGCAGGTAGGGCAGGATCTCGGCCTTGCGCACGTCGGACAGCCGCTTGGCCAGCTTGTGCGCGAGCGAGATCGGGAGCGGCATCAGCTCGTCGGTCTCCCGGGTCGCGTAGCCGAACATCATCCCCTGGTCGCCCGCGCCGGCGATGTCGAGCTCGTCGTCGTCGCCCGGATCGGTGCGGGACTCATAGGCCTGATCGACGCCCTGGGCGATGTCGGGCGACTGCTTGTCGATCGCGTTGATGACCGCGCAGGTGTGGTAGTCGAACCCGAACTCGGCGTCGACGTAGCCGATCTTGCGCACGGTCTCCCGCGCGATGTCCTGGATGTCGACGTACGTCTCGGTCGTGATCTCGCCCGAGACCACGACCAGGCCGGTGTTGACCAGCGTCTCGCAGGCCACGCGGCCCGTCGGGTCGTCCCGGAGCACCGCGTCGAGCACCCCGTCGGAGATCTGATCGGCGATCTTGTCGGGGTGGCCTTCGGTCACCGATTCGGAGGTGAACAGGAACTCGTTGTCATTGAGGGCGCTCATGGAAGTCGAGAAGAGTAGCGATGGACCGGATTACGCGGCCGCTCAGCGGTCCGGCGCCGCCGAGGCCGGCGCCACCCGGCGTCCCCGTTCGGACCGCCGCTCGCTGCGCTCGACGAAGTCGATGATGAGCGGGATGCCCTCGAACCGGAACCGCTCGCGCAGCCGGTTCTCGAGGAAATAGGCGTAGTCGCGGGTGACCCGGGCGCGTGAGTTGACCTGGATCGAGAACCGGGGCGGCGCCGTCGCGGTCTGGGTCATGTAGAGCAGCTTGAGCCGGTGCCCGCTCCGGCCCCCCGGCCCACCGACCGGGGGCTGGCGCGCGCCCACCGCGTCGCCCAGGAACCGGTTCAGGGCCGGAGTCGGGATCCGCCCCCGCCGCCGGTCGCCCAGCGCGACCGCCTCCACCAGCAACCGCTCCACGTGCCGGCCGGTCAGCGCGCTCGCGGTCAACACCCGGGGGCGCAACCGCAGCTTCTGCCGCACCCGCGCCCGCCAGAAATCCAAATCCACTTCAGACGCGATGTCCCACTTGTTCAGCACCAGCGCGGTGGCGCAGCCCGAGCGCATGGCCAGCTCGGCCACCCGGAAGTCCTGGGCGGTGATCCCCTCGCACGCGTCGCAGACCACCAGCGCGACGTCGGCCCGCTCGGCCGCCCGCTGGGAGCGCAGCGAGGTGTAGTACTCGACCGATTCGCTCACCTTGGACTGGCGGCGCAGGCCGGCGGTGTCGATCAGGACGAGCGAGCGGTCTTCGAACCGCAGCGGCACGTCGATGGCGTCCCGGGTCGTCCCGGCCTCGGCCGAGACGATCACCCGCTCGGCGCCGAGGAACCGGTTGACCAGCGATGACTTGCCGACGTTTGGCCGCCCGATCACGGCCAGCCGCACCAGATCATCCGCCGGCTCCAACCCCCCCTCGGCCACCGGAGGGCCGACGGAGACGATCCGATCGAGCAGATCCCCGGTGCCGAGCCCCTGGGCCGCCGATACCGCCACCGGCTCGCCCAGGCCGAGCGAATAGAAGTCACCCGCCAGCGGCAGGTCGCGCGCTGAGTCGATCTTGTTCGCCGCCACCACGACCGGCAGCGGGGAGCGCCGCAGCAGCTCGGCCATGTCCTGGTCGCCCGGCCGCAGCCCGGCCCGGGCATCGACGACCAGCACGGCGACGGCCGCATCGGCCAGCGCCGCCCGCGCCTGGTCGAAGATCAACCCGGCCAGATCGGCCGGGTCAGCCCGATCGACGCCGCCGGTGTCGATCAGGACGAGCTCACGGCCGTTCCATTCGGTCGCCACCTCCTTGCGGTCACGCGTCACCCCGGGGCGCTCGTGCACGACCGCCTCCCGGGACTCCGAGAGGCGGTTGACCAGCGAGGACTTTCCGACGTTGGGGTAGCCGACGACCGCGACTTTCATGGCGGATCCGAGGCTAGCGTGGCCCCGGATCCCGCCATGTCCTCTCTCCTCCCGTCAATTCAGAGCGCGCGCACTCCTCACCCCGTCACCGGCAGGTCGGTTCCGGCCCCGGCGCAGTAACCCGCGCCGCCGGCGGAGTCGTTGCTCCACAGCGACTGGACCGCGAACGTGCCGCCCGCGTTGCCCTTCATGTTCCCCATGGCGCCCGGGATCGGGGCCGGCGGGCCCTGGGCGGTGAGCAGGTTCTCGCCCACCCACGCGCACTTGTCGCCGTTCTCGTTGGCGTCGGCGGCGTCGTACCAGCCACCGATCTGCTGGGCGCTCGTCCCGCTGCCGAGCACGTCCTCGGCTCCGGGATCGGTCACCGTCTCCTCGATCTCGTGCCCGAGCACGATCGAGAACCCGTCCAACCGGCCGGCCGAGCCGCTGTTGACCGCGTTCTCGCCACACACGTTCGAGCCGCCGGAGTTGATGGCCAGCGCGTAGGGCATGTTGGTGTAGGAGATCCCCGGCGTGAGGCCGTTGTAGATCCCGCCCTCGAGCCCGGGCTGGGTGTAGTCGTGGAAGGCGCAGTAGCCGGTCGAAAGCGCGTTCGGATCGCTGAACGCCGGCGGCTGGGCGATCACGATGTTCGCGTTCGCCAGGTCGCTGATCCCGAAGTGGGCCACCGCCCGCTGGGCCTCGGCGGCCAGGTCGGTGTACGTGTTGCCCGAGCCGGGCGGGGCCGAGGACGACGTCTTGGACAGGCCGCTGGCGTCGTTGGCGTCATCGACCCAGATGCCCCCGAGCTGGTTGCTCGGATTGCCGACGTAGGTCTTGGCGCCCGAGGTATCGGACTGGTAGTACTGGCTCTGCACCCCGGCCCAGTCCGTCCCGCCCATCTGCGAGACGAAATCGGCCATGTACTTGCCCGCGCCGTCAGGATCGCAGGCCAGAGTCGCGGAGATCGACCCCTCGGTGATCGGCTCCGAGGCGCAGGACTGGCCCGGGAACGCGCCGGACTGGCCCCATCCCCAGTAGACGACGTAGACCTTGGGGCTGGTCTGGACGTGGCCGCCGTAGTAGGCCATGTTGCCCGGGAAGGGCAGGGTGGTGGCCGGGAACTCGGGCAGGCCGCAGCTCGACATCGGCGACGGCAGCAGTCCGTTCTCCGGACACGGTGGCGCGGGCGGCTGCAGCGAGCCGGCGGGCGCGAACACGTGCTGGGCCCAGATCGCGTGCTGCTTCTGAGCCTCCTGCTTCGTGTTCAGCATCAGGATCGGCTTCGCGGACGCGACGGCGCCGGTGCCGAGGAAAGCGAGCAGCGCCACGACAAGCGTCGTACCAGCGCACCTAAGGACGCGTTGATTCATCACATCACCCTCTGCCCTCAGCGGGGCCGTTCGGTTTTGAACCAGACGGCGCAGCCCGCGGTGGGCTCCGCCACCAGTGCCGGGGGCCAACTCAACCCCGCACGGCAAATCCTTCGGAGCAGGCCTACCCCGTCGCGTCAGTCACTAAACCGGTAATTCGGGAGACGACCTCGGACAGGTCAAGACCGGTGGTGTCGAGGACCACGGCATCCGGGGCCGCGGACAGCGGTGACGCCTCCCGGCTGCGGTCCCGCTCGTCCCGGATCGCCTGCTCGGCCAGGACCACGCTCGCGTCCACGCCGAGCTCGCGTGCCCGCCGCCGCGCGCGTTCCTCGGGCGAGGCGTCGAGGAAGACCTTGACCGAAGCCTCGGGCGCCACCACGGTGCCGATGTCCCGGCCCTCGGCCACCCAGTTCCCCTCGGACAGCAGCCGCCGCTGCTGCGCCACCAGGGCTTCCCGGACCGAGGGGTCGGCCGCCGCCTGCGACGCCGCCTCGGACACCTCGGGCGAGCGGATCGACCCGGTCACGTCCTCCCCGTCGATCAGCACCCGGTCGCCGACGTCGATCCGCACCGACTGGGCCGCAGACGCCGGAGAGACGCCTCCCCGCAGCGCCGCCAGCGCCACCGCGCGATACATCGCGCCGGAGTCGAGGTAGGTCCAGCCCAGCTCCGCGGCCACGGCTCGGGCCACGCTCGACTTCCCGGCCCCGGCCGGCCCGTCGATTGCCACCACGCTCACGCCGTCACCAGTCCCGCCAGGTCGGTGGCGAACCCCGGGTAGGAGACCCCCGCGGCCTCCATCCCCACGACCTCGACTCCCTCCAGCGAGGCCAGCCCGGCCACCGCGCCGAGCAGGGCCAGCCGGTGGTCGCCGCCGGCGTCGATCACCCCACCGCGCAGCGAGCCGGTGCCCCGGACCACGAACCCGTCCTCCAGAGCCTCGATGTCGGCCCCGAGGCCGCGCAGGCCGCCCACCACGGTGGCGATCCGGTCGGACTCCTTGACCCGCAGCTCAGCGGCGTCCCGGACCACCGTCTCGCCCTCGGCAAAGCACCCCAGCAGCGCCACCAGCGGGAGCTCGTCGATGGTCAGCGGCACCTCGTCCCCGGAGACCACCGTCCCCTCGAGCGCCCCCGCGGCCACGTCTAGATCGCTCACCGGCTCCTCAGGCCCGAACTCGCCGAACGCCTCCACGTCCCCGATCACCACCGCCCCCATCCGCTCGAGCACGCGCAGGAACCCGGCCCGGGTCCAGTTCACCCCCACGTCCTCGAGCACCAGGCGCGATCCGCGGACCAGCACGCCGGCCGCGATCAGGAATGCGGCCGAGGACAGGTCGCCGGGGACGTCGATCGAATCGATCTCGAGCTCGTCGGTGTTCCCCACCGCCGTGCTCCACACACCCCGGTCAACCAGCGAACGCTCTACCGGCGCGCCCGCCCGCAGCAGCAGCCTCTCGGTGTGATCGCGCGAGGCCACCGGTTCGAGCACGGTCGTCTCGTCGGTGATCAGCCCAGCCATGAGCACACACGACTTGACCTGGGCGCTGGCCACCGGGAGCTCGTACTCGATCCCGTGCAGCATCGTCCCGTGCACCCGCAACGGCGGGAATCGCCCCTCCCGCGCCTCGACCCGCGCGCCCATCAGCCCCAGCGGACGGGCGATCCGGTCGACCGGCCGCCGGCGGATCGACTCGTCGCCGTCGAGCATGAAGCTCTGCCCGCTCTGGAAGGCCAGCCATCCGGGCAGCAGCCGCATCAGCGTGCCCGCGTTCCCGACGTCGATCGGCTCGTCCGGCGCGGCCGCGTTTCGCAGGCCGCACCCGCGGATGATCAGCTCGCCGTCCACCTCCCCGCTCACCAGCGCGCCGACCTGCCCCACCGCGGCCAGCGTGGAACGCGTGTCGGCGGCGTCCAGGTAGTTCCTGATCCGGACCGGCTCCGAGGCCATGGCTCCGATGAGCGCCGCCCGGTGCGAGATCGACTTGTCCGCCGGCACCCGGACCGTGCCCCGTAACGGCCCCGAGGGATCGAAGCGCACCCTCACGGCCGCGCCACCGGAAACCCGAGCGAGCCGATCAACTGCTCGGCCCGCGCCGCCGGCTCGGCGCCCGCGACCCACAGCGCCACCACGCCCTCGCTCATGTCCGGAGCCGGGTACAGCGCCATGTCGGCGATGTTGACCCCCGCCCGCCCCAGCTCCAGGGCCAGCTGAGCCACCACGCCCGGGCGGTTCGGGACCGAGGCCCGCAGCTCGAACAGCTCGCCCCCGGCCAGCGACGCCTCGATCAACCGCCGCCGGTCCGCCGCCGCGGCGTCGTTCCACTCCACCACCGCATCCCCGTCACCCGCCGCCAGCGCCCCGCGCACCGCCGACAGCCGCGCCACCGTGTCGTCGAGGGCCCCCACGAGCGCGTCCCGGTTGGACAGGTAGATGTCCCTCCAGATCGCGCTCGGCGCCCCGGCCACCCGCGTCGCGTCGCGAAACGACGGCCCGGTGGCCGGGAGGCGCTCCTCGCCGGCCGCCAGCACGGCCGCCGCCTGGCCCACGAGCACGTTGGCCAGCACGTGTGGGAGGTGTGAGACCGTGGCCAGCAGCCGGTCGTGGGTCTCGGGCTCGATCGCCGCCGGGCGGGCCCCGAGCGAGCGCAGGAGCCGGTGCAGCCGCTCGTAGAGCACCCCGGAGGTCCGCGCGGTCGGGGTCAGGTACCAGGTCGCCCCGTCGAACAGGTCGGCCCGGGCATGCCCGACCCCGGCGGTCTCGGCCCCGGCCAGGGGATGGCCGCCCACGAACCGAGGATCCCCCTCGGCCGCCGCCACGACCGCGCGCTTGGTCGACCCGACGTCGCTGACCACGCACGAATCCGCGGCCGCCGCCAACACCGCCCCGACCGCATCACGCATGGCCCCCACCGGCACGGCCACGAACACCACCTCCGCCCCCTGCACCGCCGCCGCCACCGACGAGCACGCATCGTCGACCGCGCCCCGGGCCACGGCGGCCGATAAGGCGTCGGCCGAGGCGTCGAACCCGGCCACCGACGCGCCCAGGCGCTCGCGCGCCGCCAGCCCGATCGAGCCGCCGATCAACCCGACGCCGACGACCCCCACCCGCAACGGACTAGCGCGGCGCGCCCGCACAGCGCCCGCCAGGCCCTCGAGCACCGAGACCGTCGACTCCCAGTCCAGGCACGCGTCGGTGATCGACTGGCCGTAGACCAGGTCGGCCGGGGCGACCAGCTTCTGGCACCCGCCGACCAGGAACGACTCGAGCATGACGCCGTTGATGGCCCGGTTCCCGTCCGCCACCTGCGAGCCCACCGCGCTCGCCACCGCGGGTTGGCGCGTCGCATCCTTGCCGCTGTTGTCGTGCGAGAGGTCGATGACCACGCGCTCGCGCAGGCCTGCCGCCCGCAGCAGCGACAGCGCATCGCCCACCGAGTCCTCCCCATAGTTCGGAGCCCCGCGGCCGCCGCGCAGGATGATGTGACAGTCCCGGTTTCCCCGCGTGTGGAGGATCGCGGGCCGGCCGCTCTCGTCGATGCCGGGAAAGGCGTGCGCCACCGCCGCCGCCCGCACCGCATCGACGGCGACCTGGACGTTGCCGTTGGTCCCGTTCTTGAACCCGACCGGCATCGACAGCCCGGAGCCGAGCTGGCGGTGGATCTGGCTCTCGGTCGTGCGAGCGCCGATCGCCCCCCAGGACACGGCGTCCGAGATGTACTGCGGGGTGATCGGATCCAGGAACTCGCATCCGACCGGGAGCCCCAGCTCGATCACCTTCAGCAGCAGCCCGCGCGCCAGCCGCAGCCCGGCGTTCACGTCGCCCGACCCGTTCAGATGTGGGTCGTTGATCAGGCCCTTCCAGCCCGTGGTCGTGCGCGGCTTCTCGAAGTAGACCCGCATCGCCACGAGCACGTCGTCGCGCAGCCGCGCGGCCTGCTCGGACAGGCGCTCGGCGTACTCGAGCGTGGCCTCGACGTCGTGCACGCTGCACGGCCCGACCACGACCAGCAGCCGGTCGTCCTCGCCGTCGAGGATCGCGTGGGTCTCGGCCCGTCCCCGCAGCACGACCTGCGGGTCCGACAGCGGGAGCTCGTCGAGCAGCTCGGACGGCGGCACGAGCGGCTCCACCCGCTCGATCCGCTGGTCGCGGACCTGCTCTCCGGTCACGGTCTCGATCATCTGGTCGTCCTTTCTAATGCCTGGGAACTGTACGGAGCGGTAGCTGAAGGCGCTCAGTCGAGCGCCTAGCTAAATCGCCAGGCAGAGAGGACGTGGTAGCTCATGTCCGCGGCGTCTTTTTTACCAGCTTTATAGGGGTTCGTCCACCGCGCGCCCCGGCCCTGGCCATCGAGCGATCGGCCTAGAGAAGCTGCGCCAGGGCGGCCACGAGGCGCTCGTTCTCGGCCGCCGTGCCGACGGTGATCCGCATCGCCCCCTCGCGGCCGAGCGAGGTCCCCGCCCGCACGAGCACGCCGCGCTCGCGCAGGCCGGCCACCACCTCGGCTTCGGTGCCGGCGGGGTCCTCGGTCTCGGGCAGGCGCATCCAGACGAAGTTGGCATCCGACTGGGCCACCCACACGTTCAGCCGCCGCAGCCCGCGCTCCAGCTCGAGCCGGTCGCCGATCGTGGCCGTGACCCGGCGCTCGACCTCGTCCTGGTGCTTGATCGCCTCGGTGCCGGCGGCATGGGCGGCCGCGTTGAGGTAGAAGGGCTGGCGGACCTGCTCGACCGCCACGCGGAAGTCCTGGGAGCCGCACAACGCGTAGCCGACCCGCAGCCCGGCCAGGCCGTAGACCTTCGAGAAGGTGCGAAGGAGGACGAGGTTGGGGAAGCGCTTGAGCAGGTCGACCGAGGCGTAGGTGTCGCCGACCAGGAGCGAGAACTCGACGTAGGCCTCGTCGAGGATCACGGCCACGTGCCGGGGCACGCGCTTGAGGAAGGCGACGATCTCCTCCAGGTCGACCGCGGTCGAGGTCGGGTTGTTGGGGTTGCAGACGAGCACGAGCCGCGTGGCCGCGTTGATCTCGGCCGCCATGGCCTCGAGGTCGTGGCGCTCCTCGGAGTCGAGCGGCACCGTGATCGCCCGTGCTCCCGAGGTGGCGGCCAGGTGCGGGTAGACGCTGAACGAGGGCCACGCGTAGACGACCTCGGAGTCGGGCTCGAGCAGGGCCTCGCCGGCGGCCAGGAGAATGTCGCAGGAGCCGTTGCCGAGCGCGATCCGCTCGGGCGGGACCCCGTAGCGGTCGGCCAGCGCCCGGCGCAGCGGCCAGTAGGACGGATCGGGGTACCGGTTGGCTCCGCCCAGCACCCGGTTCGCGGCCTCGACCACCGCCGCCATCGGGGCGAAGGACGACTCGTTGGAGGCCAGCATGGCCACGTCGTCGCCGAGGTCGTACCCGGCGGCGACCGGATAGGCGGGGATGCGGCTGATGCGCTCGGCGAACTCGATCGGCATGACCGGGTTATTGTGCCGACTCGAGGTCCGCGCGCAGGACCTTGGCCTCGCCCAGGTACACGTGCCGAGGCTGATGGCTCTCCTCGGCGTAGTAGTGCACGAGGGTCCGGATCACCTTGGGCAGCGAGCCGGGGACCGGGATCTCCCGAGCGCACAGCAGCGGGACGGTGTTCAGGCCGATCCGCCGGGCCGCCACGGCCGGAAACTCGGCGTCGAGGTCGTGGGTCAGGGTGAAGATGCAGCTGACCATCGCCTCGGGGGCGAGGTCGTTGCGGTCCATCAGCTCCTGCATCAGCTCCGTGGTGGCGGAGAGGATCGCTTCAGGCTGATTGGACTCGACGCTGTTGGCGCCCCGGAGCGCGAAGAGCCGCATGCGCGGCCGATTGTGCCGGAATCAACCGATACACGTCCACGCAGCCGAACCGGGTGACCGAGGCGGTGAGCGGGGCCAGCATCCGGTCGAGGTTGCCGGCGGTCGAGCAGTCGGTGAGCAGGAAGCGGGCGCCAGTCGAGGCCACGAACCGCCGCGCCCGCGCCGGGTCGAGGTGACCGTCGAGCAGCGCCTGGGTGGTCTGGGCCCGCCCGCTGCAGTTGGGCTCGGACCACAGGCAGTCGCCCACGTAGGTGCTCCGGCCGGTCCGCGCCGGGACCACGGTGCCGAGATAGAAGCGGGTCAGAACGCCGCCCTTCACCGGTTCGCGCGCCAGGTACCGGAGGGCCTGCTGCTCCTCCTGGGTGATGAAGTTGGGGTTGCCGCTCTGGGGCTTGACCAGGGAGATGTTGCTCGCCATCAGGTACACCGTGGCGGGGATCGTCAGCACCGCCACCGCGAGCCCTCCGACCACCCGCGGCCGCGGCACCGGATGAGAGCGCAGCTGCTGGACGCCTCGGATGGCCAGCACGGCGAGCGGGATCGTGATCCCGTCGAAGGCGTGCAGCGGCGTGGCGCTGACCTGGGTGGCCGACAGCACCCACACGGCGAGGGCGGCGAACGGCCAGGTCCGGGTGACCGCGGTCAGGTACGACCCCGAGCGCCCGCGGTAACCGAACGCGGCCGGGATGGCCAGCGGGGCGACGGCGAGCAGGATCGTCCCGAGCGAGAAGGTGTGCTTGCTCGCCTGCCGAGCCATCTCCCACGAAGGATCGGTCTTGCCCAGGACCATGTAGTAGAGGAGCGGGATGGCGGTGATCACCAGTGTGGCCAGCAGCGGGGCCAGCCGGCGCGCCGGCAGCCGGCGGCCGTTGCGCCACAGCACGAGCTCGACCGCGACCACGATGACCCCGAGGAGCTCGCCCTGCCAGGGGTGCATGAGCGCGGCCACCCCGCCGAGCAGCCCCGGCAGCCAGATCAGCTTGCCCGTGCTCCGCGCCCGGCCGTAGCTCAACAGCGCCAGGACGAGCAGGCCGATGGCCAGCAGCCCGAACGTGTAACCCCAGCTCAGGAAGGTCGGCATCAGATCCCCGACCACGCCGAAGTCGCCGTAGACGATGCTGAACGACCCGTAGAACAGCGCCAGCACGAGCGCGGCGCGGCGGGGCCAGGTGCCGACCAGGCTGCGCCGGCAGTAGGCGCGAATGGCCACGAACGCGCACCCGACCGCGACGGGTTTCCACAGCAGCAGCGACAGCCAGGGCACGACCCCGAGCGCGGTCAGCCCGGCCGAGATCTCGACCGCGGGCTGGAAGTAGTCCGACGGCGTCGGATGGACGACGAACAGGTTGGAGGAGAGCCCGTGGTGCGCGGCCGACTGGATCCAGGCCAGGTACTGCATCTGGTCGACGATGAAGACGCCGTCGGTTCCCGTCCACGTCCGGCCGTGGACGATCACGTTCCACAGGTCGAGCCCGAGGATCCACAGCGAGACGGCGGCGAACACCCCGAGTACGGACAGATCGAACCAGTCGATCCGCGCGCGCCGAGGCCGGTCGACCAGCGCGGTGAACTCGCTTCCCCGCGGCGCACCGCTTGCCTGTCCGACGTCTACCTCGAGGCGCATGAAGCGGTGACGCTAACAGGACCCTAATAATCGCCGCGTAAACGGCCGTTATGGAAACCGTGAGCTGTCGCTAGCGCGACAGCTTCTGGGCCAGCTGCGAGGACGACCGCCCGGCCGGGGTGTTGAGCGGGTTGATGTTGTGGTCGCCCATGAAGATCTGAAGCCAGGGCACGAACGAGAAGACCAGGAACAGGGTCAGGGCGAGGGACACGCGGCGCAGGCGGACGCTCGTCCCGAGCGCCGCCAGCGGGAGGACCCAGATCACGTACCACGGCATCAGCCAGGACAGGCTCGCGATCAGCGCCACCGTCGCCCATCCGGCTCGGGACAGCCAATCTCCCCGGGCCCGCAGCAAAAGCGCGATGGCCACTACCACCGCCACGCTGGCCGCGCTCAGCAGCGCCGGGGTCCCCCCTCCGAGGTGGAAGATGAGCCCGAACACGTTGGGGATGCTGAAGTCGGTCAACAGCGTGCTCTGCTGGCTCAGGTTGGGGAACGAGAACCCGAACAGGGCCAGGCTGAGGGCCACGAGCGGGATCGCCCCCATCGCCACCCCGATCAGCAGCTGCCAGCGCCGGCGCGCCGGCCGGGCGGCGAAGAACATGAACGGGAGCACGATCAGTGCGGTGAACTTGACCGCGACCGCGAGCATCAGCACGGCGCCGGCCGACCGGTCCCGCCCGGCCAGGGTGAGCGCGATCGCCCCCATCAGCGGGAGCAGGAGGAAGAAGTCGTTGTGGAACCCCGCCATCGCGTAGATGAGGTAGATCGGGTTGGCGGCGATGAACACGATGGCGAAGCGCGGGTCGCGCCCGAGCAGCTTGGCGCACCGCCACACCACGGCCAGGAAGCCGAGGCTGGCCGACAGCGTGGCCACCTTGACGATCCAGTAGGCGACCGGGATGGGCACGAACGCGAGCGGGTACGTGAGCGCGCTGAACAGCGACCCGTACGGGCTCTTGAGCGCGTGCCAGCTCGCGAACAGGTACACGGGGTCGTGGGTCTCGAACAGCATCGTGTGGCGGTACGGGTTGATCCCGTGCAGCGCCCCCAGCCGCGCGTAGCCCAGGTAGTTCCACACGTCGGAGAGCTGCAGCGGCGGGCTGAGCAGGATCACCGCGTGGGCGATGAGCACGAAGATGACGATCCGCCGCATGGACAGCGTGCGCACCGAGGTCAGGACCACGGCGTAGGCGATCAGCATCAGGCCGAGCACGGCGCTGAACCCGTAGCTGATGTCGCGCTGGTCGCGCGGGAGCCATTTGAAGATCAGATGCAGCGGCCCCGACTGCCAGTTGGGCAGCGACAGGTAGCTGCGCGGGACCAGCGGCGTCACCCCGGAGGTGGCGTAGGCCACGACCGCGAACGTGCACACCAGCAGCGTCGCCAGCCCGATGCGCCCGGCCAGGGGGTGAGCCGCGACCCGGATCCGCGGCCGTGACAGCCCCCGTAGCCGCGGAAGCGAGACCGCCGGCTCAGTCGCCGTTCCGGCCGAGGCGGCCGCCAACGCGACGGACGGTTTCGCCTCAGGGAGATCGGGGGGCATCGGCGAAGTGTGCCCGGTCGGCATCACCGTGTGCTTTGCCGGCCGATTGCAATCGGGTTAAGCGCCCCGGTTTTCCCCCTATTCGGGCCCCTAACATCCGCGCCCGTGAGCACCGTGATCGCGCCCGCGCGGGACCTTCCTCAGGCCCGCTCGTTCGCGCTCAGTCGCGCGGCTGGGCTCGTGCTCGCGTTCACAGTCCTGGCCGCGGTGCTCCGGTTCTGGCGCATCGGCCACCAGGGGTTCTGGTTCGACGAGGCCAACACCGCCCTGCTCGTCCACTTCTCACCCGGGAACATGCTCGGGCTGATCCCCCACAGCGAGTCGACGCCTCCGCTCTACTACCTCGTCGCCTGGGTGTGGGCGCGGGTGTTCGGCTACACCGAGGCGCCGCTCCGGGCCCTCTCGGCCGTCGTCGGCGTGGCCACCGTGCCCGTGGCCTACGCGATCGCCGCCAAGCTCGTCTCGCCCCGCGCCGGGGTGATTACGGCCGCGCTCACGGCCTGCAGCCCGATCCTCATCTGGTACTCGCAGGAGGCGCGCTCGTATGCGCTGCTCGTGTTGCTCTCCAGCCTGTCGCTGCTCGCCTTCGCCTACGCCCGTGAGGCGCCGAGCCCACGCCGGATCGGCTTGTGGGTGCTCGCCACCGCGCTCGCGCTCGCCACCCACTACTACGCGCTGCTCATCGTGGTGCCCGAGGCGGTGTGGCTGCTGGTCCTCCACCGGCGCGTGCGGGCGGCTCGGACCGGGCGTCGTGGTCGTGGGGATGTGCGGCGCCGGGCTGATCCCGCTCGCTCTCACCCAGACCGCCAGCGGCCGCTCGAACTGGATCGCCGTGATCCCGTTCGGGCGGCGCCTCGGACAGGTCATCCCCCAGTTCGCGATCTCGTTCGAGGGACCCGTGCACGGGGTGCTCGGGCCGATCGCGATCGCCCTGCTCGTGCTCGCCGTCGTCCTGCTCGTGACGCGGTCGGTCCCGCGCGAACGCGCCGGTGCGCTCCTCGCCGGCGGCTTCGCCCTGGCCGGCCTGATCCTGAGCCTGGTCCTGGTCGCCGTGGGTGTCGATGACCTGATCAGCCGCAACCTGTTCGCGCTCTGGATGCCGGCGGCCGTGTTTGTGGCCGGCGGCTTCGCCGCACCGCGCGCGCGGCTGGCCGGGCTCCTGGCCACGGTGGTGCTGTGCTGCGCGGGTGTCGGCACCGCGGTCGGAGTCGCCCTCGACCGGACGTATCAGCGGCCGGACTGGCGGCCGGTCGCGACCGCGCTCGGGCGCCGCGCCACCGGGCCCCGAGCCATCCTGACTCAGAACTACCTCGATCTGCTGCCCCTGAAGCTGTACATGCCGGGCCTGAAGTTCATTCCCCGGCACGGCGCGCCCGTGTCGGAGTTCGACGTGATCAGCTTCAGCGCCCCGCCGAGCTCCGGGTACTGCTGGTGGGGCTCGGCCTGCAACCTCTCGCCCTCACTTATGCAGGCGAGCTATCCGATCCCCGGCTTCCATGTCCTCTCGCGCCGGCGGGTGCTTCAGTTCACCGTGCTGCGGATGGTCTCCGACCGGCCGCGCCGGATCACCCGTCGGGCGCTGGCGCCGGTGCTGACCGCGACCTCGTTGCCGAACGACAAGCTGCTCTACCAGCGCTGAGGCTGAGCAGCGCCTGTACCTCCTCGGCGGTCAGCCGCCGGTGGGCCCCGGGTCGCAGCCGGCCGAGCTCGAGCGACCCGAAGGCGGTCCGCTCGAGCGCGACGACCCGGTGACCGACGGCCTCGCACATTCGCTTGACCTGGCGGTTGCGCCCTTCGTGGATCGTGATCTCGAGCGTGTCCGGCGCCACGCGCCTGGCCCGGGCGGGCGCGGTCAAGCCGTCCTCCAGCCGCACGCCCGCCCGCAGGGCCCGGAGCGAGCGGTCCCGGACCGGGCCGCCCGCCACCGTCGCCCGATAGGTCTTCGGGACCTCGAAGCTGGGGTGCGTGAGCCGGTGCGCCAGCTCGCCGTCGTTGGTCAGCAGGAGCAGCCCGGTGGCGTCGATGTCGAGCCGGCCCACCGGATACAGCCTCGCCGGTGAGGGGACCAGCGAGACCACGGTCGGCCGCCCGTGAGTGTCCTGCGCGGTCGAGACCACGCCGCGTGGCTTGTTCAGCGCATAGACCACGCGCTCGCCCCCGTCCTCCACCGGCTTGCCGTCCACTTCGACCCCGTCTCCGGGTTGCACATCGCGGGCGGGATCGGTCACCGTCTCACCGCCCACGGTCACCCGCCCCGACCGGACGATCTCCTCCGAGGCGCGCCGCGAGGCCACGCCCGCGGTGGCGAGAAACTTGGCCAGTCGCACGGATGTCACCATAGGACCCATGGACTTCGAGCTCCTCGACGCCAAGCTGGCCGAGCTCGGCGAGCCGCGGTACCGCGCGCGCCAGGTCTGGCGCTGGGCCGCCCAGGGCGCTCACTCGTTCGCCGCCATGACCGACCTCCCCCTCCGCCTGCGGGAGGCGCTCGCGGCCGAGGTCCCGTTCTCGACCCTCACCCTGCAGGACGAGGCGAGCTCGCGCGACGGCACGGTCAAGGCCCTGTTCCACACCGCCGACGGCCGCCCGGTCGAGGCCGTGCTCATGCGCTACCGGGACGGCCGGCGGTCGCTCTGCCTGTCCTCGCAGTCCGGCTGCCCGCTCACCTGCACGTTCTGCGCCACCGGCTCGATGCGCTTCGGCCGCAACCTGACCGCGTCGGAGATCGTCGACCAGGCGCTCCACTTCCGCCGCCTCGACACCGTCGACCACGCCGTCTTCATGGGCATGGGCGAGCCGATGATGAACCTCGACCACGTGCTCGCCGCCTGCCGCCGGCTGCCCGACGTCGGCATCACCCACCGCCGGACGGCGATCTCGACCGTGGGCTGGATCCCCGGGATCGAGCGCCTGACCGAGACCGACATGCCGATCCGCCTGGCCCTGTCCCTGCACGCCGCCGACCCCGCGCTGCGCTCTCAGATCATGCCGGTCAACGATCGCTATCCGCTCGCCGACGTGCTCGCGGCCTGCGAAGCCCACTATGCCCGCAAGCACCGCAAGGTGTTCGTCGAGTACGTGATGCTGGCCGGCGTCAACGACGCCCACCCCCAGGCCGCGCAGCTGGCCGAGCTGCTCGACCCCCGCGTCTACAAGGTCAACTTGATCCCCTACAACCCGACCGGCTCGGCGTACGCGGGCTCGAGCCCCAAGGCGATCGACGCCTTCCGGGCCGAGCTCGAGCGCCACGGCGTCGAGGCCACGGTCCGGCTCACCCGGGGCCGTGACATTGCCGCCGCCTGCGGTCAGCTCGCCGCGCGCGCGGGCGTGTCATCCTCCGCCCCATGGACGCCCGCACCCTCTCCCGAACCATCGCCGCTGGCCGGCTCGGCTTCGGCCTCGCCCTGATCGCCCGGCCCGAGCAGTTCACCGGCGTGTGGCTCGGCCGCGACGCCGGCCGGCCCGGAACCCAGGTCGCGACGCGCGGCCTCGGCGCCCGGGACCTCGCCCTCGGCGCCGGCACCCTGGCCGCTTCGGAGTCGGCCCTGCGCCCCTGGGTGGCCGCCTCGATCCTGGGCGACGTCGCCGACCTGATCGCCACGGTCAAGGCCGGCGACTCGATCCCGGTCGCCGGCCGTGTCCTCGTGGGCTCGCTGGCCGCCGGCGCCACCGTTCTCGGAGCGGCCGCGCTGGCCGGGCTCAGCCGTAGCCCCGCCTGACCCTCGCGCTAGGGCACCGGCTTCTCCCCGGACGGGTCGACCTTGGCCTCGGACGGGCTCTCCGTCTCTGATCCGGTGAGCACCAGCGGCGTGGTGGCCGGCGGCGGAACCTTCCCGTTCGACCCCGTGGATGCCTCGACGCCTCCCGTGGTGTCGTTTGCGCTCATCGCCTGCGACTGGGCCAGCGTGGCGCCTCGGATGCCGAAGTAGGCACCCACCAGCGCCGCGATCACCCCGGTCACCGCGCCCATCGCGGTCGCCACGTCGGCGGCCTTGTTGAAGCGCAGAATGGAGAGGCCGAACACCAGGACGATCGCACTCATTCCGACGATCACGACCCAGGCGCCCCACGCCGGTCCGGTGCCCGATCCGGTGGTCGGCGGTTTCTGCTGAGTGGTTGCCATCGCGCTTCTCAGAGCTTGATGTTGGAAGCGAACAGGTTGGCCGCGTCGCCGAGGAACCAGCTCGTGCCGGCTCCCACCGGCGAGTTGATGAAGATCGCCATCTCCATGTCCTCGGGCAGGAAGTAGACCGCGCTCTGCTCGAGCCGGCCGTTGTTGGACCACCCGCCGTTCTTGCCGTAGATGTTGCCCAGCGGAGTCGACCTGTTCAGGTCGAGGCCGAAGCCGCTGTCGAGCATGGACTGGGCTTGAGTCGGGCTGACCACGGCGCCACCGCGCCGGAACGTGCCCATGATCTTCAACAGGTCATCGACCGACATGTGCCAGCCCGCCGCGCCGGCCACGGTGATCAGATCGCCCGAGTTCCACCCGTTTCCGGAGACCGGGAAGTTGTAGGCCAGCGCATCGGCCGGCAGGTGGGTGAGCGTGGCGTCGGTGACCCCGGCCGGTCCGAACAGGTTCTGGATCACGTACAGCTGGTAGGCGTTCAGCGTGATCAGGTCCCAGAAAGCATCGGCCAACCCGCCGAAGAAGAGGTTGAAGTTGACCGGGATCGTCCCGTTGATCGTGGCCAGCAAGATCCGGCACAGCGCGAAGTTCATGTTCTGGTAGTTGTATTGGCCCAGGTGCGTGGTCCCGGCCGCCACCTGCTGCTTCATGAAGCCGTAGTCGCACGGTGTCTCGTCGCCGCCGAAGTGAAAGCCCGAGGTGTGCGTGAGCAAATGGGCGAATGTGACCTGGTTGACGTTCTGACCCTTGCTCCAGTAGGCGGGCAGGTAATCAATGATCTTGGTATTGGGCGAGATGTTCTTGGCGTCCAGCAGCTTGGTCATGGCCATCGCCGTCACCAGCTTGCTGCAGCTGGCCATGTGCATGCGGACGTCAGGATTCCAACCTTCGCCCCCGTCCTGGGGCTCCTTGGCCCAGTTCCATTCCAGCGTGTAGATGAGCGACCCGTGCTGGTGCAGGCGCATCGTGTAGCCGGCCACCGAGTCCTTCAGGTATGCGTGGAGCGCCTGGCCGAAGCCGTCGACGTCGACGTGGTAGACGAGATTCGGCCGCCACTGCACGCGAAGCTTGAACTCCGGGTCGGCCGGCCCGCGGGCCGACTTCGCGGCGGAAACGTTCTCAGGCAGCATCACGTGAGCCTCGAGCTGCTGCTCGCTGAGCGTTACCCCCTTGACCTGCTTCAGCGCATCCGCGAGCGGCGGGCGGGTCTGAGAGATGGCCATTTAGTTACCCCCTTCTGTGCAAACGCGTGTGCACGTTTGCGCCTTGAGCCCCCTACGGCTTGATATCGCCCCAACGTTGTCACCCGGTGTAAAGGTGACACTCCGACCATAGACAACTGACCCGGCGAATTGCAACGCTGCGCTTAGCTCGTCATCCCTGGCCAGATCTCATCCCGCCGGCCCCGTGCTTGCGTTCGCAGGCCTGGCGAGGTATAAGGCGCTTTGATCATGTTGGGGGCGAAGCGGATGCGGACGGGTGCGCTCGTTCTCGTCGCCTGCCTGTTCGTGCTCCTCGGAAGCGCGGCGGCGGCGTCGGCCAAGTGGTCGGGCACGCTCACGCGAGCCTCGAGCAGCCCCTCGAGCGGCGCGCTCACCCTCACCGCCACCGCGAGCGCGCCCAGCTGGGGCCTGCATCTGGGCCTGAACCTCGCCGGCTACACGGTGTCGCAGATCACGGCCAACACGACCGGCCCGTTCAACGGCAACGCCTGCACGCCGACCACGCAGAGCGGGTTGACCACCGGCAACGCCGGGATCGACTGCTCGTTCGGCAGCCAGATCACGCAGGTGACGATCAACTTCACCACCTCGCCGCGGTATCCGGACAGCAAGGGCGCGGTCGCCTACGACGACCAGGATTCCTCGAAGAACGCGATCCCGGGCCCGTGTGGCCAGCTGATGGTCGACGGGGGCGGCGACCAGACCGTGTATCTCAACGACGAGGTGACGCTGAACGGCACCGTGACCGGCGGCTGCCCCGATCCGGGGCAGAGCGTGACCAGCACGTGGTCGGAGGTCTCCGGCCCCGGGAGCGTCTCGTTCGGCAGCCCGAGCTCGCCCCAGACCAGCGTCGCCTTCGGTCAGGTGGGCACCTACGTTCTCCGCCTGCAGGCGACCGATGGCCACAGCACGGTCGCCAAGACGGTGACCATCACCGTCGATCCGGCGTGCGAGAAGATCCACGACCCCAACATGGGGGACATCTGCGGGCAGTGCCCGGTGATCACGCTCGTCCCCGCCAAGCTCAAGGCCGCCACCCAGGGCCTTCCCTACGCCGTGCAGCTGAACGGCAACGGCGGCCAGGCGCCGTACTCGTTCACCCCCGGAGCCACCCTGCCGGCCGGCCTCCGGATCACCGCGGGCGGCCTGCTCCACGGCCCCGTGACCGCGCCGCCGGGAGCCTATTCGGTCAACCTCACCGTCGTCGACGCGCGCGACTGTTCGGCCTCGAACCAGGCCACGACGGTGGCGCCCACCGGCGGCCTCGTCCTGCTCCTCGTGGTCAAGCCCGCGTTCTCGGCCCAGGTGAAGCCACGCGGGGCCGACCTCGCGCTCGGGCTGAAGGCCCCATCCCCGGGGACGTTCACCGCGCTGGCCACCACGGACACCGCGGGAGCCGCGGCGGCCAAGCCCGGACACACGATCAGGTACGGCACCGCACGGGCGACGCTCAAGAAGGCGGGCAAGGTGCAGCTCACGCTGCTTCCGTCCCCAGCGGGCCGGACGCTGCTCGGTAAGCGCCACCGCCTCAAGCTGCTCATCGCCGTCACCTTCAGACCGCGCCACGGCAAGCCGACGACGCGGCACCTGCACGCCACGGTCGCCGGTTAGCTTCTCAGTCCCGCGAGGAGCTGGTTTGCCGCGGCGTCGAAACGCTGCAGGTCCCCGTAGGGGCGGGCGACCAGCATCGCACCCTCGAGCGTGCTGAGGATGTTCTGGGCCACATCCTCGACGGCGCCGTTGAACTGCAGCGTGCGGTCCGACTTCCCCTCCGTCAGAAGGTCGGCCAGCCATCGCTGGTTCTCGTCGAAGAAGCGGATCACCTCGTTGCGCATCGGCTCGGGCAGCGTCTGATACTCGGCCGCCAGGATCCCGCACATGCACATCCGTTTGCCGCGCAGCACGTCGGCGTACAGGCCCGCATAGGCCTCGAGCTTGGCCCACGCGTGCGGCTGCTCCGCCTCGATCTGGCTGAGCGCGACCGAGAATCGCTCGGAGTACCGCGTGATCAAGGCCTGCCCGAGCTCGGCCTTGCCGGGGAAGTGGTAATGCAGGCTCGCGGTGGTGATCCCGAGCTCGGACGCGATGTCGGCGTAGCTGAAGTTGTTGAAGCCGCGGGTCTGCACGAGGCGCTCGGCGATGTCGAGGACACGTTCGGCGGTGCGCGGCTGTTTCTTGGGGCGGGCGACGGCCATCGAGCAGAAGGTTTCCGGTTCGGAGCTTGACAGCTTACCTACTAGGAGGTAGGTTACACAACCATCGGACCTATCTACTCATAGATAGGTCGGGACCGGCGGGGCGGCGCCTCGTGGTGGAGCTGCCCCGATATAGACAGGAGGGGCCATGGGCACCATCACCACGTTCGATCTGGACCGCTTCGCGCGCGCGGCCGAGGACCGGGACGCCTCGACGCAGCTGTCGATGTACGGGCCCGATGCGGTCGTGACCATCGTCGACAAGGTCTCGCAGCCCGGCGCACCGCGGGTCCTGCGGGGCACGGGCGAGATCAAAGACTGGCTCGAGGACACGTACGCGCGGGACATGACCCACAAGGTCCAGCACGCAGTCAGCGACGCCGGCGGCGCCGCCTATACCCAGGCTTGCCGCTACCCCGACGGCACCAACGTGCTGTGCGCGACGGTGATCGAGCTCCGCGACGGCGTTATCTCGGAGCAGACCGCGGTGCAGGTGTGGGACGAGGCGTGAGCGAGTGATCAGGAGCCGCGCCCACGCGCGGCTCCTGCCCCACTCACGTCAGACCAGATCGAAGCGATCGAGCGTCATGACCTTGTCCCACGCGGCCACGAAGTCGCGCACGAACATCGCCTCCCCGTCCTCGCAGGCGTAGACCTCGGCGATGGCGCGGAGCTGGTCGTTTGAGCCGAACACGAGGTCCACCGCGGTGGCGGTCCACTTGGCCTCGCCGCTGGCGCGGTCACGACCTTCGTAGACCTGCGTCGAGGACCCGTTCCGGGCCGCCGTCGACGCCTGCCACTCCGTGCCCATATCGAGCAGGTTGACGAAGAAGTCGTTCGTCAACGTCTCCGGCCGGTCGGTGAACACCCCGTGCCGTGCCTGCTTGTGGTTCGCGTTCAGGACCCGCAGGCCGCCGACCAGCGCCGTCATCTCCGGTGCGGTCAGGGCGAGCAGGTTCGCCCGCTCGACCAGCATGTTCTCCGGGGACATCGGCTGCCTGCCCCGGAGGTAGTTGCGGAAGCCGTCAGCCGTCGGCTCGAGCACGGCGAACGACTCCACGTCGGTCTGCTCCTGCGAGGCATCGGTCCGCCCGGGGACGAACGGCACGGCGACCTCGTGGCCCGCCTGCTGGGCCGCCTTCTCGACCGCCGCACACCCGCCGAGCACGATCAGGTCGGCCAGCGAGACCTTGACCCCGCCCGATTGCGCGCCGTTGAACCGCGCCTGGATTCCCTCCAGGGTCTCCAGCACCTTGGCCAGCTCGGGCGGATTGTTGACCTCCCAGTCCCGCTGGGGCGCCAGGCGCAACCGGGCCCCGTTGGCCCCGCCGCGCTTGTCGGTCCCCCGGAAGCTGGCCGCCGCGGCCCAGGCCGTGGTGACGAGCTGGGAAACGGACAGGCCGGAGCCCAGGATCTCGTCCTTCAGCGATGCGATCTGCGCCTCGTCGATCAGCGGGTGATCGACCTCGGGCACCGGGTCCTGCCACAGCTGCGGCTCGGGGATCCACGGCCCGAGATAGCGCGCCACCGGCCCCATGTCGCGGTGCAGGAGCTTGTACCACGCACGGGCGAACGCGTCGGCGAGCTCGTCGGGGTTCTCGAGAAAGCGCCGGGCGATCGGCTCGTAGACCGGGTCGGCCTTCAGGGCAAGGTCGGTCGTGAGCATCATCGGGGCGTGGCGCTTGCCCTCGACGTGGGCGTCGGGCACGGTGTCCTCGCCCTGGCCGTCCTTCGGCTTCCACTGCTTGGCGCCGGCGGGGCTCTCGGTCAGCTCCCACTCCCACTTGAACAGGTTCTCGAGGTACTCGTTGTCCCACTGCGTCGGCGTGGTCGTCCACGCCCCCTCGAGCCCGCTGGTGAACGCGTTCTCACCCGCCCCGGAGCCGGTGCCGTTCTTCCAGCCCAGGAGCTGCTGCTCGACCGGCGCGCCCTCGGGCTCGGGGCCGATCTTCTCCGGGTCGGCGTTGCCGTGGACCTTGCCGAACGTGTGGCCGCCCACGATCAGCGCCAGCGTCTCCTCGTCGTTCATGGCCATGCGGCCGAACGTGTCCCGGATGTCCTTGGCCGCCTTGACCGGATCCGGGTTGCCGTTCGGGCCCTCCGGGTTGACGTAGATGAGCCCCATCTGCACGTTGGCCAGCGGCTCGGCCAGATCGCGATCGCCGCTGTAGCGCTCGTCCCCGAGCCAGGTGTCCTCGGGACCCCAGAAGATCTCCTCGGGCTCGAAGATGTCCTCACGCCCGAAGCCGAACCCGAAGGTCTTGAACCCCATCGACTCCATCGCGCAGTTGCCGGCGAAGATGAGCAGGTCGGCCCAGGAGAGCTTGCGTCCGTACTTCTGCTTGATCGGCCACAGCAGCCGGCGCGCCTTGTCGAGGCTCGCGTTGTCCGGCCAGCTGTTCGAGCGGAGCAAAGCGCTGCGCGCCGGTGCCGCCACCGCCCCGCCCATCATAGATCCGGTAGGTGCCGGCGGCGTGCCAGGACATGCGGATGAACAGCGGCCCGTAATGGCCGTAGTCGGCCGGCCACCACTCCTGCGAGCTCGTCATGAGCTCGAACAGGTCCCGCTTCAGCGCCTCGACGTCGACCTGGGCGAACTCCTCGCGGTAGTTGAAGTCGGGTCCGTGGGGAGTGGGCTGAGGGGAGTTGTGCTTGAGGACCTGGAGGTTCGGCTGGTTCGGCCACCAGTCCTGGTTGGTCCTCGGCTGCGAGGACTCCGGGGTCGGGGACTCGATGCCTGGGTTTTCGCTCTCGCTGATGGTGTCGGCCACGCCGTTCCTCCTAGTTCGTTCTTATTGATGCTTCGCCCTGGGCCGCGGCGCACGCGGGACAGCGGCCCCAGTACACGACCTCGGCCTCGTCGACCTCGTAGCCCGAGGCATCCTCGGGGGTCAGGCAGGGCGCGTACCCGGCGGCACAGTCGACATCGACCATCCGGCCGCACGCGCGGCAGATCAGATGGTGGTGGTTGTCGCCGACCCTGTCCTCGTAGCGCGCCGGCGACCCGGCCGGCTCGATGCGGCGGATGATCCCCTTGTCGGTCAGAGTCGACAGCGCGTCGTACACCGCCTGCAGTGAGACGGCGCCGATCTCCGCTCGCACCGTGGTTCCGATGTCGGCCGCGGTGCTGTGCGGTTGATCCGCCACCGCCCGCAGGACAGCGAGGCGCTGGGCCGTGACCTGCAGTTCGTGCCGGCGCAGAAGCGCGGCAAAGTCGGTTGCTCCCGCCATGGACGCGGGCCAACCTTAGCCATTTTCTGGAATCGACCCAGGATTGGGCCGACGCCGGTCCTGGATTGGGTCGTCGGCGCGGCCGGTCGGCGAGACGATGTGGGCGGTGCTCGATTCCGAAGTGTTCCCGTCTGCGGCCAAGGGGTGGCCGGAAAAGGGAACGCTTCCCGCGTCAGCCGGCCCCGGCGCGGCCTCGCCCCCGCGCGGCCTCGCCCCCGCCCCCGCGCCCCCGCGGGTCAGCCGGCGCCGGCGCGGGCCTCGCCGGCCCGGAGCAGGCGCTCGCGGAGCTCCTCCTCGATCTCCGGCGAGGGATCGAAGTTCGCGAGCTCGGGCAGGCCGTCGAGCGCGTCGAGCCCGAACAGGCGCAGGAACAGGTCGGTGGTCCGGTACAGCACGGCCCCAAACTGCGAGCGGCCCCCCTCCTCGACCAGCCCGCGCTCGAGCAGGGTGGCGGCCGCCGACTCGGCGTTGACACCGCGGATGCGGGCGATCTCGGGCCGCGAGACCGGTTGCAGGTAGGCGATGATGGCCAGCGTCTCGGCCTGGGCCGGCGTCAACGGCGGCGTCCGCGGGCGGGCCAGCAGCCGCCGCGCCGCCGGCTCTGACTCGGGATGGGACGAGAGCACCCAGCCGCCGGCCAGCTCGCGCAGGACGAGGCCGCGGCGCTCGAACTCGTAGTACTCGCGCAACCCCTCGAGCGCGGTCACCACCTCGTGCAGCTCGGCCTCGCAGGCATCGGCCAGCGCGTCGGGCGCCACCGGCTCGGCGCTCAGGAACAGCAGCGACTCGATCGTCCGCTCGAGGCTCATGCGGACATCCGCTCCACGCCCGCGGACCGCGCCGAATCGATCGTTATCGGACCGAACGGCTCGTCCTGGCTCCAGGTCAGCTCGCCCTGCTTGTAGAGCTCGAGGACCGCGAACAGCGTCACCGCCACCGTCACCCGATCGGCCCGCGCCACCGCCTCGTCGAAGTCGAACCGCCCGCGGCGCAACAGCGCCCGCAGATGCGAGAGCCGCTCGGCCACCGTGACCTTGGGCGAGGCGATGTGACGCACATCGACCTTCTCGGGCATCCGCAGCAACCCGCCCATCGCCCGCCCCAGCAGCGCCGGGTCGTACACGGCGAACGCCTCGTCCAAGGAGGCCCGGCGCAGCGACGCCGGCAGCGGCGCCGAGCGGAACCGGTGCCCCTCCTGCTCACGCAGCCGCTCGGCCAGGAACCCGGCCGCGGCCCGGTAGCGGTGGGCGTCGAGCAGCCGGGCCAGCAGCTCCTCGGCCGCCTCGCCCGGATCGAGCTCGATCAGCTCCTGCTCCTCACCGGGGAGCAGCAGCCGCGACTTCAGCTCCAGCAGGGCCGCGATCAGGACCAGGAACTCGGTCGCCGCCTCCAGGTCGAGCTCGCCGCGCTGCTCGAGGTGGTCGATGTAGGAGATGACGATCTCGGCCAGATCGACCTCCAGCAGGTCCACCTCCTCGCGCAGGATGAGCGTGAGCAGGAGGTCGAACGGCCCGGCGAATACGTCGAGATCGAGCTCGAGGTCTACGAGTCGCACGTCTTCAACGCTACTGCCCGGATCGGACCGGTCCGACGCCCATGGCCTGACGGACGTCGGTCAGCGTCACCGAGGCGATCGCGCGGGCCTTCTCGGCCCCGCCGGCCAGCACCCGCTCGAGCTCCCCCGCGTCGGCGCGAATCTCCTGGTAGCGCTCACGAACCGGGGCCAGGTACTCGACCACGGCGTCGGCCACGGCCTGCTTGAACGCCCCGTAGCCCGAGCCGTCGAACTCGCTCTCGACCTGGTCGAGCGACACCCCCCGCACGGCGGCGAGGATCTCGATCAGGTTGGTCACCCCCGCCTTGTCCGGGCCCCGGCGGACCTCGGTGCCCGAGTCGGTCACGGCCGAGCGGATCTTCTTGGCCACCGTCTTCGGCTCGTCGAGGACGAGCACGGTGCCCTGGGGGCTGCCGCCGGTGGTCGACATCTTCCGCTCGGGGAACTGGAGGTCCATGATCCGCGCGCCCACCGTGGGGTATCGGCCCTCGGGCAGGACCAGCACGTCGCCGAAGCGGGCGTTGAACCGCTCGGCGATGTCCCGCATCAGCTCGACGTGCTGGCGCTGATCGTCCCCGACCGGGACCTCCTGGGCGCGGTAGGCGAGGACGTCGGCGGCCATCAGGACCGGGTAGTACAGGAGCGCGGCGGACACGAGCTCCCGCTGACCGGCCGACTTGTCCTTGAACTGGTGCATGCGGGTGAGATCGCCGTACGCGGTCACGCTCGAGATCAGCCACGTCAGCTCGGGGTGCTCGTGGACGTCGGACTGGCGGAAGAAGATGCACCGCTCCGGGTCAAGGCCGGCGGCCAGCAGCGTGGCCGCGGTGTCGTACACCGACTCCCGCAGCGCGGCCGGCTCGTAGGGCACGCTCAGCGCGTGCAGGTCGACGATGCAGTAGATGCCCTCGCCCCGGTCCTGGCCCGCTACGTACTGGGTGATCGCGCCGATGTAGTTGCCGAGGTGCTTGCGGCCGGTGGGCTGGATGCCGGAGAAGATGCGCATACGCCGCGCAGGCTAGCGGCGCGGATGGGCGTGGGCCTGCCCGCGTCAGCGGCGCATCTGAGCACGGCGCGTTTCGCCGCCAGGCGAAACCGCCAATGCGGCCGGATGCCGGCACGGCGGCCGAAGCCGCCACCGGCTCATGCCGCCGCCCGGCCAGGAGCCAGGCCGCCACCACGCCGCCGAGCGCCCCGCACACGTGGCCCTGCCAGGAGATGCCGGCCTGGGGCACGATGCTTCCGAGCAGGGCGCCACCCCAGATCACGCCGACGATCACCCCGGTCAGGAGCTCGAGCGCGCTGCGGTCGAAGAAGCCCCGGGTGAGCAGGTAGGTGGCGTAGCCGAACACGACCCCGCTCGCCCCGACGGTGATCGAGCCCGCGGGCGCGACCAGCCACGTCCCGATCCCGCCGACCAGGATCACGATCAGCGTCACCAGGGCGAGCCGGGCGGCGCCGCGCAGGGCGATGATCAGCCCCATGAACACGAACGGGATCGTGTTGGCGATCAGGTGCTGGAAGCTCTCGTGCAGGAACGGGGCGGTGAAGATGCCCCACAGGTGATCGATGCTGCGCGGCCAGATCCCGTCGGAATCAAGGCCGTTCCCGTCCAGCGTGTTGATGATCTCGATCACCCACATGAAGGCGACGATGCCGACCAGGAGGGTGATTCCCTCCCGTTGCAGCTCGCCCCGCCGGCGCGTGACCGGGACCTGAGTCGTCATACACGGAAGCGTAGATGATCAAATCCCGGCCTCGGCCGAGTCTTCGACAGGTCTTCGAATCGAAGCGTTCCCTTTTTCCCCCGAGGGGTGGGCGAAAAAGGGAACGCTTCCGCCGCGGACGGGGCGGCCAAGCGCGTCTAGGCGCCGAGCGCCGCCAGCGCGACCGCCAGCGCCACCTCGGCCCGCTCGCGCAGCGAGCGCTCGAGCACGAACTCGCCCGGGCTGTGGGCGGCCCCGCCGCGCGGGCCCAGCCCATCGATGGTCAACGGGATCACCCCGGCCAGGTGACTGGCGTCGCTGGCCCCGCCCCGCTGGCCGCCCCTGACCGGCCGCCCGAGCCGCTCACCCGCGCGCTCGAGCACCGGCGCGGTGACCTCCCGCGCGTCCATACCCGGCCACACGCGCTCCATCCTCGCCTCCATTTCCACCCCGTCGAACTCGGCCGAGACGGCCGAGCAGACGGGATCGAAGGCCGAGGCGCTGTCCGCCCGCATGTCGAACACCAGCTCGCCGGCCGGCGGAACGACGTTGAACGCCTCACCCGAGCGCATGATCGTCGGCACCACGCTGAGCCGCTCGGGGCCACCGGGCCAGTGCTGGCGGGCGATGTCGATCGCCGTGTGAGCCAGCGCCAGGAGCGCGTTCCGCCCCTGGTCGGGCGCGCTGCCCGAATGCGCGGCCCGGCCGGTGGCCACCACCCGCAGGGTGCCCGCGGCCTTGCGCTTGACCACCACCTCGTCCACGCCGTCGGCCGAGACCTGCCCGCCCTCGAAGCACAGGCACGCGTCCCACCCCGCGAACCGGTCCACGTGCACGAACGGCTTGACCCGCCACTCCTCGTCGGTGACCAGCAGGACGGCCACCTCGGCGAACGACTCGGGCTGGGCGGCCAGCGCGCGGGCCACGCCGAGCGACAGGATCACTCCGCCCTTCATGTCGACCGTGCCGGGACCGTAGAGCCGGTCGCCCTCGCGCCGGAGCGGGGCGTGGGAGCGGTGGGCGATCACCGTGTCGACGTGGCCGAGGAGCAGCAGCCGGCCCTGCCCGGTCCCGGCGATCCGAGCCACAAAATCCGGGGCGCCGTCGGTCGAGGAGGGCACGCGCTCGATCGTCGCCTCCGCGGGCAGGAGCGCCGCGCACACGGCCAGCGCCTCCTCGGCCCCGGGCCGGTCGCCCGAGGGCGAGGAGACGGCGACCAGCGCCTCCAGCTCGCGCACCGCCCGGGCCCCGATGTCGGCCGCGGCGCGCTCGATCATCGGGTCCACGAGAACACCTCCTCGGCCGACAGGGTCCCCGGGGCCAGGCCCTCGCGCACGGCCCGCGCGGCGAGCCGGCAGAGCGCTGCATTGACGGGCACGGGCACCGAATGAAGCCCGCCCAGCAAGACGATCTCGCCGTTCAGGTAGTCGGTCTCGATCGTGCCCGTGCGACGGGCGAGGCTCTGCCAGGTCGACTAGCCGGCGCGCTCACGACCGGCGATCTCCCCCACGCCCATGCGCTCCCACCGCCCGTCCAGGTCGGAAACGGTGGCGTCCTCGAAGTCGATCCCCGCGGCGCTCAGCGCCGACCGCCCCTCGGCCTTGGCGGCCTCGATCAGCTCGTCGCGGGCCGGTCCGGCGGCGAACAGCGCCCCCGCCGCGTTACCCAGGTTCATGATCAGCTTGGCGTACTTCAGCCGCATGATGTCCTCGCGCGGCTCGGAGGCAAATCCCGACGCGGCCAGCGCGGCGCACAGCTCGCGGGCGGTGTCGTCGAGGCCGTGCGGGTAGCGACCGACGTCGACGATCCCGGTCAGCCGCGTGCCGTAGGCCTGGACAACCCCAGGCTGCAGGTGGGCCGCCGGCAGCATCACCACCGCGCCGTAGACGTGCTCGAACCGCCGCAGGGCGAGGCGCTCGTTCTCCACGCCGTTCTGAAAGCACACGATCGCCGGCGCGGCGGGGCGCAGGGACTCGAGCGCGGCCACGGTGTCCTGGCTCTTCACGCACAGGAGCACGACCTCGTCCCCGCGCCACTGAAGCGCGGAGGGGTGATCGACGACCGGGACGGGCAGAACCTGAACGCCCTCGGGCGTCTCGAACGTCAGCCTCCGATCCCGGATCGCGCGGCCGTGATCGCCGCGCGCGATCAGCGTCACGTCGAAGCCGGACTGGTGCAGCCGCGCCCCGACCGCCCCACCGATCGCCCCCGCCCCGAATACGACCAGACGCACCAGCAGCGTTACAGCGGTTGCCGAATAACCGGCCGGCGCGCAGCGCCGGCTTCATCCAAACGGCGCACCGGAGTGCTGTACGGCGCGTTCTTCGCGACCTCCGGGTCCTCCCGAGCCTCGCGGAGGATCTCCGCCACCACGGAGGCGAACTGGTCGAGGGTCTCCTTGGTCTCGGTCTCGGTCGGCTCCACCAGCAGCGCCTCGTCGACGATGAGGGGGAAGTAGACCGTGGGCGGATGAACGCCGTGGTCGAGCAGGCGCTTGGCCAGGTCGAGCGTCTTGATCTTCAGCTCGCGCTTCATCGGCGCCCCCGAGAGCACGAACTCGTGCATGCACAGGCGGTCGTAGGCGACCGGAAGGTACTCGGCCACCCCCTCGCGCCGCAGCAGGGCGAGCAGGTAGTTGGCGTTCAGGACCGCGACCTCCGAGACCTCGCGCAGGCCGGCCGCTCCGAGCGAGCGGATGTAGGCGTAGGAGCGCACGAACACGCCGTAGTTGCCCTGCATGCCGCGCAGGCGGCCGATCGACTTCGGCCGGTCGTAGTCGAGGTCGTAGGCGTCGTCGCGGCGGACGACCTGGGGCCGGGGCAGGAACGGCTCGATCCGGTCCGAGACCGCGATCGGGCCCGAGCCCGGCCCGCCCCCGCCGTGGGGCTGGGTGAACGTCTTGTGCAGGTTGAAATGGACGATGTCGAAGCCCATGTCGCCCGGGCGGCAGATGCCCATGATCGCGTTCAGGTTGGCGCCGTCGTAGTACAGCGTCGCCCCCACCCCGTGGACGATCGAGGCGATCTCCTCGATCCCGGACTCGAACAACCCGAGCGTCGAGGGGTTGGTCAGCATCAGACAGGCCACGTCCTCGTCGGCCTTGGCCCGGAGGTCGTCGAGGTCGACGTTGCCCCGAGCGTCGGTGCCGAGCTGGACGACCTCGTAACCGGCCATGGTCACCGTGGCCGGGTTGGTGCCGTGGGCGGTGGTCGGGGTCAGCACCTTGTGCCGGTGCTCGCCGCGGTCCTCGTGGAAGGCGCGGGTGAGCAGCACGCCGGCGTACTCGCCGTGCGACCCGGCTGACGGCTGAAGCGAGACGTGGGGCAGCCCGGCGATCTCGCCCAGCGCATCCTGCAGGCGCCACATGAGCTCGAGCGCGCCCTGGGCGTGACGCGGATCCTGGAGCGGGTGGAGCTTCGAATGGCCGGGCATGGCGGCCAGGCGCTCGTGCAGCTTCGGGTTGTGCTTCATCGTGCACGACCCGAGCGGGTAGAAGCCGGTGTCGAGGTCGAAGTTGCGCTTCGAGAGGCGGTTGAAGTGGCGGACGATCTCGGGCTCTGAGACCTCGGGCAGCTTCGGCCCCTCGGCCCGGCGCAACGATGCGGGCAGGAGCGAATCGATGTCCTGCTCGGGGACGTCGAGCTCCGGCGCGACGAACGCCCGCCGGCCCGGCTTTGAGAGCTCGTAAATCGTGTTCGTGGCGGCATCCATGCCGCCATTGCGAGTTTCGCCTGACGGCGAAACGTCGCGGGCCTGGACGCTCATGCTCTTGCCCCCACCGGACGCTCGGCGTCGACCGCGGCCCCGAGTGCTTCGACCAGCCGGTCGATGTCGGCCCGGGTCCGGCGCTCGGTGATGGCGATCAGCAGGCCGTCGTCCTCGAGCGCGTAGCCGGGGTTCACGCCCCGCTCGCGGCAGCGCTCGATTACCCGCTCGACCGGCGCGTCCACCCGGACCGCGAACTCGCGCACGACGGGTTGCTCGTGCAGCAGCTCGACTCCCTCGAGCTCGGCCAGGCGCGATCCGGGCGTAGGCGGTGCGCTGGAGCATCAGCTCGGCCAGCTCGACGATGCCCTGACGCCCGAGCCAGCTCAGGTAGATGATCCCGGCCAGCGCGTTCAGCTGCTGGGCGGTGCAGATGTTCGAGGTCGCCTTCTCACGGCGGATGTGCTGCTCGCGCGTCTGCAGGGTGAGCACGAAGCCGCGCTTACCGTCGACGTCGCGGGTCTCGCCCGCGATCCGTCCCGGGATGCGGCGGATCAGCTTCTCGCTCGTGGCGAAGAACCCGAACGACGGGCCGCCGAAGTCGAGGCGGTTGCCGAGCGTCTGCCCCTCCCCCACCGCGATGTCGACGCCGCACTCGCCGGGCGACTTGAGCAGCGCCAGCGGGAGCGGGTCGCAGGCACAAATAGTTAGGGCGCCCGCTTCGCGGGCCGCCCGGGTTGTGGCCTCGAGATCCTCCACGGCACCGAGGAAATTCGGCTGCTGGAGGACCACGGCGCTCACGTCCTCCGACAGCGGCGGCAGCTCGGTCACCCCGTCGCGCAGCGGCGCCTCGACGATCTCCATCCCCCACCCATGGGCCATCGTCTGAAGGACCTCGCGCGAGTGCGGGTGCAGCCCCTCGGAGACCACGAACCGGCCGCGGTCAGGTTGCGCGGTCCGGGCCACGTAGCCCGCCGCGCCGACCGCGCTCGGGCCCTCGTACACCGAGGCGTTCGAGACCGGGAGGCCGGTGAGCTCGGAGATCGCGGTCTGGTACTCGAACATGGCCTGCAGGGTGCCTTGTGAGACCTCGGGCTGATACGGCGTGTAGGGGGTGAGGAACTCCGAGCGCGAGAGGATCGAGTCGATCAGGGCGGGCACGTAGTGGTCGTACATGCCGGCACCCAGGAACGACACCTCGTCGTCGGTCGACACGTTGCGGGCGGCCAGCGCGCGCAGCTCCTCGAACACCTCCTGCTCGGACAGGCCCTGGTCGAGGGCGAGCGGGCGGCTCAGCCGCAATCGCTCGGGGATGTCCGCGAACAGCTCCTCGATCGAGGCGACGCCGATCGCCTCGAGCATCTCGCGCCGGTCCTGCTCGGTGGCCGAGGTGTAGCGGCTCACTCGAGCCCCGCCTCGTAGGTGGCGGAGTCCATCAGCGACTCGGTCTCTGAGGGATCGGACAGCTTGACCCGGACCAGCCAGCCCTCACCGTAGGGGTCCTCGTTGATCGTCTCGGGATTGTCGGCCAGCCCCTCGTTGACGCCGACGACCTCGCCCGAGAGGGGCGCGAACACGTCCGAGACCGCCTTGACCGACTCGACCTCGGTGTAGGCCTCGTCCTTCTTGACCTGTGAGCCGATCTTGGGCGCGTCGAAGAACACCACCTCGCCGAGGGCGTCCTGGGCGTACCAGGTGATGCCGAAGGTCGCCTCCTCGCCTTCCACCCGGGCCCAGTCGTGCTCGGAGTGGTAGAGCAGGTCGTCGGGATAGCTCGGATCCGCCATTCTGGTTCAGGTCCCCCTGGGTGTCGTGTAGAGAGGTTTCTTGGCGATCGTGGCCGCGCGGGTGGTGCCACGGACGTCGATCTCGATCCGCGTGCCCGGCTCGACGCGATCGGCGGCGACGTAGGCCATGCCGATCCCGCGCTCGAGGCAGGGAGAGTAGGTGCCGCTGGTCACCTCGCCGCCGCCGAGCACCGGGTTGCCCTGCCGGGCTATGCCCTTGCCCTCGATCGTGAACGGCACGAGCTTCTGGGCCGGACCGGCGGCGCGGGCCCGCGCCACCGCCTCGGAGCCGATGAATCCGGTCTCCTCCTTGCAACACCACCCGAGGCCGGCCTCGATCGGGTTCCGGTCCTCGCTCAGATCGTTGCCGTAGAGGTGCAGACAGGCCTCGAGGCGAAGCGTGTCCCGGGCGCCGAGACCGACGGGCGCAGCACCGCGCTCCAGGAGCGCGTCCCACACCACCGGGGCGTCGCCGGGGTCGATCAGCAGCTCGATCCCGTCCTCGCCCGTGTAGCCGGTCCCGCATACGGTGGCCGGGGCGCAGCCGGCGAGCATCCGCTCGGTGCAGTGCATGCGGGGCGGCAGCGGCCCGTCGGACATCGCCTTGACCACTTCACGCGCGCGCGGGCCCTGCACGGCCAGCATGGCGAAGCAGTGCGACTTGTCGACCACGTCGACGTCGAACTCGTCCGCGTGGCTCTGCATCCAGTGCAGGTCCTTCTCGTGGTTGGCGGCGTTGGTGACGGTCAGATACTCGTATTCGGCCAGGCGGTAGGTGATGGCGTCGTCGAGCACGCCGCCGTCCTCGCGGCAGATGACGCCGTACTGGGCCCCCCCGACCGGGATCCGGCGCACGTCGTTGGAGAGGATCCGCTGCAGGAACGCGGGCGCCTCAGGTCCGCGCGACTCGACCTCGCCCATGTGCGAGACATCGAACACACCCACGTCGCGGCGCACGGCCAGGTGCTCCTGGCGAATGCCCTGGTACTGGATCGGCATCTCCCAGCCCGCGAACGGGACCAGCTTCGCGCCCACGGCGGCGTGGCGCACGTGGAGCGCGGTATGGCGGAGCGAGGTTTCAGGGAGCGGCGGCACCGAATAGCAGGCTAGTGCATCGCCTGGCGGTCATGAGGCCGCGGCCGGGTGCGCCTCCGGCGGCGGCGACCTGATGATGAGTTACGTAAGTAGTGCGCTTTATCCAGTAACTCTCCCGCACCCCGGGGCTAGGTTAGGAAAGACACAAACCTTCGGCGTCGGGAAGGAACCGGGACGCCGGTCCAGCCCGGAGAACACCCGATGAGCAGCAACCGTGACGACAATCTGACCGGTGCCGAAGCCGAGCAGCTGGCCAAGCTCGAGGCGATCGTGCAGCGGGGCCTTGGCACCTACACCGAGGTCCGGGACGCCCTGGGCCGCATCGCGCTCGCGCAGCTCTACCGCGACACCCACCCCACCTTCGCGAGCTACCTGGTGACCAGGTGGGGCATCGCCCAACCGCTGCGGGTCTACCAGATTCAGGCCGCGCCGCCGGCGCTCGAGCCTTCCGAGCTCGCCCCTCGGTCCGCCGAGGAAAGCCTCGTGGCGCGGCTGCGCTGGCTGCTCACCCAGTCGGCCGGGCACGTCGCCAACGTGGCCCACCAGCTCGAGATCCACGGCGGGGAGCTCGACGCCGGCGCCCGGAAGATGCTCAAGCGCGACGTGGTCTACCTCGAGGAGGAAGTCATCGACGTCCTGGGCGCACTCGCTTCCCCGGTTGAGTGGGACGCGGAGTTGGGGCGGCTGCTCGACGGCGAGATCGCGCCCTTCGAGGGCGACGAAGACGAGTGATCGCCAGGCCGCCGGCTTCAGCGCCCCCAGCCTCGCGTCGATACTGGCTCGGTGAGATCCGCGCGGGCCCTGATCGTGCTTGCCTGCGTTCTGAGCGCCGCGGTTCCGGCCTGGGCACGCGCTCCCGCGGGGCTGCACGTCGCCGGACACCGGCTGCTCGACGGCCGCGGCCGGGTCGTCCATCTGCACGGGGTCAACCGCTCGGGGCCCGAGTACGCCTGCATCCAGGGCTGGGGCATCTTCGACGGGCCGAGCGACGCCGCCTCGGTGGCGGCAATCGCCTCCTGGCACGCCAACGTCGTCCGCATCCCGCTCAACGAGGACTGCTGGCTCGGCATCAACGGGGTCAAGCCGGCCTACGGCGGGGCGAAGTACATCCGGGCCATCGTCAATTACGTGAAGCTCCTGCACCGCCACGGCCTGTACGCCGAGCTGTCGCTGATCTGGGGGGCACCGGGCCGGCACGCCGCGACCTACCAGCCGGGCGCGCCGGACGAGGACCACGCCCCGGCGATGTGGGCCGGGCTGGCCCGGACCTTCGCCCACGACTCCGGGGTGCTCCTGGCCCCGTGGGGCGAGACGATCGTCGACGCGGGCTGCTTCCTGCGCGGCGGGGTGTGCGAGGCGACCTACGGGCCGGCCAACACCCCGTACCGCACGGCGGGCATGCAGCAGGCCGTGAGCGTGATGCGCGGCGCCGGCTACCGAGGCCCGATCGTCATCCCCGGGCTCGACTACGCCAACGACCTCTCGGGCTGGCTCGCGCACGAGCCGCACGACCCCCGGGGTCAGCTGGTGGCCGAGGCACACGTGTACGGGAAGAACACCTGCGACACGATGAGCTGCCTGAACCGGACCATGGCCCCGGTGGCCAGACGGGTTCCGCTCGTGTTCGGCGAGACCGGCGAGACCTACGACGACTCGGACTGCGGCTCGGGCTACATCTCCAGCTTCATGCACTGGGCCGATGCCCACGGCGCCGGGTACGAGGCGTGGACGTGGGACACCTGGGGCACCTGCGGGTCGCTCATCCGCAGCTACGACGGCACCCCGGCCAACGGGTACGGCGCCTACGTCCGCGCCCACTACCTCGGCTCGGCCTAGTCGAGACGCACCGCGGAGGGCGGCGGCCCGTGGACGACCATTCCGGTCTCCCGCTGGACGCGCGCCACCGTCTCGGCCGGAAGCCGCGGCCCGTCCGGCGGGGGCTGCAACCACGGCCACCGGGCCGGCTCGGACAGCCCGCGGACCATGTCCTCGATCCCGCCCGGGGTCGAGAGGACGAGCATCCGCGCGGTGTCGGACTCGACGCGGAAGGTGTGAGGCGTCCCGCCGGGCGCGAACACGACCGTCCCGGCCGCGCAGCGCCGGCCGTGGGTCTCGATCCAGCCCGCCTCGTCGCCGGTCAGCCCGGGCTCGACCAGCCAGGCGGTGAGCTCGCCGTCGAGGACGTAGAACGTCTCGTCCTGCGGGTGTGAGTGCAGGGGCGGCGCCGCCCCGTGGGGCATGGTGGCCTCCCACAGGGCGAAGCGACCGCCGGTGTCTGCGGCCTCGAGCTTCATCCGGGCCAGCGTGCCGAGGAACCACAGGTTCTCGCCCCCGCTGACCACGCGCGGCTCGGCGACTCCGCCCCGGCCCCGGCCGGGAACCGCGATCGACGCGCTCATCGCTGCACCGCCATCCGGAAGTCCTCGGGCCGCTCGTAGGCGCGGGTGGGCGAGCACCCGATGGCCAGGAACCGCACTCCCTCCGAGCCCGGCCACAGCTTGCGCCGGCTGGCCGCGTCGACCCGGAGCATCTGTCCCGCCGCCACCGGCACCCGCTCGCCGTCGATCTCGAACTCTCCGCCGCCGCGCAGGACCATATAGACCTCCTCCTGGCCCTCCTCGGCGTGGTCGTGCTCTGGGTAGTCGGCGAACCCGGGCGGGAACTCGAGCACCTGCAGGCCGAAGCTCTCGACCCCGAGCTCCGCTCCCGCGAGCCTCACCGCACCGTGGTGGATCGACGCCATCTCGTCGATCGCCTTGACCGTGTAGCCGCTCCCGTCTCCGTCGTAACCGCTCATCAACCGCCTCCTTTGCCAGACGTGGACGGGCCGGAGCCTGCCAGCAGAAACAGGGCCGCACATCGAGCGGGTTGCCTATCTTGGCCCGCCGGCCGGCCTATCTTTCGGCGGCGACCAGGCCGGCCGCGCGGGCCCGGTCGACCGCGACCCGGCGATTGGGCGCGTCGAGCTTGCCGAGGATGGCCGAGACGTGGTGGGCCACCGTCCGCTCGGACAGATGCAGCGCGGCCGCGATCTCCGGGTTGGTCGCCCCGGTGGCCAGCTGCTCGACCACCTGCTGCTCGCGCCGGGTCAATCCGGCCGGGTTGGCCAGCGTCGAGCGACGGGGCCCGCGGGCGGGCCGGGCGCCGAGTGCGGCGCGCTCACGGCTGAACGCCGTGGCCGCCGCCCGGGCGCCCAGCCGATGCAACCCGGCCAGCGCCTCCCGCGCCGCCCGGTCGTCCCCGGGGAGCGCGGCCAGCGCCGCCTCGTAGGGCGCGTCGAGCTCCCGCCAGGCCCGGACGGCGCGCCGCCAATCGCCCTCCAGCTCCAGCCTCACCGCCTCCGACGCCCGGGCCGGCGCCGACATCTCGATCCCGTGCCGCCACGCCCACAGCGCGAGCTCGCCCCCGGGACGGGCGTATCGCCCGGTCGCCGGCGACGCGGCCGCCGCGCGCAGGTGCTCGAGGGCGCCGGCCCGGTCCCCGCGCAGCCAGGCCGTCTCGATCAGGATGCACCGGACCAGCCCGTGCCGGGCGTCCTCGTCCCCGTGTGGGATCTCGCTCCAGGCCCGGGCCAGGTGCGCCTGCGCTCCGGGCTCGCCGCGCCGGGCCGCGATCACCCCTTCGACCGCTCGCCGGACCGGTACCTCGGCGTGCCAGATCCCGAGGCCGCGCTCCAGCGCCCGCAGCGCGTCGTCCCAGCGGCCACGGTCAAGCAGGCTGAGTGCCAGCGTTCCCTCGAGCACGTCACGGGGGATCGGCGTGTCGTACTCCTCGCAGAACGACCGTCCCTCCGCGACAGTCCGGTCCACCACCTCGTGCGCCCGCAGCATGGCGCCGATGTAGGCCAGGTTGACGTAGGTGCGCACGGTCTGAATCGACAGCCCGGCGTGCCGGGCCGCCGCCAGCGCCTCCTCGAGCGCCGGGATCGCCTCGGGTTCGCCGCGGTGGCCCCGGGCCAGGGCGACGCTGATCGCGATGTCGATCCGCACCTCCTCCAGGCCCGCCGCGGCCGCAGCCGTCAGCGCCCGGGGACCGGCCGCGATCGCCGCCTGCGGATCGAACGCGGTCGCCTCCATCCGGATCCGGGCCGACTCGGCCCGGGCCAGGGCAGCGGCGTCGTCGGTCGACGCCAGCACCGCGACCGCCCGCTCGGAGGTCACCCTGGCCTCGGTCCGGCGATCGAACGACCACTGCGCCCACGCCAGCGCCACCAGCGCCCGGGTTTGGCGAAGCGGATCCTCGAGCCGCTCGGCCACCGCCAGCGCCTGCTCGGCCCCGGAGACCGCATCCTCGTAGTCGAGGCTCGAGAAGTTGGCCGACCGCGAGTACCGGATCAGGAGCTCGAAGCGCTCGGGCGCCGGCATCTCGTCGCCGAGACGCAGGGCGCGCTCGGCCTGCAGCCGCGTCTCTCGCAGGGCGCCGATCCGCTCGGCCTCACCCGAGGCCAGGGCGGCATACCGCGACGCCTCCGAGCGCAGGCCCGCCAATTCGGCATGGTGGGCCAGCCGGGCATGATCGGTGTGCCCCGGCCGCGCGGTGAGCGCGGCTACCGTGCGGGCATGGAGCTCGGCCCGCCGCGGTGGTGAGATCGAGCCTTCGATCGCCTCGCGGATCAGCTCGTGCCGGAACCCGAGCCGCGTGCCGTCGGCGAACAGCACCCCACGCGCCAGCGCCTCATCGACTCCCGGCGCGCTGCCCGGGGCGACCGCCTCGAGCAGCCCGTGATCAAAGCGCTGACCGATCACCGCGGCCGCGTCGACCACCCCGCGGGCATCGGCGCTCAAGCGGCCCGCCCGGGCCAGGGCGGCGTCCCGCACGGAGGCGGGAGCCCGGTGACCCGCGGCCACGGTCTCGACGACCAGGAACGGGTTGCCGCCGGTGACCCGGGCGAGCTCGACCGCGTCGATCCCACTGCCGCCGGCGAGCCGGCGGACCGCGCTGGCCGAAAGCGGCCCCAGCGCCAGGCGCGCGACGCCGGCAGCTCCGGCCAGGTCGCCCAGCAGCAGCCTCAGGGCCGGGTTGGCGGCCACCTCGTCGTCACGGAAGGTGACGACGATCGCCGCCGGCAGCTGCTCGATCCGCCGCCCCACCACGCGCAGCAGATCGAGCGTCAACGGGTCGGCCCAGTGCACGTCCTCGATCGCCGCCACCACCGGCGCGCAGTGCTTCAGCGCCTCGATGACCCTGCGCGCCAGGGCCAGCCGGTCGTCGGTGCCCAGAGCGGTCAGGTCGCCGCCGTCGGCCGCCTCGACCAGCTCGCGCCACGGCCCGAGCGGGACCGGTACCGACAGGGGCTCGCAGGCGCCGACCAGGAAGGCGGCCGAGGTCCCGACGCGCTCCCGCAGCGCCCGGAGGAGCGAGCTCTTGCCGATCCCGGCCTCGCCGCCGACCAGAACGACGCGTCCGCGGCCGCCGGACGCCTCGCGCACCACGCCGTCGAGCACCCCAAGCTCGCCCTCACGCTCAAGCAGCTCCGCCACCGGCGATGATCGTAACGTCTGCTGCGCGGCGTCCGGGAGGCCGTCAGTACGCCCGGCTGCGGAACCGGGGAGGCGGCCCGAGCCGGTCGTTGGCGTGGGCGGCGTCATCGATCGCCAGGCCCTCGTCGAACACGCCGCCGGGGGCCCAGTGCCCGGACCGGCCGGGGCAGCTCGCACCACCGCTCGTCCCCGGCGTGGTCACCCACACGAACCCGTCCAGGTGCGGCGAGTACATGCCGTACGCGCGCCCGTCGCTCGCCCCGGGAATCGGCCCGAGCCCCCGGTGCGCCGGGTTGCAGAGCTGCTCGTTGCCCTGGTGGACCGGGTCCGGGTTGCGGATCGGGCCCTGGCCGTTGGCGCGGGTGTCGACCACGAAGTGAAGGCCGCCGGTCATCCGCGAGACCTGGTTGCCGAACCGGATCTCCTTGGCCGTCCAGTTGAAATGGGTGTCGTTCAGGAAGAAGCCGCGGATCTTGTGCGCGTCGCTCGCGTTCAGCACCCGGGCCGAGTTCGCGGCCGAGTTGGCGTCCGAAGTCCCGCCCTCGACGTACAGAAGCGCGTGCGGGAGCTGCGAGAGCTGGTCGATCTCGTACTTGAGCAGAGCCTCACGGGTGCTGACCGCGGCCGGGCTGCGGAAGCAGATCGTGTCGATCGCGTCCTCCTCGACGAAGATCAAGGCCGAGAACTGCCCCACCGCGGCCTTCAACGCGTCAACTTCGGCGGTGAAGTTCGGATGCCACCCGGAGCCGCAGCCGGCATGGCGGATGAAGTACGTCGTGATCACCGCCGTGGCGCCCGGATCGATCCGTTGCATCCGGCACAGGTAGTTCTGGACCTGCGTGTAGATCGCGCCGCCGGAGCCGCCGGCCGTGTACAGGCTGAACTGATGGGGCTGGGCGTAGTCGCCGATCTTCTCCAGCTCGTGGACGCGGAACGACCTGGCGCGTGACAGCCGCATGCGGCTGACCCGGCGCTTGAACTTGGCCCAGGACGTCGGGCGGCCACCCATCTGCTGCGCCATCCGCGCCAGGCCGACCTCGCGGGCGATCGCATCGGCGGCATCGCCGCCGTACAGCCACGGGCTCTCCACGAACAGGTGGGCTCCGGCCAGCGGATCGCCGCCGCTGAAGCCGGGGGTGTTCAGCGGGTTGCCCGGGTTCCGGGGCGTTTGGTCGCCCGAGCCGCATTGGCGGGCGTAGGCGGCGCGTGCGGACGCCGGTGAGCCGTCAACCGAGCCGAGCAGAGCCACCCCGGCCACGACCGCCGCCACCGTCCCGAGCACGAATGCCTTCATACCGCCGGTCACAGCCCGCCGATCTGACGGGTCGCGTGGTAGATCGAGGACATCACGTCGAAGGCCGGCTTGTGGTTGCCCGACAGGTCGACCATTCCCTTCTCGTTGAAGGGCGGATTGGGCTTCGGATCGCCGCCCGAGTAGGTCGGGAACGCGACGTAGTTCTGCATCGCGAAGTAGAGCGCGCCCGACAGCCACGGCTTGGACGCGAACACGCCCAGGTGGTAGGCCAGCGTGTCGGCCTGGAACGCGTACGTCCCCCGCTCCTCGACCGGCCCGTCCCGGTTGCCGTCGAACCCGAACTCGGAGATGAACAATGCCTTGGTCGGGTAACAGGCCCGGACGGTGTCGAGATAGGCACTGAGCGAGTTCCGGTCGTCGTTGTTGCCCCCGCCCGCGTCGAACCAGCCGAAGTACTCGTTGTCGCCGATGATGTCGAGCGGCGCGTAGGCGTTCTGGCAGCCGATCCCCGGCCAGTTGCTGATCGCCATGCTCACCGGACGGGTGGGGTCCAGCCGCCGGGCCAGCGCCGCGGCGGCGGCGATGTAGACCGCTTCCCCCCCGGAGGGCGGGGTCGGGAGCTCGTTGCCGATGCTCCAGGTGACGATCGAGGGATGATTCTGGTTGGCCAGGATGTTGTCCTGCACGAGCGCCTCGGCCCGTTTGCGCCACCCGGGGGTGTTCACGTACACGCGCCGGGACTGGTAGACCGGGACCTCTGACCAGAGCAGCATCCCGGCCTGATCGGCCAGCTGCTCCATCTCGGGGTCGAGCGGGTAGTGGGCGCGGATCATGGTCGCGCCGAGCTCGCGCGCCCAGTCGATCAGCCGGCGCATCTGGGACACGCTGAGCGCGGCCCCGCTGTCGAGGCTCTGCTCGTGGATGTTCACTCCGCGCAGGTTGAGCAGCCGCCCGTTCAGCTCGAGCCGGCCGCCCCGGGTCTTGGTGATGCTGCGGATGCCGCTGCTGTACTGGTAGCCGCCGAGCCGCCGGCCGCTCGAGTCCGAGAGCGTGACCGTAGCCCGGTAGAGCGACGGGTGCCCCGGCGCCCACAGGCTCGGATGCGCGATCCGCACCGACGCCCGGGCGGTCCAGCTCCCGTGCGGAGCGATCGTGGCCGAGCCGAAACGAACTCGGGCCCGTCCGTACCCGCCGGTCAGCGAAACCGCCTGCCGCGCGCCGGTCAGGTTTCGCACCAGCACCTGCTCCTGCACGGTGGCGGCACAGCGCGGGCAGGGGAGCACCGGGCGGATCTGCACCTGGCTCAGATCGGCCCGGGCCACCGGGCGCAGGTAGACCGCGTCGAGGATGCCCCCGTAGTTCCACCACTGCCCGCCGGGTCCGGGCGGCAGGTCGCCCCCGTTCCGGCGGTTGTCGACCCGGACGATCAGCCGGTTGACCCCCGGGTGCAGCCACTTCAAAGTGAATTCGAATGGCAGGTAGGCCCCGGTGTGGCTCCCGAGCTTATGGCCGTTGAGCCAGATCGTGGCCCCGTAGTTGACCGACTCGAAGGTGAGCACCCAGTTACGGGCGCCGGCCGGGACGTAGCCCGGGAAGCCGCGGGCCGGGAGCGTGAAGTCCCGCCGGTACCACCCCGGATAGCCGGTCATGCTCGCGCTGGTCAGCTGCTTGTTGTAGGCGTTGGGGACCGAGACCGGGGTCCACCCGTCGGTCGAGCCGACGTTCCGCCACCAGCCCTGGCCGACACCGACGTCGCTGACATCATCGCGATACAGCCAGGTGCCGCCGAGCAGATAGCGCTCGGTCGGGCCGTCGCTGGCCAACGCTCCCTTGGTCGGCGGGCTGGCCGGGTAGGCCGCGCCCTGGGCGTGGGCGGCGCCCGGAGCGGCGAGCAGCAGCGCGAGCGCGAGCGCCGCGAGCCACCCGATCGCGACCGCGCCCGCGCGCACAGGGCGCACAACTGAGCCCACCGCAGCCACGCGGTCAGCCCTTCTTGCCCGGCGTCCCGCCGCCCGACTTCGGCGCCACGATCTTGATCACCCGGGTCAGCGTGGACGTGTTCCCCGCCCTGTCCTGGATGACCACGCGAAGCTTGAACCGCCCCGCGCGCTTGTACACGTGGGTCTTGGTATGGCCGATCTTGCTCGCCGGTGTCCCGTCGCCCCAGTACACGGTCACCTTGGCGATGCCCGAGGCGCGGCCGGCCGGACCGTCGCTGTCCTTGACCGTGACCCGGATGCTCGAGCCGGCGACCTGCTGGCCGGTCAGCTTGAGCGATCCCTTCGGCTTGACCGTGTCGACGAACACCCGCGCGGTCGGCATCGTGCTCTGAAGCCCGGCCGGGTTGGTCGCGGTCACCCGCCAGCTGTGGTCGCCTGCGCCCAGGCGCACGCTGAACGCAGTCGAGTTGGTCTGGCCGACCCGGACGCCGTCCACGGTCACGGTGTAGGTCATCGGGCCCCAGGAAGCGGGCGGCGACCAGGCCAGGACCACGTTCGAGCTCCGGACGTACCGGAACGAGCTCACGGCGCCGAACGCGGCCGGGGGCTGGTAGAGCTGGGCGACCACGATCTGGGGCGCGGAGCCGTCCTGGACCCAGGCCACGGCGGCGTCGCCGGCGTTGTCGCCCCCCGCTGCGATCCCCGAGGCGGCGTCGGTGGTGCCCTGGCCGGGCGAGGAGAGCACCTGCTCGCCCGCCAGCGCCGGGCCGGCGCTCGGCCCATAGCGCATGCGCACGTCACGGGCACCGCCGCTGCCGGGGTCGTGCTGCCAGGCGATCAGGGTCGAGCTCAATCCCGCGGTGGCGGGGACGGGGTATGGAGCGCTCGCGTTGGGCTCGCCGTTGATCTGGTAGACGCCGCCCGCGCTGTCGTTGTTGCCGAAGATCATGCCGTCGACGTCGTGCGCTCCCGTGCGTGACGAGGTGACCCAGCCCCGGCCGTACTCCCCGATCCCGGCCGCGGGCTGATCGGCGCCGTCGGGCGCCGGGGTCGGGAGCCCGTCGGGCTGGGTGATGCCGTCGTAGGTCGAGCCGTGCAGCCGGTTGGCCAGCACCCGCGATTGGGTGGCGCCGCCGCAGTCCAGGACCTCGTGAAAGGTGACGGTGGCATACGAGGAATCGCCGCCGGTGCCGATGTCGGGCTCGTCGGCCGAGGCCTCGGCACAGCCCGGCAGCGGTGCGTCGGCCTGCTCGAGCACCACGCTGGTCGAGGTCCCCCACACTCGGCGGGTGAAAATGTGTCCGCCTTCGCCCCAGGCCACGATCGCCACGCCGTCGCCCGAGGCCGTGATCTGAGGCCGGCCCGCGCCGTTGCCGGCGTCGTCGCCGGCCACGTTGTTGAGCGGCGAGGGCTCGAGCTTCCAGGCCCCCTGGTAGTAGTAGGCCGCCCGGACGTCGCGACCGGCTCCGTCGCCGACCGTGAAGGCGATGTAGGCCTTGCCGAGATAGGTGGCCTGGATCGAGGGACTGGCGGCTCCCCCGGCCAGCGGCACGGGCGCGCTCCAGCCCGCGGTCGACGAGGGCCGGGTGACCGCATACAGCTCGCCGCCGTTGATGAACGCGACGATGGCCAGCCCGCCGCCGGTGGCCGCGACCACGGGCTGGGAGGAGCCGGCGCCGAGTCCGCCGTCGATGGGCTGCGGGGCGCCGAAGCTCCCCCCGATCAGCGAGGAGGCGAACACGCGTCCGGACTTCACATAGGTGAGGGCGCCGGACCCGTCCCGGGCGATCGACAGGCCCAGGCTGGTGTTGCCGGCCAACCCGGGGTCGGGCCCGTCGAGCACCCGGGGCGGAGCCGCATCGGGCTGGGCCTGGGCGACCGGCGCGAGCACGGTCAGCGGCGCGAGCAGGACGAGCGCGGCCAGCGCGGCCCGCGCGCGCCGCGGGCGCCGGCGCTTCAGCGCACGCGCCCGCGGCATTCGCCCCTCCCCCACCGTGGTGGCAAAGCTGATGTCAAGCCTTGGTCTGACCGTGGTAGGAACAGTTGGCGGAGCGATAGGTTGCGCTCCCGCGCGCGAGGTCGCGCCCGGGCGCGGCCACCGGCAGCGCTACCGGTCCTTGAGGAACGAGGGGATGTCGATCTCGTCGTCGCCGATCTCGAGCGAGGACCGCTGGCGGTCGTCCAGGGTCACGTCCCGGTCGCGGCGGGCGCGGCGGGTCGACTCCCGGGCCGTGGTCGGGCTGGCGTGGCCGTGATCGAAGCCGGTCGCGATCACGGTCACCCGCACGTCCTCGCCCATCGAGTCGTCGATCACGGCGCCGAAGATGATGTTCGAGTTGGCGTCGGCCGCGCTCTGGACGATCTCGGCCGCCTCGTTGACCTCGAACAGACCGAGGTCGTGGCCGCCGGTCATGTTGAGCAGGATCCCCATCGCGCCCTCGACCGACTCCTCGAGCAGCGGTGAGGAGATGGCGATCTTGGCCGCTTCGACGGCGCGGTTCTCGCCGCTGGCGCTCCCGATGCCCATCAGCGCGGTGCCGGCGTCGTGCATGATCGTGCGCACGTCGGCGAAGTCGAGGTTGATCAGGCCGGGGATCGTGATCAGGTCGGTGATGCCCTGGACGCCCTGGCGGAGGACGTTGTCGGCCTCGCGGAAGGCGTCGAGGATCGTCGTGCGCCGCTCGACGATGGCCAGCAGCTTCTCGTTCGGGATCACGATCAGCGTGTCCACGTGCTCGCGGAGCTTCTGGATCCCCTCCTGGGCCTGGCGGGCCCGCTGGGAGCCCTCGAACGAGAACGGGCGGGTGACGCAGCCGACGGTCAGGGCTCCGATCTCGTTCTTGGCGATCTCCGCGATCACCGGAGCCGCCCCGGTGCCCGTGCCGCCGCCTTCGCCCGCGGTGACGAAGACCATGTCCGCGCCTTTGAGCGCCTCCTTGATCTCGTCGCGGGACTCCGCCGCGGCGCCCTGCCCGATGTCCGGGTTGGCGCCCGCGCCGAGGCCCTTGGTCAGCTGGTGGCCGATGTTCAGCTTGATGTCCGCGTCGCACATGGCGAGCGCCTGGGCATCGGTGTTACAGGCGATGAACTCGACTCCACGCAGGCCGGCGTCGACCATGCGGTTGACCGCATTGGTCCCGCCGCCGCCCACGCCGACGACTTTGATCACTGCCAGGTAACTGCTTTCCATTTCTTACCGTCCGAACCGGTTGGCGTCCGACCCTCGAGTTAGCATTGAGCGTTTCCTCACCCGGCCGCTTTTTGCGGAGTTTTGCACGTTAGGCGCTGAAGATACGCGAAGTCAACGATCCAGCGTGCTCGCAACGATGGTTGCAGAACGCCCAACTCTCGATGGGCTCCCGAGAGTTCCTGTATCGGCAGGATAAACCTCGACTTTAGGGTTACCCGGGGTTGCTTGAGGGTGCGGTGGCGGTCTGGCTGGCCGTCCCGGCCGTGGCCGGGCTGCTCGTCGCCGTGGCCGGATGCCGCCGTGGCCGGGCTCGTCCCCGCCGTGGCCGGGCTACTCGTCCCCGCCGTGGCCGGGCTGCTCGTGGCTCCGGAGCCCGAGGCCTGATCGGTGCCCATCCCGGCCGCGGGCCGGTGAGGATCGACCACGTCGATGTACGCCGCCCCGGCCGAACCGGGATCGTTCAGCACCGCTGTGACGGCGGCCCATTTTGCGCTCAGCTCCCCGGCGTCGCCGAAGTAGATCACCGGCCCGCTGCGAAACTGCGCCGTCAGCCCGTGCACCCCGCCCAGGCTGACCTGGCTCAGCTTGGCCACCACCGGGTCGGGCGCCGCGGCCAGCAGCTCGACCTCCCACAAGGCCTGGCCGGCGGTGAGGTGACCGTCGCGGACCGATCCCGCGCCGGCCAGCACGGGCAGCGCCGAGTTGATCGGGACGTCCGAGAGGATCATCCCGTCGGCCGAGACGGTGACCTGCCGGCCGCCGAGCGTCGCCGTGGCGACCGGAATCCGCTCGATCACCCGGATCCGCATCCGGTGGGGAAAGCTTGGATCGACCCGCAGGCCGGCCACCACCGGGTACCCGGCCACGGCCGCCCGCAGCCGCCCGCGGTCCACGTCAAGCGTGGTCATGTGGCGGGCCGCGGCGCTGAGCGCGGAGGCGATCTGAGCCGCGTCCGGTCCGGTCGCCCCGGTGACCGACACCTGCTTCACCGAGACAAGCGAGGAGTCGCGCAGCCACAGCCACCCCCCGCCGAGCAGCCCGAGCAACAGCATGAGCACGACCGCGATCAGCCGCCCCCGAGGCGTCAGCCCCCGCCGCCGCCCGGCCGCGAGCCGGAGCGGCCGGCTCGGCGCCCACCTGAACCGGCGCCCCTCGGCGATCACGAGGCAACCCGGTCGCTGGGGAGCTCGACCGGCCCGAGGCTCTGAACCTCGGCCTCGAGCTCGATCCCGAACCGCTCCTCTGACCCGCCGCTTGCCCTCGGCCATCACCGCCACCACGTCGGCCGTGGTCGCCTGGCCCAGGTTCTCGATGAAGTTCGCGTGCTTCTCGGAGAACCGGGCCCCGCCGATCTGCAGGCCGCGGCACCCAGCGGCGTCGAGCAGCTGTCCCGCGGTCCGGCTCTCGGCCTCCGGGTTCTTGAACGTGGAGCCGAAGGTCTTGATCCCCGAGGGCTGGGCCGCCTTGCGGCGGGAGCGCATGTCGGCCAGCGTCTGCTTGACCGCGCCGGTGTCGGCGGACCGGAGCGCGAACGAGGCCCGGGCCACGATCTCGCCCGGACGCAGGTTCGAGCGCCGGTAGGAGAAGCCGAGGTCTTCCGGGGTCAGCCGCCGCGTCCCCTGCGGCCCGACCACGTCGGTCCATTCGAGCACCCGGGCCAGCTCCCCGCCGTAGGCGTTGGCGTTCATCCGGATGGCGCCGCCGACCGTGCCGGGGATGTTGACTCCGAACTCGATCCCGGTCAGCCCGGCCTGGGCGGCCCGGGCCGAGACCGCGGGCAGGCGAGCGCCGGCCCCGCAGCGGATGCGCGTGCCGTCGAGCTCGATCGTGCTGAGGTCGTCGTCCAGCTTCACAATCAGACCGCGGACACCGGCGTCCGCTACGAGCAGGTTCGACCCCGAGCCGACGACCCCTACCTCGATTCCCTCGGCCGCCGCCCAGCCGACCAGCCGCTCGAGCTGCTCGAGCGAGCCGGCGCGGGCGAACAGCTCGGCCGGACCGCCGGTCCGGATCGTGGTCAGGCGCGCGAGCGGGTAATCGCGCACGACGCCCTCGGGAAGCTCGGCCATCGCCCGCAGGGTAGATGGAGGTTCGGCCGTTCCGGGGTTCAGCCGACGAGCGAGCGGCCGAGCTGATCGACGTTGCCCGCGCCCATGACCAGGCACAGATCGCCGGTACGGAGCGTCGAGGACAGCAGCCGGCGGGCGTCATCGAAGCCCGGCAGCCAGGCCACCGGCCGGCCGCCGCCCGCGTCGGCCGCGGCCTCGGCCACCATCAGCCCCTCGACCCCGGGGAAGTCCTCGGCCCGCTCCCGGGCCGGATAGACACCGAGCACGACGGTCAGGTCGGCCGCGGCCAGGGCGCCCCCGAACTCCCGGGCCATCGCGCGCGTGCGCGAGTAAAGGTGGGGCTGAAAGACCGCGATCACCCGCCTCGGCCGCAGCGTGCGCGCGGCGGCCAGAGCCGCCGCCACCTCGGTCGGATGGTGGGCGTAGTCGTCGTACACGACCGCGCCGCTCGACGTCTCCCCCAGGCGCTCGAACCGCCGGCGCGCGCCCTTGAAGTCGCGGAGTGCCGCCGCCGCGGCGACCGGGTCGGCGCCGGCTAGCGCCGCCGCGGTCAGCGCCCCGGCCGCGTTGACCGCGTTGTGGGCCCCCGGGACGGTGAGCTCGACCTCGAGCTCGTGCCATCTGAACCGCGCTCCGTCGGGCGAGAGCATGGGATCGCGGGCGTCATAGGCGACCGCGTCGGGCGGGCAGAGCGCGCGGAGCTCAGGCCGGTCCCAGACCACGGCCCGGCCGCTCGCGCTGTGCATAAACGTGCTGAACGTCTCGTCGAGTTCCAGGCGCGAGGAATAGGTGGCGTGGTGATCGAGCTCGGCGTTGGTCAGCACGGCGATCTCCGGCGCGAGCTTCAGCAGCGAGCGATCGGACTCGTCGGCCTCGATCACCACCCACTCCCCACCGCCCCAGCCGGCGTTGGCCCCGGTGGAGCGGAGCTCGCCTCCGACCACGTACCCGGGGTCGAGGCCCGCCCCCCGGAGGGCGTGCACGATCATCGCCGTGGTCGTCGTCTTGCCATGGGTCCCGGTGACCGCGATGCAGCGGCGCAAGGCGGCGATCTCGGCCAGCAGGTCGGCCCGGTGGAGCTCCCGCCCGGACGCGGCCTGGCGTTCGGGGTTGGTCGCCGGCACGGCGGTCGAGTAGACGACCTCGGCCCCGGAGGGGACGTTCTCGGCCCGGTGGCCGATCATCGGCTCGAGCCCATGCTCGCGCAGCCGCTCGGTGTAGCTCGACTCGCTCCGATCGGACCCGGTCACCTGCGCGCCGAGGTCCTGGGCGATGAGCGCCAGCCCGCTCATCCCGGCCCCGCCGATCCCGACGAAGTGCAGGCGACGCGTGGACCAGTCGGCGTTCGTCACGGCGGCGCGGAGGCTATCGGGGTGGCCTTGGGCTGCTCATTACGCTGATCAGCGTTACGCATTTCAGCGTAACCAGTTGCCCTGTGTAAGGATGTGAGCCATGTCCTCATCCCCTACCGACTTCAACGCCAAGATCATCGAGGAGTTCCGGGCCAACGGCGGACGCGTGGGCGGCATGTTCGAGGGGGCGACCCTCCTTCTGTTGCATCACATCGGCGCCCGGTCGGGTCAGGAGCGGGTCAATCCACTCGTCTACGACCGTGATGGAGACCGCTACGTGATCTTCGCGTCCAAGGCCGGGGCCCCGACCAATCCCGACTGGTACCACAACCTGAAGGCCCACCCCGAGGTCACGATCGAGGTCGGGACCGACACCATCCCGGTCACCGCCGCCGAGGCGACGGGTCAGGAGCGCGAGCGGCTGTTCCAGGCCCAGGTCGAGCGCGCGCCCACCTTCGCCGAGTATCAGGCGAAGACCGAGCGGACGATCCCGGTCATCATCCTCACGCCCGGCTAGGAGCCCTGCAGGACCGAGGCACCTTCGAGGGCTGGACCGACTGGGCGCGATCTCGGTCGACGAGGTCCTCCTGCGCTCGCCACCTTCCGCCCGGGGACGGTGAGGCCATCGGCGAGCTCCAGCGCCCTATGAAGATGCTTCTCAGCGCCCGATGCCGACTGTTCGTGCTCTGCGATCGCCGATTCCAGGAGCCTGCGCACCGGGGCGGAGACGGGGCGGACCGGCGCCTCGAGCAGCGGCCGCGCATGCTCGATGGCGCTCACAAGATCTCCATCGGCGAGCGCGGCCGCGACCAACGGCCATAGCGCGAGCCCAGGAAAGAACGGCACCTGCTGGTAAGAGAAGGTCGACCATAGATGGAGCGCGGTTTCGGCACGCTTGCGGGCCGCCAGGAAGTCGAGCTGACGGGCGGCCACCCAGGCGAGATTTGCGTGAGCCATCGCCTGCCATTCGACCATCCGGCCCGCGTTCGCGGCGTCGAGAGCGCGCGCCGCTAGCCGTTGAGCCTCTTCTGGCGCGCGGCGTCGACGGTGCGCGACGGTCATGTATATGAGTGAGCGGGTCTGACGCATCAGATCCCGGTATTGGGTGCTCAGCTCGAGCGCCCGCCCCAGGTGGATCAGGGCCGCGTCGGGCTGATCTGCCCACAGCAGCGAGAAGCCGACGAGAAACACCGCTTGTGAGAGACGGGTCGGGTCTCCGGACGCTTCGGCCGCCGCAAGCGCCCGTTTCGCGAGGTCGACCGTGGCGTTGGTCAGCCGAAAGCGTCGGCGCCGCATGTCGCGCACGACCATGCTGTCGAGCAGACGCAACTGGTGGATCGAATTTCCGTGCGCCTCGACGAGCGGCCGAATGCGAGCTATGACCCGGCCCATGGCGTTCTGGTCGTTCTGCCAGTACAAGAGGTTGGTTCGGTCAAGACCGACTTCGATCTTCTCCGCGATCGCCTGCTCTGAGTCAACGGCGGCGGCCAGATGTTGCTCGGCGCGGTCGAATGCCTGCGTCGCTGCGTCGGGGCGATGACCGCGGAGGTGCGAGTACCCGAGCTTCCGCTCGAGCCGTGCCCGATCGATGAAGCGTCGTGCCGGGGTGGCGACGAGCGCGTCGATGTATGCCTCGCCGGCTTGGGAGTACATGGTCCGCAGGGCAAACATGTCCCCAAGTCCTTCGCATGCCTCGGCCTGCAGCTCCGCGTCCGGGCGGCGCAGGAGTAGCTCCAGCGCGGCGTCGTAGTGGGCTTCAGCCTGCTCGGTCGCATATGAGCGCCGTGCGTTCGCCGCCGCCGCCAGCGAGTTGAGGATGGCCGGCGTCGGGTCTTCACCGGCTCGGGCAGCGGCGACGTAATGCCGGGCCAGGTCGCCGCGCCAAGGGGTGAGATCTGCAGCGTGAAGTGACTCGATCGCCTCCGCCACCGATCTGTGGAGGCGACCGCGGCGGCTGGTTGAGAGGTTTGCATAAACGGCTTCCCGTACCAGAGCATGGGTGAACCGGAAGCCGCCCGCGCGCGCGGGATCGTCCGCTATAAGTCCGCCGCGCAGGGCGGCGTCTAGCGCCTCTATCACGCTCTCGCTGGTGTCGTTCAGGGTCGCCTCGACGAGCGGGAGGGTGAACTCGTTGCCGATGACCGCGGCGGCGCTGAGCACGCGCCGCCCGTCGCTGCCGAAGCTCGTGAAGCGAAGCTCGATGAGCTCTCGAACTGCATGCGGGACGCCGATCGACCATATGTTGGCCGCCGAGGCCCACCGCCGGGCCGTCGGGTCTATGGCTCCAGTCCGGACGAGGTGGCGCAGGAGATGGCTGATGAAGAACGGGTTGCCGTCGCTACGGCGGCGCAGATTACGGGCGAACTGCGCGGGCGCGCCGGTGCCCGCCCAAGCCCGAATCAACGTCTCGACCTCGTGCTCCGTGAGCGGCTCCAAGCAGATCGCCTCGACCGGGGCGGGTTCACTGGCTTGCCCGAGTGCGCTCGCAACCGCGGGCAGGGCGTCGCCGGGGCGGTAGGCGATCAGCGTCAGGAGCGGCGCGCGGGTGTTCTGAAGCAGGTGGGCGATCATCTCGAGGCTGTCGGCGTCCGCCCAGTGCATGTCGTCCAGAGCAAGCAGGGCTCCCCGCCGGCTGGCCAGTTCGACGAGCCGGGTCAGAGCGGCGAGTGTCCGTGCGCGACCGGATTCCTCGTCGCCGACAAGCTGCGCGAGCGCGGTTTCCCGTCGCTCGTGCAGCTCGGGTAACAGGCGGGCGACCACCGGCGGATCGACCTCCCGCAGGCCCGAAACGGCGTCTCGTGGGGCGTCTCGGATGAAGTGACGCAGAGCCTCGACTAGCGGGTGGTACGGCGAAGGCGCCTCGCGGGGGGCGGTTCCGTAAAGCACCACCGCGCCACCGGCATGCACCTGGTTGGCGAATTCGCGCGTCAGGCGGGTCTTGCCAAGTCCCGCCTCCCCCGTGACGGTGACGGCGCGCGGACCAGCGCGGAGCGCCATCTCGTATGAGGTGGTCAGGGCGGCCAGTTCTGCCGTCCGGCCGATGAACGGGGTGCGTTCTGGCCGGGCTAGCAGGGGCGGGAGGGGCGCGAGGGATGACTCTGCCGACCTCGACTCGAGCCCTTCGACTCCGGTGCTGACCAGCTCATGGTGGAGGGCTCGCAGCTCGGGTCCAGGCGGAATTCCGAGTTCATCCCGAAGTAGCGTTCGGGCACGGTCGTAGACCCGGACTGCCTCCGCCGGGTCGCCGCGGACGGCCAGCGTCCTCATCAAGAGCAAGTAGCCACTCTCGCGATAAGGCGCCGCCTCGACAACCGCACGCGCTGCGCGCTCGGCGCTCAGCAGCTCGGATCCTCCGAGCTCCAGAGCCGCCCTTGCTAACCGCTCGAGCGCGACCAAGCGGACATCTTCGCCTTCCCGGCGCTTGCTCTCGATCCAGTCTCCGTCGTCGCCGGCCAGGAAGCGCTTCGATGCGATGCTCAGCGCTACCTGCGCCGCGCTCCAAGCCTCTTGCCAGGCGCCCATGTCGATCGCACGATCTGCTCGCGTGACAGATGACGCCGCTGTCTCGACATCAATCCACGCCTCCTCTCCCAGCTCGATCTTCAGGCTCCGCGCTACCCGCAGACGGCCTCCTTGCCGAGCGCAGACCGCAGCTTCGAGAGCAAGGCACGCAACGTAAGACCGGCACTGGGCGGCGCACTACCCGACCAGAGCAGTGCCACCAGCTCGTCCCGGCTCACCCACCGTTCACGCTCGAGCAGCAAGTAAGCGAACAGCAGCCGGCCTTGGCGGCCTGGCAGCGCGTGCTCAACCCGCCGCCCGTTCAACTCGATCCGGATCGGTCCGCAGAGGTGAACCCGCGCTCCCCGCGCCATCACGTCAGTGGCGCCTCCACAACGTTTCCACAACCCCCCATCGAAACCATTGTCTTCGATGAGGCAGGAGAGGACAACGTGATCATCGAGTGCGCCTGCGGCGCCGTCATTCGGGCCGGCTCCGAGAGAGAGCTGCTCTCCGCGGCGCGTCGGCACATCACCGCTGCTCACTCCGAGCTCGGGGGAGCGCCATCCGATGAGGACCTCCTCGCGATGACGTCCGAGGAGGCGCCCCGGATTGATGAGGCACCTATGACAGAGCCGGGAAGTAACTCCCGCCTTCGGAGATAAGCGCCAACCCAAGGAGCAACATGCCAGAAGCGAAGGAAAGACAAGCCATCAAGGCTGCAAGGCGTCCGATCGTTGCCGTTGGCGTGCTAGCCGCCGCGCTCACGATCGGACCGATCGGTGGCGGGATCGCGAAGCCGGCCGGAGAGTCGCTGAAGTTGACCCAGGTGCTGTTTCAGACGTCCTCCTCAGGCTCCCCGCCGGTGAGTGGAAGCAACTCCGCCGTGGGCACCAGCGACGGTCACATCGGCCGAGCAGTCAGCCACGGGACCGTTCGGGGGACGAACCACTATCCCGCCTTCACCGGCCGGTGGGTCATGTTCGACCCAGGCGGAGCGATCGACTTCTCGCTCACGGGTCATGTCGTTGGCCCTGGGAGCTTCGCCGGTAAGGCCAAGGTCACAGGCGGTACCGGCAAATACAGGCGAGCCGGCGGCACGCTCGCCTTCACGGCTCACACGCAAGCGCCGACGGGCGGACAGTCGAGCCCGGTGATCGTGCGCAGGATCTCAGGCACGCTGTTCCTGCCCTAGGGAGCAGCGATCCCTGGTGGGGCGCCTGAGAATCCGTCTTCGCACCGTGCCCCCTTGATTCGGTGCCCTGGCGCGGTAACCTCCCCGGGAATGGGGGCGTTCGGGCTGGGGCGCCGAGGCGCTGCAGCGTTGAATCTTCGGGAAGTGTCGAGTGCCGGCCGTAGAGGCCGGCGGCTCATGTGCGCGCTATGCGTGGTTGCGGGCACCGCCGCGCTCGCCTCGTCCGCTCAGGCGGCGACGTACACCGTGGGAACGACCACCGACTCGCCCGGGACGTGCGCGACCCCCTCGAGCGGCACTTGCTCGCTGCGGCAGCTCATCACCTATGAGAACGGCCTGGCCAGCGCCCCGAATCCAGTCGACACGATCATGGTTCCGGCCGGGTTCTACTCGCTCTCCAACGAAGCGCTGGTGATTTCGCAGAGCGTGAACATCTCGGGCGCGGGGGCTCATTCGGTCACCGTCGACCAGTCGTCCTCGAATCCCGACCGCGTGTTCGACGTCCAGCGCCGGCAGAACGGCACCCAGCCCACGGTGACGATCTCGGGCATGATGCTCGAGTTCGGGACCGCCAACTCGAACAACAACTTCTTCGGCGGCGACGTGCGCAACAGCGGAATCCTCACCCTGAGCGAGGATTGGATCACCGCCGGGAACGCCTCGTCCGGGGGCGGGATCGGCAACGTCGGCGGCGTCTTGACGGTGACCCACTCGCTCGTCTCCGGCAACACGGCCGGGAGCGGCGGCTCCGATTCCGGCGGCATCCAGAACTACGGCGACCCGACTGTCGGCCCGTCCAAGCTCACCGTCGACAACTCGACCATCAGCAACAACACGTCGCAGCTCGGCGGCGGCATCTTCAGCTGGTGCGCGGGGACGAACGGGGCATGTTCGTCCTCGACCGCCACCAACAGCACGACGATCACCAACTCGACCATCGCGTTCAATAACGGCGGCTCGCGGGGCACAAATGGGGGCGGGCTGCTCGTCGGCTCTGGGACGATGACGGTCCAGAACTCGATCGTGGCCGGCAACGCGGTCAACAACCCGAGCTCGGGCACGGCATCGAACTGCGGCGGTCCGGGCATCACCTCGCTCGGGCACAACCTGGAATCGGGCACCGACTGCGGGTTCAAGTCCGCCGGCGACCTCCAGAGCCGCGATCCCAAGTTCACCTCCACCTCCGCGCTGGACAACGGCGGCAACACCAGCACGCTGGCCCTCGACGCCGCCAGCCCGGCCGTCGACGCCGTCCCCGCCGGCTCGCCCGGGTGCAACGGAACCGACCAGCGCGACATCGGCCGCCCCCAGGGCACTGGCTGCGACATGGGCGCGGTCGAGGTGTTCCAGCCCGTCGAGGGTCAATCGGCGCAGATCCAGGTCCACGCCGACAGCTGCGGGATCATCGGGACGGCGACGATCAACTGGGGCGACGGAACCTCCTCGCAGAGCACCCGGGGCACGTTCATCGGCGCGCACACGTACGCGGAGGAGGGCCTTCACAACGGCACCCTCACCTACAGCAATGACTGCAACGGGACTCACTCCGCGGTTCCGTTCGACGTCAAGGTGCAGGACGCACCGCTCAGCCCCGGGAACTCGCCCGCCACCAGCCCGAAGGCGACCGCCGGTGTGCCGTTCACCGGCCAGGTGGGCCAGTTCACCGACCCCAACCCCGGTCCGCCGTCCAGCTACAGCGCGGCGATCAACTGGGGCGACGGCCAGTCCTCGGCCGGAACCGTGAGCAGCGCCGGCAGTGGGTTTGCCGTGAGCGGGACCCACACCTACGCCGCGACCGGCACATATCCGACCACCGTGCAGGTCACCGACCCGGGCGGCGCCACCACAACCATCCGCGGCTCGATTATCGTCGATTCCGCCCCCGGTGCCACCACATCCAAGCCCGCCGTCCAGAGCAGCCAGGCGGCCGCCTTCTCCGGAGTGGTCGACCCGCAGGGCCTGCCCACGAGCGCCCACTTCGTCTACGGCCTCGATCAGGCCTACCGGCCGCCCGGCTTCTCCGGCAGCGTTTACGACCAGTCAACGCCCGACCAGAGCATCGGCTCTGACTTCTCGAATCACAACGTCGCGGCCACCGTCGCCGGTTTGATCCCGAACGCGGTCTACCACGTGCGCCTGGTGGCCGCGAACGGCGCCGGCACGACAAGCGGCCCGGACCAGACCTTCTCGACCCCGAAGGCAGCGCCCCCCGGAGCGCCCCTGCTCGGCAAGACCGAGAACCTCACCCCGGTCAGCGGCCGTGTCTTCGTCTCCCGCAACGGCCAGCTGGTGCCCCTGACCCAGGCCACTCAGCTTCCCACCGGTACCCAGATCGATGCCCTGGACGGCTCGCTCAACCTGGCCGGCTCGACCGGGAAGAAGGGGCAGACCTACACCGGCACCTTCGGCGGCGCGCTGTTCCAGATCGCCCAGGCCCGCGCCGGCCTCAATAAGGGCCTGACCACGCTCTCACTCATCGAGGGGCGATTCGGCGTCCCGTCGTACTCGAGCTGCAAGGCCAAGCACGCCGCCGACCGATCCCCGCTGGCCCACGCCGCGCTCAGCCGGCGCGTGCTGCAGACCCTGCGCTCGAGCGCCCGCGGCCGCTTCAGCACCCGCGGCCGGTACGCCGCCGCCACCGTGCGCGGCACCCGCTGGACCACGACCGACCGCTGCGACGGCACCCTCGTCAGCGTCCAGCTTCACAGCGTGTTCGTCACCGACCTGATCAAGCACCTCACGGTCCTGATCACCGTGCACCACAGCTACCTGGCCAAGCCCAAGCATCCGTAGACGGTCAAACGACGGCTTCAACCGCGGTGCGCACCCGGCCGCGCGACTCTCCCATAACCGGAGGCTGCGATCGCTTACCCGCTTCTCACTGGCTTGTTCCTGGGCCGGGGATAAAGCGCATCCCGCATCGTGCGATCGTTTCCGCGCACCCCCCGGGGCCAGGTACGAGTTTCGGCTAGTCCGACCTTGACGACTGAAGGACCAGTTTGTTGACTGTCCCGATCTCGGTACGGGCGCGCAAAGGGGCGACGTTGACACGCGGGCGAATAGTTACTCCCAAGCGCCTGGTGCGCGCAGTATTGCTGGCGGCATGCGGGGTCATGGGTTTCGGACCCGTCGCGGTTGCCAGCGCCGCTCACTACTCTCGCAGCGTCAACGTGGCGCTCATCCCCGATGATGGTTCGTCTTCCTCAGGCGGAACGATGCCGACGACCGGCACCGTGACGGGAGCGGATGGCGACTCCTTCGACCAGTTCTCGTTTTCAAACCTGTCGTTGGACCAGATCGACGGCCCCACGCTTTCCCAGTACGACACGGTCGTCCTCATGCAGGTCACGACCTCGGACCTGACCGACGCAGCCAAACAGGCGCTCTCCCAGTTCGTCACGAACGGGGGAAAGCTCATAATCCACGACGCCGACTCCACCACCGGAAACGACTATTCGTGGCTTCCGGTCCCCGCCCAGACAGGGCAATCGTGCCAGAACTGCGGTTCCACGTCAGGCACATCCCAGGTGGTTGAGAACAACACGCTCGTAAGCGCCAATCCGGCGGATGCCTCATACGTAGCGGTCTCGCAGCTCGAAGGGGCCACGGACGCCGTTGGCGACGCCAACGTGATGGTGACCCAGGACCACCGCTGGTTCGTCGACATCCGGGCTACCAACAGCGTCGGTGACACCGGCGCCGTGCACACCTACGCCACCGACAACGGACTCATCATCTTCAACGGTTATGACACCGACAACGTCGGTAGCACGCAGGACGACGGGGTCGACTGGCTCGGAAAACTGTGGTACCTCGAGCTGGCGCAAGGTTGGAGTCCTGACGGATTACCACATGGGACGCCGGTCGCTCCCGCCAGCCCGCCGCCTCCGCCTCCGCCGCCGCCTCCTGCGCACTCCAAATGTGATCCCGGCGCCGATACAAGCGGATGGAACATCTTCAAGGTCACCGTCCGATGCCTGGCCTCCGGGCAAGCGTTCACCGATCCGGTGCTTGCGCCGAAGACCAATTGCATACTCAGCCTTGGCCTCGACGTGATCCCGGTCGGCAAGCTTCACGTCGTCGCCAAGGCGGTAAAGGCCTTCCGCAAGGATGCCAAGGCGCTGGGCATCGAGTTGCGTGCCATCAAGGCGACGCGCAACGACAAGCGCCTGCTCAAAGGGCTGGAGTATCTCGGGACTGCGTCGAGCGTTTACAAGGATCCCCGCCAGCTGATTCAGATCATTGCCACGTCGCACCTCGTCCTGCTCGGCGTCCGCCAGACACTCACCAAGGGACGAGGGAACTATCCCAAGGCCTTCCGGCTGCTCAAGAACGTGCAGAGCGCGGGAAGCGACATCGTCACCGCCCTGAGCGGTGCCCAGGACGTGATCGACTGCTACAAGGCGTTCAAGAAGCCGAAGCCCAAGAAGTAGTCCAGCCGGGCGCCACGTGCTCAGCGATGCGGATGCTGCTTGGCGTACGCGGCCGCGCTCTGGATCGCCCTGGCGGCGGGCGTGTTCTTCGCGCGCTCCACTCCGGGGTTGTCGGCGATCGGGTCGAGCGTCGACCACGAGCTCAGGCTCCAGCTCGAGAAGCTCCAGCTCGAGAAGCTGGGGCTGGTCGGGTCGGTGGCAGCGCCGGTGCAGGTGCAGCTCCAGCTTGAGAACGCGAACCCGGCGGCCTGCGTCCCCGTGGCCTGGCTCCAGCTCGACAGGCTCCAGCTCGAGCGCGTGTAGTCGATGTCGCCGCGAGGGCCGGTGATCAGGCTGTTCGGGGTCAGGCCCTGGTTGGCCGGGGGCGGAGGCGGCACCCTGTTCAGCTTGGAGGCGTCGATCTCCATGAGCGCCGGGTTGGCGTAGGCACCCGGGCTCGTGAGCGCCCCCTTGACCTGGTTCGGGGTCCAGTTGGGATGTGACTGCAGGAGGTCGGCGACCACGCCGGAGATCATCGGGGCAGCCATCGAGGTGCCGCTGGTCCGGATGTATGAGCCTTGGACGATGCACGTCGGGCACAGTCCGGCGAAGGCGCTGTTGGGCGCGAGGACGGAGACGATGTGCGCGCCGGGGGCGTACACGTCCGGCTTCTGCAGCCCGTCCTGCGTGGTCCCGCGGCTTGACCAGCTGGCGATCGCGTCATCGCCGGTCGCCGCGGTGCCGTTCTCGTCGACCGCGCCGACCGTGATCACGTAGGGATCGTTGGCCGGGGCGTACTGGACCGCGTCTGAGGCGGCGCCGCGGTTACCGGCGGCGGTGACCACGACGAGCCCGTGCATCCAGGCCGATTCGGCCGCGGCGTCGAGCGGATCGATCTTGTAGGACTGCGGCGTGGCCTCATCCAGCGACAGGTTGACCACGCGGATGTTGTAGTCGGACTGGTGGTCGACGGCGAACTGCAGGCCGTAGATGACGTTCAGCACGGTCGCGGTCCCGGTCTCGTCGGAAGCCTTGATCGAGACGAGATTGGCGTTCGGCGCCACACCGACGAACTGGCCGCCCGAGCCGTTGCCCGCGATGATTCCGGCCACGTCGGTCCCGTGCCCGAACGTGTCATACGCGGTCGTGGCCGAGGGGTTGGTGATGGCCGTCTCGACCACGCGGGACTGGCCCGAGGAGGCCTGGAAGTCGGGCAGGTCGCCGGCGATGCCGGTGTCGATGACCGCCACGCCCACGCCCTGGCCCGTGGCTCCCGCCTTCCACAGCGAAGTCGCGTTCAGCGTCTGGTCATAAGTGGTCTGGAGGTTGCCGGTGACCTGGCCGATCCCGCCCGTCCCGGGGAGCAAACCCGACCCCTTGATCACCGCGTTGAGCGACACGGCGTGCACGCCCCGCGCGGTGGACAGGCGCTGCGCCTCCTGAGCGCTCAGCCTGACCGCCAGCGCATGGATGATGTGCAGCTGACCGAACACATGCCCGCGCACCGCGGCCACGTCGGCGCGCGCCTGCGCGGAGCTCACTCGGGAGTCGAACTGAACGATCGCCTCCACCGAGCGTCCGGGAGCCGTCCGCGCCAGAGCGCCGATCCGCGGATCGAGCGCCGACACGGAGCCTGCCGACGACGGCGTCACCGACGGCAGAGAAGGCAGCGAGATCTGCCCGTGGGAGACACCAACGGCGATCGCGAGCAGCATCAGCGAAACCATCGCTGCTGACATCCACCGCATCCGCTGAACCAGTCCGATCGACCGTGTCATTTCGGGCAACCTCCGTGTCGCAAAGCCTGACAATTCCTCAGAACTGGCGGCTGGGCAATCTCGCCCGTGGCGAGACCCCTGGCTTTGCGTCCCCGTCTCACGACGGGTTTGCCCTTATCAGCAAGAGTGCTGAGGGCGTTATCGGCCACCGCCACGAGTCCCCAAGGCTTTCTGGACGGACATATGAGGCAGGCGCCGAAGCGGTATGACCGGGCGCCCGCCTGGGTGGCGTGGACGTCGCCTCGGCGAATCGAGAATGGGGCCGCGCCAATCGGAAAGCTGCGACCCCATCCCCGGGGGCTTTGCACGACGTTGCCTTCCGGTCATCGACGACCGCCCCGGCGCCTTTACCGCCTCCCAGGATTCGAACCGACCGTCGGGGTGATCCTCCACAAAATCACCCTCCTACGGGGCTGAGCAATGCAACGCCCTGGTGCTCGCGCGGGGCAGGGGAGATGTCACAACGAACGAGATGCCCGTCGCGTCTTCAACGCAGGGCCGCAGTGCGCGTTGCGCGCTGAGGTGGAGTCAGAGCGAGCTGATCTCGGCCAGAACCTGCTCGCCGAAGATCCGAACCTGCTCTTCCAGAGCGGGCAAGCCGTCGAGGTCGATTCCGGCCCAGGCTCTCAGCGTGAACGGATCGGTGAACGAGACGAGCGCGTGATTGAGGCCTGCCGGGGCGTAGGTCTCGGTTAGCCATCTAACCCAGTCCTCAGGTGTACCGGCGACCATGATCTGGTCGGCGACCTCGTCGGGAGTGGCTTCGAGTGCGCGATGAACATCGCCGGCGGCAAATGCTTCGGTGACCGCCGCCACCCTGTCCAGCTCGATCCCGTGCCGCTCGAGGAGCGCCGGGGGCATCGAGGGGATGTAGAACGCGGCGAGGATTCGGCCGGCGCGGCGCGCGACGTCGCCGTCAGGCGCGATCGCGCCGAGCAGCGAATCACCGAGATCAAGGCCATCCGGGTCTCGGCCCGCGCGCTCAACCCCGGCCCGAAAGTGCTCCACCGCGTAGCCGAGTGCCTCCGGTGAGTATGCGCACGCCGTATGTAGGCCGTCGGCGATCTCCCCGGCTAACTGCATCGACTTGGGCCCTCCCATCGCGCCGATCTTCAGCGGCAGATGTTCCTGAACCGGACGGGAAGCCGTCGTGACGCCGGTGTAGCGGTAGAAATCCCCCTCGAAGTCGATCGCACCCTCGTCAAGGACGGTGCGCATCACGTGGTGCGCCTCACGCAGGCGCGCGATCGGCCGCGTTCCACGCCACTCGACGCCGTATTGCTCGAGCATTGCGATGTTGCCGATCCCGAACACGACCTCGGCGCGGCCGTCACTGAGCTCGTCCAGCGTGGCGGCCAGCTGAGCAACGTAGGTCGGCTCGCGCATGTAGATCGGTGCCACGCACGGACCAAGCCTGATCCGCTCCGTCCGCTGGGCGGCGGCGGCGAACAAGAGCCAGGCGTCCTTGTGGTAGATCTCATCCGCGCTGTAACACCCGTAAAAGCCCAGCCTGTCCGCGGCCGCGATCGTGTCTAGAAGCTCGGGTGCGGGCTGCTCAGGAAGCAACTGGAGGCTGACTCTCACGCCAGCGAGCCTATCCGCCGCGCGGCACGAATAGCGAGACGTCGAACGATCAGCTGAAGCAGGGCGTCGACGACGACTGTGATGCGTGCAATGCGGGTGTCGTGCTCCGATCCGCCGGTGCTGTCGCGACTATTGGGGCCTCTCGCAGTGGATTGAGCTAGCGTCGATGCGACCCACGAGGTGCGTGTCAATCGCGAGTGAGCCCGGTCCGACAATAAACAGGAACATCGTTGCGGCGAGAAGCATGGGCGCAAGTGTGAGACTCGGGACGACCTCGCCTCGGCCGACGCCTGCGACGGCAATCGCGCCAATCATGTCGCCCGCGAGCAGCGCCGCAGCTAGTCGCGTCAAGGCCCCAACGCCCAGCATCAGGCCGGCTGCCAGCTCAAGGACGCCGATCGCATACACGAACGTGGCCGGGGACGGCAGCCCGTAGCCGCGGAAGGAATTCAGCTCGCTGGCATGAGAGGTGAACTTGCCGGCGCCGAAGACGACGAATACGACGGCCGTGCCTATTCTGACCCACGCGGCGAGCCGAACGAACCGCGTCGGCCGGGTAACAAGGATCCATCGGACGCCGCGGCCCATAGAAAACACGCTACCCCATCGATCGCGCCTTGCCAGTGGACGGGTGGCCGGTTTCCATGTCGTGCTCGCGCGACGGCCGCCCTGCTCGATCGAGGCAGGAGACGCGGGTGTCCGTTTAGTTGTCCCCGAAGCTCCTCGGCCGAGGCTGATCATCACGAGCCTCATCGGGCGGGTGCGCCGGACACCGGCGGAGCGAGATCCGCGGTTCCCCGGTAGGTTGATGCTCATGTCGAGTCTGACGATGCGGTGTGCGGCGCGCAGCGAGACCGGGCGTCGTGCCAATAACGAGGACACGGTCTTCTGTTCCCCGCGGTTGGTCGCGGTTGCCGACGGGGTTGGCGGCGCGACTTCCGGTGAGGTGGCCAGCCGGTCGGCGATCGACGAGATGATCGCCTTGGAGAAGAGCCGGCTGACGAGCGGGTTGGAGCTCGCGCTGGGCGGAGCGGTTCAGAAAGCCAACTCGAGACTGGAATTTCTCATCGAGTGTCGTCCCGAGCTGAGCGGCATGGCGACGACGTTGACCACAGTCGCTCTCTCCAACGACGGTCAATATGTTGTCGCGAACGTGGGCGACTCGCGGACCTACCTGTACCGAGACGGCGAGCTGCGGCAGTTGACACGAGATCAGAGTTTGATTCAAGAGCTCATCGACCGCGGGGCGATCAGCCGCGATGAGGCGCGCAAGCACCCTCAGCGATCCGTCGTACTCGAGGCGCTAGACGGCAACCGCCCGAAAACCGCGGAGCCCGAGTTGCATCGAGCGCGGCTGGGCGATCGGCTGTTGCTGTGCTCTGACGGGGTATCGGACTACCTGGCAGACGACGAGATCGCGCGGGCCCTGAGCACATCATCGCGTGATGACGCGGCGCAAGCCCTGGTTGCGGTGGCGCTCGACGCCGGCAGTCAGGACAACCTCTCTGCAGTCGTGGCCGACGTCGTTCTCCGTGAGGACGTCGGCGAGGGCTGGCTGCCAGCGCTCCCGCCGGCGCGATAGCTCTCAGGGCGATCATCGAGCCGGAGATGCGACCAGCGACATGTTCGGTTGCGCCGGCGAGGGCTGCATCAGCACTTTCGTCGGTCGATCAACGCGGAAGCGAGTGCGACACTACTTCCGTGGCCGTCGACGTCACGACTGAGATCGAGATCCTCCGTCCGCGAGAAGAGGTATCGGCATACGCGGCAGACCCAAGCAACGCGACCGCCTGGTACAAGAACATCAAAGCGGTGGAGTGGGAGACGCCACCGCCAGCGGTAGCCGGCTCGAAGGTTCGCTTCCGGGCCCAGTTCATGGGGCGGGTGCTCGACTACACGTACGAGGTTCGGGAGCTGGATCCTGGTCGCCGGCTTGTGATGGCCACCGCGCAGGGACCGTTCCCGATGGAGACGACCTACATCTGGGACGACACTTCCGACGGGACGAGGATGAAGCTGCGCAATCGAGGAGAGCCCTCCGGGTTTGCCGCCGTGACCGCGCCGGTCATGAGCGCGGCGATGAAAAGAGCCAACCGGGCAGACCTACATCGTCTCAAGGCCCTCCTCGAGAACTCAGCAACTGGCTGCGCTAGATGAGACGGCCATCGGCCGTGTCGGTGCCTTTGCGCTACCCAGGCGCGACGGCTGCCGGGTCAACCGGAACACGCGCTGCCGGCGAGGAGCGGGATGGCCGCCGCCGGCCAGCACGTCTTCCTGCGTCTGTATCTGGTCGCGTGCCTGACCTGGTCACCATCCCGCCCGCTCAATCGGGACCATGGCCCCGGAAAGCGACCGCCGCCCGGCTCGTACGTGGTGCCCCACACGCCCGCTGAGACGTTCGAGGGCAACCGCGGAGAGGACGAGGATGAACGGCTCCAACGGTGTGCGAAAACGCGGCGTCTCACCGATCACAACGACCGTGCTTAATAACTGGAGTACCGGGAGGAACCAGAACGCCCACGGCGCGCGAGGGGTGGGCCGGAGGAGCGCTCCGACTAGCGCGAGCAATGCGACGAGGTAGAACGCGAACGCACCAGCGACGGCCGGCGCGCCGGTCAGGCCAATGGTCCAACCGCCAAAGCGCGTGCGACGGAAGCCATCGAGCTCGGCCAGCCTGAGCAGGTTATGCCAGATTACGCTCATCACGTACCCGGGATGGGCGGCGGCGAAGGCGAGCGCGTCCCGGCGGAGCACCGCGTCCACGGTGGTCTCTGGACGCGCTGCCAGCTCCGCACGCATCGAGGCATAGCGCGGTATATGACGAAGTGTGCGCCACGCTCCGGGATCCACGCGGTCGGACCGCGCCGTCGAGTTGTACGTCCCGACCAGGGTCTCCCCGGTCTCCGTGCTGAGCGGTGCAAGCCGACCGAACACCACCGCGTTGCGGACGAGCCACGGAACCGTAGTGAGCGCCGCGCACACCAGCACCACAACCGCCGGACGCAATCGCCGCAGGCCTCGTCCGGTTCGATCGCTCGTCCCAGCAAGGATCAGCACCACGATGACGACGACGATGCCGTTTGTACGCGTGAGGAGCGCGAGTCCGGCGAGCACGCCGGCTGCCGGCACCAGCGCAAAGTCACCGCGCTCTCGCCACCACAGGATCGCGCATACCGAGCCCAGCATGAAGGCTACGTACAGCGGTTCGGACACCAACGTTCCCGAGACAAGGATGAGCGGGAAGTACACAGCCGCGAGCGTTAGCGCGAGGAAACCAACGCGCCGGCCCCACAGCAAGAGCGCGAGCAGTCCGATCAGCGCCACATCAAGACCACCGATCAGTACCTGGAAGGCTCGGGCGAACGCCAGGCGGTCGCCTCCCAGCCACTTAGCGCCTAACTCCGGCACGGCAAGCGCATACGGATAAGCGGGCGAGCGGTAGGCCGTCGGGCGGATGAACAGATGAGCGCCCGCTGCACGCGGTTTCGTGACGCACGGCGCCCGCGGAACCCCGCCTACCGGTGAGCACCCGCGCCGAGTGACCCAAGTTTCCATGGTCGGATACACGCCCGAGGCCGCGATTGCAACACCGAGCCTCAGATAATCTGCGGGATCCAACCTCGGCTGGTAGTCCGGCGTGGCGAGGACGAACACCGCGCGCAACACCAAGGCCCCGGTCAAAACCACCGCGGCGATACCCCACCGCGAACGAGCCGATCGCCGAAACCGCACAGCCACGCTGTGATTATGCGAGAACCCCACCCGCATGGCCAACCGGCTCGCGGCGCGCTAACGCTCGAGCGAATGCCTGCTCGCGCGGCGAGCAGCGGGGCACCGGCGAATGGGCCGCGTTCCGTACCCACGGTCGGAGGCTACTTCGGCGCTGTCGGATTGATCGACGTGGCCAGCTCGGACTAGGCCGGGTGTCTGGATTTATAGGTCGTGCGCCCAGACCCCGCCGTTCAGGTGGCGGCCTCTAATTCGCCCCCTCCGGCGCCGCCTACCAGCCCTCTAGCAAGCCGCCGTGGGCGAAGAAGAAGAACCAAATCGCCATGGCGATGATGGCGGCCAGCACGAGAACCACGGCAACGAACTCCAGCGGGCGCCCCTTCTCTGAACGAGGTCCGATTGCACGCTGACCCTGCCGGTTCGACGGAGGCATGACGCAAAGACTACGGCCGAGGCGACACACCGTGTCGAGTTGCCGAGAGAAGCCGACTCGAAGCCAAGATTGTCACCGCTCACCTTCGTCTTGATCGAGCTGCCACGGCTCCCTCCGCCCCCTGCGGCCATGGCCCGAGAGTGGCCTCACACGGAGATCTCGGAAACAATTTCTACCGATACGTTCAGGTTCGTGATCGCGATGCCCACCGGCAACGCAAGCGACAGCGCAACCACGCCCCATTCCGCTGCGAGCACGCCCGCGGGAATGTGCACATTGTTGTTCGCAACGATCAACGCAGCCGCGCCAGACGCTGAGAACATGAGAAGCATCAGTCCGTCGGTGAGGAGGCTCGCGAACCGACGCCATCTGTCTGTGCGCCGGTACTGATTGACGTCCTCCCAGCACGGCAGGTCCGTATCGAGCCAGGTTCGAAGCGCGGGCCAGAGCTGTTGGCGGATATAAGCCCCTGCGAGCGTCACGCGTTTGCTCTCGATCGACCACAAAAGGTTGACGAGGGCCGCGATCGGGGGAATCGCGAGCAAGAGTTTCAAGTCTCCATGGCTCTTGATGCCGAACCCCACAATGACGCCGAAGGCAGTGAGGCCAACGCCCACGAGCGCTGCTGCAGATGATGCCCTGCTCACCATCTCGGTTCGGAGAGCCTGAAATTCCGCGAGTACCACCGTAATGGCCTGCTCGGGTGTGTCGTTGAGTTGTCGACCGCTTGCCATGCGCCTAGTCTCCCCGACGCCGCACCGGCTGGGCAATTTTCGTGGGCCGCGACGCCCCACGCATGCGGCGCCCGAGGTGACTCGCCAGCTGCTCCCTCAGCCGAGGACCGGTAACCCTTCGGTCGTCTTACCGCCGTACAACGGCGAACGTCGCCACCGCGTGCGCGAGCGTGTGCTCACCCTGCTCGACGTCGGCCTCGCACAGCATCACGTGCGAGCCTCGCTTGCGCACCTCCGCGGTGACCACGATCCGCCCGGCCCGCCCGGGATTGAGGAAGGCAATCGTCATCTGGCTCGTGGCCGGGGCCTCGCCGTCGTCGGTGCTGCTGCGCACGGCCGAGGCCATCGCGGTGTCGGCCAGCGTGGCCACCACGCCGCCATGCAGGGTCCCAGCCGGGTTCATGTGCTCCTCCCCGGCCTCGAACGACAGCCTGGCGCGGCCGTCCGACGCGAGCTCCTCGCAGATCCCGATCTCGGTGGCGAATCCCTTCACGGCGGCACACGCTACCCGCGCAGCCGGCTGCGGAACCGCCGACCCTCAGCGAGTCGAGCCTCCGAGGAGCGGCAGAGCCGCCACCTGGAACTCGGTGCTCACCTGCTCGACCTCCTCCGGCACCCGCGCCAGATGCACATTGGCCGTGAACCCCTGCGGCGCCTCGAGCGGACGGAAGAAGTCGTCGTAATGGGTCGGAATGATCGTCCGGGGCTGCAGGACGCCGAGGATCCGCGGCCAGTAGTCGCGGGTGAACCCCCGGCCGGAGACGCCGGCCAGGAAGAAGTCGACCCCGCCGCGCGGTACCTCGTCGTCGATCAGGTTGGCGCTGCCCTGGTGATAGAAGCTCACTCCCGCCACCTCGATCCGGATCCCCCACACCTGGCCGCAGCGGTAAGCGCCAGGCGTCAGCCCGTCCAGGTGGTCGCAGGTCAGCTCGCCGTCGAACGGGACGGCCAGGCCGAGCACGAGCTTTGAGTGACAGCTGCGAAAGAAGGTGACCTTGAACGGGCCGAGCTCGTACACGCGGCCGGGCGACACCACGACCGCCAGGTCGCCCGCCCCGTGGAGCCGCATGAGTCTCGCCAGCGACTCCGACCCGTAGGCCGGACAACCGAAACGCCGCGCGAGCGCTGGCGCGTCGACAGCGTGGTCGAAGTGGGTGTGGCCGACCACGACGCCGGTCACGCCGGGCGGGGAGCCGATGAACCGGTCGAGCCGGACGGGATCAGGGACGACCGGTTTGCGCTGGAGGAGCGCATCGATCCCACAGCGCGACACGTACGGGTCGATCAGCAGGGTCTGTCCTTGGTAGGTCATCCGGTAGCCGGAGACCCCCAGCCACTCGAGCTCCAGGCCCGGCGGGAGCGCAACCGGCCGGCGCTCGAGCTCGTTTCGCGCCTCCGTGTCGGCCTGCTCCTGGGCCCCGCGCCGAACCAGGAAGCGGCCGAAGTCGGCCAACTGGCGTGCCGGTCCGAGCATGATCCGATCCTACGGCGGATTACGGCGGGCGACGCCGGCGCCGCACCGGCGTCGCCGCCCGGCTGTCGCTACCGGCCGTGCGGGCTGTACTTCGCGCGCTCGGCCTCGGTCACGATCGGGACCCCGGTCCGGATCTCGAGCAGGCGCCGCTGCGCGTACTCGAGCTCCGCCCACTTCTGGCGTAGACGCCTGAGCCGATTTCTCATCTGCTGCTCCTTTCCGAGACTTGCTTGCTCATCGAGTCTCGGCTAAGCCCCAGAGGGCCACATCGGCAGATCGCCGACCGTTCGGCCGGGCGCCCCCTTACCGACGCCGGGCCGCGCCTTACCCGCGGATGCGGGCGGCCGCCAGTACCTCAGCGGCGATGTCTCGCGCGGCGTCGGGCCGGGCCACCGCCTCGGCCGCCCGCCCCATCGCGGTCAACCGCGCCGGGTCGGCCAGGAGCGCACCCACCTCGGACGCCAGCCGCGCCGGCGTCAGCTCACCGTCGGGGATCACCACCGCGGCGCCCGCGCGCTCCATGTACCGCGCGTTGGCGGTCTGGTGATCGGCGGTGGCGAACGGATACGGGATCAAAACCGCCGGGCGCCCGTGGGCGGCGATCTCGAATACCGATCCCCCGGACCGGGCCACGACCAGATCGCTGGCCAGCAGCGCCTCGCCGAAGTCGGACACGAATCCCCGCAGGTCGTAGTGCGGCCCCGGAGACTGCAAGCCGGGAGATCGCGTTCGCCGGCGGCGTGAAGGACGCGGAACCGCGCCCCCGCGAAGGCCTCCACCGCGGCCTGGTTGATCGAGCGCGCGCCCAGCGAACCGCCGAACACGAGCACGCAGGTCTCGTCCTCGCCGATCCCGAACCGCTCCCGTGCGCGCAAGCGGTCCTGGGCGGGCGGAGGCACCGGACGGCCGGTCACCCGGTAGCGCCGGCCGTCGCGGCCCTCGATCGGAAAGGCCAGGCACACCCGCTCGGCCAGGGGCGCGAGGAGCCGGTTGGTCAACCCGAGATGACTGTCGGCCTCCATCAGCACGAGCGGAACCCGCCGCAGGACCGCGGCGAGGCCGACCGGACCGGCCACATATCCCCCCGCGCCCAGCACGGCGGCCGGCCCGCCCGCCGACGCGAGCAGCCCCCGCGCCCGGACCACCGCCAGCGCGTCGATCCGCATCGCCCGCGCCGCACCGGCCGGATCGCGCCGAGGCAGTGGCGCCACCTGGAGCCGGAGCAACTCGTAGCCGGCGGCGGGAACGAGCTCGAGCTCGGCCCGCTCACCTCCGATGAAGACGACCTCGGCGCCTTCAGCCCGCAGCGCGTCGGCTACCGCCAGCGCGGGCACGACGTGACCCGCGGTCCCGCCGGCGCCGATCACGATCCGCGGCGCTGTCACGCTCGGAGGTCCGGACCACCCGCAGCGACTGAGCTCGCGGCGACGCGATGTTCAACAGCAGCCCGACCGCAGCGAGCATGATGCACAGGTTGGTCGGCGCGTAGGAGATGAAGGGCAGCGGCACACCGGTCAGCGGCGCCAGCCCGAGCACGACGAAGATGTTGAGGATGCCCTGGCACAGGATCAGCGAGGTCAGGCCGGTGGCCAGCAGCTTGGCATACCGTCCGGCCGCCCGGCGCGCGGTCCGCAGACCGGCGTAGGCGATCATCCCGTACAGGCAGACCACGCCGCAGATTCCGAGCACCCCGAGTTCCTCGCCGATCACGGCCAGGATGAAGTCGGTCTGGGCTTCGGGCAGATAGAAGATCTTCTGCACCGAGCGCCCCAGCCCCACTCCGAACAATCCCCCGGAGCCGAGCGCGATCTGGCCCTGCACCGCTTGGTAGCCGGCCGCGGAACGGCTCTCGCTCGCCCAGGGATGCAGGAACGACATCAGCCGCGCACGCTGGTAGGGCTGCGCGAGCACCATGATGATCAGGGCCACGCCCGCCAGCGCGGCGATCGTGGCCAGATAGCGACCGGGCATACCGGCGGCCACGAGCAGGGCGATGATCGTGAACGCGACCACCAGCGCCGTCCCAAGGTCGGGCTCGACCAGGATGAGCAGCATCGCCGGTCCGGCCATGACCGCGATCGGAGCCACGGCCTGGCGGAACCCGCGCATCCGCTTGGGGTGCTCGGCCAGGTAGCGCGCCACGTACAGCACGAGCGCCAGCTTCATCACCTCAGAGGGCTGGAACTGAATCGGCCCGGCCGCGAACCAGCGCCGCGCCCCGTTGATCTGCACGCCGACGTGGGGCACGAGCACGAACAGCAGCAGCGCGAAGGAGCCCATCAGCATCAGCCGCACTAGCCGCTCGTTCAACAGCGTCAGCCCCCGTCGTGAGAGCACCTGCATGGCCACCAGCCCGAACGCGCCGAAGATCAGGTAGCGGACGAACTGCCCGGTGCCGGTGCCGCCGTGGCCGGTCAGCACGCCGGGCGCCGACGAGGCGCTGTAGACCATGACCGCGCCGAACGCGAGCAGGCACAAGGCCGCGGTGGTGAGGATCCGGTGCTCGAGCGGGGGCGTGCTCGGTTTCAAGGCGCCCGTTCCGGGCGCCCGTGGTTCGGCCCGGATTCCCGCCCGGCATCAGCCTGCCCCCAACAGGGCTCGGAAGTGCTCGCCGCGCGCCTCGAAGTCGACGTACTGGTCAAAGCTCGCACACGCGGGCGAGAGCAGCACGATGTCGCCCGGGCCGGCGGCGGCCCGAGCGGCGGCCACGGCGCGCTCGAGGTCGCCGACGTGATGCAGCGGCACACGCGTGTCAGCCAGCGCAGCGGCGATCTCGTCCGCCGCCTCCCCGATCAGGTACACGGCTGCGCAGGTCTCGGCCACCACCGGCGCCAGCGGGGAGAAGTCCTGCGCCTTTCCCCGCCCGCCCGCGATCAGGTGAACGCCCCCTTCGGCGCCAACGGCGCGGAGCGCCACCAAGGTGCTGTCCACGTTGGTCGCCTTGGAGTCGTTGATCCAGGCCACCCCGTCGATGACCGCGATCCGCTCCAGCCGGTGCGGCACGCCCCGGAAGCTGCGGAGCCCCTCGACCACCGCCCCGGCGTCAACTCCGCGCGCCAGGCACACCGCCGCGGTCGCCATCGCGTTCTCGACGTTGTGGGCTCCCGGAAGCGCGATCTCGTCCACCGAGACCAGCGGCTCCTCGTCCCACCACAACCAGCCCGAGCGCTCGGACAGCTCCGCGTCGGCGCGCGCACCGAACGTGACTCGGCGTGCGCACCCGCCGAGGTCCTCGACTCCGAGACCGGCCGGGGCGACGGCGACGTCGTAATTGCCCTGGTTGGCGAAGATCCGCAGCTTGGCCGCGACGTAGTCCTCGAACGTGCCGTGCCGATCGAGGTGATCCGGGCGAGAGGTTCAACAGCACCGCCGCCTCGGGCGCGAAGGCCAGCGTGTCCTCGAGCTGAAACGACGACGCCTCGCAGACCACGGTGGCCTCGGCGTCGAGCTCGCCGACGAGCGAGGACAGAGCGGTGCCGACGTTCCCGGCCACGGCAACGGGAAGGCCGGCCTCGCGGTAGACGTGGCCGATCCATTCCGTCGTCGTCGTCTTGCCGTTGGTCCCGGTCACCGCGACGAACTCATTCGGGAGTAGCCGCCAGGCCAGCTCGAGCTCGCCCAGCACGGGGATGCCGCGCGCCCGCGCCGCCCGGACCAGGGGCGCGTTCTGGGGTACGCCGGGGCTCTTGATGAGCGTCCCGGCGCGGGCGGCAAGGGCGTCGCCTGACGCATCCAGATGCACTTCGACGCCCACCTCGGAAAGCCTTCTGGCCGCGTCGACGAGCGCCGGCGAACCGCCGGCGTCGGCGCCGATCACGTGCTCGCCTCGCGCGCTGAGGGCGAGGGCCGCCGCCTCACCCGACCGAGCCAAGCCGACGACGAGATACGGACCTGAAGGAAGCGGCGGCCGCGGCTTAGCCACGGATGCTGAGCCGGTACACCGTGAAGGCGATGGCGGCAAACGCGACCGCGACGATCCAGAAGCGCAGGATGATCTTCGTCTCCGACCAGGCCTGGAGCTCGAAGTGGTGGTGGATCGGCGCCATCAGGAACACCCGCTTGCGGAACATCTGGAACGAGAACACCTGGATCACGACCGACAGCGCCTCGAGCACGAAGATCCCGCCGAGCAGAACGAGCAGCACGCTCGGTGTTGGTCATCACCGCCAGGCCCGGCGATCGCGCCTCCGATCCCGAGCGAGCCGGTGTCGCCCATGAAGATGCTGGCCGGGAAGCTGTTGAACCACAGGAACCCGATGCAGGCGCCGGCCAGGCAGGCCGCGAGCACGGTCAGGTCCGACTGACCGTTCAGGAAGTTGATCCCGACGTAGGCCAGGAGGACGATCGCGGCACAGCCGGCCGCCAGGCCGTCCAACCCGTCGGTCAAATTGACCGCACTTGTCGTGCCCGCGACCACGAGATAGATGAACACGGGATAGAACGGCCCGAGGTCAACGCTGACGTCGACGAAGCTGAGCTTGACCGAGGAGGACAGGTTGGCCTCGTGGGTGGCCACGAACCACAGGCCGACCGAGATCGCGATCGTGACCATGAGCTTGGTCCGCGCCCGCAGCCCGAGCGAGCGCCGCTTGACGATCTTCGTGTAGTCGTCGGCGAACCCGAGCAGCGCACAGGCCATGCGCGCCGCCGAACACCCCGACCGACTGCGAGTCCCGCTTGGACAGGATCAGGAACGGAACCGCGAAGGCGAGGAAGATCATCAGATCCCGCCCATCGTCGGCGTTCCGGCCTTGGTCTTGTGGCCTTGCGGGCCCTCCTCGCGGATGTTCTGGCCGAACTCGCGCCGGCGCAGGAACTCGATGAACTTCGGGCTCAGGAACAGGCACATGAGCAGCGACGCCGTGCCCGCGATCAGCACGCGGCCTGAGGTCGAGCCCATCAGCAGTCGCCTCCGGCGACCGGTCTCAGAGGCCATCAGCACCTGCTCGCGCGCGTGCCTGTTCCGCATTGGATGGGCGTTGTAGCAACGATCGATGACGTCAGCTCCGGCCGGCGCGAGGCAGCTGGGCGCCGAACCCGCGCGACGAACGGGCCGCAGTCTAGCCCCGGCCGCGGCGGCTTTCCCCGTCGGCGGCCCGGCGCCGCGCGCGGAGGTACTCGCGTCGCGGTCGGACACGGCGGCGCCCAACAGCCGAAGCGGCCGAGCAGGTACGCCGCCAACAAGCCCCGCCGCCCCCGCCGAGCCAGGGGAAAGAACAGGCGCATCGCGCTCGGGGGCGGCACCAGCACCTGAGCAGTCACACGAGCGCGGGCGCGCGCGCCTTCCGCGCTCCGGATTCGATGCACCGCCCACGCGCCGATAGCTCGTCGCGTCCGCTCTCAGCCGGTACTCGAGGCTGACCTCGCGGATCGACGCCGAGCCTCTCGCGCCAGCGCCCCGCCGGCCTCGGTGAGGCAGAGCCCGGCCGTGAACGCCTCGCTCGCGCCGAGTTCGCCCGCGAGCGCCGGCGGCGCGCTGTCCACTCGTCCATCGCCACGCGGTCGATCGCTCGCTCCAGGTCCGGCACCGCGCGTTCCCACCGCGCGCCGTGATGGGCGTTATGCAGACGTACCAACAGGGCGGTGCCGGCGTCGTTCAATACACGCGCGGGAAGCGCCCCCACCTCCAAGCGGCAGCAGTTCGCTCGGCCAACGCGGCCCAGGTCTGGCTGGCGGGCGCCGTAACGCCGGACAGATTCCAATGCAGGTCGATCAGCGCCCCGTCCGGCCGCGCGAACGTGTGCGCGTAGCCGGGCGCGCCGAGGCGGTCGGCATCGCGGTCCACCCGCTCGAAGCCAAGGTCGACCAGGAGCACGCTTCAGCGCGCTCCCGGTCCTCGAGCCGGATCAGCAGATCGGTGTCCGAGTACGGCCGCTCCCACACCGCGTCATACAGCCGGTGGGCAAACCCACGGCCCTTCAGCAGGATGCAGTCGATCCCGGCCTCAGCGAACGCCCGCCGGACTTCCGCCCCAGACGCGTCGACGCGCGCGATCGCGGCCAGCATTCCCGCGCGCGTCAGTCCACGGCCCGCCACCAGGTCCTACAGGTTGACGAGCCCGGCGACTCGCGTGCGCCGCCGCGGTCGGAATCACCACCGTCTCGATAAACGCCGCCCCGACCGCCACCGCCGTCCCCACCACGGCCGAGTGCCTGAGCATCGACCGCCTTGACACGCCCGCACCCTCAGCCAGTAACCCTCGCGCCTGCAGCTGATCGAGCGCCGCGATGACCATCGCCTCGTCGAGGCCCGCGGCCGAAGCCACCTCGGCCACCGTGCGCCGCCCGTCGGACTCCGCCCAGACCGCGCTCGCCACCGGATCGAGCGAGTGCGCCTCGTTCGTCTCGGCGTCATAGATCACCAGTGAATCGTCGAGTCTCTCGACCAGCACTCCCTCAGACCGGCGCAGCGGTCTCACGCTCATTCTCTTCCCCTGAGTAGTCGACGGTGTGGACAGCGCCCCATGCTCCCCACCTAAGCGTCCGCGAGTGTACTAGCGGCCTCCGACGCGCCCCACGACGATCCCGCATTATGCGGTCGCCGGTGCGGCGAGCGCGGCGCACACGAGCTCGAGCCCGACCCCGCGGGACGCCTTGACCAGCACCACGTCGCCCGGCTCCACCAGCCCCGGTAAGCGGCGCGGCCGCCTCCGCGGCGTCCTCGACGCATCCACGACCCTCCCGCCAAAGCCCGAGGCCATCGACCGGGCCAGCGGCCCCACCGTGACCAGCAGATCGACGCCGACCTGCCGAGCATACGAGCCGATCTCCACGTGGAAGTCACGCTCCCGCGGACCCGAGCTCCAGCATGTCGCCGAGCACGGCCACGCCGCCGCCCCGCCGCCCTGCGACGCGGCGGTCACGGCCAGGTCGTCGAGCGCCGCCCGCATCGACATCGGATTGGCGTTGTAGGAGTCGTCGATCAGCGTGACCCCGTCCGCCAGCGCGATCCGCTCGCCCCGTCCCGCCGAGAGGGCCAGCTCGACCCGTCCGGAAGGCCTTGACCCCGACCGCCCGAGCCGCCGCCACCGCCGCCAGCAGGTTCCGGCGCAGGTGCGCCTGCGTGAACGGCACCGCCAGCGACGAACCGCTCGCCCGCCAGATCGATCTCCACTTGATCCGCGCTCAGAGCGCACCAGGCGAACGTCTCCCCCCTCCCCGAACGTGACCGTCTCCACGATCGCGCCGCAGGTGCGGCTCCAAGCAGCGTCTCGCCCGCCGGGACGATCGCCGTCGCCCCCGGCCGCAGCCCCGCGATCAGCTCCGCCTTGGCCGCGGCGATCGCCTCGATCGTCCCCAGCAGCTCCAGATGGACCGGGCCGATCGAGACGATCACCCCCACGTCCGGCTCGGCGATCGTGGCCAGCTCGGCGATCTGCCCCGCCCCGCGCATCGCCATCTCCAGCACGAGCACCTCGGTGCCCTCCGGCGCGGCCAGCACCTCGAGCGGCAACCCGATCTCGGTGTTGTAGTTCGCGCGTGAGGCGACCGTGCGCCGGTGCGGCGCCAGCACCGCGAGCAGCAGATCCTTGGTCGACGTCTTCCCGGTCGACCCGGTCACGCCGATCACCTTCGCGTCCAGCTCGCGCCGCCACGCGGTGGCCAGCCGCTGCAGCCCAGCCAGAGGATCGTCGCTCACCAGCACCGCCCCTGACCCAGCGCCCACCGCCGCCTCAGCGTGACGACGGCGCCACCAGCACCCCCCACGCCCCGGCCGCCAAGCGCCGCGGCCGCGAACCGCCCCCCGTCGACGTTCGCGCCCCGCAGGCCGACGAACAACGCGCCCGGCCCGGCCTCGCGTGAGTCGATCACCACCCGCTCGGGCCCGTCCGGGAACCCGCGGACGACATCAGACGCGCGCGACAGACGCCGCGATCTGCTCCGCAGTCCAGCGTCTCACGGCCGCCACCCTCGCATGAGAAGCAGTTTGGCGCAGAGGACGGCGGAGTTCAGGCTCACCGAGACCGCCCCATCGAAGCTCGCCACTTCTACGAGATCTAAGGCGCGTTTCAGACGGCCTGGGATCGAACGGCGCGCAGCGCCTCCCGCGCCACCCCGATGTCGTCGAACGGCACCTTCCGGCCCCCGGCGAACTCCTGCCCTTGCTCGTGTCCCTTCCCGGCGATCACCACGACATCGCCGGCCCGAGCGCCGGCGATCGCCTCCCCGATGGCCACCCGGCGATCCACCTCCGACTCCACCCCCGAGCCCGCCCCGGCCAAGATCGCCTCGATGATCTCCGCCGGGTCCTCGGAGCGTGGATTGTCGGAGGTCACGATGACCCGGTCGGCGAGCCGAGAGGCGATCTCCCCCATCAGCGGCCGCTTGCCCCGGTCGCGGTCACCCCCGGCACCGAACACCACGTGCAGCCGGTTCTCGGTCAGCCCGCGCGCCGCCACGAGCACGTTCTCGAGCGAATCCGGGGTGTGGGCGTAGTCGACCACGACGGCGAAGTCCTGACCCTCGTCCACGGTCTCGAACCGCCCCGGGCACCTGACCGGCGACCGAGATCGCGCGCGCACACGTTTCCGCGGAAACGCCCAGCGACCGAGCCACCGCATACGCCCCGAGCACGTTGTAGACGTTGAACCGCCCGCGCAACGGCGAACCCAGAACCACCTCGCCCGAAGGCTCACGGACCACGAACGAGGAACCTCCAAGGCCGGTCTGCACCGAAACTCGCCCGGTAGACCGCCTCCGACGACAACCCGAACGTCACCGCGCTCCCCGAGCTCCGCCGCCAGTCGTGCCCCATACGAGTCGTCGACGTTCACGACCGCATACCCCGGGCGAGGCGTCGAAGAACAGTCGCCGCTTGGCCAGGAAGTAGTCCTCCATCGTCGGGTGGAAGTCGAGGTGGTCCTGGGTCAGGTTCGTGAACAGGGCGGCGGCGAAGTGGATCGCATCGGCTCGATGCAGCGCCAGGGCGTGCGAGGAGACCTCCATGACGCAGGCGACATCGCCGGCGTCCTCCATCGCCCGGAACAGGCGCCTGGAGATCGATCGCCTCGGGGGTGGTCCGAGCCACCTCCGACGCCACGCCCCCCACCACGCTCTTGACCGTGCCGAGCAGACCGGTAGACCGGCCGTCGGCCTCGAGCAGTGACCGGATCAGGAAGGCCGACGTCGTCTTCCCGTTCGTGCCGGTCACCCCCACGGTCCGAGAGCCGCGCCGTCGGGTCGCCGTAGAACGCGGCCGCGCACGGCGCCATCGCCGCCCGCGCCGACGGCACCACGACCTCCGGGACCCCAAGCCCGAGCTGGCGCTCCACCACCAGCGCCACCGCCCCGCGCTCCACGGCGTCGCGAGCAAAGTCGTGGCCGTCGCGCGTGAACCCGGGCACGCAGAAGAACAGCGTCCCGGGCGCCGACCCGCCGGTTGTCATAAGCCAGCGCGCTAATCTCGACGTCACGCGCCGCCTCGCCACGGACCTGGGGCATGAGATCGCCGAGCCGGGCCATCGCAGGACAGCGTACTCAGCGCCCTCGGCGAGCGCGACGCGACGTTGCAAAATCGCCAAATCCTGCACGGGATTTCCGCCCGCTCGCGCAGCGACCCTGCAGTTTGCGGTGGACAAGTCGGAATAAAGGCGGACAGATGTCCAGTCCCCGTGAGCGGACGAATGTCACGCGCGTTACATCGGCGTGTCCTGCAAAGGAGTAGTCCTCGCTTTACCCCCGACCGGCGCTGTCCTCACCGGTCGCGAGGTGGCGGCAGGCATGCCCCGGATAGCCAACCGGCCGATCGTCTGCCACGTGCTAGAGGCGCTTAGGGAAGCCGGTACCAGAGAGCTGGCACTCGCGGTACCGCCCGAGGCACTGGAGGAGGTGCGCCAGAGCGTCATGGAGGAGTGCGATCTGGACGTCGACATCACCTATCTGACCACAGATGGGCGTCGAGATCTCCGCAGCACGCTGGCAGCGATCGAGCCGTTTGTCGGGGAGGACCCGTGTCTGATCCGCACCGCAGATGGTGTGGGTCAGCGGCTCTCTCCCGTCGACGAGCTGATCGCGGATGGCGCTCCGGATCTGGTGTCTGTTCCTGCACCGCGGCTGCGACTGCAGCCCTCCGCTCAGCGCAGCCGCGGAGCGGCTTCTCGGCATCACCGAGCTCGACAGCTCGAGGAGCGCGCTCGGGCTGGCCGGCGATGTGCTACTTCGGCCCCGGCGCCCTGCGCCGGGCCGCCGCGCGTGCTCCCGGCCAACGTGCCGGTCGACCTGGTCACCGTCGCCGAACGCCTGGCCGAGATGGGCGGCCGCGTCGACGTGCGCCAGTTGCGGCCCGTGGCGCTGCTACCACGGCGATCCGCTCGACCTGCTCGAGATGAACCGGATCGTGCTCGATCAGCTGACGAGCGACTCCGACGTCTTCGAGGACAACGGCAACCGGATCGAGGGCCGGGTGTGATCGATCCCGACCGCCGACGTCTCAGAGAGCGTGATCCTCGGCCCCGTGGTCATCGGACCGGGCGCCCGGATCGCCAACGCCTACATCGGCCCCTACACCTCGGTCGGGCGCAACGTCCTGGTCGAGGGCGCCGAGGTCGAGCGCTCGATCGTCGCCGACGGGGCCACGCATCATGCACGTGAGCAACCGCATCGACGCGAGCACGGTGGGCCGCGACGCGCGGATCTTCCGTGACTTCTGCCTGCCCCGCGCGCTCCGGCTGCACGTCGGCGACGGCGTCGAGCTCGCGCTCAACTGAGACCGCGGCCCGCCAGCGGCAAAGCAAAACCGGCGCCCACCGCCTCCTCCCTAGGCAGTGAGCGCCGGCAAGTACCGCAGCCGTTAGCGGACGGCGAAGCGCTGCCCACGCGGCCGTTACGCGCGACCGGAGCCCGCGTGGTCGGGGCGCACTCGACGCCCTCCAGCTCGCGGCGCAGGGCCAGCCGGGCGCGGTGGTGCAGCCCGTGAATCGAGGACTCGGTGCGGCCCATGCGATCGGCGATCTCGCCCGGCGAGAGCCCGACCAGGTGCCGGAGCACGACCACGCCGCGCTGATCCTCGGGCAGCGTCTCGAGCGCCTGCTCGAGGCCCCGGCGGCGATCGTGGCTGACGTCGTCGGCCGGCCGCCAGCTCTCGATCACCTCATCGCACGGCGCCGGGCCGGCGCTGACGGAGCGAGTCGACGGCGACGTTGTGGGCCACCCGGAGGATCCACGAGGTGAACGGCACCTGACGCGGCTCGATACTTGTGGATCACCGAGATCAGCTTCATGAACACGTGCTGGGTGGCGTCCTCGGCCTCATGCGCATCGCGCAGGATGCTCAGCACGTATCCGTAGACGTTGTTCTTGTAGCGGAGGTAGAGGAAGCGGATCGCCTCCATGTCCCCGGCCTGCGCACGGACAACCGCACGAGCGATCTCCGGATCACGGTCGTTCTGCTCAATGGCGGTGCTGGCATAGAAACCATGTGATGCCGCCATCTCGTTGCTGCTTCGCTGCATGCGCGCACGGGCCCCCGCCGCAGCCGCAGCTGCACGTAGCGTTACTCATGTGTTGTCCTCTGCTGGCACAATCCATCGGACCGCACCGTCCGATGGATCTGGGTTGAGGATCGCCCCCCGTGGGCGATGGTGCTCTCCTCTACGACTTGCGCCCCATCCCGGACATCCGTCCAGGACTTGATCGCAGCCGTAAAGCTAGCCAACCCTGTACAGGTTTCGCACCAGGGGCCCCCCCTAGTTTTTTGATTGATGGCATCATTCGGGGGGTACAGCCGCCGGCCGCGTGTACGCCCGTCGTCGAAAAGTGCCAGCTAATCGCGGGGTTTGATCGTCGTGCCGACTACTAGAAGAATGCGCTTAGCAGAGGCTAGCCGTGGGTAACTTGTGCACAAGGGAGCATCGAAAGGGCAGCATTTCCAAGGGGTGCAAGTGATCGAAGGAGGCGGTGGGGCCGAGCCTGCGAAGGCGCGGGCGGGGCGCCGGTTTGGGCGGAGTGCTCGTCGAGCGGGACGAGGAGCTCGCCCTGCTCGAGCAGCGGCTCGCCGACGCGCGCGAGGGAGCCGGCGGGGTCGTGGTGATCGAGGCCCCGCCCGGCAAGGGCAAATCCCGCCTGCTCAACATCGCCGGCGACCTGGCCCGCCAGGCCGAGATGGCGGTCTTCGGCGCTCAGGCGACCGAACTCGAGCGGGACTTCCCGTTCGGGGTCGCGATCCAGCTGTTCGAGCCCATGTGGATGGCGGCCGACCCGGACGCCAAGGCGCACCTCCTGGCCGGCCGCGCCCGCCGCGCCGGCGAGCTGCTCGAGGGCGCGCTTCCCGAGAGCGACTCCGGCTCGGGCGATCAGGCCTACGCGGTCATCCACTCCCTGTTCCGGCTCCTGTCCAACCTCGTCGCCCGGCGCGAGGGCGAGCGCGAGCCGCTGGCCATGCTCGTCGACGACGCTCACTGGGCCGATCGTCCCTCGCTCCGCTTCCTCGCTTACGCGGCCGAGCGGCTGACCACCCTTCCCGTGGTCCTGATCGCCACCATTCGCTCCGGCGAGCCGGCCGCCGACCCGGCCGCGCTGCTCGCCCTGCGCCGGTCCGCCGTCTCGCGACGTGCTCCGCCCCGGTGCCCTCAGCCGCGACGGCGTGGCCGAGATCGTCCACGACCGGTTTCCCGGACGCCCACCCCGCGTTCTGCCGCGCCTGCGCGCGGGTCACCAACGGCAACCCGCTCCTGCTCACCAAGCTGCTCGACCAGATCGAGGCCGATGGCCGCCCGCCCGACGCCGTCACCGCGGCCCGCCTGGCCGACCGTCCGCCCGAGTCGGTGCTCGACGACGTGGTCAGCCGGCTCGGCGCCATGTCCGCCGACGCGGCACTGGTCGCCCGCGCAGTCGCCGTGCTCGGCGACGGTGCGGACCTGGCCCAGGTGGCCGAGCTCGCCGGCCTTGACCGCCGACCGCGTCCACCACGCCGCCGACGCTCTGGCCGCGGGCTCGTTCTTCCACCCTGGCTTCCCGCTCAGCTTCGTCCACCCGCTGATCGCCTCCGCCGTGTCGCCGCTTCGATGTCGCCGCTCGATCGCGGGCAGGCCCACTGCGCCGCCGCTCGGATCATGGCCGACCACGGCGCCGCGCCCGAGCAGGTCGCCGTCCACCTGCTCCTCTGCCCCGGACAGTCGGACGCCCGCGCGGTCGAGATCCTCCGCGCCGCCGCGCGCACCTCGCTCGGCAGCGGAGCCGCCGACAGCGCTGTGCGCATGCTCGAGCGGGCGCTGGCCGAGGATCCCGCTCGCCCGATGTCTTCCCGGAGATTCTGGCCGAGCTCGGCCAGGCTGAATCGGCGGCGGGTCTCCCCCAGGCCGTCGAGCGCCTCGAGGATGCGCTTAAGGTCACCGACGAGACGCCGCGCCGAGCCGAGCTGGCCTTGGCCCAGGGACGCGCCCTGCACGACCAGGGCCGCCACCGCGAGGCCGCCGACGTGATGGCCGCGGCCCTCGACGAGCTCGACGGCGAGGCCCTTCCCGACCTCGAGGCCGCCTACATCGCCGCCGCCCTGCATGTGCCCGAGCTCGCCGACGACGCCCGCGCCCGCGGCGAGCACCTGCTTCAAGACCCCCGTCACCGACCCCACCCCGAGCCAGCGCCACGCGATCGCCCACCTGGCCCTCCATCACGGCGTGCGCGGCGCGGCCGCGGAACCGGATCCGTGATCTGGCCAGGCTGTCCTGGAACGACGGCTCGGTGCACGACGGCGACCACGGCGGCACGGCCGCGCTGGCCGCTTGTGACCGGAGCCCTGCTGTTCGCCGATGAGCTCGAGCTGGCCCTCGAATTCTGCGACGCTGCGACGGCTCGCGCCCGGGAGCTCCAATCGACCGAGGCCCACGCCGTGGCCAGCTACTGCCGCGTGTGGCCGCTGTACGAGCGCGGTCAGATCGCCGAAGCGGCGGCCGCCGCCCGGGCCGGTGTCGACGCGCGTCCCGGAGGCCGCGAGACGTATTTCCGGACCGCCTACGGCGCGCTCGCCGGCCTGCCACGTCCAGTGCGGACAGCTCGACCAGGCCGAGGTCGCGCTCTCGATCATCGACCACCTGCGCGAGGACGAGCGCGGCCACCTTCCCTTCCTGCTCGACACGCGCTCGCAGCTGCGGCTCGCGCAGATGCGCCCTGAGGAGGCCCTCGAGGACGCGCTTGAGGCCGGGCGCTGCGCCGGTCCGCTCAGTCCCGGTGCGCTCGCCTGGCGGTCGACCGCGGCGCTGGCCCACCTCGCGCTCGGGGACGCCGAGGCGGCCCGCGAGCTGGCCGCCGAGGAGCTCGAGCTCGCCCGCCGGCTCGAGATCACCCGCGTGGTCGTTCGTGATCTGCGGGTGCTCGGCCTCTCAGAGCGCGGCGCCACGGCGATCAAGCGCCTGCGTGAAGCCGTGCAGGTGGCCGAGCGCTACCAGCCGCGGCTCGAGTACATCCACGCCCTGATCGATCTCGGCGGCGCCCTGCGCCGGGCCAACCAGCGCACGGCCGCGCGCGAGCCGCTGCGCAAGGCGCTCGAGCTCAGCCACCGGGGCGGCGCTCGACGAGCTGGAACGGCACGCCCGCTCAGAGCTCACCGCCGCGGGCGGCCGGCCCCGCCGGGAGATGCTGAGCGGCGTCGAGTCGCTCACCCCGAGCGAGCACCGCGTTGGCGAGCTGGCCGCCCGCGGCCTGACCACCCGCCAGATCGCCGAGAGCGCTCTACATCACCCCGAAGACGGTCGAGTTCCACCTGCGCAACATCTACCAGAAGCTCGACGTCAGCTCCCGCGAGCGAGCTCGCCGACGCGCTGGCTCCTGCCGATCAGCCGTAACCGTCCCACAGCTCTCCCCGCTTTCGCACTGCTCCATGGTCTGGTTATGCAGGCGCCGCGGTAGTCGCCCAATGGCACGCGAGAAGCGCCTTCGTCGAACGGTTCGAATTAATGCACTCATCCATCGACCGAGCTTCAAGAACCGCATCATCACAGGGAGGCGCCGCTGCACCTGAAAGGCAAGCGCCGAGCCGCCGCTTAGAGGAGAGCACACATGCCCTTTGGATCCAACATTCTTAGTCCGACGCACCTGTTGCTTGTACTCCTCGTCGTCGCTCTTCTTTTCGGGACGAAGGAGCTGCCGGAGCTCGGACGTGGCATGGGCAGCGCGATGCGAGAGTTCAGGGACGGGCTGAGCGGCAGGTCGGTCGCTGCCGCTCCTCTCGAGGCGTCGACTGCGCCGAGCGACGGCGCCCACGATCCTGTCGTCACCGGAGTCGAGCGGCCCTAGCCGGCTGGAGACCGGCGGCTGCCTCAGCTCCCGTTGCCGAAACCGCGCGTGCCGCCGGTGAGTTCGCGCTGGCTCAATACTCGGTCGACCAACCCGTAACCCACCGCATCCTCGCCGGTGAACAACCGGTACCGATCCATATCCGCGTGTACGCGCGCGAGAACAGGTCGGTGCAGCTGCCGATGGCCTTTCTCGTGATGGACGTGATACTCGCCTTGGCCGGGTTCAGCCAGGTTGCATTGGTTGTGCTCTAGACGAACCTATCTCGTCCTCATGGCAGAAGAGCGAAGGGCTGCCGCTCGCGGTCCACGCACGGCCGGTTGTACGGGATGCTTATTGAGCTCTGCGCCAGCTGAACAGCTACCGGTGTTCGTAGACAGAGTACACGCCGGCTCGGTCTATTAGCGAAAAATTAGCCGCGACAATTCGATTAGCAAGCTGTGGGCCATGGAGCCGCGACAAATCCGGGTTGTAGTTGATGAGGATCAATGTCCTCGAGACCGAGATGTCACAGGCTAACTGCAGGCCCTCATGTAGAGCGACACCTCGATGGAAGTCGTAGAAGTGTGATTGCTCAGCGAACTGCGGGAAGGGAAGTAGAACGAGTCGTCTACGTACGACGTCTCGCTCAGATCCTGGGTACCAACAAAAAGAGGTCCGCCAGCGGCAGCCAGCCCGTCCGCCACCGCCAACAGTTGTCGGATCCAGGCCACCTCGCTGGTCGGTGGGTAATACCACGTACGGCCTTCGTTGCGGACGGCATAAGACACTCCGGCCCCGGAGAGCTGCCGCTTGTATTCATGTAGTAGGCCTACTTCGCTCGTCAGGCCCCCTACCACGAGGACCGTTAGCGTCGCAGCGAGCGCGGTCGGCACTGAAACGCCATGGATCCGTCGGCCCGTCCTCGATAACAGACAGGCTGCGACTGGCACCGAACCTGCAACCACGCCACCCAACGTGGCCAGATGCGCGGTGTCGCTTCGTTGAAGAAACTCAGGTACGGAGCCCAGACAAAGCAGGCCGAGAAGCAGGACGGTTCTCGTGAGCCGAGGCTCAGCGTTACGTCTAAGTGAAATCAGCCCCACGATCACTATCGCGACCGACAGCGCAACGACCAGCGCAGCGAAGCTCGCTTGTCCCATCATGCCGTTAGCGATCAACGGAAGGTGCCGCTCTGCCGGCACCTTCAGAGACTCGATCACCATTCCGCGCCAAACATTCTCAAGACCAGCTGCCCCGACCAGAACCACATATGGAGTTAACGCGGCCACGTAGGCCGCGAGTGTCAGTCGCCTCCGCATTCGCCAGACGACCAGGAGAAGTACGAGGAGCCCGCCCGAGAGGGCCGAGTCAGGACGAAGATCGGCCGCGATCCCGAGCGATAGTCCCGTGCAAACATCCGGCCAGACGCCCTTCCCGTTCAGACGTACCGATCGCGATACCTAGGACGCAAAAGGCCAGCGCGCCACTCACCGGCAGCGCGCTTAAGTGACCGATCGACGAGGCCTGCTCAACGATCACCGCTCCGATCGCTGCGCTCAGACCCACGGGTTTCGACCAGCGGCGCCCTAGGGAGTAGAACGACCAAGCTAACACGACGAGGTAGAAGGCCCCGACGCCACGCTCGGTCGCAAGGCTTGCACCGAGCAATCGGTACGCCCCCGCAGGCAGCCAGAGGGAAACCGGGCCTTAAAGGTACTCGAAGGACCTTTCGGGCACGGCTCCGCGGAGGACACGCAACGGAAGGTCGATCATGTACCCCTCCTCCATGGGAGCGCCGGGCCAATGCCGTTGACTCAGCAGCAGGCACAGGACAAGTGCACCTAGCCCCGCCAACGACGCGAAGGTCAAAGCCTCGCCTCGCGCCATAGAACGCCGTGGTCGCTCCCAAGCCTTCACCACCCGGTTGGTTGTCAGTCGACGTTTACCAGGTGCGTTTGAATGTGCGGACACGGTGGGGTCGCAGGACTCTCTCAGCAGCTTCACGTGCCTAGTCGCGTAAACATGGATCGACTGAACGGGCCGACGCAACGGAGGTCGCATCAACAGCAGTTCTCCGCAGCCAACCCGGAGTCTACGCCCTCGAACCGGCATCCGCGGGGCAGCCGTTTACCACGGACTGTTGGGCGCCGCTGTCAATGAACGCCGTTGCCAGTGGCCACTCGCGATCCGAGGGCCACCGACACCTGATGGCCCCTCAGACTTCGCCTCGAGCTTATGGCGTAGCCAACCGAGCCCGGGTAACGCTATGACAAAATCTGTGCTCGAGGTATACCGGGCGCGTGCTCCGCGGAAGTGCGGTTCCGATCAGCACGGCGGGATACCCGTACTGAGACACTGCAGCGTCGGCTGTACCGATCGCCAGACGAGCAGGATGGCCTGGACTACGCGTCGCCGATGGGGGCGCGGTGCAGGTGCGGAAGCGTCCGCCACCGCCAGCGCGTGCGGAATGCTCGACGGCCACCGCCTGCCGCGCCGGTCGTGCCGTGTGCCGGGGACATAGTGCTCGGCTGTCTCAGGAAGCGGAGCTTCCAGCGCTTCGTACTTGATCGCGGTCTCACAGTAGCTCGCGGCCGGGAGCCACAGCGCCGTGCCCCGGTCCACGACGATGCGAAGCAATTCGCCAAGCCGCTCAGGTTCGGTTTGGAGCCACAGAACGATACGCGGATCGAGTCACAGGTTCATTGCTCAAGGGTCGCGACAACGTCGTACGGACCCGGCTCGTCGAAGTCCTTCCGGGCCGACCCATCGGCTGCGATCGGTCCCGAAGAGTCGCGAAGCAGTCGGCGCACCGCCACCAGGCGCGCCACCTCCTGCGCCGGTGCGTTATCGCCGACCTCCTCGTCGGCGGCGACGGGTTCGAGGAGCCTCGACAAGGTGGTCTTCGCGTTGTGAACCCCAGCGGACTTTGCTAAGTCACGGACTTAGGCTACCCCTCGAGCGAGGCCTATAGCTTTAGGTTCTAGCCCCTTATCGAAGCCGTCACGATCCACAGTTTCCCTGCGTCTGCCACGCCCAGGAGGATCAGCGCGTCGCCTTCTGCGATCCAGCATCGTCACCCCTCGACGCATCTGCTGCTTGTGTTTCTCGTTGTCCTGCTCGTCTTCAGAACCAAGAAGCTGCCCGAGCTAGCTCGTGGCATGGAACGACTACGCGAAGTTCAACGCGAAGTGACGTGGTTGGTGCCGGCTCTCGAAGCGCCCGTGATCGCCGTCGACCACTGTGGGCCCCGAACACCGAGCAGTCACAGCCCGAGTCGCGTCCCGCTGAGCGACCGCAAGGGATTAGTTGCCGTGAGCGAAGCCGCGCTGGCCTGGTTCACCTCGCGCTGCTCAGCACGCGGTCGACCAGCCCGTAGCGACCGCGTCCTCGCCGCTGAAGAACCGGTCGCGCTCCATGTCGGCGTGCACGCGCTCGACCGACTGGCCGGTGTGCTTGGCGTAGATCTCATCCACGCGCGCGCGTAGGGCCAGCACCTCGCGGGCGTGGATCTCGATGTCGGTCGACTGGCCCTCGAACCCGCCCGAGGGCTGGTGGATGAGGATCCGGCTGTTGGGCAGGGCCATCCGCTTGCCCGGCGCGCCGCCGGCCAGCAGCAGCGAACCCATCGACATGGCGATCCCGTAGCAGATCGTCTGCACGTCGGGCCGGATGAACTGCATCGTGTCGTAGATCGCCAGACCGGCGTAGATCGAGCCTCCGGGAGAGTTGATGTAGAGGTGGATGTCCTTGTCGGGATCGTCTGACTCCAGGTGGACGAGCTGGGCGACGATCAGGTTCGCGCTCTCCTCATCGACCTGGCCGCCGAGGAAGACGACGCGGTCGTTGAGCAGCCGCGAGTAGATGTCGAACGAGCGCTCGCCGCGCGCGGTCTGCTCGACGACCATGGGAACGAGTGGCATGGATCTGTCCTCCGGGTATAGTGCAACTCAGTGGTTGCGTCACAACCTAGCACATGTGCAACCGATGGGTTGCGCGTCCTGAGAGGAGCCGACACATGACCGACCGAATCGACCGCGAGCTCGTCCTCGACGTCCCGATCGCCGCGCTCTGGCTCGCCCTCACCGACGACGCGTGGCTGGCGGAATGGCTCGCCGACGACGTCGAGCTCGATCTCCGCCCGGGCGGGGAGGCACGCTTTCGCATCGGTGACACGGAGCGCAGCGGCTGGGTTGAGGAGATATCGCCTCCGCGCCCTGGCGGGCGCTCCGGCCGGGGTTCGGCCCGGTTGAGCTTCTGGTGGTCGCGAGACGACGAAGCCGCGTCGCGGGTCGAGTTCGAGCTCACCGCGGAGGAGGAAGACCGGACCCGCCTGCGCGTGACCGAGACCCGCCCGCTCGACGTGCTCGACCTCGTCGGCGTGCGCCTGCCCGGCATCGGCGGCGGCACCTACGGGCCGGCGCTCGTGGCCGCCTGAATGAAGCACGACGATTCCGCCGGCGCCGTCTTCGGAGCGCTCGCCGACCCGACCCGCCGCCAGCTGCTGAGCTCGATCGCCGACGCACCCGGCCACCGCCACCGAGCTCGCCGGCGCGCTGCCGATCTCGCGCCAGGCGGTGGTCAAGCACCTGAACGCGCTCACCGAAGCCGGCCTGCTCGAGCGCCTGCCGGCCGGCCGCCAGGTCCGCTACCGCGTCACCCCCGCCCCGCTGTCCGAGGCCGTCTCCTGGATGGCCGAGGTCGGCGGCCAGTGGGACGACCGGCTGGCCGCCCTGGCCCGCAGCCTAGCCTCTCGCGCTGACCGTCCCAACCGAGCGAGGTGCGTCAATCTGCCGTTCGTCCACTTGCGGTCCGGTGACGGCCCGGACGGGCGTCGCCGGGCCGCGAGTACCGCGACGAAAGCCGCCGCAGTCGCGCCGGCGTACATCGCGTCGATCGCGTGCGAAATGTCTCACAGACGGCCGGACGGGCTCGCAAATACTTGTCGGCACAGCGCGTTAACGATGCAGACGGGAGCGCGGCCGCCGATAGGGTCCCGTGAACCTGCTGGAAAAGCCCATACCTTCCCTGATATCTTCCCCCCCGCTCATCGCCGGTAAGGACCGCTAGATGGGGGCAACCGCACAGGGACGCATCCGAGGTAAGGGAAGCCAAGGCACACGCCTAGTCGAGCGCGACTGGGAGCTCAGCGCGCTTGAGCAGGCACTGGCCGAGGCGCGCGCCGGCGCGGGCGGAGCCGTCTTTATCGAAGGTCCCTCCGGCATCGGCAAGTCGGTCCTCCTCGCCGAAGCGGCCCGCCTCGCCAGTCGCGCCGACATGGCCACCGCGCAGGGGCGCGGGATGCCGCTCGAGCGTGACTTCCTGTTCGGACTGGCGATCCAGCTGTTCGAGCCGCTATGGCTCGCCTACGGAGCCGAGGAGCGCCCGGCGCTCCTCGCCGGCGCGGCTAACCTGGCCGCACCGCTGCTCCAGGGCATGGTCCCGGCCGCTGGCGGCGACGGGCTCACGCGCGAGCCTTACGCGCTGATCCACGGCCTTTTCCGCGTCGCCTGCAACCTGATCTTGTCGCCCACCGCGGCCGCATCGCGGCCTGCTCATCCTCGCCGACGACGCTCACCTCGCCGACGCGCTGTCGTTGCGGTTCCTGGCCTATCTGGCCGACCGCGTCAGCGAGCTTCCCGATCGTGCTGCTCGTCGCCACCGCCTCGGGTCAGCGGTGCGCAGAGCCGAAGGCGATCGCCCGCCTGCGCCGCGCCGCCGGCGACGCCGTGCTTCGGCCGCGCGCCGTTGAGCTCGGACGGCGTCGCGGCGATCGCCCGCAGTGCGTTCCCGGATGCCGAGGCGGCGTTCTGCGCCGGCTGCGTGGAGCTCACCGCGGGGAACCCGTTCCTCGTCTCGAATCTGATCGAGACGCTCCGCGCCGAGGAGCTCGCGCCGCATCCAGACAGCCTCAGCCGCGTCGTCCGCGACGTTCCCGACGCCATCGCGAACGGCGTCGCCACGCGCCTGGACGAGCTCTCTGCCGATGCCCGAACTGTGGCGACGTCGGTGGCCGCGTTCCCGGCCGGCGCCTCGATCATCCGACGTCAGCCGCCACTCCGGCCTGGACGCGGACGACGGTTTCACGCGCGGCCGACGAGCTGTCGGCGATCGAGATGCTCTGCCCCGGCGTGCCGCTTCGCTTCGCCCATCCGCTGGTCCGCTCGGCCGTCGCCGCGTCACAGTCACCGCTCGAACGCGCCGAAGCCGAGCGCCGGGCCCAGCAGATCGCCGGCGACGAGCGCGCTCACGCTGATCGCGTCGCCAGTCACGTCCTGAAGGCGGCCGCTGAGCAGGACAGCGACGCCATGGAGGCCCTGCGCGACGCGGCGCGCAAGGCCTGGACGTCGGGCTCCCCCGGCCGCGCCGTCGAGCTTCTCGAGCGCGCGCTGGCCGAAGCGTCGCGCGCCGATCTCAAGGCAGAACTTGCTTGCCGTCCTTGACCAGGCGGCCCGAGAGGCCGCTGCCGAACCCACCGCCGACGCGCTCGCGAGAGTCCAGAGGACTCGGCGACCGGCTTCGCCGTCGGGCTGAGCAGGCACTCGACAAGGGCCACCATCTCTACGCCGACGGCCGCTACCGCGAGGCCGCGGCGGTGCTCGATGCGGGGCTCGAGGAGCTTGGCGACGCCGACGAGCAGCTCGCGCAGCGGCTTCGCGCCGCCTATGTCTCGTCCGCCTCCGTGGTCGAGGACCTCCAGGGCCAGGTGCTCGAGCGGCGGGCGCAAATGCTCCGGGACCTTTCGGGCGCCCCGGCGCCGGACCAGCGCTCGGCCATCGCGCACACCGCCGTGCACGACGCGCTCCGCGGCGCTTCGCGCGCGGAGGTCCGGCTCATGGTCGACCTGGCCTGGGGCAACGGCGCGCTGCTGCACGCCGAGCCGGCAGAGTCGCTGAGCTGGCCGCTGCTGTTCGGCGCGCTGGTGTTCGCCGACGAACTCGAGCGAGAGCTCGAGCTGTGCGACACCGTGCTGGCCGCCGCTCGCCGCAGCTCGTCGCCTTCGCGCGGCGGCGATGGTGGACGCGTGCCGCGCCGCCGGTCTGTACGGCCAGGGACGAGTCGCCGAAGCGCAGGCGGCCGCCGAGTCGGCGCTCGGACGGCCAGAGCGACGGCCGAGGCCGACACGCGCCGATCGCTCTCGCCGTGCTGCCTGCTGCCACCTCGAGCGCGCGCGGACCGAGCAGGCCGAGACCGTTCTCTCGATGCTCGAGCGCCAGTCGCCGCGCGACTCGATCCGCCATCCGGTGATGCTGGAGCTTCGAGCCAGGCTCCGCCTCGCCCAGCACCGCGCCCAGGAAGCGCTCGATGACGCCCTGCTGGCCGGGCGTGAGCTGAAGGCCATGTTCGCGAAGGCGAGCTCCCGGAGCCGTCCCGTGGCGGTCGACCGCGGCGTTCGCCTACCTGCGGCTGGGCGAAGCCCGCCAAGCGCGGAAGCTCGCCGAGGAGGAGCTCCACGATGCGCGCCGGATCGGGCTGACGAGTACGGCGATCCGTGACCTGCGTGTCCTCGGCCTCGCCACCGGCGGCACCCGAGGCCTTGAGCTGCTCACCGAGGCGGTGCGGATGGGCGACGCCAACCCGCCCCGGATCGAGCACCTGCGCGCGCTCGTCGACCTCGGAGCCGCGCTCAGGCGCGCGAACCGGCGCTCTGACGCCCGCGCTCCCCTTCGCCGCGGACTCGAGCTGAGTCACAAGTACGGCGCCGAGGTCCTCGCCGGACGCGCCCACGTCGAGCTGATCGCCAGCGGCGCGCGCCCGCGCCGCGCCGCGTTCACCGGCGTCGAGGCACTGACGCCGAGCCAGCGGCGCGTCGCCGGCCTCGCCGCCCAGGGCCTGACCACCCGCCAGATCGCCGAGACCTTGTTCGTCACCCCGAAGACGGTCGAGTTCCATCTCCGCGCCGTCTACCAGAAGCTCGACGTCTCTTCGCGCGCGAGCTGAGAACCACTCTATGCGCCGCTTAGTCGGCTACCGCTGCCAACCTCACCGCGTACAACGGCGCAGCCGAACCCACGCCGCGTCACGATGTCCTACTTGAAAAGGGTAGGCAGCCCTCGTCGAGGTGCTGCAACCAATTAGCAAGCGCGCGCTTTCGCCGCGTCGACAGCTCGTCGTGCAGCAGTTGGCGACAGCTCGTCATGAAGAGCGCCGAACCAGTGCTGTGGTTTATCACCTCTCGTGGAGTTCACGCAGGTTGCTACCGGTCCATTTGTTGCGGCCCGTGAAGGCGGATTCCCGACCGCCTCGAAAATCTCACGCTGCGACGCGCCGTCCCGCCAGCGCCCCTATGATCTCCGCCCACTCCAACGCGCTCACCACCTCTCCGCGAGCTCCTCCCTGTCGACAACGGCGAGCAGCCTGCGTCCGCCTGGGTTTACCCCCACCGAGGGGGCGCACTCTTACCGGATTCCTCGAGTGTGGCGCACTATTGGACGCCTCAGCGTCACGGACTGCGGGGGAGCGGCTGGTTCATGGACGATTCCGGGCTAGTACGCACGCGAAATTCGATCATCGCCAACACGGCAGTCGAGGGCTCCGAATACGCATGCATGATCACCAACGAGCCGCAGGAATGGGCACCGACCACAGAACTTCGCCGATGAGTGTCGTCGCGGCCCGGCCGATTGAGCACCGTGTGACCATGCTGCGCCAGCCCGCACCGCCGAGAACTTGTAAGTTCCAGTCGTCGCTATTCGGGATGCTGAAATTAGCCAAGCAGCCGACACAATCGCGGGGACGGCGACTACGCAGAGCGTCCCGAGGACCAGTCCGTCAACGTACCGACCGCGTCGCGGCTGCCGTAGGTAAGCCAGCTCGTCGATCGCGATCCGATTGACAGCTGCCTCATCTGCGCGCGGCCGTTTTATTGCTATCCCTGGCGCATGCTGGAGCCGACGACCGGTAGACGTAGAGGAGCTGGCGCTCGACGAAACCGAGACGGTCATACTCTTCCGTACCGATGAGATGGAGCTCGCTGAAGCGGAGCGGAGATCCTGAGACGACCGCGCAATCTCGGGAAGCCGGGCCGTATCTGACGCATACCAAGGCTCATAAGCGGTTGAGCCAGGCGTCGGAGACGTCTTGTGGATCATGCCCCCGTGCGCGCCGATCCACTCATCCCGGCGTCGACAGCAGTAGGGACCACGCCGCGCGCACAGCGGTCTGCCCAGCACGCCAGCGTGCCGTGTCATATGCGCTCGCGTTCAGAGTCAAGGCAACGGTCGTCAGCAACACAAGGCCCGATAGGCCCGCGGTACGGCCGCGACGGAACACACCCCCGGCACCCGTCCACCGCTGGATGCGGTGCGCCAGGAGCAGCACACCCGCAGCAAATACGAGCGGCCACAGATAACGGTCAAAGAACAGATCGACAGTGAGGCCGAACGCGGCCAGCCCCACCGCGAGAAGTACTGCGAACGTCCCGAGAAGCAACGCAGGCATAGCGAAGCGCGCTCGTCCTTGTGAACTTGAGCTCGGATCGCGCCGTCGACGGCCAACGAGCCAGAAGCGCGCCGGACACGATCGCGACGATCGTCATAACCCGCCATAGCGAAGGCGGCCGTATCGCGATGCGCGCTCCGACCAGCACGATGGTATTCATGAAGCCGCCGCGGTGGAGGTAGTTCCCAAGAAACACTCCTCCGCGGCCGTGGCTGCGATTACGCCGAGGGCTAGCACCGCCACAGCCAAGACGCCCCACTAACGTCGAGAAACCGGCGCCACGCCGCCATAGCGACCGCCGGCGATACGACGAACGCGACGGTGAATATGCAGCGAGGACCCGGCGTAGCCGTGTCAGGTGGGGCGGGGCATAACCTCTCGTGGTACGCCCCTGGTACATGCTTGGACCAGATATAGACTGCGCCGCAGAGAACGAGTTCAACGCAACAGAGACTCGCATACCAAACACCGACCCGCGGCGCGTCGGCGAGAGACGTAACGAACCAAGTACAGGGAAGGAAAACA
>CAVVJR010000006.1:0-488033 GCA_963748585.1 uncultured Solirubrobacterales bacterium | reverse complement strand
CTGAGGACCGACGCGCAACCTGGTAGGCAAGCTTCAGCGCCTCCGCCTTCGTCGGTCTCGCGCCGGTGAAGTAGGCGGTCATGTACTGCGTAACGCTGTAAGTCGATGGCGGGTTTGTCGGCGTTGCGTCGGCGATCGTCACAACGAAGCGCTTGGCGAGGGACGTAGAGTGTGCGTTTTGAGTGAGCAGCGGCGCCCCGGTGATGCACGGAAGCGCCGCCGCCACACCCCGCCACCAAGGCAAACGTCGTAATCCCTGCTACTGCGAGCGGCGTATTCATCGGTTCCCTGCCCGTTGCAAATGCTAACGGCCATTCAGCGGCACCAGGAGCTAGCCGGCTTCCCCGATGATCGACCACCGACAGCCGCCGGTAGCCCGGACCAGAAACGCGGCCGAACCGAATGCCCGGCGCCACGCCTTACGTCCGAGTTGGAGCACCGTCCGGTTGGCCATGCTGCGGTCGCTCAGCAACACTCCAGAAAATGAGGCCGTGGGATAAGCATCCTCCGTGGGCGCATTCGGCGTTCTATCGAGTCGGCCATCACGGTAGTTCGGTCCGATCGTGCTCATCGTCTGACTGCTCAAGGATTTCTACCACGAGCCTTTGGATCGCGATCAGCATGTGCTTGCTTTGGGGCTGTTCCCTCGCGACTGATTGGCTGGTGGTTCGATGGCTCCAGCGACACGTCGACGGTTGGAAACCGTGGCGCCCACCCTATTCGCGCTGGCTACGGAGCTAGACCCGATGGCTGGCGGTCGAAATGATCGACCTGCGACGGCCGGAGCTAGCCAAAACGGCAGTCGGGCTCAGACCATTTCCGGAAAAGGGGAAGATCCGTGGATGGAGCTCCCTTCACTCGTCAGCCGCTACGCAGACCGTGCTATCGATGGCGGCCTCCCGATACGCGGCATCGAGATCGCGCAACGCGGTGAGATGACGCTCAAGCCTGGAGCAGCACCCCGGCCGTTCTCTGCTGCCGAGACTTTCGCGGCCGAGACTGTTGCCTTCTCATGGAAGGCCCGGTTCCCGATCTTTGGGCCGTTCGCTGTACGCGTCACAGACTTCTATGACGGGACCACCGGCGGTCTGGAGGTCCGTCTGCTCGGGCTCCCCGTACAACGTAAGCGCGGGCCGGAGATGGCAGAGGGAGAGGCTTTTTGGTACCTAGCGGAGATTCCTTGGGTCCCGCATGCGATCCTCGCTAACCCGCAGCTGCAATGGCGCGAACTTGACGACCGGCGGATCGAGGTAGCTACCGGCTACTGAAAAAGCGGGTTGCGGTCCAGCTGACGTTCGATGACGACGGTTGTATCAGTGAGACGCGGGCGGATAGGCCCCGATGGGAGGCCGCCAATGCCCTGACAACGTGGATCGGGAGATACAGCGACTACCGCGAGGTGTCAGGAGTGCTGATACCTACGCGAGGCGAGGTTGGCTGGGAGCTATCAACCGGACCCTTCACCTACTGGCGCGCAGAGGTCACTTCGCTCGAAATCACGAGGCGCTGACGAAGATCACGATCAAGCCGACTGCATCGAGACGCGGCAGCCGGCGCGTGTGTAGCCCGGTCCTATAGGTCAGTGAGTCGTCAGGTCTTTCTCGAGCCAGTGCTGGGCGTACGGAGCGTCGTTGAATGATGCGACCTCGCGGTAGCCAAGACGCGCGTATAGGGTGAGCGCCTCGGTGAGATCGCTGCGGGTGTCTAGGCGGATCCGCGTCCGGCGGTGCTTCGCGGCGTGTCGCTCGAGTCGGCTCACGATCTGGGTGCCGTAGCCGCGTCGCCTCGCCTCGCGAGTGACCCAAACCCGAGTGATCTCCGCTACGGCGCTCGACAAGAGGCGAACGCCGCCACCGACCGGCGTGCCGTCGACGGTTGCGAGGATCAGAAGGCCAGTTGGAGGGCGCAGATCGTCGCTGGGATCCTCTCGGAGCGCTCGCTCGATCTCAGCCGATGTCGCTGGACGGCGCCAGAACCGGCTAACCACATCCGCCCGTAGGCGTGCAGGAGCGTTCCGCCAAGCACCGACCCCGGATCAGCGGCCCTTAGCTCCAGCGCCGACGGCGGTTGGCCATCCCGGCACTATGTCAGCAGCGGGCGGCCGCTAAGAACACGTGATCGCTACTGGATCGAGCGATTAACGGCGGTCTCGAGTGGGATTTCGGGTGGTCAGTCAGACTGGGGCTGTGATCGAGCCGCCAAGACTGGTCATATTTGACTGCGATGGCGTACTCGTCGATAGCGAGGGGATTTCGAACGAGGTCCTGGCCAGGATGTTGACCGCGGCCGGCTTGCCGACGTCCGCCGAGCAGTCACGACGTGCGTATCAGGGGATGATGCTCGCCGACATCGTCGCGCGGGCGGAGGGAGCGTTGGGTTGCGCGCTCCCGGCTGACTTCCAGACGTCCTACGAACGCGCTCGCGATAGCGAGTTCCGCAGCCGGCTGCGCCCGACCCCCGGGGCCGCCGCCGCGATCAAGCGCATCCAGGAGGCGGGCGTGCGCGTATGTGTGGCGTCCCAGGGCCGACTGAGCAAGACCGAGCTCACGCTATCCGTTACCGGCCTCCGGCGGCTGTTCGACGCCGACGCATTGTTCTCGGCGTACTCGGTACCGCGCGGCAAGCCGTCTCCTGACCTATTCGTCGCCGCGGCCGAAGCCATGGACGTGGAGCCATCTAGCTGCGTCGTCGTCGAGGACACCCCGTCCGGTGTGAGAGCCGGGGTAAGCGCCGGGATGCGTGTGTTCGGATACGTCGCCGAAGGCGATCGAAAGGCTCTGCAAATCGCCGGCGCCGAACCGTTCGAATCGATGCGCGAACTCCCCTCACGCATCGGCGTGGGCTGACCCACGCTGTCAGCCACGAATAACGTGAGTCCGCGCCACCGGTGAGAGGCACTCAACACCGCTCATCCCGGCGTCCGCATCGACGCGAGCCGGCACTCAGTGCCGGTCAACCCATCCTTCTGGATCGTCCTGGCTGCGACCGATCCGGTTTTGGCCTCTCAGACCGGAGTGCCGGGTTCGATCATTTGACATCACACGAGCTCGTCCGCTGTCGGAATGATCGACCAGCAACAGCGGAGCGCGACGAAGTCTGGCCGGATGCGGTAGACCAGGCCCGTGGAAATTCGTCGCGCGATGCCGGTGATCAAGACTGAGCGGCCCGACGGGGCCCGCGCGTTCTATGTGGGCTTTCTGGGCTTCCGTGTCGCCATGGATGAGGATGGAATGCTGATGCTCGCCTCCACCAGCACGCCGACGACGCAGGTGATCATCGCGTGGCCAAGCGCGACGGCGCTGGATCCAGAGCTGCTGTCGGTCGACGTCTCGGTCGAGGTTGCCGATGTTGACGCGGCTCATGATGCGGCGGTGGCGCAGGGGTTGCTGGTTGTGCGTGAGCTGCGAAATGAATCGTGGGGGATCCGGCGATTCTTTGTCCGTGACCCCACGGGTCGGACGATCAACGTCGCCAGTCACCTCGGTTGAGACACCCTCCCGCTTTGATCGGCTGGGAGGCACGGGCGCCGCCGATGCTCATAGCCCGTACCGGAAGCGAGGCGACCTCTCGTGGCTAGAAAATAGACTGCTCGCAGTGCGGCGAGCCAACCCGAACGTTCATCTCTTGATGGCGGCTTTGGCCGTCGTCTGCGTAGGGGGATGGGTGCATTTGTCGCTCGTCAAGGAAAGCGGCCTTAACTGGCTCGTGGTGGCGGTTGCTCTCTTGAGCGCCGCCGTCAATCTCGCTCAGTGGTTGCGAGCCCGGCGTGCACGCCAACTAAGGACGGAGATCCGTAAGGTGGCTGCCGCCACCTGGTTGCCGATACGTCTGAGACTGCTGCCTTGATCGAGGACGAGTCGCGCTGCGGTTCGTCTTGACCTAACGCGAGAGTCGCGCTGAGAGGCGGTCCGTCCCTCTCCGTGCTCAGGTTACGATTCCCTGCGTGCGGCGCCATTTTTTCGGTGATCGAGAAGCGGCCTACCCGTGGGTCATGTGGCTGCGCCCCCTTTGGAGACTCGGAGCCCTGCTCGTCGGCATTTCCATTGTGAATGGACACGTACGGTGGCTCGGCTGGATCGGAGTAACCCTCGCCGTTGTCTCAGGAATGCTGGATGTCGTCGACTGGTTTGTCCTCCGTCGACGGCGGCGGGCCGAGCCCTCCGGATCACCCCCACCTTAATCGCTGCTGCTCCGATCGAAAGGCGGTAGCTACATGCCGATCAGAGAACGTCCTTTGGGGTTGTGCCGCTCGGCCGTCTCGATGGAGGCGTAGACTGGACTCGTAGCTCCACCGCCGAGTGTCTTGCTCTCGCATTCTCCCGTGGCCAATCTTCAAGGGAGCGAAGGGAGAGTGCACTCCATGGTTGAGCCGAACACTCCCGGCCCTGGGCGGTCGACCTCCGAGGCAGCGGTCAACGAGCTCAAGAAGGAAATCGCGCGTCGCAATGAGGCGGCGCACAGGGCGGCGCGTAAGAAGCGCGCGGCGCGCGAGCGGGAGCACCTCGCGAACCTACGGAGGTGGGAGCGACTCTGAAGCACTGAGAAGCCGGGCTTTCTCCCGGTGCAGCCTCACGAACCGGTCGCTCCGCGTTGATCGATTGGCGACAGCCGAGACTAGCCCGAAGCAAGAGGGAGGCTTCAGGCGCTTCGTGCCGTCATCGAGCGAGCAGAACCGCGGTCTCTGAGCAAGATCGCACTGCTGATGAGGACGAAGAGCAGAAAGAGCACAAAGCCGATCAGGTCGAGCACAAGACCATACGTGCCGATGATGCCGCCGAGGCCGAAGCCTTGGAGAAAAAGCAAGACTCCGCTGACGATTGAGATCCACGCAAGCCAGCGCGGCAAGATCCCGCTTCGGATGACAAGCAGCCCCGCCGCGATCAAGAAGACGCTCCCGAAGACGTCTCCCACGCTGTCGAGCGCGAACGTAAGCAGATAAAGCGTGTACGACAGGCCTTGATCGTGCAGGGCGGCATATGTCGCGACCTTCCCTCCGAGCAGACCGTAGATTCCGACGTCGCTGACCGCATGGAGGGCGACCATCAGCGAGCCGCCGATCAGCACCAAGGAGTGGAGGGCACCCAACGGCCGGGCAACGCCGCGCAGCAGGTCGTGTAGCTTGGCTAGGTAGATCACGAAGGCGACGGCGTACACGATCGACAGATACGCCGCGACCAGCACGGCAGTCCTGTGGTCATGCAGGGCGCCTGCGATCTTTGCGGCAGAGTCGTCTTGGTTGATGGGGAGACCTGCTGAGATGGCGGTCTCGGCCAGCAGCGCAACGACAAAGACGATCCCCGCAGCCCAGGCACGCCGCTCGCGCTGGTTGGTCGTCGGTACCGACATTGCTCTCAAATCCTCTCGGAGCGGAGTGCGCCATGCAAGCGGCCGTCCGCGTCGGACACCTTCACGTTCGCCGCAAACCGTCCTCCCTTCGCGCTCCGCGACGGCGCAGTCAGGGCCGAATCGAAGCCACTACCGCTTAGATCGAGACGGAACAGCCGGGAGCAGCGTAGTGCGCTGTATGTCAGGCGACTGCCGTGACGTCCTTCTGGCAGGATCCGGGTAGAGACCCGGCGAGATGTTCCCGCTCGTATCGGCGACTGGGTTACGGGGTTCCTCCGCGGTCGTCCTCGTGATCCTTATCGTCGTCATCTTCGGTGCGATGATCGTGCTTAGTTACTTCCTCGCGAAGTCCGTCTGGCGCGCGAACGCTCCGAAGCATCCCCGTGTCGCCCCAGCTCCGCCCAGTACGGGTGGGGCTTCTCTGACCGTGGTCAGATCGTGGAACCCGGTCGGCGGGAATGCCGCGTTTCGCGTGATCATGGACGATCACGAGATCGCGATGCTCGTCCCGGGCAGGACGCGCTCCGCGCGCGATGCCGCGGGGCCTCACGATTTGCACGTCGAAGCTCGTGGGCGGCGGGTTAGTGATCCCATCCATCTCGAGCTTCGCCCTGGGGAGCAGGTTCGGCTGCGTTGCGCACTCAGCGGCGTCCCGATCCTGCAGCTAGGCAGCAAGGCGGCGACTTGGGTGCGTCTTGTACGGGAGCCCGAGTCGAGCACCTTTGCCGCTCCTCGCTCCACCACCGGGGCGTGATTCGCGTGCTTCGATCCGGCGCAACTGGCTGTCGGGTTGATTGACCTCCGACGGCCGGAGTTGTTCGGGCTGCGAGCTAACCGCGACGACGGCGAGCGCGAACTGCCGAACCGACGCCGACTCCGAGAGCGATGCTGGCGGCGAGAAGAAGCGCGAGATGCCCAGTGGCAAGCCCGAGAATGAGGAGACCGGCGAACACGACGCCGAACATGGCCATCGGGTGCACGTCCATGTCGCAAAGCTGCCCGTGCTCGAAGCGGTAGAAACGACCGCTTAGTAGCTGTCGCTTGGATCGAATAGCAGCAGGTAGCCGCTTGCGGACGCGGGCTCGGTCGATGCTCGACCGCGCACATTTGAACCTTGCAGGTCAGGTCCCACCCTGGATCGGGAAAGCGCCACTAGGTCACGCTAGTCCGCACCACGCCGGAGCGTCTTTATCCGAGCGGCCAAGATATCCGACCGGATTCGCGACAAACGCGCGTGTTGAAGCTTGCCGAATCGGCCCGGCGGGTTAGGCCGCCCCGGTCACGTGTCCGTCGGCCCTGACACGTGCCCATCGGCGCTGGGATCGGCCAGCGCTGCCGGTGCCCGCACGGCGCTGGAGTGCTCCAGCTCGTCTTCGGCGCGGATCACATGCATGACCGCGTTGATCAGCGCCAGGTGAGTGAACGCCTGCGGGAAGTTGCCCAGGTGACGTCCGGTCCTCGCGTCGATCTCCTCCGCGTAAAGACCCAGCGGACTCGCATATGTCAAAAGCCGCTCGCACAGATCGCGCGCGCGTGTCACTTCTCCCACCTCGCACAGCGCCGAAACGAGCCAGAATGAGCAGATCGTGAAGGCGCCCTCTTCGCCGGTCAAACCGTCATCCGTCTCCGATACGCGGTAACGCAGGACGAGGCCGTACTCGGTGAGTTCGTCGGCGACCGCCAGGACAGTCGCCTTGATGCGGGCATCGTCGGGGGGCAGGAAGCGCACCAGCGGCATCAACAAGACGGAGGCGTCTAGTGCATCGGTCTCGTAATGCTGGGTGAACACGCCGCGGCCGTCGATCGCCTGCTCGCAGATGTCCCTGTGGATTTGGTCGGCCTCTGCGCGCCATCGCGCCGCCCGGTCCCGGTCCTCGTACAACTCGGCCAGTCGGGCGCCGCGATCGACCGCCACCCAGCACATCAGCTTTGAGGAGGTGAAATGCCTAGGCTCGCCCCGGACTTCCCAGATGCCCCGGTCGGGCTCTCGCCAATGAGCGATCGCCGCTTCGACCTGCTCGGAGAGCATGCGCCACACCCGCTCGGTCAAATGATCCCGAGAGTTTGTGTGTAAGTAGATCGAGTCGAGCACGGCTCCCCACACGTCATGCTGCGCTTGATCATGAGCGGCATTGCCGACCCGGACCGGGCGTGCGCTCTCATAGCCAGACAGGTGCTCGAGCATCCGCTCTGGCAGGTCCTTGCGCCCATCGATGCCGTACATGATCTGCAGCCGGCCTTCCTCGGCCTCGGCCACGTCGGCGACGAAATTGAAAAAGTCGTTCGCCTCCCAGTCAAACCCGAGCGTGGAGAGCCCCCAGAGCGCGAACGTGGAATCGCGGATCCATGAGAAGCGGTAATCCCAATTGCGTTCTCCGCCGGGCGTCTCAGGCAGCGACGTCGTCGCCGCAGCGGCGATCGCTCCGGTCGGCGCGTATGTCAGTCCCTTCAGCGTGAGCGCGCTGCGCTGCAGGACCGACCGCCACGGATGGTCCGGGAAATGGCCCCGCTCGAGCCAGTGCTGCCAATGATGCGCGGTCCACACCTGCCGGCGGTAGGCGTCCTCATAGGTGCGGGGCGCCGGGTGCTCGCTCCATGCCAGGGCAGCGAACAACGTCTCGCCTTCCTTCATCAAGTGCCGCGCAGTTGCGCACGGACCCTCGATCCCCAGATTGAGATCCGAGACCAGATGCAGTTCGACCTCACAGCCCTCACCGCGGACGACGGTCTCGTGGTAATCGTCACCTGCGTATCTCCAGGTGCCACGCACCGCGCCGTATTCGAACGCCGGCTCGCACTCGAGACTGACCTGCACCTCGCCATTGACGCAGCGGACGGTGCGCAGAAAGACATGATCGGCGTCGTAGTCGGTCGGAGTCCGCCGGTGCGTGTGCGAGCGCTCGTCCGGGTGGTGCCAGGGCCCGATCAGCAGCGCGTCGCGGACGATGATCCAGCCCCCCGGCGCGTCCCAGCTGGTCTCGAGGATCATCGTACCGGGCAGGTATCGTCTCGCGGCCGGGACCCTGACATCGGGCGGGCCCGAGCCGGAACATTCCGGCGGCGCGATCCAGAATTGCCCCGAACACGCTGGCACTGTCCATCCGGGGCAGGCACAGCCATTCAACGTTTCCGCTCGGCGCCACGAGCGCGGTCGTCTCGCCGTCCGACAGGAAGGCGTAATCCGCAATAGCCGGAAAGGCGCTACGGGCGCGCGCCGCTCGGCTGTCTACGCCGTCAATCGCCATGGCCCCCCGCCAGGTGCCGGCTCCGACCAAATCGTTGCGAGCACTGTGGCGACATATTGCCCGATTCTTCGCGCCCTCGCGCGATCCTCCACGAGGGATCCTCGATCAATACCGGCGATGGCCGACGAGAACGGTCCAGAGGATCGGTTGCGCGCTCCGGGCGTCGACCCGCGTGTTCGCGGGATCGGCGCCCACCTCATAGGCGCCGCGCGCGCCGCCGCCCGGGAGTACTACGGCGACCGAGGAGCGCGGTGGGCCGTGCCCATTCGACGAGCCAGCGTGCACGGAGGACGAGCTCGGGGATCAGCGAGCGCATGGCCAAACGCGATTACCGCTCGAGCTAGTTGCGCCAGCCCCGGAACTCTGTGATGTCCTCGGCGTCCTCGATCGCCCCCGGCTCGCGCAGGAAGCCCGTGACCGCCGAACCGTCCTCGAGGGTCACCGGCCCGAGGGTCATCGGACTCTGGAGGCCCTGACGATCCCCCAAGACTGCGGCCCGCGCGACGAGCGTGGTCAAGTAGGGGAAGATGCTTTCGTGGCCGTCGGCTCGACGAACGACGAAGCCGTTCCCGCCGTTGCGTGATCGCGCGCGACAGCGGCTCGTCGCAGCCCGCACGCGCTATCAGGCCTCATGGCCGGGCGAACTCGGTCGCCAGCTCAAGGCTCTGGATTTCGTCAACTGGATCACAGTCTTCGGGGCCTCGTTGCTGTGGTCGGCGCTCCCGCTCATCATCCTCCTCAGCTCGCTCGCCAATACCCGCATCGACGACGATCTCAGCCGGCACATCGGCCTCAACAGCCAGGGCGCGCACATCGTGGAGACGCTTTTTCGCGGCACGCCGGCGCACGGCGTGGAGGCCATCCTCACCGGCTTTCTCTTCTGCTTCGGCGGAGTCGTCGCGGTCGTGAGCTCGCTTCAGCTCATCTACGAGCGGATCTTCGGCCAAAACCCGCGCGGGTGGCGCAACCTGCCGCGCGGCATTCTCTGGATCGTGGCTCTCCTCGCGCTCCTCACCCTCGATGGCGTCGCCAATCGTCCCGAGCGTGACGCCGGTACCGCTGTGCTCGATCTCGTCGGGGTCGCCACGACGACGCTGTTCTTCTGGTGGACGCTGCACTTTCTGCTCGCAGGTCGCATCCCGTGGCGCCGCCTCCTTCGCCCCGCCCTGACCTCCGGTGTTCTCTGGTTCGGCTTCGGGCTCTTCTCATCTCCCTACTTCTCGTCCGTCCTGACCTCCGACAGCCACACCTACGGCACGATCGGCGTGGTCTTCAGTCTCCTCACCTGGTTCTTCCTCATCGGCGCGGTCGTCGTGCTCGGCGCCGTGTCGGGCGCGACGTGGCAGGCTCATGCCGAGCACGCTTAGAGCCCGCTCCACCCAACCATCCACGGCTGGACCGCCTACGGGTCGCTTGGTGCCGGCGATAGCCCCGTCGATCGGCGGACGCTACGGCCATGCCTACACCAGCCATCTCGGCTTCGTGACCGCTTCGCTGCAACCACGAAGCCTGGCGCGAGCTGCCCGAGGGACATCACCTCGGATGGGACACAGCCGAGGCCCGGCTCACCGATGCCCTAGCGCGATCGCTACTCGCCTCACGAGCAAGACACCCCACAAAGCCAGGGAGTGCTGCAGCACCGGACGCCGCCGCGCTTTCGTATCGCGAGCATCCGGCCCATACGAGCCGCGAGATACGCTGACGCGAAACGACCGTTCGCATGTGGTAGCCCGGAGGAGTAGATGATGGTTGACCAAACCAAATCGCTAACCGACCAGGTCGAGGAAGTCGCGAAGCTTGTCTACGACGTACAGGAAAGGCTTCACAGGTCGTGCGCGCACTCGCCAGCCTGCAAAAACGCATTGCGACAAACGCCACCGGTGATGTCGCACGTTAAGTCGTCGCAGATTTCGGAAGGACTCGACGTGGTGGATGAGCCGGTCGATCAGCGATGGCTGGCGAGCCGTCACTCACCCGGCTGCTGGCGTCTACTGCCTCGGACCCGACGCCAGAGCCACGCGCGCGAATAGCGTATTGGTGCTCTCGCCAGGCGGCGCCGGCGCGGGGGGCCTGGAGTTCGTCTACTGGGCACGCGACGGCAGCCTGAACCCGTTCGAGTACCAGGTGGGAACGCTCAACACCTCGGGACTCGCGTCTGACAACGTCGAGTTCACGACGATGGTTTCCTGAGCAAGCTCGGGCCGGCAGCCTGGCGCTCGCACACGCCCCTGCCGGGAGCAGGCGGGAACTCGGGAGCGGGTCTGCGCTGAGGCACACCCTCACCCTCGTCGCCGACCTCCGTCGCCGATTGAGGCAGGGGTGTACGACACTGCCGCAGAACGACCAGCCCGAGCGCCCACGCAAGCCCCGACGGCGCCGACGTCAGCGCGCCCGGGCGAGACGGCTGAGCCCGGCGAACCCTCGAACGCGCCAGTCAGGTGGCCGCGTTACCGGCGCGTAACCGCCGAGTTGCCGGGCCGCCGCACACTGCCGGCCATGGCTTCGCCGAGGTCCATCACGAACTCAGAGACAACGCCGGTGGCTTCGCAGTGGGAGTTCGCTGAGTCGGGCGCGTCGGTGGAGCTCCAATCGCAATCAATGTGCTTCAGAGAGGAGCCGACATGCTGCGCTGGCGCTGATGACGGCTGGCTCGGCACCGCGTACTTCGCGCGCGCCGCGCCACGACTGCCCGCCTGCGAAGCCGCGCGCTTCGGGGCATCAACACCTGTAACACAAAGGAGGCGATATGCCGTACGCACGAGCGTAACTGTCGACAGGACGGGATTGCGCGCCAGCCACCGCGATCGGCAGCTCCCCAGTTGCTCACCTGCGTCTAAAAGGAGAAGACATGCCGTACTTCCTCAAGGGCTGATCCCGAGCTGCTGGCTCGAGTGCCGCGGTGGTTTCCGCGTGCGCACCGGAGCCGCGACCACGGGGACTACACACCTCAGGTTCGGAAGGGGGTGACGCGTGCCCTTCATGAGGAAATAGCCCGCATCGGGCGCGGCCGGTCCCCGGCCGCGCCCGATCGTTCCCACACCACCCACTCCGTCGATCAATGCTCTCGTTATTACGCCAATCCAATCTCCGCCGTTTCTACTTCGCTCAAGGCCAATCCCAGCTCGGGACCGGCGCCAGCTATGTCGCCCTGGTCCTGATCGCCTATCAACGCCTTCATTCGAGCTGGGCGGTGGCGCTGGTGCTTCTCTCCGACTTTCTTCCCGGCGTGCTTCTGGCGCCGTATTTCGGCGTCCTCGCCGATCGCTGCTCCCGCCGGCGGCTTGCGATCCAGGCCGATCTCATCCGCGCCGGGGCGTTTGGGGGCTTGGCCGTCGTCGGGTCGTTCGCGCCGACAGTCGGGTTGGCGCTCCTGGCCGGCGTCGGCACGGCTCTGTTCCGTCCCGCCGTGAACGCCGCACTCCCCGATCTCGTCGCTCCAGCAGACAGGTCGCGCGCGACCGCTCTGTACGGATCCCTTCAGGATCTGGGTCTTACTCTCGGGCCCGCGCTATGTGGACTAGCGCTGCTGGCCGGCTCGGCCGGCGATGTGCTGTTCGCCAACGGAGTCACGTTCCTCATCTCCAGCGCGCTATTGGCTCGGGTCTCGTTTGACGCGGCCGCCGAGCCGACCGAGACCCGCGACGATGACCGGCGTTCCGCGTTGGGCGATGCAAAGGCCGCGCTGCGTTATGCGAGCACCGATCGGCGTATCGGCGCGCTCTTGCTCCTCGCGAGCATATGCGTGTTGTGCGGCGCGATGATCAATGTGGCGGAGCCACTCATCGCGATCGGGCCGTTGCGCGCGGGACGCTCCGGGTTCGCCGTTCTCGTCACGCTCTACGGGGTCGGCATGGTGGCCGGCACCGCCTACGGGGCGCGGCTCGGCTCAAATCTCTTCGTCCTGCGCCGACACTTTCTCGCCGGGATCGCCGCCACCGGAGTTGCGATGGTGGCCTGCGCGACCTCCGAAAGCCTCGCGTGGGCGGCAGCCCCGTTCGCGTTTGCGGGTTTTGCCAATGCCCTGATCGCCAATCCGGAACTACGGCTGCTGCAGGAGCTCGTGCGCGGCGACTTTCGCGGACGCCTCTTCGGGTTTCGCGACAGCATCCAGTGCGCATGCTTCGCGGTCGCGTTCATCGCCGCGGGTGGACTGGTGAGCGCGATCGGGCCACGCGGCATGTTTGCGCTGAGCGGCGTCTTACTGCTGGGCGCCGCCGCAGCCGGAACAGCCCTGTTCAGGTTGCCCGGGTCGAGTTCGGCCCAGGGCGTGCCCAGCAGGGTCAGCGCCGCGGCTGAGGTGATTTGACGGTCCGGCGCTGAGGTCGGGTCTCGCGTTAGCCGCGAGTGCCCCGGGTAGTGCCGAGGTAGTCATGGATTTTGGCTTGCTTGGGCCGCTGTCGATACGGAGGTCGGGCGGCACTGTGGCGCTGCCCTCAGCCAAGCAGCGCTCGGTGCTGGCCGTGCTGCTGCTCGAGGCGTCTCACGCCGTCGTCCCGGCGGAGCGGCTGATCGACGAGCTGTGGGGCGAAGAACCGCCGGCAACGGCGGCCAAGGCACTCCAAGTGCTCGTATCCAAGGTGCGGAAAACGCTCGGCCCTGGGCAGCCAATCGTCACGCGCCCGACCGGGTACGCGATCGAGCTCGATGGACACAACCTCGACGTTCTCCGTTTCGATTCCCTTTTGGGCCAGGCCCGCCGCCTCCGCAGCGTGGGCGATCCGCAGGGAGCACTGAGCGCCCTGGATGAAGCGCTCGCCTTGTGGCGTGGAGCGGCGCTCGCCGACGTCACCCTGCTCGGCCCGAGTGCGATTGAGGCGAATCGCCTCGAGGGGCGGCGTGCCGTCGCCGTGGAGGACCGCCTCGAGCTCCAGCTGGAACGCGGCGACTCGGCCGCCTTCGTGCCCGAGCTCGAGGCACTGGTTGCCACACACCCCTACCGAGAGCGCGGGTACGGGCTCCTGATGCTCGCGCTCTACCGCGCGGGCCGCCAGGCCGACGCCCTCGATGTCTTCCGCCGCGCGCGTAGCACGTTGGTTGAGGATCTGGGCATCGAGCCAGGGCCAGAGCTCGCGAAACTCGAGGCATCGATCCTGGCTCAAGACGCGGCCCTCGCGCGCGAACCCGAAGGGAGCGCCGCCTCAGATGCACGCCCCCGCGCGGTGCCAGCTCAGGGGCCGGGGGCCGCCTCGTCCGCGCCGACGATCTTGGGCCGGGAGGCCGAACTCGACCTTGCGCTCACGCTGCTCGGGCGCCCTGAGGTCAGGCTCGTCACCCTGACCGGGACCGGCGGGATCGGCAAGACACGGCTAGCCGCTGAGCTCGCCCAGCGACTGAGCACACGAACCCACCTAGTCGAGCTGGCGGCGATCACGGATCCACGGCGCGTCGTCGCCGCCATCGCATCCGCCCTGGACGCGCGTGCCGCAAGCGAAGACGAGATAGCGGCCGTGATCGCGACCTCGCCGCTCGTATTGGTCCTTGACAACTTCGAGCAGGTTCTTGAGGCCGCCCCACTTGTCTCCTCGCTGCTTGGCAGGGCTGACCAGCTGAAGGTGGTCGTCACGAGCCGTGCTCCTCTGCAGGTGGCCGGGGAGCGCGAGCTACCGGTTCCGCCCCTCGAACTCGATCCCGCCGTCGAGCTGTTCCTTCGGCGCGTCCGAGAGCGCGAGCCTAGCTACTCGCCCGATGAGCACGAGCTGGGCGAAATTGCCGCGATTTGCGACCGGCTCGACGGTCTCCCGTTGGCCATCGAGCTCGCCGCGGCGCGAACCCGGGTGCTTGCACCCCGGGCGATCCTCGAACGCGTCGGCCGCCGGCTCGACCTCCTAACTGCCGGACGACGTGACGCGCCCGTGCGCCATCGCACGTTGCGGGCAACGATCGCATGGAGCTACGACCTGCTGGCGGAGGACGAGCAACGGCTTTTTGCCCAACTCGCGGTTTTTCACTCTGGCTGGGTACTCGAGGCGAGCGAGGCAGTGGCAGGCGGGGATGTGCTCGACTCGCTCTCGGCGCTCGTCGACCACTCGCTGGTGATCCGCGAGGATGACCGGTTCACCATGCTCGAGACTGTGCGCGAGTACGCGGCCGAGCAGTTCGCGAACCTGCCCAACCCAGGTTATGTCTGCCGTCAACACGCCCGATGGTGCGCCGCTCTAGCCGAGCAGGCAGAAGCTGAGCTCGAAGGGCCCGACCAGACGACATGGTTTGGACGCCTCGACGACGATCAGGAGAATCTGCGCGCCGCCTGTGCATGGAGCAAGGAGGCGGGAGAAAGCGAGTTCGCCCTCATGATCGGAGGTGCGCTGTGGCGCTATTGGCTCGCGCGCGGGGGCGCCGGTGAGATCGGTGATCTCTTGCGCGCGGCGCTCGCGTCTGGTGATGGCGACCAGGCCCTGCGGGCGAAAGCGCTCAATGCGGCCGGCGTTCTATCCGGCGCCACCGACGAATTCGAGACTGCTCGGGCCTGCTTTGAGGAGGCATTAGAAGTGGCCACAGCGAGTCAGGAGCGCCGGCAGATGGCTCGCGCGCTTGGGAATCTCGGAACGCTCGCATGGTTCGGCGCGGATTACGATGGCGCCCGCGAGTGGTACACGGATGCCGCAGCGATCTGGCATGAGCTCGGTGACGTCCAGGGACAGAGCGTGATGCTCCAGAACCTCGCCCTCGTCCACCAAGCCGTGGGGAACCAGGAGCAGGCACTGCGCATGCTCGAGGAGAGCGTCGACCTTGCTCGCACGACCGGCGACCGGGTGACCATCGCAGCCAGGCTCGCGGCGCTGGCGCGCGTTCTGGTGTTCGAACGGCCTGTGGATCCACGTATCGCCGCTCTCCTGGCCGAGGCGCTCGACTTGCTCGCCGCTGTCGGGGAGCGCCTCCAGACGGCCGAGTGTCTGGAACTGGTGGCCCAGTATTCCTTGGCCTCAGAAGAGGCAGAGACCGCCGCGCTTCTTATCGGAGCGGCCGACGCCGAGCGTGCTAAGGCTGGCGGGGACCGCAAGCCGGACGAATTGCCTTTCTTTACCCAGACGATCAAGGGGCTCGAAGAGACGTTAGGCCAACCGGCTTTTGAACACGCGCGGGCGCGAGGCCGAGAGCGTGAACTCGAGCAGGCGGTCGCCTTCGCGCTCGACCGACTTCGCCGCGAGCAAGAGCTTGAGTTCCTAGACCTCGCTAGAGACGGAGTTCAGGCCGCCAATCAGACGTGAGGCATAGCTTCGGTCGGGCGCGGGCGCAGCCACGCCGCGACGTCCAGGCAGCTCATCGACCTGGGCGCGAGCGTATTGGGCGTCTCATGCGGTCCGCGTTAAAGCGAAACTTCAGTTGCCATGCCTGTCTGCGAGCAATGCGCCACCGTTAACCCAGAAGGCTTTCGCTTCTGTGGAGCGTGCGGGGCCCTGCTGCAGAACAGAGCGCGGTCCCGAGACGCGCGCAAGGTCGTGACGGCTTTGTTCTGCGACATCGTGGGTTCGACGGCGCTGGGAGAGAGGCTCGACCCTGAGGTTCTGCGCAACCTGATCAATCGGTATTTCGAAGAGATGCAGACCACGATCGAGCGCCACGGCGGCACGGTCCAAAAGTTTGCCGGCGACGCTGTGATGGCGGTATTCGGAATCCCGCGCGTTCACGAGGATGACGCCCTTCGGGCCGTCCGGGCCGCGGCCGAGATTCGGCAAAGAATGCCGCTCGTAGGCGAGGCGACCGGCGCGAGTTTGCAGATCCGCACCGGGATTAACACCGGCCTTGTGCTGACCGATGAGGGAAAGTCGCTCGCACTTGGAGACGCGGTCAATGTGGCGGCGCGACTAGAGCAAGTCGCCCAGCCAGGCGAGATTCTGCTCGGCGCCGAAACCCTGCGACTGGTCCGGGATGCAGTCACCGTGGAACCGACCGAGCCATTCACGCTAAAGGGCAAGGCGGAGCCGGTGACCGCCTTTCGACTGATTACCGTCGATCCTGCCGCACCTGGACTGGCTCGCCGGCTAGATGTGCCCCTGGTGGGACGCGAGCGGGAACTCGGCCTCGTACGTGCCGCATGGGAAAGCACGGTGGAGGAGTCCGCCTGCCGCCTGATCACGATTCTCGGCACAGCTGGAGTTGGTAAGTCAAGACTGGTGGCCGAGTTTCTAAATGGGCTCGAGCCGGGTGTCACGATCCTGCAAGGGCGCTGCCTCCCCTACGGCGAGGGCATCACCTTCTGGCCCATCATCGAGGCGCTCACCGCCGTGGGTGAAGCCGCTCGGCCAACGCTCGAGCATTTGGGGGGTGGCGGGGCGGCCACGCGCGAGGAGCTCTTCCTGGAGGTCCGGCGGCTGCTCGAGTCACTGGCCTCCGAACAGTCGTTGATCGTCCACCTGGACGATCTGCAGTGGGCCGAGGCGATGCTGCTCGACCTGGTCGAGAACGTCCTCGAACTCTCACGAGGAGCTCCTATCCTGATTGTTGGCACGGCTCGCCTCGAGCTTCTAGAGGAGCGCGCAGGCTGGGGGCGGCAACATCCGGGTAGGACGCGCGTGGTACTGGAGCCACTCGCCCCCGCGCAGTGCGAAACGCTTCTGGATGCACTCGATGACTCGCTCACGCCCGAGCAACGAACTCGCGCGATCTCGGCCAGCGACGGCAACCCGCTCTTCCTGCAGGAGATGGTGGAGCTCGCCCGCGAGCGCGGCACGGTTGTGGTCCCGCCAACCATCAACGCTCTTCTGACCGCGCGGTTGGAGCGGCTCGCGGCCCGCGATCGGGAGCTCCTCGAGCGGGGCGCGGTCGAAGGACAGGTCTTCCATCGGTCCGCGCTCGGCGTACTGGCGACCGATCAATCGGACGAGGAGATCGCCTCGCGTCTCGCCGGGCTGGTGGACAAGGACCTGATCCGACCACATCCCCCTCTTGACTGGGGCGAGGACCCTTTCCGCTTTCGCCACCTGCTGATCCGTGACGCGGCGTACGAGCGCCTGCCCAAGGCCTCGCGGGCCGACCTTCATGCGCGGTTCGCGGGCTGGCTTGAGGACATCGGGCCCGAACTTTTCGAGCTGGACGAGATCGCCGGTTGGCATCTCGAACAGTCGGTGGGCTACTTGCGCGAGCTGGGGTGGGAGGTTGACCCGGCCCTGACGCGGCGCGCCGCAGAGCACCTGTACGCCGCCGGCCAGCGGGCGGCTGACCGAAGTGACCCATCCGCCGCACGAAGCCTCCTCGAGCGCGCGCTCGCCCTCGCCGAGAGCGACGAGCAGTTGCGTGCCGCGGTCAGCACCGACCTGGCCGAGCGGTTGATCGAGGCCGGCGAGCTGGCTGATGCTGACGAGCTGCTAACTCGGGTCGAGCGGGGTACCCACGAAGGGGCACAGGGCCCGGCCCTGCTGAACCGTCTCGAATGGCTCGTCCTCGCTCAGCCCGATCGGGCAGCAGCGGCAGTCGAGTCGATGCTGCCCACGCTGCTGGGCGCATTTGCGAACAGTGGCGATGACCGCCGCACGGCCAAGACGCACATGCTGGCCTTCTGGGTCCATTGGGCCAGCAACCAGGCCGCTCGAGCGGCAGAGGAGCTGCGTTCTGCGGCTGAGCACGCGGACCGGGCAGGCGACAATGGATTACGGTCGCGGGCGCTCGGGTGGTATGTCGTGACCCTCATGTACGGCCCGGAGCACGTTGACGTGCTGGACCGCGAACTCGACGCGCTCGCACGCGAGGAACCGGGACCCTACCTCGCGGCGTGCCTGGATCTAGGTCGAGGCGAAGTTGAGCGCCTGCAGGGACGGCTTGCGGACGCTCACCGGCTGACCCGTCGTGCGCTCGAGGGCTTCGGCGCGCTCGGCATGCAGCCCATGGCTGCCGGCTGCGCCCAGGAGCTCGCTGAGATCGAGCTCTCCGAGGGTCAGCCCGCGGCGGCTCGTGAATCGCTGCTTCGGTGCGACGAGATGCTGGCCGAGCTCGGTGAGCGCCCGCAACGCTCGACTACCCAGGCGATGCTGGCGCGAGTGCACGACATGCTCGGCGACCATCAGCGTGCGCGGGGCGCGCTCGAGCTGGCCGAGGAGTTGAGCGCGCCAGACGATGCCATCAACTTCGCCATCACCCACGCAGTCAGGGCACGGCTGGCGCTGGCCGAGGATGATCGGCCCGGAGCAGAGCGCTGGGCGCGTGCCGCCGTCGAGCACGCCCTTCGCACCGACTTCGTCGGCCTGCACGCCGAAGCAAAGCTCGCTCTCGCCCGGGTCATGCAGGCGATTGGTCGACCCGCCGACGCGGTTGCCGAGGCCCGTGAGGCGCTTGCCCTGTTTACTGCCAAGGGCGACTGCCCCGGCGTCGAGGACGCCAAGGCGCTGCTCACTCAGCTCTAGACGGGCCACATATTGATCAGGCGCCGGTGACGGGCAGCATCGCCGTCGAGGTCGTCGAGCCGGGCGGGAAGGACGACGTGGAGTTTCTTCGACGTGTTCTCGTGCACCTCCACCTCGACATCCTCGTCGAGGGTGAGACCCGCCTTGCGAATGGTCGAGGCCGGATCCCGCTTCAGCTCAGCGCGGAAATCCTCATCGTCGAGCGCCTTGACGACGACTTGTAGCAAGGTCTGCAGGCTCTCGTGGTCTTTCGGCTCCGTGCTCAAGGTAACCCTCCTTTGTGCGTGGTCAACTCTGGTAGGACGGGGTTCGGAAGGGCGCAAACCACCCCAGCAGCTCTTGCTCTGACGGCTCAGCGACGTGACTCGGAGCCATCCGGATCAGGGTGGCGCGATAGCACCCGGTGGCGATGTGGGCCCGGTCATCGGCGGGGAGCCCGGAGAAGAACGCGACGGCATCGTTCACGTGTTCGATGTCCAGTTCGCTCACGTGGGCGCGCAGTCCCGAAGCGGCATCCACGCCGCTCGGGAGGACGCCATCGAGCTCGCGAAACCAGTCCGCACTCAAACGGATCACGTGTCGTTCCATCGCGTGGATGTAGCCGAGGAATTCGATCGGTTCTGACCCGTGGACACACTGCGTCGCGTAGTCGATAAGCGCTGTCGCGGTGGTGGCCGGCACCACCTCAGACACCGCTCGCTCGGCCTCGTAGCCGAGGGCGGTCAGGTCGTCGAGCGGAAACTGCTCGTGGCCGCGCTCTTCGGCCAGACGTCGATTCGTGAAGGCGGCTAGATCTGCTCGTCCTTGCGCCGCGTAGCGATCGCGCGCCTCGGCGAGGAGGGCGATGCTGTGGGTCGCGACGTACCACTGATTGACGAGCTCCCACGCCCAGCGTGCGGTCGTCTTAGGGGCGGGAAGCGGTGCCGGTCCGCGCTCGGCGGCGGCGATGGCGCCGTCCAGCAGGTAGCGGGTGGTCTCCGGCGTGCCGGGCTGCGATCGCGGCATGGCGGCGTCGAGCTCAACCCCACCGAGTCCCAGAGGCTGGATCCATGCCCCGCGCTGGGACGCGATGAGCAGCTCGTCTTCCCCCAGATGCACCCATTGCACCGTCACCGAAGGTCAACCCTAAGCTGGCACCGCAGGTGCCGTCAAGTGGACGCCGTCTCGCTGCCAAGTCTCGGGTGCGAGGTGCCAGAGGCAGCACGTCGCCGGCGTCAGCTTCGTGGGCGTGGCGTGAGTTTGACGACGGGCGTGCGTTATATGCCTACGACCAAACCGACCTCAAGGATGAGCACAAATGGTCAACAAACGTTTGATGGGCAGCATGGTCGCTGCTTTCCTCGTTTTCTCCGCGTTTCCGGCGTTGTCGTCGGCCCATACGCTGGTGGTCTCCGCCGGCCCTTCGCAGTGCGTCACGCCTCTCAACGGCCAGTACACCGCCACGGTCACCGTGACCGAGACCTACTTCGGCGGGACCACGGAGAACATCCCGGTCGGCCAGAACGTCCGCGAGCTGTCCTCGAGCACGGACCGGGGTAACACGGGTCTGAACCAGAACTACTTCACGCAGGGCGCCGTGGGCACCCAGACGGGACCTCTGAACCTCGGACAGCCGGTCTCGTTTACGTCGTCTGCGAATGGTTCTGCGGCCACGCAGCACTTCACCGTCACGACGTCGGCGCCCGAGACCTACGTCCTGGGCAACAGCTACATGAGGTCGCCGTCAAGCGCGACGATCACCGCGCCCACTGGCGGCTGCGCTCCCCCTCCGAGCTGCCCGAGTGGGCAGACGATGATCAGTGGAACGTGCGTGCCGCCCAGTAGCTGCCCCGCCGATGAGACGCTGTCCGGCAACGCATGCATCCCGCTCACGAGTTGCTCCACCGGGCAGACGCTGGTAAGTGGCAAGTGCGTCCCGCCGACCACGTGCCCGCCCGGGGAGACGCTTTCGCAAGGCATGTGCGTCCCACCGACGACGTGTCCAGCCGGCGAGACACTTACCGGAGGCCGGTGCGTGCCTCCCACAGTGTGCCCTGCCGGTGCGTCCCTGAGCGGGGGCGTCTGCACACCGCCCATGGTCACGACTCCGGCGGTTTGCCGTGCCTCGACCAAGGGCTACAAGCTGCGCGCTCGCCAGCGCAGCACGATTCTCATCTCGGTGCAGCGAGCCGGGGTAGGGGTCACGAAGACCAAGGTGTCGATTGTCCTTCCGGGAGGCCGGGTCGTGACCAGGACCACCAACGCGAGCGGCGAGGCTGCGTTTACTGTCATGCCACCGCGGGGCGGCACCATCCTCGTTCGCACTAGCACCTGCCAGGCGAAGGTGAAGGTCTACGCATCGAAGACGCCGAAGCCCGCGCCGCCCTTTACCGGCTGAGCGCGGGCGCCGGCGCGGTCGGGATCGCCGCGGCGTCAGGCCGCGGCGATCGGCGTTTGGGCGGGCGCTCAGCCGCTAATGCTCGGCGCGGTCTGAAAGACGATCTGGACGGGCGCGGACCGGAGGCCGGTGGTTGCGCACTGCTCGAGCAGACCGGCCGGGTCGGGCGAGTTGACGTAGGCCACCCCAGCGGCTGATCCAGCTTTCTGTCCGGTGTAGCTCAGAGCAGCCTGTCCGCTTACCCGGTTCTCCACGACGTCAAAGCGAACCGAGCCCTGTGCGAATACGAGTCGGCCGCTGCCCGTAGCATCCGGGTCTCCCGAGCATGACTCCAAGGGACCGAACTCAACTGCTCGGTACTGGACGGGTGAGTTGGTCAGCGCAGTCGTCCGACCGTCGGGCGTGGTGACCGACCCAGTACAGGTGCCGCTCGCACGTACGTCGTTTCGGATGGGTGCGGGGGTGGCGGTGACCGGCGAGCTGAAGGTGGAGTTACCCGTGAACTGGCACTGGCCGCTAAACGTGAGAATGCGCGAACCGCCCGCGACGGCGAGCGCTGGCACGGCAAGGCTTGCGGCCGAGCCAACCAGCACGGCGAACGCGGCGGCTGTGGTTTTGAGACGAGGCATGTCTCCTCCCTGGCTATGAGGCGGACCGACACCCGGTTTACTGACGGCTACCCGCTACGGACGAGTCAGCAACCCGGTTCCCGGCTCGCGTGACCGGTTCTCTTCACCGGGACGTCTGGCCGATGGCGATCGAGGTCCCGTCCGGGTCTCGGATCAGGACTCGGCGCGCTTCCCACGGATCGTCTCGACCGATCCAGGATCGATGCCGCGGCTTTAAGCTCGGCCAGTGCAGCGGCGAGGTCCTCCACGATCAGCGTCAGCAGCCCGCTGAACACATACGAGACCTCCATTCCTGTGCGATCCTGTCAAGGCACGCGAGCCAGCGTCGGTAGCGGGACTTCTAACGCGGTCGGCCCTGTAGAAGCTCATCGAGCGGTCGCGTGTTGACCACGTCGGCGCGACCAGCCCAGCCCCGTCGTGCGGTGGCGACAGCAAGAGTCATGTTGCCCAGGCCACGTACCGAGTGCGCGTCGGTCGAGCAGACGATCTGAACCCCGGCCGCCAGTGCATCACGCACGTGTTTGCCGCTGAGGTCGAGCCGGTCAGGCAGGCCGTTGACCTCCAGAGCCACTTGTTCTTCAAGCGCGACCTCGAACACGCGGTCGAGGTCGAGCGAGTTCTCAGGTCGCCGGTTGATGTAGCGGCCCTTGGGGTGGCTGAGGCATCGCACATGGGGGTTGCGCAACGCGGCTTCCACCCGCTTGGTCATTTCCCGCTCGGGCATGCGCTGCCCGCCGTGAACGCTTGCCTGAACCCAATCGAGCTCCGCGAGGACATCGTCGGGGAGGTCGAGCCGGCCGTCGGGCAGAATGTCGCATTCGATGCCGCGCAGCACGCGAAACGGGGCCAGGGCCTGATTCGCGGCGGCGATCTCTTCCCCCTGGCGACGGACGTCGTCGGGCGAGAGGCCGCGCACGGCACCGACCGCGGGAGTGTGGTCGCAGATCGCCACGTAGTCGTAGCCACACTCGCGGGCCGCCCGCCCCATCTCCTCGACGCTCGCCCGCCCGTCGGACCAGGTCGTGTGACAGTGAAGGTCACCGCGCACGTCCTCCTGATGCACGAGCGCCGGAGGTGTACCCCGAAACGGACCTTCGCGCAGCTCGGGCGGACACCAGGGGACATCGATTGCCTCGAACAGCCTGACTTCATCGGGCGCGTCCGGGAGGGGCTCGAGTCCTGCCACATAGGCGGGCGACCCCGTGGCGCGCAGAAGCGCCGTTCCGTAGCTCTCCGGCGGCGCTGCGATCAGTTCGAGCGGGACCCCATCGATCGTAACCCCCACCGCGTGCCAGTCGCCTTGCTCGATCACCGCGACGATCTGCGGCAGCTCGCCGAACTCGGCTAGGACCGATCCGGGATCGCGGGTCGAACAGACCACGGACAACCGCTCGCACGAATCCCGCCACCGCCGGACATCGCCCGCAACCTGCCCGCCTAGAGACGCGGCAATTCCGCCCACCAGGTCCAAGGCCCGATTGAGCAGCAAGCCAACCTTCGGCTGTGGCCTCCCTTCGCGACTGAGGGCTTCGAGCAGTCGCGCTTCGGTCTTCGTTCCGATGCCCGGAACGGAGCGCAAGCGTCCGGTCGCTGCGGCCTCTCGGAACTCATCGGCGGTGCGCACATTGAGCGATCGCGCTAGCTCCAGAGACCGTTTTGCTCCCAGGCCGAGGTAGCGCCCCAGACCGACAAGATCGGGGGCCAGTTCACGCTCCAGGGCGGCAAGTTCGGCGATCTGGCCCGTCTCGACTAGCTCACGGAGTCGGGCCTCGATGCCGGCCCCGATGCCCCGGAGATCGCGTGCCCGGCCCGAGCGAACGAGCCCGTCGATCTGAAGGGACGACGCGCGAATCGTCTCAGCCGCGCGCCGGTAGGCACGGATGGTGTAGGGGTTCGACTCGAGCAGCTCGAGCAGTGCGGCGAATGCATCCAGGCGGTCGCCAATTTCGCGATTGGTCACGGCCATAGTGTTCCCGCCGTCGCCGAGTTGCGACGGCCCGGGTCCGGCGTTGACGCGGGCGAGAAGGAAGCAGCGGTACGCTGAGCACCTGAGCGACCGGATGGCAGCCTGGATAACCGGCGGGGGAGCCGGCGTCGACCGAGAGCAGCGCTGCCTGGATGGGAAGGCCGAGCAGGTCGTCGCTTTCCTTAAGGGTGCCGGTGCCGACACGCACAGGCATGCGGGCGGTCGGAGCCTGCTCGACCATCTCGTGGGGACTTATGAAATCGTCCGTCGCTGGAACCAGCCGGAGTGGTTGCAGCTGGCCGCGCTGATTCACAGCGTTTACGGCACCGACGTCCATCGCCAGCAGCTGCTCCATCTGTCGCGCCGAGGCGAGGTGAGCGACCTCGTGGGCCAGCGGGCTGAGCGGATCGCTTTTCTCTTTGGTGCGTCCCCGCGTGGTCCGTTATTCGCAGGGACTTATCGGTGGGCCACAGGTGCAGCCGCGCCGCGCCTACCCGATGCCGACGCGAGCGCTCCACGTCCGGCCAGCCGCGGAGAGCTCGATGCTGTGCTGCTGTTGCACATGGCCAATTTGGCCGAACAGGCCTGCGCCGAGGACGGATCTCCCGGACAATGGCTGTTCAAGCTCCGCCAGCTCGCCGAGCCGCTCGTCGACAGCGAGGCCGTGACGCTGCCGGCCTTCGTGGCGGGGCTCGTCGTCCTGACGCCGTCCGACGAGCAGATGGCGCGACGCGCCTACCGGGGCGCGGTCTCCGGTGGTCAAGGATCGGAGAGGGTCGAGGCGGGGCTCGCGTTGGCGAACGCCGGATGCCCGGTCGTGGCCGAGCCATGCATCTGGCTCGCCTACTTCGCCCATCGCCGTGGCGACAGCGCCTCCGCTCGCGAGTGGGCCCGGTGCGCGCGTAGGCGGCTGGTGGCCGCCGGGGTGGTCTGGGACAAGCGCCTGGATTTCAGTAGCTGGCTCGAGCTCGCTCGGGCGCTGGAGGGACTGTCGGAGTCCGGTCTCGACCGTGAGCTGGGAGCGGCCACCGACCCGCTCGAGCTGTTCCAGCAGGTCATCGGCGCCGAGGTCGACCGAGCGGCCGTTCCGGCTTTGACGGTCAGCGCAGACGCGCCCGACGCAGCCGCCGGCAGAGCCCGCTTCCAGCGCTACGTCGATCTCCTCGCCGAAAGCGACTCCACGGCTTTGAAGGGCGTGTACCCAGACCTGCGCAGCCAGCCCTGGTACGACCCGCAGTCATTTTCGATCTCCAGGTACCTCGAAGGCCACGCCGAGGAGATTCGACGCGAACTCCTTGGCCTCGCGCCAGAGCAATTTCATCGCGAGGCGGAGCGCATCCCACGCGACGGCAACTGGGACGTCCTGTTCTTCTACGAGCGGGGGCGCCGCCACGCCGAAGTCTGCGACGCGTGTCCAATCACGACCCGCGGGATCGAAAGCGCCGGGGCGATGCGCTCCGCCGCCGGACTGATCTACGTGTCGCGCATGCGTCCCCGCACCCACATCCGCGCCCATCGAGGTCCGACAAACCTGAGGCTGAGATGTCACCTGGCGATCCAGGTGCCTGAAGGTGACTGCGCGATTCGCGTTGGCGAGCAGACGAGGAACTGGACCGAAGGTGAATGCCTGGTCTTCAGCGATTATCACGACCATGAGGCCTGGAACCACACCGACGACGATCGCCTGGTCCTGATCGTCGACCTGTGGCACCCCGGGCTCTCGCGGGCAGAGATCGAGCTGCTATCGGGGCTTCACCGGTACGCCTTCGAATACGGGCGCCGGCTCACCCGGTACTGGGCGGCGAATGCAGCCGCGGCAGGCGGAGCCCCGAGCTGAGCACCAGCTCACCAGTCGCCGCCGAAATCTCCCCCGCCATCGCCTCCGAAGTCGCCGCCATCGCCTCCGAAGTCGCCGCCATCCCCGTCGCCGCCATCCCCCCAGCCACCATCTCCGTCGCCGTCCCCGAACAACCCCTCGACCGCCTCGGCGCCGAGACCGAGGCCGGCGCCCAGGGCTGAGCCCACGAGCAGGGTCGACAAGAGTCCTCCACCGCCGAAGCCGTTGAAGTAGCCGCCTGCCCAGGGGCCGTAGTGTCGCGGCGCGTTCCAGTAGTCGGTTGGGCGGCCGTTGACCACAACCTGGCGGCCATGAGGCTCAAACCCCTCCTTGATCCGCAGGGCGTCTGCCGCACACGCAGGAACCGGGCGGACCGCGCCGCCCGGGGGAGCCCACGACACGTCCTCGGTGGACGGGCCGTGACGAGGGTCGAAGAAGCACGGTGGCCGGCGTTCGGGCGGGGGGCGGCCGTCGAGCAGCGCCTTGGTGTAGGCCATGGCATACCGGCCTTCCTCGAGCGTCTCGCTGACCGGCGCGAGGTCCTCCGGATGGTGCGCTCGGTCAAAAATCTCGCTGGCGCGCTGATAGGCCTGAAGCGCTTGCTCGTAGCGCTGCTTGGCCTCGTCCGATACGCCCGGCATTTGGATGTCTACGTCGAGCGCGCGAATGTCCTCGCCCAGCGAGACGAGATCGTCCTGGGCGGAGGCGCGGACCTCCTCCCACTCTCGATCCCGGCGAGTCTTAAAGCCGAAGAACGGCACGGGCCGACACCATACTCGCGCACCTCAATGGGGAGCCGGGTGGGTCTTCACGCGTCGCTCTTGTCCTTGGCCTCGTCCTTTTCGTCCTCGGCCTCGTCGCCGCCCCGCTTCTCCTCCTGCTTGTCCTCCTGCTTGTCCTTCGGCTGGTCGTCGTCGTCCTGCTCGGCCTTCGGCTCTGCGTCCTTGTCGCCCGAGCTCTCGCTTTTGTCGTCCTCGTCCTCGTCCTTGTCGCCCGAGCTCTCGCTCTTGTCGTCGTCGTCCTCCTCGTCGTCGTCGCCGCCGGGCTTGTCCTCCTTGCCCTCGGCGACCTCCTCGGCGTTGACGTTTCGCATCTCGGCGCTGCCGGGATCTTCGAGGCGCTCCTTACTCTCTTCCGTCCGTTGGTCGGGATCCGGGGTCTCCAAATCGTCGGCGTCGGCTTTCTCCGAGGCGCTGCTCTCCTCGGTGACCATCGTGGCGTATCCCTTGTTGTCGCTCCACATCTCCTGGTCGCCGACCCCAATGCCGTAGTAGCCGCGGAGCTGGAAGTCGCACTCCTCCGAGATGCCGTCGCTGTCGTCGATCTCGGGGCTCTCGGCGATCTTGTCCTTGCTGTATGGGACTCGGAGGTCGCCGTCTTCATCCTTGATCCGGGCGAGCGGTATGTAGACGGTCCGCTTCTTGTTCATGCCCTGTGACATCTCGACCGAGACCCACATCGGAAAGCCGTCCTCGGTGGCGTACACGTCTTTGACTTCTCCGATCGGGTTCTCTTCCTGATCGGAGATCTTCTTTCCGGGCAGACTGCTTACGTCTTCGATCGGGGCCGTCATCTGTCCTCGCTTCCTGATTGCCGGTTGCTGTCGAGCTACCCCTTCCCCGCAAGCGGCACGCCCTGGCTCGGTCAGGCGTTCCGGCGCCGGCCCAGGGTGTGACTCTCCGCCTTGGCCGCCTGAACGGCACTTATCATCCGACACGGTGGGATTGGGGTTCGGTAAGAGGCGATCAGCCGAGGACCGCGGGGAGGCGGAGGCAAAGCCGCTGGCCACGGTGAGCTCGGGCTGGCTTGAGTCCGCCTACGGTGAGCGGGCGAGCGTCACGATCGTTCGCCAACCCACCGTTCTCGTTGTCTGGCTCGGCGAAGTTGCCACCGATCGGGGCCGGCAGCGCACGACGATATATCAGGGTCGCTCGGTGGTCGAGGCGACGAAGCGAGCGAACCAGACGATGCACACGCTGCGCCTCCGGGGCTTTCGAGCCCGGCAAGTGGGAAGCGTGGATCGCGATTTCGCGATCGGCGAGGTATCGCGCACGCTCAACGTCGCGCTCGATCAGTAGCGCCTCGGCCGCTTTCCCGCCGCTCGTACACTGCCGCTGGTGGATGACCCGATGGAGTCTCTTCGGGCGCGTCGTGCCGCTCGCGCTGCTCAGCTTCGCCGGCGCCGCAAGTTCGCGGCGGGCGGCGCGCTGACCTTCGCGATTGTGGTGGTGGTAGCCGTGGTGGCGCTTGCCACGGGAGGCAGCTCGGGCGCCGCTCGGAAATCGGTCAGCGTGCGAGACCGACGCCGCACCTCTCCCGCGCTGCGCCCTGCCACGACCGGGACGCAGAACCTCGAGACCGTCGGCGAGACGAGAATCCGCCGGCTGGCCCAGCTCGGACTCCCGATCTACTGTGGCGGCCCGCACGGAAACGAGGTGGCTTTCACCTTCGACGACGGCCCGGGCCCGTACACGCACTACGCGCTCCAGAAGCTAGCGCGGGCCCGGGAGCGAGCCACGTTCTTCGTGGTCGGGCGCAGCATGGACAACTTCCCGGGGTGGCTGCCACGCGAACTGACCGTGGCCGCGATCGGCGATCACACCTACACCCACCCGGTCCTCACCGGCCTTTCGGCCGCACAGATGGCATCGGAGATCGGCCGCACCCGCACCAAGATCGAGCGGACGATCAACCGCTCCGTGTCTCTGTTCAGGCCGCCGTACGGAGCTCGTAACCCGACGGTCGACGGGGTGGCCAAGCAGCTGGGCCTGCTGGAGATCCTATGGACGGTCGACTCCGGGGACTCGCTCGGAGCCAATTGGGCGGGCATCATCCGCAACGTCGAGGCGGGCTTACATCCGGGCGCGATCATCCTCATGCACGAGAACCGGGGACAGACGATCCGGGCGCTCACCACATTGCTGCCCGAGCTCCATCGCCGGCACTTGCGCTCGGTCAGCCTCCCGGAGCTGTTCGCCACCGACCCGCCGTCGGTGGGACAGGTTCGCCACGGACAGCTCGGCTGCAGCCAGCCCGTGAAACTCTCGAGCGCCAGCGGCTGATCAGGCGCCCGGACTACACGCTGCGGGTCGCTCCTCCGTCGACGAGCAGGGTCGTAGCCGTAATGTAGGCAGCCGGCTGCGAGCACAGGAACGCGGCCGCAGCCGCGAACTCCTCGACCGTCCCGATCCGCCGCGCGGGGATTTGCGCCACCCGATCAGGGTGATCGGCGCCGACTTCGCGTGCCCGGTCGGTCGCGATCACGCCGGGCATCAGCGTGTTCACGGTCACGCCATCCGGCGCCACCTGACGCCCGATCGTCTTCAGCGCAGCGAGCAATCCAGCCCGGTGCGAGGCCGACAGCACCAGTACCGGGCTCGGTTCCCGGACGACGCTCGAGGAGAGCGAGAGCACGCGTCCCCATCGCCGTTCTCGCATTCCTGGAAGGGCGGTATCGAGAAGCGCGAGGGCGCCGAGCAATAAGAGCTCGTAGGCGGAGCGCCACTGGTCGAGGGTGAAGCCGAGCGCATCCGGCGAAGCGGGCGGACCGCCGCTGTTCAGCACGAGGATGTCGATCGGCCCCAGCGTGGCCTCGACGTCGGCGATCAGGCGAGGAGCCGCCTCGACATCGGCGACATCGTGAACGAACGGGCGGGCTCCGATGGCCTCGGCCGCCGCCGCGATTCGGTCCTGCGAGCGCGCGCTGATCGCCACCGATGCGCCTTCCCGGGCCAGCGCGGTCGCGACCCCCAGACCGAGCCCCTTGGACGCTCCGGTGACGAGCGCGACCTTGCCTTCGATGCCCAGATCCATGGCGCGGCGATCGTACCGGGCTGCTCTCGCCTCGGCTCGCACGAGGCCACGGCTACCATCAGCATCCGCTCGGGCGGTTAGCTCAGCTGGTAGAGCGCCTGCCTTACAAGCAGGAAGTCGGCGGTTCGAGCCCGTCACCGCCCACTTACGAACTGTCTGATTGTCCGGTGTTTCCTCGTCGGCAGTCCCGACCGACGCGTCGAGGAGACCGCGCGCCTCCGCGAGCGCTTGCCTATCGATTCCCTCCGGCATAGGCACCCGGGTCGGCTGCAAGCCTCGACCGGCAGGCGCGCCAAAGCGCTCCGTGAGCCCCGCAGCCGTTCATGGAGCGGCGCCCGCGGCGTGCGGCGCGATCGGCGTGAGCGCATCAGTGGGGACGAGCAGGCGGAAGTCGTTCCACGGCACCTTGCGGGGACCTGCGTCGGCCTCAATCCATACCCAGCGCGGGCGGTGGCAGACGTACCCGCGGGGCTGAGGCGAAACCTCATAGCCGTTGATGCTGAGGGCCAGTTCGCGCGCCAGTTGAGAGCGATCGGCCCAGTCCTCGTCCCTGAAATCGAACTGAGCGCTGGCGACGTCGTTGATGCGGATGAAGCTCGTACCCACGGCGATCCATCCATCTATCGGCTGCAGACTGCGGGCACTTTCGGCAGTGACGCCAAAGCGGACGGCAGACCCGGTATCGACCGTCGCGCATTCGCGCGGCACTGCTCCGCCCTGCGGCACCATGCGTCGTCGGACCGCCGCCGGAGCCGTCGAAGCTCAGGCAATCCGACGTGGTCCTCTGGTCGATCGCTGATTCCCTTCGACGAAGATGTCTGCAAGCGGTGCCACGACGAGGCGGGGATCGCCGATCACGCGCACGTTCCGTGGAACGCGGCGTCGGAGTGGGCAGACTAATCCTGCGTGGCTTCGATCTGGGCCAGGGCCTCTTCGAGAGCGCCCTTGCCCCCGGGCTTGCCGGTGATGGCAAGCTCCGGGGACCACGTGGGGATACGGCCGGAGAGCGCCGCAGCGCGCTTGCGACCCGCGACCTCGATCGGTGCACGCTGACGGAGTTGAGCCAGCAGCCGCGTGCTGTACTCCTGCGGTGACTCGTCGGGCCCGATCGCGGCGCGATCGAATTCAAAGAACTCCACCTGAACGTGCGGGCGTTCTCTCGGGAAGCGTGGGATCGCGGCCGTCCCGCTGCAGGCGACGCCGATGATCCTCGCCTCAGGCACGGCCCGCGCGAGGTAGCCGATGCCGCTCCGCGCCCGCAGCACCCGGCCAAGCGAGCGGGTGCCCTCGGGATAGATCCCGATGCATGCCCCTTTGCGGAGCTCCTCGATGGCGCTGTCGAGCGCTCCGGCGTCGCCCGAACCACGCTCGATCGGGATCTGGCCCATTCCGCTGAGCACGGCACCCAGCAGCTTGTTATTCCACATCGAGGACTTCGCCAGGGCTCGGATCTGGCGGCGCGGCAGCGCCGCGATCCCGGCCGCCACCGTATCCCAATAGCTGTCGTGGTCGCCGACGACCAGCAGTGGGCCCTCCAACGGCAGCAGCTCTACCCCGGTGGCTCGGAGCCGGCCCCACCACATGATCCCGGGCCAGGAGGCGGCCATCACGGCGCGGTAGGCCGGGCTGATCGGCTCGGTGCGCTCGGACATCGCCAGGCAGCCTACCCGGCCCTGCTGAGCACATCATCTCTTTTGGAGGATGCGCAAGCTTCGTCCGGGCTTAGTTTCTGGGTCATGCGCTTCATTCTCAACGTCATCTGGCTCGTCCTGGCCGGGTTCTGGCTTGCCATCGGCTACGTGCTCGCCGGGATCATCATGTGCATTCTGATCATCACGATCCCGTTCGGCGTGCAGGCGTTCAAGCTCGCGTCGTTTGCGCTCTGGCCGTTCGGGCGTCAGGCGGTCCGAACGCATGGCATCCGCGCGGGATCCCTGTTCGGGAACGTGATCTGGATCGTGCTGGCCGGCTGGTGGCTCGCACTCGAGCACCTGGTGACCGGCATTCTGCAGGCGATCACGATCATCGGGATACCGCTGGCGGTGGCGAACTTCAAGATGATTCCGATCGCGTTTACACCGTTCGGGCGTGAGATCGTTCACGTCGACCACGCGCCGGCCACGGGACTGGGGGTCCAAACATGAGTCAGGCAAAACTCACCCACGAGAAGGTCCTCGACGCGGTGCGGCTGTGGTGGGTGGTCGTCCTGGTCGGTCTCCTCAGTGCGGCCGCCGGGGTGATCCTGGTCGCGCAGCCGAGCCACAGCCTGAAGACGCTTGCCGTCGTCCTCGGCATCTTCCTGCTCCTGGACGGCTTGGCCGAGCTGGTCTCGTCGATGGCCCGCGGGGCGGAGAACCGTGCGCTGACCGCGGTCGTCGGCGTCGTCGGGATCGTGGCCGGAATCATCTTGATCCGTCACCCCACGAGCGCCGTATCGGCCATCGGACTGATCATTGGGATCTGGCTCGTAGTCGCCGGAGTCGGCCGCATGGTGGGTGCCGTCGTCCTCGGAGGACACGTTCTCCTGCGGCTCGTGATCGGGTTCGTGGAGCTCGCGGTCGGCATCGCGGTCGTCTCCGATCCGCATATCGGCTACACCACCCTGGCGGTGCTCGTTGGCATCTGGCTCATCTTCAACGGGATCGGAACCACGGCGCTCGGATTCGCCATCCGGGGGGCCGGCGAGCACGTGGGCGCTCCGACCCCTGTTGCCCACTAGCTGAACGGCCCGCGCGTGCGCGCGGGCTCAGTGGCCGGCCAGGTGAATCACTCCGACGCCGTCAAGCCCGTCGAGCACGAGCTGGACCGCGAGCGCGGCCAGCAGCACGCCGAAGATCTTCTCGGTCACGAGCATCCGGCTCTCGTCCAAGCGCTCACTGACGCGGTTGGCCAGCCGGAGAACCCCGAAGTCGAGGGCGAGAACCAGGGCGAGTATGGCCACCTCGATCGCGAATACGGCCACCGAGTCCGCTTCAGCCGACAGCGTGACCAGCGTGACGATTCCCGCTGGGTTGAGCAGGTACGGGACGGCAAGCGGGGAGACGGCTAACCGTAGTGGGTCGCGTCCCTTGATCGCCGGGCTGTTCCCCTCTTCGCCGGTCCCGAGGACCATGGTGATCGCGATGATCACGAGGATGATCCCGCCCGCAATCGACAGCGACCCGGTCGAGAAATGCAGCAACCGCGCCAGGAGCTCGCCGAGTCCGATGAGGATCAGTGAAACGACGCCGGCCGTGGTGAGCATCTTGCGAACCACGAGGGCCTTCGTGGCGGCGTCCATGGCCCCGGTGGCTTCGAGAAACGGCACGAGCACGATCTTCGGTCCGACCCCGATCAGCAGGAGCAGAAACGTGTCGATGGCGAAGTAGATGTCAATTGACGTGTGAGCCATCGCCTATCGCTGCTGAGCCTCCTATAGCGCGGGCGCAGCCGCTTCATCCGAAACGGACGACGCTCATCCGTTTCAGGTGATGTTGCCTGCCCGCGCGGGATCTAACGTCGCCCGCGAGGTCTCCCTCGGTGATCACAGAGCCCCATAGCCCGTTCCGGCCGATCGAAGTCGTCGACGGGTTCCCGGTGGTGGAGCGGGTCTACTCCGATGATGCCGCCGCCCTGTCGGTCGGCCTGGCGAACATCAGCGCCACTGTGCCCGGCATCGAGGCCAATAAGGAGAAGATCCTACGGGTCGCGCAGATCTTCAAAGACCGGGGAGTCAACTTCGCCGTCTTCCCGGAGATGTGCCTGTCCGGCTACTTCTGGGAGGACGAAGAGGCGTGTCGCCGGTACATGGGCGAGGCGGTGATCGAGCGGCACATCGACTGGCTGGAAGGCGAGCTGATGCGATTGCTCGACGATGTGATGATCGGGATCATCCTCAACGGGCTGACGGCCGGCGAGGGGGACCGGTTTCGCAACACCACCTTCATTCTGGCCAGAGACCACGAGTACCTCGCCCCCGGCAACTCGTACGACAAGGTGTTCCTGCCGGGGCTCGAGAAGGTGTACACCGAGAGTGGACGAGACGACCTGTTGGTGGTCGAGGGCGTGCGCGGTCGCTTCGGCTTTACGACTTGCTACGACTGTCTGTTCAGCGAGCTCGTGCGCGAGTACTGCGTGGGCGAGAAGGTCGACGCGCTCGTCGAGATCGCCTCCTGGCGGGCGGCGGCCACACGCGACTATCCCGGGCTCAACGTGCGGACGGATCACTACTACGGCGACCTCTGGGACCTGACCCTGGCAGCGTCGGCCGCGATGAACCAGACCTGGGTTATCGCGTGCAACGCGGTCGGACGTCACGGGATCACGGGGGCGCCGTTCTGGGGCGGCTCAGGTATCTGGGCGCCCTCGGGCATGCGGCTCGTCCAGGCCTCCAACTTCAACGAAGAGCTGGTGATCGTGCACAACCTCGACATCAAGGGGGCACGCGCGAGCGAACAGGAAGACTTCGACTACGCGATCGATTTCAACGCGATCTACCGTCCGCTGGAGGGCTCGCGGTCGTTTACCCGGACGATCGACTGACCCCCTGAAGAGTTTCAGCGTGAGGCGCAGCCTCGGGGGCCGAAGCCGCTCGAGGCATAACCGGACGGGCGCAGGCCGGTGAAGCGATATTCGAGGAGGGTGAACTCGAAGTCGTCGTGCACGGTGCAGAAGCGGAATGAGCCGAGCCGGACCGTCACTCCGGGATAAGAATGGAAATGGCCGGCCGCACACGACGGGCTGCAGTCGTTCACGTGAGCGGTCCCCGATCCGCTTGCCCCTTTGCCGCTCCACGTCGACCACCGGATGTGGTCGATGTAGAAGGCCCGGGTGCGGCAGGCGATGACCACGCGGCCGGGTCGGTATTTGGGGTTGTTGCAGCTGCTCGGATAGAGGACGCGGGTCTGAGTCTTCGAGGTCACGCGAAACTTGATCGGCTTCGTTGCCCACCCGTTATCCGCGTACGTGTCGGGGTTCTTGCACGCATCGTCGGTCCCGGTGGCCGTAAACGTGACGCCGTCGCTCGAGCGCTGGATCGACGTGATCGTGGCCACGGTCTTCCCCGTCGCCTTGTCCGTGAGCTTGGCCCCCCGATGGGGCCCCGTGACCGAGACGTCGAAGGCTCCCTTCGGCAGCCCGAGGACCACCTCGCTCACGTCGCCACAGTCCGAGCCCGTGAACGAAGCGGATCCGGTCGTGGTCCACGGGACGACCAGCGCCGAGGCCGACGCGGCAAGGACCAGCGAACTGATTGCCACGCCAATCGTGGCGACGGCACTACGCCAATTCCGCATCCACGCTCCTTGAGTCGTCGAGGCCTCGGCCGGCTCAGCTGGCCCCCGCGCTCGCTCAGCCATGGTTTGCCAACTCATGCAACGGCTGACGTACCCGGCTTTTTCCTCTCTAAAGCGGTCTATAGCTCTTACGAGCGCGTAGGCAACCCCCGGGCACGCTTCCTACGCTGCACGCAGCCGCCGGATGAGGCCCGTCCGGCCCCACGGACGCCGAGCGCAGCGAGGCCCCACTCCCCGGTCGGTCCGCTGCCGCCGTCGCTGCGGCGGTGGCGCCTGGCTCAGCCCGTGAACGCGGGTCGCGGCCGCGTCGCCGTGCGACGAGCCGCGGCGGTGGCGTGGAGGGCCACCGTCACCGTCTTCAGGCCAAGCTTCGTGACCTTGGCTTTGAACGTCCCCGCGTGGGGCAGGGCGAGCCGGAGGGTGGCGTGGCCGCCCGACCCGGTGAGCGCCGAGCGGCCAAGCAAGGCCACTTTGGCGCCCGCTAGCGGCACCGTGGCGCCGTTGATGGTGGTCGTGACCGTGAAGCGGAAGCTCGTCGTCTTGTGCGCCGCCCGGCGGGTCGGCTGCGCCTTGGCGTGCATGGGCGCCGCCGGCAGGGGGAGCGAGACCGTGAGGCCGGAGACCTGGACGGTGAACGCGAGGTCGTTGCTCGGGCGGAAGTTGTTGGCGTCGTTGCCGCGGAGCTCGAGCTTCACCACGTCGCCGGGAGCGAAGTAGTAGCCATTGCCGTGGAGCTGGAAGGTGATGCGGCCGGTCTGGTTATCGAGCAGCCGGTAGGTGCCGCGGGAGACCAGCCGCTCGCTACCGCCCGGCAGCACGTCGTACAGACGCGAGTCGAGCTCGCCGAACTGCCCAGCGGTATTGATCGTTGCCGTGACCGTCGGAAGTCCAAGCAGGGTGAAGCCATGGCTGGTCAGGGTGTAAACGGCGGTGCCCGAGCTGCTGTTCGGCGTGATCGTCTTGCAGGCGTCGCTGGTCCCGGTAATCGGGTCAAATGGGGGTCCGTCCAGGACGTCGCCCGTAGCGGTCACGGTCTGCGCGGCGCCCGAGCCGAAGCTCAAGGTCAGCGGATGCAGCGCAGCCCAGCTAGCAGCGGTGAACGGTCCGCCGTCGGGTGCGCTCGCCGGGCAGGTCTGCGTGAAGGCCTCCACGCTCCCGCTCGGAAGGGGGTTGCCATGGCCCATGAGGAAGCTGTCGAAGAACGACGATCCCTGGTCCTGGAAGGCGTACTGCGCGGTGGGCTTGTTCGAGCCGCGGCTATGCCCGAGATCGCCGAATTGGAGCGAGACGAACGGATGGGCGTACTGGGTGGTCAGCTGGTTGTAGACGCGCAGCGCCTCGGCGGGCGGGAAGAGGTCATCGGTCCAGCCGTCCTGAACCAGCAGCGGGGCCGGTCCTCCGGGCGGGAGCGGCAGCGAGAAGGCGCTGTGATTCGTGTAGAGGTCGTCGACGATCGCCGTGGTGGTGCTGTCGAACGGCTCGCCCTTGAGCGTCTGCGGGAAGTTGAAGGGCAGATTCGCGCTGGGGTTGGTGCAGGGCGTCGACGGCGGCTCACCGCAGTAGTAGCCGCTTGTGAGCCCGAGCGCGAAGAGGCCATTGAGATAGCTCTGGATCGGCACACCGATCGGGCTCCGGCTGAGGCCATTGGTGGCGGGACTGAAATCGAGGAAGCGGCCGTTGGGGAGGAGCGCGCTCGCAAGGTCCGACCACTGCCAACGGGGATAGGCCGCGGCGATCGTCAGCGCGGTGCCGTTGGGGCTCGTCCATGGGACCAGCGTGCCGTCCGGCATCCGAACCCGGTTCTTCAGGTAGGCGAGCTCGACGCTGACGCCGCCGCCGTAGGAGATCCCGGTAACGCCGATCGCCTTGGCGCTCGTGATGCCCTCGTCGACCAGCAGCCCGAGCAGGTACTGGGCATCCCGAGCCTCGTAGCGGCTGTCGTCCAGACGGATGTAGCCATTCGCGCAGGGGCCGGTGTGGTCGGCGGTCGGGCCGCCGCCGCAGGAATGACCGAACCCTCGCGCGGTGAAGTTCACGACGGCGTACCCACGCTGGGCGTAGTAGTTGTTGTTCCAGTGGTAGGTCTGGGTGCTCGTCCCCGTTCGGCGTGGTCGCCTCGATAGCTCGTCTTATCCCCGCCCCAGCCGTGGAAGATGACGATGGTGGGGAACGGGCCGTTCCCGGTCGGCGGGAAGGGTCACGTCGACGTCGAGCGGAACGCCGTCGAAGGACGGGATGCCGTCGACCGTGCGGCCGGGGCCGGCGTCGGTGGTGGGGCAGAAACGGACCCCGTTCGTGCTCGTGCACGAGTGGCCGAATGGAGCCGGTGTCGCGGCAGTGGCCGCGGGGACACCGATGAGCCCTGCCGTCAAGAGCAGCGGCAGTGAGAGAGACTTCAGCGCGCGCATGGCCGGACCCTACGCGCTTGCGGCGATCCGCCGCGCCGGTTCACCCGGCGTCGGCGGGGGGTCAGACGACCTGGACGGGGGTCCCGAGCTGAATGTGGTGCCCCAGCCAGAAGTCGTCAGAGACCTTCAGCCGGATGCATCCATGAGAGATGTAACCCGGGATGCCCGCGGACTCGCCGTAGGGACCATGGATTCCCACCACGCCGCCGCCCTCCCAGTCCTTGAGGGTGGAGTAATCGGCGGTCCCGAACGCATACGGGTAGTAGCCGCTACTCGGTGGGATCACCATGAACCGTTCGCGGATCCAGAAGTGGCCCGACGGCGTCGGCGTGCCCGCCTTGCCGACCCCGACCGGTGCACTCCAGATCTTGCGGCCGTTGACAAAGAACGACATCCGCAGGCGCTCTCGGTTGACCAGGACCCTGGTGTTCGTGAGACGGAAGGCACCGAGCGCGCTGCGCCGGACCCAGCCGGTCTGCCCGTTCGGCCGGGCGGGGATACGGAGCTGGACCCATTCCTTGCCCTTGGCATCCCAGTGGGTGCGGAGCAGCAGGTAGACCTCGTCGAAGCCATCCTCGGTGTACCAGTGCAGCTTTGAGACCTGCCGAGAGGTGGTGCTGGGTGCGCGGTAGATGTTCGCGATCTGGGTCACGTAGGCCCACCGCGTGAACGACTGCTCGTTGGAGAGCACCTGGTCGGTGTGGGCGGCGGGGGTCGAGCTCGAACTGCTGGCCGCGGCCCGCACCCCGGTTGAACCGGGATCCATCGACTCGATCCAGGTCCCGTGCCAGCGCCGGATCTCGGGCGAGGCGGCCCGAGTTCGGCTGGCGCTGGCGGTCGCCGACGCGACCGCGACGACGCCGGCCACCACCGCGACAAGCACGGCAAGCCGCCCCCAGATCCGACGTGATGCCAACTCTGCTCTCATCCGCTCACCAAGAATAGACAAACACGCGCCGGAATCGGTCGATGCGGTGATGTTCGTGGATCGGGGTCAAGATCTTGTCTTTAGGTTTCTCTGCTCCGGTCCCACGGGTACCTCGCGGCCGGGTAGTCGCTATATCGTCAGCTCGACGGAGGAGGACGAGGGGGATGAGCCGTTTGTTGTCGCGCCGTGAGCTACTCCGGGCCGGCGCTGCGGGAGGCGCGGCGCTGGGCGCTTCGGCGCTTGCTCACAACGGGCTGATCGCCCGGGCCCTCGCGGCCTCGGGGTCGTGCACGGCCCAGGGGGTCGGGGACATCGAGCACGTGGTCATCCTGGTCCAGGAGAACCGCTCCTTCGACCACTACTTCGGTTCCTACCGTGGGGTGACCGGATTCGCGGACCCGAACGCGCTCCCGCTCAACGACGGCAGCGGCCTCAACGTGTTCGCCCAGCCGGGGTATCCGGGCGGCTATCGGGGCGGCCACCTGTATCCGTTCCATCTCGACTCGTACAACAACGGCGAGTGCACGAACGACATCAACCACAGCTGGGGCCCGCAGCACACCTACTGGGACCACGGGGCGATGGACGGCTTCGTGCGCGGCCACCTGTCCGCGGACGGGGCAGCGAACGGTCCGCTGGCCATGGGCTACTACACCCGCCGAGACCTGCAGTTCTACTACGCGCTGGCCGACGCGTTCACGCTCTGCGACCACTACTTCTGCTCGGTCATCGGCCCCACCGACCCGAACCGCCTGTACACGATGTCGGCATGGCTCGATCCGGCGGGTACGCACGGCGGCCCGATCCTGTCCACCAGCACGACACGGATCGAGCGCTACGGCAAGCTGACCTGGACGACGATGCCCGAGCAGCTCCAGGCGCGCGGGATCTCGTGGAAGGTGTACGGCAGCGCGGACGGGAATTACGGCGACAACGTCCTGCCCTACTTCCGTCAATACCAGACCAACCCCACGCTGGCGGCCAACGGCCTCACCCCGAGCTATCCGGGGACCTTTCAGTCCGACGTGGCGGCCGGCACGCTACCGCAGGTCTCCTGGGTGCTGGCGCCGCTGATCGCGAGCGAACACCCGCCCGCGCCCGAGGAGTACGGCGAGATGATCGCCGCCAACGTGCTCAACACGCTGGTCTCGAACCCCGCAGTGTGGTCGAAGACCGCCTTGCTGATCACCTACGACGAGAACGGTGGATTCTTCGACCACGTCCCGCCCCCGGTGTCCCCGGCGGGGACGCCGGGCGAGTATCTGACTGCGAACCCGCTCCCCTCCGACGCCTCGGGCGTGGTGGGACCGATCGGTCTCGGCTTCCGGGTCCCGCTGCTCGTCGTCTCACCGTTCAGCCGGGGAGGCTTCGTCTGCCAGGACACCTTTGACCACACCTCGCTCCTGCGGCTGCTCGAGACGCGGTTCGGAGCCGAGGTGCCCAACCTCACGGCCTGGCGGCGCTCGGTCACGGGCGATCTGACAAGCGCATTCAACTTCGCCAACCCCAACAGCTCAGTCCCCTCGCTGCCCCAACCCTCGGCCACCGACTCGCGGGTGACGATGAGCAGCTGCGCCGCCAGCGCGCCACTCGACCTCGCCACCGATTCGACCACGGACCTCAAGACGCTCGAGCAGACGGTCGTCCCGCCCTACCCGACGACGGTCAACTCCGGGCCGCCGGCCCAGGAAGCCGGGCACGCGGCAGCGCCGAGCGGGCCGGTCACCTGCGGAGCGGGGACGTCGGCCGGGTTGCGAGCCACCGGCGTCCACGCGAGTACGACGGGTAAGTTCAGCGGCACGGTGGCCCGGTTCAGCTACGGCAGCACCGCGGCCCGGCCCTCGGATTTCACCGCCACAATCCACTGGGGCGACGGGCACGTCTCCAAGGGCAAGATCGTCGGGGGTCAGGGCAACTTCAGCGTGCTCGGAACCCACCGCTACACGGCCGGGCGCCGTTATCAGGCCACGGTGACGATCCGCCGGGCGACGATAAGCGCCCGCGCGGTGTCGGAAATCACGGTGATCCATCTGAGTGGCCTCCCGTCCGGCTGTGCCGACGCGTTCACGCTGAAGATCCAGAGCGCGGGCGTGTCCTCCCTGACGGTGCTGCTCAACGGCAAGCACGTGCCCGTTCATGCCGTTCACAAGGGCACGCTGTACACGGCGCGCATGAGCCTGAAGCCGGGCGCGCACAAACTCACGGTGGGCGTGGTCTTCGACGCCTCGACTCACCTCGGCCCGAAGACGGTGCACGAGACCGTCCGGGGCTGCCCGAAGGTCCTGGCCGCGCCAGCCTTCACCGGATGAAAGGAGCCAGCGTGATCCAGAAGATCAAACGCCGCCGGCGCGGCCTTCAGTTAGAGGCGACCGGGGCGACGGTGACGGGGGCGGAGGCGGTCGGACCGCGATTTCTCGGCCCGACGGCAATGGCCCCGCTGGCCCTGGCCGCCTCGGCCGTGGGGGCTCTGGCGATCGGCCGTCTGGCGATCGCCAACGCGGTCATCCGGCGGCTTCAGGCCGGTGAGGTCGAGATCGGATCTCTGAAGGTCCGCGAGCTCGAGGTCGCCGGCCGCCGCTGGCCTGAGGGCGAGTCGGGGCCGACTGCCTGAGGCCTCAGTACCGCCGGCGAAGCAGACGCCGGGCCGGCGGGCGTCGGAAGTTGGCCTGCGAGAGCGACGCGTTGACCGCGGCCAGGGAAAGCTCGGAGACGAGGTTCAGCGCGCCGAGTAGGTTGACCACGCGCTTGAGCCGGACGGCCCGGGCCGGTGTCTCGGCCGCGGTGTTGTGCCCAGAGTCCATCGGCACGGCACCGGACGGGGCCTGACTGGCAAATCCGACCCCGCCGGCTGCCGAGGCCAACCCGGTGAGGACGACGGCGCCCATGGCCACGTCCTTGGTCCGGGCCAGCGTGCGCTCGCGGCCGTTGAGCCAGCGGGGAGCCGCTTCACCGAGGCGGGCGGGCAGCCAGCTGCCGACGAGCGCCACCAGGGCGAGCGAGTTGACGGTTCCGTAGCGGCGCCAGGCCCGGTTCAGGACCCGGCCTCGCTCGGATTTGTCCGAAACGTCCTCGAGGGCCGGATTCATGGCGATGCGCCCGAACAGATTCGCGCCCAGCAGTGCGCCGAGGGCGATGTCGTGGGTGGCGCGGCCGAGGCTCGAGACCGCGTCACTAGGGAGCCGAACTGAGACCACGAATGGGACCTACCCGAGCCCGCGGCGCGTAAGCGCCGCGTGGGTGCGCCCCGGCCAAACGCCTGCAAGAGCACGTTCAGAGCCCCAGAAATGCAGCTTTCTGCGCCAATTTCCGGGCTTTGACGCCGCTGAAGCTGGCGCCAGTTTGAAGTTCGCTCAGGTGCCTGCCGATACGACATGCGTCGAGGACAGCTCAAGTTGCGAATGCCTTCACGCCCCATATCCCACCTATTCCGGTCCCCCCGCTCGGGTCGCCTGTTGGCCCGCGGGCGGATTCTGTGCGGGTTCCTGGTCGTCCTCGCGCTGTGCGCGATCGTGTTCGGGGCCGGCGCTGCCCTGGGCAAGCGGTCGCCCAGGTCGTTTCGCGGCCACCACGCGGTCACCGCACGTCACCGGGTCTGGGCTTCACCCGCGCGAGCCGCGCGCTGGCACTCGCCGCGCCGCGCGCGGGTTCACCGGTTCCACCGGGTCGCCCGCGCGCGTTATCGGGCCGCGGGACGCGTCGCCCACCGGCGCCAGCACCGGTACGCCGCGCGGCGTCGGGCCCAGCGGCGCCAGCACCGGTACGCCGCGCGGCTTCGGGCCCAGCGGCGTGCGCGTGCCCGTGCGCACGTGTTTGCCCGGGCGCGCCGGGCCCGGGTCCGGGCGATGGCCGCCCGTCGTCACCGGCGTGCGCTGGCGCGCGCCGATGCTCGCCGGCATCGGCTCCGCCGCGTCCGATCCGGGTTGGCGACCGGCCACAGGCACCGCCACCATCACGCGGGCGCGGCGCGGGGCAGGGTGCGCCGCCACGTCGTAGCGCGCGCGGCCGACCTGACTTCCACCTCGGTCGCCGGTCAAACGGTGACCCCGGGCGCGAACGCTGCCCTGACCGCGGCTGCCGCGGGAGCGGCCGATCGCTCGCTGGCCGATCTGACCGCGCTGGCGAGCTCGTCCTCGAGCGCGGCCCTCGGTGCGGCACGGGCTTCTGAGCCGGGTGGCGTGTCAACTGCGCCGCCGGTCGTCCTGCCGGCGCCGGCTTCTGGTTCGGCGGCGGCGCAGGTCGAGGCCGTCTCGGCGCAGCCGGCCCGTGGCAATGTCGGTGGCGGTTCGACGGGGTCGGCCGCGCCAGCGACGGCTCATGTCGCGGTGAGTTCGCATCACACGGCGCGGCACGCCCGCGGGGCTGGAAGCTCGACGCCGCTGAGCCCGTGGCTCGCCCCGAGCCCGCCGAGTGTCATCGATCACTTCGTCGGGGTCGTGCCGAGTCTGATCTGGCTCGGTATGGGGCTCGCCCTCGGCGCCGCCGGGGTCGCCGGGTCGATCGCCCTGAGGACGAGCCGGCGCGCTCGGCGCCAGGCCTGCGAGCTCGCGGTCGTGGCGGCGGCCGCGCACACCGATGCGCTCACGGGCGCTCTGAACCGGCGCGGGTTCACCGACGCGGTCGAGCGCGAGCTGGCCCGGGCCCGGCGCTATGAGCGCCGCTTCGCGCTCGCCTATCTGGACGTGCGCGGCTTGAAGGCGCTCAACGACAGCGAGGGTCACCAGGCCGGTGACGCGCTGCTCGGCGAGGTGGCCCGGCTGCTCAAGGAGTCAGCGCGCGAGGCCGACGTGGTCGGCCGGATCGGCGGCGACGAGTTCGCCCTTCTGCTCCCCGAGCAGCCCGCGGGCACGGCGGACACAGTCACGCGACGCATCCGTGAGCGCGTCATCGCTCGTCGGGCCGAGCTCGGCCTGACCGTGCCGTGGGACCTGACGATCGGCACCGCGGCGTTCCCGTACGACGGCGAGACGTTCGACGAGCTCGTCGCCACGGCAGACCGGCGCTTGTACGAGCAGCGGGGCATCGAGCTCGGCGTCGCCGGCCGGGCCTGACCGTCCGGGACGACCGCGTTGGCTCCACCGGCTGCCGGGTAGACCCTGCGGCACCAATCGGAAAGGAGCACGGCCATGAGACTGAGCGCCCGCAATCAGTTGAGAGGGACGGTGTCGGAGATCCGGCAGGGCGAGGCGATCGCCAACGTGGTGATCGACGTGGCGGGACAGCGGCTGGTGGCCTCGATCACCGTCGAGGCGGTCAAGGAACTGGGGGTCTCGGAAGGGTCCGAGGTCACCGCGGTCATCAAAGCGTCCGACGTCATCGTCGCGGTCGACTAGCGGGCCGAGCGGCTCCGCGCCCGACCTCGACCCCTGTGTCCCGCTCCGAGCGGTCCGCTGTGACTCCCGTCTACACCGGGATGACGCTCGACCGGGCGAGCACCGAGCGCAAGGACCAAGCGTGGATCGAGGCCCGGTTCGCCGCGCCTGAGAGCCGCGCGGTGCTGATCGGGGACGAGGGCATCGCGGTCGATGGCGAGGCCGTGGTGCGCGCGCCGCTGCCTGGTTTCAGGACCCAACCGGATGATTTGATCTTCCTCGGCCTCGAGGACGGGAGAGCGCTCTTCGCCCTCGACCTCGGGGGGCTACCGTCCGACCTCCCCGCGGTCGCTGAAGGTGATCGGCGGTTGGTCGGGCTCCGGGAAGCCGGAGCCGAGCTTGGCCACGCCGAAGGGGGACTCGCCGCCTACGCGATGGCCCTGTTCAACTGGCACCGCCGGCACCGCTTCTGTGCCAACTGCGGCGCGCCCACGGTGGTGACTGAAGGCGGTTATGTGCGGCACTGCCCGCACTGTGGACGTGATCACTTCCCGCGCACCGATCCGGTCGTGATCATGCTGGTCGAGCACGAGGCGAACCTTCTCCTTGGCCGCCGGGCCGGATGGCCGTCGCGGCGCTACTCGGCCCTGGCGGGGTTCGTCTCGCCCGGCGAGTCGGCCGAGGAGGCTGTGGTGCGCGAGGTTAGGGAGGAGTCCGGGATCGCCGCCTCGGATCCGCGCTTCGTGGCCTCTCAGCCGTGGCCGTTCCCCGCCTCGCTGATGCTCGGCTTCGAGGCCACCTCTCCGGGCGGACGACCGGTGGCGAGGGACGGCGAGCTCGAGGACGTTCGCTGGTTCAGCCGCGACGAGGTGCTGGCGGCCGCGGAGGGGACAAACCACGCGCTCCTGCTGCCGCCGGAGATCTCGATCGCGCGGTTTTTGATCGACGGGTGGTCAGAGCGCCAACGACTGCGCCGGGCGTCGGAAGACCCTCTCGCGCCAGCGCCGTGAGACCCCCTCGCGCCAGCGCCGTGAGACCCCCTCGCGCCAGGTTAGAGAGCCGGGCTGCCCGGGTACTCAACCGAGCACATCGCCCGTCAGGGTCACACCGATACAGGTAGACAAACCCGCGGCCTGAGCGGAGGAGCGCTACGGCGCGAACTCTGTAGACGGTCACTCTGACTGGTGACGGGACAGCTGACCCACCGGTTCGCTTTTCGGTTACTTTCGGCTGTGTCACCTCGGGTGTTACCGGTGACCCGAGGTGACACGCCCCACCACAGAGGCACGCCGTCGGAGTTGCGCGTGGTGGGTCGGGTGCGGGTCTACGCGCAGTTGGACACGGGGGCCCGGTCCCCGGTCTGCGCGCAGTTGAGTGCGGGCCGGGTGCGCGGTCTACGCGCAGTTGATGTGGATCATGTGCAGCATCCAACTGGACCCGCCGGCACGCGCCAGATCCACCGTGCCCGAGCAGTGCTGCGTCCCGTTGTCTCGCACCGATGTGGTCTGCACGGCAACCGTTGCCGTCGTCGGCGTCTGACTGGTCACGTTGGCTGAGTTGAAGGTGATGCTCCGATCGCCCGACTGCTGGGCGGCGAAGGCCGAGTAGCCTCCGAGCTGAGACCGGAAGGTCGGGTCGGCGAGTGCCCACGCCTGCGAGTAGCGGTGGGTGGAGGCATAGCCGTAGAACGACTCGACCGCGGAGGTCGGCGAGCCGGCGCCGGACGTTCCGGCTCCCGCGGCCCCGCCCGCGGACGAGCCCGCCGTCGATGATCCGCTGCCGGCTGAGCCACCGGCAGCGCCCGCGCTCGAGCTGGAACTGGGGTGTGAGCCCGTGGTGCCGGTCGAGCTCCGCTGGCTGCTGGAGCGCTGACCGTTGGCGGCCGCCTGCGAGCGCGTTCCCGACTTGGTCCCTCCGGAGGTCAGAATCAGGGGAAGGGCGACGGCGAGGATGATCAGCGGGACCAGCGCGGCGGCGATCAGTCCGGCGCGCGAGCGTCGCTCGGGCGAGGACGATGACGGCGCGATCGTTGGAGCGGGTCGCGGACGCGGCCGTGGGCGCGAGGTGGTGGAGGGCCGGTCGCCTGCCGCTCGAGCACGGTCGTCCGACCGAGACGCCCCATGGTCGGCGGCGGGTGCAGTGGCCGGGGCACGGTCGGGTGCGGGGTCGGGGGCCGGGGCAGGGTCGGGTGCGGGCGCCGGGGGCCTGGCGTCGGCCGGGACCGAGGATTGAGGCTCGGCCGCCGGCGCGGCCGGCGTATCCGGCGCCGCCGCGTCGGCCTTCGCGGGCTCCGCATCCGGCGACTTTGCCGCCGCTTGGTCCGCTGCCGCTTCGTCGGCTGCCGCGGCAGCGCCCAGCGCGGCGGCGCCTGCCGCGGCCGCCCCGGCCTCGGCCTTTCCCCGCGGGCTCGAGGCACCGGCAGGCCCGTCGCCTGGACCGGGGAGCGCATCCTGCGGGGCGGTGGTGTACGGATCGAGCGCGGCGCGAAGCCGGCCCGCGAGCTCGGAGGCTGAACGGGGCCGGTTCTCAGGCTCCTTCGACATTCCGCGAATCAGCACCTCAGCGGCGGCGGCGGGAGCGCCCGGCCACACGTCCCTCAAGTCGGGCGGCGGCTGCGTGGAGATCGCGTGAGCGAGGGCAACCGGATTTGACTCCGGGTGGGCCTTGCGCCCGCACAGGGCTTCGAAGGCGACGGCGGAGAGCGCGTAGATATCCGCCGCCAGGGTCACGGTGGAGCCGGTCAGCTGCTCCGGGGCCATGTAGCTGAATGTGCCCACGAGCGCGCCATCGGTCGTGATGCGCGTTCGATCGGGAATCGAGGCGACGCCCAGGTCGGCCAGCTTCACCGTGTCCCCGCCCCCGAGCAGGATGTTGGCCGGCTTGACGTCGCGATGGATGATGCCCTCGCGATGGATCGCGTCGAGCGCGGCGCTCACCCCTTCGAGAACGCGGAGTGCGCTGACCGGATCCAGGCGCGTCTCGCGGAACAGGGCATCGCGCAGGGTTTCGCCGGCGACGTACTCCATGACGATCACCTGATCGCCATCATCCAAGGTGAGCACGTCGTAGATCGAGACCAGGTTCGGATGGCTGACCGAGGCGCCGATTAGAGCCTCACGACGCAGGCGCGAGAGGTTCCGCTCGTCGCCGCCCGTCTTCATCCGCTTGAGCGCCACCTCGCGACCGAGGACCGTGTCCTCGGCGAGCATGACCGTCGCCATGCCGCCCGTCCCGAGCGTGGCGATACGCCGATAGCGGTCGAGGGTCGTGGTAGCCACGCGGTAGGCCTACCCCGCGCGAGGGGCTAATCCACGCGAAAACGCAGCAATCCGGCCCATGTTGCATCGGCCACATGCCGTGGGGTATGCAGGCTTATGCTGTGGCCGTGGAGGATCTGAGCGCGAAAACGTTCATCGTCACCGGCGCCAACACCGGGATCGGGCGCGAGACGGTTCGGGGACTGGTCGCGCGCGGGGCCACCGTCTTCATGGCCGGGCGCTCGGAGTCGAGGACCCGGGCCGTGATCGGCGAGCTCGCATCCGAGCAACCTGGTGCCAGGCTCCACTTCATCCCGCTAGACCTCGGAGAACTCGACTCGGTGAGTGCCTGCGCGGACGCCTTCCTGAGCACGGATGAGCCGCTCCATGGGTTGATCAACAATGCCGGGCTTGCCGGAAGCCGGGGTCTCACGCCGAGCGGATTCGAGCTGATGTTCGGAACCAACTACGTCGGCCCCTTTCTGCTCACGAGGTTGCTGCTCGATCGGCTTCGCCGAAGCGCACCCTCGCGCATTGTCAACGTGGCCAGCGAAGCGCATCGCGGCATCCGGGGCATCGACTTCGACGCCGTCCGCCGGCCCACACGAACCCTCACCGGGATGTCGGAGTACGGGGTGAGCAAGCTCGCCAACATCCTCCACGCCCGGGAACTGGCCCGCCGTCTTTCGGGTTCCGAGGTCACTACCTACGCGCTCCACCCGGGCGTCATTGCGTCTGACATCTGGCGCCGCGTCCCGTGGCCGGTACGACCTTTGATGAAGGCGCGCATGCGCTCGCCAGAGCAGGGCGCGCAGACCTCTCTGTACTGTGCCACCGCGACCGAGCTGGCCGGGGACAGCGGCCGCTACTACGACGACTGTCGGCCGCGGACGCCTGGCCCAGCCGCGGGTCCGGAACTCGCCGCCGAGCTCTGGGAGCGGACCGAGGCATGGCTCGCCGCGTGAGGGTCCCCGCGGGAAGTTGAGTAGTCCGGTCCCGCGCGGATTCGGACGGGCTTTGGACCCCCTGCTAGGCTCGCTGAAAGCGCAGGTCGAGCGCCGACGCGGGAGGGGCTCGACGGGCGACTTACACTGGATGAACGGTCCGCCTCGCACCTTGCGAAGCGCCGCGCGCACCTGGGCTCAGCGAATGAGGAGTAGCAGTTTGTGCGCTCTATGGCCGTTGTATCGAAGACGAGAGTCGTGATGTCAGAGCGACCGCGCCCTACGGCAGAGGAACTGAACGAGTTCGCTGGAGCCCAACCTGGCGGATCGCTGCGGGCTGCGCTGGCCAATGCCATGGTGGGGCTGAAGAAGCAGTACTACGGCCGCGGTCCGACGGCGGCCAAGGCGTGGCTCCTCGACGACTACGTGTTCGTCGCGCTCGAGGGCGGCCTGACCCGGAGCGAAGAGACGCTACTGGCCGACGGCAAGGAGGACCAGGTCCGGTCCTACCGCCTCTCGTTCCAGGAAACCGTCGGAGAAGCGGCCATGAACGCGGTGGCCGAGCTCACGGGACGGAGGGTCCTGACCTACCACAGCCAGATCGTCTTCGACCCAGCGCGCACGTTCGAGATCTTCGTCCTCGAACCCGCCCCCGCCGGCGAAGGCGGGCACGAATGAGCCGGCCTCCCGGTGGGCGGCCTTCGCAGTGGCAGGAGCTGTCGCAGAACGGCGACCATCCCTACAGCTTCGATGCCGAGGTGACGCGCGAGGCGGACCGCGCAGTGGTGGCGCCGGCGGGCGAGCTGGACATCGCGACCTGCGACGCGCTCGAGCAGCGGGTCGTCGCCTTGGTGGATGCCCGGGAGAACGGAGCTCGACCGGCCCACGTGGTCGTGGATCTGGGCGGGCTTCTGTTCATCGATGTGGCGGGGATGCGCGCGCTGCTTCGCTGCGCTCGGCGGGCCGAGGAGCGTGGCGTGCGCTTCTCCATCGCCCTGGGGAGCGATCGGGTCCGTCGGCTGTTCGAGCTGTGCCGGATGATCGACGAGTTCGCGTTCGTGTACGAGTCGCTCGCCGCCGTTCCCCGCTGAGCCGGCGTCGACCATACTGCCCTCTTCTGACCGAGAGGAGCGTGTCATGACTGCATGGTCGTTGAACGACAAGGTGTTCCTGATCACCGGGGCTGCGCGAGGGCTGGGCGCCGCCACGGCGACCGAACTTGCCCGGCGCGGCGTGCGCCCGGTGCTGGCCGATCTGGACGCCGAGGCGCTCGAGCGGACGCGCAACGCGATCTCACCTCCGCCCCTGACGATCGAGCTCGACGTGACCGATCCTGCCGGGTGCGAGGCCGCGGTCGAGCGGACGGTGAGTGAGCACGGCCGCCTCGACGCGGTGTGGGCCAACGCCGGGATCGCGTCCTTTGGCCCGATCGAGCTGACCGACCCGTTGTCGTGGCGCCGAACCGTCGAGGTCAATCTGCTCGGCGCCTACTACACCGTCCACGCCGCGCTGCCGGCGGTGATCGCCGCTCGGGGGTACGTGGCGGTGACGGCGTCCATGGCCTCGTTCGCCCATCCCCCAGGGCTGTCGGCCTACGCCGCGACGAAGGCCGGCGTCGAGGCCATGTGCAACGCGCTCCGCGTCGAGGTCGCCCATCACGGAGTCGACGTGGCCACGATCCACCCGATCTGGCTTGATACCGACATGGTGCGCGAGGCGCAGACTTCGCAGCGGGCCTACCAGCGGCTCAGGCAGGCCATGCGCCCTCCGTTCAGCCGCACTCACTCGGTCGAGGGCGCGGCGCAGGACATAGTGACCGGATTCGAACAGCGCCGGCGGCGGATCTTCGCCCCGCCGATGATGCGCGTAGCCCATGTGATCCGCGCAGCCACCACGACGCGGGTGTTCGAACGTGACTGGCGGGCCGCCGCGCCCGAGATCAGGGACCTGTTCGAGGCCGAGGTCGCCGAACGTGGTCTGGCCGGCGCCTCGGTGAGCGAGCGCGTCGGTCGTCAGATGACGCGCTAGCAGCCTGCTATAGAAGTCGGGATGGCTGATCTGGCCACTCGCACCCTCGGCACCGATGGCCTCGAGGTCTCGGTCGTCGGGCTCGGCTGCAACAACTTCGGCCGTCGCGTCGACCTCGACGGCACGCGCGAAGTGGTGGATGCCGCGCTTGCGGAAGGCGTCACGTTCTTCGACACAGCCGATGTCTATGGCGGCGCCGGACGGAGCGAGGAGCTGCTCGGTCGGGTCCTTGACGGGCGCCGCGACCAGGTCGTACTGGCGACCAAGTTCGGGATGGACATGGGCGACGGCCGCGGGCCACGAGGCTCGCGTGACTATGTCCTTGCTGCGGCGGAGGCATCGCTCGGACGCCTGCGCACCGACGTCATCGATATGTACTGGTACCACCGTCCCGACGGGGTGACGCCGATCGCCGAGACGCTCGCGGCGCTCGACGAACTGGTCCGGTCCGGACGGGTACGGGCGATCGGCGCTTCCAACTTCACCGCCGCTCAGATCGAGGAGGCCGACGCGGCGGCCAGCGAGCGGGGGCTGACTCGGTTCACCGCCGTCCAGAACGAGTACAGCCTGCTCGTGCGCGAGGCCGAGCGTGAGGTTCTCCCGACCTGCGAGCGTCTCGGCATCGGCTTCGTGCCGTACTTCCCGCTCGCCTCAGGGCTGCTGACCGGCAAGTACCGCAAGGGCGAAACCGCTCCTGCGGGCTCGCGACTCGCCTCCCGTGACGGAATCGCCTCGGACGAGCAGTTCGAGGTTGTCGACGCGCTGCAACGGTACGCCGAGGAGCGGAGCATGTCGCTGCTCGAGGTGGCCATCGGAGGCTTGCTGGCCCAACCCGCGGTGAGCTCGGTCATCGCGGGTGCGACCAGGCCCGAGCAGGTGACTGCGAACGCCGCCGCTGCTCGCTGGTCGCCCACCGAGGCCGACCTCAGGGCGCTGCGCTCCGTGCTCGCACCGGCCTGAACGCTGCCGCAGCCCGAGAACTCGGCGGATCAGCGGCGACTCGTGAGGCGCCCCACCAGCAGCTCCACCGATCGCTCGAGGTCGGTCAGGGACGCGTCCTTCACACTGGTGATCCCGAGCTTGCGGTTTAGCCAGGCGTTGATCTCGCGCTGGCTCGCTCCGTCGCGGCGGGTCAGTTCGGAGACCAGGCGGTGTCGCTCGCTCCGGAGGATCTCGCGGCGCTCGAATCCGGCCGCGGGTTCGGCCATCGCAGGCATCGGGGTTACCAGGGTCGGGGTCGGCGAGGCGGTGGGGGCCGGCCCGAACAGGGTCATCTGAGGGGCCACGTCCGCGCTCAGCGGAACGAACGCGACCTCCTCGGCCCGCTCGGTCCGCCGCCGGTCGTCCTGGGGCTCAAAGCCCTCCTCGAGCTCGTCGGCGGCGCGTCGGGAATAACGGAGCTCGTGCTCGATCGAGGCCGCGTGATCGCGCAGAACCGGGTCGGCGGGAATGTAGAGCCAGCTCTGCTCGATCCCGCGGCCGGGGATCGTGCGCACGAAGCGCCCCACGATCTGTCTGAAGATCGAGCGGCGTCTTTGCCGCCGTCGCGTAGACCCCCACCCGAAGGCGCGGAATATCTACCCCCTCGGAGACCATGTTCACAGCCACGATCCAGGGATCGCGCGAGCGCGTGAACGCGGCCAGCTTGGACGCGGCCGCAGACTCGGTGTGGAGCACCACGACCGGAACTCGGCCCGTGACCTCGTGCAGCAGAGCGGCGATTCGGCGCGCGTGGCTCGAATCAGCAGCCACGACCAGACCCCCGGCATCAGGGTCTCCATCCCGCCGGAGCTCCTGCAGCCGCGTATCGGCCTCGCGCAGAATGCGAGGAAGGCCGTCCGGCAACTCGGTCGAGATCGCGGTGCGGTAGCGCCGGCTCGCCTCCCGGCTTGAAAGCACGGTCTCAAAGCTCGACTCGATCACATCGTCGCCGCTGCGCCAGGAGAGGGTGCCGTCATAGGTGACAAAGCAGACGGGTCGGCAGACCCGGTCCGCGACCGCGTCGGCGTACGTGTAGGAGACGTCCGGTTCGGCGACGCCCTCACGGTCGTAGCGCACGCCCGGGATCGGCGTCGCATCGGAGCGGAAGGGTGTGCCCGAGAGGAGCAGCCAGCGCGGGGCGTCGCGGAAGGCCCGGCCAAAACCGTCTCCCCAGGACAGCTCCTCTCCGAGGTGGTGTGCCTCGTCGGCGATCACGAGCGGGCGCCGCGCGGCGGCGGTGGCCCATCGGGAGGGAGCCTTGGCGACCCGTGCATAGGTGACCGAGACGCCGTGAAAGCCGCTCGGAGGTCGCGGCGTATCGGCGTCGGGGGCGAGCTCCAAGCCGAGCTGATGGGCTGCCCGCGCCCACTGCCGGGTCAGGGGCGCGGTGGGGCAGATGACGACCACGCTCCCGATCTCCCGCCGGTTCAGCTGCGCGCGGGCGAACTCGAGCGCGGGCCGGGTCTTACCCGCTCCCGGGGCGGCCGAGATCAGGAACGGTCCGGTGGCCCAGCCGCTCATTGCGGCCAGTGCCTGCTGCTGCCACCCCCGCAGGGGGAGGGTGGGCGAATGGGGGCTGACCGGCGGCACGGGCCCGGCATGGTGACCGGCCGGCCGGACGCCAGCGAGCGGTCCCGGCGGGCCAGCCGGGCGCCAGCGAGCCTGCCCGCAACCAGGATCTCGTGCAGCGAGCGGTCCCCGTGAAGGCCCCTGCACCCCCGGCCTTAACGTCTCGGGGAGGACCCAGATCCATCTGAGTCCTCCCCGAGTGGCCAAGGAAGTGGGGGCGCAGTTCCTTGGCTGCTTGACGTCAGTATGCCCGCGCCCGGGCGGTCCTAAACAGAATCCTCGGACGCCGCGTTCAGCTTCTCGAAGACGCCCGGCTACGTGAGGAGTTGCCGCTGCGCGAGCTGCCCCCGCTGCTCCGCGAGGACCCGCTGCGAGACGATCCACTGCTCCCGTTGCGGGACGAGCTCGAACGAGAGCTCGAGCTTCGCGAGGAAGTCGAACGGGAGCCCGAGGAGGTCGAACGCGAGCCTGAACCGCTCGCACGCGAGCCCGAACCGCTCGCACGCGAGCCTGAACCGCTCGAACGCGAGCCCGAACCGCTCGAACGCGAGCCTGAACCGCTCGAACGCGAGCCTGAACCGCTCGAACGCGAGCCCGAGGAGCCCGAACGGGAGCCGGAGCTTCTCGAGCACGACGAACCCGAGCTACGCGATGAGCCCGAGCTGCGGCTGCTACGGGATGAGCCCGAGCCGCTGGCCGACCGCGAGGAGCTTGAGCTGCGGCTGCTGCGCGAGGAGCCCGACGACGAGGAGCGCGAGCGGCCGGTCGACCGGCTTCCACCGGAGCTCCGGCTCGAGCTGCGGCTTGAGCGCGAGCCCCGAGTGGTGGCCCGCTCTTCGCGGGGGACCTCGGTCCTCACGACCTCCTTGACCAGCCGCGTGAGCTCGGCATCGAGGAACTTGGCCATGCGCTCTTCGTCACGGCGGATGCTCTTGGCGAGCTGCGCGGTTTCCCGATCGCCGACCTCGCTAGCGAATGTCTCGATGCGCGAGTAGAGGGCGATCTCGACGTGCTCCTCGCGAAGCTCCTCCTGCGCGTTGCGCAGGTGCGTCTCGGCCTGGCTGGTGACCGCCGCACGAGCGGTGCCGATCTGGCCCTTGACCGCCGAAACCGTCTTTCCTGCCACCTCGCCGACCGCCCCGGGAACACCGGGGATGTGCGGGCCCGTCGTCGCCGTGCCGCCGAGCTTCTTGATCCGCGCGGCGACCCGCTTCTTGTGATCGCGGGTTTCCGTCAGGTGCTTTCGCAGACGCTTCTTGTACGCGTCCTTCTGGGTCAGCGCGATGTGGGCCGTCAGGTCCACCTCGAGTTCGGCCTCCTTGGCGTAAGCCTCGTTCAGCCATTGCGTGAGCTTCAAGTCACGTACGTTCATTCCATCGTCGGCCATTGGCTCGATCTCCTTTCCTAAGACAGCGCGTTGCTTTTGTTGGCTAGCCCTTGCCGTTTGCCGCCTTCAACCGACGCTCGACCGCTTCGAGCACGGTTTGGCGGCTACGGTTACTGCGCTCGTAGAGCTCGACGGCGGCAAGTTCCGCCGCGCTCGCGTCACCGAGCCGGGCGATCACCTCACGGGCACCCATGTGCTGGTAGCCCTCCCACGGAGGTTGCACTCGGACGGTCGCGCCGGCCCCGTCCTCTGCTCCAGGCTCCGCTTCCTCGCGCACCAGCTCCGGCTCCTCGGAGACATGAACTGGCTCCGGTGCGATTTGCGGCTCTACGACTTCGGGCTGCGGCGCGCTGACGACGGGGGCGTCGCGGTCGGGCGGCATGGTGACGGCGCCGCGGGTCGGTCCCGTCGGCTCGGCGACCGCGTTGGCCTGTGGCGCAGCGCCGGCTTCGGACTCGCCGTTCGATGACGGCCGCGTGGGGGCCTGCGTCTCCTGCGAGGACGAGGACCCGCCGTTAGGTTTGACGGCGCCAATGATCTGCAGCGCGCCGGTCGCCGCGCGTCCGGCGACACCCTCGGCGGTGCGCAACACGATCTGCGTACTACGGGCGCCGAGGCGCAAAGGCAGCATCAGTAACTGACCAATCATTGCCTTGTTATTACCCACCGGTACAAAAGCCAAGCGACTGGACGAAGTCGCTCGGGCGACAGACGAGGCGCCGCCGCCGCGTGGGGTCGGCGGCGGCGCCGGTCTTTGCTGCAGCACCTGCAGCAAACTCGTCCTTAGCTCGCTCGCCCCGCGCGCACCTGTGCTTTGGCAGCCACCATCTCGCAAGACGCCTTTCTCCCCGGCAACCTTCCCGCGCTTGACCCCGTGCTCGTGACGCGCGCTTGCGACCCGCGTTCGCGACCTGCGTTCGCGACCGGGCCACGCGATTCGGCGATCGCATAAGCTCCGATCACCCGAGGAGGCGATCCGATCATCGAGTTAGATCCCAAAGCGATTCTGGGCGGCGCGGCGAAGTTGGTCGGCGAGCCGACCCGCGCGGTCAAGCTGCTCGAGCGCTTCGGGGACGAGGCGTATTTCGCCGCGCTGTGCGTTCGCAGCGGACTCGCCGGGCCTGAGCTCCCCCACCGAGTGGCGCAGCTGTTGCTGGCCTTCGAGCGCTACGGAATGCTGGGCGGCGCGATCGCCGCCGGCGCCCTGCGCCACGGTGACCGCACGGCTGTCATCGACGAGCGCGGTGAGCTGAGCTACCGCGAGCTCGACCAGCGCTCCAACGCGCTCGCCAACGCGTGGCGCGAGCGCGGCCTGGCCGCCGGCGACGGTGTGGCGATCCTGGCCCGCAACCATCGGGGCTTCCTCGAGGCGGTGTTTGCGGCCGCCAAGTGCGGGGCGCGGATCGTGCTCCTGAACACTTCGTTCGCCGGCCCCCAGATCCGCGAGGTGGCTGAGCGCGAGGGCACTGACCTGCTCGTCTACGACGACGAGTACTCGGACGCGCTCAAGGGAATCGACGATCCGCGGCGCGGTCGCTGGCGAGCCTGGGCCGACCAGGCAGGCGAGGACACGCTCGAGGCCCTGATCGATGGTGGCGACACCAGCGCGCCGCCAAAGCCGAAGGAGGCGCCGCGAATCACCATCCTGACCAGCGGCACGACAGGATCGCCCAAGGGGGCGCCCCGGAGCGATCCGCGTTCGCTCTCACTGGTGGGGGGATTGCTGAGCAAGGTCCCGTTCCGAGCCCGCGAGACGACCGAGCTGTGTGTCCCGATGTTCCACGCCCTCGGCTTCATGCAGGCGATGGTCGGCATCGGGCTGGGGTCGGCCCTGGTCATCCGCCGCCGTTTCGACCCCGAGGAGACGCTCGACAGCCTCGCCGAGCACGGCGCCACCGCGATGGTCGTGGTGCCGGTGATGCTCCGCCGCCTCCTCGATCTCGGTGAGGACAAGATCAAGCAGCGCGATCTCTCCGCGCTGCGGATCATCTTCGTCAGCGGGTCGGCGCTGGGCCCCGATCTGGCCCGCCGGGCCCTCTCTGCCTTTGGCCCCGTGATCTACAACCTGTACGGATCAACCGAGATCGCCTACGCGACGATCGCTACCCCCGAGGACCTCGAAGCGGATCCCGGAACCGTGGGCAAGGTCGTGCGCGGCTCGGTGGTGAAGCTGTTCGACGAGGACGGAAACGAGGTCCCGGCCGGGCAGAGCGGACGCATCTTCGTCGGCAACTTCTCCCAGTTCGAGGGCTACACGGGCGGAGGCAACAAGGAGCTCCTCCAGGGCTTGATGGCGTCCGGAGATGTCGGCCATTTCGACGACCAAGGCCGTCTGTTCATCGACGGGCGGGACGACGAGATGATCGTCTCGGGCGGAGAGAACGTATTCCCGGCCGAGGTCGAGGAACTGCTCTCCGGCCACGATTCGATCAACGAAGCGGCAGCGATCGGCGTCGATGACGAGCAGTTCGGTCAGCGGCTCAAGGCCTTTGTGGTGCTACACGACGGCGCCGAGCTGAACGAGGACGACGTCAAGTCCTATGTGAAGGAGAACCTCGCCAACTACAAGGTCCCGCGCGAGGTCGTGTTCCTGGACGAGCTTCCTCGGAACCCGACCGGCAAGGTGCTCAAGCGAGAGCTCGCCGAGCACGGCGCTGATGGGACGGCCGAGCCGAAGAAGAACGGCGGGAAGCCGAAGTCAGGCGAGAAGGCGAAGTCGGGCGGCAAGGCTAAGCCGGGCAGCAGCAAGGCGAGCGCGGGCGGTAACGCGAAGAAGCGGGCGAGCCGGCAGAGCAAGCCGGCCACCTGAGCGTCCGGCCTCGACGTCCGCCTAGACTCGGCCTCGTGCTCATCCTTCCCCCCGGACACGCGCAGACCGTCGCGGTTCGGCATCGACTCACCCTGCGCGAGCGGTGGCTGATCGGTGGCATCCTCGCGGTCGTCGCCGCGCTCGCGGTGGCCGTCGTGGTGGCGCTGGCGACCTCGGGCCACTCCACCGGGAATGGCTGCATCGACGTCAACGTTCCCTACTCGATCGGGGGTCAGGAGGTCTACCGGTGCGGAGCGGCGGCCGAGCAGGTGTGCGCCGCGGTCGACACCCCAAATGGGTTCACCGGTTCGGCTGGCCGCGCCGTAGCGGCCGAGTGCCGCAAGGTGTCATTGCCGGTCGGCCGGACACAATAGGTACGTGACCGACTCGATTATCAGAGCCGCGGATCCGGTCCGGTTCCGCTCTCAGTTCCCGGTGCTCGAGCGACTGTCATATCTGAACGCCGGTACCGAAGGGCCCGTGCCGAGGCGGGCAGCGGAAGCCGTTCATGCCCGGATCGACTACGAGATGACGAACGGCCGCTGTGGCCGTCCCTACTTCGAAGGGCTCATGCAGCTGGCCGGACGGCTGCGCGAGGGCTATGCCCGCGTGCTGGGGTGCGCCCCCGCCGAAGTGGCTCTTACGGGGTCGACCACCGACGGGGTCAACACCGTGCTCGCCGGTCTCGAGCTGCGTCCGGGCGACGAGATCGTGACCAGCGACGAGGAACATCCCGGCCTGCTGGCGCCGCTCGCCCGGGCCGCCCACCTCCACGGGGTGTCCGTCCGCGTGGCGCCATTTGCCGAGCTCACCGGTGCCGTCTCGGGCAGCACCCGGCTGATCGCCTGCTCACACGTTTCCTGGGTGAGTGGTCGGGTGGCGGACGTGGCGGCGCTCACGGCTACCGGGGTGCCGGTACTGCTCGACGCGGCGCAGGGACTGGGCGCGGTTCCGGTCGATGTGCGCGCGCTCGGTTGTGACTTCTACGCCGCCTCGGGACAGAAATGGATGTGCGGGCCCGAGGGAAGCGGGTGCCTGTACGTGCGGCCGGAGCGCCTCGACGAGCTGACCGTGCCCTGGCCCGGCTACGGATCGCTTGGCCGATCCCTCTCGCGCGCTCGACTTCGAGCCGGCGGAGGGCAGTAAGCGGCTCGACCATGGTTTTCCGCCCGCCATGCGGAGCGCCTGGGCGCTTGCCTCGCTCGAGGTGTTCGAGGAAGCGGGATGGGAGTGGGTCCACGACCGCGCGGCTTCGCTGGCCACCTGGTTGGCCGACGAGTTGGAGCGCCGCGGCGTCGACGTGCGACCGCGTGGGCGTACGACGCTCGTCGCCTGGAGTGCCGAAGACGCCGCCGCCGAGGTGGAGCGCCTTGCCGCCGCCGGCGTCATCGTGCGCAGCATTCCTGCCTTCAACCTCGTCCGCGCGTCGGTCGGCGCGTGGTCTTCCGAGGACGAGCTGGAGCGCGTCGTCGGGTTAGTCGCCGGCTGACCCTCCCTCCGTGTCGGAGACGATCCGGCGCGCATGGGTGTACACGTTCATCCGTCCGCGCCGGGCGAACCCGCACAGGGTGAGACCGCGCTCGTCCGCGAGCGAGACCGCCAGCGAGCTGGGTGCGCCGACGCCAACCAGAATCGGCGCCCCGGCGACCACCGCCTTCTGCACCAGCTCGAACGAGAGGCGTCCGCTCACGCACAGCACGCCCTCGCTCAGCGGCACCGTGCGGTTGAGCAATGCCCACCCGACTACCTTGTCCATCGCGTTGTGCCGGCCCACGTCCTCGCGACTCATCAGCAAGGCTCCGGTGACGTCGAACAGGCCGGTGGCGTGAAGGCCGCCCGTGTGCTCGAACGCCGGCTGCTCGAGTCGGTCGGGTAGCCCGGCGACCAGCGACCGGGGCAGCTGGGGACCTTTGGGCAGCGGATCGCTGAGGACCGAGATCTCCTCGAGTGCGCCCTTCCCGCATACGCCACACGATGAGGTCGTATAGAAGCGCCGACGCCCGGGATCCCGCAGCAGCGGCCCGGCGACCTCGACCACGTTGGCGGCGAAATCCTCGGTCGGCCCAGCCGCGCGAGGACCGTCGATCAGACCCTCGCCGTAGAGAAAGCCGAGCGCGAGCTCCTCGTCGTGGCCCGGGGTGCGCATCGTGACTGCGAGCGGCTCGCCGTCGACCCGGATCTCGAGCGGCTCCTCGATCGCCACCGCGTCGCGGCCGCCGTCGTGGTCGACCGTGGTGTAGGAAGCGGGCATACCTAGCCCCTCGGCTCGCTCGCCGCGAGCCCCCGGTCGAGGATCGCCAGCAGCTGACGGTAAGACTCCTCCAGCGCCAGGGGATAACCGAAGCCGTCGCTGGCCTCTAGCGTGACGAAGCCGTGGAGCGCCGAGCGAACCGCCCGCGCGGCGTGAATCGCCGCATCCCCGGACAACCCGTAGGCCCTCAGCACGGCCAGCACAACCCCGACCAGCGCCTCGCCGGCGGCCCCGGCCGCCGCGTAGCCGGGGCTGGGCGCCCGCTGCATCGCCATGTAGAGGCCCGGGTGGGCAAGGGCATAGGCGCGGTAGGCGTCGGCCACCGCGATCAGCGCCTCGCTGCCGGCACGACCTGCCGCGGCCGCCTGTAGCTGAGAGGCCAGCTCCTGCGAGCCACGCACTGCCAGACGAGAGCGCAAATCGGGGATCCCGTCGATGTGGGCGTAAAGCGATGGCGCGCGGACGCCGAGCTCGGCCGCCAGGCGCGTGAAGGTCGCCGCCTCGAGTCCCTCGTGGTCGGCCAGGCGTGCGGCCGCGCTGACCACGGCGTCGGCGTCGAGTCGTGCTCGTGGGGTCACCCGCGGAGCGCCCTGTCCATCGCGGCCCCGGGCGCGCGCACAGCGGATCCGTGGCCGACCACCATCAGCGTCGGATCGAGCGCTCGCAGGGCCCGCGCTGACTCCCGGTCCTTCTCCTTATCCCAGGTTGCCATCGCGGCCAGCGGGAACGGGAACGACATCCGGTCTGAGACCTTGACGCCGCCGATCGTGGTGAAGACGTCGCCCGCGATCAGGCTGCGGTCGCGTGTGTCCAGGAACGAGACGTGTCCCGGGGTGTGACCCGGGCTCGCGACCACCTCCAGGCTTCCCACCCGCGCGCCGGGCTCGAGGCGCACGTCAGGACGCGTCTGGAGCTTCGGCCACGAGCCCGGGAGCTTGCCCTCGACGACCTGCTCGCCGGCGTGGATCCGAGCGTCCAGCTCGGGCATCAAGACCTGAACCGCGTCCCCAAGGCGTTCCCTGAGCGCGTCCAGCGAGCCGACGTGGTCGCCGTGGCCGTGGGTCAGCGCGACGCGGACGATCTGCCCGCCGGCCGCCTCGGCGGCCGAGATCAGGTCATCGGCGGCTCCGCTCACGGTCGTGTCGACCAGGGTGAAGCCATCGTCTTCGCGGACCAGGAAAGCGTTGACGAAGCGCATCCGCGTGAGCTGGACGAGGTTGTCAGTGATCGGGGTGCTTTTCACGATGACGCCGCCTTATCTATAAGCATTAGGTATCTGCCTATAGAGCATAGGGGAGCTGTCAAGCGACCCGTTAAACGCGACGGGGACCACTCGGGTCCCCGTCGGTTATCCCAAAGGCGCGCCCACGGCCGGGTTGGGCGCTCCCCCAGGAGATCTTCCGCACCCTCAAACCACCCTGGAGGGCAAAAGTTGCGCAACGCGGCGCCGGTCCAGGGACGGCGAACGTCTCTGGGGCCGATCTCTTGCCATACTGGAGATCCCCCATCGGGGGCGTAGCTCAGTTGGTTAGAGCGCCGGCCTGTCACGCCGGAGGTCGCGGGTTCGAGTCCCGTCGCTCCCGCTATAGAAGTGCCTGCTCACGGCCGCTTTTGCGGGCTCGCCTCACTGGTGGACACCGTCTGCAAAGCCGCGGTCGCGGCCGCGACGAAGTCGCGCACCTGAGATCTGTCGTCCCGTTCCCGGCGAGCGACCCAGAAGTTGAGGGGTGAGAGCTCCGGCGCGGGCCGGAACACGACGCCGGAGCCCGTCCCGAGCGAATCGATCACGGTCTCCACGGCGGTGGCGACGCCGAGGCCGGCCCCGATCGCTTCGATGAACGCGTCGAGCGTCGTCACCGAGGCGCCGATCTTCGGCGGCGTGCCCTTGCGATGTGCCGCCGCCGTCCAGAAGTCGCTCCAGACTTGGTCTCGGACGGGGACCTGGATCAGCGGTTCGGCGACGAACTCGTCGAGGGTGATCTCGGGCCGGGCGGCCAGCGGGTGGTCGGCGGCGAGCGCGACGCCGCGCGGCTCGCTGAACAGAAGGCGCCGCTCAATCCCCTCGTGCTCGAACTCGCCGTACAGGAAGGCGACGTCGGCGCTCCCGTCGCGCAGGCCGCCGAGCGGCTCCAGGAAGCCGGCGAAGTGGATCGTCACCTCCGTCTCCGGGTGAGCGGTGCTGAACCGCTTGAACGCCGGGGCCATCAGGCGTCGCGTGAACGCCGCGACGTATCCGACGGTCAGCGGCGCGGCTTCGGCGCTGGCGGCTCGGGTGGCGAGCAGGGCGTGCTCGGCGCCTGCGAGCAATGGCCGGGCGTGCTCCAGGAGGGTCGCGCCGGCTCGGGTGAGCTCAACGTGGTGGGAGCTGCGATCGACAAGCTGCGTTCCGACGCGCGCTTCAAGCTGGCGGATCTGGCCGCTGAGGGCTTGCTGGGTGAGGTGGAGCCGCTCGGCGGCGCGGGTGAAGTTGAGCTCCTCGGCGACCGCCAGCAGGGCGCGGAGATGTCGGAGCTCGACGTCCATGGCGCCCAGTATGCCCTCGCCACAGCGGTTGATTGTGCTGAGGACAACCGATCTCCGTTTCCCCTTTCCGGGCTGCTCGACCACGATGGCCGTCGTACTGAAGAGCACCGCAGAAAGGAGAACTCATGCCAACCAGCCAACACACCACGCTCCTGGACGCCGCCGAGGGCGAGCTGATCGAGGTGGCGGGAAACCGCATCCGCATCATCACCGCCACCGCCGGCCAGCTGGTCTGCGACTACAGCGCCGCACCGAACTTCCCCGGCCCACCGCTGCACGTTCACCCCGGATTCGACGAGACGTACCTCGTCCTCGAGGGGCGGCTGCAGGTGACCGTGGAGGACGAGCGCCGGGAGCTGGAGCCCGGAGCGGCGGTGTACGTGAGCGGCACGGTGCCGCACACCTTCGCCAATCCGACCGAGGAGCGAGTCCGATTCCTTTCGGTCTGCACGCCCGGTGGCTTTGAGCACTTCTTTCGCGCTGTGGCCGCCGGTGACGGCGCTGCCATCGCCGAGGTCTCCGCGCGGTTTGGCTACAAGGCCGTAGAGCTCGCGCGATGATCGCGAGCTCCAAACCACGGCCACGCAGGCGCGCCCTCCAATGCGCAGAAAGCTCGCATCTCTCGCGTGACGGTTCTCTAGGGCAGACCGGCTCGCGGGACGCTGACGCTCGTGGTCAGGAGCACCGCTTCGCGTGCCGCCGACCGCGCCTCCTCTTGGAAATCCGGGGCGGCGCAGGCGATCAGCGTGCGGCCGTCCTCGCCGCCGAGTCCGCACGCGAACACGCCCAGCCCATCGGGCATCGCAACCTCCTCGACGATCTGACCGCCGGGCGCGACGCGGCAGATGACGCCGCGCAGAGCGTTGGCGGCCCAAACGTGCCCCTCTGCGTCCAGCGTGCAGCCATCGGGGGCGAAGGTGACTGCGCCGAGCATCGTCTCCGTGTCATCCGGCTTGGGCGCAGGTTGCACCTGCGCCCAGATACGCCGGTCGGCCAGTGTGCCGTCGGCGTTGATCCGAAAGGCCGTGAAGCGGGCAGCGAACGTCTCGGCCACGATCAGTACGCCGTCGTCGGTGATGACCATTCCGTTTGGGAACCAGAGGTCCTCGGCGGCTAACGTGGCGCTGCCGTCGGGGTCGATGCGCACGAGCCCGGCGGGCGCCGGGTTTCCGCCCCCCATCAGGTCGAAGCCGAAATTGCCGGCGTATGCCCGACCCTGCCCGTCGACAACCATGTCGTTGAGGTGCCCGCTGGTGAGTGCGGCGACGTCCGCGTGCACCGTCACGTCCCCGTCGGCGGAGCGGCGCAACACGCGGCGGTCCTTCATCGAGACGACGAGCAGATCGCCGTTAGGCATCCACCCCAAGCCAGACGGCTGGCCCTCGACCTCGATGACGGACTGCTCGCGTCCGTCAACGTCGTAGGTGAAGACCGTGTGGCGGTAGAAGTCCGACACCCACCAGCGGCCGTCGTGCCATCGCGGACACTCGAAATACGCGCCGCCCTCAAACAGCACGGTCAGCGTTCGTGTGCTGGTCATGCCAACTCCCCTCAGGCCGCGACGGCGGACTGTGCTGTGGCCACGAACACTTCGAGCTCGCGGCGGATGTCCGGGCCGCAGGGCTGGAAGACGACCTCGGTGATGCCTTGGTCGGCGAGGCCGGCAAGCCGTTCGCGGACCTTGTCGGCCGTTCCGCTGATTGTCGCGTCCTCCAGCATGCGGTAACCGCCGGCGTCCCAGGCTGCCTGGTCGGCTTCGTTGAGCCCCACGCAATGCTGCTCGTGCACGGCCAGATGGCGCTCCTCGGGCGGCGTGCGCTCGACGACCGCTTTCCACTCCACTCCGCCGGGTAACTCGTCCAGCGGCGTACCGAACTCGTAAGCTCCGTGGTAGGCGAGCGCGAGCCCCGGGCCTCCGGCCGCGCGCACCCGCTCCGAGTCAGGATCCTCGCCCTGCTCCAGAATCGTCCCCCAGAACAGAAACGAGACGGACGAGAACTCCTTGGCGAACTCCGGCACCGTCAGCGTCACGTACAGGCCGTCGCCGAGCTCCCGGACAACGGCGGCGCCTTTCGGCCCCAGCGCGCTGATGATGATCGGCACGTCTACCGGCCGGGGCGCCGCGTGGCCAGGCGGGTGCAGCATCTTCATCCGCGCTCCTTCCCACTCGATCGTCTCGCCCCGGAGCAGACCACGATAGGCACGGATGTAGCGCTCCATGAACGACCATGGGATCGCCCGATATCCCATCGCTCGTCTCCCCGTGAAGCCGGTGCCGAAGGCAACGGAGACGCGCTCGGGCGCGAGTGCAGAGAGCGCCGCCGTCGCCGCGGCGTTGACCATCGGATGGCGCAGCGTCGGCACGAGGACGCCGGGCCCCAGACCGATCCGCTCCGTCCGCTCCGCCGCCAGCGCAAGCATCATCCAGACGTCGGGACTCTGCTGCGGCGTGTCATACAGCCAAGCCCGCTCGTAGCCGAGCTCCTCAGCCAGCACGACGTGCTCGTGTGACTCCAGCGTCGTCGGAAACGCACACGAAATTTGCATTGAGCACTCCTCTCTCTCCCCGGCCCAAACGCAATGCCGATTATTCGCGTACCCACGAGTGTTCTGCAGAAAACCCTTCGCGTCCAAGCACCCGAGGCGCCGCGCCACGGGGAGCAATATCGCCGGGGCGAAGTCCGGTCCAAGCGGGCTCAACGCCCCGACGGCAACCGGGAACGTCAAGCCACCTCCCTCTGCAGAGCGGATCGGCGAATGCCCCGCCGGAGGTCGCGGGTTCGAGTCCCGTCGCTCCCGCTTCAGCGATCCCTAACGCGAGGACCGCCGGGCGTTACTCCTCCGGCGGCTCGAGCTCGCGTTTGAGGATCTTGCCGGTCGGCCCCTTGGGAAGCTCGTCGAGGAACCAGACCTTGCTCGGGCACTTGTACTTGGCCAGCTTCTCCTGCGCGAAGTCGCGGATCTCATCGGCCGAGACGCTGTCGGCCTCCTTGAGCACCACCGCCGCTGCGACCTCTTCGCCCAGGCGCTCGTGCTCGACGCCGACCACGGCCACCTCCTCGATGCCGTCGTGCTGGTAGAGCACCTCTTCGACTTCGCGCGGATACACGTTCTCGCCGCCCCGGATGATCATGTCCTTCTTGCGGTCGTCGATGAAGACGAAGCCGTCGTCATCGGCGTGTCCCATGTCGCCGGTGTGGAACCAGCCGTCGCGCAGCTCCTCAGAGGTCTCGTCGGGTTTGTTCCAGTACTCCTTCATGACGTTCGCGCCCTTGATCGCGATCTCGCCGATCTCGCCCTGGGGAACCTCGTTGCGATCGTCGTCGACCATCTTCACCTCGACCCCGTCGACCGGCTTGCCGATCGATCCGAGCTTGCGCTCGCCGGGGTAGTTGAAGGTGCCGATGGCGCAGGTCTCCGACAGGCCGTAGCCCTCGAGGATTTCGATCTCGAACGCGTCCTCGAACTTCTCCATCACCTCGACCGGCATCGCCTGCCCCCCGACGATGCCGATCCGAAGCGACGATGTGTCGTAGTCATCCCGGTCGTCGAAGTTGAGCACCGCGCTGTACATCGTGGGCACTCCCTCGAAGATCGTGACCCCGTCGCGCTGGATCGCCTCGAGGGTCGACTCCGGGTCGAATTTGGCGATCAGCGAGACGCAGGCGCCTAGCTTGGTCGCACTGTTGAGCGCACACGCCTGGCCGAACACGTGAAAGAACGGAAGCGCGCCGAGGATCACGTCTTCCTCGCTCATCTCGACCAGCGTGGTCGCCACCCGCGTGCTCTTGGCCACGTTGCCGTGCGTCAAGACCGCGCCCTTGGGCGCGCCCGTGGTGCCCGAGGTGTAGAGGATGACCGCAGCGTCGTCGCGCTCACGCGAGCGGATCTCGGCCTCGGCCTCCGCATCGCCGAGCAGCTCCTCGAACTTGCCCGGCTCGACCGTGATCAATTCGACCTCGGCTTTGCGGGCCCCCTTCTCCGCTTCCTCGGCGAACTGATGCCAGGCGAACAGAAGCTTGGCCTCGGAGTCCTCGACGTGATAGGCGACCTCGCTCTCGCCGTAGCGCGGATTGAGCGGCACGACGACGGCGCCCGCGCGCAGGATGCCGAAGTACAGAACCGCGAAATACGGCACGTTCGGCAGCATCACGGCTACCCGGTCGCCAGGCTCGACGCCCTTGGCGGCGATCAAGCCGGCGGCGCGCGCACTCGCCTCCTCGAGCTGCGAGTAGGTGAGCTCGACGTCGTCGAGCTTCAACGCGATGCGGTCGCCGTGTCGCTCCGCCGTGGCCTTCAGCATGTTGGCCAGGTTCTCGCCCTGCTCGCTCGAGCGGGCATCGGTCGTGCTCTGACTGGTGTCTGACATATCAGCGGTTCCTCCCTAGGCGCTCGTGTGCGTCGACCCATTCGTCCGAGATCACTGCCGCACCCAGTGACAGCTCGCCACACAGGACGGCCGCGGCGACGATCTCGGCCAGCTTTCGCACCTTGCCCTCGCCGTAGCAGCCGAGCATCTCGAGCGCTTCCCTCTGGGTGGGAAGGCTCGTGCCTCCCCCGTAGGTGGCGACGATCAGCGACGGGATGGTGATCGAGTAGTAATACGACCCGTCGTCGAGCAGCTCCGCGTGGGCCAGCGCGGCCGAGGACTCGGCCACGTTGGCTACGTCCTGGCCCGTGGCGATGAAGATCGCGGTGATGCCGTTGGCCGAATGCGAGCCGTTGTTGTTCACCCCGGCCATGAAGCCGCCCAGGTTCGACACCTGCCTGGCTCGGTACATCGCCTGCGCCGAGGTGTGCAGCTCCTCGCGGAGCAGCTCGTCGGGCACGGTTATCTCCGCCACGACCCGCTTGCCGCGCGTGTGGAGCATGTTCACCTGTGAGGCCTTCTTGTCGGTGGCGAAATTGCCCTCGAGCTGGAAGTAGCGAATGCCGTCGTACTGCTTGGCGATCCATTCGCAGGCCGCGGCGGTGGCGCGCCCGGACAGGTTCTGCCCGGCTGCATCGCCGCTGACGAAGTTGAAGCGCAGAAACCGGTAGCGACTGGCCGCGTACTGCTCGATGTTCCGCAGACACCCGGTCTGGGTCGTGGACTCCGCCTGGCGCTTGATCTCTTCGAAGTTCTCAGTCACCCATTCCCCGAACCGGCGAGCGTCGTACGCGGTGTCGAAGCCGAACGCGGGCGCGCGCTGCATGGCGTCGTCGAGCACGGTGGCGCGGACGCCCCCGGCCGAGCGCGCGACCTTCATGCCGCGGTTGTAACTGGCCACGAGCGTGCCCTCGGAGGTCGCGAATGGCACGTGAAACTCGCCGTCGGCGTGCTCTCCCTTGACCAGCAACGGGCCGGCCAGGCCCAGCGGCACCTGCGTCGCGCCGGCGAAGTTCTCGACGTTTCCCCGCGCCTCGCCGGGATCGAAGCAATACCGCCCGATGTGGTCCAGAGAAGCGCCGGTGGCTTCCGAGGCCGCGCGCAGGCGCTCAGCTGCCGCCTCGCGCGTGTAGTCGTCTTGAACCTCGCGGGTGATCGCCATACCCTCTCCCTTTGTCGCGATATCTCTCGCCTACCCCCCGCGCGAGATGGGAATCGCCCCGCCTTCGTGACCCCGCTTGGAAGGGACGGCCCGGTCGCTTCGTCTGGAGACGTAACAGATGCTCGAGCGATTCGACCACGCGGATCTCACCCCGTCCGTCTGGGAGCCCAGCCCCCGCTGCTGCGCGACGGCCGGCTGCTGCGGTTCGCGGGCTTCCTGACCCCGAAGCCGGACCTGGTGAATCTCGGGTCAATCGCCGCCGGCGCCGACTAACCCCCGCGCGGTCCGGGAAGCTAGCTTGGAGGTCCGCAATGAGCTTCGAGCTGCAGGAAACCATCATCCATGGCCACCGCGTGGCCTACCGGCTGGCCGGCAGCGGTCCTCCGATCATCCTCATCCATGGGATCACGTCCTCGTCGGAAAACTGGAAGACGGTTGGGTCGATGCTGGCCGAGCACTACACCGTGCTCGCGCCCGACCTGGTCGGCCACGGCAAGAGCGCCAAGCCGCGCGGCGACTACTCGATGGGTGCGTTCGCGAGTGGTGTACGCGACCTCGTCGTCGCCCTCGATCTGGGCCCCGCCACCGTGGTCGGCCACTCGCTCGGCGGCGGGGTGGCGATGCAGTTCTCCTACCAGTACCCCGAGCGGGCGGTCCGCCTGGCCCTGATCGACAGCGGCGGTCTTGGCGGCACCGTGCACGGCCTGCTGCGCGCGGCCACGTTGCCGGGCTCCGAGCTCGTGCTGCCGTTGCTGGCCGGCTCGCGCGTGCTGAAGGCCGGGGAGACGGCGGGCCGCCTGCTCAGCAAGGTCGGGATCAGGCTTGGAACCGACGCGACCGAGATGGCCCGCGGCCACGCCTCGCTGGCCGACCGCGAGGCCCGGCTGGCCTTCGTCCACACGCTCCGCGCCAGCATCGACCCGCGCGGCCAGCGCGTCCGCGCCACTGACCGCCTGTACTTGGCCGCCGAACTTCCCGTCCTCATCCTGTGGGGGGCGCGGGACCGGATCATCCCCATCGGCCACGGGCGCCGCGCCCACGACATGATCCCGGGCAGCCGCCTCGAGGTGTTCGAGTCGGCCGGGCACTTCCCGCATCTCGACGAGTCCGAGCGGTTCGTCAAGACGCTGCGCGACTGGATCGAGAGCACCCAGCCGGGCAAGCCGGACTACGAGCGGTTCAAGAACGCTCTTCAGGCCGCCCGCGCCGCCGCCGCCGAGCGCTGACCGCCGCCCACAGTGCTCGCCGTGCTCAAGCGCATAGCCGTCGACGTGTCGCCGCTGCGGGCCTCGCGGGACTTCCGCCTCCTCGTATCGGGCGAGACCGTCTCCAACCTGGGCACCCAGGCGGCGCTGGTCGCCCTGCCCTTCCAGATCTACCTGACCTCGCACTCGGCCACCCTGGTCGGGCTACTGGGTGCGTTCGAGCTCGGTCCGATGATCGTCGTCTCGCTCCTCGGCGGCGCGCTGGCCGACCGGGTCGACCGCCGCCGGTTGCTCGCCGCCGCGCAGCTCGGGGTGATCGCCGCGTCCTCCGCTCTCGCCGCCGCCGCCTTCATCGGCCACCCACCCGTGCTGCTCGTCCTCATCCTCGGCGGTCTGCTGGCGGGCAGCGCCGCGCTCGACAGCGTGACCCGCTCGGCCATCGTCCCCGGGGTCCTGCCGCCCGACCGCCTGCCCGCCGGGCTGGCCCTGAATTACGGCCTCTACCAGGTCACGGGCATCATCGGTCCCGCCCTCGGGGGCGTGATCATCGCCGCCTCGAGCGTGGGAGTCGCTTACGCCGTCGACGCCGGCAGCTGCGTGGCCATGCTGCTCGCCGCGCTGGCACTCTCGCCCCAGCCTCCCCGCGCCTCCGGCCCGCCGGCGCGCATCCTGCCGGCGATCGCCGAGGGGCTGCGCTTCGTGCGCTCGAACCGGGCCCTGGCCGGAAGCTTCGCCATCGATCTGAGCGCGATGACCTTCGGCATGCCCCGGGCCCTGTTCGCCGTGCTGGCCTTGACCCGCTATCACGCGGGGGCAAGCGGCACTGGACTTCTCTATGCGGCCATCTCGGCCGGGAGTGCGCTCGCCGTGCTGAGCTCGGGCTGGGTCGGTCAAGCCCGCCGGCTCGGGCGCATCGTCATCGCGATGGTCCTCCTGTGGGGAGCCGCCGTGGCCGGGATGGGGCTGGTCCGGACGCATAGCCCCCGCGATCGCGCTCCTCGCCCTGGCCGGGTACGCCGACAGCGTGAGTGCATTCTGCCGCTCGACCATCAACCAGACCGTGACTCCCGACTCCCTGCGCGGCCGGATGAGCGCGGTCTACAGCCTGGTCGTGACCGGCGGCCCGAGGCTCGGCGACATCGAGTCCGGCGTGGTCGCCGGGGCCACCAGCGCCGCCTTCTCGGTCGTGAGCGGCGGCCTGGCCTGCATGGCCGGGGTCGGGGTGATCGTGCTCGCGTTCCCGCAGCTGGCCGCGTTCGACGTGCGACGGGATGGGGCTTCGCTTCGCTCAGCGTCCCTGGGACCGGAAGGGCCCGTCCGGACGGGGTCCGAGGGCCCCACGGATGCTGCCGCGGCTGCGCCGCGGTCGCGAGTTTCGCCTGGCGGCGAAACGTCGCATGCCGCAGGCAGCCCCTAAACCTGCAGAACGAGCTGCACCATCGTCCGGGCGAAGCGCTCGTAGCGCTCGGGCGAGTAGGCCACCGGGTCGGTCAGCATCATCCGGCCCGCCTGCTCGGCCAGGTCGTGGATCGCCCGCGCGGTCAGCTCGGGGTCGAGACCGCCCGGCAGCGCGGCCCGATGGACCAGGCGCTCGATCCGCTCGAGGATCCGAGCCCGGTTGTGTTCGACATGTTCGCGGACGATCGCGGGAGTGCCGTCGAGCGGGAGGAGGATGATCCGCCACGTGGCTGGGCGGCTGGCCACGGCGTCGAGGAACCGTCTCACCCCGCCTGCCACCACCTCCACCGGGTCGCGCCCGCCCGGATCCCCCGGGACCACCCGGTCGAGCTGATCGAGCGCGTAACGCTCCTCGCGCTCGATCAGCGCGCGCAGCAGCCGGCCCAGGTTCGAGAAGTGGTCGTAGATCACCGGCCGGGTGACCCCGGCCGCTCTTGCCACCGCCTCGATCGAGACGCCGCTGTAGCCGTGGCGCACGATCACGCTGAGCGCGGCGTCGATCAGCTGCTCGCGGCGCTGGCCCGGCGGTAGTCGAGGGGCGTAACGACGGCGGGAGGTTGAGGTCATCTACTCAGTCTGACGTCCGCGTCGGCGCTCGATGATCTGCCGGAGTACGTCGTCGTTCCAGGCGTGCGTGCGCAGGAGCCGGTAGCGCTCGGCCACGATCCGCATGTAGGCCTCGGTCTCGGTCCCGGATCCGATCAGGTCGGCCTCGCGCAGCATCGCCACAACGGGGCGGTACTCGTGCTCCAGCCACAGCTGGGCGGTGTCGCGGCGGGCGTAGTGCTCGCCGTCCTCCTGCATGACCCGGAAGCCCCACGCCTCCACGCCCTCGGCCAGCCTCGCGTAATCCCACGGGTCAGAGACCGCGATCTCTCCGCGCGCCTCGAGCGGGAGCGGCACCCGCTCGAAGAAGATCCGCTCGTGGCTCTTGAGCGGCAGATCGGTGAGCTTGACCACGCCTTCGGCCGGGACCCGCGTGACCACCTCGGTCACGTATGCATCGATGTCGTCGAGCCCGAGCGCGCTGGCCACCGACACCCGGTGATGGCCGTCGCGCACGAAGTAGATCTCGCCCACCTTGATCAGGTCGACGGGCGGCAGCGACTCACCGCGGCGCATCGCGGCGGCGATCTGCTCCCAGCGCGCCCGCACCCGACGCGAGGTGGGGCGAAAATGGCGGTCGAAGTCGCGCTCACGATCGATCGTGCCAACGATGGCCTCGAGCGGCACCACTTGCAGCCCCAGCGACCGCTCGCTCTGAAAGCCGAGCGCGCGGATCACCTCCTCGTAGGGGAGGATGACGCCGACGTCGTCGGGCTCGCGGCGCAGGCGCCCGACCAGGCTAGCCGCCGTGGCACGCCGGCGCGCGCGCAGGAAGTCGTGCTGCGCGTCGACGTTCGGCATTCCAGTGGAGCGCCGCTGAGGCATGGCCCTCCCGAGCTTACGGCCTAGGACACTTGCGTCGGCTGCGCGCGTTGGGCCGGATCCTCGGGCGCGAGCAGGCTCTGTCCGGATTCGGGATCGAACAGCTGTAGCTTGTCGGTCTCGAACCACAGCTCGGCCGGCTGTCCCTGCCGAACGCGGCTGTCGGCGTCGAGCCGGGCCGTGATCTGACTGCCCTCGCGGGAGCCCGGCAGGTCAGACGCACCCGTGTCCTGGGCCAGCTCCTCCAGCTCGCGGGCCGACACCTGCTCGGCTTCGACCTCGAAGTACACGTAGTACTCGGAGCCCATTGACTCGACCACGTCGATCGTGGCCGTGAACGTGTGCCCCCGCGAGCGATCCGCGACGAGGCTCACGTCCTCGAAGTGCTCGGGTCGCAGACCGGCGATCACACCCCGGCGGCCGCCCCCCGGGCCGGCCTGGAGCCGCGCGCGGAGCCGCTCGGGTATCCGCAGCGTTCCGATCGGCAGCTCGATCGTGTCACCGCTCAGCTCCCCTGGCAGGAAGTTCATCGATGGCGACCCGATGAACCCGGCCACGAATAGGTTCTTCGGCTGGTTGTAGAGCTCGATCGGCGACCCGACCTGCTGCAGGATCCCCGCCCGCATGACGGCGATCCGGTCACCGAGCGTCATCGCCTCGGTCTGGTCATGGGTGACGTAGATCATGGTGGTCTCCAGCTGCTGCTGCAGCCGCGAGATCTCGGTCCGCATCTGCACACGGAGCTTGGCGTCGAGGTTCGACAGCGGCTCGTCCATCAGGAACACCTTCGGGCTGCGGACGATCGCCCGGCCCATGGCGACGCGCTGGCGCTGACCGCCGGAGAGGTTGGCCGGCTTGCGGTCGAGGTGCTGCTCGAGGTCGAGGATCCTCGCGGCGTCGCCGACCTTCTGATTGATCTCCGCCTCGGGCACCTTGGCCAGCTTGAGCGCGAAGCCCATGTTGTCGCGCACCGTCATGTGGGGGTAGAGGGCGTAGTTCTGGAACACCATCGCGATGTCCCGGTCTTTCGGCGCCAGCTGGTTGACCACCTGATCACCGATCTTCAGCTCGCCCTCGGTGATGTCCTCAAGGCCGGCGACCATCCGCAGCGCGGTCGACTTGCCGCAGCCCGACGGGCCGACCAGGATCATAAACTCGCCGTTGGCGACCTCGAGGTTCATGTCCTTGACGGCCTCGAAGCCGTCGTCGTAGCGCTTGCTGATGTGCTCCAGAGAGATGTTCGCCATCTGAGTGTCTCCTAGCCTTTGACGGCGCCGGCGGTGAGCCCGGCAACGATGCGCCGCTGGAACAGCAGCACGATTATCACCATCGGGATCGTCACGACGACCGCGGCGGCCGCGATCGAGCCGATCGGCGCGGTGAACTGCGACGCGCCCGGGAAGGTCGCGATCGCCGCCGGCACGGTTTGCGCCGCCGCCGTCGAGGTGAGCGAGGTCGCGAACACGAAGTCGTTCCAGCAGAAAATGAAGACGAGGATCGCGGTGGTGAAGATCCCGGGCGCGGCCAGCGGCGCGATCACCTTGATAAACGCCTGAAACGGCGTCGCACCGTCGACCTGGGCCGCCTGCTCGAGCTCCCAGGGAATCTCCCGGAAGAACGCCGACAGCGTGTAGATCGACAGCGGCAGCGCGAACGTCATATAGGGCAGGATGAGCCCGGGCCAAGTGTCATACAGGCCGATGTTTCGCCACAGGTTGTAAAGCGGACCCACCAGCGAGATGACCGGGAACATGGCGATCGCGAGCGCGGCGCCGAGCAGGAGGCGCTTGCCCGGAAAGTCCAAGCGCGCGATTGCGTAGGCGGCGAACGAGGCGATGACCACGGCGATCACGGTCGCGATCAGCGCGATCCCGATCGAGTTGCGCAGCGCGCTCGTGAAGATGCCCTGCTTGAAGATCCCGCTGTAGTTCGTCCAGCTCCACTTGCTGGGCAGGAAGCTCCCGTCGCCGATCGTCGCGGGGTCCTTGAACGACAGCGAGATGATCCACAGAACGGGGACCAGCGAGACGATCACGATGACCAGAATCGCCGCCGACCAGCTTCCGACTTCTCTTCCGGTGCGCTTTCTCATGTCTAATCACCAGCTCCCGGGGCCGCCGCTCCGAACCCCTTGATGAACAGGAACGCGATGACCGCCACCATCAGGAAGATGAGTACCGACACCGCCGATCCGAGTCCCAGGTTCAGGCGGTTGAGCAGCTGGTTGAAGCCGAGGATTGAAACCGTCTCGGTGCCGTGCGCTCCCGCGTTGAAGATGTAGACGGTGTCGAAGATCCTGAGCCCGTCGAGCGTTCGGAACAGCAGCGCAACCAGGATCGCCGGCTTCATCAGCGGGATCGTGATCCGCCAGAAGCGCTGCCAGGTGGTCGCCCCGTCGACGCGCGCCGCCTCATGCAGCTCGTCCGGCACGAGCGCGAGCCCCCCAAGCAGGAGCAGCGCCATGAACGGCGTCGTCTTCCACACCTCGGCCAGGATCACCGCGATGTAGCTGCCGTTGGTCGAGGCCAGCGGATCGGAGTGCAGGCCGAGCAGATGGGGGATCCAGCCGGAGTCCGCCTCCCACGCATAACGCCAGGAGAAGGCGGCCACGACGGTGACGATCCCGTAGGGGATCAGCCCGATCGCCCGTATCGCTCCGCGGACGAAGATCGCGCGGTGCATGGCCAGCGCAAGCAGCATGCCCAGCACCAACTCGATCGCCACCGAGACGACCGTGATGAACAGCGTGTGGAACACATCCGACCACCACAGCGAAGAGCTGAGGACGTGCCCGTAGTTGCTGAAGCCGATGAACTTGTTCGCGCTCGGAAACCGGAGGTCTGCCCGCTGCAGGGAGAGCACGAAGGCATCGATGATCGGATACGCGGTGACCAGGAGCATCACGATCACCGAGGGCGCAATCAGCCAGTAGGCGAGCCGCCGCTCGGCTCGTGCACGGTTGGTTATGCGGGCGCGCTTCTTCGGTGGCGCCGCTGCGGTACCGGCGGTGACTGCTCCAGTGCTCACAGCAAAGCTCCTGAGGAAAGGGCGGCCTTGACCTGGTCGGTCAGTTGGTGGACCGCGGTGCTTGGATTGATCGCGCTCGGCGGCGAGAGCGTCTTCTGGATCGCCAGCGAGACGTCTGAATAGGCGGGCGTCTTCGGCCGGATCCCGTACGTCGACAGCTGCTGCTTGATCAGCGCGTGGAACGGATACGCCTTGGCCACGGCTGGGTCGTCGTACAGCGACGCGAGGGTCGGGGGCAGCCCCCCCTTGACCGCATCGGTTAGCTGGAACTGTCGCTGCGCCATGCAGGCCGCGGCGTTGAACGCGGCGGTCGGGTGGGTCGAAAAGGCCGACACGCCGAGGTTGATCCCGCCGATCGTCACCCGGGCCGGCAGGCCAGCGGTCATCTGCGGATAGGGCGCGTAGCCCATAACCTTGGCGATCTTGGGCACGTCTTTCTGCGCGCTCGGATACACGAACGGGTAGTTGATCTCGAACGCAGCGGTCCCGCTCTCGAAGGCCAGGCGCGCCTGGTCCTCCTGGTCGTTGGACAGCGATGGATCGGCCGCGGGCGAGCTGGCGAGGTCGTGGATAACTGTGGCGGCCTGCTCCGCGGGCGGTCCCAGGGCTACCTTGCTCGGCCCGCTCAAGATCTGCCCGCCGGCCGAGTTGACGAGCGAGTTGAACCACACCGTGTAGCCCTCATACTGGCGACCCTGCTCTTCGATGTAATGGGGCTTGCCCTGTTTGGCCAGGACGGTCGCCTCCCGGATCATCTGCATCCACGTCTTGGGCGGGCTCGGGACGAGGTCCTTGCGATACCAGAGGAGCTGAGTGTTGGAGTTGAGGGGAGCGCCGTACAGCCTGCCGTTCCAGGTCGCCGTGGCGATCGGGCCGGGGAGCACGCCCTTCGTCACCTGAGTCGCTCGAACCCCCGCCCAGGGGCGGATCCAACCCGCCTGCGCGAACTCGGCCGTCCAGTTCACGTCCATGCCGATGATGTCTATCCCGCTGTCATTGGCGGCCAGACGCCGAACGAGCTGCGTTCGCTGCGAGTCGGAATCACTCGGCAGGCTGGTGATCGAGATCTGGTACCGGCCGCCCGAAGCCTTGCTGCAGGCCGCCGCAGCCTGGGCGAACGAGCCCGACGGCTCCGGGAAGGTGTAGTAGTTGAGCTTGGCCACGCCGCTGCCGCTGCCGCTGCCGCCGCATGCTGCGATCCCGAAGGTGGCCATCAACGCAGCCGCAAGGGCCGCACGTCGAGCGCTCATTCCCTCTCCTCCTCTGGACTCCGCGACGCGCACTCTACCTCGTGAAAGAGAGAAACTAAACCGGCAATTAATGCGGTGCGGACAGCTGGCTAACGCTGCAAAGCGATCCAGCCGCCGTGGGGCGGCAGGACGGCGCGGTCCGCGCCGTCGCCCGGGCGCGCCTGGGCCATCAGCTCGCCGGTGCGGTAGATGCCGATTGGCTCGTCGCCGAAGTTGACCGCGATCTGATGACCGCCGCGCTCGAACACGAGCGCGTTCTCGGGGGCGTTGAGGAACCGGAGCTCAGGCCCGAAGGTATGGCGAGTGCGGATCAGCCGCCAGAACATGGCGAGCGTGGAGTACGGATCGCGTTCCTGGTCTTCCACGTTGCGTTGCTCCGGGTCCATCGGCGGCAGCCAGGGCGTCCCGGTGGTGAAGCCGCCCGTGGGTGACCCGTTCCACTGCATCGGGTGGCGGAACTGGTCCCGGCCGGCGCGGTCCTGCGGTGGATCGACCCCGGGTCCGTTGGGCATTCCGAGCTCGTCGCCCTGGAACATGAACACCGGTCCGGGGAGCGAGAGGAAGAGCAGGCAGGCGGCACGAAAGTTCTCCCCGAAGCGGCTGGCCAGGCGGGGGAAGTCGTGGTTCGAGAGCACCCAGCCGGTCTTGCCCGTCTGGTGCGCGGCTTCGATCGTGGCTCGGAGCCTCTCGGTGTCCGGGCCGGCGTTCATGGCCTCGAAGGCGAACGCGACGTCGAGCGTCTCGAGATAGGGCTCCAAGGCGTTGGTGGGCAGGTAGGCCTCGCCGACCAGGAAGGCGTCGCCGACGGCGGCGCGGATCGCCTGCAGTCCCATGCTGATGTCGGCGACGTTGCCGGAGTGAATGTGCTCGAGCGTCGCGTACTCGTCGTGGAGCGGGAGGCCGAACGGCACCCGCGCCGGCGGGTCGTCGCGGAGGTCGGCGTCCTTGAGCAGCCGGTCGATGGCGTCGAGCCGGAATCCGTCCGCGCCCCGGTCCAGCCAGAACTTGAGGACGTTGGTCATCTCGGTGCGGACGTCGGGGTTACGCCAGTTCAGGTCCGCTTGCTCGGGAAAGAACGAATGCAGGTAGTAGAGACCCGTGGGGTCGTCCTTCTCCCAGGCCGAGCCTCCGAACGTGGCCCGCCAGTTGTTTGGGGGCGACTCGGCCCAGAAGTAGAAGTCGGGCCGCTCCCGGAACCACGGGTGCTCGGTCGAGGTGTGGGCGGGGACGTAGTCGAGCAGGAGCTTCAGCTCGCGCTCCTGGACGCCCTTGACCAGGACGTCGAAGTCCTCGAGCGTGCCGTAGTCGGGATGGACATCGGTGTAGCCGCTGATGTCGTAGCCGAAGTCCGCGTTGGGCGACGGGTAGAAGGGCGACAGCCAGATCGCGTCGACGTCCAGGCGCTTGATGTGGTCGAGCCGCTGGGCGATCCCGGGCAGGTCGCCGATCCCGTCACCGTTGGAGTCCTGGAACGAGCGCGGATAGATCTGGTAGATGACGGCGTTGTCCCACCACATGTGAGGTAGTGAGGCTAGCCACTCGGTGGTTGGCCGAGGGCGCACTCGTCCCACGTGAAGCGGCCGGCGAGAGACTTCAGGTGGCGATCGTTCTCGTGCCAGTCGCGGTTCACGTGGCGGCCGACCACCACCGCCGCGACCCTCTGCGCGCCCGCGCGCTTCAGCGCCGCGGCGGCGCTCTGGGCGTTGGCGCCGGTGGTCCATGTGTCGTCGATCAGGAGCACCGCCTGGCCGTCGAGGCGCTTGATCGCCGTGTACCGATTCGCGTCGAACGCGTGTGCCTCGAGCTTCGCGTCTGACCGGCGCAGCAGGCGCTCGTGGCGGCCGCGGGTCGGAGCCGTCAGCTCGCCGACGATCCGCCTCAGCGGGTGACCGTCGTCTCTCTCGGCCTGGCTCGAGGGCACGGTCGTCACCACCGTGAAGGCGGGCGCGTCGGCGGCGCTGGCGATGCAGCGCTCGTGGCTCTCGAGGTAGCGCCACAGAAGCGCGGCCAGGTCGACGGCGAACCGCCGTGCCGTGGGTCCGGTCTGGCGCTTGTAGGTGGCGAGCACGTGGTGAAGCTGCTCGTGGGCCGGGCTGTAGGAGATCGGCGCCACCGCGTCGAGCCAAGCCTCGTTATGCGTGCAGGCGTAGCAGCGTGGATACCCATTGGTGAAGTTGAAGCACGTGGTGCACACGCTCTGGCCCGCCCGGGGCCCGAGGAGGAAGCTCTCGTACAGCGCCGTCAGGTCGGGGACCCGGGGCACCGCGACTCCTCACGCGACGAGCGCCCCGTCCGCGAGCCGCTCCAGGTTGTCGGTGATCTGCTCCGCGGAGGCGAACACGTATGTGCCCGGCTTGGTTGAGAGGTCGTGGGCCCAGCCCTGGGTGAGCAGCGAATCGTGGATGAACACCGGTCGGCCATGGGCTCGCGCCAGCCGAGCTTGGGTCCGAGCGCCGCTCGTCGGTCCGGCCTCGACGATCACGGTCGCCCTCGCCAATCCCGACATCACCGCGTTGCGCTGGGGGAACGTCTTCCGCGTTGGGGGTTGATCGGGGCGGAACTGAGAGACGACGGCGCCCGTGTCGGCGATCTGCCGCTGAAGTGGTGCGTTCGATGCCGGATAGGCGTGGTGGTGGCCGGTCCCGATCACCGCCACCGTTCTTCCCTTCCTAGCCAGGGCTGCCGTGTGGGCGCTGGTGTCGATCCCCGCCGCCAGTCCGGAGACGACCGTGTAGCCGTGGTCGACGAGATGGCGGGCGATTTCGTCCGCCTCGTGCAGTCCTCTGGGCGACGCCCCCCGGGACCCGATGACGGCCACCGACGTGTCGTCTTGCCGGCGCAGTTGGCCGGCGACGAAGATCAGCGGTGGCCGGTCGTGCACGGCGCGGAGGTTGCTCGGGTAATCCCGGTCGAGCACGGTCACCATCCTGATGCCATCGTTCTCCCAGCCCTCGAGCTCGGCTGCGGCCTGGTCAAGCAGTTCGTGTTCATGCGGCTCCTCTTCTTCAAAGAGCCTCGGGGCGGGATTAATCCCCCCCACTCTTCCTCGAGGAGCGCCAAAGCGCTGCCGGCCTGTTCGAGGCGCTCGGCCAGGTGCGTGATGCCGGCCAGGTGCTTGGCGCCGGCCGGGTGCTTGGCGCCGGCCGGGTGCTTGGCGCCGGCCGGGTGCTCGGCGCCGGGCCCGATCGAGGCCAGCACGAGGACGGCGGCCGCCTCTGCTCTTTCGCGCTCGGTCACAGCAGCGCTCGCGAGCGCGGTTCCGCGGGCGGATTAGCCGACGCGCTCGGGCTGCTCGGCCGTCGGCTGCGTGGTGTCGGCCGAAGCCGGAGTCTCGGCCGGGTGCTCGACCGGCGTCGCGGTCTCGGCCGGGTGCTCCGCCGCCGTGGTGTCGGCCGGCTGAACCGGGGTCGGCGTCGTGGTCGCCGGCTCCGGCACCGGTGTCTGAGTCGCCGCGGACGTCTGCATCGGCACTTCGTCGTGGCGGTCGGATTCATCTCCGCTGACCGCGTTTCGGAAGTCCCGGAGACCACGGCCCAGCGACCTTCCCACCTCGGGGAGTCGCTTCGGACCCAGAACCAGCAGGGCGATCACCAGCACGAACAGCAGATGCGTGGGCTGAAGGATGTCGCCGATCACTGCGGATAGCTTAGCCGCTGAAACGCCTCGGCTGGAAAGGCCTGGCGTGCTTGATGCCGTCGCGTTCCCTTCCACGTGCGAGCGCGCTCTCGTTTCGACATCTTCTCCGCATAGCGGACAACATCTCGATCTCGCCCCACCCGCCTCATCCGGTAGGCGACGATCCGGGGCCCAGCGTCCCGGTCGCACCGAAGGCCGGCGTAGACGTGTGTGACGATCTGGATGGCGACGCGCTTGATGACGAGCCGCCGCCTGAGCTCGGCAGCGATCCTGCGGCTTGGCCACCCGTCCCGCTCTGGGTCTCGACTCTCGCGGTCGGACCAGAGACGAGCGGTGCCACCCCGGCGCTCGCGTTCGTCGAGACCGAGCGCCGCGCGGTGGAAGCGGTGGACGCGGTCGAGGCCACATACGTCGCAGAACGGTGCGTATCGCCGCCATGACGGGCCGGCGTTGCCGGGTGCCTGGCGGGCACGCTCCGGGCGGTGACGTGCTTCACCCCGCCCGAGGGTCTGGCGGCGAGAGCAACTCTGCGACCGCGTGCAGCGCCCAGCGCGCGTGAAGCGGCCTGACCGCTCGGCGACCGGACGGGCGGGGCAGAGGTCGAGGATCGCGCCAGCCAGACCCCGGCGCCACCCACCGCGATCGCCGCCGCGCACAGGACAGCGGGCCCGCGGGCCCGTCGTCCGTTCTGAAACCAAGGACGGTGGACGACCGCTCGGTGCCCCGGATCGGTGCCCGGGGTCTCAGGCGCCGTCGCCACCGAGGCACCCGCCCGCTCAGGTGCCGCCGCCACCGAGGCACCCGCCCGCTCAGGTGCGGGCGCCACCGCGGGGACTGGCGCCTCGAGGGCGTCGTGCATCTCGCTCGAGCTCTCGCCCCAGAAGTCCTCCGGACGGGGCGGGCGGCTCGCACCGGGCGAAGCCTCCTCCGACCCGTGGAGCTCACTCCCGTTCTGAGATCGACGGGCCGACGGGCCGAACGGAACGAGCTCCTCTGGAGGGCCGAGCCAATCCCGGAGCAGGGGAACGACGTTGCTGTCCTCCCGCCTCTGGCTCCTGCCCGCCTCAGACTCGTCGCGTTCCACGGCTTTTCCAGCCCTTTTCCGGCCCGCCTCGGCCGCCGCCGTCCTTCAGGGGCGGTAGTATACCCCCGGATTGGTTTCAGTTGGCCTCAATTCGAAAAGTTGGCACAGATGGAAGCCGGGGACCTCGAAAACTCCTTTCTCACCGTGGCGGAGGTAGCCGCCACGCTGAAGCTCAACCAGCAGACGGTTCGAAACTGGATCGATCAGGGTTCGCTGCCGGCGCTGCGGGTCGGCCGCCGGGTCCGGATCCGGCGCTCGGACTTCCAGCGCCTGCTCGACGAGGGCTACGTGGCTACCGCCGGTCCGGCCAAGTCCGAGCCGGGCCCCAGCGCCGAGGGTTTCTGGAGCGGAGAGGCCGTCGCCCTCCCGGAGGCACCGCAGGTCCAGCATCCCGGGTCTGAACGTTGAGCTTCGAAGACGACCTCGGCCGAGAACGGACGCAGATCCTCCATGCCGTTCGGCAGGCGGCCAAGAGCTGGGCTCAGGCCATGCGCGCACACAAGCTGGCCCCGCCCGATGCGGGCTTCGCGAGCCGCCTGAATACCCTGGCCGAGGCCGCGACGAGCGAGCGGATCGCCTGGGAGCATGCCCATGCCGCCGGCCTCCTCTGGCGGCCGATCCCGGGCGCCGAAGGCGCCGAGCCTCCTTACGAGCTCCGGCCGGGCACCGGCCGCCGCGGTCCCGCCGCGCTCTGGGGCCGGTTCGACGCCGCCGTCCAAGGGCTGAATCAAGCCATCACCGGATCGGATGCCGCCATCGTGGCGGAGGCGTTCGGCGAGCTGGCCGAGGCGGCCGCCGACCTGGCCGGGGCGGTCGCCCGCGAGGACGAGCTGCTAGGCCAGCATCAGCCAACCGAACCACGCGCGCGCGGCGCCGCATAGGCTCGCCGCCAGCTCCGACGCGCACCACCGCGCCGCCATGCCGCCGATCCCGCTCCGCTCGATCCACCGTGCCGCCCCCACCGCCCGCCGGGCCGTCGTGGTCGGTGCGGGTTCGTTTGGAACCGCGGTCGCGGTCCTGCTCGCCCGTGGGGGCTTCCGGGCCACCCTGCAGACGCGTACCGAAGAGCAGGCCGAGCGTCTGGTCAAAGACCGGGAGAACACCGTCTATCTCCCCGGGGTGGAGCTGCCCCGGGACCTCAGGATCGAGCCCATGCGCGCCGGTCTCAGCCGGGCGGACTATGTCCTGCTCGGCGTCCCCTCAACCGGCCTCGACGCCGTCATCGTCGGGCTCGAGGCGTCGGGTCTGCCCGCGAAGGCCGCGGTCGTGTCGCTGGCCAAGGGCCTCGTCCCCCCGGAGGGCACACCGCCCACCGCGCTCCTGCGCCGCCGCTTCGGCCCGAGCCGCACCGCGTGCATCGGCGGCCCCGCCCACGCCCATGAGATGGTCAGTGAAGGCGCGGGCCTGGTCGCCGCGTCGACCGACGAGGCGCTCGCGAAGGCTCTGGCCGCGGTGTTCATCCGCGCCGGCGTCGTGTGCGAGGAGTCCAACGATCCGGTCGGGGTGGAGCTGGCCGGCGTGGCGAAGAACGCCGCCGCTCTGGCCAGCGGCGCGACCGAAGCCCAGGGCCTGAACGCCGCCGGAGCGGCGGCCGGGCACATCTTCGCCGAGGTCTGGCGCTGGGCCGAGCTCCAGGGCGCCCGGCCCGAGTCGATGATCGGCCTCGCCGGCACCGGCGACCTGGTCGCGACCGCGTTGGCCCCATCGAGTCGCAACCGTCGCGCCGGCGAGCTCCTGGCGAACGGCGTGCCGGCGGCCGAGATCCCCGGCCGCGTCGGGCAGGCGGTCGAGGCGCTCGAGACGGTGCCGCTGCTGGCCAACGCGCTGACCACGGTAGGCCTGGCCTCCCCGGTCACCGGAGCCCTCGCCGGCTTGATCGAGGGAAGCGTGCCGCTCGAGGAATGGGTCGGGATCGTGCGCACCACGGTGCCGCCGCCGGCGCGGCGCCAGTCCGGCTTCTGGCGCCGTATGTGGGACCGGGTCCGAGCGACATTCCGAGTCAGTGGAACCCGCCACAGAATCTTTACTGCAGCTGAACCCGCGCGTGCGACTCTCGACGCTGGCCACGACACAAAGGAGAGAGATGCCCCACATCATCGTGACGGCTGACCAGGGGGAAGGTGCCGTGATGCTGCGCGAGCGCGTCAATGTCGCGGACTTCGACAGCCGGCATTTTGCTGCTCAGCTGGTCGAACGTCTCGGCTGGGCGGTGGAGGACGCCGACCAGGTCGAGCGGGACGGCGAGCCGGCTGAGCCTGTCCTGACCCACGCATAACACTCGGGCGAGCCGCGGGGCGCGAGACCCGCGCCTCGCGGCGTTCAGCGCTCGGCCAGCGTGGTCATGACCGCCTCATAGACGCCCGCGCCGTAACCCTCCGAGGCGATCCGCACGCCGGGCAAGCGCGAGAGCTCGCCAGATAGCGTCGGATCGCGTTCGAGGCCGTTCGCGACCATCCAGAACGCGCCGACCACCGATGCCGTCTCGGCATCTTCGCGTGAGTCTCCGACCGCGATGCAGTCGGCCGGGGGGTAGGCCCGTGCCTGCATGTGGCGCGCGACCGCGCGCGCCTTCGACGCCGCGGCCGGGATCAGGTGGTAGGCGTGGACCACGGGCACGTCGGGAAACCGGTCCGCATGCTCGTGGATGACCCCGTTGTCGACCAGCCGCAGCCAGTCGAGGCCGGCGACGTCCAGAGCCGCGCCCACCTCGTCCAGGTCCACCGCACCGCGGAACAGATGCGACACCTCGCGTGCGGTCGCCCACGGGGTGTGGTACTCGAGCCGTCCGGCGAAGCGCTCCAGCAGCAGCGCCGGTGCGCCCGAGGCCTCGATCTGCTCGAAGATGGATCCGCGCTCGGGTGAAGGGGTCAGGCCATCGGTGAGCCACTCGAGCTCGTCGTCGATCACCAGCCCGCACCCGAGCTCGAAGATGTAGGCCGAGCAGCCCAGGAGCCGCGAGCCCTCGAACACGCTCGACTGCCGGCGGCCGGAATAGAGCACGACCTCGACGTCCGCCCGCCAGCACGCCTCGAGCGCCCGCACCCCCAGGCCCGAGAACCGGCCGTCCGCGCCACGCAGCAGCGACGCTCCCGGACCGAGCAGCGTCCCGTCCATGTCCAGATAAACGCAGCGCACGGCGCGCGCGACCATACTGAAACGCAGTGGCGGTCACCGAGCAGTGGACAGCGTTGCTGGAGGCTGGCCGAGAGGACGAGCGGCTGGTCCACGAGGATTTTTATGGGGCGCGCTCCGCGCGCCCGGTGGGTTTGCCCGGGCAACTCAACGGCCCGGTCAGGGCCGCCCTGCAAAGCGCCGGCATCACCGAGCTCTACGCCCATCAGGCCGAGGCGCTCGAGAAGGCCTTCGATGGCCCCACGGTCGTAACCACCGGGACCGCGTCGGGAAAGTCGCTCTGCTTCCAGCTCCCGACGCTCGAGGTGCTGACCGCCGACCGAACCGCCCGGGCCCTCTACCTGTACCCGACCAAGGCGCTGGCCCAGGACCAGGCCAGGGCGTTGAACGCGTTTGGTCTCACCAAGCAGATCCGCCCCGCGATCTACGACGGCGACACGCCGCGCAACGAACGAGCGGCCATTCGCAAGCGCAGCAACCTCGTCCTCACCAACCCGGACATGCTGCACGTCGGCATCCTTCCCCACCATCACGCTTGGGACGAGTTGCTGGCCAACCTCGCCTTCGTCGTGGTCGACGAGGCCCACGTCTACCGCGGCGTGTTCGGCTCGCACGTGGCCAACGTGCTCAGACGGCTCCGGCGTGCCGCGGCCATTCATGGAACCGAGCCGCGGTTCCTGCTCGCAAGCGCCACGATCGCCAACCCGGTGGACCTGGCCGAGAAGCTGACCGGCCTCGAGCCCTTCCATCTGGTCGACCGGGACGCCGCGCCACGGGCCGCCCGGCGGATCGCGATGTGGAATCCGCCGCTCCTCGACGCGGACCTCGGTCTGCGCGGCTCTGCCCTCTCAGAGGCGGCCGAGCTGTTCTCGGAGCTGATCGCGGCGGGCGCACGGACGATCTGCTTCATGAAGTCGCGCAAGGGGGTCGAGCTCATCCTCCGCCATGCCGTCGACCGGCTCGATCCCGAGCTGGCCGACCGCATCGCTCCCTACCGGGCCGGCTACACGCCGGCCCAGCGCCAGGACATACAGCGCCGGCTGACCAACGGCGAGCTGCTCGGCGTGGTGGCCACCGATGCGCTCGAGCTTGGGATCGACATCGGCGAGCTCGATGCGGCCATTTGCGTCACCTTTCCGGGCACGGTGGCCAGCCTCCGCCAGATGTGGGGACGCGCCGGTCGGCGGGGCCGTGGACTTGCCGTCTACATCGCCGGCGAGGATGCGCTCGACCAGTTCTTCTGCCGCCACCCCGGCGAGTTCCTCGAGCGGCCGGTGGAATCGGCCATCCTCGACCCCCTGAGCTCGGAGATCTACGCCGACCATCTGCTCTGTGCCGCCCATGAGGCTCCGCTGAGCGAGGCCGACGAGCCGTTCCTCGGGCCGAGCTGGCGGTCATGTGCGCAGGAGCTGACCGAAGCCGGATTGCTGCGAGAGCGGGCGACCGGCTTCGTCCCCCGTCGACCGGACGACTACCCGGCCGCCCGCGTCGCCCTGCGCTCGGCCTCGCCCGACAGCTTCGTGCTCATCGATGTCGGGTCGGGCGAGGTGGTGGGAACGGTCGAGGCCGCGCGTGCTTACTCGACCGTGCACGACGGCGCCATCTACCTGCACCTGGGGCGCTCCTACCGCGTGCTCGAGCTGGACCTCGCCGGTCGCCGCGCGCTGCTCGAGCCGTTCAGCGGTAACTACTTCACCCAGGCCAAGCGCGAGAGCATGACCTACATCGAGCGCCTGCACGAGCAGCGTCACACCCGCGGGGTGAAGCTGTGCTTCGGGGAGGTCGTCTATTCCGAGACCGTCCTCGGTTACCAGCGCAAGGGGCTCCAGGACCACCAGGTGATCGACTTCCAGGCCCTCGATCTGCCGACCACCGAGTTCTCCACCCGCGCCCTGTGGTACGAGCTCGACGAGCTCCTGGCCTCCGAGCCGTTTCCAACCGAGCATCTGCTGGGGGCGCTCCACGCGCTCGAGCACGGGCAGATCGCCGTGCTCCCGCTGATCGCCATGTGCGACCGGTGGGACATCGGTGGCCTGTCCACCAACGCCCACCCTCAGACGCTGGTCCCGACGATCTTCATCTACGACGGCCATCCCGGCGGGGTCGGCATCACCCGGCGGGGATACGACCAGTTCGAGCGGCTCGTCGCCGACGCCCGGCGGCTGATCGGCGAGTGCCCGTGCCGTGACGGGTGCCCGTCGTGCGTGCAGTCCCCGAAATGCGGGAACCTGAACGAGCCCCTGTCGAAGCGCGGCGCACTCGAGCTGCTTCGCCGCCTCAGTTGATGGACCGTGGTGCGCTGGCCGAGCTCGGCGTCGACGACCGGCTGATCCAAAAGCGCGAGCGTCTGGACGGCGAGCGGGCCGTCGCGTTCCTGACCGAGCTGCCCACGCTCGCGGCATACTGGCAGGCGCGCCTCGGACTTCGAGACGGCCGCGTCATGCCCGGCGGGGTGCTCGGGGCAGCGCTGCTCTGCCGCAACTGTTCGGACGGGACCCCGGCGGTGCTGAAGCTCTCCGCGCCCGCGGCCGGCAGCGCGCGTGCGGAAGCGGCTGCACTCAGGCTCTGGCACGGGATCGCCGCGCCGGCGCTCCGGTTCGAGGCCGACGAAGGCCGGGTCATGCTCCTAGACGCCATCTGTCCCGGCGACTCGGTCGAGCCGAGCGACGATCCCGCCGATGCTCGCCGCGCGGCCGAGCTGCTCCGCCGTCTGCACCGCGCTCCCGGTTCCGCCTTCCCGGATGCGACCGACGAGCTCCGCTGGCGCTTCGAACGTGCCCACGAGAAGCTCGACGGGCCCAGCCATGCGAGGGGCCTGATCAGCCACCGCGACCTCGAGCGCGCTCACCAGGCGGCCCTCGGTCTCCACGCGGGCCGGACGCAGACCGTCCTGTGCCACGGCGACTTCATCAACAAGAACATCCTCGTCGACGGCCTCGGTGGCTGGTGGGCGATCGATCCGCGGCCGTGCGCCGGCGATCCCTGTCTTGACGCGGGCTTCTGGGCCCTGGCCCATCGACCCGGCGTCGCGGTCAAAAGGCGCTGCGAGCTCGTTGCCGGCGCGGCCGGCCTCGACCCCGAGAGAGTGTGGCTATGGGCTCAGGCGTTCGCGGTGTCCGAATCGGTCCTGGTCACCGACTCCGATCGTGCGCGCGCCCATCACTCCGTGCTCGCGACATGAACTCAGGTCGCGGCGAGCGACTTCGGCTTGACGAAGGCCGTCAGCCGCGCGCGGCGGGCATCGAGCTCGCTCCCACCCGCCGTCGAAGCTCAGCGTGGCCAGAGCCCCGGTGGGGAACTTGCGCTGCACGATCCTCGAGCGCCGTTCCGTCCTGACCCTGGTCGGCCAGTCGCAGCACGAGCGTCTGCATGGCCGGGTTGTGTCCGATGACCATGACCGCGTCAACGTGGTCCGGGACGCGGCGAAGCCGCTCCAGCAGGTCGGTCCCGGTCGCCCCGTAGAGCTCGGGCTCGATCAGCCGCTCGCCGGTCGGCGAGACGCCCTCGAGCGTCTCGAGCGTTCGCCGGGAGGTCGAGCACAGCACCAGATCGGGGCGGATCCCGTTGCGCTCCAGGTGCTCGGCCAGCGCCTGGACCGCGCGATGCCCTCGCGGCGCCAGCGGCCGCTCGTGATCGGCGAGCCCCGGATCCTCCCAGCTCGACTTGGCGTGACGAAGGACGTAGAGGTGCTTGCTCATTGATCCGCGAACGCCTCACGGCTCAACTGCTGGCGGGGCCGCCCGGACGCAGCGCACTCGAGGTGAGCGAACGGCTGCTCGCCGTCCAGGCTCAGGACCCTCGCGGGGCCCGGCTGGCCATCAGAGCACGCAGCACCGGCGTCTCGGTCTCGGACATTGACCGTGCGCTGAACCGCGAGCGAGCGCTCGTGATCACATGGCTCAATCGCGGCACGTTGCATCTCGTACGGACTGTCGACTACCCGTGGCTCCAAACATTAACCACACCGCCGCTGCTGACCGCCAGCGCCAGGCGTCTCGGGCAGGAAGGGGTCACGCCGGCCGCGGCCGATCGCGCGGTGCGGATCATCGAGCGGTCGCTGCGGGAAGACGGTCCCCTGCTTCGCGGACAACTGCAGGAGCGGGTGACGCGCGCGGGCATCCGGACCGAAGGCCAGGCCATGGTCCATCTGCTGTTCGCGGCCGCCGTCCGCGGCGTCGCCGTCCGCGGACCGATGAACGGCCGCGAGCAGGCGTACGTCCACGTCGAGGAGTGGCTCGGCCCCATGCCGACGGTCGATCGGGCTCGGGCGCTGACCGAACTGGCCCGCCGGTACCTGGCCGGGCATGGACCGTCGACCGACCGCGACCTCGCCCGGTGGGCCGGCTTGCCCCTGCGCGACGCGCGCGCCGGCCTGGCCGCGGTCGCCCGCGAACTGATCGAGCGACCCGACGGGCTCGTCGACCTGGCCGCTCGGACTCCGCCCGCGCCGCTCCCCCGCCCCCGCCTCCTGGGCGCGTTCGAGCCGTTGCTCCTCGGCTGGCGCGCGCGCGACTTCATCCTCGGCGGTCACGAACCGGATGTGGTCAGCGGCGGCGTGTTCCGTTCCTTCGTCCTGATCGACGGAGTCGCTCGCGGCACCTGGAAGCTCGTCGACGGCGGGGTGTCGATCGCGCCGTTTGCGCCTTTGGCCGACCGGGACGCGGCCGCGCTCCGCGCCGACGCGACCGAGGTTCTGAGCTTCCTCGGCCAAGCCGCTCGTGGCCGTGAAGCCGCTAGCATCGCGCCACCAGGGCGAGATAGCTCAGCTGGTAGAGCACACGACTGAAAATCGTGGTGTCCCCGGTTCGAGTCCGGGTCTCGCCACTAATCCGCTGTGAGGCCGCGCTCGATGGTGCCGAGCAGGCTTTCCAGGGCGGCCTCCCGCTCGGACTCGGGCAGAGCGCGGAGCGGTCCTTCGAGCAGCAGCATGCTGATGCCATGGACCGCCGACCACGCCGTGACGTCGGCGAACGGACGGCGAGCGGGCGGCAGGCCGCCGGCCGCCACCAGCTCGTCGAGTTGGCGGTTGAGGAGCTCGTAGGGGTTTAGCCCGCTTTCACCGGTTCCCTCGCCGGGGCCGAAATGCTCCAGCCGCGGCGAGACCGCGAAGGCCGTACGGAACAGGCCCGGCTCTGAAAGAGCGAATCGCACGTAGGCCCTGCCCGTCGCGTTCAGGCGGCGGTTTGCCGCATCGACGCCCGTATCGTCCGGGTCGACTTCTGCGATCAGCCGCTCCATCAGCTGGGCGAGCTGACCCATCGAGCGCTCGGCCACTGCCTTGAGCAGAGCATCCCGGTCGGGAAAGTGGCGGTAGGCCGCGTTGTGGGATACGCCGACCCGGCGCGAGGCTTCCCGTACGACGACCGCATCCGGTCCTCCGGCACGGGCCAGCTCGACTCCCGCATCGATCAGCGCCGGGCGCAGATTGCCGTGGTGGTATCGGGGTTTCGAAGACATCCGCCCGGTAGATGTTGACAGCGCCCACACTGATGTGCAACCATCTCGGTGTTGCTGCCGTCAACTTCGCGTTTGGAGCCACCCATGCTCACCTCAGCGCCGCGTCGGGGCCTCGTACTTGCCGCCGTCTGTCTTGCCGCCTTTGCCATCAACATCGACACCACGATCGTCAACGTCGCGTTGCCCTCGCTGGCCCGACAGCTCGGCGCCGGCACCCGCGACCTGCAGTGGATCGTCGACGCGTACAACCTCACCTTCGCGGCGCTGGTGCTCGCGGCCGGCAGCCTCGGAGATCGCTATGGCCGGCGGCCGGCGCTCCTGATCGGACTGATCGGATTCGGCACCGCGAGCGGCATTGGCGCCCTCTGCCAGAGCTCGGGACAGCTGATCGCCGTCCGGCTCGTGATGGGCGCCTTCGCCGCTCTGATCTTCCCGACCACCCTCTCGGTGATCAGCAACACCTTCGCCGACCGGGCAGAGCGAGCTAAGGCGGTCGGCATCTGGGGCGCGGTGACCGGCCTCGGCGTCGCCGTGGGACCGGTGGTGAGCGGTCTCCTCCTGGCCCACTTCGACTGGCGCAGCGTGTTCGTGGCGATGGTGCCGGTGAGCCTGCTCGCCGCGCTTGCGGTCTGGCGGGTCGTGCCGGAGTCTCGTGACCCGAGCACGCCCGCCCTCGATCGGGCCGGCCTGCTCAGCGCCAGCGCGGCCGTGGCGGCTTTGATCTACACCCTGATCGAGGCCCCCGCACGGGGCTGGACATCTACTCCGACCCTGCTCGGTTTCGCGGCCGCGCTCGTGCTCGGGGTCGCTTTCGTCCGGATCGAGCGGCGGCAGGAGCATCCGATGCTCGACGTGTCGCTGTTCTCCGAGCGCGCGTTCAGCGCCGCCAGCGGCTCGGTCACCGTCGCCTTCTTCGCCCTGTTCGGCTTCATCTTCCTCATCACGCAGTACTTCCAGGTCATCCGCGGCTATGGGACTCTGTCCACCGGAGCGCGCATCCTGCCGGTAGCGCTGAGCATCGGTGGGGCCTCGGTCCTGGGCGCGAATATGGCCGGACGGCTCGGCACCCGGGCGATCGTGAGCACCGGGCTGACTCTGCTCGGCGCCTCGTTCCTGTGGATCTCGCAGGCCGGCACCGAGACCCCGTATCTCGTCATCGTGGTTCAGATGGTGATGATGGGTACGGGCCTGGGCCTGACCACCGCGCCGGCCACCGAATCGATCCTGAGCGTGCTCCCGCCCGCGCGGGCCGGTGTCGGATCAGCGGTCAACGACGCCACGCGGGAAGCCGGAGGGACCCTCGGCGTCGCCGTGATCGGCAGCGTCTACACGTCGCTCTACACGGCGGGGCTGACCCACGGAACCGCGGCGCGGCTCCCGTCGGCGGCTCTGGCCGCGGCCCGGAAATCCGTCGGCGCGGGTTATGCGGTCATCCAACATGCGCCCGCCGCTCTGCAGGCACCGCTCCTGCACCAGATCAGCGGAGCCTTCATGAGCGGGCTGCACGCCGGATGCTTTGTCGCCGCCGGTGTCTGCATCGTGGGTGCGGTTGGCGCCCGGGCACTGCCGGGCCGTCATCGTGCCCCGTCGCCCGCGAGCCAACCGGTGGCTTGGAATCTCGAGCCGCTCGAGCTTTGAGTTCGACTCCCGGTTGCGCCAAGATCTCGGCGTGCCGGTGACAGCGCCCGGGCGGGCTTCGCTCTTCATCACCTGCTTCAACGACACCCTGTTCCCGCGCACCGGTCAGGCGGTCGTCGAGCTGCTCGAGCGGCTGGGCGTCGAGGTCGACTTCCCGCTCGAGCAGACATGCTGCGGGCAGATGCACTTCAACAGCGGTTATGCGGAAGAGACGGTTCCCCTCGTCCGCCGCTTCGTCCGTGTGTTCGCCGACAGCGAGGTGGTCGTCTCCCCCTCGGCATCTTGCGTTGGCATGGTGCGCGAGTACTACGCCCGCGTGGCCTCGCTGGCCGGCGACAGCTCCCTGGTCCGCGAGGTCGAGGCGCTCACCCCGCGCGTCCTCGAGCTGACCGAGTTCGTCGTCGACCGGCTCGGGATAGAGGACGTGGGCGCGTTCTTTCCCCACCGGGTCACCTACCACCCGACCTGCCACGGCCTTCGCATGCTCGGGCTTGGCGAGCGGCCACTGCGGCTGCTGCGGGCGGTCAAGGGGATCGAGGTGCTCGAGCTGCCCGAGGCCATGGAATGCTGCGGTTTCGGCGGCACCTTCGCGATCAAGAACGCCGACACCTCGATCGCCATGCTGACCGACAAGCTCCGGAAGATCCTCGATACGGGGGCGGAGGTGTGCGTCGCCGCCGACAACTCGTGCCTGATGCACATAGGCGGCGGCCTTTCGCGTCAGCGCGCCGGCGTCCGAACCATGCATATCGCGGAGGTGCTCGCGCACACCGAGGCGCCGAACCATGGATGACGCCGCGGTCCATCCGCCGTTTCCCCAGGCCGCGCGGCTGGCCCTGGCTGATAGTCAGCTCCGCCACAACCTCGGTCACGCCACGCACACGATCCGGGCCAAGCGCGCCTCCGTGGTGGCCGAGCTCCCCGACTGGCAGGAATTGCGAGAGGCCGGGCGAGCCCTGAAACAGCGGGTGCTACGCCACCTCGACCGATACCTGCTCGAGCTCGAGGGGGCGGTGACCCAAGCGGGCGGCGTCGTCCACTGGGCACGCGACGGCGAGGAGTGCAATCGGATCGTCGGCGACCTCATCACCGCCCACGGGGCGACCGAGGTGGTGAAGGCGAAATCGCTGACCACCGAGGAGACGAAGCTGAACGAGGCCCTGGCCGAGCGCGGCATCCGGGCCTGGGAGACCGACCTCGCCCAGTTGATCATTCAGCTCGGCGACGATGCGCCGTCGCACATCCTCGTTCCGGCCATCCACAAGAATCGTGCCGAGATCCGCGAGCTCTTCCTTCGTACGCTCGATGTCGCCCCGGCCGATCTCTCCGACGACCCCCGCGAGTTGGCCGAGGTGGCCCGCCGTCATCTGCGCCAGCTGTTTCTCGGGGCCCGCGTCGGCATCAGCGGCGTGAACTTCGCCATCGCCGAGACCGGAACCGTTTCCGTCGTCGAGTCAGAGGGCAACGGGCGGATGTGCACGACGCTGCCCCCGGTCCTGATCAGCGTGATGGGCATCGAGAAGGTCGTCCCGAAATGGCAGGACCTCGAGGTCTTCCTCCAGCTTCTGCCGCGGTCCTCGACGGCGGAGCGGATGAACCCCTACACGTCGCTCTGGACCGGCGTCAGCCCCGGGGATGGGCCGCAGGAGTTCCACCTCGTGCTCATCGACAACGGCCGCAGCGCCGTCCTGGCCGACGAGGTCGGACGCCAAGCGCTCAACTGCATCCGCTGCTCCGCTTGCCTGAACGTCTGCCCGGTCTATGAGCGCACGGGAGGTCATGCCTACGGCTCGACCTATCCCGGCCCGATCGGAGCGATCCTGACCCCCATGCTGAGCGGTCTCGATGCGGCGGGTTCGCTGCCCTACGCCTCGAGCCTGTGCGGGGCCTGTTACGAGGTCTGCCCGGTGAAGATCAACATCCCGGAGGTGCTGGTCCACCTGCGCCGGCGCGAGGTCGCACACACGAGCCGGCGCCTCTCGACCGAGCATGCGGCCATGCGAGCCCTGGCCAGGGTGTTTGCAAACCGCCGCCTCTACGAGGCCGCGCAGAAGACGGGTCGCATTGGGCAATGGCCGCTTGCCCGCCACGGCCAGATCGAGCGCCTGCCCGGCCCGCTCGCAGGCTGGACCTCGATGCGCGACCTCCAGCCGATTCCGCGCCAGAGCTTCCGCGACTGGTGGCGGGCGCGCCCGTGAGCGGCGCCCGGGGAGAGATCCTCGGCCGGATCAGGGCCGCGCTCCGCGACGTGCCGAGCGCCGAGCGTCCCGACGACGTAGAAGTCGGGCGGGAATACCGCACTCGGGATGATCGAGACCTCGCCGTCACGGCTCGAGCGGTTCGCCGACCGAATCCGCGACTACCACGCCGAAGTTCGCCGTGTCGACTCAGGTGCGGTCGCCGAAGCGGTGACCCGGGCGTGCGCCGAGCTGGGGCTGGCGCGGGTGGTCGTGCCCCCCTTGCTGCCCAGTGACTGGCGTCCGGAGGGAGTCGAGGTGGTGGAGGATCAAGGCCTCAGCGCGACCGACTTGGACGCCATCGATGGGTCGGTGACCGGCTGCGCGGTGGCGATCGCCGATACCGGGACGCTCGTGCTCGACGGGCAGGGAGCGTGCGGCCGGCGAATGATCACGCTGGTGCCGGACCACCACATCTGTGTCGTCCGCGCCGATCAGGTGGTCGGTCTCGTACCCGAGGCGGTGGCGGCCGTGAGGGCCGCGGTGGCGGAGGGCGGCTCACCGATCACCCTCGTGTCCGGACCCTCGGCCAGCTCCGACATCGAGCTGAGCCGGGTCGAGGGATTCCACGGGCCGCGGCGGCTAATGGTTTTTTTGGCGGCGGCAAAGCCCACGGAGTAGCGTCTACAGCAGCGGGTAGCAAATTCCAGCAAGCGCGAACTCGGAGAGATCGATGACCAAACCTCTGAAGCAACTTCTCGAGCACGGACAGAGCCCGTGGCTCGACTACATCTCCCGCGACTTCGTCCGCGGCGGGGATCTCGCCGGCCTGATCGACGACGGGATCGTCGGACTGACCTCGAACCCCACCATCTTCCAGGGCGCGATCTCGAAATCGGACATGTATGACGACCAGCTGCGCGAGGTCCTGCAGAACGAAACCGATCCCAAGGAGGTCTTCCTGGCCCTCGCCCAGGAGGACATCCGCGAGGCGTGCGACCTCCTGCGCCCCGTGTTCGACCGCGGCGAGAAGACCCGCGACGGATGGGTCTCGCTCGAGGTCGACCCCACCCTCGCTCACGACGCCAAGGCGACGGCCAAAGAGGCACAGCGGCTGCACGAGATGGTCGGCCGCCCGAACCTGTTCGTAAAGATTCCCGGAACCGAGGAGGGGCTCGAAGCGATCGAGGAGACGATCGCCGCGGGGATCCCGGTCAACGTGACCCTGCTGTTCTCGCTTCGAGCGCCACCGGCAGGCGGCTGAGGCCTACCTGAACGGCCTGCGGCGGCTCAGGGACAGCGGCGGCGATCTCAGCACGGTGGCCTCGGTGGCCTCGTTCTTCGTCTCACGCGTGGATACGGAGGCGGACCGCCGGCTGGATGAGATCGGCGGCCACGACGAGCTCAAGGGCAAGCTGGCGATCGCCAACGCGAAGCTCGCCTACCAGACCTACAAGGAGCTGTTCAGCGGCTCGGAGTGGGAGGAGCTCGAGTCCGTCGGCGCCTCGCCGCAGCGCTGCCTGTGGGCGTCGACTTCGACTAAGAACCCCGACTACCGCGACGTGATCTACGTCGAGGAGCTGATCGGCCCGCAGACGGTCAACACCATGCCACGTGAGACGATCGAGGCCTTCGACGACCACGGCCGCGTCGAGGACACGCTCGAGCAGGGCGTCGACGAGGCCAAGCGCACGCTCGACCAGTTGGCCGAGGCCGGGATCGAATACGACGAGGTCGTCGAGGTACTGGAGCGCGAAGGGGTCGAGAAGTTCGAAAAGTCGTTCAAAGACCTGCTCGAAGGGGTGGCATCCAAGCGCGACGAGCTGGTGGCGGCTTAGTCATGGCGGACACTGAATTCCGAAACGAGCTGGCGCAGCAGCTCCGCGTCGATTCGGTCCGGGCCAGCGCCGCCGCCGGCTCGGGCCACCCCACCTCGTCGATGTCGGCCGCGGATCTGATGGCCGTGCTGATGGACGGCTACCTCCGGCTCGACTACCAGCATCCGGACCAGCCGCAGAGGGATCACGTGATCTTCTCCAAGGGGCACGCCTCCCCGCTGTATTACTCGATGCTCAAGGCGGCGGGCTCGATCAGCGATGAGGAGCTGCTGAGCTTTCGCCGCTTCGGGAGCCGTCTGGAGGGTCACCCAACGCCGGTAATCCCGCCCACCGACGTGGCGACCGGCTCGCTCGGGCAGGGGCTGCCGATCGGCGTGGGCGTCGCGGTGGCAGGCAAGCAGCTCGACCGCCTGCCCTACCGGGTGTGGGTGTTGTGCGGCGACTCGGAGATGGCCGAGGGCTCGATCTGGGAAGCCTTCCAGCACGCCGGCTGGGCCGGGCTCGACAACCTCACGGTGATCGTCGACGTCAACCGCCTCGGTCAGACCCGCGAAACCATGCTCGGCTGGGACATGGATGGGTACCGCGCCCGCGTGGAGGCCTTCGGCTGCCACGCGATCGTGATCGACGGCCACAACCTCGAGGAGATCGACGCCGCCTACCGAGAGGCTCTCGAGACGACCGGCACCCCCACCGTGATCTTGGCCAAGACCAAGAAGGGACGGGGAGTCAAGGCGGTCGAGGATCAGCCCGGAAAGCACGGCAAGCCACTCGACGATCCCGAGGAGGCAATTCAGGAGCTCGGCGGAGAGCGGGATCTGAACGTCGAGGTAGCCAAGCCGGACACCGACGCCGAGCCGCACCGATTCGAGGTCTCCGGCGGGGAGCTTCCGCATTGGGACACCGGGGAGGAGGTGGCCACCCGGCAGGCCTACGGCGAGGCGCTGAAGGCGCTCGGGTCGATGCGCGGCGACGTGGTCGCGCTCGACGGCGAGGTTTCCAACTCGACCCATTCCGAGCTCTTCGCCAAGGAGCATCCCGACCGGTACTTCGAGATGTTCATCGCCGAGCAGCAGATGCTCGCCGCCGCCGTGGGCATTCAGGTGCGCGGGTGGGTTCCGTTCGCTTCTACGTTCGCGGCCTTCTTCTCGCGCGCCTATGACTTCGTCCGCATGGCGGCGATCTCGCAGGCCAACATCCGGCTCTCGGGGTCCCACGCCGGTGTCTCGATCGGCGAGGATGGTCCCTCGCAGATGGCGCTCGAGGACTTCGCCTCTCTGCGCGCGGTCCACAACAGCACGGTCCTGCACCCCTCGGATGCCAACCAGACCGCGCAGCTGGTGGCGCAGATGGCCGACCGACCCGGCATCTCCTACCTGCGCACGCTGAGACCGAAGACCAAGGTCCGCACTGGCGCCGACGAGAAGGTACGGATCGGCGGCAGCCGGGTGCTGCGCTCGAGCGACAACGACGAGTTCACGATCGTCGCCTGCGGCATCACCGTGGAGGAGGCCGAGCAGGCCGCCGACCGGCTGGAGTCAGATGGGACGACCGTACGGGTGATCGACGCCTATTCGATCAAGCCGATCGACGCCGAAACGCTCCAGGCCGCCGCGCGGGAGACGAACGGAATCGTCTCCGTCGAGGACCACTGGCCCGAGGGCGGCCTCGGCGAGGCGGTGCTGAGCGCAATCGCCAGCGAGGGCGGACAGCCTCCGTTCATCAAGCTCGCCGTCGCCGAGATGCCCACCTCGGGCGAGGCCGGCGAGCTCATGCACGCAGCCGGGATCGACGCCGACGCGATCGTCGCGGCGGTGCACCGGCTGGTCGAGGCCGGCGCCCGCGCCTAGACAGTAATGAGCGGATGGCCTCGTCCTCTAGCGGGCGGGGCCGTCGGCTCAGCAGTGGGTCGGTGTGTGGCTCCCCGGCGCCAGGCAGCCGTTGCTCGTCTTGCGGCGCGCGCTTTGCTCGCACCGTGAACGAGTAGTACCGCCCATCCAGCAAGGTCCGTATGATGTAGACGGTGATCTTGGTGCCCGGCTTGAGCTGGCGCTTGTTGAACTTCGACGCCAGGTTCACCGTCGAGCCGGACTTGGTCACCGATGACTGTCTTGCGCGTGTACGGGCAGCCCTTGCCTTTGCAGAGCACGAGGATCGTGGATCCGGCCTGCAGCATTCTTGACCGCCAACGCCAGCACCTTGGTGTATCCAGCGCTGGCGGCAAACGTCCACCGCATCGGCGAGGCGATGATCCCATCGACGTTCACCGGGATACTGGTCGGACCGGAGCCCGAGCCGCCGAAGTTCCCGTCGCCGGCGTATAGCGCGGTGATCGAGTGCGTGCTCACCGCCGTATAGCCGACCGTGCACATGGCCTCGAACGTCCCACCAGTCGGTGACAGAGGCTGAGCCCCACACGAGCTGATCGGAACGTTGTGGTCAAAGAACACGACCGAGCCCGTAGGTCCGGCCGCCCCGGTATGGGCGGGGGTGACCAGGGCCGAGTAGGTGATGTTCTGTCCCAGGCGCAGGTCGTTGTTCGAGAATCCGATCAGCATCGACGTGCCATCCCGAGATACGGAGAGACCGTAGCGGAGAGCTGACCGACTTCGCCACGTTCGAGCCCGACGCAGGCGTGAATGAAGCCGTCAGCTGATGCGCCGACGCGGATTCGAACGCGGTAGTGCAGGTAGCCGTGAGCTGACTAGACGAAACCGGCATCCCTGCGCAGTTGCCGATCGGGTTTCCGTTGTCGAGGAAAGTGATGACGCCACTCGGAGACCCGCTCCCCGAGGCCACGGCGGCGAACAAATGCACGGACTGGTTAGTTGCTGAGCTCGATGGCGATGCCGTCAGCGACGTCGTGCTCGGCACCGCGACCTGATCGAGCGTGGCAGCACCCGCTGCCTGGGTCGAGGTGTCGGTCGCGGTGATTGTTGAAGGACCGGGGTGCGTAGAGCTGGTCAGTGTGGCGGCGTCCCCGTTCGCGTTCGGCTGCACGACGACCCCTCCGGTGGCCGAGAAGGTGAAGCTGTCCCCGTGGATGGGGTTGCCATTCGCATCGACGACCACTGCGGTCGCGGTGCTTTGGGAATTTCCATCGGCAAGCACTGATGTTGGCGTCAGAGACACGGAGACGCTGGCCGCTGGTCCAGGCGTGAGAGTCAGGGCTTGTCCCTGGCTGGTTACGGCGGAGGAAGGGCTGGAGTCGGTCGCGGTGACGGTTGAGGGTCCGGCGTGCGTCCCAGTCAGCCGAGCGCTGTAGGTGCCGTCGCCGTGGTTGGTGATGCTTCCGACATTGATGCTGTTGGTGCCGGCGAAACTGATGCTGTCACCCGCAAGAGCTCCGTTGGGGCCGGTGACCGTGGCAGTCGCGGTGCTCGAGTCGCTTCCGTTGGCGGTGATCTGATTCTTGGTCAGAGCGACCGAAACGGCGACTGGCGAAACGGTGAGCGTCCGTCCGCTACTGGAAGCCGTGGCGCTCGGACTCGTGTCGTTGGCAGTGATGGTGGCGGTTCCGGCTTGGTTGCCAGTGATGGTGGCCGTGTAGGTACCGTTGCCGTGGTTGGTGATGCCGCTGACGTTGACGCCGCTGAGGCCAGTAGGCGTGATCGTCACCGCGTCATTGCTGAGCGCGCCGTTCGGACCGCTCACGCTTACCGTCGCGGCCGTCTGATCAACACCGTCGTCGGCGATAGCTCCGGGGGAGAGCACCGCGAGTCCGACCGTCGGGGCGACGACGCTTAGCGCTTGGTCGGTGCTAGCGACATGACTGGCTGGTGTGTTGTCGGTGGCGGTGACGTTGCCGGATTCGACGTGGTTGTCGGTGATGGTGGCGGTGTAGGTCCCGTCGCCGTGGTTGGTCACGCTGCTGATCGTGGCGTTGGGAAGGCCGGTCTGGGTGATCGCGACGGTCTCGCCGGTGAGGTTGCCGTTGGGCCCGGTCACCGTGGCCGTGGCGAGCGTCTGGTCCAGCCCGTTGTCCGCAATGGAAGGATGCGAAAGAGCCAGGCTGACGGTCGGGGCGACGACGCTCAAAGCCTGCGCCGAGCTTGACACCGGACTAGAGGGTGTGTTGTCGGTGGCGGTGACGTTGCCGGATTCGACGTGGTTGTCGGTGATGGTGGCGGTGTAGGTCCCGTCGCCGTGGTTGGTCACGCTGCTGATCGTGGCGTTGGGAAGGCCGGTCTGGGTGATCGCGACGGTCTCGCCGGTGAGGTTGCCGTTGGGCCCGGTCACCGTGGCCGTGGCGAGCGTCTGGTCCAGCCCGTTGTCCGCAATGGAAGGATGCGAAAGAGCCAGGCTGACGGTCGGGGCGACGACGCTCAAAGCCTGCGCCGAGCTTGACACCGGACTAGCGGGACTGTCGTCAGCCGCGCTGACCGTCCCTGATTCGACGTTCGCGCCGGTGATCGTTGCTGTGTATGTCCCGTCATGGTGGTTCGTCACGCCACTGACGGTGACCCCGTTCAGGCCACTCGGGGTGATCGCGACCGCGTCGCTCGTCAGATTGCCGTTCGGGCCCGTCACAGTCGCCGTCGCAGTCGTCTGGTCCAGTCCGTTGTCGGCGATCGAGCCATGCGAGAGCGCCAGGCTGACGGTCGGGGCGACGACGCTCAGTCCTTGGTCCGAGCTGGCGACGGGGCTCGCGGGACTCGTGTCAGAAACCGCGATCGTGCCGGACTCGACCTGGTTATCCGCGACCGTGACGCTGTAGCTGCCGTCGTGATTGTCGGTGACGTTGCCGATAACGCTGGTCAGGCCGGTTGAAACGATCGACAGCTGGTCGCCTGAGAGCGCACCGTTGGGACCGCTCACCGTCGCGGTGGCGGTGTCATGCTCAAGGCCGTCGGAGGCGATGCTGGGAGTCGAGAACGAGCTCAGCGAGACAGTCGGCGCGACGGCGCTGAGGGACTGTGCGCTGCTCTGGATCGGGCTCGTTGTGCTGCTGTCGGTGGCCGTGACAGTGCCGGACTCGACGTGAGCGTCGGTGATCGTGGCGGTGTAGGTGCCGTCCCCGTGGTCCGTCACTGCACTGACGGTGGCGTTGCCGAGCCCGCTGTCGGGTGTGATCGCAAGGCTGTCGCCTGCGACCCCGGTGCTGTTCGTGTCCGTGACCGTGGCCGTGGCCAGGCTCTGCTCCCGCCCATCAGCGGCAATGGTTGGCTTGGACAGCGACAGATTGACGGTCGTGGCCGAGCTATCGGCCAGCGCGGGCGCGGCAAGCGCGCCCCATCCGAGCAGGTTCGCCAGCACGATGACCGCCACTGCGACGGCACTTTTGATCAACGGCGTTTTTCCGCTACCGGGCACGAATCTCTCCACGCGAAGTCCAATCACTCCCAAATATTTCCTTCGCCCCCCTGCCGAGAAGGGCCCAGGCTACGCGCTGCAGCGCTGGATGACAAACGGCAACCAAGGCGTTGCTCTTCCGGACGAGGGAACCGGCGGCAAGTTAGACATCGGCCGGACGAAGCTCGATCGTTAGCCGATCTGAGCAGGAATTTCGCCGCCGCGGGCTGTGGTCCGCGCGCGGGAGTCCGAGAGGCTCCAGGACGCGGCGGCGGTCACCGCCGCGGCCAGCGCGACAGCGGGCCAGGCTCCAACCACCTCCGCGACCACGTGAGACAGGGCGAACGCGACCAGCCCGACCCCGGTCAGGATGGCCGCGGTACGACGCCCGTCGCGCCTCAGCCAGACCGCGATGCAGACGATCCCGAAAGCGGCCATGACCAGGCCGCCGAGCGGACGGGAACCGCTCGCGACCGCCACGCCGTAGCCGGCCACTAGCCCAGCCGCGGCGATTGGAGCAGTGAGGAGGTCTCGGCGCACGAAGTCCGATTGTGGCGCATGGATTCTGTGCGTGGCCCGGCATTCGACGTTCCCGACCTGCCGATTGACACTCAATGCACGCCAAAGGTGGTCAAAGCGGCACTCAATGCGGCCCGGGCGCCGACTGTCGCGCCGGGCACATCGCACCGAACCGCAGGTGCTCAGGGCGATTGATGGGCCGCCCCGCGGGCGGCGGCAAGCTCCAGATACTGGGTCCGGCGGGGCTCGCTCAGCCGGCCGAAGAGCTCCAGCAGCTCGTCCCAAAGGCCGGCGGAGGCGGCGACATCAAGCAGCTCTCCGAGCCGCGACTCTGGCATCAACACAACGACCTCGTCCAGCTGATCATCGTCCTCGGCCACGAACGTGGCCTGCAGGACCGTCTCGGCGTCCATGGCCTCGAGCGCGGCGACGCTGGCCTCGGTGCTGAGCCGGCCCAGGAACCGGCCGATGGTCACGTACTCGGCTCGCCGCGACAACTCGCTCGCGACCGCGACGATCTGCCTGGCCGGGATTCCGACGAGCACCTCCCCGGCCCGACGGGGGTCGATGTGGACCGAGACATCGGCCAGAAACGGCGTCGAGAGCTTGCTTGCCACCTCGACTGCACGGGAGGGCTCGATCAGCCCGGCGAGCTGGGCCACCAGCACGGGCCCGAGCGCACGCTCGGCGATCAGCGCGATCAGGGTCACGGGAAGAAGCCGGCTCGCCGCGGCCAGGCCGCCGAGGGCTTGGCTGTGCGCATCGAACAGCACCTCGGTGATCTGCTCCCGCAGCTCGCGAAGCTCGGCCGGGTCGGCATCGATCAGAAACCCGAGGCTGTCGGGCGAAACTCCGAGCAGACGCGCCAGCTTGAGCACCTCCGCCCGGGTGGCCGTGGCTCGGCTCATGTCCCGCGCCTGAGCGACACCACTCAGCCCACCACCTTGCGGATCGCCACTCGCAGCAGCCGGGGGACGTGCGACAGGGCCTGGTCGCCCGCGGCAGCGATCTCGGCCGCCTGCCGGCGCCGGGCCCCGGCCACCGCCGAAGCCAGCTCGCCCAGCGCGTCGTCATCGACGCCGGCCAGGGGCGGAGGCACGCGTCCCCCCAGTTGTGCCTTCAACGCGTCGCGTCCCGAGCCCATGGCGGCAGGAAGGATAGGCTCAGGACCGGTCCATGCGTGCGCTCGTCGCCACCGGAGCTCCGCCCCACGTCGAGATCGGCGAAGTCGCCGACCCCACGCCCCTGCCCCACGAGGCGCTCGTGGAGGTCAAGGCAATCAGCCTCAACCGGGGCGAGGTCCGGCGTCTCGAGTCGAGCGAGCCGGGAACCGTCATCGGCTGGGACCTGGCCGGCGTGGTCAGGCAAGCAGCGACCGACGGAAGCGGCCCGCCCAACGGCGCGCGGGTTGTGGGCCTGATGAATCCCGGCGCCTGGGCCGAGCGCGCGGCCGTCCGCGCCGACTGGCTGGCCGAGCTCCCTGAACGAGTGTCGTTCGAGCAGGCGGCAGCGTTGCCCGTGGCCGGCCTGACTGCGCTGCGCGCGCTCGAGGTGGCGGGCTTCGTGGTCGGCAAACGGGTCCTGGTCACCGGGGCCAGCGGCGGCGTGGGTGGGTTCGCGATTCAACTCGCCAAACGGGCCGGCGCCCACGTCACGGCGGTTGCGCGCCGGACCGAGAAGCTGGCCGAGCTTGGCGCGGACGAGGTCGAGACAGAGCTGAAAACCGAAGGCCCGACATACGACGTGGTGATCGATGCCGTCGGTGGTCCGGTGCTGGGAACCGCCCTGCGCCGCGTCGCCCCGGGCGGGACCGTGGTCAACTTCGCCGCCACCGTCCCCGAGCCCGTCTCGTTCCCGACCCGGGAGCTGTTCGGCCGCGCGCCCGGAGCCCGTCTCTACGGCCTGTTCATCTTCGCCGAGCTCGAGCACACCCGCACCGGGAGCACCGATCTCCGCCGTCTGGCCGAGCTGGTCGCGGTCGACGCCCTCGACCCTCAGGTCGATCTGACGCTGTCCTGGCAGGAGGCCCCCAAGGCGATTGAGGCCCTGCTCAACCGGCGCGTCAACGGCAAAGCGGTGCTCCAGATCGCCTGACGCGGCTGGTCCCGGCGGCCCGCGCGGCGCTACCGTGGCCGCGAAATGGCCGAGCCCCTCGCCCTTCTCGTACTGCCCGGCGCGCTCGAGGGCTACGAGCTCGAGGCGCATGCCCGCGAGTTGCTCGAGATTCCGCGCGTGCTGGCCATCGAACCTCGCCGACCCGACGTCTCGCCGCTGGTCAGCGAGGCGGCGTCGATGGGTCAGGCCAAGCGGCTGCGGCTGCCCGGGAGACCGCGGTTGATCCTCCTCTACGGTCCTCGCCAGTACCCCCTCGGACGCGCCATCTACCAGCGCCACACCGGCTCAGAGCTGTGGTACCTCGACACCGGGACGCCCGAGGAAGCGGGACGGATTACCGATTTCGACCGCCTAGCGCGTCGGGACGCGACCACTGTCATCGCGCCCGAGAACCCCGATGACACGAGCTCGCTCCGCCGGCGCCTGACCGAGCTCGAGGTCATCAATCCACGCCCGTTCGGGCGAGGCCGGCGCGAGGCCCGCTCCGCTAAGGCGAGGTTCGGCTTCCGCTAAGGCCTCGCCGCCGCGCACTGGCTCCGTTCTCCCGATGTCGTGGACGGCGTCGCAGTCCACGCTGCATGAAGCGTGGATACCGACCCCAGGAGCGCGAAATGCATCCAGATCTCAACCTCGCCGTCGCCAGCGCCGAGAGCGAAGACGCCCACCGGGCCGCCGACCAGCGCGCCCGCACCCATCTGGCAGCCCCGACCAAGGCACCACGAAGGTGGCGTCCGTGGCGATACTTCAGGCATGCGAGCGAGGCTGACCAGCAGTCGCTTCGTCGGGCGCGCCGGAGAGTTATCGGAGCTCCAAGCGGCCCTGCACGAATCGAGCCTGGGCCGTCCTGCGCTCGTACTCCTTGGCGGTGACTCGGGCGTCGGCAAGACGCGGCTGATCGCCGAGTTCGAGCGCTCGACGGCCGAGCGAACGGAGGACGACCTGTCGATTCGCGTTCTCCGCGGCGAGGCCGTCGAGCAAGGCGAGGGCGAGCTGCCATACGGACCGCTGGTGAGCGCGCTACGTCCGCTGGTCCGGGAGCGGCACCCCGCCCTCGCCGCACTCGGCCGCCGCAGCCGAGCGCAGCTGGCGGCGCTCCTGCCCGGATTCGACGACGACTCGGGGGTCCCGGATCGTCTCGATCCACCGGGCCAGGGCCAGCTCCGGCTGTTCGAGGCACTGTTCGAGCTCCTCGAGCTGCTGAGCGAATCGGCGCCGCTCGTCCTCGTGCTCGAGGACATGCACTGGGCAGACCGCTCGACCCGGACGTTCGCCCAGTTCCTCGCCCGCAGCCTGCGCTATGAGCGGATCATGCTCCTCCTCAGCTACCGGACGGATGAGCTCCATCGCCGCCATCCGCTCCGGCCGCTGCTGGCCGAGCTCGAACGGCTCGAGCGCGCGCGCCGGGTTGAGCTGGCGCCGTTTGACCGTGATGAGGTCATCGAGGCGCTGAACGACATCCTCGGCGACGAGCCCAGCGAAGCCCTGGTCGACCGGTTGCTCGCCCGGAGCGAGGGCAACCCGTTGTACGTCGAGGAGCTGCTGGCCGCGGGATTGGACGGCCGCGGGGCCGCGCCACAGAGCCTGCGTGACGCCTTCATGTTGCGGATCGAGCGATTGTCTCCGGACGCCCAGCTCGCGGCGCGGGCGATCGCGGTCGGCCGCGCGCTCGACGAGTCCACGCTGTGCGAGGTGACCGGGATCACGGGCGAGCCCCTGCAGGCCGCGCTGCGTGAAGCGGTGGCCGAGCAGGTTCTGGTGGCCGATGCCGACGGGCGGCTGGGGTTCCGTCACGCGCTGTTGCGCGAGACCATGTACGACGACCTGCTCCCGGGCGAGCGCGGCGACATTCACCTGGCCCTGGCCCATGTGTACGAGCGTCGGGACGACCGTGACGTCGAGTGGTCGGCCACCATCGCCCGTCATTACGCCGCCGCCGGGGATCAGCCGGCGGCGCTCCGCGCCACCGTGCAGGCCACCCTGGTCGCGCTGGACTCCCATGCTCACGGCGATGCCGCCGAGCTGGCCGAGCGAGCACTCGAGCTGTGGCCGCGGGTCCCCGCGGCAGAACGCGCCGTTCCCTTCGACCAGGTTGAGCTGCTGCGCCTGGCCGCCGTCGCTCAGGCCTCCGAGGGCGATCACGCGCGAGCGGAGAATCTGCTCACCACCGCGCTCAGCGCGCTCGATCCCGTCACCGAGCCGAGGCGTTACTCGGCCACGCTGGCGCGGCTGGCCCGCGCCCAGTGGTCGCTCAACCGCGGACAGGAGGGTGTGGAGACGGCCGAGCGAGCGCTGGCGATTCTCCCCAGCGACGAGGTGAGCAGCGAGCGCGCATCGTTGCTGGCCTGGCTCGCGCGCACCAAGCATCTGCGTGGCCGCTACCACGAGGCTCTGGCCGACGGAGAGGCCGCGCTGGCGGCCGCGACCGCTGCGGGCGACCGTCAATCCGAGAGCGAGGTCCTCAACACGCTGGGTATGGCCCAGATCATCCTCGGCGACTTCGACGTCGGCGTTCAGCGCCTGCGCCGGGCCATCGACATCGCCCGGGAGGATGAGGACATGGACGGTCTACGCAGCGCCTACTCGAACCTGGCCGACATCCTGAATCTCTCCGGACGGACGGCGCAGGCGCTCGAGATCGCCCGGGAGGGACTGGCCGCAACGTCGTCGCGGATCGCGCAGGGACGTGACTGGATGATGCTGACGATCGCCGACCTCGCTTTCGAGATGGGCGACTGGCACACGGCCCAGACGCACCTCGTCTGCTCGCCCGATCGCCTGGCCGGACGGCTCCTGATCTTCCGTCTGCTTCGAGGCATGGAGCTGGCCCTGGGACGCGGGGATGACACCGTGGCGGCCGAGCACATGGACCGTCTGGAGCCGCTGATCGGCCAATCTTCCGAGCCGCAATGGATCGGGGCGTGGGGCGCGCTGGCCGGCGAGCTGCTTCGCCGACAGCATGACCTCCGAGCGGCCAGAACCACCGTCGACCAGGCCCTCGACCGGATCGAGCTGTGCACGGACGACGTGATGCGGATCGCCCGGGCCAGCGCCGTGGGTGCGCGGGTCGAAGCCGACCTCGCTCAACGGGCCCGCGATCTACGCGAGCGTGCGGATGAGAAGGACGCCATCGCCCGGGCCAAGCTCCACCTCGAGCGCCTCAAAGCCGCCGCCCAGGCCGGTGGGCCGGTTGAGCGGGCGTGGCGGACGGTCGGGCTCGCCGAGCTGGCTCGCGCTCGGGGAAAGCCGGACCCCGGGTTGTGGCTTCAGGCCGCGGACGAGTGGGAGGCCATGGACCGCCCTTTCCAGGGCGCGATCGCGCGCTGGCGCGCGGCCGAGGCTTACGTCGAGACCGGCGAGCGCCAGCTCGCGGCCACCACGGCGACCCAAGCGCATCAGGTAGCAGACGATGTCGGATCGGAGTGGCTGGCCGACGAGCTCACGTGGCTGGCCGAGCGGGCGCGACTTGATCTCAAGCAGGCAACGGCACCCCCGCGTCCCCCGGCCGCCGAGGCCGCTCAGCAGGACGATCCCTTCGGGCTCACGCGCCGTGAGCGGCAGGTGCTGGCCCTGATCGCCGAGGGCGCGACCAACCGCCAGATCGGCGCCGCCCTGTTCATGGCCGAAAAGACCGCGAGCGTCCACGTCTCGCGCATCCTCAGCAAGCTCGGCGTGCAAAGCCGCACGCAGGCGGCCGCGATCGCGCACCGCATGCACATCCGCGCGTAGGCGCGCAGCGCAATACGCTCCGCGTCACGATGCGGACGCCGGCCGAGTGGGAGCCCCACGAACGCACGATCATGGGCTGGCCGTGCCGGCGCGCCCTCTGGGGCCCGACGCTCGGGCAGGCCTACGAGGACTACGCCACTGTGGCCAACGCGATCGCACAGTTCGAGCCGGTGGCGATGATCGCCAATCCGGGCGGGGACGCGGAGACGGCTCGGAGCAAGTGCAGCGCCGCGGTTGAGATCATCGAGCTCCCGCTCGATGACTCCTGGTTGCGCGACTGCGGTCCGATCTACGTCTACCGGGAAGACGGCAGCCGGCTGGCCGTGCACTTCCGCTTCAACGCCTGGGGCGAGAAGTTTCCGCCCTGGGACAACGACGCCGCGGTCGGGGCACTCGTTGCCGAGCACTTCGGCGACGAAGTCGAGCCGGCATCGATGGTGCTCGAGGGCGGCTCCATCCTCACCGACGGATCGGGCACGCTCCTCACCACCGAGCAGTGCCTGCTCAATCCCAATCGCAACCCGGACCTCACCCGAGCCCAAATCGAGGCGCGGCTCAAACGCCATCTCGGGGTCACGAAGCTCGTGTGGCTCGGCCAGGGCTTGCTCGAGGACCGCGACACGGACGGTCACGTCGACCTGATCGCCGCGTTCACCCCGACCAACCAGGTCCTCCTGCAGCAGGTTCCCGAGGACAACCCAAACGCGGACAACTGCCACGAGAACCGCCGTCGTGCCGAGTCCGCCGGTCTCGAGGTCATCGGCCTCCCGTTCCTTCCCTACACGGAGGTCAACGGGGAGACCGTGGCGGCGAGCTATCTGAACTTCTACATCTGCAACGGCGCGGTTATCGTGCCGGTATGCGGAGCGGACACCGACGAGGAGGCCCTGGCAACGATCGTCACCGGATACCCCGGCCGCGAAGTCATCCCAGTGCCCGGTGCGGTGCTCGCCTACGGCGGCGGCGGCCCGCATTGCATCACCCAGCAGGTTCCGGTGCGCGACGCCCCAGGCGCAGGCCCTGATGCCTGAGTCCCCGTCTTTGATCACCGCCTGGCCACCGCCACCGTCGCCGGCGCGCACCCGCCCCCCCGGCCGAGAGCCGCTGCGGGTCGGGCTCGTCCAGCACCGCTGGCATCCCGACCCCGACGAGCATGAAGCCGCGCTCGGGGAGGGCATCGCGATGGCCGCCGCCGAGGGCGCGCGGATCGTCTGCCTGCAGGAGCTCACGCTCTCGCCCTACTTCGCCATCACCCCGGATGGACCGCAAGCCGCCGGAGCCACGCCCGAAGACCTGCACACCGGGTCCACGCTCGCCTTCGCCTCCCGACACGCAAAGCAGCACGACACCTACGTCCACGCCTCGCTCTACGAACGGGCCGAGGCTGAGGACGGCTTGGGCTACAACACGGCGATCGTGGTCGCGCCCGACGGGAGCCTCGTCCAGCGGACCCGGAAGCTTCACATCCCGGTTACCGCCGGCTACTACGAGGATCGTTACTTCCGTCCCGGCCCGGCCGAGGATGACCCGTTTCCCGTCATCGAACTCCCCATCGCGCCCGGCAGCGCCACCCACGCCCGGCTCGGCGCCCCCACGTGCTGGGACCAATGGTTCCCCGAGCTGGCCCGGGCCTACAGCATCGAGGGGGCCGAGGTGCTGATCTACCCGACCGCGATCGGCTCCGAGCCCGACCATCCGGACTTCGACACGCAGCCGCTGTGGCAGCAGGTGATCGTCGCCAATGGCATCTCCAACGGCACATTCATGATCGCCGTGAACCGGATCGGCCACGAGCCCCCCCTTACCTTCTACGGCTCCAGCTTCATCTCGGATCCCTACGGACGAGTGCTCGCCCAGGCGCCCCGAGACCAGCCGGCGGTGCTCGTCGCCGATCTGGATCTCGACCAGCGGCGGGACTGGCTCGAGCTGTTTCCCTTCCTGAGCACGCGCCGGCCGGACGCCTACCAGCTGCTGGTCAACCCAACCGTCAACGCCTGAGCGAACGCGCTTCAATTCCGGCCGGACGGGTACGGCCCCTCCGAGTCATGACGGCCACGCGACCCCGTGTCACCGAGCTCCAGGACGCGCTCGAGCGGCTGCTCGAGCGGTTCGACCCCACGGTGTTCGAAGTCCGGCGCCCCCGCGTTAGGCTCCGCGTGGAGGCCGAAGATCCGCCCCAGCAGGCCGAGATCGCCATCGAAGATGGCCGGCCCCGTGTCACCCGCGCCGGCAACGGCGGCGCCGACGCGGTGCTCACCGCGGACCTCCGGACCTGGGAGGAGATCGCCGATCAAGCCGCCAACGGCCTGGCCGCGTTCCGCTCCCGCAAGCTGAAGATCCGCCGCGACCTTCACCTCGGGGTCGGGTTCCTGGCCGCGGTGGCGCCCCCGACCGGCCGCGGCCGCCTGCGCCTGCACTCGGTCGAGACCAGGGCGGGGAGGATCTCGACCATCGAGGCCGGCACCGGTGACATCGTCCTGCTCATCCATGGCCTCGGCGCCACCAAGGCGTCGTTTCTCTCCACGCTCGGCGCGCTTGCCCCCAAGCACCGAGCGATCGCGCTCGACCTGCCCGGGTTCGGCGACTCCGACAAGCCGCTGCTGGCCGCTTACGACGCCCGCTTCTTCGCCGACGCGATTGCGGCTCTGATCGACGAGCTCGGCGCCGAGAAGGTCCATCTCGTCGGCAACAGCATGGGCGGCCGGGTGGCCCTCGAGGTCGGGCTCCGCCACCCCGAGCGCGTCAAGCGGCTCGCCCTGCTCAGCCCCTCGCTGGCCTGGCTGAAGGCGCGACCGTGGGCGGCCCCGCTGAAGCTGGTCCCGCCGGTGCTCGGAGCGATCCAGCCCGCCCCCCGTCCCATCGTCGAGGCGATCGTCAACGCGGTCGTGCCGGACTCGGGGGCCGAGTGGACGGCGGCCGGGATCGACGAGTTCCTGCGCTCGTATCTGACCCCGCGCGGGCGGGCCGCCTTCTACGCCGCGGCGCGGAACATCTACCTCGAGGAGCCCCATGGCCGAGACGGGTTCTGGACCCGCCTGGCGAGCTTGGAACCCGAGGCCCTGTTCGTCTGGGGTCGCCGGGACCCGATCGTCCCGATCGGCTTCGCCCGGCACGTGCGCGAGGCGCTTCCGCGCTCCCAGCACCTGGAGCTGAACGGCGGCCACGTGCCCCAGCTCGAGAATCCGCGCCAGACCCATCAGGCGATACTCCGCTTCCTGGCCTCCGGTCGCCTCGACGCCTGACCAGCGGTCGCCGAGATTCATAGCCCGCGCCGGCTCAATCCGGCCCCCGCCTGGCCGATCACGGTGACCAAGTGCCGCGGCGATTCAAAGACATGTCGATCGGCGTCAAGCTGTGCCTCGGCTTCGGCGCCGTTCTCGGGTTGCTTGCCGCGCTCGGACTCGTGCTTCTCGGCCAGCTCAGCACCGTCTACGCCGGGGGCTCGTACCTGGGCAGTCGTGTGCTCCCGAGCGTCGAGCGGATCGACCGCATCGCGTTCTACGCCACCGACCTCCGCCGAGCCCAGGTCAAGTACGTGCTCGAGCGCGCGGGCGCCCAGAAGCAACAGGCGCTCAGCGACTGGCAGGCCGACAGGGTCCGGGTGCAGACCCTGCTGAACCTTCCGCGTGCACCTTTGGGCCCGGCCGACCGCCGTCTGCGCTCGACGGCGCAAGCCCGATGGGCCGAGCTGCTGGCCCAGACCGCTCCACTGCAAAGGCTCGCGGCCAAGCCGGACAACCCGGCCGCGGTGGCGCTGGTCGACTCGAGCACGCCCACGTTCAAGCAGCTGGCCGGGACGCTCGGCATCTGGGGCGGGGTCGAGAACGAGCTCGCCGTGGCCAGGCTGAACGGCAACCGGTCGGCCTACGCCTCCGCCCGGATGGTCGGGTTCTCGCGGCTGGGCCTGCTGAGCCTGCTCGGCATCTTGATTGCCATCGCGGTCTCGCGCTCGATCAAGCGCCGCGTCGACGTCGTCCTGCACCGGATCCGCTCGCTCGAGCGCAACTGCGTGAGCAACCTCCAGGATGGCCTCGAGTCGCTTGCCCGCGGAGACCTCACACGGAGCTACCAGGCGGTCACGCAGCCGATCGAAAACCCGGCCGGCGATGAGATCGGCCAGATCGCACAGGCCGTCAACGGCCTCCGCGCCGGTTCCGTGGCCGCCCTCCAGGCATACAACGAGACGTCGGCACGGCTGCGCCAGACCATCGGGCAGGTGGCTCGGACAGCTGACAGCGTCGGCACATCCTCCCAGCAGATGGCCACCACCTCGCGGGAGGCCGGGAAGGCCAACGGTGAGATCACCCACGCGGTCGGCGACATTGCCGAGGGCGCACAGCGCCAGGTACGGATGATCGACGAGGCCAGGCGCTGCGCCGACGAGGTCGGACGCGCGGTGGCCGAATCGGTCGAGAACATGGAGGTCACCGCCCAGGCCGCGCGCGAGGCCCGCGAGGCTGCCCGCCGCGGTGGCCAGGCGGCCGAGCAAGCCGACGACACGATGCAGTCGGTTCGCGAGTCGTCGGTCGCCGTCACGGGAGCCATCCGCGGCCTGGCCGCCAAATCGGCCCAGATCGACGCGATCGTCGAAGCCATCACCACGATCGCCGAGCAGACCAACCTGTTGGCCCTGAACGCGGCCATCGAGGCCGCCCGGGCGGGGGAACAGGGCCGGGGGTTCGCCGTCGTGGCCGAGGAGGTCCGAAAGCTGGCCGAGGAGTCCCAGCGCTCGGCCGAGGAGATCTCCACCCTGATCGTGGCCATCCAGGATGAGACCGCCCGCGTTGTCGGCGCGGTCGAGGACGGGGCGCGCCGGACCGAGGAGGGCGCCGCCGTGGTCGAGAAGGCGCGGGCCGCGTTTCTGCGTATCGACACCTCGGTCAGCGACATGACCGCCCGGATCGAACAGGTCGCCACCGTCTCCGAACGCATCGCCGCCAGCGCGGACGCCATGCACCGGAGCATCGCCGAAGCCGCGGCCGTGGCCGAGCAGTCCTCGGCCTCGACCCACCAGGTCTCAGGCGCCAGCCAGGAGTCCTCGGCCTCGACCGAGCAGATCGCCGTGAGCGCCCATGAGCTGTCCGATGACGCCGAGCAACTCACCCGCCTGGTGGCGCAGTTCAAGGTCGCCACCTAACCTACGAGGCGTGGGCAAGGTCTTCGACGGCATCGACGAGCGCCTGGAGCGCTGGATCAACTCGCAGCCGATGTACTTCGTGGGGTCCGCTCCACTGGATCCCGAAGGCCACGTCAACGTCTCGCCCAAGGCCCCGATCGACACGCTGAAGGTGCTCGACCGGCGCACGGTCGCCTACCTCGACTTCGTGGGCAGCGGCGCCGAGACGATCGCGCACGTGCGGGAGAACGGGCGCATCGTGATCATGTTCTGTGCCTTCCAGGGGCCGCCCCGGATCGTCCGCCTGCACGGCCAGGCCGATGTTCTCACGGCCGGCACGCCCGAGTACGACGGCCTGCACGAGAAGGCGGGCTTCGACCCTCCGTCGGTCCCTGAATCCTCCCGCTCGATCGTCCGGGTCGAGCTCACGCGCGTGGCCGACTCCTGCGGGTACGGCGTTCCGTTGATGACGGTCGAAGGAACCCGGCCTCACTTCGACGCCTGGGCGGCGAAGAAGGTCCGCGTCGGAGGCGCCGAGGCCCTGCGCGACTACCAGCGCGAGCTGAACTCGAGCAGCATCGACGGGCTGCCCGCAGTCGAGCTCCCGGACGTCGCAACACCGCGCACCTGACCGCGCGTGCTTCCCGTCTTCGACGGTCACAACGACGCCATCACGCGCGAGGACCACGCCGACCTGGCCCGAGGACGCGTCGGCGGTCACCTCGACCTCCCCCGAATGCGGGCAGGCGGCGTCCGCGGCGGCATCTTCGCCGTGTTCACCGAGTCCCCGGGTGATGACCACACACCGTTACCGCGAGACGACGGCGTGCTCGAGTTCGAACCTGCGCAACCGGTCGGACACGATCTCGCGGCCGCCGACGCGGCCCGAGCGGCCGGGCGGCTGCTCGCCCTCGAGCGAGCCGGCGCCCTGAGGATCGCCCGGACAACCGCCGACGTGGACCGGGCCCGGGGTGGCGACGGCCCGCTCGCCGCCGTACTCCACCTCGAGGGCGCCGAGGCGATCGACCCCGGGCTCGAGGCGCTCGAGCTCTGGTACGCGGCCGGCCTGCGCTCGCTCGGGCCGGTGTGGAGCCGGCCGAACGCGTTCGCGGAGGGCGTCCCGTTCGTCTCGCCCTCCTCGCCCGACACCGGCCCCGGGCTGACCAAGCGCGGAACGGCTCTGGTGAGAGCGTGCGCGGACCGGGGAATCCTGATCGACGTCAGCCATCTCAACGAGGCCGGTTTCTGGGACCTGGCCCGCCTCGAGGCCGGCCCGCTGGTGGCCAGCCATTCGGCCGTCCACGCGCTGTGCCCGACCTCGCGCAACCTGACCGACCCTCAGCTGGACGAGATCGGGGCCACGGAGGGCCTGGTCGGAATCGTCTTCGCCTGCCCGTTCCTGCGCCACGACTTCGCCGATGATCCGGACACTCCCCTGGAGCTGATCGCCGAGCACGCCCGTTACGTGGCCGCGCGGATCGGCGTCGAGCACGTCGCTCTGGGCTCGGACTTCGACGGCGCGACCATCCCCGCCCCGCTCGGCGACGTGAGCGGGATTCCGCGGCTGCTCGACGCGCTCGCCGCGGCCGGGTTCACCGAGCGGGAGCTCGAGGCGATCGCCTGGGGCAACTGGCGCCGGGTGCTCGGCGCCTGGTGGCGCGACTAGAGGCCGGCTCCGGCCGCGGCCGGGAGAGCGTAGTAGGCCGCCAGCGCGCCCGTGATGCCGAGCGTGAGGTAGGGCGAGACGGCCGCCAGCCCGGTCGCCAGCACGTACGGCAATACTCCGATGACGCTCCGGCGGAGAATCCGTCGGCGCGTCTCGATCGGGATCTCCACCTTCAGCAGATTGGCCTTGCGCATCAGGATGTGCCGATTCAGTGCGACGAAGGCGATCGCCATGGCCACGAAGACGCCCGCGTACACCCCGGCCGCGACGTGGTCGCCGCTTCCCTTGTCCAGATAGGCCGCGAATAGCGCGGTGGCGAACGGGATCAGCCCGATCGTCAGCAGCAGGAGGAGGTTGAGCATCAGGATCGCGTGATCGGCCTCCCGCAGCCGTCCGATCATCGCGTGGTGGTTGACCCAGATGATGCCGATCGTCACAAAGGACACCACGTAGGCGGCGTAGTGCGTCCACTGACGCAGGAGCTCGCGGGCCAGGTGGCTGGTGTCCGGCACGGTGATGTCGAGCACGAGCAGCGTGATCGCCACCGCCAGGACCCCGTCCGAAAACGACTCGAGACGATTGGTACTCACACGTGAGAAGTTCGTCGAGAGACGAAAGGGTCCTCGTGCCACCCGCGTTGCTCTGCAAATGGACGGGCAGGCGATAATTCCTACTCATTCCTCCTCGACCTGGTGGCGCGAAACCGAGCCCCTCGATGAGGGACCAAGGTCCGGCCGACCACCCCGCGCGGTCCGGTTCACCCTGCTCGGGACCGCGCTCGCGGTGGCCATCGCCACGGCGACCAACTGGGCCTCCCACCGCGCGCCGTTCTTCATCGGTGCCCTCGCGGCCTCGGCCGGCTCGGTTCTCGTGCGCGCGCTGCCGCGCGGGCGGGTCATCGCCGGCTTGATCGTCCTCCCGGCGCTCACGCTGATGCAGGCGAACTCCGGTGGCGTGGCCTCCGGCTACGCGGTCCTCCTGGTCGTCGGCGCGATTGCGCTCGGGCTCGAGGCGGACGATCGTGAGCTGGTGGGCGCCATCGCGATCCTGGCCGGCTGCTGCTTCATCCCCATGCTGGTGGTAGGCGCCCCCGCCTATCCGGTCCACTGGGGCAACGCGGCGCTGCTACTCACGGTCGGGGCGTCGATGCTCGTCACTCTGCGAACGGTCACTCGCGAAGCCCAGGCGCTGACCAGCCGGCTCAGCCAGGAAGCGGTCATCGACGACCTGACCGGGCTGTTCAACCGGCGCGGCTGGCGCCAGATGGCCCCGCACGAGCTGGCGCGCTCGGATCGCACCGGCACGCCGACCGCCCTGCTCACGCTCGATCTCGACGACCTCAAGCGGATCAATGACTGTCGGGGCCACCGCGAGGGCGACCGCGTGCTGCACGAGACGGCGGCGCGGATGCGCTCCACGCTCCGAGCCGGCGACGTGATCGCGCGCCTCGGCGGCGACGAGTTCGTCGCCCTGCTGACCGACTCGACGCTGGCCGGCACCCTGACCGCGATCGAGCGGTTGCGGGCGGCCACGCCCGCGGACGCGTCGTTCTCGGCCGGAGTCGCCATCTGGGATCGCGCCGAGCCGCTCCAGGACCTGCTCGAACGCTCCGACGAGGCGCTGTACGCGGCCAAGGCGGCCGGCGGCGGCCGGACCGAGGTGGCACCACTAACGCAGGGCGAACTCGCACCCGATGCCGCCCAGCGCCTCGGCGACGGCCGTCTGGTGGAGCTCGTTGGCGCAGACGGCGACGATCGCTCCGCCTGACCCCGTGTAGTTGGCGCTGGCGCCGGCCCGCCGCGCGACGTCGATCATCTCCACGTGTGCCGGCTCGAGCGCGAGCATCCTGGCGCGGGCATCGAAGCTGCCGTCCACCGCCGCGGCAAATGCGGCGCGGTCACCGGCGACCAGTGCATCACGAGCCGCTCTCGCCCGACCGGCCAGCGATGCCATAGCCGCTCCGCACCGGCGCCTCCCCCCGCTCGAACCGCGCCCGGAGGTCGCCGTGCACCGCTCCCGAGGAGCCGCCCGCATCCGGGCGCCACGCCACGACCAGCGGAGGCAGCAGCGAAGCGTCGAGGCGCTCGTACCGGCGCCGGCCGAAATCCATGTAGGTCAAGCCGCCGAAGGCCTGGGCGATCCGGTCCTGCAGTCCGGCGGCGATCCCGAGATCCTCGGCCTCGACGGCCAGCGCCATTTCGGCCAGCTCGACGTCGTCGATTGCCACCGAATGGTGTCGGCAAAGCGCCCGCAGGGTGGCGATCACGATCGCGCTCGATCCTCCCAGTCCCACTCCACGGGGGATCGAGGTGCGCCAGCGAATGTCGCACTCAGAGGCGTCCGGGTGCCGGCGCCGGAACCGCGCCACCGCCGCCGCCACGAGCTCGCTCGGCGGGCCCGCCTCACCCACCTCCGCCTCGGCCGTCATCCCGCTGAGCGTGACCGCGAGCACGGCCCCGCCGTAGCCGTCCGACGGGTTGCCGGCCAGCGCCGCCCGGGCCTCAGCCCGCGCCATCGAGCGAGCGCAGGGCGGCGTAGCGGATGAAGGCGGCGCAGTAGCCCTCGACCGTGCCCACGTCGTGACGGCGCTCGCCGGTGGCGAGCGGGACGGCTCGGACGCGACCGCCCGCGGCCACCACGGCGCGCAGCGCATCGGTGAGCTGCACCTCGCCGCCCGTACCCGGCCCGAGGTCCCGCAGGGCTTCGAACACCGCCGGACCGAGCACGTAGCGGCCCATCACCGCGGTCCGACTGGCCACCTCGCCGGCCGAGGGCTTCTCGACCAGACCGGTCACCCGATCGTCCTCGGCGACCACGATCCCGTAGCGCGAGACCGCCTCTTCCGCGACCTCCGCTACCGCCACCACCGCGTCTGCGCCCTCGTAAGCGGCGAGCAACCTCGGGACGATCGAGCCCTCGAAGATCGCGTCGGGGAGCGCCGCCACCACGGGTGCGAAGCGCTCGGCGTGGCGCAGCGCGTCACCGAGGCCAAGCGGACGCGGCTGGCGGGTGTAGAGAAGCTCGACCGGCCCGTCGTCGAAGTGGTCCTCGATCGCCTGCTTGCCGCGGCCGGTGACGAACAGGATCCGGCGGATGCCCGCGTCGGCGAGCTCCTCGACCACGTACTGGACGGCCGGCTTGTCGACCAGCGGCAGCATCTCCTTGGGCACCGCGCGCGTGGCCGGAAGCAGCCGCGTGCCCAGGCCCGCGACCGGGATCACGGCATCGGTGATCACGCGCGCATGTTATGGGCCTCGCTGCGCTCGGCGTCCGTGGGGCCGAGCGACCCCGTCCGAACGTAGGCCGCGACCCGCGAGCGCTTCGCGGCCGAGGCCAGCGCGATCCGGTAGCCGGCGGCCAGGCGGTCGAGCGAGGCTTCCCAGCTCCGGTGCGCCACCGCGGCCAGTCCGCCCCGCCGCAACCGATCCGGGCCGCTCAGCGCCGACGCCACCGCCTCGGCCAGGGCCTGCGCCTCGGGCGGCGCCAGCAGCCCCGTGCGTCCGTGCTCGATCAGCGAGGCCGGACCGCCGGCCGCCACTGCGACGACCGGCAGCCCGCTGGCCTGGGCCTCGATGATCACCTGGCCGAAGGTGTCGGTCTGGCTGGCGAACAGGAACACGTCGGCGCTCGCGTAGGTGCGGGCGAGTGCCTCGCCCGACTGCCAACCCAGGAATGTCGCTTGCTCGCCGAGGCGTTCGCGCAGCCGGCCCTCCTCGGGCCCGCCCCCGGCCAGGACCAGGTGCAGCCGCGGGTCGCGCCGGTGGGCGGCCAGGAACGCGTCGGCGAGCAGATCGATGCCCTTCTCCCGAGTCAGTCGGCCGGCGTAGAGCACGTTGACCTGGCCGGGAAGGAGGGCGGGCGTGCGCAGCTGAGGGCCGAACCGGCGCAGATCTACGCCGCGATCCCAGCGCGCCACGCGGTCGGGCGCGATGCCGAGCTCGGCCAGTCGGGCGTCGCTGGCCGGGCTCGGGGAGAGGACACAGTCGCAGGCGCCGTAGAAGGCGCCGATGGCCATCGTGGCCAGGGCCTCGAGCTCCGCCTGCCCGGTACGCAGTCCGACGTAGGCGCCGAGCTCGGTGTGATAGCTACCGATCACCGGCAGCTCCAGCATGCGCGCGACCATCAGGCCACCGATCCCGGCCGGGCCGGGCGCGCACACGTGCACGAGGTCGTAGCGGCCCTCGGCGATCGCGTCGACGATCGCCGGCAGGCTGGGTACGCCGACCTCCAGTCCGGCGTACGTCGGTACCTCGAGCTCGGCTACCGCGCTGAGACGCCGGTCGACGTCGGCGTCGGTGCCGATCACCTCGACCTCGAACCCGCGCACGCCGCGGTCGCGGATCTGCTGGAGGGCATGGGTGACGCCGTGCATCGCGCCCAGCCCGTCGGCGACCAGGGCGACCCGCGGGCGGTCGCCGTCGCTCCGGGTCAGCTTCGACTTCTCACGTCCCAGGAACGCCGCCGCGGCCGCGTACGGAATGGCGGGGATGCAGGCGTCGAACAGCTCGTGCACGCCGCCTCCCGTGACCACCCGCTGGGCGGCGTCGGCCAGCTTGCGCTCATGAATACGGCGCGCGCGGCGGTACAGGTCGACGTGGCTGATCTCGGTCAGATTCCGCTCGTCGAGCTCGACGTCGATCGCCTCGAGCCACGCTCGCAGGAGCGCCCGAGCATCCTCGGCCGTGAGATCGTTGCCGACCTGGCCGTGGCGGACGTCCCCTTCGCCCATCACCCGCTGAACGATCTTCAGCACCGCGCCTGGATCGGGGCGGGCGGCGCTGTCGCCGCGGCCCAGCGCCCGGATGGTCAGCGCCATCGCCGCGTGGGCCCACTTGGCCGCGCTGCCCTGGGCGCCGTGGGCGGCGGCCTGACCGGCCCGGATGCGGGCCAGAAACTCCGTCGGCGTCCGCGCGGCCGGCGTCTCGGTGAAGGTGCGACCTACGTCGACGCCGGCATGGTCGTCCGAGCCGCCGATGGCGGTGCCGCCGTGCGTCTCGATGTACACGAACGCGGGCAGGTTGAGTTCCTTGGCGCGTGATCCGTTGCGGGTCTCCCAGATCGGAAACAGTTGAGCCAGCCGCCGTCGGTGTCGCGGGGTGAGCGGCGCCTCGACGGCGTAGAACGGATGGGCCAGCGCCGCCGTGATCTCCTGCCCGTGGAGATACTCCGCGCACGCCTCGACATCGGCGCGGTGAGCTTGCAGCCATTCATGGTCGTCGGGTGTGATCCCGTAGCAGAGGACGTGGACCGCCTGCGGCTCGCCCCGGAACCAGGCGGTCAGCTCCTCGGAGACGAATACGTCCGGCAGGTGGTCGATCGCCAGCGCACCCGCGATCGTGTCGTGGTCGGTGATGGTCACGAAGTCCATGCCCCGCCGCTTGGCGAGCTCATAGACCTCTTCCGGTTCGGTGGCGCACTCGGGCAGCTGGAGTGATCGCTGGATGCCGAGCTTCGACAGCTCCGAGGCCGTCGAGTGGACATGCATGTCGGCGCGGGTCTTTTCGTTCATGGTGCGAAGGATTGGCCTGCAAATCCCCGCGCTCGTGAAGAAGGCGCTGTCTGGCTGTGACGATTCTGTGAACCGGAGGATGGGGTCATGCGCCGGTCGGGAATCTTGGCCGCGTGCTCCAGGTCGAACCCGAGCGAGAGCGCCCGCTGGAGGCGACCTTGTGGGGAGAGCCGCGGCTCGGCCACACGGCGGTCCGCCTGGCCGACGGCACCCGGATCGCCTGGCGCCGGGGCCGGTGGTCGGTCACCCCCGAGCGCGAGGTCCGCTTCGCCTGCCTTCCCACGCGTCGGTGAGCAGCTCGCGCAGCAGCTCCTCGTCGGCGCCGCGCAGGTCCACGCGCACGGCGGCAAGCCGCTTTCCCCACCACACCTCGGCGCAGATCTCCGGATGAGCCTCGACCGCGGTGTGGATGCCGGGCTCGTCGACCATCACATTCATGTGCTCGGGATCCCACAGGGTGGCGAAGATCCGCTTGCGCACCCGGAACGACGGGCGCCCGTGGTGATCCTGCTCGATTGCCTCGGGCAGGGCCAGGGCCACGCGACGGGCCTGATCCGCAGAGATCACCCCTACGATTAAACCGTGCACTTCAGCGAGCTGACCCCGCCCGAGCAGCGCGTCCTCGGCTGCCTGATCGAAAAGCGCTGGACAACTCCCGATCAGTACCCGCTGTCGCTGAACGCGCTCCGGCTGGCCTGCAACCAGTCGACCAATCGCGATCCGGTGACCGACTACGACGAGCCGACCGTCCGGGAGGCGGCGCAGCGACTGTGCAAGTACGGGCTGGCCCGGCTGGCCAGCGGTCACGGAAGCCGGGCGATCAAGTACCGCCACCTGGCCGAGGAGGCGCTGTCGCTCGGCCGCGCGGAGCTTGCCCTCCTGGCCGTCCTGCTCCTGCGCGGGCCGCAGACGCCGGGTGAGCTGAAGGGCCGCAGCGAGCGGATGGCCCCCGTCGGCTCGCTGGCCGAGGTCGAGCGGAGTCTCGAATCGCTCTCCGAGCGCGGCTACGCTCGGCGCCTCGCCCGCCGGCCGGGGCAGAAGGAGGACCGCTACGAGCATCTACTCGGGGGCTCTACGGCCGAACAACCTGCGGCGCCCGCGCTGCCGGCCGTCTCCGCCAACGGTGACCTCGAGGCCCGCGTCGCCGCGCTCGAAGCCGAGGTCGCCCTCCTGCGCGAGCGGCTCCGGGGGTAGGTCGCTTGAAGCGACTGAGCCTCGTCCTGTGCCTGCTGTTGGCCGGCTGCGGCGGCGCCGCGACGGCGCCCCGGACCGGGACACACCGCACCATCACCGAGGTCCCTCACGATGTTCCTCCGCACACCGTCCCGGCGCTGATCCCGCCGCCGGGTGCGCCGGCGCGCAGCGTCACCGTGCCCGTGCTCACGTATCACCGCGTCGCCCCGCTGAGCGCGGTGGGCCAGCTCGATCTCAAGGTCGACCCGGCCAACTTCGCGGCCGAGCTGGGCGCGCTGCATGACGCCGGCTACCACACGATCAACCAGGCCGAGCTGTTCGGCGCCCTGTACAAGGGGGGCTCGCTTCCGCCCAAGCCGATCATCATCTCGGTCGACGACGGCTACGTGGACGACATCCGCACGATCCTGCCCGACCTCGAGCGCTGGCATATGGTGGCCACGTTCTTCGTCATCACCGGGCGGATGACCGAGCCCGGCTTCCTCACCGCGGGCCAGATCCGCGAGCTCGACCGAGCCGGGATGGACGTCGGTGACCACACCGCCCACCACGTCGACCTGCGCCTGCTCACCGCGAGCGAGCTCCAGACCGAGACGGCCGGTTCGCGCCGGACGCTCGAGGCCGTGCTCGGGCACCCGGTCTACTACTTCGCCTATCCCTTCGGCGCCTTCAACGACAGGGTGGTGCGGGCGGTGCGCGCGGCCGGCTTCACCATGGCCTACTCGACCGCGGGCGGCACCACCGAGACCACCGCCGCTCCGCTCACCATGCCCCGCGTGCACGTTGGCCGGTCCGAGACTCCGAGCGGGCTCCTCTCCCTGCTCGGGAACGGCTAGAGCTGGCCGATCAGCTCGGCCAGGTGGCGGAGCAGGCGCTCGCTCTGGCGCCGCTCCTCGGGCTCGAGGTTCTCGTACAGCCGCCGCCGGCGCTCGGCCAGCTCGGAGCGCTTTCGGGTCACGCTGCGGTGCCCGGTCGCGGTGAGCGAGACGAGCACGGCGCGCCGGTCCGTGGCTGACCGCTCCCGGCGCACGAGGCCGGCCTTCTCCAGTCCGTCGACGATCCGGGTCGCCGTGGGTGGCGCGATCCCGGCCGACTCGGCCAGGCGCGACAGCGGCACCCCGCGGTCGCTCTCCAGCGGGCTCAGCAGGTAGTACTGGGCCAGCGTGAGGTCGTCGGCCGACTGCGGCCCTCGAGCCTGAGCGCGGCGAATCGCCAGCACGAACGCGTCCCACGCCTCGGTGAACCGCTCCACGTCCGGGGTGTCATCAGGCTGACGATCTTGTAGGGTCACTAATGATTAGGGTAGACAAGTAAGCGCTACACTCAAGACATGAAGACAACCGGCGCAGCTCACAGAGCACACTTTTTCACGAGGAGCGCGCCGAAATCCACGGAGGTGTTTTCAATGACTCGCTATCTCTCGAATCTCGCGCTGACTCTCGCTGCCGGCTTCCTCGTCGTGGCGGAGTTCGCCTTCACCCTGAGCACCGCAGCCTGGCTGACGTTCGCGCTCGGAATCGGCTTCGTCGCCATCAGCGGCTTCATGCTGATCACCGGTCGCAGCATCGTCCAGCGGGCGATGGGCGGTGTCGCCCTGCTGATCGGCGCCTGGACGATCGTGGCCAGCCTGGTCTTCGCCCCGGCCACGGTCATGTGGCTGGGCTTTGCCTCGGCCGTCGCCCTGGTCGCCCTCGGCGTCGCGGGGCTCACCGCCCATGAGCTCACCACCGAGCGGGTCGTGCACTCGCTGCAGGTACAGCGTGAGCCGGCTGCGGTCCACGGCCGCGAGCCGATCGCCGCGTAGGTCAGCGCCACGCGAGAACCGCGGGGCCGGCGCTTGGCGCCGGCCCCGCCGGCGTCTCTAGAGGATGCCGATCTCGGAGTTGTCGCCGACCAGGAACCGGTAGGCGCGGGGCTGGCGGCGGGCTCGTCCGATGCGGACGTTTCGGCCCAGCAGCGAGGACTCCATGCGCCCGTCGAGGTCCTTGACCGCCGACCCGGCGAGCAGAATCGAATGCTCGACCTCGGCCTTGTGGATCTCGCACCCTTCCCCGATGGCCGTGTACGGGCCGATGTAGCAATCGACCAGGTGCGAGTTCGCTCCGATGATCGCCGGGCCCCGGACCGAGCACCGCTCGAGCCGGGCGCCGGCTTCGATGACGACGCGGCCATCGACCTGTGAATCCTCGAGGTCGCCCTCGACTCGTCCGTCGATCGTGTCGAGCACGAGCCGGTTGGCGGCCAGCATGTCCTCGAGGCGGCCGGTGTCCTTCCACCATCCGCGCACCACGTGCGGATCGACGCGGCGTCCGTCGTCGACCAGGTGCTGGATGGCGTCGGTGATCTCGAGCTCCCCCCGGGCCGAGGGCTGGATCGCGCGCGCGGCGTCGTGGACGCAGGCCGTGAACATGTACACGCCGACCAGCGCCAGGTCGGTCTTCGGCTCCGACGGCTTCTCGATCAGCCGGACGACCGCGCCGTCGCTCAGCTCGGCCACGCCGTACTGATCGGGATCGGGCACGGGCGTGAGCAGAATCAGGGCGTCGGGCGAGTTGTCCCGGAAGGCCGCGACCAGATCTTCGATCCCGCCCTGGAGCAGGTTGTCGCCCAGGTACATCACGAACGGCGAGTCGCTGAGGAACGCCTCGGCCGTGAGCACGGCGTGGGCCAGCCCGAGGGGTTCGTCCTGGACGATGTAGGTCACCTTCACATCGAAGCGCGACCCGTCCCCGACCGCGACCCGGATCTCGTCCCCGGTCTCAGGGGCGATGATGATCCCAATCTCCTCGATCCCGGCCTGGGCCATCGCCTCGATGCCGTAGAACAGCACCGGCTTGTTGGCCACCGGCACCAGTTGCTTGGCGCTCGTGTAGGTGATCGGCCGCAACCGCGTGCCCTTGCCACCCGAGAGGATCAGGCCCTTGAGCTCTTGCACCGCGCGGAGGCTAGCGAGTGGTCGCCGACGCTAGTACGCGCCCGCGAGCTTTCGGTGGTCCCAGCTCGCCACCCGTACGGGGATGAACTGCAGGGCGATCCGCTTGGGCGCCTGCGCGCGGATCATCTCCTCGACGTCCGAGTGGCCGGTGTATCGCTGATAGATCTCGGTTCCGAGCGCCGCCACCATCTCGAGCTCGCGGTGGATTGCGGTCTCGGCTTCGATCATCACTCCACGCAGCTCGTCGTAGCGCTCCCCGGTCTCGAGCTGGAGGGTGGCGCGGGGATCACGCTCGAGGTTCTTGGCCTTCTGTGACTTGGCATACGTCCAGGCCCAGATCTCGCCCTCCCGGACGACGTACCACAGCGGCATCAGGTGCGGCCAGCCGCGCACTCCGTTGGTTGCGCACACGACCACGCGCTGCTCGTCCAGGAAGGCGGCCACCTCCGACTCGGACATCGCGATCTTGTCGCGGCGGCTCAGACCGGCTCCGTGACCGCCCGGATGGCCTCGGCCGCGTGGCGAACGGCGGAGCGCGCGTCCTCGGGCTCGAGCACGGCGGCGTCGCCGGCTTCCTTGAGCACCTCGCGCACGAGCCAGTCGACGCCGGCGAAGCCGAGCTCCACGATCACCGCGCCGTCCTCGAGCTCGGCCACCACCGGCCGCTCCTCGCGCGCCCAGCGTGCGCGCTCGGGCGAGATCCACACCCGCGCCCGGCGAGAGGCGGGCACCTCTCCGGTGCGCGGCCAGCCGTCGACGTCAGCCGCCGGGTCGACGTCGGGCCGGGGCGTGAACGGCTCATCGGTCACGGTGGCGGACTTGAAGCGGTCCAGGCGGAAGTGACGGACGTCGTCGCGCGCGGGGTCGAAGCTGGCCACGTACCAGCCTTCACGGCCGTTGATGAGCGCGTAGGGCTCCACCGTTCTGGCGGAGAACTCGTCCTCGTTCTCCTTGTAGTACTCGAACGAGAGCAGGTGGCGCGCGGCGATGGCGCGGGAGACCACGGCGGCGATCTCGGCGTCGTCGCCGCCCGGCGGCGCGACCTGAAGCCCGTCGTGGGCGGGGTCGTCGCCCAGCGCGGCCACGACCTTCTCCCGCACGGTCCCAAGCGAGCCCTCGGGGATGTGCTCGCCGATCAGGTCGATGGCGGCGATCAGGGCCTTGGCCTCAACCGGAAGCAACCGCGCCGGCCGCGCGAACGAGTCGCCGTAGGGCTCGGGATCGACTTCGACCATCCCGTCGGCGCCGATCTCGGCGTAGAGGACGTAGGTGCCGGCCCCGAAGTTGACCACGTTGAGGACCGAGATGTCCTCGCGCAGCTCCTGCTCTGAGAGCTTCAGCGCGCGGCCGAGCTCGTCGGCGCGGAGCCGTCGGCCGGCCCGGCCTGCGTCGATCAGGATGCTGGCCAGGGTGACCAGGCGCGCGAACCGCTCGGGACGGATCGCCGCGTCGCCTCGGTGGCCGTTGGCGGGCTCCGGCGCCGGCCGCTCGTGCGCCGGTGCCACGCTCGCGGACACGGAATCGGCGAGCGCCGGCTCGCCGATGTGGCGCTCGATCAGGACCTCGACCCGCTCGTGGAACTCGCTCGCCAGCTCATCCGGCTCGAGGATGCGGGCGTGCTCACCCAGCCCGAGCACCCAGGCGATCAGCTGGCGCGCGTTGGCATACGAGGTGACGAAGACGCGGTCGCCGTCGTCGCCGGCGGGACGGATCTCGCCGTACCGCCCGAAGTGGCGCTCGATCTGCCAGGCGATGCGCCGGCCGATCCACACCTCGGCCGTGCCGATCGGCTCGCCGAACTGCCAGTCGATCCGGTTCGCGTAGGCGCGGGGGTCGAACTCGTCCGGCCGGGAGAAGTCGTGCTCGGCCTTGGTCGCGTAGCCGACCTTGCCCCGGATCCGGGAGAGGCGGAAGACCCGAACGGCCTCCCGCTCGTGCGAGTAGCCGACGACGTAGAACTGGCCGCCCTGGAACAGCAGCTGGTACGGATCGACCCGCCGCGTGCCCACCTCGTCGCGCTCCATCGTGTAATAGTCGAAGACGATTGTCTTGCGGCGGAAGATCGCCGTCTCGATCTTGCCCAGCCGCTGGGACACGTCATGACCGCCGGCCGACCCGGTGATCCCGAGCGCCACCGTGTGCTGCTCGGGCGCGCTGAGCGGGCTCGGCCGGCCCCAGGAGATCTGCTGCAGCGCCAGTCGGAGCGGCTCGGCGTAGGCGAATTCCCCGTCGAGCAGCTGGAGCGCGGTGTGAAGCGCGGCCAGTTCCTCGTCGCTGAACTCGATCGCGGGGAGGTGGAAGTTCTCCGGCGGGAGGGAGTAGGTCTCCTGCTCGACCAGTCCCTCGACCGGCTTCTCGACCGAGAGCACGATCCCCAGCGCCTCGAGCTCGGAGCGATCGGCGTAGAACCGGCGCGCGAACGCGTCCTCGTTCATCGCGCTGTACCCCTCGACGTCCCGGCGGATCTCCGGTGCGGTGACCGGCCGGCGTTCGGCCATCAGATACGAGATCAGCGACAGCTGCCGGATGAGCTTCTCCGTGTCCTTGGCCATGACCCAGAACTCTAGAGAGGCGGCTGAGAAGGCGACGATCCTGGACGGAACTCGACGCGCAATTTGCGCGGATTCGGTGCGGCGCCGTTACGCGGCGCGTCAGGGACTACGCGGCTCGGCGTTCTGCGTCCACGGGACGCGCGAAATACGCCCCGCCGCCGAGCGCGCGGTCATAGGCCGACCACTGCTCGCCGTCGGGCAGCTCCTTCTCGAGCCGGTCGAAGCTGCCCAGGCGTCCGCCGAGGTTGTCGATCATGTGCACGAGGGTGGCCTCACGCGTGCAGGGGACGACCGGGCTGCCGTGCTCGAGCGAGCCGTGGTGGCTGAGGATGATGTGGAGCACCGCGCGCTCGAGCTCGGGGGGAAGCCGTCGAGGTCCTCGATGGCGCGGCGCACCGTGTAGTAGCCGAGCGGGATCTCGCCGTACAGACGCCCGTGGTCGGACATCGAGATCGCGCCGCGGTTGACCTCGTAGGCCTCGAGCTTGCCGATGTCGTGCAGCAGCGCGCCGGTCACCGCGACGTCCCGATCGATGCCGGGGAAGGTGGCCGAGATCGCGCTCACGGACTGCGCGACGGTGAGGCAGTGCTCGAGCAGACCATGGCGGTAGGCCTGGTGGTAGCGCTTGGCCGCCGGTGCCTCCCGGTAGATGGCCCACGTCGGCGAGCCCTCCCCGAACACGACCGAAAGCAACCGGCGCAGGTGCGGGTTCTGGATCGTGGCCAGGAGCTCGCGCAGGTCGGCCTCCATCTGTGCCGGCGCGCGGGTGGGACCGTCGCGGAGATCCTCCTCGCGGTACTCGTCCGGCTCGGCGGCGCGGACGGTCTCGGCGATCAGCTTGCCGCGGTAGCGGCCGGTCACGAACACGACCGCTCCGGTGACGCACAGGCCGCGTGACTCGAGCGGTACGAGCGCGGCCACCGAGCCGGTGCAGTCGCCGAGAACAACCTCGCCGTCGTCGTTCACGGCGCGCACCATGAGCGGCTGTGCGACTTCGCATCCTTCCGCAAATTGCCGGACTTTCATCGCGCCACGAAGATAGAGTGGCGCGCGGATGGACCGGACGGCGATTGTCACCGGCGGAACGGGCGGCCTGGGGTCCGCGGTCGTGGCGCGGCTGCTCGACGACGGCTGGCGCGTGGTCGTGCCCTGGATTGCCGAGCGGGAGCTCGAGCGCGTCGAGGCGCGGGACGGGCTGGAGCTGATCCAGGCCGACCTGTTCGACCAGGAGAGCGTGCAGGCTGTGGTCGAGGTGGCCGCGCGCGTAGGCGACGCGCCGCTCCAGGGACTGGTCAACCTGGTCGGCGGCTTCGCCGCCGGCGGACGGGTGCACGAAACGCCGGTCGAAGAGTTCGAGCGCCAGTTCCAGCTGAACCTCAGGCCGACCTATCTGGTCACTCAAGCCGTGCTTCCCTCGCTGCTCGACGCCGGTGGTGGCGCGATCGTGTGCGTGGGCACCCGGGCCGCGGTGCAGCCGTTCCGGGGCGCGGCCGGATACATCGCCTCCAAGGCCGGGGTCATCGCCTTTGCCCAGGCGGTGGCGGTGGAGTACCGCGATGACGGCATCCGCTGCAACGTGATCCTCCCCAGCGTGATCGACACGCCCGCCAACCGGGCCTCGATGCCGAACGCCGAGCACGAGCGGTGGGTCAAGCCGGCTGAGATCGCGGGCGTGATCTCGGGTCTGCTCACGAACGACACCGGCCCGGTCAGCGGGGCGGTCATCCCGGTTTACGGCCGCGCCTGACGGGCACCCTCCGCCGGAATGTCCGTTCCGGTTAGGATCCGCAACTAATGGAACGTAAGTGGTGGACGCTGATCGTCGTCTGCACGGCGACCTTCATGCTGCTGCTCGACATCACGATCGTGAACGTTGCGCTGCCGAAGATCGCCACCGATCTGCACGCCAGCTTCTCGGACATCCAGTGGGTGATCGACGCCTACGCGCTCACGCTGGCCTCGATGCTGTTGACCACCGGGTCGCTGGCCGACCTGTTCGGGCGCCGGCTGCTGTTCGCGATCGGACTTGTCCTGTTCTCGGTGACCTCGCTGCTGTGCGGCCTGTCCCAGAGCTCGCTGTGGCTGATCCTCGCGCGCGCCGGTCAGGGCATCGGCGGCGCGATCATGTTCTCGACCTCGCTGGCGCTGCTCGCGCAGGAGTTCCAGGGCCGGGAGCGCGGGACGGCATTCGGCGCGTGGGGGGCGACCATCGGCGCCTCAGCCGCGGTCGGGCCGCTGCTCGGTGGGGCGCTCACCGAGGGCCTGGGCTGGCAATCGATCTTCTACATCAATGTCCCGATCGGGATCGCGGCGGCGTTGCTGACGGTGGCCAAGGTGGCGGAGTCGCGCAACCCGGAAGGGACGCGGCTGGACTGGTTCGGCACCGTGACCTTCACCGGCGGCCTCTTCCTGCTCGTCTACGGGCTCATCCGCTCCCCGGTCAAGGGGTGGGGGAGCACGCTCGTCGTCGGATGCCTGATCGGTTCGGCGGTGCTGCTGGCGGCGTTCCTCGTGTCTCAGTTCGTGCAGACGAACGCGATGTTCGACGTCGGGCTGTTCCGCAAGCCGACGTTCGGAGGCGCGGCGATCGCCGCCTTCGCGATGTCGGCGTCGATGTTCGCGATGTTCCTCTACCTCACGATCTACCTGCAGACGATCCTCGGCTTCTCGCCGCTTCAGACCGGGCTTCGCTTCCTGCCCGTGACCGTCCTGTCGTTCGCCGTGGCCGCGGTGTCGGGAAACCTGTCCGCGCGGATACCGGTGCGGTTCCTCATGGGCCTCGGGCTGCTCGCGGTCGGAGGCGGGCTGCTGCTCATGACCGGCCTGACCGCCTCGTCGACGTGGACGGCGCTCCTGCCCGGCTTCATCATCGCGGGAGCGGGCATCGGCCTCGTGAACCCGGCGCTCGCCTCGACGGCGATCGGCGTCGTCCCGCCCCAGCGGGCCGGGATGGCCTCCGGGATCAACTCCACCTTTCGCCAGGTCGGCATCGCCACCGGGATCGCCGTGCTCGGGTCGATCTTCGAGACCCAGCTCGGCCACGGCCTGACGGCCAAGCTGGCCGGGTCGCCGGGCGCCAGCCATGCCGCCCAGCTCGCGCACGCGGTGGCCGGCGGCGGCGCTCAGCAGGTGGTGGGCGCGGTGCCGGCGGCGCAGCGGCATGTCGCCGTGGCCGCGATCCACGTGTCGTTCGCGAGCGCCATGAACGACATCCTCACCGTGGCCGGGGTGACGGCGCTGGTCGGGGCCGTGTTCACGGTGGCGCTGGTGCGGGGCAAGGACTTCGTGGCGCCTTCGGCGCCATTGCGAGTTTCGCCTGAGGGCGAAACGTCGCGGGCTCCGTCAGTCGCCTGACCGTGGCGCCTTCGGCGCCGTGGCGCCTTTGGCGCCATTGCGAGTTTCGCCTGACGGCGAAACGTCGCGGCCGGCCCAGCCCATTACAAACCGAACGGGTGGCGAACCGCGAACGAGCGCAGGTCGGACTCGTCGGCTGACCGGTTCGACCAGCGTGAGCCGGTCTCGGCCAGGGCCACGGTGTCGAAGCGCAGCCCCGCGATGTACATGAACGTGTGGCCGGCGTTGGCGAACACCGTGATCCACTTGCCCGCCCCCGAGGCGCCCCAGTTCGCGAGATCGCCTGAGACCATCGGACCGCTCAGCAGGTGCGCAGCCTGAAAGACGAAGCTGATCGACCCCGAGCAGTCATAGCCGGTGTCCACGTAGGTGCCATGGCCGCCGCCCCACACATAGGGCAGGTGGGCGATCTCGTTCCCGGCCTCGATGATCTGCTGGACCGCGGGAGGCGCGTTGATCGGCGGGATGGCCAGGCCGTCCGGGGTCAGCGTGGCCTGGTTGGCGTTCGCGCTCATCCCCGTCTTGGCCAGCTCCTGGCGGATCTGGGCATCGGAGGTGGGCTGGGCGAGGTTCCGCGCGGGCTGAGCAGCCGGGGCGGGGGCTTCGCTCTGGGTGGCGCCGGCCGCCGAGGGCGCCATTCCGGCCATTGGCTCGACCGCCTGGGGGTGGGCGGCCGGCAGGGCCGGCTGGCTGGTCGCGTTCGGAGACGCGGAGGAGCTCGCCCGCGTCGGGGGCGCCGGCTTCTGGACGCCGCACGCCGCGAGCCCGATCACGAGCAGGATGGCCGCCGGTGCCCTGCGCACCGCGTAAGTATGGCGTCGGCGAGCGAAGATCACGCCACCGGGGTAATCGCCGCCTCGCGGCGGCTCCTTTAGTCGTCGAGCTGGCCGGCGAACAGGGCGAATACCGCGCCCTCGGGGTCCTGGAGCACGGCGATGTGGCCCATTCCGATGTCGGTCTTGGGCACGATCGTCTTGCCGCCGTGCTCCTCCGCGCGCTTGGCCGTGGCCTCGATGTCGTCGGCGCCGAAGTACACGAGCCAGTACGGCGGCTCGTTCTCCTGAGTCGGGCGCATGCCGCCGTTGGCCCCTCCGTCCTGGCGCTTGATCACCTGGTAGGGCATGTCGCCCTCGATCGGCTCGGTTTCCCAGCCGAACAGCTCGGTATAGAACTCGACCGAGGCATCGAGGTCCGGGGTGGCGAGCTCGTTCCAGGCCAGGGCACCGGGTGCGTTGACGAGCGAGGCGCCGATGTGGGACTTCGGCTCCCAGACCAGGAAGAACGCGCCCTGAGGATCCTGGACCACACCCATGCGGCCGACGTCCATCACGTCGAAGGCGTCAGCGTGCACCTCGGCCCCGAGCTCCTTGGCCTTCTTGAGCGCGTCGTCGGCGCTGTCGACGGTGACGTACGAGTTCCAGGTCGGCGGCACGCCGGCCTCCCGCTGCTGCTCGGGCTGGGGCGAGATCGCGGCCGTGTCCTTGCCGTCGATCTGGGCCATCGTGTAGTAGACGCCCTCACCCACCTCGTTGTCGTTCATCTCCCAGCCGAACAGCTCGCCGTAGAACTTCTTTGCGCCTTCCTGGTCGGTCGTCGTCAGGTCCGTCCAGGAAAAAGTGCCGTGCTTGTACTCGGATCGTTCACCCATGAGCGCGACCCTACCATCGCCCGGGCATCTCTACCCTGTCGATTCGATGCGAGTTCTGATCACCGGAGCCGCGGGGATGCTGGGCCAGGACGTGGCCGAGGCCGCGCGGAGCGCCGGCCACGAGGCGGTGGCGCTCGGCCGCGGCGAGCTCGATGTGACCGATGCCGAGGCGGTGGCGGCCATCGCCGGCCGGGTGCGGCCCGAGGTGGTGGTGAATTGCGCGGCGTGGACGGACGTGGATGGGGCGGAGTCGGAGTTTGAGGCGGCGCTGGCGGTCAACGGCGCAGGAGCCGGGAATGTGGCGCGGGCGGCGGTTCAGGTTGGGGCGTGGGTGGTCCACGTCTCGACCGACTACGTCTTCGACGGGACCAAGCGAGCTCCGTACGTCGAGTCCGATCCGGTGGCGCCCGCCTCGGCGTACGGGCGGACCAAGCTGGCGGGGGAGGTGTCGGTGCGCGAGGCGGCGGGTGATCGGCATACGATCGTGCGCTCGTCCTGGCTGTTCGGGGCCGGGGGCGGGTGCTTTCCGGCCACCATGCTGCGCTTGGCGGCCGAGCGGGACTCGGTCACGGTGGTCGACGATCAGGTCGGGTGTCCGACGTTCACCGGCCATCTGGCCCGCGGGTTGATCTCGCTGGCGGCGAGCCGGCCTTTGGGCGTGGTGCACGTCGCCGGCGCGGGCTCGTGTTCGTGGTTCGAGCTGGCCCGGGAGACGATCGGGGCGGCCGGGTTGTCGTGTGAGGTGCGGCCGGGGCGGACGGCGGATCTGGGGCGGCCGGCGCCGCGGCCGGCTTACAGCGTGCTCGGGACCGAGCGGGGAGCGGTGGTGCCTCGGCTGCCTGAGTGGCGGGATGGGTTGGCCGAGTACTTGACCGCGGCGGTGCCGTCGCTATGAGGCTTCTGGTGTGCGGCGGGGCCGGGTTCATCGGCTCTAACTTCGTGCGCCTGCGCGTGCGCGAGCACGGCGATGAGGTGACGGTGCTGGACAAGCTCACCTACGCCGGGCGCAAGGAGAACCTGCACGACGTGATCGAGTCGGTGCGCTTCGTGCACGGGGCGATCGAGGATCCGGTCGCGGTGGCCGAGGCGCTCGCCGGCGTGGACGCGGTCGTCAATTTCGCCGCCGAGACCCATGTCGATCGGTCGATCTCCGGCCCGGAGGCGTTCATCATCACCAACATGCAGGGCACGCACGTGCTGCTGGAGGCGGCGCGGGAGCGGGGGCTGCGCTACGTGCAGGTCTCGACCGATGAGGTCTACGGGTCGATCGAGGAGGGTTCGTTCACCGAGTCCTCGCCGCTTGCGCCCTCGAGCCCGTACAGCGCGACCAAGACGGGCGCCGACCTGCTCGTGGCCAGCTACTTCCACACCTACGGGCTGGAGACCCTGATCTGCCGCGGGTCGAACAACTACGGGCCCTACCAGTACCCCGAGAAGCTGATCCCGCTGATGATCCTGAACGCGCTCGCGGGCGATCATCTGCCGGTGTATGGGGACGGGCGCAACGTGCGCAACTGGCTGTTCGTGGAGGACTTCGGCCGGGGGATCGGGGAGGTTCTGGCCCGCGGGGTTCCGGGCGAGGTCTACAACTGCGGCGGCCCGGACGAGTGCGAGAACCTCGACGTGGTCCGCCGGATCCTCTCGCTGTGCGGCCGGGATGAGTCGCTGATCGAGTACGTGACCGACCGGCCCGGCCACGACCGCCGGTACTCGCTCTCGGCGGCCAAGCTGGAGGGTCTGGGCTGGCGGGCCCAGGTGCGGTTCGAGGAGGGGCTGGCCCGGACCGTCGACTGGTACCGGGAAAACGCCTGGTGGTGGGAGCCGATCCGCTCCGGGGTATATAGGGAGTACTACGAGCGTCACTACGGACGCGCGCTTAAGACCTGAACCCGTCCATGCTGACCGACCCTCCTGTCGCCCGGGGGCGGCACGCCCCCCCGCCCGAGGTCCGGCTGCCACTGCAGCGCCAGCGACTGCTGCGCGCCGCGGCCGCGGAGTTCGCCAGCGTCGGCTACGCCGGGGCCAGCGCCGAGTCGATCAGCCGGCGTGCGGGAATGTCGAAGGCCACCTTCTACGAGCATTTCGCCAACAAGGAAGCCTGCATGGTGGCGCTGTTCGACCGGGCGGCCGAGGTCGTGGCCGACGCCATGGTGCATGCCGCCCGGGACGCGGGCAGCGACGCCGCCGCACGCCTGCATGCGGGCATCCGCGCCTTCCTCACCACGCTGTCCGAGCATCCGGAGTTCGCCCGGACCCTGTTGGTCGAGATCATCGGCGCCGGCCCCGTGGCCGCGCGCCGGCGCGACGACATCCTCTACGGCTTCTCCATGATCATCGACGCTGAGAACGCCGAGGCGGCCGGGCGGGGGCAGCTGCGCCGGTTCGCTAGCCCGTACGACGCGTACGCGATCGTCGGCGCGATCATGGAGCTGGTCTCCCGGCAGGTCCGCCTGGGCGAGCCGACCGACGCGCTCGAGCTGGCGCCGGTGATCGACCGGTTGATTCGCGGATTTTCGTGAGCGCGGCGGAGCTGGAGGCGCTGGCCGCCGAGGTGGTGGCCTGCCGGCGCTGTCCGCGCCTGGTCGCCTGGCGCGAGGAGGTGGCGGTGGTCAAGCGGGCCTCGTACGCCGGCGAGACCTACTGGGGCCGTCCCCTGCCCGGCTTCGGAGATCCCGCCGCGCGGGTGCTGCTCCTCGGCCTGGCTCCGGCCGCCCACGGGGGGAACCGGACGGGGCGGATCTTCACCGGAGATCGCTCGGGCGACTGGCTGTTCGCCTCCCTGTGGCGGACCGGCTTCGCCAACCAGCCGACGTCGGTGTCGGCCGACGACGGGCTGGCGCTGCGGGGGGCGTACGTGACCGCGGCGGTGCGCTGCGCGCCGCCCGGCAACCGGCCGCTCCCGGCCGAGCGGGACAACTGTCAGCCGTACTTGGTCAGGGAGTTGCAGCTGCTGGCGCGGGTCCGGGTGATCGTGTGCCTCGGGGGGTTCGCCTGGGACGTGGCGTTCCGGGCCCTGAGTGCGCTCGGCGTGGTCGTCCCCCGGCCCCGGCCGCGCTTCGGCCACGGGGCCTCGGTCGCGGGCGTTGGGCGGTTCACGGTGCTCGGTTGCTTCCACCCGAGCCAGCAGAACACGTTCACGGGTAGGTTGACCGAGCCGATGATGGACGAGGTGTTCGAGCGCGCGAAAGCGCTGGCGGACGAGAGTGGCTGAGAAAACGAAAGATACGTTCGCTTTCTCGACCCACCTGGTGGGGCTGTCGTTGCCGGACGATGCCGCGGCCTGGGAGGGCCTCGGCTTTGCGATCGACGACGGCCACGTGGACGTGGGCGGCGTCAGGCTGCGGTTGAACGCCGGCGACGTGGCCTGGCGCCTCTCCGGGATCGAGTCGGTCGACGAGATCGACGGGCTTCCCACCTCGGTGGCGGAGCCGGTCGAACCGCTCGCCAGGGACCATCCCAACGGCGCCACCGCCGTCGACCACGTGGTCGTGTTCAGCCCGGACTTCGACCGCACGCAGGCCGCGCTCGAAGCGGTGGGGATCAGCCTGAGCCGGATCCGGGACGGCGGCGGCTTTCGCCAGGGGTTCAAGCGGCTCGGTCCCGCAATCCTGGAGCTCGTAGAAGCGACGCAAGCACCACCGGGCCCGGCCCGCTTCTGGGGCCTCGTGGTGACCGTCGAGGACCTGCCCGGCCTGGCCGAACGGCTGGGCGATCGGCTCAGCCCGATCCGGTCCGCCGTGCAGTCCGGACGCCACATCGCGACGCTCCGTGGCAGTCCCGGAATGAGCCTCAAATTGGCCTTCATGGACTAAGCCTGCAACCCTCGATCCGGCGGAGAGACTCAGCCCGTTATCGGCGGATCCAGGCTGAGTAACCTCGAAGGGTGGCGCTCGATCAGTTCACCCAAACCACCCGTGAATGGTTCACCGCCGCGTTCGCGGAGCCGACGCCCGCGCAGGCCCAGGCCTGGCCGGCCATCGCCTCCGGCGAGCACGTCCTGATCAGCGCGCCCACGGGCTCGGGCAAGACGCTGGCCGCGTTCCTGTACGGCATCGACCGGCTGGCTCATGATGACCGCGAGCGGGCGGGGATCGGGCTCGTCTACGTGTCGCCGCTCAAGGCCCTGTCCTACGACATCGACCGCAACCTGCGGGCGCCGCTGCGCGGGGTCGGCGCCGAGCTGACCGTGGCCGTCCGCACCGGGGACACCCCGCAGAAGGAGCGTCAGGCGATGCTCAAACAGCCGCCGGACATCCTCATCACCACGCCGGAGTCGCTCTACCTGATGCTCACCGGCCGGGCTCAGACGCTGTTCGAGGGCACGCAGTTCTGCATCGTGGACGAGATCCATGCCGTGGCCTCGACCAAGCGGGGCGCGCACCTGGCCCTCACGCTCGAGCGGCTCACGAAGGCCGCAGGCGACGACGTGCAGCGGATCGGCCTTTCCGCGACTCAGAACCCGTTATCCGAGATCGCCAAGTACATGGTCGGCCCCAAGCGGGAGTGCCGGATCGTCGACACGGGGATCCGCAAGGAGCTCGACCTCAAGATCCATGTCCCGGTCGAGTCGATGGTGGAGCCGGACGCCACGCCCGCCCCGGATCTGGATCCGCTGGTCGGAGGCTCGGAGGCGACGCGGCGGTCGATCTGGCCCGCGATCTACCCCGAGCTGCTCGAGCTGGTCAACCAGCACCGCTCGACGATCATCTTCGTCAACAACCGCCGCGGGGCCGAGCGGCTCGCGCTCCGGTTGAACGAGCTGGCCGAGCGTGAGATCGCGAGGGCCCACCACGGTTCGCTGGCCCGCGAGGAGCGGACGGTGGTCGAGGAGATGCTCAAGGCGGGCGAGCTGCCGTGCCTGGTCGCGACCTCGTCGCTGGAACTGGGAATCGACATGGGTGCGGTCGACCTGGTCATCCAGGTCGAGTCACCGAAGTCGGTGGCCCGGGGCCTGCAGCGAATCGGCCGGGCCGGCCACTCGGTCGGCGATATCAGCCGGGGGCGGATCTTCCCCAAGTTCCGGGCCGACCTGCTCGAGTGCGCCGTCGTCGCTCGCCGGATGAAAGACGGCGCGATCGAGACCACGGTCGTGCCCAGGAACGCGCTCGACGTGCTGGCCCAGCAGATCGTGGCCATCGTGGCCGCGGCGCCCGATGACGAGCCCGTGCGCGTGGATGACCTGCATGCGCTCGTCACGAGCACCTACTCGTACGCCGAGCTGACCCGCAAGCAGCTCGAGAACGTGCTCGACATGCTCGACGGCCGCTACCCCTCAACCGAGTTCTCGGAGCTTCGCCCCCGGATCATCTGGGATCGGCTACAGGGGACCATCCGCCCCCGCCCCGGGGCCCGCCAGCTGGCGGTGACCAACGCGGGGACGATCCCCGACCGGGGCCTCTACGCGGTGACCCTGCCCGACGGCCGGCGCGTGGGCGAGCTCGACGAGGAGATGGTCTACGAGGCCCGACCGGGTCAGACGTTCCTGCTCGGCGCTTCGACCTGGCGGATCGAGGAGATCGGCCGCGACCGGGTGATCGTCACCCCGGCTCCGGGGCTGCCCGGCGCAGTGCCGTTCTGGAAGGGCGACAGCATGGGACGGCCCAAGGAGCTCGGCGAGGCGATCGGGGCGTTCAGCCGCTGGGCCGTCGACCAGGATCCACACAGCCTGCAGGCTCACTACGACCTGGACGAGAAGGCGGCCAGCAACCTGGTCGACTTCCTGAAAGAGCAACAGGACGCCACCCGGGTCATCCCGTCCGATCGGGCGGTGGTGATCGAGCGCTTCCGGGACGAGATCGGGGACTGGCGCCTGTGCGTGCTGAGCCCGTTCGGGGGCCGGGTGCATGCCGCCTGGGGCCTCGCCCTGAGCCAGAAGATCCGCGAGGAGACCGAGCTCGAATCGGACGCCATCTGGTCCGACGACGGGATCATCGTCCACCTCCCCGACGCCGACGAGCCGCCTGGCGCCGACCTGGTCCTGATGGAGCCCGACGAGATCGAGGACCGGGTGGTGAGCGAGCTGGCCTCGAGCGCGCTGTTCGGAGCCCGGTTCCGGGAGAACTCGGGCCGCGCCCTGCTCATCCCCCGCGCCCGTCCGGGCAAGCGCACGCCGCTGTGGCAGCAGCGGCTGAAGTCGCAGTCGCTGCTCGAGGTGGCCAAGAAGTTCGACGACTTCCCGATCGTGCTCGAGACCTACCGCGAGTGCCTGCGCGACGTGCTCGACCTGGGCGGCCTGACCGAGCTGCTGACCAAGCTCCATCGCCGGGAGATCAGCCTGATCGAGGTCGAGACCTCGACCGCCTCGCCCTTCGCCTCCAGCCTGCTCTTCGACTACGTGGCCACGTACATGTACGAGGGCGACACGCCGAACGCCGAGCGCCGGGCCGCCGCCCTGTCGCTCGACCGCGACCTTCTCCGTGAGCTGCTCGGGCAGGAGGAACTGCGTGACCTGATCGACCCCCGGGCGCTGGCGCAGGTCGAGGAGGACCTCCAGTTCCTCTCCGAGGCGCGGCAGGCCACCAGCCGGGACACCCTGCACGACGTGCTCCGCACGCTCGGCGATCTGACCGCTTCGGAGGCGGCCGCGCGCGTCATGCCCGGCCTGGATGCCGACCGGATGCTCGCGGACCTGAAGGCCGAGCGGCGCGCGGTCCGGGTCCGGATCGCCAATGAGGAGCGGTGGATCGACGCCGCCGACGCGGGCCTGTACCGCGACGCGCTCGGGGTGGCCCCGCCGGGAGGTTTGCCCGCCGCCTTCCTCGAGGACGTCGACGGCGCCCTGATCAAGCTCGTCCGCCGCTACGCCGCCACCCACGGCCCGTTCACCACGGCGGAGGTCAGACATCGATTCGGGGTCGATCCGACCGCCGTACTGGCGCAGCTCGGGCGTGACGGCACGGTGATCCAGGGCGAGCTGCGGCCCGGCGGGAGCGAGCGGGAGTGGTGCGATCCCGAGGTGCTCCGCCGCCTTCGGCGCGCCTCCCTGGCCCGGCTGCGCGAGGAGATCGAGCCGGTCGATCACCGCGCGCTGGCCCGCTTTCTCCCCGCCTGGCAGAACGTCGATCGCCACTCGGCCTCCGGGGCCGGCATCGATCGCCTCCGTGAGGCGCTGATCCCGCTCCAGGGACTTCCGCTCCCGGCCGAGACCTGGGAGCGCGATGTGCTCCCTCGCCGGATCGGCGCCTATTCCCCGTCGTGGATGGATCAACTGTGCGCCGCCGGCGAGGTCGTGTGGCTCGGGGCCGGGCCGCTCGGGCGCAACTCGGGCAAGGTGGCGCTCTACTTCCGTGAGGACGTCGCCCTGCTCGGGGCGCCGCCGACCAGGGTCCCGCCCCCGGATCGCGACGAGCACGAGCTGATCCGGACCCGCCTCCAGGCCGGCGCCTGCTTCTTCACCGACCTGCTCGTCGACGTCGAGCTGGCGCCCGAGCAACTCCAGGCCGCGCTGTGGGACCTGGTCTGGGCCGGCGAGGTGACCAACGATGCGTTCGCGCCCCTGCGGGCACCGCGGCTGACCCTGGCCCGGGCCCAGCGCGACCAGGCTCAGCGCCGGACCGGTCGCTTCAGCCGAGCCCGCCGCGGGCTCGGGGCGAGCGCGCAGGTCCAGGGCCGGTGGTCGCTCACCGCCCCGCTGTTCGCCGCCCAGCCCGATCCGGCCACCCGGCGCCGGGCCCTGGCCGAGCTGCTGCTCGAGCGCTACGGCATCCTCACCCGCGAGCAGGTACTCGCCGAGGGCGTCCCCGGTGGCTTCAGCGCGATCTATTCGGAGCTCTCGCAGCTCGAGACGCTGGGCGTGGCCCGGCGGGGGTACTTCGTCGAAGGCCTCGGCGGCGCCCAGTTCGCGCTCCCCGGCGCGGTCGAGCGGCTGCGCGCCCAGCCGCCGCGCCAGGAGCCCCCGGTGCTCCTGGCGGCGGTTGACCCGGCGCAACCCTACGGGGCGACGCTCCCGTGGCCGAAGGCCGAGGAGGGCCGGCGCCTGACCAGGAACCCGGGTGCGCACGTCGTGACGATGGCCGGCGAGCCGATCCTCTACGTCGAGCGCGGCGGCCGGGCCTTGCAGACGCTCGTCCCCGCCGGCGACTCCCGGATCCCCGCCGCTCTACAGCGGCTGGTCGAGCACGTCCAGAGCGGCACGATCAAGCGACTGGCCCTGGAGAAGATCGACGGGCAGCCCGTATCGGGCTCGCCGCTCGAGCCGGTGCTGACCGAGCTGGGCTTCCAGGCGGGTCCCCGGCGGCTCACGCTGAGCGCATAACCGATGCCCGAGGGCGACACGATCGCCTGGCACGCCAATCGGATCCGTCCCGTGCTCGAGGGAAGGATCCCGGACGCGATCCGAACCCCCCACCCCCGTCACGCCATGGACCGCTGGCCCGAGCGCCTGGCCGGCCGGGCGGTGACCCGGATCGACACCCACGGCAAGCACCTGTTTCTCCGCTTCGAAGGCGGTCTCGCGCTCCATTCGCATCTGGGCATGAAGGGGTCGTGGGGCGTCTACGGTCCCGGCCGGCGGTGGGGGCGCTCGCCCCGCCGGGCCTGGCTTGTGATCCAAGCCGGCGACCATGAGGTGGTCCAATTCGACGGCCCGACGCTCGAGCTCATCACCGATGGGCGAAGCCGCTTCGACCAGCGACTGGCCGCTTTGGGCCCGGATGTCCTGGCCGCCGAATTCGATCGCCAGGGGTTCCTCAGGCGTCTACGCCAGGACGATCCGAGTCGCACGATCGGAGACGCCTTGCTCGATCAGCGCAATCTGGCCGGAATTGGGAACGTCTGGAAGTCCGAGGGGTGCTGGGAGGTGCAGCTCGACCCCTGGCGCCCAACCGAGACCGTGGCCGACGACCACCTCCTCGCCCTGATCGAGGCCGTGCGTCCCCGGATGATCGCCTCGGCCGAACAGGGCCCTCGCGTGATCGAGCCCCGGGTCTATGGGAGGTCCACCATGCCGTGCCCGCGCTGCGGTGTGAAGATCCGCTCGCGGGGTCAGGGCGACGACAACCGCACGACATACTGGTGCCCGGGATGTCAGAGCTGAAGCTGCGCCGAGTCGGGCACAAGGGAGCGGACCGGATCGCGCCCGGGAATACCCTGGCCAGCTTCGATGCCGCGCTCGCGGCCGGGGTCGACATGATCGAGTTCGACGTCCTGCCCGATCGCGCCGATCCGACCCGCCTGGTTCTGGCCCACGACTACAGAGACGCGGCGGGGCGCGTGCCGCCCACGCTCGAGGAAGGACTGGCCCATCTGAGCCTCGAGCGGTTCGCCGGGATCGAGCTCGACGTCGACCTGAAGCTGCCCGGATACGAACGGCAGGTCATCTCGGCCCTCGAGAGCCATGGCCTGACCGGACGCTCGCTCGTGTGCAGCCAGTATCGGGAGAGCCTGGCCGCGATCCGCGCCATCGACCCGGCGGTGCGGCTCGGCTGGTCGGTGCCCAAACTTCGTCGGGACCCGTTCCAGAGCCCGGTCATGGTCGTCCCGGCCTACGTGATCCTTCAGGGCATGCGGGCCGCGCTGCCGGTCCAGGCGGCGCGAGCGATCACGGCCCGGCGGTGCGACGCGGTGATGGCGCACTGGCGCCTGGTCACCGCTCGGCTCGTGCGCTCGATCGATGCCGCCGGGGGCGAGCTCTACGTGTGGACGGTCGACGAGCTGCCGCAGATCCGCCGGCTCGAGGCGCTCGGGGTGACCGGTGTGATCACCAACGATCCTCGCCTGTTCACCGCGCTCGGGCCCGCGGGCGCGTAGCGGCACGCTTAGCCCGGGACGTTTCGCCGCAGGCGAAACTCCCAATGGCGGCGTAGCCGCCACCGCCACTGTGGTATCAGTGACCGCAATGGCGGTTACCCGGGAGGAGACGATCGACCTCCTCCACGCCGTGCCGGCGTTCTCCGAGCTGGCCGAAGAGGAGCTGTCACGGGTGGCCGAGGTGGCGATGCCCCGCACCCTGCAGGCGGGAGAGACCGTGTTCCGCGAGGGGGACGAGAGCGACACGTGCTACATCGTCCGCTCCGGGCACGCCCGGGCGGTGCGCGAGCACCCCGACGGCCGGTCGATCACACTGGCCAACTTCGGTCCCGGGGACATCTTCGGCGAGCTGGCCATGTTCGGCAACGAGCGGCGCTCGGCCACGGTCGAGGCGCTCGACCACCTCGAGCTGCTGGCCATTCTGGGCTCGGACATGCGCCGGCTGCTCCGCGAGCATCCGGAGATCGCGGTCAAGCTGCTGACCGCGCTGGCCGGTCGGCTGCGGGACACGAACGAGCGGTTGAGCAGGCAGTCGTTCCAGACCGTGCAGAGCCGGGTCGCCGCCGTGCTGACCCAGCTGGTCGAGGCGGCGCGCCGCGAGGGCGCGCCCGAGCGGGATGTGCTCATCACCTCCACCCAGACCGATCTCGCCCAGCTGGCCGGGTCATCGCGGGAATCGGCCAGCCGTTTCCTGGCCGTCCTGGAGCGCGCAGGAATAATTACTCAGGGTCGCGGAAAGCTCACCGTCCATGACCCCGCGGCGCTCGAGCGCTACGTCTACTAGGGACCGTGCCTGCGCGGAAGACCGCTGACGAGTTCTCAGCCGGCGGCGTGGTCGTGCGCGACCGCGACGTCGTCGTCATCGTGCCCGTGCGGCGCAGCGCGCGCGGGACCAAGGTCCTGGCGCTGCCCAAGGGCCATCCCGACGGCGGCGAGACCGCGGAGGAGGCGGCGACCCGGGAGGTATCCGAGGAGACCGGGGTCCAGGCCGACCTGCTCGAGAAGCTCGGCGAGGTCCGCTACAGCTACGAGCGCAACGGCCGGCGCATCGACAAGCGGGTCGCCTTCTTCCTGTTCGAGTACCGATCGGGTGACCTGGCCGATCACGACCACGAGATCGAGGACGCGCGCTGGATGCCGCTGGAGGAGGCGGCCCGTGCCCTCAGCTACGAGGGCGAGCGCGAGATGGTGACCCGCGCGCTGTCGCGAATCTCGGCGGATCGGTAGGCTGGCGGCCGTGCGCGTCCTCAATTTCTACTCGTCGGTGTTCGCCGACCAGCTCCGCCGCGGCCGCAAGACGGCGACCATCCGGCTGGGAGACAAGTCGCACAAGTACAAGAAGAACGAATGCGTGCTGGTGACGATCGGCTACCAGCACTCGCCTCGGGAGAAGATCTTCAACGCGGTGATCGACCAGGTCGAGGTCAAGCGGGTCAAGGACCTCTCGCCGCGCGACATCGAGCACGACAACCCGGAGTTTCGCCGCGTGGACGAGATGGTCCACTTCCTCGAGCAGATCTACAGCCGCAAGGTCGACATGGAGGACACGGTCACCGTGGTGCGGTTCTCACAGATCATCGAGAATCCGCCCGAGCTCCGGGACCGCCTGCACGGCCTCGGGGGGGCCCAGAACTAGGCGAGCCGGGCTGCGCCGGCCCGCTTGCGGGGACCGGCTGGCGCCGATTCTCGTGGACCGGCCACGAGAACCTGCTGGCGCCGATTTTCGTGGCCCGGTCTCCAGGTCAGCCTTGTTCGGTGAACGCCGGCGAGGTCCCGAGGACCCGCCCGGTCGCGTCGCGCGCCTGGACCCGGAAGGAGCCGTTACCCGGCGCCACCGGGATCGCGGTCTCGAACCCGGTCCTCGACCGCGTGGCGACCGGGTGCAGCCTCGCCCCACTCGCGCCGGCCAGCACGGTCCAGGACGCGACCTCGGTGGCCCCATTCCAGCTCGCGTACACGGTCGTCCTCCCGTTGAGCGTGCGCGCCGCCCCCGCGGGCGGAGACAGCGGCCGGCCGACCCATGGCTCGAGGGTGGCCCGGTAGCTCTGGTTGTGCCCGGGGAACACCACGTCCATCAGCATCTCGCCGCCGGGGCTGTACTCGGAGAACGACGGCTGAGAGCCCCAGCCCACGAACGCACCGCCGTTGGATAGACGCTGGGTGTTGCCCATGTAGGAGGCGTCGAAGCCGGCCCCGTGGCCGTACTGGGTGACCAGGCGAGCCGTATGCGCCTGCTGGTCGAGCCTCAGGAGCACGCCTCGAGACGGGCCGGTCGGCGACACGAAGGTGCCCCCGCCGGTGATCTGGCAGCAGTGGTCGTCGAACACGCTGACGGTCGAGTTGGTCAGGAGCTGCACGTCGTGCTGCCACTCGAACGCGGCTCCCCGGGCGAAGCGGAAGCTCGAGTGCTTGCCGCCGAGGCTCCAGTCGATCCCCCCGGTGCGCGAGTCGACCTGGTACGCGGCCCACGTGTTGCGCATCGAGACCACGAAGCGTCCGTTGCCGGTGAGCTGAATCGCGTTGACGTGGTAGGCGTCCCACGGAAACCCATTGGTGGGCAGCGAGGCGTAGGAATCACTCAGGGGGATGTGATCGCGCGCGTCCCAGCTGTAGAGCAGCTTCCCGGTCTTCAGGCTGTACGCCTGCACGGCCGAATCGATCAGGGCGCCGTTGTAGGCCCCGCCGTAGCGGGACAGGTTCATCTGGATGTTCTTGTTCGCGGTCACCCAGGCGACGTCCCCGTCGATGGTCAGCGCGTGCAGGGTGACCACCCACCCGTTCGTACCCTTGAGCCGGGCCACCGGCTGGTAGTGCTGGTTGACGACGACGTCCTCGCCGCTCTCGATCGCTCCGGTGCTCGAGACCACGCCCTGCCACCAGGCCAGCGCCGGTCGGCCCTCGTACGTCTGCAGGCTCAGGTTCGAGGCGATAACGCTGGTCGGCACGGGGTGAAACCACACCGGGGAAAGACCGGTGTCGAGGATCAGCGGACCGCTCTGCCCCACGATCGGGGGCTGGGTCACGTCGTAGAAGTTGGCCAGGAAGATGTAGCCCGGAGCGAGCTTCTGGGCCGCGTCGCGGGACACCACGTCCGCCTTTACGACGGGCGGGTGCAGCGACGGTGCGGAGACGAAGCGGTAGGTGTCCCTGGTCGTGTACCGGCCGATGGGCGCGCCGTGCGAGCCCGAGGCGGCGAAGTCGATCCCGACGAAGACGGCGAGCGCGAGCCCGACCGCGAAGGCCAGGGGGAACCGGCGGAGCAGCGATCCGCCTGCGGCGGCTCCGCGCGGTATCAGGGTGAGGGTGGCGATCGCCGCGGCCGCGCAGAGGACCGCGGCGATGAAATAGCCGAGCCGGAAGCCGTCGGTCAGCGCTTGCGAGACGGAGGCGCCATGGCCGATCCGGTGCGTGGTCAGCTGGGTGGCCAGCGTGATCAGGACGGCGATTCCGAGCCCTCCGCCGATCTGGCGCGAGGTGTTGACCAACCCGGAGGCCAGGCCGGCCTGGCCCTGCTTGGCCCCCTGGGTGGCCGCGATCGTCGAGGGCACGATCGACAGGCCGATCCCGCCCGCGGTCAGGACCCCGGGGATGATCACGTAGGCGATCGGGCTGCCGCTGGAGGCGATCTTGGTGAACAGCAGCATGCCGGCGGTCATCAGGGTCAGGCCGCCGGCCAGCACCGCGCGCACGCCGAATCGGCTGACCAGCTTCCCGGCGCTCCGCGCCACGACCATGATCGTCAGCGCCATGGGAAGGAAGGTCAGGCCGGCGTGAAGCGGCGAGAGCCCCAGGACCTGCTGGAGGTAGAGCGAGCTCAGGTACCACATGGGGAACAGCGCGGCGCTGAACAGCAGGACGATCCCGTTGGCCACGGCCAGCGGCCGGGTCAGGGACCGGAACGGGACCAGCGGGTCGGTGGCGATCCGCGTCTCGATCACGCCGAATGCGGCCAGCAAGACGAGCCCGCCGAGGATCGGGCCGAGCGCGGGGACCGCACTCCAGCCGTTCACGCCGGCCTTGACCACGCCATAGACGAGCACGATCTGACCGAGGGTCAGGGTGAGCGCGCCGGCCAGGTCGAAGCTCCGGCCCGTGCCTGCGCGGCGGCGCTCGCTCACCACGGCGTAGGCCACCGCCGCGGCCGCAATCCCGATCGGCGGATTGATCAGGAGGACCCAGCGCCAGCTGAGAGCCTGGGTGATCACGCCTCCGAGCAGGGTCCCGGCGGCGCCACCGAGCCCGTTCATGGCCGCCCACAGGCCGATCGCCCGGTGAAGCTGCGGGCCGGGCGGAAACGACGAGGTGATGATGGCCAACGACGAGGCGGCCATGAAGGCGCAGCTGAAGCCCTGAACGCCGCGCGCCACGGTCAGCACCGTCCGGTCCGGCGCCAGCCCGCCGGCCAGCGAGGTGAGCGCGAACAGGACCAGCGCGGCCGCGAACGTCCGCCGCTGTCCGAGCTGGTCGGCCGCGCGGCCACCGAGCATGAGAAAGCCGGCGAAGGTGATCGCGTACGCGTCGATCACCCACTGAAGGCCGTTGGAGGAGAAGCTGAGGCTCGACTGGATCGACGGCAGCGCCACGTTGACGATGCTCAGGTCGAGGATGACCATGAACTGAGCGACGCAGCAGACGATCAGGATCCAGCGCGAGCGCGTCCCCACCTCGGGCAGGCCCCCGGGAGGGCCGGCACCTAGCGGCGCGCTGCCGGGAGCCACCGGAGGTGTGGCGGCGGTGGCGACAGCCGCATCGCCGCCCGGGCCTCGCTCGGCCAAGTCGTCACGCTCTTGCATCGGCACGATCCCTTTCCAGCATCGCGGTGCCCCTCACGGCGGTCCGGTCACCGCCAAGGCACCGGGAACAGGAGGCCCCGTTACCTCCATCGAACGCGGTACCTTATCCGGAGTCGAGGCGGGTCGCTCGAACTGAACACGGCCGGCGGGGGATCGATTCGCGAGTCGCGGTGTTAAAGCGACCCATGGCCATGTACCGGGTGAAAACAGGAGCCGACCGATGAAACGAGTGCTGTTGACCACGCTGGTGGGCGCGATCGTCGTCGCCGGCTGCGGAGGCGGGAGCGCCTCGTCGACGAGCTCGTCGCTCGCCGGCTCGACCCTGACCACGCCCACCACGACGACGGCCACGACGCCGGCCAAGCCGCCCAAGAAGAAGGTCAAGAAGCACAAGGCCAAGCCGAAGCCCAAGCCGGCCGCCACCGCAACCACCGCGGTGGCACCCGTCACCGCCACCACTCACACCTACACGGCACCCCCGGCCACGACCCACGCGTACACCGCGCCGGCGACCGCGCCCCACACCTACACGGCGCCCGCCGCGCCACCCCACACCTACACGGCTCCGCACACGGTGACGGCTCCTCCGGTCACGAAGACCACCTCGCCGCCGCCGAGGACCACGAGCCACACCAATACCGGCCCGGGGAACTACTAGCGGGCCTGGCACTCTCGGGGCGAGAGTGCCAAGTTTTCCTTGAATCGCATTCGGGACCGGCTATATTTAGCTGGGTTGGCACTCTCAGGCGCAGAGTGCCAAGCACGCTGAACGCATCGCAACTTCCCCGGAGGTTTCATTCATGAAGCTCAAGCCCCTTGGCGATCGACTGATCGTGCGGGCAATCGAGGAGGAGGAGACCACCCAGAGTGGCATCGTCCTGCCCGATACCGCCAAGGAGAAGCCCCAGAAGGGCAAGGTCCTCGCCGTCGGCGACGGCAAGGTCAACGACGACACCGGCAAGCGGACGCCGCTTGACGTATCCGAAGGCGACGAGGTCCTGTACAGCAAGTACGGCGGCACCGAGATCAAGGTGGACGGCGAGGAGCTCCTCGTCCTCCGCGAGTCCGACGTGCTGGCCAAGGTCCAGTAATCCAGGAGACCAGAGACTCATATGGCACATAAAGAACTGAAGTACGAGGCGGAGGCCCGCAAGGCGCTCGAGCAGGGCGTCGACGCGGTGGCCAACGCCGTCAAGGTAACCCTCGGCCCCAGGGGCCGTTATGTCGTGCTCGACAAGAAGTTCGGCGCCCCGACGATCACCAACGACGGTGTGACGATCGCGCGGGAGATCGAGGTCGAGGACGTCTTCCAGAATCAGGGCGCCCAGCTGGTGCGCGAGGTCGCCACCGCGACCAACGACGTCGCCGGTGACGGGACGACCACTGCGACCGTGCTCGCCCAGGCGATTGTTCGCCAGGGCCTCAAGAACGTGGCCGCCGGCGCTAACCCGCTCGGACTCAAGCGCGGGATTGAGCGCGCCGTCGAGGACGTGGTCAAGAACATCGAGGAGCAGGCGGTCGAGATCTCCGGCAAGGAGCAGATCGCCCGCGTCGCGACCATCTCGGCCGGCGACGAGGAGATCGGCGACGTGATCGCCGACGCGATCGAGAAGGTCGGCAAGGACGGCGTGGTCAACGTCGAGGAGGGCCAGACGTTCGGCATGGACCTCGAGTTCACCGAGGGCATGCAGTTCGACAAGGGCTACATCTCGCCCTACATGGTCACCGACCAGGACCGCATGGAGGCGACCCTCGAGGATCCCTACATCCTCATCGCCAACCAGAAGATCGGCTCGGTCCGGGACATCCTGCCCGTGCTCGAGCAGACGATCCAGTCCGGCAAGCCGCTCCTGATCATCTCCGAGGACGTCGAGGGCGAATCGCTCGCGACCCTGGTTGTGAACAAGCTCCGCGGCACCTTCACCGGTGTGGCGGTCAAGGCTCCGGGCTTCGGCGATCGCCGCAAGCGCATGCTGGAGGACATCGCGATCCTCACCGGCGGCGAGGTGATCACCGAGGAGATGGGCCTCAAGCTGGAGAACACCCAGCTGTCGCAGCTGGGCCGTGCCCGCCGAGTTGTCGTGGCCAAGGACACGACCACGATCGTGGACGGCAACGGTGACGCCGAGGCGATCAAGGGCCGGATCAACCAGATCAAGACCGAGATCGAGAACACCGACTCCGACTTCGACCGCGAGAAGCTCCAGGAGCGCCTCGCCAAGCTGTCGGGCGGCGTTGCGGTGGTCAAGGTCGGCGCGGCCACCGAGACCGAGATGAAGGAGAAGAAGCACCGCGTCGAGGACGCGCTGCAGGCCACTCGGGCCGCGCTCGAGGAGGGCATCGTGCCGGGCGGCGGCGTCGCGCTGCTGACCGCGCAGGACGCCATCCAGGAGGAAGCCCTGAGCGACCCCGATGAGCGTACGGGGGCGAAGATCGTCCGCCGGGCGCTCGAGGAGCCGCTCCGTCAGATCTCCGAGAACTCGGGTCTCGAGGGCTCGGTCGTGGTCAACGACGTCCGTAAGTCCGGCAAGGGCGAGGGCCTGAACGCGGCCACGGGCGAGATCGTCGACCTGGTCAAGGAGGGCATCATCGACCCGGCCATGGTGACGCGCTCAGCGCTCCAGAACGCCGCGTCGATCGCCAAGAACATCCTCACCACCGAGGCGATCGTCGCCGAGGTGCCCGAGAAGGACGGCGCAGGCGCCGCCGGTGGCGGCATGCCCGACATGTCGGGGATGATGTAAGAGACTCTGTCTCAAAGGGGGCTCGGCGGCAACGCCGGGCCCTCTTTTTTTTTGGGCCGCGCCAGCACCGGCATGTTCGGCCGCCAGGCCGAACTGCCAATGCCCGCGCTAGCGGGCACGGCGTCCGTGGGGCCGGGCGGGCCCGTCCGGACCGCCATAACTCATCGCGGCGCGCGCTTCGCGTCGCTGCTCAGCCCGCGGGCACGTCGGCCGCGCTTGTGCGGCCCTCGTCCGCGGTGACGAGCGAGTCGTAGACCTCGGCGGTACGTCGCGCCACCTCGGCCCAGTCGAACCGGAGCACATGCTCGCGCGCTTCGGCCACGGTCTGGGCGCGGGCGTCCTCGTCGGTGAGCACCCGCTCCAGGAGCGCGCCCAGTGCGCCCGCGTCGCTGGAGGGAAAGCGGCCGTCCGGCGGCACGACCTCGCGCAGGCCTCCGGTGTCGGCCACGATGCACACGCAGCCCGAGGCCATGGCCTCGAGGGCGACCAGGCCGAAGGGCTCATAGATCGACGGGACGATGCACAGGTCGGCCACGCGGTAGAGCGAGTGGAGCATGTCGTCGCCCACCCAGCCGAGGAACGTGCCCCGGCGGGCCAACCCGAGCCGGCGAGCCTGGCGCTTGAGCTCGGCCTCCGCGGTGCCCGTTCCGGCGACGACGAAGCGCACGTTCCCGAGCCGCTTGGCCAGCGGGGCCAACGCCTCGAGGGCGAGGTGAAAGCCCTTCTCGTAGACCAGGCGGCCGACCAGGAGCACGAGCCGGTCCCGAGGCGCGGCGAACCGGGCCCTCAGGGTGGGCAGGTCGGCGGCCACCGGCTCGAGGTCACGCGGATCGATCGCGTTCGGGATCGCGGTCACCCCCGCGGGCGGAACCCCGAAAATGCTCGCCACGTGGATGCGCATGAAGCGCGAGCACGTGATCACCGCGTCGGCGGCGCGGACCATCTCCCGTTCGGCGGCGTGGATGTAGGACTGCGGGTGGTGCTGGACCCAGCCCTGATGGCGGCCGTACTCGGTGGCGTGCACGGTGACCAGCCAGGGCCGGTCCAGGTGCTGCGCCAGCGCGCGGGCCGCGTCGGCGACCAGCCAGTCGTGGGAATGCACGAGGTCGAAGTCGCCGAGCTCGAGCCCGAGCGCCTCCATGTCGGAGTTCATCGCCTTGACCCAGCGGACGAAGGCCCGGACGTCCTTGGGAAACGGCGGCTCGGGCACGCGATGGACGACCACCCCGTGACGCTCCTCCTCGGCGGCCGATCCCCGGGTGAGGACATGGACCTCCAGCCCGTCCGCGGCCAGGTGCTCGGACAGCTTGCGGACGTGCCGCCCCAGGCCGCCTTCGATGACCGGCGGGTATTCCCAGGAGACGATCAGGACTCGCATCGCGCGGGCCGGACCCTACCGGGACGCGGGGGTTCGCGTCCGACTCAGACCGAGGCCAGGACCCGCTGCTCGACGTGCGCCATGGCCGAGGCGGCGAAGTCGCGCAGCAGGTCGAGCTCGGTGCTCGACCAGACCCGCGGCTCGTTGTCGATGGCGCACAGGCTGCCCAGGACCTCGTCGTCCGCGGTCAGCAGCGGCACCCCCGCGTAGGCGATCACGTTGAGGTCGCGGATGGCCAGGTTTTCGCGCACCGTCGGGTGCTGGCGCGCGTCGGAGACGACAAACGGCTGACGGGAGGTGACCACGTGCTGACAGAACGAATGCGAAAGCGCGGTCTGACGCCGGCTGTTCCACGGCTCCGGCAGCCCGCAGTGGGTGGCGAAGAACTGTCGCCCGGGCTCGATCAGAGAGATCAGGACCACGGGGACCCTCAGCACCTTGGCCACCAGCCCGGTGAGCCGCTCGAGCGTCGGATCCATCGGCGCATCGAGCAGCCGGGTGCGGCGCAGTGCGTTCAGCCGCGACGGCTCGCTGAGGGCGGCGCCGTTGTCGTAGTGGCGGCGCTCCTCGAGCGAGCGCGCGGCCAGGCTCTCGATGGTCAGCCGCGCATCCTCGTCGTCGCGCCGGCCGGCGATCTGCCCCAGGCGGAGCAGGGCGGCGTCGCGGAGGAACTGGGCCACGCTGATGCCCTGACGCCCGGACTCAGCCTCGAGCAGCTGCCAGAGATCGTCGCTGATTCGCACGGTGGTCGCTCGAAGGGCCATGCCATGACCATAGCGATATCTCCTCCGACATCGCTGGTGGCTGTATCAAGCGACTTGCCGTACGATTCGCGACGATGAGTCTCGCATCCGATTTCGGAGTCTCCGGGAACCGCGCTCTCGTGCGGGTGTCGGATCCCGCCGTTTTCATCCTCGACGAGGACGCTGAGCTGGCCGAGGTCGTGCCCCAGGCCGAGCGCCCGGTCGCCCGCCGCCTGCTCTGGGCGCCGCTGACCACGATCGAGAAGGGACCCTGGCGTCCGCCCGCGGGCCAGCAGGGGACCTCGCTCGGGCTGCTCGTGCTCGACGGCACGCTCACCCGTACGGTCAACGTGGACGGGGGCGTCGCGTGCGAGCTGGTCGGCCCGGGTGACCTGCTCCGTCCATGGGAGGACGTCGACGCCGGCACGCTGGGCCCGATGGCCGCAGTCGAGTGGAAGGCGCTCGAACCTGCGCGGCTGGCCCTGCTCGACGCGCGTGTCACTGCGCTCCTCGCGCGGTGGCCCCAGCTGACGGTCGCGCTGTCAAGCCGTCTGCTCCGGCGCGCGCGGGCTCTGTCCTACCTCCTCGCCGTGAGTCACGGCGTGCGGGTGGAGGAGAAGGTTCTGGTCGCGCTCTGGCACATCGCCGACAGCTGGGGGCGGGTGACGCCGCGCGGGGTCCTGCTGCGGCTGCCGCTCACGCACGAGATGCTGGGTCACGTCATCGGCGCCAAGCGGCCCTCGGTGTGGGCGGCGCTGAAGCTGCTCCAGGAGCGCCAGCTCGTGGAGCGGGTCAAGGACGGGTATCTGCTGCTCGGAGACCCGGGCGTCCGGGCGTCAGACGCGCTCGAACACCGCGGCGACTCTGGCCCCGAGGACCTCGCGCAGCCGCGCCTGACCCGAGAACGATCGCTGCTCGCCACGTAGGACGTCCCGCCAGGTTCCGCCCGGGGCCTCGAGCGTGCCGTCGGCCGGATCCGGGCGCAGGGCCACGAGCACCAGGACATCGCCGCCGCGCAGGAACGCGCACGCCTCCGGGCCGGCCTCAAGCGGCTCGTACGAGGCGCCCGCGAACGCGCCCGGCCGCCGGTTGCGCATCCCGAGCAGGCGCATGATCATGAACAGCTTGGCCGTCTCCGCGTCCGGGGGAGAGCCGCCCATCAGCCGCCGGAGCATGGCCTGGCGCCAGTGCCAATCCACCGGCCTGCGGTTGTCGGGGTCGACGAGGGCGCGGTAGTCGAGCTCGTCGCCCTGATAGATGTCAGGGATCCCTGGGGCGGTCAGCTTAAGCGCCAGCTGTCCGAGCGCCGCGCGCCGGCCGAGGACCGCCAGCCGGTCCACGAACGGCTCGAAGTCGTCCAGGAAGGCCCGCTCCGCGCAGAGGGAGCGGCAGAAGCGCTTCACCGCCTCCTCCCAGTCCTGGTTCTGCTCCACCCAGTTCGTGTTCCGCTTGGCCTCGCGCAGCGCCTTCTCCATGTAGGCCTCGACCCGCTCGGGCTCGATCGGCCAGGCGCCCGCCAGGGTCTGGAAGATGAAGTAGCGCTCCGCATCGTCGGGCGCGCCCTCGCTGCGCCAGGACTCGGTGAGCTCGAGCCAGCGCTCGACCTGGGTCGCCCACTCGCCGGGCACCCAGCTCAGCGCTCCGATCCGCGCGCGCACGTCGGCCGAGCGCTTGGCGTCGTGGGTCATGGTGGTGAGCAAGTTGTCCGGGAACCGCTCCGCGCGCTCGAGGTTGGCGGCATGGAAGCGGTCGACCTCGAGCCCGAACCGGGACGGGTCTCCGCCCACGTCGTTCAGAGCCAGGAGCCGGCCGTAGCGATAGAACGCCGTGTCCTCGACCCCCTTGGCCATGATCGCCGGCGTGGTCTGCTGGAACCGGGTCACGAATGCAGCCGGCGCCTCGGCCTCGAGCAGGAGCATTTGAGCCAGCTCGGCCGGCAGGTCGGCGGCGGCGATCGCGCGCCGGTCCTCGTCGGTCACCCGCCCGCTCCACGGCTCGACGTAGGTGCGGTACACGGGCAGCGAGGCCACCGCGCGGCGCAGACCGTCGAGGCCGCCGGGCGGCTCGGAGTCTGGGAGCTCGCGGGCCAGCCGCTCGAGCTCGGGCCCGAATGGGTTGCGCGATTGCTCGAGCTTGGCCTCCAGTGCCACCTCGCCGAACGGGCGTGGGTCGCCGGAGACCCGCTGCCACAGTTCGGTCAGCGGCGCCTCGGCCGCCGGGTCGATGAACAGCGCCGCCACGTCGTTGAGGAACTCGTAACCCACCGTGCCGGAGACGGGCCAGTCGCGCAGGTGCTCGGGTGGGCGGGATGCACTCAGGATCTTCTCGACCCAGACGTTGCGGGCGCCGCGCTGGGTCAGGCGCGTCAGGTATCCCGCGGGGTCGGCGAGGCCGTCCGGATGGTCGACCCGCAGGCCGTCGATCAGCCCGTCGTTGACCAGCTGCAGGGCGCGGGCGTGCGTGGCCTCGAAGACGTCCGGATCCTCCTGGCGAATCGCGGCCAGATCGTCGATGTCGAAGAAGCGCCGGTACCGCCCGCTCACCGGGTCGAGGTCGAAGAACTTCTCCCGTAACTCGCGGTCGGCCCAGTACGGGTTGGCATCGTCGGCCGCCATGTGGTTGGGCACCACGTCGAGCACGATCCCCATTCCGGCATCGCGCGCCTCCTCGCTCAGCCGGCTGAACTCCTCCTCGCCTCCGAGCGCGTCGGACATCCGCTGGGGGTCGACGGTGTCGTAACCGTGGGTCGATCCGGCCCGGGCCTGAAACGAGGGCGACAGATAAAGGTGGGAGATGCCGAGATCGCGCAGATACGGGACCAGTGAGCGCGCGGCGCCGAAGCCGAACTCGGAGGTCAGCTGGAGGCGATAGGTGGCACGCAGATCGCTCACGGGGCGGCCCGTTTGAGGATCACGACCGAGTGCGAGATGACCGCGACTTCGGTTCGGGCGCCGTAGGTCGCCGACCCGGGCTCCGCCTCGGGGTCGGCGGTCGAGAGCTCGAGCGTCCAGCGGGCGCCGAACCGCCGCCGCGGCAACATGAACATGCGGTCCTCGTGATGGGCGTTGAACAGGAGCAGGAACGAGTCGTCCTCGATGTCCTCGCCGCGGGGTCCCGGATTCGGGATCTCGGCGCCGTTGAGGAACATGCCGAGCACGTGCTCGCCGACCTGCCAGTCACGGCGGGTCATCTTCCGTCCGTCGGCGCGGAACCACCACACGTCCGGTAGTCCCGATTCCTTGACCTCCTGACCGCGCAGGAAGCTCTCGCGCCGCAGCACCGGGTGGCGGCGGCGCAGCTCGATCAGCCGGCGGGTGAACCCCCGCATCGCGTCGGCCGCCGGATCGGGGGTCCAGTCGTACCAGGAGATCTCGTTGTCCTGGCACCACGCGTTGTTGTTGCCGTATTGGGTGCGGTTGAGCTCATCGCCGCCCAGGAGCATCGGCGTGCCCTGTGAGACCAACAGCGTGGTCAGGAAGTTGCGCTGCTGTCGAGCCCTCAGAGCGAGCACGGCGGCGTCATCGGTGTCGCCCTCGACCCCGCAGTTCCACGAGCGGTTGTCGTCGGTCCCGTCCCGGTTGCCCTCCTGGTTGGCCTCGTTGTGCTTCTGCTCGTAGGAGACGAGGTCGCGCAGGGTGAAGCCGTCATGGGCGGTGATGAAGTTGATCGAGGCGAACGGCTCGCGCCCGTCCGACTCGTAGAGGTCGGACGAGCCGGCCAGCCGCGAGGCGAACTCGCCGCAGTTACTCTGCCCGCGCCAGTAGTCGCGCATCTCATCGCGATAGACGCCGTTCCACTCCGACCACAGCACGGGGAAGTTGCCGACCTGGTAGCCGCCCGGGCCGACGTCCCAGGGCTCGGCGATCAGCTTGACCTGAGAGAGCACCGGGTCCTGGTGAATCACGTCGAAGAACGCCGAGAGGCGGTCCACGTCGAAGAACTCACGCGCCAGGGCGGAGGCGAGGTCGAAGCGAAAGCCGTCCACGTGGCAGTCGGTCACCCAGTAGCGCAAGGAGTCCATGATCAGCCGGAGCACATTCGGATGGACCGGGTTGAGTGAGTTGCCGGTGCCGGTGAAGTCCATGTAGTGGTGAGGGTCGTCCGGGACCAGCCGGTAGTACGAGGCGTTGTCGGCCCCCTTGAAGGCCAGCATCGGCCCGAGGTGGTTCCCCTCGGCCGTGTGGTTGTAAACCACGTCGAGGATCACCTCGATCCCGGCCCGGTGCAGTGCCTTGACCATGCCCTTGAACTCCCGTACCTGCTCGCCGCCGCGTCCGGTGGCGGAGTACTCGGAGTGGGGCGCGAAGTACCCGATCGTGCTGTACCCCCAGTAGTTGCGCAGTCCCCGCTCGGCCAGGAACGACTCGTCGGAGATGTGGTGCACGGGCAGCAGCTCGACCGCGGTCACTCCGAGGTCCTTGAGGTACGCGATCGCCGCGTCGGAGGCCAGGCCGGCGTACGTGCCCCGCAGGTCCTCGCGTACGCCGGGGTGGCGCATGGTGAACCCCTTGACGTGGGTCTCGTAGATCACGGTGTCGGCGAACGGGATGCGCGGTGGCCGGTCGCCTTCCCAGAAGAACGCGTCGTCGATCACGACCGACTTGGGCATCGCCGCGGCGTCGTCCTCGTCGTCGAGCTCGAGGTCGAGCTCGTCGCCGACGTCCGGCTCGGGGACATACGGCAGGACGTTGGCGTCATGGGCCCAGTCGACGACCCCGTCGATCGCCTTCGCGTAGGGATCGATGAGCAGCTTGTTCGCATTGAACCGGTGCCCCTCGAGCGGCGCGTAACGCCCATGGACGCGGAACCCGTAGCGCTGTCCGGGTCCGATGTCGGGCAGGTAGCAATGCCAGTTCAGCGCCCGGCGGGCCGTCATCTCGATCCGGGTCTCGTTGTCCTCCTCGTCGAACAGGCATAGCTCGACCCCCTCCGCGTGCTCGGAGAAGATCGAGAAGTTGGTGCCGGCGCCGTCCCAGCTTGCTCCGAGCGGGAACGGTGCGCCGGGCCAGGTCGTGATCAGCTGATCAGCGCTCCGGAGCATGCCTGTAGCTCGATTTGGCCGTCGCCCAGGTGCGAATCGCCGCCGGTGCCGATCCGGACCACCGACCCCCGACATGGGACTCGGCGGGGCTCGCCGGCGAAGTTGCACACGAGCTCGAAGTCGCCCCGGCGGACCCGCAGCCAGCGCTCGGACTCGTCGAACTCGATCTCGTCCGCGTTTCCGCGGGGCAGCTCATGGCGGATCGCGATGAGCTCCTGGTACAGCCGGGCCAGGGTCTCGTCGCGGTGACGGGTGAGCTTCGAGCGCTCGAACGTGGCCGCGTCCTGCGGGTCGGGGATCTCCTCCGCGAACGAGGCGAAGGCGGCGAACTCACGCCGCCGGCCGTCACGGGTGGCGTCGGCGATCTCCTGGTCGATGTGATCGGAGAAGAACTGAAACGGAGCCGGCTCGCCGTACTCCTCGCCCATGAACAGCATGGGGACGAAGGGTGCCAGCAGCGTGCACAGCGCGGCCAGCGGACGGCCGCGTGCGGGCATTCGGTCCCCGAAGGCCCGGTTGCCGACCTGGTCGTGATTCTGGGAGAAGACTACGAACCGCTGCGTCGGCACGTCGTCGGCCGGCGCGCCGAAGCGCTTGTGCCGGAAGCTCGAGTAGGTCCCGTCGTGCACGTGGGGCCGGTGAAACGCCTTGGCCAGCTGGGCGACCTGCCCGAACTCGGCGTAATAGCCGTCGCGCTCGTCGGTGACCAGCGTGCGGAGCGCGTGGTGGAAGTCGTCTGCCCACTCGGCGTCGCATGCGTAGCCGCCTTGCTCGCGGGGCCGCATCACGCGTGGGTCGTTGAGGCCCGATTCGGCGATGACCAGCGCGTCGGGGTGGGCGCTGTGAACCCGGCGCGCCACCGCCTCCACGATGTGCTCGGCGCTCGAGTCGAAGATGGCGTGGATGGCATCCAGCCGCAGCCCGTCGATGCCGTAGTCGCGGATCCATTGCTCCGCGCTCTGCAGCACCCATTCGCGCACGGGATCGCAGTCGGCGTCGTCGTAGTTGATCGCGCTGCCCCACGGCGTCTCGTACTTGTCGGTGAAGTACGGGCCGAAGGCCTCGAGCGCCGGCGTGCCGGAGGCGCCGACGTGGTTGTAGACGACGTCGAGGATGACCGCGAGGCCGACCCGATGGGCGGCCTGCACGAGCCGCCGGAGGCCGTCGGGGCCGCCGTAGGAGGACTGCGGCGCCGACAGGTAGATCCCGTCGTAGCCCCAGCCGTGGTGACCGGGGAACTCGGCCACCGGCATGAGCTCGATCGCGGTGACGCCGAGCGCGGCCAGCTCGTCGAGATGGGCGATGGCGCCGTCGAACGTCCCCTCGGGGCTGAACGTGCCGACGTGCAGCTCGTAGACGACCAGGCTCTGCAGTCTCGGCGGATCGAAGCCGTCCGCCGCGCGGCTCGAGGCGACGACCCGCGACGGGCCGCGGATTCCCTCGGGCTGAAAGCGAGAGCAGGGATCCGGAAACGTCTCGCCGTCGAGCACGAACTGGTAGTCGTCGCCGGGGGCGGCGTCGGCGACCGTCTCGTAGACGCCGTAGCCGGCCTCGGTCAGCTCGTGGTCATGGCCCCCGAGCCGGACCGAGACGGAGTCCGCGTTCGGCGCCCAGGTGCGGAACTCGACCGCTCCCTCCGCCAGAACCCGGGCGCCCAGCGGGCGTTCCCACGGGTACTCACTCGTCATCGGGAATGAGCCACAGAGCCGCCAGCGGCGGCAGCGTCACCTCGGCGGAGACGGGCTGGTCGTGCCATGGAATCGGCTCGGGCACGACGCCGCCGAGGTTGCCCACGTCGCTGCCGCCGTAGAAGGTCGAGTCGGTGTTGAGCGCCTCGCGCCAGCGGGTGGCGCGCGGCAGCCCGAGCCGGTAGCCCTCCCGGGGGACCGGCGACAGGTTGGCCACGAAGACGAGGACGCGCTCGCCGTTGCGCGAGCCGCGGGCAAACGCGATCACGTTGCTGTCGGCGTCGTTGGGCTCGAGCCACCAGAAGCCGGCCGGGTCCGAGTCGACCTCCCACAGCGCCGGCTCGTCCCTGTAGATCCGGTTCAGGTCCCGGACCAGGGACTGCATCCCGGCATGGTCGGCCTGCTCGAGCAGATGCCAGTCGAGCGAGCGGGCGTGGCCCCATTCGGCCTCCTGTGCGAACTCGCTGCCCATGAACAGCAGCTTCTTCCCCGGATGGGCCCACATATACGCGTACAGCGAGCGCAGGTTGGCGAACTTCTGCCAGCGGTCGCCGGGCATCTTGTTGAACAGCGAGCCCTTGCCGTGGACCACCTCGTCGTGGGACAGCGGCAGGATGAAGTTCTCGCTGAACGCATACATCAGGCTGAAGGTCAGCTCGTGGTGGTGGTAGCGGCGATAGATCGGCTCCTGCTGGAAGTAGCGCAGGGTGTCGTGCATCCAGCCCATGTTCCACTTGAAGCCGAACCCCAGCCCGCCGACATAGGTGGGCCGCGACACCCCCGGCCACGCCGTCGATTCCTCCGCCGCCGAGACGATTCCCGGCTCATGCCCGTACATGACCTCGTTGAGCTCCTTCAGGAACGTCACCGCATCGAGATCCTCACGGCCACCGAACTGGTTCGGGACCCATTCCCCCTCCCGCCGCGAGTAGTCCAGGTAGAGCATCGAAGCCACGGCGTCGACGCGGATGCCGTCCACGTGGTACTCGCGCAGCCAGAACAGCGCGTTGGAGATGAGGAAGTTGCGGACCTCGTGGCGGCCGTAGTTGAAGACCAGCGTGCCCCAGTCCGGATGGGCGCCGCGGCGCGGGTCGGCGTGCTCGTACAGGGCCGTGCCGTCGAACCGGGCCAGGGCGAAGTCGTCCCGCGGGAAGTGGGCTGGGACCCAGTCCACGATCACGCCCACGCCGTTGGCGTGCATGCGGTCGATGAACCGGCGCAGGTCGTCCGGGGAGCCGTAGCGCGGGGTGGGCGCGAAGTAGCCGGTGACCTGATAGCCCCACGAGCCCTCGAACGGGTGGGCCATGATCGGCAGGAGCTCGACGTGAGTGAAGCCGAGGTCGGTGACGTAGGCCGAGAGCTCGTCGGCCAGCTCGAGGTAGGTGAGCGAGCGGTTGTCCTCGAGCGGGTTGAGCCGCCACGAGCCGACGTGGACCTCGTAGATCGACATCGGCTCGCACAACGGCTCTGACCGCTGGCGGCGGGCCAGCCAATCCCCGTCCTCCCATCGGTGGCGCGACTGCGAGACCATCGACGCGGTGAGCGGCGGAAGCTCGGTTTCCAGCGCGTAGGGATCGGCCTTCAACTTCAGCTCGTCGTCGGCGCCGAGGATCTCGTACTTGTATCGCGCGCCGGGCTCCACGCCGGGCAGGAACAGCTCCCAGATGCCGCTGGCTCCGAGCGAGCGCATCGCGTGCAGCCGGCCGTCCCAGGTGTTGAAGTCACCGACCACGCTGACCGCCTTGGCCGCCGGCGCCCACACCGCGAACGCCGTGCCGCGAACGCTCTCATGCTCGACCACGTGGGCACCGAGCTTCTCGTACAGCTCCTCGTGGCGGCCCTCGCCGATCAGGTGCAGGTCGAGCTCGCCGATCGTGGGTCCGAAGGCGTACGGATCGTCGATCGTGAACGTGCCGCCCGAGCCGTAGTCGACCTCGAGGCGGTAGCGCAGCGGGAGCTCGGCTCCGTCGAGGTGGCCTTCGAACACCCCGCCGGGGTGGATCAGCTCCATCTCGACCGCCGTGCCGCCGTCGACGAGCGCCCTCACCTCGCAAGCCGCGGGACGGAAGGCGCGGATCACCACCCCGCCGTTCTCACGATGCGCGCCGAGCACGCCGTGCGGGTTGTGGTGCAGGCGCCGCACGAGCGCTTCGAGCTCCTGGTCGGCCACGGTGCTCACGCCGCGTCGACCAGGCGGGCGATCCCGGCCACTGGAATCGAGATCCAGTCGGGGCGGTTGTTGAGCTCGTACTGGAGCTCGTAGATCGCCTTCTCGAGCTCGAAGATCGAGAGCAGGTTGCGCACCGCGGACTCGCCCGGGGGCAGCAGCGTGGGGTCCACGGTCTTGAAGTACGCATCGAGGAAGCGCTGGCGCGCCGCCTCCTCGAAGTTGTCCGGGGGTGCCTGCCCGCGCAGGATCGCCACCGCCGAGGTGGCGTAGGCGAACGATCGGAGCATGCCGGCCACGTCGCGCAGGGGCGAGCGCTTCTGGCGGCGCTCGGGCAGCGGTCGCGCCGGCTCACCCTCGAAGTCGATGATCACCCACCCGCGCGAGGTGTACAGGGTCTGGCCCAGGTGATAGTCGCCGTGGGTCCGGATCGAGCGGCCGCTGACCCCGATCTGGGCCCGCGCGGCCAGCCGCTCGCGCACATCCTGACCGCGGCCGGCGATCGGATCCAGCCGCGGGTCGTCGGGCAGGCGCACGAAGATCCGCTCGATGTCCTCATCGACCGTCGCGGTGAGCAGCGAGAGAGCTTCCTGGCTCGGCTCTTCAGGGGCGAACGCGGGATCGCCGGCGTCCGAGGCGAGCACCGTGTGCATTTCCGCGGTCACCGCGCCCAGTCTTCCCAGTTTGTCCAGAAACGACTCCGGCGCGCGGACGATCTCGTCCAGGCCGAGCTCCCATCCGTCCACCGCGTTGGGGAGGAACTCCTGAGCCACTCCGAGGGTGGCGGCCAGGGCGTGTCCGTCGTACTCGTACCACCCCTGCAACGGGGCGATGTGTGGGAAGCCGTGACCGGTGAGGAAGCGCAGAAGCTCGATCTCGGGGTTGACGCCGGGCTCGAGTTTTCGGAACAGCTTCAGCATCAGGCGATCGTCGATGGCCAGTGAGGAGTTCGATTGCTCCACTCCGATCGGTCGCACCGACGCGTCGTCGGGCACGTCGCCGTGGCCATCGATGCGGTGGAAGAGAAACCGGCCCTCGGTGGCGTCGATCTCCTCCTGGCGATCCATCCGCCTGACCAGCTCGAGCAGACTGGCCGGCTCGGCCATCGCGTCGTACGCGGTCCACTCCGCCGTCCGCGCGATCGCGTCGGGAGCTGCGGCCTGATCGGTGTGCACGAGGGTGAGCGGGAGTTGATAGAGCTCGTGCGTCCCGGTGGCAAAGCGCGTCTGCACGAGCGCGATGAACAGCGTCGGCGCCTCGTGGAGCGAGATGCCCTCGACGACCTCGATCCCGGTCACGGCACGGGACTTGGACGCGTACCACCGTTGCTGGCTCACCCAGTCGTGCAGGCTCTGCTCGTCCAGGCACTCGCGGATCTCGTCCGCCGGAATCTGCACCGGCTCACGCATCCTGGTCGGTGCCCTCCTCCACGAGCTGGAACCAGTAGAAGCCGCGCGGGGCCAGCGTGAGCAGGTACGGCAGCTCCCCGATGCGCGGGAAGCGCGAACGCCCGAACAGCTCGACCGGGTAGCGGCCCTCGAACGCGCTCAGGTCGAGCTCGACCGCCTGCGCGGAGCGAGCCACGTTGTGGACGCACAGCACAAGGTCGTCCTCGAATCGGCGGATGTGGGCGAAGATGCGCGGGTTCGACGGCTCGATCGGCTCGTAGGTGCCAAAGCCGAATACGGGGTGCTCCTTGCGCAGCGCGATGAATCGGTGGACCCAGCGCAGGAGGCTGGTGGCGGTGCGCAGCTGCGCCTCGATGTTGACCGCCTGGTAGCCGTACACGGGGTCCATGAGCGGCGGCGCGTACAGCTGCGCGAAGTCGGCCCGGGAGAAGCCGCCGTTGCGATCCCCGGTCCACTGCATCGGCGTGCGCACGCCGTCGCGGTCGCCGAGGAAGACGTTGTCGCCCATCGCGATCTCGTCCCCGTAGTAGAGGACGGGCGAGCCGGGGAGCGAGAACAGGATCGCGGTCATCAGCTCGATGTCGTCGCGTCCATTGTCGAGCAGCGGGGCAAGCCTCCGGCGGATGCCCAGATTGAGCTTCATCCGGGGGTCTTTGGCGTACTCGGCATACATGTAGTCGCGCTCTTCGTCGGTGACCATCTCCAGCGTCAGCTCGTCGTGGTTGCGCAGGAACAGCCCCCACTGACAACTGGCCGGGATCTGCGGCGTCTGCTCGAGGATCTCGTAGATCGGAACCGCTTCCTCGCGCCGGACGGCCATGAACATCCGCGGCATCACCGGAAAGTGGAATGCCATATGGCACTCGTCACCGTCTCCAAAATACTCGACCACGTCGGCCGGCCACTGGTTGGCCTCGGCCAGCAGAACCCGGTCGGGGTAGCGCTCGTCCACCTCGCGCCGGACCCGCTTGAGGTAGGCATGAGTCTCCTGGAGGTTCTCGCAGTTGGTCCCCTCGCGCTCGAACAGGTAGGGCACCGCGTCGAGGCGGAAGCCGTCCAGCCCGAGGTCGAGCCAGAAGCGCAGGACGTCCAGCATCGCCTCCTGGACCTCGGGGTTGTCGTAGTTCAGGTCGGGCTGGTGGGAGAAGAAACGGTGCCAGTAATAGGCCCCGGCCACCGGGTCCCAGGTCCAGTTCGAGGTCTCGGTGTCGATGAAGATGATCCGCGCGTCCTGGTAGCGGTCGTCGGTGTCCGACCACACGTACCAGTCGCGCTCCGGCGAACCGGGAGGCGCGGCGCGGGCGCGCTGAAACCACGGGTGATCGATCGAGGTGTGGTTCATGACCAGGTCGGCGATGACTCGGATCCGCCGCGCGTGCGCGGCATCGATCAGCTCGTGCACGTCGTCGACCGTGCCGTAGTCGGGATGGACCTTGGTGAAGTCGGCGATGTCGTAGCCGCCGTCCCGTAGCGGCGAGGCGTAGAACGGCAGCAGCCAGATGCAGTCGATCCCGAGCCACTGCAGGAAATCGAGCTTCTCGGTCAGTCCGCGGAAGTCGCCCGAGCCGTCGCCGTTGGCGTCGTAGAAGCCGCGAATGTGGATCTCGTAGAAGACGGCGCTCTTGAACCACAGCGGCTCGGCCTCGAACCACTGGCGCGTCTGGGCGTGCGGGGAGGGCGGGACCTCGGGCGCACGCGGGCGCTCGGCCGCAATCAGATGCGTGAGGGTGGGCGGCCCGGTCACTGGGCCTTATGTCTCGGTGCGCAGGACGTGAGCCTGGCGGACGCCGGGCTCGAGTCGCACGTAGTTGGGACCGATCCGCCACTGGTACCGCTCGTCGGCCAGCAGATCGTGGACGGCGAAGATCGGCGGCAGCCCGAGGCTGGCCGGAACCACGGTCACGCCCTCCTGCACGCTGTGTGGATCGAGGTTGACCACGGTGATGATCGTGTTGCCGGCCGTTTGCTTGACGTAGGCGATCAGGGCCTCGTTGGCGGTGTCCAGGAAGGTTACGTTCGACAGGTGGTGCAGGGCCGGGTTCTCGCGCCGGATGTGGTTCAGCCGCTGGACCATCGGCAGCAGCGGGCCATCGAGCGCCCGGGCTTTCAACTCGTACTTCTCCGAGTTCAGGTACTCCTCCGACCCCTCTCGCACCGCCACGTTCTCGAAGTGCTCGTAGCCCGAATAGATCCCGTAACTCGGGCTGAGCGTGCCGGCCAGCAGCAGGCGGGCCTCGAAGGCCGGGCGGCCGCCGTGCTGCAGGTACTCGTGCAGGATGTCCGGCGTGTTGGCAAAGAAGTTGGGACGGAAGTACTCCTGCTCGCCGGAGGAGGCGAGCTCGGACACGTACTCGGTCAGCTCCCAGCGCGCGTTCTTCCAGGTGAAGTACGTGTAGGACTGGCTGAAGCCGATCTTGGCCAGGTGGCGCATGACCGAGCGGCGCGTGAACGCCTCGGCGAAGAAGATCACCTCGCGGTCGCGCTGGTGGACCTCGTCGATCAGCCACTGCCAGAACGCGAACGGCTTGGTGTGCGGGTTGTCGACCCGGAACGCCTTCACGCCGCAGTCCACCCAGCCCAGGATGACCTCGCGGAAGGCGTTCCACAGACCGCGCCAATCTTCCGATTCCCAGTTGAAGTTGTAGATGTCCTGATAGCGCTTGGGCGGGTTCTCGGCGTACTTGAGCGTCCCGTCGGGACGGCGGTGGAACCACTCCGGGTGCTCGTGCAGCCACGGATGGTCGGCCGAGGCCTGGATGGCGAAGTCGAGCGCGATGTCGATTCCGTGTTCGCGCGCGGTCCGCACCAGGCTGCGCAGATCGTCCTCGGTCCCGAGCTCGGGGTGAACCGCGTCGTGGCCCCCGCTCGCGTCCCCGATCGCCCACGGCGAGCCCGGATCCTCGGGTCCGGCCACGAGCGAGTTGTTGGCGCCTTTGCGGTTGGTGTGGCCGATCGGATGGACCGGAGGCAGGTAGAGGACGTCGAAGCCGAGCTCGGACAGCCGGGGAATCTGCTCCTCCACGCCCTTCAGCCCGCCCCAGGAGCGCGGGAAGAGCTCGTACCAGGAGCCGAACCGGGCCCGCGGCCGGTCGACCTCGATCCGCATCGGGCGCTCGAGCGTGGCCGCGCCGTGGCGCTCCTGCGAACGCTCGACGGCTTCGAACAGCTCGGGGCCGAGGGCGGCGTCGTGCTTGGCCTCCTCGGGGATGGCGTTGTCCTCGAGCGTCCGCAGCGCGTGCTCGATCAGCGCCTTGTCGCTCTTCGAGCGCGCGCTCCGCGCCGCGGCTTGCAGCAGCAGCGCGCCTTCTGACATCTCCCCGGCCAGATCGTGCTGACCCGCCCCCACCTTGCGCTCGAGCTCGTCGCGCCAGGTCCCGAAGACGTCGGTCCAGGCCTCGATCGTGTACTCCCAGCGCCCCATCCGGTCCACTTCGAACGAACCGGCCCAGCGCACGCCGCCCAGGTGGGCGTCGATCCGGCGCATCTCGGCTTCCCGGTCCTTGCGCGCACCGGGTCCGCGGTAGCGGATGACCGCACGAAGCAGATCGTGGCCGTCCCGGAACACGTCGGCTTGCACGATCACCGTGTCGCCCGCGCAGCGCTTGGCCGGATACCGTCCCCCGTCCACCGTGGGGGTTGGGTACTGGATCTGGATCCGGGTAGGCGGGGGCTCGGGCGCCGAGCGCGTGCGTCGCCCGGCGCTGGTTGGCTTCACTCCGGTGGAGGCCACTAGAACGAAAAGTATCCCTGTGAGCGCATCAACTAAACCCTTACCCCGCTCGAGTGGCATCCAGCTTCACCTGACCTCGCTGCCGGCCGGCCGGATCGGTCCCGAGGCGTACGAATTCGTCGATTGGCTGGCCGCGGCCGGGCAGTCCTGGTGGCAGCTCCTGCCCCTGGGGCCGCCCGACCGGTACCGGTCTCCGTACAAAGCGAGGTCGGCCTTCGCCGCCTGGCCGGGCTTTCTCGGCCAGCCTCGGGCGCCGGTTTCGGCAGCCGAGGAGGCGTCGTTCCGGGAGCGCCAGTCGTTCTGGGTCGGGGACTGGGAGCGATTCGCGGGCCGCGGCGCCGTGGCCGATCAGGTGCGCTTCGAGCGCGAGTGGGGCGCGCTGCGCGCCTACGGGGCGCAGCGCGGGGTGCGGATCCTCGGGGACGTGGCGATCTACGTGGCGCCGGGCTCGGCCGACCATCGCGCCCACCCGGAGCTGTTCCAGGACGGGCTGGTGGCCGGCGCGCCGCCCGATGCCTACTCGAAGACGGGACAGCTGTGGGGGAATCCGCTCTACGACTGGCCGGCCCTGCGCCGCCGGCGCTACCGCTGGTGGGTGGCCCGGCTGCGCCGGACCCTCGAGCTGTTCGACGTCGCCCGGATCGACCACTTCCGGGGCCTCGTGTCCTACTGGGCGGTTCCGGCCGGCGAGCGCACGGCCGTGAACGGGCGCTGGAAGCGGGGACCTGGGCGGGCCCTGTTCGAGGTTCTGGAGCGCGAGCTCGGCCGGTTGCCGTTCGTGGCCGAGGACCTGGGGGTGATCACCCCGGCGGTCGAGCGGCTGCGCGACGACCTGGGTCTGCCGGGCATGGTGGTGATCCAGTTCGGCTTCGACCCCGAGGACCCCCACGGTCCCCACCGGCTCGAGAACCACCTCGAGAACCGGGTCGTCTACACGGGCACGCACGACCACGACACGGCGCGGGGCTGGTACGAGTCGCTCGAGGCGGCGACGCGAGCCGAGGTGGACCGCGCCGCCGCTGAGCGCGGCATCGACGATCCCGAGTCGTGGTGGCGGCTGATCCGCCTGGCCTACAGCTCGCCGGCGCGGGTGGCGATGATCCAGGCCCAGGACGTCCTCGGCCTGGGCGGCGAGGCGCGCATGAATAAGCCCGGGAGCGCCTCGGGCAGCTGGCGCTGGCGGATGGAGCCGGGTGCCCTGACCGACGCGCTGGCGCGCCGGCTGCGGACGGTCACCGAGGCGGCGGGCCGGCTGGCGGAAACATCGCGAACCGCAGCCTGATCGCGGCCGCGCGCACGCTCACCTTGGTGTGGCGGTAGAGATAGGTGAGGTCGCCGCGCAGCCGCCCGCGCCACGACGTCTCGTAGGAGATCATCTCCGATGGCCGGGCCGCGATCGCCATTCCGTCGGCCTGCAGCACGGTCAGCGCCCGCTCGGCGATGGCGACCTGGCCGAAGGCCGTGGGGTGGACGTGGTCGGTCATGACCTGGTTGCGGGCCCCGAACTCGCGTAGATCGAGGACGAGCGCTCCCGCCTCCCCGGCCACCCGCTCGATCACGGCGTCGAGGTCGCCGACCTTGGACCCGGCCCGGGGGCGGCCGAGATCGAGCGGGGCGGTGACCGTGAGCACCCGGTCGCAGCGGTCGCGCAGGAAGCCGAGCGCTCGCCCGAAGTCCCGCTCGAACCGGGCCGAGTCCCAGTCCAGCCCCCGCACGTCGTTGACGCCGATGTACAGGCAGCCGAGGTCATACCGGGCCTCCGGCTCGCTGCGCTCCAGGAAGGCGGGGATCTGACGGCCGACGACGTCGGCCGCGGTGGCGCCGTCGGCGGCGTAGCCGGTGTAGGGCAGGCCGAGGCCCCGCGCCACCCACAGCGCCCACGACTGCAGCGCCACGCCCCATTGCAGCTCGCCGCCGCCGTTGGTGATCGAATCGCCGAAGGCGAGGACCCCGAGCCTGCACGCATTCATGAACCGGGCAGCGTAGCCGCCTCCACCCTGGCAATAATGCGGGCGTGCGGGATCGCCAGGCGACGGCCAACGATGGCCTCCAGGACGTGGTGCAGGCCGCCGCCGACCTCGCGGACCGGCTTCCGCTCGAGCTGGCGCCGCTGGCCCGGCTGGCCTACAACTACCGCTGGTCGTGGCTGGCCGGCGCCCCCGAGCTGTTCCAGTCGATCGATCCCGAGCGGTTCGACCTCTGCCTGCAGAACCCGGTCCGGCTCCTGCAGGAGACCTCGAGCCGCCGGCTCAAGCAGGCGGCCGGCGACCCGGCCCTGGTCGAGCGCGCGGCCGCGCTCGAGGCCGAGGTGAACGCGGATCTGGCCCGGCCGCCGGCCGACGGGGTCGATCCGCAGCGGCCGGTCGCCTTCCTGTGCGCCGAGTACGGCGTGCACGTCTCGCTCCCGGTCTACTCCGGGGGGCTGGGCGCCCTGGCCGGCGACCTGCTCAAGGAGGCCTCAGACGCCGCGCTGCCGCTCGTCGCCGTCGGGCTCATGTACCGCAAGGGCTACTTCCGCCAGCGGATCGACGCCGCGGGCTGGCAGCACGAGTACTGGCTCGACACCGACCCGGACCGGCTCCCGGCCGCGCTCGTGCGGCGCCCGGACAGCGACGAGCCGCTGCGCATCACGGTCCCGATCTACGAGGCCGACGTGCAGGCGCAGGTGTGGCGGGTCGAGGTCGGCCGGGTCCCGCTCTTCCTGCTCGACACCGACGTTCCGGAGAACGGGCCGCTCGAGCGCTGGATCACCGGCCGGCTGTACGAGTCCGATGCCAAAACGCGCCTGGCCCAGTACATCCTGCTCGGAGCGGGCGGCGTGCGCGCGCTCCACGCGCTCGGAATCGAGCCTTCGGCCATCCATCTCAACGAGGGCCACGCGGCCCTGGCCCCGATCGAGCTGGCCGGACAGGCGATCCGCGACGGCGAACCGGTGCCCGAGGCGCTCGAGGCGGCCCGGGCGCGGACGATCTTCACCACCCACACGCCCGTGCCCGCGGGCAACGACTCGTATTCGGCCGCCCACGTGCAGGAGGCCACGCGGCGCCTGCTCGACGAGCTGTCGGTTCCCGGGGAGCAGCTGCTCGCTCTCGGGCGCACCCATCCCGACAACGACCACGAGCCGTTCGGCGTCACCCAGGCGGCGCTGCGCATGAGCCGGGCGGCCAACGCGGTCAGCCGCCGCCACGGCGAGGTGGCGCGCGAGATGTGGCACGGCCTGTGGCCCGAGCGCGAGCTTGCGGCGGTCCCCATCCGCCACGTCACCAACGGCGTCCACGTCCCCACCTGGGTCGGGGCGCCGATGCGGGAGTGCCTGGACCGCCACCTCGGAGCCGACTGGCTCGAGCGGGCGGTCGACCCCGAGACCTGGCGCGGGGTCGATTCGATCGACGACGGCGAGCTGTGGGACGTCCGCCGCCGCCAGCGGGCTCAGCTGGTCGACTTCATCCGGGCCCGCAGCACCACCGACCGTCTGGCCCGCGGCGACCTGCCCGAGTACGTCGATGCCGCGGCGCGGGGCTTCGGCCCCGACGTGCTGACGATCGGGTTCGCCCGGCGGGTGGCCACCTACAAGCGGCTCGAGCTGCTGACCCGGGATCCGGAATGGACGCTCGCCCTGCTGGGCGGCGAGCGACCGGTGCAGGTCGTCCTGGCCGGCAAAGCGCACCCGCGCGACGAAGAGGCCAAGCGCTCGCTCCAGAAGCTGTTCGGGATGAAGTACGCCAAGATCGTCGGAGAGCGGGTGGTGTTCCTCGACGACTACGACCTCGCCACCGCCGCCCTGCTCGTCCGCGGCTGCGATGTCTGGCTCAACCTCCCCCGCCCCCCGCTCGAGGCCAGCGGCACCAGCGGCATGAAGTCGGTCGTCAACGGCGGCCTTCAGCTCAGCGTGCTCGACGGCTGGTGGTCGGAGGGTTTCGGCGGGGACAACGGCTGGGCGCTCGCCGGCGAGGTCGACTCCGATCACTACGCCCAGGACGAGCGTGACGCCGAGGCGCTGCACCGCACGCTCGACGGCGAGGTTCTGCCGGCTTTCTACGACCGGGACGAGCGCGGCCTGCCGGGCGCCTGGCTGGCCCGCGTGAAGGCGTCGCTGCGCACGCTGGGGCCGCGCTTCAGCGCTCGGCGCATGCTGGCCGAGTACATCGAGAGCTCATACCTCGGATAGCGACCGCGACGGCGGTCCGATGTACTTCGCCGTGGGCCGGATCAGCCGGCCCTCGCGCTTCTGCTCCATGATGTGAGCCGACCAGCCGGCGGTCCGGGCGCACGTGAACATCGGCGTGAACAGCTCCGGCGGGACGGCGGCGAAATCGAGCACCACGGCCGACCAGAACTCGACGTTGGTGGCCAGCACGCGGTCGGGCCGGCGGGCCTGGAGCTCGGCCAGCGCCGCGTGCTCGAGCGCCTCGGCCACCTCGAGCCGGGGAGCGCCGATCTCCCGCGCCGTGCGGCGCAGGACCCGAGCGCGGGGATCCTCGGCCCGGTAGACCCGGTGACCGAAGCCCATCAGGCGCTCGCCGCGGTCGAGCAGGTCCTTCACGTAGCGCTCGGCGTCGCCGCTGGCGGCCACGTCGTCGAGCATCTTCAGCACGCGGCTGGGCGCGCCGCCGTGCAGAGGTCCGGACAGCGCGCCGACGGCGGCGCTCAGGGCGGCGGCCACGTCGGCGCCGGTCGAGGCGACCACCCGGGCGGTGAACGTGGACGCGTTCATGCCGTGCTCGGCGGCGCTGATCCAGTAGGCGTCGATCGCCTTGACGTGCCGGGGATCGGCCTCCCCCCGCCACCGGATCAGGAACCGTTCGGGAATCGAGGTCGCCGTGTCGATCTCCCGCTGGGGTACGGGCGGCTTGCCGATCCCGCGCGCCGACTGGGCGACGAACGACAGCGCCATCACCGAGGCCCGGGCCAGGTTGTCGCGGGCCTGCTCGTCGGAGATGTCGATCAGCTGGCCGAAACCCCACTGCGGGGCCAGCATGGCCAGGGCCGATTGGACGTCGACCCGTGGATCGCCCGAATGGATATAGAGCGGGTGCGGCTCGGCCGGCGGGAGCCCGGGGAGGAGATTGCCGTCGACGAGCAGGCCCCACACCTGTTCGAACGGCACCCGGCCGACCAGCTCCTCGATGTCGACGCCGCGGTAGCGCAGGGCTCCGCCGGCACGGTCGGGCTCGGCAATCTGAGTGGCGAAGGCGACTACGCCTTCGAGGCCTGACTGAACTTCGGCGGTGGCGGTCATGCTCGACAGGCTAGCTGGATAGCTTTCGCGCACATGTTCTCCACCGCTATCCAGCTGGCCCGGCGGGTGCGATCCGGTCAGGCCAGCGCCCGCGAGGTGGTCGAGGCGGCGCTGCGGCGGATCGACGAGCTCGAGCCGCGGGTGAACGCGTTCACCTGCGTGGCCCACGAGCGGGCGCTGGCCGAGGCGGACCAGATCGGGCCCGACGACGAGCGGCCGTTCGCCGGGGTACCGATCGCGATCAAGGACAACCGCCCGGTGGCCGGCCTGCCCCTGACCATGGGGTCGGACCTGTGGGCGGACGTCGTGCCCCAGCACGATGCCTCGGTCGTGCGCCGGCTGCGGGAGGCCGGCTTCGTCGTCGTGGGCAAGACCTCGATGCCCGAGATGGGCATCTTGCCCACGACCGAGCCACGGCGGTTCGGGCCGGCGCGGAACCCGTGGGACCTCGACCGGACGCCCGGCGGGTCGAGCGGCGGCTCCGCCGCCGCGGTGGCCGCGGGCCTGGTCCCGGTCGCCCACGGCAACGACGGCGGCGGCTCGATCCGGATCCCGGCTGCGTGCTGTGGACTGGTTGGTCTGAAGCCGTCCCGCGGCCGGGTGTCGCTGGGGCCGGATCTCGGTCAGTCGTTCCTGGTCAGCGACGGCGTTCTGACCCGCACGGTGGCCGAGACGGCTGAGCTCCTCGACGTCCTGGCCGGCTACGAGGTGGGCGACGCCACCTGGGCTCCGGCCCCCGCGGCCCCGTATTCGGAGCTCGCGGGCCGCGATCCGGGGCGCCTGCTGATCGCCCTGGCCCTCGAGCCGCCGCTGGCTGAGGTCGAGCTCGACCCGGCGTGCGAGGAGGCGGCGCGCGATGCCGCGGTGGCGCTCGAGTCCCTCGGCCACGAGGTGCAGGAGATCTCGCCTCCGTGGAGCCAGCCCGACCTGCTCGACGACTTCACCAACGCCTTCGGCCCGCTGATCTCCCTGACCACCTGGTTCGGCGGCCAGCTCACCGGCCGGGAGCCGACCGAGGCGGCCGTCGAGCCGCTGACCTGGGAGATGTGGAAGCGGTCGACGAGCGACAACACGCTGTCGGTACTCACCGCGCAGGCCAAGCTGGAGGGGTTCGCCCGGGCGGTGGTCAGCTTCCTTCACCCCTACGACCTCGTGCTCACGCCGACGCTGGCCTCGCCACCGGTGCGGATCGGGGAGATCAACGGCCTCGGCCCCGACCCGTGGGCGGCCTACGAGCGCTCGGCCCGGTTCACCCCGTACACCGCGATCGCCAACGTCACGGGCCAGCCGGCCATCTCGCTGCCGCTGTACGAGCGCGACGGGCTCCCGGTCGGGGTGCACCTGATCGGACGGCCGGCGCGTGAGGAAACGCTGCTTCAGGTGGCGACCCAGTTGGAAGCGATCCTCCCCTGGGCGGATCGCGTGCCCGAGCTCACGTGACCCGAGATCTTCTCCGCATAGCGGACAAGATCTCGGTCTAACCGCCGAGAACGGCCCCGATCGGCTTGGGCCTCACCCCGAGGCGCTCGGCGTCGGCGGTGCCGCGTGGGGTCACGGCCGGAATCTCGACCAGCTCGGCCTCATCCCAGGTGGCAAACGCAGTCGGTCCCATCAACAGCTCGGTCAGGTTCAGGAACCGGCGCATCACCGGCACCGGAATGCCGACGATCGGCCGGCGGCGGTTGACCGACTCGAGCACGCAGCGCACGATGTCCCGGTAGGTGAGGGTCTGGGGGCCGGCCAGCTCGTACCGGCTCCCTTCGGCCTCGGGGCGCTGAAGGGCCGCGAGCACGCAGTCGGCCACGTCCTCGGCCCAGATGGGCTGAAACGCCGCGTCGCCGGAGCCGGAGATCGGCATCACGGGCAGCCACGACATCCGCTCGAGCAGGCGCAGGAACGGGTCGCCCGGCGAGTAGGCGAGCGACGGGGCGAAGATCGTGTGGGCCAGTGAGGACTCGATCACCGCACGCTCGGCCACCGCCTTGGCCCGGAGCATCCGGGGCCGCGAGCGCGGTGTGGCGCCCAACGCGGAGAAGAACACGAAGCGCCGCACCCCGGCCCGCTCGGCCGCCTGGACGAGCCGCCAGGTGGCCACGCCGGCCAGCTCCTCGATCGAGCCGTTCGGCTGGTCGCGGATGACCGAGGCCAGGTGGACGACCGTGTCCACGCCGCGCAGCGCGTGCCGGAAGGACAGGTGATCGGCCAGGTCACCCAGGGCGATCTGGACCCGGACCCGCTCGGCACCGAGCCGGCGCGGATCCCTGACCAGACAGCGCACCGGCGTCCCGGCCGCCGTGAGGCGGCTCAGGAGCGGCCGTCCGATCGTCCCGGTCGCCCCGGTCAGCAGCAGCACGGGCCGGAGGCTACCGTGGGAGGCAGAGCCGTAGAATGCGCCCTCCCTGGCAACGACTCAAAGAGGTAATGGACCGCTATGGCCTATGTGATCGCCGAGCCATGCATCGGCACGAAGGACAACTCGTGCGTCGAGGTGTGCCCGGTCGACTGCATCCATCCGACCCCCGATGAGCCGGATTACGAGCAGGTCGAGATGCTCTACATCGATCCCGAGGAGTGCATCGACTGCGATGCCTGCGTCGAGGCCTGCCCGGTTGACGCGTGCTTTGCCGAGGACCAGCTGCCCGACGAGTGGCAGCGCTACGCCCAGCTGAACGCGGACTATTACAAAAACCGGTAGCGGTCCGGACGGGCCCTATCCGGCCCCATGGACGCCGGGCCGGCTACGCCGGCCTTGCGAGTTTCGCCTGGGGGCGAAACTCGCGGGCTTGGCCCGGCCCCAAATCCTTAGGCCATCGGGAGGGACATGCCGGTCGGCCTGGGCGCGGCGGCCGGGGCCGGCTCCTGCATCACGGGCAGCTCGATCGGGGTGAGGGCGACCAGCCCGCGCGCCCCGTGCGACAGCGCCTGGGCGGCCGAATCATCCGGGTCGGAGAAGACCAGCGGGATACCGGCGTCCGACTGCTCACGCAGGGCCATGGTGAGCGGCACCTTGGCCAGCAGCGGCACCTCGAGCTCCTCGGCCAGGAGCTGGCCGCCGCCCTCGCCGAACAGCTGGTAGCGCTCACCCTGCGGGGTGACGAACCCCGACATGTTCTCGATCACGCCGGCGATCTCCAGCTTCAGCTTGGTCGCCATCTCGGCGCTGCGCCGGGCCACCTTCTGGGCCACCGGCTGCGGCGTGGTCACGATGACGAACTTGGCCTGGGGCAGCAGCTGGGCCAGGGTCATCGAGACGTCGCCCGTGCCGGGGGGCAGGTCGATGAGCAGATAGTCGAGCTCGCCCCAGTCCACGTCCTCGAGGAATTGCTGCAGCGCCTTGTGGAGCATCGGCCCGCGCCACACCACGGCGGCGTCCTCCTCGACGAAGAAGCCGATCGACATGACCTTGATCCCGTCGAGACCCTCGAGGGGGACCAGCTTGCGCTCCGCGTTGACGTGCGGGCGCTGGTTGCCCAGCCCGAACATCCGCGGCTGCGAGTAGCCCCACACGTCGGCGTCGAGGATCCCGACCTGCTTGCCCTGGGCGGACAGCGCCGCGGCCAGGTTGGCGGTGACCGAGGACTTGCCCACGCCGCCCTTGCCCGAGCCGACGCAGATCACGTTCTTGACCATGGCCAGGGCGCCGTCGGGGAGGCCGCCGGCGCGCCCGAGCTTGCGCCCAAGGCTGGCCTTCTCCTGGTCGGAGAGGACGTCGAAGCTCACGTTGACCCCGGTGACGCCCTCGAGCCCGCGTACGGCCTGGGCCACGCCGGTCTGGAAGTGGCTGCGGATCGGGCAGCCCGCGGTGGTCAGCGAGACCATCACGTCGATGACGCCGTTTTCGTGGATCTCGATCGAGCGGACCATCTCGAGCTCGACGATGTCGCGCCGGAGCTCGGGGTCGATGACGGATCGGAGGGCGTCGGTTACCTGGTCTCTAGTGGGCATGAACTCGATTGTAGAGACCGCTTAAAGACCGACCGGGACGCCACTTTCGTGGCGCCCCGGCGGTTGAGGGAGGAGAGGGTGCTGCATTCGCCGGCGAGGATATGAGGCCGGCGAACCTGTCCCGCTCGCGGTGGTCTCCTGGCCACCGGGCGGGGGAAACTCTTCGCTCAGGAAGCTGAGCCGATCAGCTCCTGGGCGTTGGCGACCAGCCGCGCAGCCCTGGCGCTGACCGTCCCAGCCGGATCCTTGCGCACCGAGCGTACCTCGCGCTCGAGACGGCGCCGGTTCTGCTTCACGCTGCGCTCGATCGAGGTGCGACGATGCCGCAGTTCACGCTCGAAGCGCGTCCGGGTCTTGCTCACCTGACGCTCAAAGCGGTTGCGGGCGGTCGCACCGCGCCGCTCGTAGCGCTTGAGCTCGCGCTGCACCCCGGCACGCGTCCGGTACTTGGTAGCCAGTCCGCGCACGGTTGAAACCAGGTTCTCCTGGGCCAGCAGGCTGGCGCCCACGGGGACCAGGACGGCGCGCTCAGCGATCTGCTGGGCCTGGCCGACGCGAGTCTGCGGGGTCGTGCTGGTGGTCGTGCGGTTGGTGCGCCGAGCGGTGGTGCGGCGGCTGGCCGTGCTCGAACGCCGGCTCGACGCGGAGGTCGTGCGGCGGGTCGAGGTGCTTCCGCTGCTGGCGGCGCGGTTGGACGCGGTGTTGGTTTTGCTCGTAGTAGCCATTTGAAAAGCTCGTTCCCTTTGCCCCGGAGGAGGATACTCCGAATCGCTCATTTTCTCGAACACATGTTTGTACACCCCCCGGTCCGGGGCGTTACAGCGATACGAGCATTTGTTCGACTCAGGCGGAGTAGCGCTCTTCGAGACCGGCCGGCATCGTCCGCGCCAGCCAGGCCTGCGGGTCCTTGATCTCGGCCAGGCTCGGCAGCGCCTCAGGGCTCGAGAAGACATGATGCAGGGCGGCCGCGCCACGCTCCCGGACGACGGCGTCGCAGAAGATCTTGCCCTGCTCGTACTGGCGGAGCTTCAGGTCGAGCCCCAGTAGCCGGGCGACCAGCCGTGACAGGCCCGACTGCGACTTGCGCCGGCGATCGAGCGCTTCGCGGAGCTTGGGCAGCGAGGGCAGCAGATCCGGCGCCACGGCGTCCATCACGTGCTCGGCGTGGCCCTCGATCACCGCCATCACGGCCTGGACCCGGTCGAGCGTCTCCCGCTCGGCGTGGCTGGTGACGATCGAGATCAGGTCTCCCTCGCGCAGTCCGTTCAGCACTCTTTTGATCTCATCGCCCGAGGGCAGCCGGAGCTTGCGCGGCGCCTCCAGGCGGACCTCGGCCGTCTTCAGGAGCTCCCGGATCAGACCCGCCATGTGGCGGTGAAGCCAGGGCACGCCGGCGAACTGGACCGCGTGGGTGACCTCGTGAAGGGTCACCCAGGTCATGAACTCCTTTTCCTCGGCCTCGAACGACTGCACCGCCTGACCCAGGTTCGGGAGCACGAACAGGAGCCGCGGCGGCCGGTCCTCGATTGCCTCGTCGAGCAGCACGAGCTCGTACTGGCCGAGCACCCGCTGGGCCAGGTAGCCCAGCACCACCCCGACCTCGGTGGACAGGATCAGGCCAAAGCCGATCTCGATCGCCGGTCGCAGCGGGCCGAGCCGCTTGCCCGTGCTCTCGAGCACCGGATCGAGCAGCGCCCGCATCGAGGTGATGTTGCTGGTGATCCATTCCCGGCGGCCGATGCCCTCCGGCGGGGGCAGCGGTCGGGCCGGCTGCAGGCCGGTATAGGCGGTGACCCGGGCCTCGGACTCGACGGCCAGGGGCGCCAGGTCGACCGTCGGCAGCTCGGCCTCGCCGGTGCCGGCCACGTAGCCGGCGATCCGCTCGGCCAGGATCCAGTCGATCATGCCGGGATTCCAGCCAGCTCGGCCAGCGTCTCGGGATTACGGGCCGCGACCACGGGCGAGCTCGGCGTGGCGTCCAGCGGCGCCGACAGCGGCTCATCACACCACGGGAACGAGACGACACCGCCGGCCTCACGCACGATCAGCTGCCCGGCCGCGGCGTCGACCCCTCGGGCCCGGCGCAGCGAGACCATCCCGTCAAAGCGCGCGGCCGCGACCTGGCACAGGCAGGCGGCGATCGTCCCGATGGCGCGCAGGCGGTAGGTGGCCGAGACCAGCGGTTGAATCGAGGCCGCCACCCACCGGGGGTCGGCTGACTCGATCCCGAGGACCTCGAGACGGCCGTCGCGTCCGCGCCGCTCGCCCAGGTTCGGGTCGAGCCGCTGGCCCTCGAGCCAGGCGCCTTCTCCCCGCCGGGCCCACCATTCCTCGCACGGGCCGAAGTCGTACACGTACGCGAAGGCCACGTCGGCCATCGTCTCGCCGTCGGCCACGGCGACCGACAAGGCGTAATGGGAGATCCCTCGCTTGGCGTTGAGCGAGCCGTCGATCGGGTCGATGATCACCCGGACGCCGGGGTCGCCGTAGTCGATCTCGCCGCGTTCCTCGGACAGGGCGGTGAACCGGTAACCGTCATCCCGCAGGGCGTCGAGCTGGGCGAACACGAAGTCCTCGGCCGTGCGATCGATGACCAGCGTCTGGTCCCCGCCGCTGCCTCGCGTGCCCGTCTCGACGGCGCGCTCCTCGGTGCTCGGGGCCTCGCGGAGCATCTGCTCGAGCTCGCCGACCACGTGCCGGCAGGCACCGAGCCAGTCGGCGTCGAGGGCTTGGCGAACGGAGGTCATCTCGAACCTATGCTGTCAGACGTGGCACTCACGCTTGATGACCTTGTTCCCGCTCAGCGTGAAGCCGTCACTCACCGTGGTGGCCCACTCGTCGTCATGGGCGCGGCCGGGACCGGCAAGACGGCCGTGATCGAGGCCCGCTACCGGTGGCTGGTCGGCTCGGCCGGCGTCGCCCCTGAGCGGATCGCGCTCGTCACGCCGTCCCGCGCCCGGGCGGACGAGCTGCAGGCGCGACTCGAGCTGGCGCTCTCGGGCGGGTACGACGAGCTGTTCGTGCTCACGCCGGTCGATCTGGCCGGTCTGCTGCTCGGAGGCGCCGGGTTCGAGGCCGGCGAGGCGCTGCTCGAGCCAGGCGACCGGCTGGCCCTCCTGCTCGACCGGATCGACGAGCTGATCCTCGAGCGGCACGACTTCGCGGGGAGCGCGAACGCGCTGTTGGGCGGGTTCATCCGCCGGATCGACCGGCTGAAGGCGGAGGCGATCGGGGCCGAGGATTATGCGCGGTGGGCGGCTCAACTTGACCCTGATACCCCGGAAACGGCCCTCGAGCGCGAGTTCGCCGAGGTCTACCGCGCCCACGAGCGGATGCTCGTCCAGGCCGGCGGCCCGGATGCCGGCGACCTGGTGCTCGACGCGATCCGGACCGTACGGGCCGATCCGAGGCTCCGCGGGCGGTACGAGTACGTGTTGCTCGACGACGCCCAGGAGCTCGACCTCGCGCCGATCACGCTCGTTCGCTCGGTGGCGGGAGAGCAGTTCACCGCGGCTGGGGACCCGGACCAGGCGCTGCGGCGCTTCCGGGGGGCGGGCGCGGAACGGATGCGCAGTCTGGCCACTCCGGGAACCACGGTGGTCTCGTTGCCCCGCAGCCTGCGGTGCCCCGCTCCCGTGCTCGGAGCGGCCGGAGCGCTCGTGTCGGTCGACTCACCCGCTGCGGTCTCCCAGGATGGAGAGGTCGAATTCTGGCGCTGCGGGAGCGACCGCGCCCAGGCCCAGTCGGTGGCGGCCGACGTCGAGCGGCTGATCGCGCGCGAGGGGGTGGCGCCCGAGCGGATTGTGATCGTGGCCCCCGAGGTCTCTCGCGAGGCCAGGGCGACGGCGGTGGCGCTGGAGGAGCGGGCCGTCCCGCACCGGGTCGTCGGCGAGGCGGCGTTCTTCCAGCGGGCCGAGATCCGGGACGTTCTCGCCTGGTTGCGGCTGCTGGCCGACGCCTCCGACGCGCCCGCGGTGGTGCGGGCCCTGGCCCGGCCGCCCGTCGAGCTTCGCTCGGTCGACATCGCGCGGTGCACCCAGATCGCGCGGCGGCGGAAGCTCGACATGGTGGCCGCACTGGCCGCGGCACTCGAGTCGCCGCAGGTGCCGCCGGAGGCCCGCGAGCGCGTCCGGGTGTTCCTCAAGATGTACGGCGCGGGCGTGACCGCGATCGACACCATGCGCCCCGACCTGTACGTCCATCGCCTGATCGAGCGGCTCGGCCTGCGTCGCCAGCAGCTGTTCGCCGCCCAGGCCGATGTGGTCGAGCGCCTCCGGGCACTCGCCCGGCTCTCTGAGCTGGCCCGGCAGTACGCGCAGCGCTCGCCGCAGGCCACCCCACGGGAATTCGCCCGTTCGATCGCGGCCGTGGCCGACTTCGGGCTCCGCGAGCCCGAGGAGCCCTCGCTGAGCGGGTCGGGGGCGGTGCAGGTGGTCACCCTGGCCTCGTGCGGCGCGCTCGAGGCCGAGCACGTCTACGTGGTCGGGCTGCACGGCGCGGTCTCGGTCCCACCGCCCGAGCGGGTACCCGACGCGCTGCTGCGCGAGGAGCTGCCGCTGGACGGGGACGAGTGCCGCGAGCGAATGCTCCGCCAGGCCCTCTACGTGGCGGTCACGCGGGCGCGAGCGCGCGTGGTGCTGGCCTACCCACGGGCCACCGACCGCGGCTCCGGCCTGGCGCCGTGCGCCGCCGTCGAGGCCTGCCGGGCCGCCGTCGGCGGCACCTGGGAGGACCGCGAGGAGGAGCTGTTCGGGCCCGCCGAGACGTTGCACTCGACCTACCGGCTCCTGCGGGACGAGCTGCTTGAGGGCACCATGCGCGCGGGCGGGCGACTCGGGGAGTTGCGGTTCGACACGGACTTGGACGTCTCGCATGCGGTGGTGCGCTACCTGGAGCTGTTGAAGGTGGCGGCGCTGATCGCGCGCCCCGAGGGGCAGAGCGTGGCCGAGGCGTTGCGGGACGTCAACTCGCGGATCGGGCAGGCGGTCACGGCCGAGCAACGGGAGATCTTCTCCTCCTCGACCCTGGACGACTACCTGCTCGACGCCGAGCGCGACGCGCGCCGCCGCGCGCAGGTGATCGCCGCGCGGGACGAGCCCTCGCTGGAGCCGTTCCTGCCCCGGCGGGGCGAGGGCGTCGTCCTGTCGGCCTCGGACATCGACACCTACCGGACCTGCCCGTTGAAGTACAAGTTCGCCCGGGTGTTTCGCATCCCGTCCGAGCCGACCATTCACCAGCGGTTCGGGATCGCGGTTCATCAAGTGCTGGAGCGTTTCCACGCGCGCGAGGGCTCGGCGGCCGGGTTGCCCGACCTGCTCGGGTTGCTCGAGGTGGCGTGGCGGCGGGGCGGGTTCGGCGACTCCGAGGAGGAGCGCCAGCTGCGGGGCAAGGCCGCCGCGGCACTGACCCGGTACTACGAGCGCTTCCAGTCCGACGGGTCAGAGCCGATGTGGTTCGAGCGCGCGTTCACCTTCCGCATGGGCCCGCACCTGGTCCGCGGTCGCGTGGACCGGGTCGATCGCCTGTCCGACGGCGAGTACGAGCTGATCGACTACAAGACGGGGCGGCCGAAGAGCGCCGCGCAGCTGGCCGACGACGTGCAGCTGTCCCTGTACGCGGTGGGCGCGCGCGAGGCATGGCAGCTCGAGTCCTCGACCCAGGCCTATTACTACCTCCTCGACGACCAGAAGGTCAGCGTGCCGGTGGACAACGACGAGTGGGTGCGCGAGGTGACGATGGAGGTGGGCGAGGGGATCATGTCGCAGGGGTTCGAGCCGACTCCGTCGTTCGCGGCATGCTCGCTCTGCGACTACCGGCTGGTCTGTCCGGCGGCGGAGCGGTAGTGATCGTCGCGGGCTAGACGCTTGGGCCGCTCGGTGGCTCGTCGCCGCCGCGCTGGCGCAGGAAACGCTGCAGCTCCCGGGCGATCGTCTCGCCACTCGGGAGTGGACCCGGAGCTTCGTCGTCCTCGGGGTCGGCGGCCTGCTCGAGCCGCTCGACGAAGGCCTGCACGTCCGGGTCGCTCTGGACGGCCGCGTTGACCTGCCGCTCATAGTCGGCCGCCGCGTCCTCGAGCTCGGAGGCGTCAACTGCCACCCCGACCAGACCCTCGAGCTTGCGCACCAGGGCCAGTGCCGCCTTGGGGTTGGGCGCCGCCGCGATGTAATGGGGCACCGCGGCCCACAGGCTGGCGCTCGGGAGGCCTTCGTCCTGGCAGGCGGCGTGGAGCACGCCCACGATCCCCGTCGGGCCCTCGTACGAGGACCGGCTCAGACCGAGCCGCGAGGTCAATGCGGTGTCCGAGGTCAGGCCGGTCACGCTGATGGCGCGTGTGTGCGGCACGTCGGCCAGCAGGGCGCCGAGCGTCACCACCATCTGGGTGCCCAGCGCCTCGGCCAGGTCGACGACCACCTTGGTGAACGTGCGCCACCGGTACGACGGCTCACTGCCGGTCATCAGGATCAGGTCGCGGGGCGCGCGCGGCACCCTGGCCTCGTAGAGCTCGACCACCGGCCACTCGATCTCGCGCGCGTGATTCTCGACCAGTTTCACCCGCGGACGCGTGCTCTGGAAGTCGTAGAAGTCCTCGGGGTCGATGGTGGCGAACCGCTGTGCGTTCAGGGCACTGCCGACAAACGTGAGCGCGCTCGAGGCGGAGTCTGCGGCGTCGTTCCAGCCCTTGAAGGCGCAGATCAATGCCGGGGCTCTGAGGCCATCGGGCCGGTACTCCCACTGGAGCGGCTGCATCCGGTCCACCGTACATCATGGGCGCCATGGCCTCTGAGGATCCGACCACGGTGCAGGTGAGCGCATTGCGGCCCGGTCAGGCGGTGCGCGGAGTGTTCGCGTGCACGCGCAAGGATCGGCTCAGCACCCGTAACGGCTCGCCGTATCTCGCGCTGGAGCTGAGGGATCGGAGCGGTACCGTGGCCGCCCGCGCGTTCCGTGAGGCCGACGTGCTGGCGGGCCGGTTCGAGCGCGGCGATCTGGTCCGCGTGGCGGGCACGGTCGAGCGGTTCCGGGACGCGTTGACGGTGGAGGTGGCCGACATCACGCGGGTGAACGCGGACGAGGTCGATCCGGGCGGGTTCCTGCCCGTTGCCTACCGTGACCTGGACGAGCTCGACGGCTTTCTCGAGCACCTCGCGGGAGAGGTGCACGACCCGGGTTATGCCGCGCTGCTGGCCTCGCTGCTCGATGACGCGGCGCTGCGGGCCCAGTGGCGCCGAGCGCCGTGCTCCCGCGGCGGGCACCATGCCTATCTGGGCGGGCTGCTCGAGCACACGGTCGCCGTGGCCACCCTGGCTCACGAATGCTGCCAACTGCACCCCCGTCTGAACAGCGACCTGCTACTCACCGCGGCGATCACGCACGACCTCGGTCGCACGCGTGAGTTCAGCTACGGGGCGGAGATCGGGATCACCGAGGAGGGTCGACTGCTCGGGCATCTGGTGATCGGCGAACGGCTCCTGTCAGAGCGCGGGCGCGGTCTCGAGGAAGGGCGGCGGCTCGCCTTACTCCACTGCGTGCTCTCGCATCACGGCGCCGCCGGGGGGCGGTTCGCGCTCCCCGAGGCCCTGGCCCTGTACCGCCTCAACGCGCTTGACGCCTCGGTCAAGGACGCACTCGAGCACGGGCTGGCCGGCCGGTAACCCGTTGTCGGTCCGGCGCGTCGTCGTCTAGGGTCAGGCGTCACTCGATCCAGGAGGAGCCGATGCAAGCCAGCGTACGCAGATACCGAACCCGCGACGTCACCGAGCTCGAGAAGAAGGTGGAGGACGAGTTCATCGACCAGATCAAGGAGATCGAGGGATTCGTCGGGTACTACGTGATCGACGGCGGAGACGGAGACGTCGCCTCGGTAACCGTGTGCGAGGACGCCGACGCGCTGCAGGAGATCACCAAGCTCGCCGGCGACTGGGTGCGCGAGAGCCTCGGCGATCTCGTCGAGGGCCCGCCCGACGTGGTCACGGGCGAAGTGCGGGTGCGCGCCGAGCCCTGAGCCCCGGCCGTACCCGGCGGCCGGGTGGCAGCGGCGTCGCGTCCCGCTGCAGGCGCCTACGATCCCACGCGGCGCGGCACGGGCCTGGTGGCCCATCCAGTCTTCAAAACTGGCAGGGCCGGGCAGCCCCCGGCTTGGAAGGTTCGATTCCTTCGCCGCGTCGTTGTCGGCGCTCGCCCTCGGCCCGTGGCGTGGCGGAGCGTCCAGGAACCGTGGACACCTACAACCCTCGCCGAATCGCTTCTGGACCGCGCGCCCGATGTCGATACGGAGACGCGATACCACGGAAGGTCACATGGGGGCTTGCCCGTCACGGTGGCGCCAGGCACGGATGCCGGCGCCACCGCGACGACCTAAGAGGCCGTGGCGGAGGCCAGCCGGTAGCCGCGCTCGGCCTTCTCGACGCGACCGGCTCGGGCCAGCTTCGACAGGGTGGTCGACACGGTCGGCCGGGCCAGCCCGGCCTTGGCCGCGACCTCCGTCGCGGTCAGCGCGTCACCGGCGGCCAGCACGCTCAGCACCGACGCGGTCGTCCCGCCGCGCGCCGCTCTGGTAGATGCGCGGCCGCGCCCGCCGCGGCGTCCGCGCGAAGCGCTCCGCTCAGAGCCTCCCGCACGCGTACGCGCCCTCTCCTGGCGGGGCTGCGAGCCATTGGTCAAAATCGCGCGGACTGCTTCGAGCCGATTGATCTCACCTTCGAGCTCTCGGAGTCGTTCGTCGATCTGTGTGACCGTGGCGTCAACGAACTCGGGCATTTGTGCGTCACCTCATCTTCGGTCGGGCCGGTAGGGCCGATGTTCAGTTGCGCCCGAGGCCTGCCTTGCCGTCGCAGGTTGCACCGGCACTCGGGTCAAGCGCGACGAACGCCCCGGACGTCATCGCGCTGGTTACTTGGGCTGCACCGCGCGAGCGCGCGTCAACACCGGCGATAGCTTACAGATTTGATCAATGATCGACGTCAACGGCAAGAATCCGTCCCGGCGGCGATTCACGTCACCCGAGCGCCGTCGAGCTTGCGTGACTACCCGGGGAGGGTGTAGTGCGCAAAGACGAAGAACCACACCTCGGACGCAAGCACGGCCACGACGACCGAGGTGACCACGATTCGCTCCGTCGCGGTGAGCGGCTCGCGGGCGCTCAGAGAGCCACGCTCACCGGTCATCGCTTTGAGCCACGGGGTCTGTCGGCGCCGTATCGTGCGCCCGATCGCGTTGTAGTAAGCGGTATTCAGGTAGACGAGGATCTTGTAGAGGACGAACGACTCGACGAGAAGGACGCCCAGCGTCGCGCCGATCGCTCCCATGCTCGGATGGCCGAGCGATGCCTGGATGCGCGAGCCGATCCATAGCGCCAGAAGAGGTCCGCCGGTCCACAGGTTGACGCTGACGAGCGTCGTCAGCGCCGCGAGCACGATGCGAGTTGCCATCACACGCGGACCCCTGGGTCGCTGCGCGTCACTCGCGTGCGCCTGGCCGGAACGCGTTGATGCCTCCATTACAGGAGGTGTACCCCCTCCCGCGAGGTTCACCGCGCCTCGCCCGGGACGGCTCTCGCCCGGGGGGCTTCTCACCCGGACCCGGCCGGGCTAGGCTGAATCCGAATGCGCTGGCGGCTGTACATCGGCGTTGCGATTGTGGCGGGGGGGTCGATCGCCGCCGTGATCATCGCGATCGGCAGTGTCACCGGCGCCGACGACGTGCAGCGCGTCCGGTCCGCGCTGCGGCTCCAGACCAACTGCCAGACGATCACGATCCGGCGTCCGTCACGGGCCGTCATAGAGAGACGGTGGGCAAGCTTGGCCGTTCAGTCGGCCGACGTTGATTGCGTGCCCCGGGGCCCGCTGGTCACATACACGAGGTTCATCGACTCGGCCAGGCGCGACAGCGCCGTCGCCGCGAGTCTCGCTTCTGGCGGCTACTGCCGCCTGGGAGATGATGCGGTCATCCTTGCCCGCTTCGTCGGCGCTGCCTCGACCGTCCTGAGTGACATGTGCCAGAGCCTCGGTGGAACCTTGGTGCTCGGCAGCGGTGAAGTAACCGGGAACGCGTGACGGGACGTTGACGCACAAACGGCCGACTCGAGCGGCGATGGCCCTGATCGTGGCCGCGATCGGGTTGATACTGGTCGGCTGGGGCGCGGGTGAGTTCGTCCGCGCCTATACCAGCGGCGCGGACCTGAGCGCGGTGCGAGACCTGGCCCAGCTACGCAGTCCGGCGCTCACCACGGCCTCGCGTGTGCTTTCGACGATCGGAAGCGCGTATGTTGTGTTGCCGGCCGCGCTTGCAACCACGGCTGTTCTCTACGGCCTTGGACGTCGTCCGGCCGCCGCCGTGATTCTCCTCAGCACGCTCGGCGCGATCGCCATCGCCGATCTCGACAAGGTCCTTGTCGATCGCCCGCGCCCGCCCGTCCGGCATCTCCAGTTCGTGAGCAGCCCAAGCTTTCCATCCGGACACGCCAGCCAGGCCACGGGGTTCTATCTCGGGGCTCTGCTCGTGTTACTTACCGTCGCGGGCACCCGCAAGAAGTGGGCACAGGCTTCGTGGGTACGGCCGGTGGCGTTGATCGGGACGGCCGTGATCGTGCTCGGCGTGTGTTTCTCACGCGTCTACCTCGGCGTGCATTATCCGACCGACGTTGCAGCCGGCCTTGTCCTCGCGGGAGCGTGGACTTTCGTCGTCGCCCGGGCGTTGCGTCCGCCGGGAACCGTCAAGCGCCGGGAACCGGCTCGGGAAGGCTCCAGTAGCCGCGCCGGCGTTTAGCTGGTCACGGAAGAGATCGAGCGTTCGAGCAGCGGAGCGACGCGGCTCCAAGCGCTCGGCGCACTGGCGCCGACGATCACGGCGCTGGAGTGGCGCCCCGCGACCAGACACGCGAGTTCGATGTAACGGGAGCCCGTCGACGTGGTGTAGGCGTCGCGCACGCACGAGCCGCGGGCACCGGAAAAGTGAAGGCCGGTGGCCGAGGCCAGCATGGTCACGTTGTGCTCGCGTTCGTCGGCGTTGTGCTCGACTCGGAATCGGGCCCAGTCCTCGAGTGTCTCCGCTCCCTGCCGGGGCGTGAGGTTGAGATAGCCGACGAAGCGATCGTTGTCACCCAAGGCGGCCGCGCTCGCTGTCCCGGGGTCGCTTTTGATCCGCCGCCACCCCGGCGGGTACGGCATGGCCGCGCCCGTCGGAATCGTGGCCACAGGCCAGCCCGCGGGCGCCGGGCCGGGGCGCACCCAGGCAAAGGACTTCGCGACCGGGGTCGACGGTGCCGTCTCGGACACCGGCGGCGACGGGGACGCGGACCGGCTCGTGCTCCGGGTGCTGGTCCCGCATCCGGCCAGCGCCGCCGCGACCATCAACGTGGCGACGAAGGCCGGTGCGAGCGTCCTAGATGTTTCCATCGCCGTCGCTCGGTCCGCCGTTGTTGTCGGCGTCCCGATCGCCGGCGTTCGGCCCTTGCGGGATGCCGGAGGAACTCGCGCTGGAGGTAGTGGACGAGCTTGACGTGGCCGACGCGGGGGCGGCCTGCGACGACGTGGTCGAGCTGGGCGCGCTCGACGGCGTCGACGACGAGCTGGAGGCGGTGCCGCCACAACCGGCCACGACCAGCGCACCCACCACGAGGACGGCTGCGAGCAGCCGTCGACTGCGGCTGGAGATGTTGATGTGCGTGTGATTCATCGTGTTCATGCTCTAGCAGACGTCAATGGGTCGCGTAGCCTTCCCGGGGTCTTTCCCGCGCGACCGCTGGCGAGCGACCGCTGGCGACCGACTGCTCGCGACCGCGGGCGCGGCCCGTGAACCGTCCGGGAAGAAACGCGCGCGCTCGGAGTCCTTGTCGGTGTCCGACTCGAAGCCTGCTGGGGAGCCCACGTGAAAAACGCCCGACTCATGTCCGCCGTATCGATTGCCGCTGCGGCGGTCGCGGCCGGCTGCGGAAGCAGCAGCCACACAAGTTCATCCGCGCCGGCGACCTCATCGGCGCCCGCCCCGTCCGCGTCAACGTCCGCCGGGTCGGCCTCCGCCGGGTCGACGTCCACCCCCCCGGCGACCGCGGCGCTGATCACCACCAAGCACGACAAGCTCGGCACGATCCTCGCCTACGGTCCCAAGCGGCTGACCGTGTACTTGTTCGAGGCCGACAAGAGTGGCGCCTCGAACTGCAGCGGCGCCTGCGTGAAGATATGGCCGCCCGTGGTCGGGACACCCAAGGCAACCGGTCAGGCGCACGCGTCCGACCTGGGGACGATCAAGCGCTCCGACGGAACGACGCAGGTCACCTACAAGGGACATCCGCTCTACCTCTTCGTGAAGGACAGAGACGACGGCGACGCCTACGGCCAGGGTGTGACTGGGTTCGGTGCGTCCTGGTATGCCCTCGCCCCTTCGGGAAGCAAGATCGACAACTCCTAGCCGGCGATCGCATGAAGATGCCTCGGCTGATCCTCGCCGCCGCGCTCCCCGCAGCCGCGGCGCTCGCCCTCGGGATCCCTGCCACGAGCGCGGCCGGCGCCGCGACGCGGCCGGCCGAGGTGACTGTCCGCCACACCGCTCTCGGCTCGATCCTCGCCAACCGGCGGGGCTTCACGCTCTACGTCTTCACCCGGGACGCCCGCAAGCGCGACCGCTGCATCTCGATCAGCGGGTGCACCGGGATCTGGCCCCTCCTGACCACCGGAGGGTCGCCGGAGCGTGGACCCGGGGTGAGGCGCGCGCTCCTGGGAACGATCAAGCTTCCGAGCGGCGCCCGCCAGGTGACATATGCCGGGCATCCGCTCTACACCTACTTCGCTGACACCGGTCCCGGCCAGACTTTCTACGTCGGCGCGCCGGAGTTCGGCGGCCGCTGGTACGCGATCGGCTCCGCGGGCCGGATCGTCAAATGACCTGACCGCGACTGAGGTCTTCGTCCATCAGGTGAGGCCGAAGCTCGCGGCCGGCGGCCGGGGTGCCGATTGGCGCCACCATGAGGGCCGCCTCTCGGACGCCGCGATCGACCGCGCGCATGTTCGCCCTGTACGCCGGCGTCAGTCTCATTCCCGTGATCGTGCTCGGGGTGATCCTGGCCGCGAGCCTACGATCCGAGGCCGCCACGCGAGGCCTGGCTGAAGGCCGCTCCGAGGCCATCTTGATCGCCCACACCGGTGTACAGCCGCTCCTTGGCGAGCGTCCGGTGAGCCGCGACCTGACCCGTTCGCAGCGCGCGCAGCTGACCCGGCTCGGATGGCTTGCCATTGCCCGGGGAGAGGTCCTCCGGCTGAGCCTCCGCGACCTCTCCGCGCACGTCGTCTACTCGACCGACGGGTCGGGCTTCAGCGGCCAGGCCGATGATGAGGCGATCGATGCCGCGGGGGGAAAGGTGGTGGCGCGGCTGACGCATCTGAATGCCGATGACGCGGGCGCCGGACACCGCGGCGTGTCGGCGGTCGAGGTCTACCTGCCGCTGACCGCGGTTCGCTCGCGCGGACGGCTGGGCGTGCTCGAGATCTACCTGCCGTACGCGCCGATCGCGCATGACGTGACCGGCGGCCTGCACCGGATGTACACGGACCTCGCCGTCGGTCTGGCCGTTCTCTATCTGGTCCTGTTCACGATCACGGCGTCGGTTAGCCGCGGCCTACGGCGCGAGGCCGCCCTGAATGCCTTTCTCGCCCATCACGACGCGCTGACCGAGCTTCCCAACCGCACGATGTTCCACCGGTGCGTTGGCGAGGCAATTGGCGATGCCCAGCACCTCGACCGCCGCATCGCGATCGCGATTGTCGACCTCGACCACTTCAAGGACGTCAACGACACCCTCGGGCACCAGAGCGGCGACCGCCTCCTCTCGACCCTGGCCGAGCGATTGGCGGCGCGCATGCGGCCGTACGACCTGATCGCCAGACTCGGGGGCGACGAGTTCGGCATCATCCTCCGCGACGCGGGCGAGGCCGAGCACATCCTCTGGCGGTTGCGCGACGTGATTGATCGCGAGGTCGAGGTCAACGGCCTGCCCGTCTCGGTCCAGGCCAGCATCGGCTTCGTCATCGCGCCCGACGACGCGGAGGACGTGGACACGCTCCTGCAGCGCGCCGATGTCGCGATGTACGTGGCCAAGGCCCAGCACGCGGGCGTCCTCCGCTACGAGCCGTCGCTCGACCACTACGACGCGGCCAAGCTGAGCCTGGTGAGCCAGCTGCGCCACGCCATCGACGCCGGCGAGCTGGTGCTGCACTACCAGCCTCAGACCACGCTCGACCAGGACCGCGTCGATTCGGTCGAGGCACTCGTGCGCTGGAACCACCCCTCCCAGGGGCTGCTCTATCCGGGAACCTTCATGCCTCTGGCCGAGAAGACCGACGTGATCGACAGGCTCACGACTTGGGTCCTGCGCACCGCCCTCACCGAAACCGAGCGGCTCGGTCCGCCGGCCGCGGAGATGAGTGTGGCCGTGAACGTCTCGGCCCGGAACATCGGTCGCCCCGGGTTCGCCGATGAGGTGATCTCGATTCTCGACCAGGTCGGTGCGCCCGCGCACCGTTTGATCATCGAGGTCACCGAGACGGCCCTGCTGACCAACCCCGAGCGGGCGGCGCAGTCGCTGGCCACGCTCGCTCACGCCGGGGTGAAGATCAGTATCGATGACTTCGGCCGCGGACAGACCTCGCTCGGCTACCTGTCCGACCTCCCCATCCACGAGCTCAAGATCGATCGCAGCTTCGTCAGCGACATGCCTTCGAACCATGCTCACGCGGCGGTCGTGCGATCGATCGTCGACCTCGGTCACAACCTGGGGCTCAGGGTGGTGGGAGAAGGCATCGAGGACGAGGAGACGCTGGCGTCACTGCGCCAGTGCCGGTGCGATATCGCCCAGGGATTCCTCCTCGCCCGCCCGATGCCCTCGTCGGCTCTCAGGGGCTGGCTGGACGCCGCCGAACGGCCTCACGCGCTCGCCGGCTGACCCTGCAAGGGGCCGGCTGACCCCGCGAGTCGCTGCTTCCGGTAGCCGGCCGGCGAGCCCGGCGGTAGTCTCCCCCGACCGGCGCGTTCCGCCGCCAGGGATGCAACACTGACGTCAGAATGTTGCATCAGTGAGTAAGCGGCGGACGAGCGGACACGGAGGCGGCGGATGAACCCCGGAGCAGCGATCGAGGCACCTGACAATCCGGCGGAAGAGCAGTTCAGCGACGGTGACGAGGTCAGGGCGCTCGCCCGGCTGACCTTTGAGGAGCTCGCCCGGGGCGTATCCGGGATCGGCGATTTCCACGGCGCGATCGCCACCCGGGTGTTCAGTCACGTAGGACGACGCGGAATGGCCCGGCTCATGCACGACGCCATATCGGGCGCCGTCTACACCGGGATCGGATCCTGCACGGTGTCTCTCGGACGGATGGCCGCCCAGGCGCTGGCGGACTCCGGCTCCAGGCCGCTGCGGTCGCTGTCTCCGACCCCGGTCGGCGGCGGGATGATCGCCGTGATCGACGGCTTGATCGGGGACGAGCTCGAGCGCAAGCGGAGCGTCCTCCAGGAACCCATGTCGGTCCGAGTCGACGGACGGGTCGTCCGGTGCCGGCGCTCGGCGCTGGCCGAGGCGTTCCCCCGAGCGACCCGTCGGCTCGTCGTCTTCGTCCACGGTCTGATGGGCACCGAGTTCCCATGGAGCTGGTGGGCGGCCGAGAACGGCGGAACCTATGGCACCCGGCTGGCGCGGGACCTCAACATGACCCCGGTTTACGTCCGGTACAACACCGGCCGCCACATCTCCGAGAACGGCCGCTCGCTGGCCGAAATGCTGGAGGAGCTGGTGGCGGAATGGCCGACCGAGGTCGACGAGGTGGCGGTGATCGGCCACTCGATGGGCGGGCTGGTCTCCCGTAGCGCCTGCTACCAGGCGGCGGAGCTCGAACACGCCTGGGTTCGGCGCGTCAGGCATTCCATCTCGCTCGGAAGCCCTCACATGGGCGCGCCGCTTGCGCAGGCCGTGCACTACGCCGCCGCCGGCCTGTACCGGGTGCCGGAAATGCGCCCGCTCGCGGGCTTGCTTCGGCGACGCAGCGGTGGAATTCGGGATCTGCGCCAGGGGTCGCTCGTGGACGAGGACTGGCGCGACTGCGATCCGGATGTGCTGCGCGTCAAGGCCTGCAAGGAGATACCGCTCCTCGAAGGCGCAACGCACTGCTTCATCGCCGCCACGGTGATGAGGGGCGAGCACCACCCGCTCAGCCGTCTGATCGGCGACACGCTCGTGTTGCAGCCCAGCGCCTCCGGACGGAGCCGCACGCGCCGGATTCCCTTCGAAGCCGAATACGGCATGCATCTCGGCCCCGCTCATCACCTGGCGCTGCTCAACCATCCGGTCGTGTACGACCGCCTACGCCAGTGGCTGTCGGTGTCTCCTCGCCCGCTGGCCGAGGTCAATCCGTAGGTCTCGGTGGCGACACCTTCACGCCGCCCTGAAATCGCTTGCCAATGCCCTACGAGCTGAACCGCAGCGGCGGCAAGGGACCATTGCCGAAATAAGCATTGCGTAGGAATCGCCGCCGCCGGGCACGGATCGGGCGTTCGGCCGATGACCGCCTGCGTCACCGGTGACATGATGCGCGTACATGCCGCGCAGTCGAGATAGCGCGGGGCCGGCAAACGTGTGATCGGGCGTGCGGTGAGTTTGGAGACCGGGCAGACGGACCCCCTGGAGGAGTTGATGGCGCGTCTGCGGGCAGCGCGTCCCGCGTTCGCGCAGGTTCTGGATGCGCTGGCCGAGGCGGTGACGATCCGAGATCCCCAGGACCGGATCATCTTCGCCAATCGCGCCGCGGTCGACCGGATGGGCTTCGCCTCCCGGGAGGAGCTGCAGGCGCAGCCGCCGGAGCGCATCCTGGCCGACTACATCGTCCATGACGAGGACGGCCACGAAGTCGCCATGGGCGACATCCCGTCCGTGCGGCTGTTGTCCGGCGAATCCGCGCCACCGCTGGTCATCCGCACGATCAACCGCCAATCGGGGCGCCTGCGCTGGGATCGGCTGAAGTCGGCGCTCCTCCGAGACCCGGCCGGCGAGGCCGCGGCCACGGTGACCATCATCGAGGACATCACGGCCGAGAAGACGGCCGACCTTCGCGAGCGATTCTTGTCGCGAGCGACCGAGACGTTGATGTCCTCGCTTGATTACGAGGAGACGCTTCGCACCGTCGGGTGGCTCGCGGTCCCGGAGATCGCTGACTGGTGCGCGGTCGACCTGGTCGACGAGCGCGGGATCCGCGACCGGGTCGTCGTGGCTCACCGCGATCAGCAACTGCTCGAACTCGCCGAGCGCCTGGGGCGATATGAGCCCGAGCGCCTGGACCCGGAGCGCGGAGTCGGGCGCGTGGTTCGCACGGGCATCAGCGAGCTGCTTCCCGAGATCACCGACGAGATGCTCGCCGCGGCCGCGAGTAATCCCGAACATCTCGAGGCCTTGCGGGCGGTCGGCTTCAGGTCGGCGCTGCTGGTCCCCCTGCGCACGCGCGGACGGACATTCGGCGTCCTCACCCTGGTCACGGCCGAGTCGATGCGCCGGCTGGGGGAGAGCGATCGCGACTTCGCCGAGCAGTTGGCCGCTCGCGCGGCCACCGCCGTCGACAACGCCCGCCTTGCCACCGCACGGCTGGAGACCGCTCGCACCCTCCAGCGCAGCCTCCTGCCCAACGTCCTGCCGAAGATCCCGGGATGGGACCTGGCGGCCTCCTACCGCCCCGCCGGGCCGGCCGATGAGATCGAGGTCGGCGGGGACTTCTATGACTTCATCGACACGGGCGACGGCTGGATCGTGTTGATGGGCGACGTCACGGGCAAGGGGATCAAGGCCGCCGCGGTGACCGGGCTGGTGCGGCATGGCGCTCGCTTCATCGCCCGGCAGGAGCACAGCCCCAGCTCGATACTGGCCCTGCTCAACGCCGCGCTGATCGAACAGCGGGACTGGTGGCTGTGCAGCGCGTTGTGCATCCGGGTGCACGGCGAAGAGGTCACGATCAGCTCCGCCGGACATCCGTCGCCTCTCGTCGTTCGTAGCGACGGGCGTCTACGCGAGTTTGCGGCCACGGGTCCGATCCTCGGCGCCTGGAGCGATCGCACCTGGAAGGAGTACACGCTCAGGCTGTCCACGCGGGAGACGCTGCTCCTCTACACGGACGGCGTCACCGACGCGCGCGGCCCGCGCGAACGGTTCGGAATCCAGCGTCTGCGTCGCCTTCTCGCCTCCCACGCCAAGGCGCCGCCGAGTGCCTTGATCGAGACCGTCGACGCCGCGCTCGAGGAGTTCCAAGAGCCGGCCCGGACCGACGACACCGCGATGGTGGCCCTCCGGCGGGCCGGTGACACCGACGACGCCGGCCACGCCGCCGACGCCGGCTACGAGCGCGGTGAGCGGGTCACGGCGTAGCTCCACTCCGGAGAGCCCCGCCTACAAATCGCCTGGCCGCGGTCGATTACCCGGTCCGGCCGCGAATGTCAGCCACAGTCGACAAACCGCTCCTCGATGCCGCGTACCTGCCGCCGCATCCGCGGCGGGCTGCCCGCCGGACGCCTCCGCCCCGCCCGGCGACCTCGGGCCTCGGGGCCAAGATCACGTTCGGCGTCCTCGGGATCGTCCTGCTCGCCTACGCGATCTCGCTGATCGTGCGTGATACCGGAGCCTCGACGACCGGGGTGGACGGCTGGGGTGTGGCCGGCTTCGAGCTGCTGGTCAGCTGCCTGGTCGTCATTCGGGGCGCGGTCAGCCCACGCGACCGGGCCTTCGGCCTCTGGCTCGGCCTCGGCATGACTGCCTGGGCGGTCGGGGACTTCGCTATGACGGCCGAAACGCTGCACGGCGCGACGCCGCCGACGCTTTCGTTGGCCAACGTGCTCTGGTACGGCTTCTTCCCGCTCTCATACGTCGGAGTGATGGCGCTGATGCGCCGCGACGTGCGCAGGTTCACCATCGCCAACTACCTCGACGGAGTCGTGGCGTGCCTGGTCACCGGCGCGCTGTTCACCGCCTTCGCGTTCCATCCGATCGCCAGGGCCAGCGGCGCCGGGACGGCCAGCACGGCCGTCAATGTGATCTACCCGCTCGGCGATCTGCTTCTGCTCGTCCTCGTCGTCATCCCGATCCGCCTGCTCCCCGGTGGCAAGCGCGCGCGCTGGGCGCTGCTCGCGGCCGCCTGCCTGGTCAACGCCGCCGGCGACATCGCCGCTGTGTTCCCGGGCATCGTCGCCACCCACGTCGGATACTTCCTCAACTCGCTCGCCTGGCCGGCGTCGCTCTACATGATCGCCGCGGCGGTCTGGCTCGCCCCCAGCACGACGGACGCGGCCCGTCCTGACAACACGAACGGATTCGCCGTGCCGGCATTGGCCGGCGGCCTCGCGCTCATCGTGCTGTTCGTCGGCTCGCTCAACCACGCCGGCCAGGTGGCGATCGCGTTCGCCAGTGCCACCTTGCTCGCCGCCGGCATCAGGTTCGCCCTCGCTCTACGGCGTCTGCGCGCACTGACCGAGGACCGCCACCAGCAGCTCACCGACGCCGCCGAGGCCGAGCAGGTCTCCCGGGAGATCCTCCAGGCCACGGTGCGCGAGTACTCGGCCTTCGCCGCCCGAGTGGCCGACGGCGACCTCACCGCCGGGCTGCCCGCCGACGGCACAAAAGAGCTCCATGAGCTGGCCGGCAGCCTCAACCGCATGGTCGAGGGGCTGGCGGAGATCTCGGGCGCGATCCAGGCCGGGGTGGGCGAGATGAGCTCATCCACGGCCGAGATCCTGGCCGCGGTCCGCGACCACACTGAGAATGCCGGCCACCAGTCGGCCGCCATCCAGGAGACCTCCGCCACGATCGACGAGCTTCGCGCGGGGGCCGACCTCATCTCGGCCAAGGCCGACGAGGTGGCCGGACGGGCCCGGGCCTCCCTGCGGGTCAGCGACGAGGGAAGCAGTGCGGTGGCCGCGATCTCCGATGCCATGAACGACATCCGCTCCCGGGTGGACGGCATCGCGCGCGACATCGAGACCCTGTCCGACCGCACGCAGCAGATCGGCGAGATCACCGACACCGTCAAGGGCCTGGCCGAGCGATCGAACCTTCTCGCCCTGAATGCGAGCATCGAGGCGGCACGAGCCGGCGAGCACGGCAAGGGCTTCGCCGTCGTCGCCGAGCAGGTTCGCCACCTGGCCGAGCAGTCGAGCGAGGCCACCGCCCAGGTCGAGACGATCCTGGCCGACATCGCCTCCGCGACCACCGCCGCAGTGAGAGCCAGTGAACAGGGCACCGAGGTCGTCGCACGCGGACTCGATCTCGCGAGCCGGGCCGGCGAAGGCATCCGCAGCCTGTCCGAGACGATTCGCGCCGCCTCCGATTCGGCCGAGGACATCGCCGCCTCGGTGGAGCAGCAAAGCGCCGGAATGACGCAGATCGCGCTGGCCATGCAGGAGATCAGCGCGGGAACGGCTCACTTCGTCGACGGGTCACGGCAGTCCGAAGAGGCGGCCGAAAGCCTCAACGCCCTGTCGCTGAAGCTGGCCGGACTGGCCGATCGCTACCGCGTCCAGCTCTAGGGCCCCTACGGGGCGAGGCGCTCGCGCGCCCAGCCGCCGTCCGGCAGGCGGCGATACAGCAGCCGGTCGTGTAAGCGGTTCGAGCGGTGTTGCCAGAACTCGAACCGGTCCGGCGTGACGCGGAAGCCACCCCAGCCGTCGGGCAGCGGCAACTCCGCGCCGGTATGGCGCCGGCTCAGCTCGGCGACGCGCTGCTCGAGTGCCTCCCGGCTCGGCACGACCCGGCTCTGCGGCGACGCGAGCGCGCTCAGCTGGCTGCCCCGGGGCCGGCTGCGCACGTAGGCGGCCGTCTCCTCGAGGCTCGTCCGCGCCGCCTCGCCTTCCACGCGGACCTGCCGGCCGAGCCGCTCCCAATGGAAGAGCAGCGCTGCGCGCGGATTTGCCTCGAGCTCGTCGCCCTTGCGGCTCCCGTAGTTGGTGTAGAAGACGAAGCCTCGCGCGTCGGCGCTCTTGACCAGGACCATTCGCGCCGATGGCCGCCCGTCGCTCGTAGCGGTGGCCAGTGCGGCCGCTTCCGGCGCCGGCGTCCCGGCCCGCCGAGCGGCCTCGAACCAGAGGTCGAACTGCCGCGCGGGATCCGGCTCGGCGTCGGCCTCGTCCAGGGAGAGCTCGGGGGGTTCGGAGGCCGACATTGGGATCGCCTGGTTAAGCGGCGCGGTCGGCGGGCAGAACGACACACAGGGCGCCATTCCAGCCAACAGGAGAAGAGATGAGCGATACCGAGAAACGCGAAGCTGACCAAGACCCGGCGCCGCTGAAGCATTCCGATGCGGAGCGGATATCCGAGGGTGACGCGAACGACGCCGATTCGGCGCAGGAGCTCGAGGACGATCCCTCCAGCAATCCGCCCGAGGGGAACCTCCGGGACGTCAAGGGCGGCTGACCGGCCGGCGCACGTTCAGCCGTCCTTCGCGGCGGCGAGGCCGAACGGGCTGCCCTCGGAATCGCGGCAGATCGCCCACCGGCTGCCCGGATGAATGATGGTTCCGCCGAGCGCCTGCACGCGCTCGAGCGCCGCGGGGAGGTCGCCCACCGTGAAGTACGGCAAGGAGAACGTGTCTCCGGGCCCGCGCCCGCGCTCGTGTACGCCGATCTGTGGCTCCGCGGTGTCCGTCTGCCAACCCTCGCCCTGATCCGTTCCTCGCGCCTCGAGGCTCGTTCCGAGCACGCCGGACCAGAACCGGCGCGCTCGGTCCGGGTCGTCGGCCGGGAACTCGACCAGTGACAGGTGTCCGTTCACGCCGCGCCCTCGATCGGGGAGTGTCCGAGCCGCTCGAGCACCTGATCAAAAACCTCGTGCGGCTGTGCGCCCGGAACCAGCAGCCGGCGATCGATCAGCCACGCGGGCACGCCACCGCCACCGAGATCCATCACAGCCTGCGTGTTGATCTGGATCCGCTCCAGGTAACCGGGATCTTCGAGTGCGGTGGCGATCTCCTCCGGATCGAGTCCCACCGCGGTTCCCTCCGCCTCCAGCACCTGCCCGTCCCCGAGGTCGAGGCCACGCGCCCAGTAGGCGTCGAACAGCTGCGGATGGAGCTCGTCATAGACGCCGCGGTCACGGGCAAGCTCGCCGAGCGCCAGCGCGCGGCGGGAGTTCGGGACCTTGTCGATCTCAGCTGCCACGGGTAGGCCGGCCGCGGTGAACATCTCCTTCTGCCGCTCGGCGAAGTCGCTGCCGTAGCGTCGCAGCAGCTCGGTCCGCGGAATGCCCTCGGGCGGGTACTCGGGATGCAGGTCGAACGGCCGCCACTCGATCTGGGCGCCGTACCGGCGCTCGAGCCACGTCGCCCTCTCCAGCGCGACGTAGCAGAACGGTCATATGTAGTCGCTCCAGACGGCGATCTGCGGCGGCGCGGGCATCTCTGTTCAGGATAGGGGCCTGGATGCGCGTCGGCACGTTTCGCCGCCAGGCGAAACTGCCAATGGCCGCGAAGCGGCCACGGCCGCGCAGCCCCATCCGGACCGTTCACTCGTCCAGCGCGAGCCCGGTCAGGCCGAATTCCTCCTCCAGCAGCTTCGGGATCTCCGCCCGCGCCACGACGGTCACCGTCCGGCGCTCCGGCGTCTGCTCGGTCAGTCTCAGCTCTCCGCTCCAGTCGCTCAGCGAGACGCGTACGCCGTCCGGTCGCTGGCGGCCGACGTTGATCCCGGTCACAAATGGGGAGTGCGGATGGGTCGACGTGTACCAGTTGCTCGTCTCGACGTCGACGCGGGGCACCGGCTCGGGGATGAAGCCGTAGAAGTCATTCCACACGCCCTCCTCCATTCCCTGGAGCACCAGCTCGGGACCGTCCCGCACGATGCGAAACCGCCATCCGTGCTGATCGTGCACGTCACCCGGCCCGAAGGGCAGCGGCTCGGTCATCGAATTGCTTCCGAAGCCGGCGTCGGCGTGCCACACGCCATCGTCGTCGACGACTCGGAGCACGAGGTGCGTGCGCGGCCGGATGGCTCCGTCCCGGGCGCCGTACCGGACCCGCGCCAGCATCAGCTCGACCCGGTCGCCGAGCGCCTCGAGCGCGGCTCCGAGCAGCAGATTCTGCTCGAAGCAATAGCCGCCGCGGCGCCGGCCGACCAGCTTGCGCTGGACATCCTCCGTGGCGAGCGAGACCGCCACCCCACGGCGTGGATCGAGATTCTCGAACGGGATCGAGAGCGCGTGGGCTCGGTGGACCTCCCGGATGCCCCGGGCACTCGGGGCGCCGACTCGCTCCAGGTACGCGCCCAGGTCGAACGCGTCCACCGGGCTCATGTCACGGCGCGTCGGCTCTCGAACTCGGACACAGCTTCATTGAGGGTCTCGCTCGGGCGCATAGCCTGCTCGACCTTGTCGCGATCTGGGCGGTAGTAGCCGCCGATCTCTACCGACGAGCCCTGCACGTCGTTGAGCTCCTCGACGATCTTCTCCTCCGATTCACGCAGCCGTTCGGCCAGCTCGCTGAAGCGCTCGGCGAATTCCTTGTCGTCCTCGAGCGAGGCCAGCTCCTCGGCCCAGTACAGCGCCAGATAGAAGTGGCTGCCGCGGTTGTCGAGCTCGCCCACTTTCCGGGTCGGCGATTTGTCCTCCTCGAGCAGGCGGCCGGTCGCCCGGTCCAGCGCCTGGCCGAGCAGCTTGGCTCGGGGATTGTCGTTCTTGTCCGCCAGCAACTCGAGGGCCGGCGGCAGCGCGAGAAACTCGCCCAGGGAATCCCAGCGCAGGTGGTTCTCCTTCACGAACTGCTGCACGTGCCTGGGGGCGGAGCCCCCGGCACCGGTCTCGTAAAGCCCACCGCCCTTCATGAGCGGGACGATCGACTGCATCTTCGCGCTCGTTCCCAGCTCGAGGATCGGGAACAGATCGGTCAGGTAGTCGCGCAGGACGTTGCCGGTGACCGAGATCGTGTCCTCGCCGCGGCGGGCCCGATCGAGCGTGAATCGAGCCGCCTCCGCGACGTTGAGAATCTCGATCTGGACGCCGTCCGTGTCCAGTTCCTCGAGCGCCGGCTTGACCTTGCTCAGCAGCTCGGCGTCATGCGCGCGCTCTTCATCGAGCCAGAACACGGCCGGAGCCCCGGTCTCCCGCGCCCGCTCGACGCCGAGCCGGACCCAGTCGCGGATCGGCGCGTCCTTGGTCTGGCACATCCGCCAGATGTCCCCGGTGTCGACTTCGTGTTCGAGCAGCGCCGTGTCGCTGTCGTCGGTCCACACGACCCGGACCGTGCCCGGACCGTCGATCTCGAACGTCTTGTCGTGCGAGCCGTACTCCTCGGCCGCCTGCGCCATCAGGCCGACGTTGGGAGTGCTGCCCATGGTCGCCGGATCGAAGGCCCCGTGCTCCCGGCAGTGGTCGACGGTCTCCGCGTACAGGGCGGCGTACGAGTGGTCGGGGATGACGAATTTGGCGTCCTCCTGCTCATCGTCGGCATTCCACATCTGCCCGGAGGTGCGAATCGCCGCCGGCATCGATGCGTCGATGATGGTGTCGCTCGGGACGTGGAGGTTGGTGATGCCGCGGTCGGAGTCGACCATGGCCAGCTTCGGCCCATCGGCGTACGCCTTCTCGATCGCCTTCTCGATCGCCTCACGCTCCTCGTCGGGGAACGACTCGATCGCCTTGAGCAGCCCCGCCATCCCGTCGTTCGCATCGACCCCCCGGGAGCGCAGCGTGTCGCCGTGCTCCTCGAACACGGGCGCGAAATACGCGCGGACCGCGTGGCCGAAGATGATCGGGTCCGAGACCTTCATCATCGTCGCCTTCAGGTGGACCGAGAAAAGCACGCCTTTGTCCTTGGCGTCGCTCACCTGCTCGCGCAGGAAATCAAGCAGGGCACGACGGTGCAGCACCGAGCCGTCGAGGACCTCGCCTTCGAGCACCGGCGTCTCCTCCTTGAGCACGGTGACCTCGCCATCCGCGGAGACGTGCTCGATTCGCACCGCGCCCTCACGATCGACCGTGACCGACTTCTCGGTCGCGCGGAAGTCCCCGTCGCTCATCGTGGATACGTGTGAGCGTGACTCCGAGGACCAGTCGCCCATCGAGTGAGGGTGCTTACGCGCGTACTCCTTGACCGAGGCGGGCGCGCGCCGGTCCGAGTTGCCCTGCCGGAGCACCGGGTTCACCGCGCTCCCCTTGACCTTGTCGTACCGGGCGCGGATGTCTCGCTGCTCGTCGTCGGAGGGCTCCTCCGGGTAATTAGGGATGTCGAGCCCCTGCTCCTGGAGCTCCGAGATCGCCGCTTTGAGCTGGGGCACCGAGGCGCTGATGTTCGGGAGCTTGATGATGTTGGCCTCCGGGCTCTCAGCCAGCTCGCCGAGCTCCGCCAGGGCGTCCGCGATCCGCTCGTCCTCGGACAGGCGGTCGGGGAACTGGGCCAGAATCCGGCCGGCCAGCGAGATGTCGCGCAGCTCCACCTCGACCTCGGCGGCGGCCGCGAACGCGCGGAAGATGGGGAGAAGGGAAGCCGTGGCCAGGGCCGGCGCCTCGTCGGTGTACGTGTAGGTGATCTTCATGGCTACCGGACCCTAGCGCCGTTCTCAGCCCCTGGCTTCGGCTAGGTAGTTGTTCTCACAACTATCTCTGCTACCCTCGGATCTATGGAACTCGGACTCGCCACCTTCGCCGACCTCGCTTCGGGCGTCAGCCCGGAACAGCGCATGCGGAATTTGCTCGAGGAGGCGCAGCTCGCCGACGAGCTCGGGCTCGAACTGTTTGCGGTCGGTGAGCATCACCGACCGGACTTCGCCGTCTCCTCACCCGCCGTCGCTCTGGCCGCCATCGCCGCACGAACGGAACGGATCCGGCTCTCGAGCGCGGTCACCGTCTTGAGCTCCGACGATCCGGTGCGGGTGTTCCAGCAGTTCGCCGAGCTCGACCTGATCTCGGGCGGACGGGCCGAGATCATGGCCGGGCGCGGATCGTTCATCGAGTCGTTCCCCCTCTTCGGCTACGACCTCGACGACTACGACGAGCTGTTCGCGGAGAAGCTCGCGCTGCTGCTCTCGATCCGCGACCGCCACGACCGCGTGACCTGGTCCGGACGCCACCGCGCTCCGCTGAACGACGCGGGGATATGGCCGGCTCCGGTCCAGGACCGCCTGCCCATCTGGGTCGCGGTGGGCGGCACGCCGCAGTCGGTCGTGCGCGCCGGCGCCCTTGGTCTCCCGCTTACGCTGGCCATCATCGGAGGGCAGCCGGAGCGTTTCGCTCCCCTGGTGAATCTGTACCGCGAAGCCCTCGGAGCGGCCGGCCACGATCCTGCGCTCGGCCGGGTCGCGATCAACACTCATGCCTTCGTGGCCGCCACCGACGCGGCGGCCGACGGCGCCTTCGCCGCCCCGTACCTGGCCATGATGAACCGCATCGGGCGCGAGCGCGGATGGCCGCCGTCGGGCCGGTCCGAGTACGACGCCCTGCGCTCACCCCGCGGTGCGCTGGCCGTCGGCTCGCCGGACAGGGTGGCCGAGAAGATCCTGTTCGAACACGAGCTGTTCGCGCACGATCGCTACATCGCCCAGATGAGCGTCGGCGCGGTCGAGCACGGCGACGTGATGCGCTCGATCGAGCTGTTCGGCACCGAGGTGGCGCCACGCGTGCGCGCCGAGCTCAGCCGGCGCGAAGCCTCGGTCCAGGCCGCGTAAAGTCATCCGATCCGCGCCGACGCGCAATCGTCCCTGCTGAGACGGCCCGAGACGCCCTGGGCGCTGCTCGGTCTGGCCGCATGCGCGGTCGTCGCCCTGGCCGGTGCCCGGCTCACCGGCGTCAAGTGGTGGTTCATGCCCCATCTGCCCCTCGCCCGGGGTCTCTTCTACGCCGGCCTGGCGATGCTGTGCGCGGCCTGGCTGGGGCTCGGTCGGCACGTGAGGTCGGTCGCCTCGCTGCGCTGGATCGGAGCCGCCTGGGCCTTGCCACTGGTGGCCGGTCCGGTGCTGTTCAGTCACGACGTCTTCAGCTACCTGGCCCAGGGCCAGATCCTGCACCTGGGCCTCAATCCCTACCACGCTCCCCCCAGCGTCCTCGGCCCCTCTCCCTTCCTGGCCGCGGTGTCACCGTTCTGGCGCCACACCGCGGCGCCCTATGGCCCGCTGTTCCTGGGTGCGGTTGAACTGATCGTCTCGGCCGTCGGGGCGCATCTGATCGCCGGCGTCCTGCTCGTTCGGGTCCTCGATCTGATCGGCTTCGTCCTCTTGGCCGTGTTCGTCCCCCGGCTTGCACGTGCGCTGGGCGCCGACCCCGTGCGCGCCACCTGGCTCACCGTGACAAGTCCGCTCGTGCTCCTCGAGCTGATCTCCGCCGGTCACAACGATGCGCTGATGGTGGGGCTCCTGGCCGCCGGCGTGACTCTGGCCGTAGAGCGCCGATGGGTGGGGGCGGTCGTCGTCTGCTCGCTCGCCGCGACGGTGAAGCTGCCCGCCGCCGCGGCCATCGTGCTCATCCTCGCCGCCTGGGTGCGAACCCATCCCGTCAAGCGGCGGGCGCTCGCTCAGGCGCTGCCCGCCGCAATCCTCCCCGCGCTCGTCATCGGCGCGGCAACCGGGGTGGGAATCAGCTGGCTCTCGACCTCGCTCATCTCAACTCCGCAGAAGGTGCGGCTCGCCCTCACCCCCTCGACCGCGCTCGGCTACACGGTGGCCGGGATCGTGCACGTCAACGCCCACCATCTCGAATCGGCGTTCGCCGTCGTGGCCCTCTCCCTCACCGTGGTCGTCGGGGTGAGTCTGGCCTTCCGCACCCGTCCGGCGACCCTTCCGCGCGACCTCGGTGTCGTCCTGCTCGTGGCCGCTCTGTGCGGACCGGCCGCGTGGCCGTGGTATCTGACCTGGAGCCTCGTCCTGCTGGCCGCTTGGCCCGAGTACGGCGTCCGGCGGTCGTTGACCGCGATCGCCCTGCCGGCCGTCACCGTGGTCTCGGTCTTCGTGGTCAAGCCCGACGGGATCCTCGCGCTGCCGCTTCAGAGCGCGCCGGCCGTGCTGGCCGTTTATGCGGCGATCGCGGTGGCGTGCGTACTGGTCCGCGCGCGCCGGCCCGCCCCCGCCGCGCGATCCGCCCCCGATCCCGTTCGCCCGCCGGCTCTCGTCGAGCTCGAGTCCCGGTGAGCACGCTCGCCCAGGCCACTCCCGCCGCTCCGAGCCCGCCCGCGCGGAGCCCCGCGCCTGTCCGTCTCGCGGACGCCTCCGCGGTCGCGCTCCCGGCGCTTCTCGCCCTCGCCCTCTGCCTCTTGGGGCTCGGCTCGCGGAGCCTGGGCTTTGACGAGGGCGCCACGGTCGCCATCGCCTCCCGGCACGGCTCGGCCCTCGGTCGCGCGATCGCCCACGACGGCGGCAACATGTCGCTCTACTACCTGCTCCTGCACGTTCTGAGCGGATTGTTCGGTGACGGGCTGTGGCTCATCCGTACGCCGTCCGCCCTCGCCGCTTCCATCACCGCGGGCCTGACGGGTCTGCTCGCGCTCCGGCTGTTCGATCACCGAGTGGCGCTGGTCGCGGGCGTCCTAACCGCGGTCAGTCTTCCGCTCGTCTTCTGGGGCCAGTCCGCCCGGGGCTATGCGCTCATGGTCGCCTTCGCCACAGGATCGTTCGTTGCCCTCGAGGCCTTGCTCGCTCAGCGCGGACGTGGTTGGCTCGCCTGGCTGGCCTATGCCGCATGTACCGCGCTGGCCATCTACTGCGGGTTCGTCGCCGTGCTCGTGATACCCGCCCAGCTGCTGCTCCTGGTCGGCCGGCCGCGAGCTACGGTCGGCCGCGTCCTCGGCGGGCTGGCGGCGGCCGCGGTCTGCTGCGTGCCGTTGCTGGTCCTCGCGGCGAGCCGTGGCTCCGGTCAGTTGTTCTGGGTCCCCCGCCCGTCGCTCAATCTCGACGGCCAGGTGCTCGAGGCCCTGGCCTCAGCCGGGCTGCCGCCCAGCTTTCACGCCACCGCGACCACCCTACCCCTGCTTGGTCTGACCGCGGTCGTGCTCGCGGCGGTGGCCTGCTTTCGCCCGCGCGGGACGCGGCTGCCGTTTGCCTGGCTGCTCGTGCCGGTGCTCGTGGCCTTCGCCGAGTCGCTGGTCGGCCAGCCCGTGTTCATCCCGCGCAACCTTCTCATCGTGCTTCCGGCGGTGGCGATCCTGCTCGCCGTCGCGCTGGCCGACCGCCGGCTCCCCGGACTGGCCGCCGGCGCCCTGCTCGTGGCCGTCCTGGTCCTGCGCACGCTCCAGCTCGCGCCCGCCTACGGAACCTCGCCCGAGGACTGGAGCTCGGCCACGGCGTACACGCTCCAGCACGCGGCGCCGGCCGACTGCATCGCGTTCTACCCCGCCGACGGGCATATGCCCTTCGCCTATTACGTCCCGCGCGGATCGCGCCCACCCCGCGCCATCCTCCCGGCCGCTGGGTGGACGAAGCCTCCGGCGCCCTTCGTCGAGGAGTACCGCACCCTTTCCTCCCCGCAGATCGCCCGGCTGCCGGCGCGATGCCCGGCGCTGTGGCTCGTCTCGAGCCATCAGGGCCAGCCAGATGGGCCGGCGGGCGCCCGGGCCAACCTCACGCGGTTTCGGCATCTGCGCGCGGAACTCCAGGCGGCCTACCCGCTTCACCGAAGCACGACCTTCGGGTACGCAGCCACGATCACGGTCGAGCGGCTCCGCCGCTGAACGGCTCAGGGACGGAGCGTCGTCCCGACGAACGTCATGTAGCTGAGGCCGGCCAGCAACGCGCCATTGCCCGCGAGGAGCAGCGTCGTGCCTACGCGGCCCTTGATCCGGGCGGCGAAGACCAGGATGGCCGGGAACGCGGTGATGAGCAGGCGCGGGTTCGGCGGCACGAACTCCGAGGTCATGCACAGGAAGCTGATCGCCAGGGTCCACGTCGCCGCCTCGGCCGAGATGCGCCGGCCGCGGGGCAGCGTGGCGAGCAGGACCAGGCCGGTCACCAGGACAAGGGCGCCGGCCAGCCCGACCGGGAGGTTCAGATTGATCGTCGGGTGGTTGAAGTGCGAGAACGAGATCTGGCTGGCCAGCCACTGGCCCTGGTGTACGAGGGCGAGCCCATCGGTTTTCTCCCCCCACCCGTAGTGCTGGGCCAGGTAGTTGCCGAACGGCGTTCCCGTCCACGCCCACAGGAAGCCTGCAAACGCGCCGGCGCCCGTGAGCGAGAGCACGGGCGCGAGCAGGCTACGTCGTCCGGCCCGCCACCCGTGCCGGCGCAGTGCCAGGCCGCAGGACACGGCGCACACGGGGATCAGCGCCAGCGCGTCCGGTTGCACCGCGGTCGCGGCGCCCGCGAGCACGCCGGCCAGCACCCACCGCCGCCGCTCGAGGGCGAGGATGCACCCGACCGCCAACGGCAGCAGGATCCCCTCGGCGTACACCATCGAGAACACCACCGAGCCCGGGAAGAGGCAGAACAGGGCGGTCGCACGCCGTCCGGCGCTGCGGCCCCACCATCCACTCGCCAGCTCCTGCACGAGTACGGTGGCAATCAGGCCACCGACGCCCGAGACGACCACCCCGGCCACCGATAGCCCCCGGACCGAGGGATCGCCCAGGACGTGCGCGACGACCCACATGAGCATCGGGAACAGGGGAAAGAAACCGAGCGTGCTCTGAGCGTGAGGCACATAGGTCGGGTAACCATGGTGCGCGAGCGCTCGGAACCACATCCCGTCCCAGTTGCTGAGCTCGTCGAGGAAGACCTGATGTTGGAAGCTCCGGTCGACCACGGCCACCGCGAGCAGGAGCAGGCGGGTGCCCAGGTACACCGCCACGGCGAAGCGAATCCGGACCAGCGCCACCGGCAGACGCCGCTCGCCGAGGCTCGCCCGGCGCGCGCGCGCCGGGCTCGGCCGCCGGTGCCCGGCGCCAGCGCAGGCTCGCGGCCGGGAAGCGCGCCTGTCCCCAGACGGGCGTCGACCGGTTCTGTGGCTGAGCCAGCTTCCATGAAAGAGGGCAGTCTAGGGAGGGGTGTCGGACCCGAGTTACCGCGCGCGCGTGCACCCCGCCCGCGCGCTCACCTTCGCCGCTTGGCTCGAAATACCCCTGGCGGGAGTAAAAGATTCACCGGGGTCCCACCGGGTAGGGCGGACCTATGAGCATTTCTCCCGGTACCGGCCCCGAGGTTCCCCAGCCGATCGAGCCGGCCACGCCGGCCGTTCCCGACGCCCCGGTGACTCCCGCCGATCCGGACCCCGGCACCCCGGCCGCGCCCGAGGAGCCCTCGACCGTCCCCGGTCCCGTAGAGCCTGCCACGCCCGCCGTGCCCGAGCCGGGCCCGAGCGAAAGCTGACCTCGCCTCAGCGCTGCGCGGCCGCCACGATGAGGTCGGCCAGCCGCTCCGGTTCCTGCAGCGGGAGCAGATGCCCGGCCCGCTCGAGCATCACCAGCTCGGCGTAGGGGATCTGGTCGGCCAGGCTGCGCACCGATTCGCGCGGGACGATCCGGTCCGCCGCCGCGCCGATGATCGTCGTCGGCGCCTTGATGTCGCCGAGCCGCTCCTCGAGCCGCGGCAGCTCGCGAACCAGGACTCGCTGCTCGTCGGCATAGGCGCGCCAGCTCCGCGGAGCGAGCAGGAGCGGCACCCGGCCTTGCAGGTAGCGGTCGTCGAGCGCCAGCTCCTCGGCGATTCGCCGGCGCACCGGCCCGGTCGCCAGGGCCACGCCGAGTCCTGCGAGCGAGGCCACGCTGGCCAGGTAGCCGGCCACCGGCGCGGCCAGCCAGTAGTCGAGCCGGTAAAGCGAAGCGCGGTTGGCCGCCGGGGCCACCAGCACGAGCGCGCCGACGCGGTCGGGGTGGAACGCGGCCAGCCACGCTGCCACAGCCGCGCCGAAGCTGTGCCCGACCACCGTGGCCCGCGCCGCGCCCGCCTCGTCCAGAACCGCCAGCGCCGCCTCGGCGTTGCCGCCCAGGTCAGACGGACGGCGCCGTCCGTCCCAGCCGGGGCGGTCGAAGGCGAGCGTCGGTACGCGATCGGCGACCGCGGCGCGGACGCGGTCCCAATCGGTTGCGCTCCCGGGCTGTCCGTGCAGGAACAGCGCCGGGTCCGGCACGCGCTCGTGGCTCAAGCCGCCCCCGGACGCCCGTCCGCCCGCCGACAAGTGACCGCATGCCCCTGTCCGGCGACTGACTCCGTCATCGGCTCCATCGTATTAGCCCGCCTCCGCGCAGTTCGGCCGGTCGTCACCGCTCAGACCCTCCTAAACCGCAGGGGGCATACTAGGGTCGTGACGTCGGAGCTCGTTTCGCAGGCGCTCGCCCCGCTGCGCGCCGATCCCGAGCACGCGGCCATCCTGCTCGACATCGACGGCACCCTCGCTCCGATCGTCGAACACGCCGAGGAGGCCCTGGTGCCCGAGGCCACGCGTCAGCTCCTGATGCGGGTGGCGCGCCGCTACGGGGTCGTGGCGTGCGTGAGCGGGCGCCGCGCCTCCCAAGCCCGCGCCATGGTCTCGATTGGGACCATCTCCTATCTCGGCTCGCACGGCGCCGAGGTCCTGCGGGCCGGATGGACCGAGGCCGTGCTCGATCCCGGAATCGAGGATTGGGTGCGGCGGATCCACGAGTTCGGCCGCGAGGCCGACACGCCCGACCTTCGCCGCCGGCGTGTCCGCCTCGAGGACAAAGGCGCGATCGTCGCCTTCCACTGGCGGGGCGCCACCGACGAGGACGCCGCCCGCGCAGCCATCGACGCGATCGCGGCCCGCGCGGAATCGGCCGGCCTGCGCACTCACTGGGGCCGCAAGGTGCTCGAGGTCCGGCCGCCGGTGCGGATCGACAAGGGCGCCGGCATCCTCTCTTTCCTCGAGGGCTCGGACGTCGACGTGGCCGCCTACGTGGGCGATGATGCGACCGACATGGACGCCTTCCACGCGCTCACGCAGCTGGTCGAGGAGGGCCGCCTCGCGCGCGCGCTTCGGGTCGGGGTGCGCTCGGATGACGGTCCGCCGGAGATCACGAGCGAAGCCGATCTGGTCGTCGAGGGCACGGACGGCGTACAGGAGCTGTTGGCCTTACTCGCCGCCGACTGAGACCCGCCATGCGGTTCCACGACTTTCTCCGCACCACCGTGCTGATCAGCGCCGCCGCCGCCACCGCTCTGGCTGCGGTGACCGTCGGGGCGGCGGCCGAGACCGGCGACTCGCTCGTGCCCTCGGTGGTCTGGTGGGTGATCGCCGCCGCGGTCGGCCTGTGGCTCGGGCACCGCGCGCAACCCTCGCACGCGATCGGCTCGCTGCTGGCCGCCGCGCGCACGCAGGCCTCGCTGCCCGAGATCAGTCCCGCCCGCACGGTGATCAATCGGCTGTGGCCACTGCTCGTATGCACGATCGGGGCCGGCGCGATCGCCTTCGTCTATCCCCAGGTCCCGGGCATCGCCACCGGCTTTGCCATCATCTGGGCGCTGGCCTGGCGGCGCCAGGCGTCGGCGGTGTCCGCGATCGAGGAGCGCGACGGAGCCCGCTTCTACGTTGACCGCACCTCACCGCTGAAGCCGATCCGCCTCGTCCGCACCCCGGGCTTTCGCTCCAACCTGCTCGAGCTCAACGGCGCCGCACCACGACGGCCCCGCGCCAGGCCTCACGCATGATCCCCGCCCGCGCCGCACACCACGCATGATCCCGGCCTACATCCCCAGCCCCGCGGAGAACGGCTTCAGCGTTGGACCCTTCTTCGTCCACGCCTATGGCCTCATGTACGTGCTCGCGGTTGCCGCCGCGATCATGATCGCCCGCCACCGCTGGGCCAAGGAGGGCGGGGATCCGAACCTGCCCTCCGAGGTCGCCCTGTGGGGCTTCCCGGCCGGGCTGATCGGAGGCCGGATCTACTTCCTCATCACCACGCCGAGCCAGATCCCGCCCCACTGGTGGGGACCGTTCGCGATCTGGAAGGGCGGCCTGGGGATCTGGGGCGGAATCGCCGGCGGCGTGCTCGGCGGGCTCTACATCCTGCGCAAGCGTCTGGCCAAGCAGGACGTCTACCGGTTCATGGACGCCGCCACGCCCGGGCTGCTGGTCGCCCAGTCACTGGGCCGGATCGGCAATTACTTCAACCAGGAGCTGTTCGGCAAGCCGTCGACCCTCCCGTGGGCGCTGAAGATCGATCCCGCCCACCGTCCCCCCGGCTACACCCAGTACGCCACCTTCCAGCCGACCTTCCTGTACGAGATCGTCTGGAACCTCTCGCTGGCCGCCTTCCTGGTCTGGCTCGGCCATCACCGCAAGATCAAGGCCCCGGGCCTGTTCCCGCTCTACGTGGCCGGCTACTCGGCCTTCCGGATGTTCGAGGAGCAGCTGCGGATCGACTACTCCAACCACATCCTCGGGATGCGGTTGAACTTCTGGATCGCCCTCGCGCTGTTCCTCACCGGCCTCATCTGGTTCGCCCGCATCCAATGGGGCTGGCCCCGGCTCCGCCGCCGATCACTGGCCCCCGTCGAATCGCGCTGACCGCCAGTGCGGGTGCGATTTGTTAGCCATAGCGTCCGTTTCCGCGCCCTGACCGTTTGCGCATCGCGGCGAGCTCCGTCCACGGCAGGGTGTTGACGACCTGAGCCGCCGACAGCCAGGCTCGCCGCGCGGTCGCCAGCCCATAGCGCGCCACCGCGAACCCTCCCACCCGGTGGGCATCGCAGTTGATCACGATCGGTACCCCCGCCGCCGCGGCGGCGCGCGCGTTGACCTCGTTCAGATCGCGCCGGTCCGGTGAGGCGTTGATCTCGAGCATCGTCCCCGTCCGGGCCGCCGCCTCGATCACCTGCGGGGCGTCGAACGCGTACGGTGGCCGCCGCTCGATCTTGCGCCCGGACAGGTGGCCGATCACGTCGACGAGCGGATGCTCGACTGCGCGGACGATCCGCGCGGTCATCTCATCGGCCGGCATCCTGAACGCGGTGTGCACCGAGGCCACGACCCAGTCGAGCTGGCTCAGAACCTCATCCTCGTAGTCGAGCGAGCCGTCGGGGAGGATGTTCACCTCGCTGCCCGCCAGCAGCGTCAGACCTTCGACCCGCACGGCCCGGATGGCGGCGATGTACTCCCGGATGCGCGCCGCCGGCACGTCGTAGGAGTGGTCGGTGATGGCCAGGTACGAATACCCGGCCTCTCTCGCCGCCCGGGCCATGGCCTCGATTGAGGCCGTCCCGTCGGACATCGTGGTGTGGCAGTGCAGGTCCCCGCGCAGGTCGCCGAGCTCGATCAAGTCCGGGAGCCCGCCGGCCGCGGCGGCCTCGAGCTCGCCCCGGTTCTCGCGCAGCTCGGGCTCGATGTACTCGAGACCGAGCAGCCGGTAGACCTCGGCCTCGTTCGGGCAGCGATGGGTCTCGCCCGTGGCGTCGTCGAGCAGCCCGTACTCGGACACGTGCAGGCCCTTGCGCACCGCCGCGTCCCGCAGGGCCATGTTGTGTTCCTTGGACCCGGTCAGATGCTGGAGCAGGTTGCCGAACTGATCCGGCGCCACGATCCGCAGGTCGACCTGGAGTCCGGTGTGGGTGCGCAGACGGACCCCCGCCTCGCCGGCCGTCCCCGCCGTCTCGACCAGGTCGAGCTCGGCCGCCGCGGAGGACAGCGCCAGTGGGTCGGTGGCGGTGGCGATGATGTCGAGGTCCTTGACGCTGTCGGTCATCCGCCGCACCGATCCAGCCAGCTCCACGCGCTCAGCCGCCGGATGGGCGCGGAGGGCTTCGACCAGCCGTTCGCCCACCGACAGCGCCCGGTCGAGCACGACGCGGCGGCGAGGCTCGCCGGCTCCGACCGCCTTGAGTCCGGCGAGGATCGTCTCCTCGGCCTTGGGGCCGAAGCCCTTCAGGGCTCGAATCCGTTGCTCCTCGGCCGCGCTGCGCAGCGCGTCGAGCGAATCGATCCCGAGGTCTTCGAACAGGCGCCGCGCCCGCTTGGGCCCGAGCCCCGGGAGGTGGGTCATATCGAGCAAGCCCGGGGGGAACTTGGACCGCAGTTTGACCAGGGCCGGGATCTCGCCCGCGTCGGCCAGGGCCAGCACCTTGTCCTGAATCGTCTTGCCGACCCCGGCCAGCTCGGTGGCGCGTCCCTGCCGGGCCAGAGCGGTGACCGAGACCGGCGCATCGCGCACTGCCTTGGCGGCGTTACGGTAGGCGACGATGCGGTGAACAAGCGCACCGTCGAGCTCATACAGGTCGCCGAGCTCGTCCAGCGCGGCCGCGATCTCGGTATTGGTGGGATCCGCCATCACGCTATACTTTATGAAGCACGCGACCGATAAAGGAGCCGTTCATGGCAGGCACCGTCACCGAAGTGACCGACAACAACTTCCAGGCCGAAGTCATCGAGTCCGATAAGCCGGTCCTGGTCGACTTCTGGGCTCCCTGGTGCGGGCCCTGCCGCATGGTCGCGCCGGTGGTGGAGGAGATCGCCAAGGAGCGCGCCGACGCGCTGAAGGTGGTCAAGCTCAACATCGACGAGAACCAGAACACCGCGGTGCAGTTCAACGTGATGTCGATCCCGACCTTGATCCTGTTCCGCGACGGTCAGCCGGCCAAGACCGTAATCGGCGCCTACCCCAAGCGCAAGCTGGACGCCGAGCTCGAACCGGCGCTCGCCTAGCCCGCGGCGAGGGAGATCCCGACCTTCAGGTCGCGCCCGTCGATCTTGACGGGCGCGGCGCCGTCCAGGGACTCGTAGGACACCGCCACCGCCAGCACCTCGCCGGCGATGTACCGCTCGTGGGCCCTGGCCGCGCCGATCAGGTCTTCGTCGCCGTCCAGGGTCAGGACGATCCGATCGGTCACCTCGAGGCCCGCGCCCTGGCGGGCGTTCTGCACCGCGCGCACGATCTCCCGCGCCCAGCCGTCGAGCTGGAGCTCGAGGTCGACCTCGAGCTCGAGCGCCACCGCGTGTGAGCCCTCGCGCTCGACCTGGTAGCCCTCGAGCGGCTTCATCGACACGATCAGGTCCTCGGCCGTCAGCTCGTGATCCTGCCCCGCCACCGATATGACCGCGCCGCCGTCGTCGCGGAGCGCGGCCGGGTCGAGCGCGGCGACGGCGGCGGCGACCAGCGGCATGTTCTTCCCGAACCGCGGCCCGAGCGAGCGGTAGTTCGGCTTGACCTCGACCTGACCCAGCTCGTCGGCTTCGGAGACGAAGCGCAGCTCGCGCACGTTGAGCTCGTCGCGCACGATGTCGGCCAGGCGTTCGATCGCGGTCCGCTCGACGCCGGTCGCCACCACCACGGCGGCGCGCAGCGGCTGGCGGATCTTGACCTTGGCCTGGCCCCGCGCCGCCAGTCCGAGCCGCACGGTCTCCCGCGCCACGGCCATCGCGCCCTCCAGCTCCACGTCGCGCTCACCGGGGACCGGGAAGTCGCACAGGTGCACGCTCGGCTCGGTGCCGTCGAGGTTGTCGTAGATCTCGTCGGCCAGGAAGGGGCAGAACGGCGCCAGCAGCTTGGCCACCGTGACCAGGCACTCGCGCAGTGTCCCGAAGGCGGCCGGATCGCCCTCCCAGAACAGCCGCCGCGAACGGCGCACGTACCAGTTCGACAGCTCGTCGACGAAGGCGCTGATCGCGCGGCCCGCGCCGGTGGCGTCGAAGTCGTCCAGCCGCTCGCGCACGACCTCGACCGTGGCCTGCAGCCGGGACCGCGCCCAGCGGTCGAGCTGCGACGGCGAGCCCTCGAACGACGTCACCTGGTTCGCGTTGGCGTACAGAACGTAGAAGCTGTACGTGTTCCACAGCTGGAGCAGAAACTGGCGGACCGCCTCGCCGATCGTCTCGAGCGAGAACCGGTAGCCGTCCCAGGGGTACTTCGAGGTGAAGAAGTACCAGCGCAGCGCGTCGGCGCCGTAGCGGTCGATCACCTCCCAGGGCTCCACCGTGTTGCCGACCGACTTGGACATCTTCCGCCCCTCCTCGTCCAGGATCAGCCCCAGGCAGACCACGTTGCGGAACGAGGAGCGGTCGAACAGGAGGGTCGAGACGGCGAGCAGCGAGTAGAACCAGCCGCGCGTCTGGTCGAGTGCCTCGCAGATGAAGTCGGCCGGGAACCGTTCGTCGAACTGCTGCTGATTGGCGTGCGGGGCGTGGTACTGGGCGAACGGCATCGAGCCCGAGTCGAACCATACGTCGATGACCTCGGGCACCCGGCGCATCGGCTCACCGCACTCGGCGCAGGGAAACTCGACCGCGTCCACGAACGGGCGGTGCGGATCCTCGAGCTGCACCCCCGAGAGCTCGCGCAGTTCCGCGAACGACCCGATCGCCCGCGCCGGGTGCGCGGAACCGGCGGCTGTGCACTGCCATACCGGCAGCGGCGTGCCCCAATAGCGCTCGCGGGACAGGGCCCAGTCGACGTTGCCCTCCAGCCACTTGCCAAAGCGGCCGTGCTTGACGTGGTCGGGATACCAGGTCACGGTCTCGTTCGAGGCCAGCAGCCGGTCCTTGACCTCGCTCGTGGCGATGAACCACGACGGCTTGGCGTAGTACAGCAGCGGGGTCCCGCACCGCCAGCAGTGCGGATATGAATGCTCGTACACCTCGGCGCGGAGGAGCAGGCCGCGGCCGCGCAGGTCTTCGATCAGATCGGGATCGGCGTCCTTGACCCACCGGCCGGCGTACGGGCCGATGCGCTCGTCGTACGTCCCGTCGCCGCGGACCGGGTTGACCACCTTGAGCCCGTACTGCTGGCCGAGGCGGAAGTCGTCCTCGCCGAAGGCGATCGCCGTGTGCACGAGGCCGGTCCCGTCCTCGGCGGTGACGAAGTCCCCTACCAGCACCGTGTGCCCGCGCTCGCCGTAGGCCTCCTTGCCGATATAGGGGAAGGGCGGCCGGTAGCCGACACCGAGGAGCGCGGCCCCCGGGAAGCGGTCGAGCACCTCGACGCCCTCGGAGCCGAGCACACGCTCGACCAGCGCCTCGGCCATGATCAGGATCTCGTCCCCGTGGCGGGCGCGCACGTAGGTGAGCTCGCCGTCGACCGCCACGGCGGCGTTCGAGACCAGCGTCCAGGGGGTGGTGGTCCAGATCACAAGGTTGTCTCCGGCCTGAACCGGGTCCCTCGGCTCGGTCACCTCGAGCCGCACGTACACCGACGGGTCGCGGACGGCCTGATACACGCCGGGCTGTCCCAGCTCGTGACTGGACAGCGTGACCTCATCGCGCGGGCAGTAGGGGACGACCTTCAGCCGCTCGTAGAGCAGCCCCTTGTCGTGAATCGTCTTCAGCGCCCACCACACCGACTCGATGTAGTCGGAGTCGAGCGTGCGGTACGCGTGCTCGAGGTCGATCCAGAACCCGATCCGCTCGGTCAGCCGGTTCCAGTCGGCGACGTGGCTGAGCACCTTCTCGCGGCAGCGGGCGTTGAACTCGGCGATGCCGAACTTCTCGATGTCGTTCTTGTGCGTGAACCCGAGCTCCTCCTCGACCGCCAGCTCGACCGGGAGCCCGTGGCAGTCCCACCCGCCCTTGCGCTCGACGTAGAAGCCGCACATCGTCTGGTAGCGGGGGAAGATGTCCTTGAACACGCGCGAGAGCACGTGATGAGTGCCTGGGGCCCCGTTGGCGGTCGGCGGACCTTCGTAGAACACCCATGGCGGCGCCCCCTCACGCCGGCGCACCGACTCGGCGAACACCTGCCGCTCACGCCAGCGCGCCAGCACCTGCTCCTCGAGCTCGGGGAAGGAGGCGCGGGGATCGACGGGGCGGTGCATGGGCGCGGGATTGTAGGAGGCCGCCGCGGGCGCCCGGGATCGCTCGGTCCGCAGCCGGCCCGGCCGGCTTCGCGCCGCCGGTCGGCCGCTCAGCCGAGCGCGCCGAGCGACGGATGCGGCGGGCGCCGGCGCTCCGCCGCGGGCCGGTCCTGGGTCGCCGGCGCGTCGAGTCGTGCCAGCAGCCGGTCGCGGGCGGCCGTCGGCGTGTCGCCGAGGCGGCACACCGTGCTCGCCCCGGTGTCGGGCACCGCGCCGCGGTAATCGCACACGGACACCTGCGCGGTCACGCCGCGCACGGCGTAGACCAGCCGCCCGATCGCGTCAAGGCTGATCCGCTGTCCGCTCAGGACCACCGCGGCGGGCCGCAGCGCTCTGAGCGCTCGGGCCAACCGGGTCGGGTCGATGCCGGGCGAGAGCGCCAGCGTGCGCAGGCCGGCACGGCGCAGGATGAGCTCGAGCGCCTGGGCGTGCAGCGCATCCATGTCGAACGGCGCCGAGGCGTCGAGGAGAAGGATGCCCTCGTCCCGCTGGGCGGGCGGCGCGAGCCGCTTGAGCGCCGACAGCCAGCCCGTGGCGTGCCGCCAGGCGAAGTCGTACTCGACGCTCGGGCAATCCGGCTTGGCGTGCCAGCCCACGGCCTCGAGCAGCACCTCCTCGATCGTGCGCTCGTACGAGCGCAGGGCCAGGCTCTCCTCGAGGAGCCGATTCGCTCGATCCTCGTCGAAGGCGCCGAAGGCCGCGGCCAGGCGCGCTGCGTTCGATGGTCCCTCGCCGCGTTCCTGTGCCAGCGTCACCGCGGAGGAGACGTTGTGCGTCTCCGCCAGCGTCAGCCGCAGCGACTCGATTTCGGTCAGCGCGTATTGCCGGTGGCCGCCGGGAGAGCGGTGGGGGCGGGGGAAGCCGTAGCGCCTCTCCCAGCTTCGGAGCGTGTTCGGGCTGACGCCCAACATCGCCGCTGCCGCGTTAGTCCGGATTCCACGCACCCGCAGGGATTTATGGCCGTCTGGGGTCGAAGGCGCAAGCCACGCAACGTCGCCTGCAAAACGTGCGCATCACCGGCGCCGATCGTCGAAGACCTTGTGCATCTCGCCGTCGCCGCCCGCGGCCCAGCTGACCGCGACGGCCACGTTCTGCCGCGCGCCCGCCTCTCTCGTGCCCGTGGAACATCTAGCCGCGTTCCCAGGTCGCTCGCTCAGATGCCGGCGGCGCGCGCGTCTAATCGCGTCGTGCCCGGCTGGCGCCCCTGGGCGGGGAGAGGGCCGCCGCCACGCCCGGACGCTTCCTGCTCGGTGAGCTCGAGGAGTCGGCGCTGCGCTTCCCCGGCGGCCGAGGGCAGCACGGTGTTCCCGGTGCCCCGCACGCGCGTGCGCTGGGCCCCGCGCCGGTACACGGCAACCGGAAGCGCGCCCACGGCGAGGCGGATCGCGTAGGCCCACCGGGCCACCGTGTCGTCATCGAGGTACCCGCCGGCGACGACCACGAGATTCGGCCGGTGAACGGACACGGCATCCCCGATCCCGGCCACCCCGCGCGCGGAGAGGGTGAGCACCCTGATTCCGGCGCGTAGACAGAACAACTCCAATGCTCTAATATATGGTGCGTCGGGGTCCAGCTCGTCCCTCGAGGCGTCGCCGATGACCAGCGACAGGGGCCGGACGGGCGCGGGGGCGAGCCGCGTGGCGCGGCGTAACCAGTCCGCGGCCCAATGGGCGGCGAACGCCCAGGCGGCCGACTCGACGGTGTGCCGGCGCGCGATCTCATCGAGGCTCGGCAGCAGCACCTCGTCGACCGAGCGCTCGACCGAACGCAGGGCGAGCGCGGCCTCGATCGCCGCATCGGCGCGTTCGCGCTCGTAGGAGACGAGCGCCCCGACGAGCGAGTTGGTGTCGGCGGCCAGGCCCTCGCGGGCGCGCGATACGGCCGAGGAGATCGACAGTCCCTCCTGCAGGGCGTCTCTGAGCGCGGCCACCTCGCCGTGCGTATAGAGGCGGTGCCGTCCCGGCGACCGCTGAGGCTTCGGGAACCCGAACCTGCGCTCCCACGCCCGCAAGGTGTTCGGGCTGACGTTCAGCAGCGCCGCTGCTTCGCTCGTCTTGAGATAACGCATACGTAAAAGCCGCTTAGCCGATGCTATTTCGACGCATGCGTTGCGGCCTTTAGACCCTGTCCGTAGGATTGCACAAGTTTCGGTCGAAAGCCTGTTCGAATGCTTCCGAAAATGGACGCTCGAACGGGCACCGCGTCGTGCGCTTAGGCGGCCGTGCCCCCAGGTCTTCGAGAAAGGAGCTACATGGTCTACCGCGATGGCTGAACACCCGTTGAATTGTCAGCGCCTAGCGCGGGCATTTCGCGCTACGTTGACCGCCATGGTCGGCGACTTGGCCCGGCGGCGCATCTTCGCTCCTGGCGCAGGCGGCCTGGACGCCGCTCGTCGCCGTCGACTGTTCGCGGCGTAGCGATCGGCGCCGTCGTGGCGGCGCCTACCGATCGCGTGAACGGCTTGATCGGCGATTCTCGCGGTAGCCGCGATCGTCGCCGGACTCATGGTCGCCGGCGCCAAGCGAGAGCTTGTCCGTTTCGGCGCGGATTCATCGTCATCGCACTCGCCGGCGTTTTCCTGGGCGCGCGTTCGGCGGTGATCGCCGCGGTAATCATTGAAGTCGCTTCGGCGCTCAGGATGCGGACTCGTGTTCGCGCGGTTGTGCAGATCAACCTCGCCTCCACGGTCGTGGCCGGCGGTCGCCGGCGCCTCGGTGGGCCGTGCGATCGCAAGCGCGCCGTCCGATACGCCGATCTTTTATCTCGCGGTGGTCGCGGCCTCGTTCGCTGGTTATCTCACTCAGCTTCATTGTCTTCGCAAGCCTGTGCCGCGTGTTCCGTCCCCGAGCTCGGCAGTTCGGCGTCGTGCGTTCGTCGCGGACGTTCCAACCGTCGCGCTCAATGTGTCCTGGTCGTGGCCGGCGCCGCGATCGCGATCAAGCTCGGTAACGCGGGCATGGCGTTCGCGCTCTCGGCCGTATTCACGTTCTCCTACATGGCCCACCTGCTGGCCGAATCGCGCAACCGGGCCGAGCAGTACGTCTCGCTCTCCTGGGGCGTTCTCGGCGGGCTGATGCGGGCGCTGGACATCCGCGATCAGCGGGCGGCGCGCCACGCCGCCGCGGTGGCGCGGTTCGCCCGGGACATGGCTGAGGCGGTGGGGATGAGCGAGCAGGAGCAGGAGCTGGCCCACACGGCCGGCCTGCTGCACGACATCGGCCAGTTTTCCCTCTCGGACCGTGTGCATGAGCGCGGCGTGACCCTGCAGCCGGAGGATTGGGACGCGATCCAGCAGCACCCGGAGCTGGGCGCCGAGATGCTCAAGGACCTGGGCATGTACGGCCCGGTGGCCGAGATCGTCCTCACTCACCACGAGCGCCCAGACGGCCGGGGCTATCCGAGCATGCTCACCGAGGAGGAGATCCCGGAGATCGCGAAGATCATCGCCGTGGCGGAGGTCTACGACACGCTCACCGCCAACGACACGTATCGCACACGGATGAGCTCGTTCGAGGCCCTGCGCGAGCTGCGCCGGGTGGCCGGGTCGCAGCTCGACGCCCGCTACGTCGAGGTGCTGGCCGGCCTGTTCACCGGCGAGGGCCTCGAGTACCGGCACGCCGACGCGGCCGACTTCGATACCGAGCTCGCGATGGAGCGCCGGATCAAAGAGGCCCGGACCGGCTAGGGGGCGTCCGTGCCGTCTAAAACGGCCGAACGTCGCTCAGTTCGGCCGTACTAGCTTGCGATGCGCTCTTCGCTCGGACCGGCGCCGCGCTGCAGCTTGGCCAGGAACTGGTCGATCTGGTCGGCGCTGAAGCGGCGCTGACCCCCCGGCGTACGGTAGGACTGTAGGTAACCCATGTCCGACCAACGGCGGATCGTCCCCAGCGACACTCCTAGTGCCTGGGCGGCCTGCGACGTCGAAAGCCCGAGCGGGCTCTTGCTTGTGTCCATAAACGCCATTTCAGACGGTTAGCGAAGGTTCGGGAGAGTCGTGCAGCATTTGCACAACCTCATGGCGGAACCGCGGTAAACCCGATGCGACTTCGGCTGTATCACCACCACGACAGCGCCCGCGTGGCCTACCGAGAAGTCGGCACCGGGCCCGCGCTCGTGCTCCTGCATTCGCTCGGTCTCTCGCACCGGGAATGGGAGCCGATCGTGAACCCGCTGGCCGAGCGCTTCCGGGTCGTGCTCCCCGATCTGCCTCTCCACGGCGACTCCGAGGATCGCCCTCGGCATCCCTACACCCCGGACTGGATGGCCGAGGTGATCGGCGGCTTCTGCCGCGAGGTGGCAGGCCCGCGTCCGCTCCTGGCCGGTCACGACCTGGGGGCGGAGCTGCTGCTGCTGGCGGTGACCTCGGGCCGGCTCGAGCCGGCGCGGATCGTGCTCATGCCCAACCGGCTGCACCGGCGGGACGAGAATGCGCGCAAGCGCGCGGCCTGGCGGGCGGCCTGCCGCCTGGCCGCGCTGCCCGGGCTCGACCGGCTGCTCGCCTACGGCGCCACGCTCGTGTTCCGCCCCGCGATGGGCGAGCGGCTGTCGGCGCAGCGCAACCCGGCCGCCCGCGACCTCATCCGCCACGCCTTCGCCGACGTGGCCGGCAACGGCAATCGCGCTCGCTCGTGGGCCAAGTTCGCCCGCCGCTGGCCGACCGCGGCGCGGAGCGAGTTGCTTGACGCGTACCCGCGCATCGACGCCCCCGTCCTGCTGCTGTGGGCCGAAGAGGATCCGGCCCATCCCCTCGCCGGCGCCAGCGAGGCCCTCGACCTGCTGCCCGACGCCCAGCTGCGCACGCTCCCCGGCACCGGTTTCCTGATCGCCTACGACGACCCGGTCGCGGTCGCCCGAGAGCTGATCAGCTTCTGCGGCTGATTACCGGGCCTCGCTGCGCTCGGCGTCCGTGGGGCCGAACATCCGCACGCCCGGAGCCGCGGTCGACCTCCGCTCGAGCAGCGTCGGCTCGATGACCACCCGGCGCCGGCGCACCCGGCGGCCGTCGATCGCCGCCAGCACCATCGTCACCGCCTCGTCGACCAGCCGCTCGGAGTTCCAGTCGAACGTGGTCAGCGGCGGGGAGAGCTGAGCCGAGACCGGATGGTTGTCATAGCCGATCACCGATAGCTCATCGGGGATGGTCAGCCCGAGCTCGCGCGCCGCCGCGTAGACGCCGTAGGCGATCGAGTCCGAGAAGCAGAAGGCGGCGGTCGGGGGCCGATCGCCGTCCAGCACCGACCTCGCGACCTGGGTGGCCCGCTCGAGTTCGTAGCCGGAGCTCACCACGACCACGTCGAGCCCCAGCCGCTTGGCCTCGGAGACCACGAACACCTCGGCCGGCCGGTCGTTGGTCGGAGATCCCGGGGGGCACAGGACGGCGATGCGCCGGTGCCCGAGCGCGCACAGGTGCTCGAGCGCGGCCCGCACCCCCTTCCGGTTGTCGAACAGCACCTCGCCGGCCGCGGCAGCGCCCTCGACGGCATCGCCGATCGAGACCAGGGCCAGGGAGTCGGCGAGCTCGGCCCAGAACCCATCCGAGGGGTCGACCGGGGAGACGATCAGCCCGTCGACCTGCTGGTCGCGGAGCTGGGTGGCCAGGAGGCGCTGGCGCTCGGGGTCGCCGCCGGCGTCCAGGATCAGCGCGTAGCGGTCCTCGGCCAGCAGAGCTCGCCCGGCCTGGGCGACCATCCGCTGCTGCCACAGGTCCTCGAGTGAGGGGCCGAGGATGCCGACCATGCCGGTCCGGCCGCTGGCCAGCGCCCGTGCGATCGGGTTGGCCTCGTAGCCGAGCTCGGCCGCCACCCTGCGCACTCGCTCCTGGGTCTCCCCCGACACCTGCATGCCGCGGAGCGCGTAGGAGACCGCGGCCGGCGAGAGGCCTGCAGCATCGGCGACCTCCCGGATCGTCACCCGTTTACCGGAGGGTGTCACGGCAGTCCGAAGGCTAACGGACCCCTTGACAACATATCCCTTAACCGTTTCACTGAACCGATTCATGAACCGGTTCACAACACGCGCGGAGCTGACGTACACCAGCACCTCTGGACGCCCCCGCTGCTCGAGGCGCTGCGTGCCCGCGCGCACCCGCCGCGGCTCCACGGGTGGGCGCTCGAGCTCCCGGGCCAGTCGACGCAGGACCTGCAGCCTTCCGACCACGACCCGGCCGTACGGCGCGCGCAGGCGCGCGCGGAGGAACTCGACCTGGTGATCGTGGCGCCGTCGAGCCCGCTCGGCCTTGAGCTGCTCCCCCGCTCGGAGGCCGAACCGCTGCTTGCGGCGTATCACGAAGGCGCGCTCGAGCTCGAGCCGCCGTTCCGTGCCTGGGCCACGGCGGCGCTCGATCGTCCCCGGGCGGAAGAGGTCGAGCGCGAGCTCCGGCGTGGGTTCGTCGGCCTCACGATCCCGGCCACGGTGCTCCGCGACGCCGAGGGCTACGCCCACGTGGGGCCGCTCCTCGACGTGCTCGAGGAGGCCGACCGGCCGCTGCTGATCCATCCCGGGCCCGCCTCTCCGGTGCCCCGGCAGACGCCCGCATGGTGGTCTGCCGTGGTCGACTACGTCCAGCAGATGCACGCGGCGTGGTTTGCCTTCCGCGTGCACGGGCGCGCCCGTCACCCGCGCCTGCGCGTGTGCTTCGCGCTTCTGGCCGGCCTCGCGCCCCTGCACGGCGAGCGCTTCGCCGCGCGTGCGGGCGACCGCAGCCGGGTCGATGAGAACGCGTTCCTCGACATCTCCTCCTACGGCACGCGCGCCGTCGACGCGGCGGTCCGGGTGCTCGGCATCGATGTGCTGGTCAACGGCTCCGACCGCCCCTATGCCGCCACCCCGCGGCTCGATCTCGGGGTCGCCGCGGCCGCGGCGCTCCGCCGCCAGAACGTACTCCGGCTTCTCGGAGGTGCGGCCACGTGAGCTGGCAGCCCGCGGCCCCCGCGCGCGACCTCGATCGGGCCGAGCTCGACGATCTGGTCAACGAGCTGGCGGCAGCGCCCGAGCGGTGGCGCGAGCACGTCAGCTTCGGCGCCGAGGGGCGCCACTACGTGTCGCTGTACCGCGATGATCACGTCGACGTGTGGTTGCTGTGCTGGAAGCACGTGGATGACACCGGCTGGCACGACCACGACATCTCCTCCGGCGCGGTCCGTGTGGTCGAGGGGGCATTGCTCGAGTCCAACCCGCGGATCGGCGGCGAGCCGTTCCGGCGCACGATTCGAGCCGGCACCTCGTTCTCGTTCGGCCCCGAACACATCCACCGCCTGGCCGCTCGCGACGATCGCTCGGTCTCGATCCACGCCTATTCGCCCCCGCTCTGGCGCCTCGGCCAGTACTCGATCTCCGATGACGGCGTGATGCGCCGGAATTCGGTGAGTTACGCCGACGAGCTCCGACCCCTAGAGGAGGCACGGCAGGCGGCCTAACCAGATGTAAAAGTCCCCATGCCTTTAGCTTCCGGTAAGGTGCGCGCCTTCGGCGGACCGACCGACGGTCCCTGCCACTGAAAAGACATCGGAAGGAAGGTCGCATCCATGCTCAAGCGTGTGCTCGTGATCGTCGGTAGCTTGGTCGCCATTGCGGCGCTGGCCGCCTGCGGCAGCTCCAGTTCCTCGTCCTCGAGCTCATCCGGGGCCTCGGCCTCCAGCTCGAGCTCCAGCTCCGCCTCGACCTCCGGGTCACAGCCCGGTAAGGGCAAGCCCCCGGTCACGATCGGGGACAAGAACTTCACCGAGGAGTACATCCTCGGCGACCTCTACGCCCAGGCTCTCCAGGCCAAGGGCTACACGATCAACCTGAAGCCGAACATCGGAAGCTCCGAGCTCACGTTCAAGGCGCTGCAGTCGGGGCAGATCCAGATGTATCCCGAGTACACCGGCGTGATCATCAGCGTGCTCGAGGGCAAGAACACCACTCCGGTGAGCGCCCAGGACGCGTACACGATGGCCAAGAGCTACGTGCAGACCAAGGGTTTCACGCTCCTGAACTACACCCCGTTCTTCGACGCCGACGCCCTGGCCACCCTGGCCCCGTACGCGAAGAAGAACAACCTGACCACGATCGCCGACCTGAAGAAGCTCCCGTCCTGGTCGCTGGCCGGCCCGCCGGAGAACCGGACCCGGTACGAGGGCGTGGTCGGACTTCACCAGGCCTACGGGCTCACCAACCTGAAGTTCGTGCCTCTGGCCATCGGCCTTCAGTACCAGGCCCTCGACAGCGGCAAGGTCAACGTCTCCACGGTGTTCACCACCGACGGCCAGCTCCAGAACGGCAAGTACACCCTGCTGACTGACACGAAGCACATTTTCGGCTTCCAGAACGTCGCGCCGATCGTCTCGCCGAAGGTGCTCTCGCAGGAGGGCCCGGCGTTCGAGCAGACGATCAACGCTGTCAGCGCCAAGCTCACGACCCACGTCATGCAGCAGCTCAACGCGGCCGTCGACATCGACAAGGTCGACCCGGCGACGGTGGCCAAGAAGTTCCTCCAGGCCAACGGGCTGACGTAGCGCCTGGGCGGCCTGAAGTAAACTCTTAGGCCATGGGCGGTCCAGACCACTCTCCGCGGCCGCGCCTCCAGGGCGCGGCCGTTGGTGTGTCAGCTGGAGTTTCGGCCGCCGGACCCTGGAGAGAGGCGGATCGGCATGGCCGAGGTGGCAAGCCCGGAGCGACCTGGCTCCTCTAAGCACACGACGGCGGCCCCGCTCGAGTTCCGCAACGTAAGCAAGCGGTACCCGGGCGTTGAGGAGCCGGCGATCAGCGACCTCTCGCTCGCGGTCCCGGCGGGCGAGATCTGCGTGCTCGTGGGGCCGTCGGGGTGCGGCAAGACCACCGCGATGCGGATGGTCAACCGGATGATCGACATCACCGACGGGGACATCCTGCTCGACGGCGAGAGCGTCCGTTCGCGCGATCAGGCCGAGCTGCGACGCCACATCGGCTACGTGATCCAGCAGATCGGGCTGTTCCCGCACGTGTCGATCGGCGACAACATCGCCACCGTGCCCCGCTTGCTGGGATGGGAGCGCAAGCGCGTGGCGGCCCGGGTGGACGAGCTGCTCGAGCTGATCTCGCTGCCGGCGGAGACCAAGGCGCGGTATCCGGCCGAGCTGTCAGGCGGTCAGCGCCAGCGCATCGGGGTGGCCCGCGCGCTCGCCGCCGACCCGCCACTGATGCTGATGGACGAGCCCTTCGGGGCCATCGATCCGATCACTCGCGAGCGGCTCCAGAACGAGTTTCTCCGCGTGCAGGCCGACATCCGCAAGACGATCGTCTTCGTCACCCACGACATCGACGAGGCGATCAAGATGGGCGACCGGATCGCGATCATGCGTGAGGGCGGCATTCTGGCCCAGTACGACACCCCCGAGCGGATCCTGGCCGAGCCGGCCGACGACTTCGTGGCCCGGTTCGTCGGCCTGGACCGCGGACTCAAGCGGCTCTCCCTCTCGCAGCTGCGCGACCTCAGGCTCGAGCCGGCCGACTGCCTCCCGGACGGGAGCTCGGCCCGCGGGCGCGACGACCGCAGCCGCGTGGTCTTCGTGAACGACGAGGGCCACCCGATCGGGCGGCTGGCCGACGACGGCGAGCCCGAACCGCTCGGCCCGGTGGGTCAGCTCACGACCTCGCTGCGCGACGCGCTCTCGATGATCATGAGCGATAACAGTCGCCCCCTGGTCGTCGTCGACCCGGCCGGAGAGGTGGCGGGCGTGGCGCCGATCGAGCTCATCGCAGGCGCGCTCGGGCACGCGGCCGCCAGTTCCCACGCGAGCGGGAACGGCGCCTGATGCTCCCTCTGATCGCCGCCGGCGGCGCGGGACCGGTCATCCCCAACTTCGGGGGGGCCTCGGACGCCTGCGCCAAGACCAACGGCACCTTCTGCTGGAGCTGGTTCCAGCAGCACTGGAGCAGCATCTTCGGTCCCGCGATCGTGCAGCACATCGTGCTCTGCCTGATCGCCGTCGGCGTCGGGTTCGTGATCGCGTTCCTGCTCGCGCTGCTGGCCTATCGGATGCACAGGCTGGAGACGCCGATCGCGTCGGTCTCGAGCTTCCTGTACACGATCCCCAGCCTGGCCCTGTTCCAGATCCTGGTGCCGTTCACCGGCCTGACCCGTCTCACGGTCGAGATCGCGCTCGTCTCCTACACGATCCTCCTCTTGTTCCGGAACATCGTCACCGGCCTGCGCGAGGTGCCCCAGGAGGTTCGGGACGCCGCGCGAGGAATGGGCCTGACCAACCGGCAAATCCTGCTCCGGATCGACCTGCCGCTGGCCGTGCCGGCGATCTTCGCCGGCCTCCGCGTGGCCACGGTGACCACGATCAGCCTGGCCACGGTGGCCGCGTTCGTGATCAACGAGGGGCTCGGGTCCCCGATCTTCGACGCCATTCAGCGCGGGAACTTCAAGACCGAGTTCCTGGCCGCCGCGGCGCTGGCCATTCTGCTGGCCTGGATCGCCGATCTGCTGCTGGTGGTCATTCAGCACATGGTGGCGCCCTGGGCGTTCCGCCGCCACTCCTCGATCGTCCCTCGGTCCGTCACCCGGATGATCCGCGGGCGGCTTCGACCCATCTCCGCGGTGCGGGAGGCGTGACCATGATCGGCCTGGCCACCAGCCTCGGGCAGCAGTTCCTGGACTCGTTCACGTTCATGGGCAACCACACGGGCCATCTGCTCCACGACACGCTGGGGACGCTCGCGCTCACCGCGGCGGCGCTCGGGATCGCGCTGGTCATCACCCTGCCGATCGCGGTGTGGCTCGGCCACAAGCACAGAGGGTCCGGCCTGGCCATCCGCGTGGCCAACCTCGGCCGTGCCCTTCCGGAGCTGGGACTGATCGCCATCTTCCTCGCCCTCCTCGGGCTCGGCTTCCTCAACGTGGTCGTGGCGCTCGTCATCGTGGGCATCCCACCGATCCTCGCCAATTCGTTCACGGCCGTGGACGGGGTCGACCCCGAGGTCGTCGACGCGGCTCGGGGGATGGGTCTGAGCGAGCTGCAGATCCTCTTCCGGGTCGAGATCCCGCTCGCCCTGCCGCTGATGTTCGCCGGGATCCGGACTTCGGCCCTGTTCATCATCGGCGCCTCGCCGCTGGCCGCCATCGCCGGTGGCGGTGGCCTGGGTGAGGTGATCGTCAATCAGGCCAGCTACGGCTTCGACGGGGTTCTGGCCGCGGCCCTCTGGGTGGCCGTGCTCGCCTTGATCGTGCAGGCGTTGCTCGCCGGCCTGCAGCACCTGCTCACGCCGGCCGGACTCAAGGTCAGCGCGCGCCGCGCGAAGGCCGAAGGCAAGCGCGTGAGCGTCGGCGTCGTCGACGCCGAGCGGGTCATGGGAGCCGAGACCGCGCAGGCATAGAGGCCCTGCTAGGCGTCTACGGGGGGTTTGGATGCCCGCCGCGACGCGCCCACCGAGGCGGCCACGACCAGGGCGATCCCGAGCAGGGCGCGCCAGCCGAGTGCCTGACCGAGCACGAGCGCGCCCGCCAGCGCCGCCATCGCCGGCTCGAGGCTCATCAGGACGCCGAACACCGAGGTGGCGATTCGCCGCAGCGCCTCGAGCTCGAACGAGTACGGGATGGCCGAGGACAGCATCCCGACCGCGCAGCCGAGCAGCAGGACGTGCGGGTGCAGGAGATTCGTGCCCGCTTCGGCGACCCCGAACGGCAGGGCGGCCACAGAGCCGACGCACATGGCCAGGGCCAGTCCCGTTCCCCGTTCGAACGCCCTCCCCACACGGGCGTTGACGAGGATGTAGCAGCCCCACAGCGCGCCGGCCAGCGCGGCCAGGCCGACGCCGAGTCCGTTGAGGCCGTGCCCGTGGGTGCCGCCGCCGTGGGTGAGATCGAGGATGCCGGCCGCGGCCAGGGCAACCCAGAGCAGATCGCGCGGGCGACGCGAGCCGGCCACGGCCACGGTGAGAGGGCCGATGAACTCGATCGTGACCGCGATCCCGAGCGGGATGCGGTCCAACGCCTCGTAGAAGGACAGGTTCATCCCGGCCAGGATCAGGCCGAAGGTGGCGGCCAGAGCCAGTTCCCGAGCCGAGCGGCCGGCGACCCGGGGCCGCCAGAGGACGACCAGGACCACGGTGGCCGAGACCAGTCGCAGCGTCACCGCGCCGGGCGGGCCGATGCGGGCGAACAGCGTGTCCGCGATGGCCGAGCCGAACTGCACCGAGGCGATGGCGCTGACCACCAGCACGCCGGACGGCGCGCGCGCGAGCAGGCCCGCGTCGGTGTCAGCCATCTGCGCCACCGCTCCCGAGCGTACTCGTGCCGGCATCCATGGCCGCCGTGCCGGCATCGTGCCGGCATCCATGCCGCCATTGCGAGTTTCGCCCTGGGGGCGAAACGTCGCGAGTCAGGTAGTTTTGGGTTATGAGCGCAGAGAAGACAACTTCGAACGAGCAGCTGTGGGGCGGCGAGACGACCAAGGCGGTGTCGAACTTCCCCGTCTCCGGCGAGCGCGTCCCCGCCGCGGTCGTGCACTGGCTGGCCCGGATCAAGGGCGCCGCCGCCCGGGTGAACTGTGAACTCGGCCTGCTCGATCAGGAGCGGTCGGACCGGATCGCCGGAGCGGCCGACCGGGTGGCCGAGGGCGAGTTCGACGATCAGTTCCCGATCGACGTGTTCCAGACCGGGTCCGGAACCTCGACCAACATGAACGCCAACGAGGTCATCGCCACCCTGGCCGGCGAGGGGGTCCACCCCAACGACCAGGTCAACATGGGCCAGTCCTCGAACGACGTCTTTCCCTCCGCCGTCCACCTGGCCGCGCTCGACACGATCACCACTGACCTGCTGCCGGCGCTGGCCGAGCTCGAGACCTCGCTCAAGAGCAAGGCGGACGAGTTTCGCGACGTGGTCAAGTCGGGGCGTACCCACCTGATGGACGCGGTTCCGGTGACCCTGGGGCAGGAGTTCTCGGGCTATGCCGCTCAGATCCGGCTGGCTCAGCGGCGGATCGAGAACGCAGTGCCTCAGGTGGCGCAGATTCCGCTCGGAGGCACGGCCACGGGCACCGGCTTGAACACGCACAAGGAGTTCGCCGCCCGGGTCCGCGCGTACCTGACCGAGACCACCGGCCTGGAGATCCGCCCGCCGGAGGATCCCTTCGAGGCCCAGGGCAACCGGGACGCGCTGGTCGAGGTCTCCGGCGCCCTCAAGGTCCTGGCCGTGTCGCTGACCAAGATCGCCAACGACCTGGCCCTGATGGGCTCGGGCCCGCGGGCCGGCATCGGCGAGATCTTCCTGCCCGAACTGCAGAAGGGCTCCTCGATCATGCCCGGCAAGGTCAACCCGGTCATCCCCGAGGTGGTCCTTCAGGTCTCGGCGCAGGTGATCGGGAACGACACCGCGATCACGATCGCGGGGTCCCAGGGTCAGTTCGAGCTCAACGTCCGGGTACCGCTGATCGCGCGCAACCTGCTCGAGTCGATTCGCCTGCTCACCAACACGGCGAAGATCCTGGCCGAGAAGTGCATCGACGGGGTCAAGGTCAACGAGGAGGGGGCGCGGATGTCGGCCGAGTCGACACTGGCCGCGGCCACCGCGCTCAACCCGTACATCGGTTACGACAAGGCGGCCGAGATCGTCAAGGCCGCCGCCGACTCGGGCCGCCTGCTCCGTGACGTGGCGCTCGAGATGGGCGTCGACGAGGAGACCTACAACGAGGCGATGGACCTGCGGAAGATGGCCGCCGGGAACCTATAGGTCAGGTGGCGACCGTCTCCGCGCCGAGCTCCTCGGAGATGGCGACATCGATCGAGTAGTCGATCGGGACCACGATCAGCGAGGGAGTGTCGAGCGCCAGCGCCTCGGTGAGCCGCTGTGAGAACTCGTCCGCGGTGCCGCACCGCCAGGCCGGCATCCCGAACGAGTCGGCCAGCTTGACGAAGTCGGGATTTCCGAAGTCGACCCCGAAGTGGCGGCCGAACTTCTTATCCTGCTTCCACACGATCGAGCCGAACTGGCTGTTCTCCCAGACCACGTTGACGACCGGCGTGCGCAGGCGCGTGGCTGTCTCGAGCTCCTGGCAGTTCATGAGGAAGCCGCCGTCGCCGGCCACCGCGACCACCTTGCGGTCGGGATAGACCAGCTTGGCCGCGATCGCGGTCGGCAGGGCGAATCCCATCCCGGCCAGGCCGTTGGCGATCAGGACCGTCCCGGGCTCGTGGGCGGGGAACATCCGCCCGATCCACAGCTTGTGCAGGCCCACGTCCGAGATCAGCATGTCGTGCGGGCCCAGCGCCGCCCGGATGTCAGACAGGACCCGCGGCGGCCGCATCGGGAAGTGCGTGTCCTCGCGTGCGTCGCGGAGCGCGCCCAGGACCAGCTCGCGCAGCCGCCGCGAGTCGCTCCCGGTCACCGTCGTCTCCCGGTGGGTGCTGGCGGCGAGGCGGGCGAGCACGCTGGCGATGTCGCCGATGAGCTCGACCTCGGGGATGAAGAACTCATCCACCTCGGCGTTGACGCTGTCGATCACGATGATCTGCTTATCCCCCCGCGGGTTCCAGTGCTGGGGGGCGTGCTCGACCAGGTCGTAGCCGATCGCGATGACCAGGTCCGCGTCCTCGAAGCCGGCCATCTCATAGTCGCGGGCCTGGAGCCCGACCGTGCCCAGGGCCTTGGGGTCGTCCGAGTCGAGCAGGCCCTTGGCCATGAAGGTCTCGGCCACCGGGATCCCGGTCGTCTGGGCGAAGGCGCGGAGTGCCCGGCTGGCGTGGCCGCGGATGGCGCCGTTTCCGGCCAGGGCGATCGGCCGCTCGGCGTTGTCGATCAGATCGGCCGCGCGTTGGAGCTCGCGCATCCCGGGCTCGGGGCGGACGTTGGCGTGATGGGGCAGCGGGGAGGCGTCGACGGTCCGCTCCATCACATCCTCGGGAAGCTCGAGGTGGGTCCCGCCCGGCTTCTCGGACTCCGCTACCTTGAATGCCTTGCGGACGACCTCGGGGATGATCTCCGCGCTCGCCACCCTGGCATTCCACTTCACGACCGGCCGCATGATGCCGATCAAGTCCAAGTACTGGTGCGACTCCTTGTGCATACGCTCAATATCGCTCTGTCCCGTGAGCGCGACCAGCGGCGCGCGGTCCAGGAACGCGTCGGCAACCGCGGTGAGCAGGTTGGTCGCCCCGGGGCCGAGCGTGCCCAGGCAGACGCCCGCGTGGCCGGTCAGGCGCCCGTAGGCATCGGCCATGTAGGCCCCGCCCTGCTCATGGCGGACGGGAACGAAGTCGATCGAAGAGTCGGCCAGGGACGCGTTCAGATCGAGGGTTTCCTCGCCCGGAATCCCGAAGACGTAGCGGACGCCCTCCGCCTCCAGGCACTCCACGAACAGATCTGACGCCTTGCGCTCGGCCATCTCAGCTCGGTATCTAACCGCAACCCGGGACCCTGAAGCGTGTCATGGGCAGATGATGCGTTTCCGCGCCCTCCTGATCGCCCTCCTGGCCGTGCTCGCGACCGCGCCCCCGGCCGTCGCCTCGAGCGTGTTCTACATCCGTGGCGCCGGCAACGGCCACGGAATCGGAATGAGCCAGTACGGCGCCTACGGCTACGCCCTCCACGGCCAGGACTACCGGTCCATCCTCGCCCACTACTACCAGGGCACCAGCCTCGGCGCCACGGACCCCGCTCAGATCGTGCGCGTGCTCCTGGGGACCGGATCGGCGGCCTTCGCCGGCGCAAACCGGGCCGGCGGGCAAAAGCTCAACCCGTCCGTGACCTACACGGTTCACGCCCTCGCGGACGGCTCGCTCACCCTCACCGACCCATCGGGCAAGAAGGTCGGCAACGGGTTCGCGGCACCGCTCGTGGTCACCGGTACCGGGCCGCTCGGCCTGGCCGGCCTCGGCGCCTACCACGGATCATTCGAATTCCGTCCCGACGGCCGGGGCGGGGTCCAGAGCGTGGACGCGGTCGGGCTCGACGACTACGTCCGGGGCGTGATCGCGGCCGAGATGCCCTCGAGCTGGGCGGCCGAGGCCCTGAAGGTTCAGGCCGTCGCCGCCCGCACGTACGCGATCACCGACAGCGTCGGCGGCAACGGCTACGACCTGTACAGCGACACGCGCTCGCAGATGTATCGCGGGATCTCCGCCCAGACGCAGGCCACCGACGCGGCCGTGGCCGCGACCTCCGGCCAGGTGGTCACCTACCACGGCGCCCCGGCGGTGACGTACTTCGCGGCCAGCTCCGGCGGGCACACGGAGAACATCGAAGATGCCTGGCCCGGGACGGCGCCCAAGCCGTGGCTGCGCGGCGTGCCCGACCCGTATGACTCGGCGGCCAAGAACCCGTACTTCCGCTGGGGCTACCAGCTGAGCGCGAGCACCGCGGCCAGGAAACTCGGCCGTCTGGTCAGGGGTCGGTTCATCGGCATCCAGGTGACCCGGCACGGCGTCTCCCCGCGGATCGTGCAGGCCCGCGTGGTCGGTACCGGAGGCCGGACGACGGTGACCGGCGGTCAGCTGGAAGGGGCCTTTGGCCTGCCCAGCACGTGGGCTTCGTTCACCACGATCACCGCGCAGGCCGGTCCGGGCGCGGCCGCGGACGTCCCGCACGCGGCCCAGGAGGCCCAGGCCGTGGTGGCGCTCGTCTCGCTCGTCCACCAGATGGTGGCCGGGGGCGTGCCCACCGTGCAGGGCAGCGTCTTCCCCGCGGCCCGGGGAGCGGCCATCACCCTCCAGGTCAAGGGCGGCCGCGGATGGCGCACGCTGTCCAAGCACAAGCTCGGTGCCGGCGGGGGCTTCCGCCTCAAGGTGCCCGGCCGCGGGACGTACCGGATCGTCTACCGAGGCCTCAACGGCCCGGCCGTGAGCGTCCGCTAACGATTACGCTGCCGGCGATGCCCGGCCCGCTGATCGCCGTCGACGCCCCGTTTCTGCTCTACCGCTCGTTCTTCGCCCTGCCGGACAGCATCCGCGGGGCCGGCGACCACCCGGTCAACGCTCTGCTCGGCTCCGCGAACGCGCTGCTGCGGATCGCCGCCGACCGTGAGCCCCGGGCGATCGTGATCTGCTTCGGAGCCGAGGCGGCGCACTACCGGGTCGAGCTCTACCCGCCCTACCACGCCGCCCGGCCGCCCGTGCCCGATGCCCTGGCCTGGCAGTTCGAGCAGGCGCCGGGGTTCTTCGCCCAGTTCGGATGGCCCTCTGAGAGCTCCGACGACCTCGAGGCCGACGATCTGCTCGGCTCCCTGGCCGAGGCGGAGGCGGCCGCCGGGGGGCAGGCCCTGATCCTGACCGGCGACCGCGACATGTACCAGTGCGCGAGCGAGCGGGTGACCGTGCTGCAGCTGAAATCGGGGGTCAGCGGCTTCGAGGAGGTCGACCCGGCCGAGGTCAAGCGGCGCTACGGCATTCCGCCCGAGCTCGTCCCCGATTTCATCGCCCTGCGCGGCGACCCGTCCGACGGCCTGCCGGGCGCGCCGGGCGTCGGTCCCAAGACCGCCGCCGAGCTGCTCCGCCGCCACGGGTCGCTCGAGGGGGCGATCGAAGGAGCGGCTCAGGAGCGGCCGCGCGTCCGCGCGGCCCTGACCGAGACCGCCGACCAGCTGCGCGCATTTCGGGAGATCGCCACCCTGCAGACCTCCGAGCACGAGCGCCCCCCGGATCAGCCCACCGATCTGGCCGGCGGCGCCAAAGCAGCCCGCGCGCTGGGACTCAACCGGCTCGCCGACCGCCTCGAGAACGCCACCTCCGTCAAAGACCTCTGAGCCTGGCAACGCCGTCAGGCATTGCCTAAAACCACGCCGGCGGCGACGATCAGCGCGCCGGCCAGCGCCACCTGCAACAGGCTGATCCGCAGCGGGACCTTCATGAATCGCTTGCGCACGAGCGAGATCGTGGTGAGCTCGACCGCCACCACGACGCCCGCCACGATCAGCGCGGTGTGGACGTGGCTGATCAGGAAGGGAAGCGAGTGAAAGACGCCGCCGATCGTGGTCATCACCCCGGTGACCGCGCCGCGGACGAAGCCCGTTCCGCGGCCCGTCTCCTCGCCCGTGTCCGACAGCCCCTCGGAGAAGGCCATGCTGATCCCGGCTCCCACCGCGGTGGCCAGGCCGACGAACAACGCGGCGTGCGAACCGGACAGGATCGCGGCGGCGAAGATCGGGGCCAGGGTCGACAGGGTGCCGTCGATCAGGCCGACCAGGCCCGGCTGGACGTAGCGCAGGACGAACGCCTGCTCGTCGAGTGATCGAATTTCCTCGAGCAACTCGGCCATCGGTGTTACTATAGCTACTGACTTCAATTAGGGTACCCTTATGACCGACGACCTCATCGCGATCCTCCACTCCCGCGGTCAGCGAGTAACGCCACAGCGCTTGGCCATCTTGCGGGCCCTGCGGGAGCACGGCGGCCACGCCACGGCCGAGGAGGTCTTCCGGTCCATCCGGGACGACCTCCCGGGGACGTCGGTCCCCACCGTCTATGCCACGCTCGATCTGCTGGTCGCCCTCGGGATGGCCCGCAAGCTCGATGTCGGCGTCGGCTGCTCGCTCTACGACGCCCGCACCGAGCCCCACCAGCACACGGTGTGCCGAGCGTGCGGCCGGGTCGACGACCTCGAGTACCGCCTCGACCACAAGCGGCTGGCCCGCGCCACCGAGGCCGCGGGGTTCCGGGCCGACACGGCTGAGCTGGTGGTGGCCGGCCTGTGCGCCGAGTGTGCGGCCGGGTCGACGACCTAGGGCGTGAACCGGACGGTGATGACGTCGCCGTCCTGCATGACGTAGTCCCGGCCCTCGATCCGCAGCGTTCCCCGCTCCCGCGCGCCGGCGTAGCCGCCCGCGTCGGCCAGCTCCCGCCAGCCGATCACCTCGGCCCGGACGAAGCCGCGCTGGATGTCCGAGTGGATCAGCCCCGCGGCGTGCCAGACCGAGAGGCCGCGGCGCAGGTGCCAGGACTGGGCCGGCTTGTCCTCGCCGGCGGTGAAGAAGGCGATCAGCTGCAGCAGGGAGAAGGCCCCGCGGACGACCGCCTGCAAACCGGACTCCGACAGCCCCAGGTCGGCCCGCATCGCGGCGGCGTCGTCGGGGTCGAGCTCGGCCAGCTCGGCCTCGAGCCGGGCCGATACCGCCACCACGGCGGCGTCCTGCGCGCGGGCGTGCTCGACGATCGCCGCCGCCGCCTCGGTCGCGCCTTCGTCGACGTTGGCCACGAACAGGACCGGCTTGGCGGTGAGCGGAGAGAGCAGCTGGACCGCATCGGCGGCCTCGGCCGGCGGCGGCACGGTCCGCGCCGGGCGCCCCTGCTGAAGCGCCTCGATCAGGGCCTCGAGCCAGCCGAGCTCGGCCACGGCGTGGCGGTCGCCGCTCCGGGCCTGGCGTACGACGCGGTCGCGCCGGCGCTCGGCCTGCTCGAGGTCGGCGTAGATGAGCTCGGTCTCGATCGTCTCGATGTCGGCCATCGGGTCGACCCGTCCCTCGGGGTGGATCACGCTGGGGTCCTGGTGCGCGCGGACGACGTGGACGATCGCGTCGGTCTCCCGGATGTTGGCCAGGAACTGATTGCCCAACCCCTCGCCCCGGTGGGCGCCCGCGACCAGGCCGGCGATGTCGTGAAAGGCGATCGTGTCGGGGACCACCTTCGAGGCGCGCACCGTCTCCGCCACCACGTCCAGGCGCTCGTCGGTCACCGGGACGATGGCCACGTTGGGCTCGATCGTCGTGAACGGGTAGTTGGCCGCCTCCGCCGCCACCCCGGTCAGGGCGCTGAACAGCGAGGACTTGCCGGCGTTCGGCATCCCCACGATCCCGACCCTCATTCCGGCCACGCTCCCGCGATCACCGTGCCGAGCAGCGCCCCCGCGGTCACGTCGCTCGGATAGTGCACCCCCAGGTAGGGGCGGCTGAGCGCGAACGCGAACGCGGCCGCGTAGAGCGGCCAGGCCGGAGCCGCCCTGCTGTAGGCCCGGGCACCGGCGAACGCGGTGGTGGCGTGGGCGCTCGGGAACGACAGCCGGGAGACCGTCGGGGTGAGCGGCGGCAGGCCGGGCAGCTCGGGGCGGCGGCGGCGCACGGCGAACTTGATCGCCTGGTTGACGCCGTAGGCGGCGGCGACGACCTGCATCCCGCGGCGCCACTCGCGGTCGCCGTCGAGCACCGATCCGGCCAGGCCGAGGGCGAGCCAGCAGGCGGCGTGCTCGCCGGTCCGGGAGAACGCGCCCACGATCCGGTCGAGGGCGGGGGTGTGCCCGCGGGTGCGGGCAAGGCGAAGCGCGGCGGCGTCCAGAGCGAAGGGCGACACCGAGGAGAATGTACGCGGTGAAGCGCATCCTCATCGCCTGCCTCGTCCTCGCCGGATGTGGTACCGCCGCGGCGAGCGCACCCCCGCCGGTCGCCCATTGGGCGCCGTGGATCCACGTTTCCGGGCCGATCGACATCGCCGGGCCGCGCTCGGACGCCCGGATGGTCCTGGCCGCGGGCGGGCGGCTGTGGCTGCTCTCCCGCTCCGGCGCGGTGCGGCCGTTCGCGTCCGCCTACCGGAGCAATCCCGGCCTCGAGGCCTACATCGCCCTCAGCCCCGGGGGCTGCTTCGGCCGCGACCGCGTCTACGCGATCGCGCTGTCGGCCCCGCGGGGCGTCAGCGTGGTGAGCGCCCAGGGCCGGGCGCGCCACTTCGCCACCATCACCGCGCGCGGGCTGATCAACGGGATCGCCTTCGGGTCCGGGCGGCTGTGGGTGACCACCAGCCACCGCTCGACCACGACCGTCGACGCGATCGACTGCCACGGTGCGGTGACTACGATCTCGAACCGGGCGCCCCGGGTCGAGGGCGGGATCGCGGTGGCGCCGGCCTCGTTCGGCCGGTTCGCCGGCGACCTGATCGCCCCGGACGAGATCGGCGGCAACATCTACGCCATCACTCCGGCCGGAAACAGCCTCCTGGTGGCCCGCTCCGGGCTCCCCCATGGCCAGGACGTAGGCGTGGAGAGCGAGGCCTTCGTGCCCCGCGGGCGCCACGAGGCGCTCCTGGCCGACCGCCGCACGCCCGGCAACCGCCACCCGGGCGACGACGCGATCCTCCGGCTCGCCTCCGCCCCCGCGGGCGACCTGCTGGTGGCTACCGAGGGCGGCGCCCAGACGATCGCGGTCCGCTGCGGGTCGAACGGCTGCCGTGTACGACGCGTCGCGGTTGGCCCCGCGATCGCCCACGCCGAGGGCCACATCGCGATCGTCCACCCGTAGCTATTGAGTTTCGTTGCGTTATGCGCAACTAACCTCCATAGCGGTCCGGATGGGGCTGCGTGGCCCCATGGACGCCGTGGCGGCTACGCCGCCATTGCGAGTTTCGCCTGGCGGCGAAACGTCGCGGCGTAGACGGCGCGGCCCATCAGGAGCCGAAGCCGACCCGGTGGCCTTCGTGGTCGACCAGCACGTAGTCGACCTGCTCGAGGTTGAGCGCCACCGTCCCGTCCTCGGACGTGAGGTCGTACCAGCCGTCGCTGCCCAGCTTGTCGCGCAGGCGGGACAACTCTGCGGGGGCCACCCGGGCGCTCAAGATCTGGCCGCCGTGAAAGCCGATGCTGATTTTCTGAGGTCTGTCGTCTGCCATGTCAGTGAGCGGGTTGGACGATCTCGGTGAGAACCCCGCCGGTCGAGGCGGGGTGGACGAAGGCTACCCGGGAGCCGCGGATTCCGGTGCGCGGCTGCTCATCGATCAGCCGCATCCCGGCGGCCCGGAGGGCATCGAGGGTGTCGGAGATCGACTCGACCCGGTAGGCGACATGGTGCAGGCCGGGCCCGCGGCGGGCCAGGAACTTCCCCACCGCCGTGTCGGGTCCGAGCGGCTGGAGCAGCTCGATGTGGCCGTCGCCGACGTCGAGCAGGGCCGCGTCGACGCCCTGCTCGGACACGGTCTCGCGGTGGACGAGCGGCATCCGCAGGCCGTCTCGGTAAAGGGCCAGGGCGGCGTCGATGTCCTCGACGGCCACGCCGACGTGGTCGATGGTCGACAGCATGCGGCGGGAGACTAGCGACGGGCCGGGTTGACCGCCGTGGCGGCCGCGACCGAGAGCTCGCCCACCCGGCTGGGGGCGGCCTTGGGCACCTCGCCCATGATCCGGTCGATGTCCTCGCGCTCCAGCACTTCGTTGGCCAGGAGCGTCCCGGCCAGCTCGTCGAGCTGCGCTCGATGGGAGTCGAGGATCGAGACCGCGGTGCGGAAGGCCTGGTCGGCCAGCTCGCGGACCTCGTGGTCGAGCATCCGGCGGGTGGCCTCGGCGGCTCGGTCGTCGACCGCCCGCAGCGAGGTGATGCCGGTGCCCATCGCGTACTCGTGGATCATCGCGTGGGCGATCTCGGACACCCGCTTCAGGTCGTCCGAGGCGCCGGTGGTGATCGAGCCGAACACCAGCTGCTCGGCCGCCCGGCCGCCGAGGAGCATGGTCATGAAGTCGATCAGCTCCTCGCGAGTCTTCAGGTAGCGATCCTCCTCGGGCAGATTCAGGGTGTAGCCGAGCGCCTTCCCGCGCGGGACGATCGAGATCCGGTGCACCCGGTCGACCGAGGGCAGCAGCTCGCCGCACATGGCGTGGCCGGCCTCGTGGTAGGCGACCACGCGCTTCTCGTGGTCGGTCAGGGTGCGCCGGGACTGCACGCCGGCCACCACGCGCTCGAGCGCGGCGTCGAAGTCGCGCATGGCCACCTGGTCGGCCCCGCGGCGGGCGGCGAAGATCGCCGCTTCGTTGCACATGTTCTGCAGGTCGGCGCCGGTCAGGCCGCTGGTCTGGCGGGAGACCAGCTTCAGGTTGACGTCCTCGGCCAGCGGCTTGTTGCGGCAGTGGACGTGGAGGATCTTCTCCCGGCCGGTGACGTCGGGCGGCGAGACGAAGATCTGGCGGTCGAAGCGACCGGGGCGCAGGAGCGCGGGGTCGAGCTTCTCGAGCAGGTTCGAGGCCGCGATCACGACCACGTCCTTGCGCGCACTGAACCCGTCCATCTCGACCAGGAGCTGGTTCAGGGTCTGGTCGCGCTCGCCGGAGACGTCGTGGCCGCGGTGGCCACCGACCGCGTCGAGCTCGTCGATGAACACGATCGCGGGCGACTTCTTGCGCGCGGCCTTGAACAGGCGGCGGATCCGGGCCGCGCCCACGCCGACGAACATCTCCACGAACGAGGCCGCCGACTGGGAGAAGAAGGTGGCGCCGGACTCGTGCGCCACCGCCTTGGCCAGCAGCGTCTTGCCGGTTCCGGGTGGTCCATGAAGGAGAACGCCCTTGGGGACCTTGGCCCCGATGTCCTTGAAGCGCTTGGAATCCCGGAGGTAGTCGACGATCTCCCGCAGCTCCTCCTTGGCCTCGTCGGCACCGGCGATCTCCGACCAGCCGATCGAGGGGGCGTTGTCGGGCTTGATCTGCTCGGGCCGGGTGCGGGGCATGAAGCGCATGAGCGCGAACACCGACACGACGAGCAGGCCCATGAAGATGATCGGGAGCCAGGCCTGGAGGAAGCTCTGGAGATCCGGGTAGCCGAGGATCGTGCTCGGCGCGTGGATGACCGGGATGATGTGGTGATGCACGGGCACCGCGGTGTGATGGACGGTTGTCGAGGTCACCTGCCGAGCTCATCGGCAGCGAAGCGGGTCTACTCAACCCGCTCTAGACGGGGATTCGGCGAGTACCGCCGACCCTCCTTCGCGCACGGCTGCCCGTCGACCCGGACGATGTCGGCGGTGAAGTCGTTATCGCCGCGGATCAGCGACGAGCCGACGCCGTAGGCGTCCACCGGGATCCCCTGCCGCTCGAACTCCTCGATCCGCTGAACCGTGAAGCCGCCGCTGGCCACGATCTTGACCTCGGGGAAGCCGGCGCCGTCGAGCGCGCCCCGGACCTTCTCGACCAGGCGCGGGTTGACCCCGGTGGGCTTGAAGCCGCCCAGTTCGTGCCACAGCGAGCGGTCGACCAGATCCTCGCTCGTGTCCAGGCGGACGCCCCACAGCTTGGGCCCGAGCGCGCGCGCCACCTCGAGCGCGGTTCCGACCGAGTCGTTGGCCCAGTCGACCAGCACGGTCACGTTCATCTGCTCGTGATAGCGGTCGGCGAACACCTGCGCCGCCTTCACCGTGTCGCCGCCGTAGGCCGCGATCAGACCGTGCGGCACCGTGCCCATTCCCCGGCCGCCCCACCACGAGGCCTGGGCGTCGGTGGAGACGCCGATCGCACCCGCCACGTGGGCGCTCCAGCCGTCTCCGGTCTGAACCAGCCAGTGATCGTGGCGGGCGGGGAAGTAGAAGATCTGCTTGCCCCGGGCCGCGGTCACGACCTCGGAGACGTTGCGCATGACCAGCGAGCGCCGGGCCAGCGAGCCGAGGTAGACGGTCTCCAGATGCGCGAACAGGCTGTAGTCGCCCTCGATCAGCATTATCGTCTCACGCGGAGCGATCCGATCGCCCTCGCGCAGCGCACAGACCTCGAGCTCTTCCCACCCGCTGACCCAGCTTCCGCCCGGCGCGGTGCGGCCCGCGCACAGCTTGAGGATGGCGATCGCCTCGTCGATCCCGCCCAGCACCGAGTCCCTCTTCTGGAACACCTGCATGGTCACCCGCGGGTGGTGGTTCTCGGCCTCGAGCGTCTGCTTGGTGTAGACGAAGTAGGCGTCCGAGTAGTACCCCTCCCGGATGCGAGCGACCGGCAGCCGGAAGATCGCCGGGTCCAGGCGGGCCGAGGTCCCGGTGATCAACCCAACATCTCCCGGGCGATGTCGGCGTAGAAGCCGGCCGCGAAGCCGAGGTCGCGCACGTCGATCCGCTCGTTGGCGCTGTGGACGAGCGGGGCCGACTCGGCCAGCGTCTGGTGGCGCTGGGGGAAGAAGCCGTAGGCGACGCAGTCGGGAAAGGCGTCCCGGAACCAGCGCGAGTCAGAGAAGCCCGGGAGGATCACCGGCACGGTTTCTCCCCCCGGGTCGTTGTGCCTGATCCAGCCATCGATCGCGTCCATGAACTCGGTCCGGACCGGGGAGGCGTTCCCGCTCACGGTCTCGTTGAAGGCCAGCTCCAAGTGGGTCCCAGCCTCGCCGAGCACCTCGTCGATCCGGGCCCGGGCGGCCTCCTCGCCGTAGCCGGGCGGCACGCGGCAGTCCACCTTGAGCGAGGCGCGTGAGGGGATGACGTTGACCTTGTCCGACGCGTGGGCCATGGTCGGGGTCAGGGTGACGCCGAGCATCGACTCGAGGAACATGGCCAGCCCGGGCGCCGCTTCGGTCAGCTGGCTGAGTGCGGCCGCCGGATCGCCGTCGTCCAGCCCGAGGCCGCGCATGAACGCCTCCGGGGCCTCGGTGACCAGAAACGACGGCTCGCCGCCGCCGAGCTTGTCCAGCACCGGTCCGAGCTTGAGCAGGGCGTTGTCGCCCATGCGGGGCAGCGACGCGTGGCCGGCCGTGCCGCGGGCGGTCAGGGTGAAGCGGAACACGCCCTTCTCGCCACAGCACACGCCGTAGCGCCGGCGCTCGTCGAAGTCAAACGCCTGGCCGCCGCCCTCGTTGAGCAGCAGGTCGCAGCGGACCTTGTCGGGGTGCTCCCGGGTCAGCCACTGGGCGCCGAGCTCGCCGCCGGTCTCCTCGTCGGAGACGAAGACCAGCTTCAGGTGCCCGTTCTGCGGCCGCCAGCCTTCGCCGGCCAGAGCGCGGCCGGCCACCGCCTCGGCGGCCACCTGTGACTTCATGTCCAGCGCGCCGCGCCCCCACAGGGCGCCGTCGGCGACATCCCCCGACCATGGGTCGTGCTCCCATTCGGAGGGGTCGGCGAGCACGGTGTCGACGTGGCCGAGGAAGCACAGCGTCGGGCCGTCCTGTTCGCCGCGCAGATCGGCGATCAGGTTCGCGCGGGTGTGCTCCGCCCCGAGGATCTCCGTTTCGAAGCCGGCGTCCTCGAGGTAGCGCTGGAGGTACTCGATCGCCGGTCGCTCGTTGCCGGGCGGGTTGACCGTGTTGAAGCGGACGAGGCGCTGGAGGACCTCGGTCGTCTCGGTCTCGAGCTGGTCGGCGGCCATGTGTGCGGGGAGCCTACCCCGGCCTTGCTGCGTACGATCCGGTGGTGGACGATCTCGCGCTGGCGCTGTCCCTGGCCGATCTGGCCGATGCTGTGACGCTTCCGCGCTACCGCGCGGAGGATCTCGTCGTCGAGACCAAGCCCGACGCCACCCCGGTGACCGAGGCCGACCGGGAGGCCGAGCGCGTGATCGTCGAGGAGATCACCCGGAGCAGCCCCGGGGACGCGGTGGTGGGCGAGGAGTACGGCGCGTCACGGCCGAGCGAGGCCCGGCGCCGGTGGATCATCGATCCGATCGACGGGACGGCCAACTATCTGCGCGGCGTGCCGGTATGGGCGACGCTGATCGGCCTCGAGGTGGAGGACGAGCTCGTGGTCGGCGTGGCCTCGGCCCCGGCGCTTGGCCGGCGCTGGTGGGCGTCGCGCGGCGAGGGCGCGTTCGTGTCCGAGGCGTCGGTTCCGCGGCGCCTCGGCGTCTCGAGGGTGAGTGATCTGGCCGACGCCCAGCTCTCGTTCGCCGGGCTCGAGAACTGGATCGAGCGGGGGCGCGCGGATGACGTGATCTCGCTCACCGAGCGGTGCTGGAGGACCCGGAGCTTCGGCGACTTCTGGGCCTACATGCTGGTCGCCGAGGGCGCGCTCGAGATCGCGCTCGACCCCGTCGTCTCGCTGTGGGACCTGGCCGCGCCCCAGGTCATCGTCGAGGAGGCGGGCGGCCGGTTCAGCGACCTGGGCGGTGCGCGGCGTCCCGACGGGGGAGATGCAATCGCGACCAACGGGTTGGTGCACGAGGCCGCGCTCGCGGTCATCGGCCGCTCATGAACCCCCTGCACGCCGTGCTGGCCGCCGGTGTGACCGTGACCCCACTGCGCGCGGCGGCCATCTTCGCCGCCGGCGTCGCGGCCGGGACGATCAACACGGTGGTGGGCAGCGGGACGCTGGTCACCTTCCCGATCCTCCTGACCTTCGGCTACGCCCCCGTGGTGGCGAACGTCTCCAACACGGTCGGGCTGGTGCCCGGATCGGTCTCGGGCGCGCTCGGCTACCGGGCTGAACTGTCCGGGCAGCGGCGGCGCGCGGTGCCACTCGCGACCGCCTCGGTGCTGGGCGCGATCGGGGGCTCGGCCGCGCTCCTCACCCTTCCGCCCTCGGCGTTCAAGGAGATCGTCCCCGTCTTCATCGTCATCGCGCTGGTCCTGATCGTCGTGCAACCACGGCTGTCGGCTTGGCTGCGGTCCCGCCGCGGCGACGGGAGGCCCCGGGACGACCGGGCCGGGCCGCTGGCCACCTTGGCCGTGTTCGCCAGCGGCCTGTACGGCGGCTACTTCGGCGCCGCCCAGGGGATCCTCCTGATCTCGATCCTCGGACTGGCGCTCGATGACGATCTGCAGCGCCTGAACGCGCTCAAGGTGGTCCTGGCCGGGCTGGTCAACTTCGTCGCCGGGGTGATCTTCGTCATCTTCGCCCACGTGTCGTGGGTGCCGGCGCTGTTGATCGCGGTCGGTTCGACGCTCGGCGGAGTGGTCGGGGCGCACTGGGGCCGCCGGCTTCCGTCGTGGGCACTGCGGCTGGTCATCATCGCGGTCGGGATCGTGGCCATCGTCCGACTGGTCTGACCCGCTTCGGCGGGTGGCCATACTTGAGGGTGATGGAGCGTCTGTTTGGCGATGCCGAGCCGCCGGGGGGAGGCGAAGTGTCGGTTGCGCCGTCCGCCGGCCACGTCCCCCTGGCCACGCGGATGCGCCCGCGCACCCTGGACGAGTTCGTCGGTCAGGGGCAGCTGCTGGCGCCCGGCTCGGCCCTGCGGCGAGCGATCGAAGAGGGGCGGCCTCATTCGATGATCCTGCACGGGCCGCCGGGGAGCGGGAAGACGACGCTGGCCCGGCTGGTCGCCGAGGCGTCGGATGCGGCCTTCGAGGAGGAGAGCGCGGTCCAGGCGGGCCGGGCCGAGGTCCGCGCCGTCCTGGAGCGAGCGCGGGAGCGGTTGCGGAGCTCGGGCCGGGCCACGGTGTTCTTCCTGGACGAAATCCACCGCTTCAACAAGGCCCAGCAGGATGCGCTCCTGCCTGCGGTTGAAGAGGGTCTGGTGACGCTGATCGGGGCGACGACCGAGAACCCGTACTTCGAGGTCAACTCGGCGTTGATTTCCCGCTCGCACGTGTACGAGCTAGAGCAGCTGGCCCCGGCCGACGTGCGGGTGCTGCTGGAGCGCGCGGTGGCGCGGGGCGAATGCGGCCCCGGACGGGAGGTCGTGCCCGAGGCGCTCGAGTTTCTGGCCACGCGGTCAGGGGGCGATGCCCGGACGGCGCTGAACGCCCTGGAGCTGGCCTGTGAGACCGCGGGCGCGGGCGAGCCGATCGGCCTCGAGCCGGTGGAGGACGCCCTGCAGCGCCGGGCGCTTCTGTACGACCGCCAGGCTGATCGTCACTACGACACGATCTCGGCTTGGATCAAGGCCACCCGTGGATCGGATCCCGACGCCTCGCTGTACTACCTCGCGGTCATGCTCGAGGGCGGCGAAGATCCGCGCTTCATCGTCCGCCGGATGGTCGTGTTGGCCTCCGAGGACATCGGCAACGCCGATCCACAGGCGCTCGTGATCGCCACCGCGGCGGCGCAGGCGGTCGAGCACGTCGGGATGCCCGAGTGTCAGTTCGCGCTCGCTCAGGCGGCGGTGTACCTGTCCCTGGCGCCGAAGTCGGACGCGGCCAAGCGGGCCGTCTTCCGCGTCCGGGAGTACATCCGTGAACACGGGGCCGAGCTTCCGCCGCGGCATCTGCGCTCCTCGACCCGGAGCGACGGCGGATATGACAATCCGCACCGGCGTCCCGGCCATTTCTCGCCTCAGGAGCTGATGCCCGACCCGGCCGTGGGGCAGCGGTTCTACGAGCCCGACGCCGCCGAGGCGGCGCTGGCCGAGCGGCTGGAGGCGATCCGCCGCGCCCGCGGCCGCGATTGAGGTTTCACGCACCGTTAACCGGAGCCTCAGGGGCGAGAACTACGCTCTGGTCGATGCTGCTCGACCGTTTTCACACGCTTTCGGGCGGACTCCGGGTACGGGTGCGCATGGCCCGGAGCAGCGACCGCCACGGCATCCGCGATCTGATCGAGCGCGCGGGCGCCGGCGTCGAGCCGATCCACCTCGTCCACTTCGATCCGCGGCGGCGCATCGTCGTGTGTGCCACCGCATTGCTCGACGGCCACGAGACGGTGGTCGGGGTCGGATCGATCGAGCGTGGGGCGGCCTCGGCGGACCTGCTGATCGCCGACCGTCGCGCGGAGGGTGCCGGTGAGCTGCTGGCCGGGGTGCTGGCCGAGCGCGCGGCCGTGGTGGCGCGTAATCGCGTTCGCGCGGCCTGAGTGCCCTCCGGGGATGTCCAGCCGGTAGCCTGACCGGTCGTGGAAGCGGGAGCGGTCACCGCCGGCCTCGAGTCGTTCAATCCGGCCACGGGGGAGCTCGTCGGGACCGTGCCGGCGACGGCTCCCGAGGACGTGCAGGCGGTGGTCGACGCGGTGGCGCAGGTCCAGCCGTTCTGGGCTCAGCTGACCCTGGGCGACCGGGCGCGGTACCTCGAGCGTGCCGCCCACGTTGTGCTCGACGAGTCCGACGAGATCCGGGACCTGATCGTGCGCGAGCAGGGCAAGCCGCGCAACGAGGCGTTCTCGATGGAGATCCTGCCCACGGTCGACGCGCTGCACTGGATCGCCGGGGAGGGCCGGGAGATCCTGGCCGAGGAGCCGGTGCGGATGCCGCAGCTGTTCCTGAAGACCAAGCGTTCGGCCTTCGTGTACGAGCCCCTCGGGGTGATCGGGATCATCTCGCCCTGGAACTACCCGTGGAGCATCCCGTTCGGCGAGGTCGCGCTGGCCCTGATGGCCGGCAACGGCGTCGTCTTGAAGCCGGCGTCGCTGACCCCGCTGGTGGGTGCGCGGATCCAGCGCGTGTTCGAGCGCGCGGGCGTGCCCGAAGGCCTCGTCAGGGTGGTGCACGGGCCGGGCACCGGCGCCGCGCTGGTGGAGTCCTCGGTGAAGAAGGTCTTCTTCACCGGCTCGGTGCACACCGGGCGGGGAGTCGGCGAGGCGTGCGCGCGCCAGCTGAAGGGCTCGGTGCTGGAGCTCGGCGGCAAGGACCCGATGATCGTGCTCGCGGATGCGAACTTGGACCACGCCGTGGCCGGGGCGCTGTGGGGCGGGTTCGCCAACGCGGGGCAGACCTGCTCGGGCATCGAGCGTGTCTACGTTGTGCGTGAGGTGGCCGATCGGTTCATCGAGTCGGTGGTTGCCGGTGCGCGGCGGCTGCGCGTCGGTGACCCGATGGGCTGGGAGACGGAGGTCGGCCCGCTGATCTCGGCCGAGCAGTTCGCGATCGTGGCCGAGCTGGTCGACGACGCGGTGGCCTCCGGGGCCTCGGTGCGGTGTGGCGGCTCCGATGCAGCGCCGGAGCCGTTCTACCCCCCGACGGTGCTCACCGGGGTCACGCACGAGATGAGGATCATGCGCGAGGAGATCTTCGGCCCGGTGCTGCCGATTGTCGTGGTCGACTCCGAGGCCGAGGCGGTCAGCCTGGCCAACGACAGCGCGTTCGGGCTCGGCGCGTCGGTGTGGACGAGCGATCGCAGCAAGGGCGAGCTGATGGCGGCCGAGCTCCAGGCCGGGATGGTGTGGATCAACGACCACATGTTCAGCCACGGCGCGTGCCAATGCTCGTGGGGCGGGGTCAAGGAGTCCGGCCTCGGGCGCACTCACTCGAAGTTCGGCCTGTACGAGTGCGTCAACGTCAAGCTGCGGGTCTGGGAGGGGTCGGCCATCCGCGACGCCTGGTGGCACCCCTACGACGAGACCCTGGCTCGGGCCCTGCGAGCATCGGCGATGGTCCTGTACGGGCGGCCGTCGGGGCGAGCCCGGGCGCTGCGCCACGGCGCAGGGCCGCTGCTGGCGCTCGGGGCGCGGCTGGCGCGAGACGGGTTCCGGCGCTAGTAGAAATTTCGGCCTGGCGGGGAGCCGGCGGTTTGGGTAGGTTTGGCGTGCCATGCCGGGGAGGTTGGTGGAGCGCGAGGCAGAGCTCGCGCAAATCCGCCGTCTGATCGAGGGCGCGCGGGACAGCGTTGGCGCTGTGGCGCTGATCGAAGGTGCTGCCGGGATCGGGAAGACGAGGCTGCTGGAGGAGGCAGCTCGGCGTGCACGCGCCGCGGGCCTTCGCGTGCTGCACTCGCGTGGCGTGGCCTTGGAGCAGAGGTTCGCCTTTGGGGTGGCCCGCCAGCTGTTCGAGCGCGCGGTGGCCGGCGTGTCGCCGGATGAACATCGCGAACTCCTGAGCGGTGCGGCAGCGCTCGCCAGCTCCCTACTCGGGCTTGGCGATGGCGGACGCCGTCCGGTCGCCGACGTGACCTTCGGAAGCCTGCATGGGCTCTACTGGCTCACCTACAACCTGGCCGCGCGCGCACCCTTGCTGCTCATCGTCGACGATGCCCACTGGGCCGACACGGCGTCGCTGCGATTTATCGGCTTCCTTGCCGCCCGGCTCGAGGGACTGCCGGTGCTGGTGCTGCTCGCGCTGAGGCCGGGCGAGCCCGGCCACGACGACGAGCTGCTGGAATCGATCCGCGCCGAGTCCGGTGCAAACCTGCTGGCGCCGGCCGAGCTCAGCGAACGGGCGGCAGCGCAGCTCGTCGCGGAAGCCTTCGGAGGCCAGGCCGAATCGGCCTTCTGCACGGCGTGCTTCGACGCTACGGGTGGAAACCCGTTCTACCTCCGAGCGCTGGTCGACGGACTGCGGTCCGACGGTATCGAACCGCGCACAGCGAACGCCGTGCGCGCGGCCGCGCAAGTGCCTGACACGGTCGTGCACGCGCTCATCCTGCGGCTCGCGCGGCTGTCCGATGGCGCTGTGCGCCTGGCGCGCGCGCTCTCGGTGCTCGGACCGGACGCTCCGCTCCAGATCGCCTGTGTGCTGGCTGAGCTATCCCCGGCGGACGGCGCAGCGAGCGCCGACCGCCTGGTGGCCGCGGGAATCCTTGCCGATCGAAGGCCGCTCCGGTTCATGCACCCAATCCTCCAGGCCGCCGTGTACGCGGATCTGGCCGCCGGCGAGCGGAGCACGATGCACCTACGCGCCGCGCAGATCCTGGCCGAGCGCGGGGGCGAGCCCGATCGCATCGCCTCGCACCTGTTAGCCACCGAACCGATCGGCGATCCATGGATCGTCGAGATGCTGAGCGCTGCCGCCGCAGACGCGCTGGCGAGCGGCGTGGCCGAGAGCGCGGTCAGCTACCTGACCCGTGCCTTGGCCGAGGACGCGGCTCCGAACCGGGCACGGGTGCTCCACGAGCTCGGCGTGGCTGAGTTCTTCGCCGGCCGCCACAGCGCGATCGACCATCTGCGGGAGGCCGGGTCCGTGGCCACCGATGTGACCGAGCGAGCAAGGATCGCCCTCGACCTCGGCAACGCGTTCACGATCGTCGACCGGTTCCCCGACGCGGTGACCGTACTCGAGCGCGCCATCGACGAGCTCGGAGAGGCCGATCACGTTCTGGCGCAGGCGCTCGAGGCCCAGCTGCTGGGCGCCGCAGCGCTTCACCTCTCGACCCGGCCCGCCCACCGCGAGCACCTTCGCCGCGTAGAGGCGATGACTCTCGGCGACAGCCCGATCGAACGTCAGCTACTGGCAAACCTGGCCTTATGGACGGGCAGTGAGGGGGCTTGCGCAAGTGAGGTCAAGGACCTGGCCGTGCGGGCGCTGGCGCACGGGGAGCTGCTGGCGGAGACCGGTCCCGACTCGCAGATGTTCTACACCGCGGTGAACGCACTGCTGTACATCGAAGAGTTCGCGCTCGCTCGCTCGTGGTTCGATCGTGCGCTCGCCGAAGCGCGGACCCGGGGATCGCTCTTCGGCTTTGCCATGGCCTCGTCGATGCGCTGCGAGTGCAACTACCGGATGGGAGATCTTGCCGAGGCCGAGGCCGACGCTCGGGCGGCGATCGAAGCCGGCGGGCCGGGTCACTGGGTGCTGGCGCCCGTGGCGATCGGAACCCTGGCCCAGGTGATGGTGGAGCGGGGGCAGGTCAAAGAGGCTGAGGAGCTGCTGGCTCGATTCGCGATCCCGTTCGGACTCGACCAGCCCGGGATGGTCAATTGGCTTCCCTACGCCGAGGGCTGCCTGTACCTGGCCACCGGCCGGTGCGATCTGGCTGCCCAGCGCTTCCTCGCCGTCGGCGACTGGATGACCGAGTGGGGGGAGCGCGACCCGGGTCTGCTCGACTGGCGCAGCGGCGCGGCGATGGCGCTCTACCGTCTGGGCGAGGGCAAGCGGGCGCGGGCGCTCAGCGCCGAGGTGATAGCCCTCGGTCGCGAGCTCGGGAAACCCAGGGCGCACGGCGTTGGCCTGCGCGCCGCCGGCCTGATCGAGGACTCGATCGACCTCCTGAGCGCAGCGGTGGCGACGCTCGCAGGTGCCACCGCCGCGCTCGAGCACTCGCGAGCGCTGATCGATCTCGGCGCCGCGCTGCGTCGCCACAATCACCGCAAGGAAGCACGTGAACCGCTCCGCCAGGGGATCGAGGTGGCGCAGCGCTGTGGCGCCACCGCGCTCGCCGAGCGCGGCCAAACGGAGCTGATCGCCGCAGGCGCGCGCCCCCGACGCGTCGCTCTGCGCGGGGTTGACGCCCTTACGCCAAGCGAGCGGCGGGTGGCCGGATTAGCCGCGCGGGGCCTGAGCACACCCGAGATCGCTCAGCAGCTGTTCGTGACCGTGAACACGGTCGAGAGCCATCTGCGCCACACCTACGCCAAATTGAACGTTCACTCGCGCGATGAGCTGACCTCGGCACTCCGGTCGACCACAGGCGACGAGCTGGGCTCGGTGGGCTGAGCGAGCGGGCGATCGACCGGCGCCGGATTACCGCGGAGATCGCGGAGCGCTTGCGCGATGGCCGCGGAGAACCCCATCCAGCCCGCGAACTCGACCGCGTGACCAGCCGCGCCGTGCAACGCGCCGCTGATCGGATCCGACGCGGGATCGAGGTCGAGCCTCAACTGGACGCGGCCGCCGGTGCTCACATGAAGCATGAAACCGGCCGGAAACCATCTGCGCATCACGGAGGGTCGGTGATCTTTGACAAAAATTCACCCCCGCTCCGTGATGCGAAATGGGACCTGGCGGTTGGAGGATCGACCGGCCATGGCAGCCACGACGCTCGGAGGAGGCCCTCGGCCGTGGAGGAGGCCACGCTTTGCTGCCGTCCTTGGCGGTTGCTCGGTCGCGGTTCTGAGCGGGTGGGGACTCTGGGGCCTCGGGCACACGTCGGTGCCACCGGACGCGCGTGCGGGGCCGAGCCTACCGCCGGCGGCAAGAGGGGTGGTCTCACGAGCGTTGGGTGGCACCGAACCCCGCTTTTTCGTCCGCCCGGTGGCGGGCGGTTTTTCGCTCGGTCAGGCGAGTGGGGGGCTGACGGCCCGGTTCACGCGCCGGGACGTGGTCGTCGGCGCCGGGGACTCGGAATGGTCGCTCGGGTTACGCAGTGTGGGTCGCGGCGAGCGGACCGTACCGGCCACTGCCTTGACGCCTGTGGCCCACGGTAACCAGGTGAGCTATCGGCGGGGCGGCGTGAACGAGTGGTACGCCAACGGGCCCCTCGGGCTGGAACAGGGCTTTACCGTCATGGTGCGGCCGCCGGGTGACGCCGTCACGCCGTTGACGCTCGCGCTGGGGAAGTTGCCAGCCGGCATGCAGGTGAGCGCCTCGACGGACGGCCGCAGCGTTGCTTTGACGCGCGGGGGGCTGGCCGTGCTGCGATACCAGGGACTGTCCGCACGTGACGCTCGGGGGCGGGCGTTACCGGCAAGGATCGTGCTTTGGGGCCATCGCCTGGCGTTGCGCGTGGACGATCGCGGCGCGCGCTATCCGGTGCACGTCGACCCGTTCGTCGCAGGCTGCGCAAGCTGACCGCTTCGCGCGGGGCTCGACGGTGATGGGATGGGGACCGCGATCGCGGTCTCGGGTGACACGATCGCGGTCGGCGCGCCCGAACGCTCGGAGGGGGCAGTGGGGCGATATACGTGTTCGTGAAGCCGGCGGGTGGCTGGGCCGACGCGACCGAGACCGCGACGCTGACCGCATCTGACGGTGCCGGCCACGACTCTGCTCGGGTCCTCGGTCGCGATGTCGGGTGACACCATCGTCGCGGGCGCGCCGCGAGCGACCGTCTCCGGCCATCAGGCTCAGGGCGCGGCGTATGTATTCGTGAAGCCTGCCGGCGGCTGGGCCGATGGCCAGGAGAGCCTGAAGCTGACCGCCGCGGACGGGGCCGGCAGCGACCAGTTCGGCACGTCGGTCGCCATCGACGGGAACACGGTCGTGGTTGGGGCGCAGTGGAAGTTCCTCAACGGCCTCTTCGGGCAGGGCGCGGCGTATGTGTTCGTCAACGGGGTGCAGCAGGCCAGACTGCTCGCCTCCGACGGGACGAGCGACGATAACTTCGGCTCCTCGGTCGGCGTCTCGGGCGACACCGTTGGCGTGGGCGCGGGATCCGCGCGTGACTTCCGAGGGGCGGTGTACGTGTTCGTCAAACCGGCCGGCGGATGGACGGACGCGACTCAGACGGCAAAGCTGCTCGCCTCCGACGGCGGCCTGTCCGATCACCTCGGCTTTTCGCTCGCCGTCTCGGGTAACACAGTCGCCGCCGGTGCGACGTCGGCAACCGTCGCCGGTAATCGCCCCGGCGCGGTCTACGTCTTCGTCAAGCCGGCCGGCGGCTGGAGCGATGGAACCCAGACGGCAAAGCTCGTCGCGTCTGACGGCGCCAACGGCGATGACCTCGGCTGGTCGCTGGGAATCGGGACCGGCCACGATCGTGGCCGGCGCGCCTGGCTCGGGGGGCAACTTTGCGGGCGCCGTTTACCTGTTCAGCGAGCCAGCGGGCGGCTGGGCGGACGGAACCGAGAGCGCCAAGTTGACCGCATCCGACGAAGCGGGAAACGACGGGTTCGGCGAATCGGCGGCGGTGACGAGCGATGCGGGGACCGTCGCGGGCGGCTCACCGGGCAACGCGGGTGGCGGCGCCGCGTACGTGTTCACGTCGGGCGCCGGCGGCGGTCAGCGTCCCAGCTCTACGTCGGTGTCGTGCTCGCCGGGATCGGTGACGGTGGGGCAGGCGACGAGCTGTACAGCGACCGTGACCGACTCCGGGAACGGCGCGCCCGCCACGCCAACCGGCACCGTGAGCTTCAGCTCTGACTCGCACGGGACGTTCGGTAACCCCGGCGCGTCCTGTGCCCTCAGCCAGGTCAGCCCGGGGCAGGCGTCATGTCACGTCGACTACACGCCATCGGCGCTCGACTCGGGCACGCACAAGGTCACCGCCTCATATGGCGGTGACGGCACCCATAGTGCGAGCAACGGGCACACGAACGTGACCGTGACCGCACCGGTGGGGGCAAAGCGGCCAACGTCGACGTCGCTCTTGTGCTTCCCGGCGACCTTGTTCGTCGGGGGCAGCGCCCTGTGCAGGGCGAGCGTGACCGACACCGGAAACGGTCCGCTGGTCACGCCAACCGGCACGGTGAGCTTCAGCTCAAACTCGCACGGAACGTTCGCCGGCCCTTCGTGCACGGTGCAGCCGGTCAATGCCGCGACTGCCGGCTGCAACGTCACCTACACGCCGACCGCTCTCGACTCGGGCACCCACGGTCTCTCGGTCGCGTACTCCGGTGACGCCGTGCACGACACGAGCACCGGCGGCGGAAGCATCTCGGTGGTGCCGCGACCGCCGAGCCCGCCCCAGAACACCGCCCTGCCATCGATTGTTCCGGACCAAAGCTGCCAGTTCTACCTCCACCGGTTCTCCTGTCAGACGATCCCTTACCAGTATTTCTGCGAACCAGGTCAGTGGGTCGGCAGTGACCCGTCGATGCCCTACCGGTTCGAGTGGGATCAGCTCTATTACATCCGGCAAGGCAACTTCCTCGCCAACCCGTTCTGGCGCGCCGAGCCAAACGGCAGCGGCCAGAGCTTCGACCCAGTGAGTCATGTCACCCCATTCGACATTCTCCACGGGTACGTGGCTAGCGGGGCGTTCCGGTGCGTCGTGACGGCGACGGGCCGGGGCGGGTCGACCGCGGCGAACAGCCCGGCGGTGCGCCTCCAGTTGGGGCCATCGATCAGGATTCCTCGTCCGGCGCCGGTCAACATCGTCGTTACCGGGATCGAGGTCACGCAGGCCGTGCAGAGCTCTGGATGCGCGGGATGCGCCGGCCTGCTCCCGTCGCGCGACCAGTCCCGCATCGACACACCCGGGCAGGCCACCTATCAGGGCGTCACGATGGCGGCGGGGAAGTGGACGATGGTGCGCGTCTACGCTCACCTCACCGGCGGCACCCCCGCCACCCTCTCGGGCGCCACTGCACAACTCGAGCTGTTTGACTCCAACGGGAACCGCACCGCGACGCTGAACCCGGACAGCTCGCCCGCGCAGCTCACGCAGCCAACGTGTTTCTACTGCGTGGACCCGACAGAGGTGGCCAAGCCAGGATCGTCGTTCAACTTCCTGGTGCCCTGGCAGGAGACCGACCACCAAGCGCTTACCTTCCGCGCCACCGTGACGCCGAGGTACGGTCCGCTCCTGCCGGCCCAGTGCGCCGGCTGCCGCGGCAACACGTTTACGCTGAGCTCGGTCCCGTTCATCCCGACCGCCACCGTGCCGATCAAGCCGCTCCCGCTCGCGGTCAGCACCAGGGCGACCAACTGCCAGACGCCGGGCACCACAGGCTGCGGCAGCACCTCCGCCACCAACTGCGGCGGCCCGGGCGCCAGCGCATGCACGAACCAGACCCCGCAGCAGGTGTTCGGTGATACCACGATCGTGTTGCCCGAGCAATTCCAGATTTACCCATACCGCCCGCTACTGGTGGTTGGGACACAGGAAAACGCGTGCCAGGCCGCGACGGACGTGAGCGCGCGCGACGGTAACGACGGCATAACCGTGAACGAGTACGGCGTCGGCGTCTTCTTCAAAGGTGAGGGCGCCATGGCCGCCGGCTGCACGGCCGGCGGCTTCACGCTCTTCAACAACGGCGCGGCGTCCGCGGTCCAGGACGCGGGGCGGTCGCTGACCAGCGTGACCCACGAGATCGGGCACGGGCTCGGTCTCGTGCATGCTGATAAAGGGTCCAACTGTGGGACGTACAGGAATGCCAGCGGCCAGACCTTTGCCGACCCAAGCACGGGTGGCGTCCTGCAGACCTGCCCCGGCCCGCACTCCGACGGGACGCCGGATTGCGGCGGCAATACGAACGGCCAGGCGGGAGAGACCTGGCCGCCAGGTCCCAACCCCTCCGACAACGAGGGCCGCCTCGACAGCTTCGGCCTGGATCGCCGCGCCTGGGACATATTCACTATCGGCTCGCTGCCCAGCACGTTCGTTGAGGGCTTCGGCCACGACGGCTCGGCGGCAGCGGGGACGAGGTACTACGACTTGATGTCCTACTGCGGAGATAAGACGAACTTCCCCGTGAACTTCGACGCCGACCACTGGATCTCGCTGTTCAACTGGAACCGGCTGCTGAACTACCACGCGCCCGCCAACAACCTTCCGGCGGCGGCCGATCAGCCGTGGAGGGCTGTCCAAGGCACGCCGCTGCGGGTGATGGCAATCGTCGACTCCGATGGAAACACCTCGATTGTCCACGTGATGCCCGGCCAGAAAGGGACCGGCGGTTCAACGCCGGGCAGTCCGTATCGGATAGAGCTGCGCGACCGCGGCGGACACGTCCTCGACTCCGCCGTCCCGCTGACCGGCGCGATGCACGTCGACTACAGCGGCAAACAGCCCGAGCTGCTGCTCGACGCCACGCTCCCGTTCGTCCCCGCCACGGGCTCGGTCGCCGTCAGCGTGGCCGGCCAGGACGTGGCCAGCCGCGTTCGCAGCGTGCATGCGCCCACCGCCAAGTTCCTCAGCCCGCGGCGGGGGTCGCAGCTCGGCAAGACGCGGACGACGTTCGTGCGCTGGCTCGCCCGTGACGCCGACGGTGACCGGCTCACCTCGACGGTCGAGTATTCACGCGACGCGGGGCGGCACTGGACGGTCGTTGCGGACGGGCTGACGGGCAACTCCGCTCGCGTCCCCAGCCGGTTCCTGAGCGCCTCCGGCAACGCCCGGCTGCGGGTCCTGGTCAGTGACGGCTTCGACCTCACGACGGTGACCTCCGGCCGGCTGCGTGCCCGGGGAGTGCCGCCGATCGTGCAAATCTTGAATGCGCCCCGGCGCGGCCACGTGCTGGACACGACAACCCTGCTCCTGCAGGGGAGCGCGTTCGACGACGCCGACCGCTCGCTTGCCGGGCGGCACCTCAAGTGGTATCTCGGCAAGCGACGGATCGGGACAGGCGACCGGTGACCCTGAGCCGTCCGCAGCCCGGGAACACGGCGATCCGCCTCGTCGCCACCGACTCGCGCGGGCGCGTGGCGCAGGCGGTCCTCCCGCTCCGCGTCAAGGCCGTAGCAGCGCGCTACTTGCTGTTCGACGCGCCGCTGCTGGTGTCGCGGCGGGCTCGCAGCGTTCGCATCCGTGTCGCGGCTAGTGGGCCGGCGACCTTCACCATCGCCGGCAGGCGCTACGCCGTGGGGCCCCGGTTGCGCACGATCGCCATCCGCATCAAGCCGGGACGATCGATCGTGCGCGTGGCTTGCTCCCTGCGCTCCCCCGGCGGCGTGGTCCGGGGCACGTATCTGGCCTTGCGGTAAGCCTCCGGCGGGCACCGACTACCCTGTAGCGCATGCCCGCTCAGGCCTACCGCGGCAAGGAATGCGTGTGCCAGCTCCGCAAGGGGATCTGCGATCAGTCGTGCGTGGCCGGGATGCTCGAGACGCCGTTCTACATCGCCTGCCTGCGGCTGACCGGCCGGCGCTGCGTGGTCATCGGCGGGGGCGAAATCGGGCTCGAGAAGGTCGAGGGACTCCTGGCCTGCGATGCCGACGTGGTTCTGATCGCCCCGGAGGCGGTCCCGGCGCTGGCCGAGCTCGCCGCCGAGGGTTCGATCGAGTGGCTTGAGCGCGAGTACGCGTCCGCGGACCTCGAGGGCGCGCTGATCGCCATCGCGGCCACCAACCACACCGACGTCAACATCCGCGTGTTCGACGATGCCGAGGACCGCGCGATGCTGGTCAACGTGGTCGACGTGCCCCCCCTGTGCAACTTCATCCTTCCGGCCATCGTCCGCACCGGACCGCTGGCCATCGCCATCTCCACCGCCGGAGCCTCGCCGGCGCTGGCCAAGCGGATGAAGCGCGAGGTATCCGAGCTGTTCGGCTCCGAGTATGCGGAGCTGGCGGTGCTGTTGAACGACGCTCGCGGCTGGGCCAAGGGGACGCTGCCCACGTATCAGGACCGCAAGGAGTTCTTCGAGTCGATCGTCAACGGCGATCCGGACCCGATCGATTTGCTGCGCGACGGGGATGCCGACCGCGTGCGAGAGCTCGTCGCAGCGGCCCAGCGGGCCTACGCGCCCGCCTGAGAGCCGGGACCTGCGCGTGACGGGACCCGAGCGCCTTACCCATCTCGACGCGGCCGGGCGCGCGCGCATGGTCGACGTGGGCGACAAGCCTGCCACCGAGCGGCGCGCCGTGGCCCAGGCGACCGTACGGGTGAGCCCAGATACGGCCGCGGCGGTGCACGCCGGCGACGCCCCGAAGGGCGACGTTCTCGGCGTGGCCCGTATCGCCGGCATCCAGGCGGCCAAGCGCACGTCCGAGCTGATCCCGCTCTGCCATCCGCTGGCGCTGTCGTTCGTCGGGGTCGAGGGGTCCGTGGACGCCGAGGCGGGCGTTATCACCCTGACCGCGGAGGCGCGGACCACTGGGCCCACCGGGGTCGAGATGGAGGCCCTGACCGCGGCGAGCGTCGCCGCGTTGACCGTGTACGACATGGTCAAGGGGATCGAGCGGGGCGCCTCGATCGGTGAGGTGGCCCTGGTCGAGAAGTCGGGCGGGCGTTCCGGCCACTGGCGCCGGGCTTCCTGACCTGCCAAGATCACGCTCCGAAATGGGGATGAGGGGTGTGCTGGCGGGTTTCCGTCTCGGCGCGCGCGCGGTCGCGCTCGCGGTCGCCGTTGCGCTCGCGGCCGCGGTCGCGCTTGCCCCGGCGGCCGCCGCGGATGAGAGGCTGCAGACCAGCGGCACGATCGCCTACTCGTGGCGCGGGGACCCGGGGCGGGGCTGCGCCCGGGCCGGGGTGTGCGCGGTGCACGGATCGCTCGTCGTCCACCCTCTGGGAGAAGCGGATCTCAGCTCGGCCGGGCCTTTCGGCGGAGAGCTGATATTCGCGGGCACCTCGGCGACGGTTCGAGTCGTCAACGCCGACGGCTCGACGTGTGTCGACCAGGCAGGTGAAGTCGCTTTCGGCCTCGGCCTGCTCAGCCTGACCCCGAAGGGAAATGGCTCGGTCGCGGCCAGCTTCGACCAACCACCCTCGAGCGGTCGCTGCGCCGGGCCACTGGCCCAGGATCTCGCGCCGGTGCCCGTAGCCGGCCGGCGCTCCCGCGGTCGCAGGCCCAGCCTCGACTTTCGCGGTTCGGCTCCATTCACCGCCGGGCCGTACAGCGGGACGCTGGCTTCGACGTTGCAGCTGTCGCCCGCGCCGGCGGGTGAGTCCGGCTTCTCGTCGTCGAGCAGCAGCGGGTCGAGCTCATCCCCGGCGCTGCACCCGGTCCTGGTCGAGGAGATCCAGCTCCACTATGCGGTGTCGACGCTCCCGGGCGGGCTGAACGTTTCGTTCGCGGGCGAGAACGGGCCGTTCTGCGCCGCGCTCGGGTCGTGCGGGACGAGCGGATCGCTCACGGCGACGTTCCCCTCCGAGCGGTCCGGGCTCGATCTATTCGCCTCCCGCATCGTCCGAACCCCGGTCGGCCGGCGCGGCGTGATCGCGGATTTCCGCGCCGGCCGGCTCGGCTTCGACGGCGGCCCCTCGGTCACCCTGTCCGGCGGCCGCCTGGACGAGAGGCTCGGCAACGGCGCCGGGATGGCCTGTGCGGACGCGGTTCCGCTGCCCGACCAGCAGCTTTCCTTTGGCCAGGGCGGACCGTCGCATGGCCGGCGCATCCCCGTCACCCTGTCCGGCGCCAGCGGCATTGATCCTCTGCGTACGCATTGCCCGGGTCCGGAGTTCACCGACGTCATCGGCGCGAGTCAGAACTACGCGCAAGCCCGGATCCCCGTCCGCCAGCTGCTCAAGCGACGATCGCTCGTCAGCTTGAGCACGGACGGGGGCTTCGGAGGGATCGGGTATGACGGGACGCGGGGCGGGGCGGTACGCGTCCAGCTCTCGCTGCTCAGCGTGGTGGCGAAGACGCGGCGGGAGAGGGTCCCATGAGACCCGGAGCCGTCATCGCCGTCTTCCTGTCGACGCTGGGTCTCGCCGCCTCGGCAAGCGCCCAGGACACGGTGGGGCAGACCGTGGTCTCGTTTGCGCCGTCCCCTCCGGGCAAGCTGATTTCCGCCGTTCACCTGACGGCAAGCGTGGCCGGCGAGGTAGGCGTCACGTTTGCGCCTGATCCCGCGACCGGGTGTGCCGCCGTGGGCGGGTGCGCGTACCGCGGCACGCTGGCCTGGACGCCAGGAGGCGGCGGGCAGCTGGAACTGATCCGCTACCGGCAAGGCAAGCGAGTCCGCAGCGAGACCGATCTCTCGCTCGGGCAGGGGGTGAACGGCCCCGGCTCGCTCACCGCCGCCCGTACGGAGCGCCTGGTGGGGGCCGGACAGGCCTCGTGCACCGACGAACAGCCGGCCCTGAGCGACCTGACCGGCGTGGTGCACGGGGCGCTCGTCACGTTCTCGCTCGCCGATGGGCTGGCCGCCACGCGATGCGCCGGTCCGCTGGCCGGAGACCTGACAGGTGCCGCTCCGGCGGTGACCGTCTCGGTCCGCGCGCTCGAGCGGGGTCGGCTCAGGCTCGACTTCCGCGGACAGAGACGGTTCGCCGCGCGCGGTTTCGCCGGAACGATCACCTCCTCGCTCGTGGTCACGCTCGGCCGAGCGCACCCCGCCCATACGGTGCGACCGAACGGCCCCGGACAGCGCTTCCGAGACGTCTCGGAGCCGATGACCGTATCCGCCGCCACGGGCAGCCTGACCGCTACGGTGAGCGGCACGCCGAACCCCGACGTGTGCGTGCTGCTCGACAGCTGCGGCGTAAAGGGGACCCTGACAATCGCCCCGAGGCCGGCCGCCGGTCGCGGAGCGCTGGTCGCCTCCGGCCCCGCGACTCGACCGTACGTGGACTTCCTCACCGCGCTCGGGCTTAGCCGGGCCGGGCGGCCCGCCGGCATCGTCGTGACCGGAGAGGTCACCTGGAGCGACGCCGGAACCGTCGCCGCAGCGTTGCACCAGGCGGTCGATTGCACGGACACCGCGCCGCTGGGCGCAGGTTCGGCCATCCTGCTGCCCCGAGCACGGACGATGGGGGTGTCATACGTCGCCGGATCGTCCCTGTCCGGCGGCACCGGGCTGCGGACCCGCTGTCCAGGCCCGATGTTCCTCTCGCCGAGCCCGCTCGCGACCGGCTCGGTCCCCCGGAGCGCGCTGAAACGCAAGCGGTTCACCGTCCAGCTTGCGGCGCGACCCAGCCAGGACGACGAGGGCTATGCAGTCTCGCTGGGGGGCGGTCTGCGCCTCAGCTTCCGCCTGGGCCGGGTAACCCAGCAAGTGGTGTCGTTCCCCGGCGGCTGAGCCGGCGGCGAGGGTCGAGTAACCTCGCCCGCTCGATGAAGACCGCGATCATCACCGTCTCGACCTCGGTTGCCTCCGGCCGCGCGGAGGACCGCTCGGGAGCTGAGCTGGCCGATCTGGCCAGCGCCGCCGGCGCCTCGGTGGCGGCCCGGGAGGTGGTCTCCGACGACCGGGCTGCGATCGAGGAGATGCTGCGTCGGTTCATCTCCGACGGCGTGTCCCTGATCTTCACCACCGGCGGCACCGGGCTCACGCCCGACGACGTCACGCCCGAGGCCACTCGGGCGGTGATCGAGCGCGACGCGCCCGGGTTCGCCGAGGCGATGCGCGCCGAGTCGCTCCGGCACACGCCGCTGGGCATCCTGACCCGCGGCGTCTCGGGAATCGCCGGCCAGACCCTGATCGTCAACTTCCCCGGTAACCCGAAGGCGGTCCGGGAGCTGTTCCCGGTCATCGCGCCGACGCTCGAGCACGTCGTGACCACGCTGCACCACGAGGGTGGCCCCACCCCCGGCCATTGAGCTTCGCGGCCTCGTCCGGTACTTCGGCGAGCGCATCGCACTCAACCGCGTCTCGCTCGATCTCCCGGCCGGGGCCACGCTGGCGGTGCTCGGCCACAACGGGGCGGGCAAGTCGACGCTGCTGCGAATCCTGGCCACGCTGCTGCGCCCGCACGCCGGCGAGGTCGCCGTCCTGGGCGAGCCGCTGCCCCGGCGAGGCTTCGCGGTGCGCGGGCGGATCGGCTTCCTGGCCCACGACCCGCTGCTCTATCGCGACCTGAGCGGCCGGGAGAACCTGCGCTATCAGGCCCGCCTCCACCGGGTCGCCCCGGAGCGGGTGGATGAGGTGCTGGCCGCGGTCGGAATGGAGCGCCGTGCCGACGAGCCGGTGCGGCTGCTCTCGCGCGGGATGGTGCAGCGGCTGTCCGTGTGCCGCGCCGTCCTTCATCGCCCGTCCGTGCTGCTGCTCGACGAGCCGCGGGCGAATCTCGACCCGGCCGCGGGCGAGTCGGTGGAGCGGTTGATCGGCCGCGGCACGGGCGCCACCCGCGTGCTCACCAGCCACGATCCCCAGGCTGCCCTGGCCGAGGCGGATTTCGCCCTCGGGCTGAGGCAGGGCAAGGCGGTGTTCGCTGGTCGCGCGGCGGAGCTCGGACCCGACGTGCTCAGGCGGCTGTACGCGTGAAGACGGCGATCATCGTCCTGCGCAAGGACCTGCTGCTGGAGCTGCGCTCGCTCGAGACGGTGCCCGCGATGGTCCTGTTCACGATCGCCACCTTCGTGATCTTCCACTTCGGCCTGAACCGCGCCACGATCGACGGTCAGCTGGCCGCGGGGGTCCTGACCGTCACGCTGCTGTTCGCGGCCCTGCTCGGGGTCAACCGGCTGTTCGTGGCCGAGCGCGAGCAGGGCGGGTTCGACGCCTTCCTGCTCGCGCCGGTCGACCGCACGGCGCTCTTGGTGGCCAAGGCGGCGGCGCTGTTCACCTTCCTCGCCGTGCTGGAGGTGATCGCGGTACCGGCGTTCGGGCTGCTCCTCCTCGGGCCCTCGTTGGCGCGGCCGCTGCCGGGCCTGGTCGCCGTTCTGGCGTTGGCTGACCTGGGCCTGGCCGTGATCGGGACGCTTGTCTCGGCCCTGGCGATTCAGACCCGCGCGAGGGACCTGATCGGGCCGATCATCGGCCTGCCCCTGCTGATCCCGGCCCTGATCGCCACCGCCCGGGCCATCGGCCCCCTGTTCGCGGTGCATGGGACGGGCTCGCCACCGGGTAAATGGGTGGCCATCCTGGCTCTCTATGATCTGGTATTCGCCCTCCTGGCCTATGCGGTATTCGACTTCTTGCTGGAGGATTAGGTAGTGACAAGCGACCGCGGTCTTCACCGCCTGACCCTCGCCACCGCCGGGACGATCACGGTGGCGCTGGCGCTCGTCTTCTTCTATGCCCCGCTCGATGCCGACCAGGGCTTTATTCAGAAGATCTTCTACCTGCACGTGCCGCTGGCCATCGTCTCCCTGTGCGGGTTCGTGTTCGGCGGCCTGCTCGGTATCGGCTACCTCCGGACCGGCGATCGCAAGTGGGACATGCGCTCCTACGTGGCCATCCACATGGGGCTCATCTTCGGGATCATCGGCCTGATCACGGGCTCGATCTGGGCCAAGGCGTCCTGGGGGCACTGGTGGGTGTGGAGCGAGCCGACGCTGGTCTCGTTCCTGATCGTGATCCTGCTCTTTGCCACCTATCAGCCGATGCGCTTCGCCATCGAGGATCCCGAGCGCCAGGCCCGGTACGCCAGCGTATTCGCCGTGGTGGCGGCGGCCTTCGTGCCGATGAACTTCATCGTGGTCCGGCTCGCCCAGCAGTACGTCCATCCGCGGGTGCTGACGCTCAGCGGCGGCCATCTTCCCGGGTCGATGGCGCTCGCCTTCTACATCTCGCTGATCGCGATCGCGCTCCTGTACGTGACCCTGTGGCGGTACGAGATGGCGGCCAAGAATGCCCGCATCCGGATCGGGCGCCTGCGCCGGTCCCTGGATGGCGAGGACTCGCTGCGGCCGCTGGCCAGGAGCGCCGCGCCGTCATGACGCTGGTCCTGGCCGCTCCCGCCCTGCCGCTGCACAAGGCCGGCCCCTACGTGGCCGCCGCCTACATCGTGTTCGTGGCCATCATGCTGATCTACGTGGCCATCATGGCCGTGCGTTTGGGCCGGACCCAACGTGATCTCGCCCGGCTGGAGCGCGAGGTGAGGGACACCCGTCCGTCCCCGGACGGCGATCCCGATTCCGATTCGCAGGAGATGGAGACGCTGGCGTGAGCGAGGTCCTGGCCATCGGCGCCTCGCACAAGACCGCTCCGGTCGAGATCCGTGAGCGCTTGTCGCTTCCCGAGCACCGGGCGGCGGAGTTCACTCGCGATCTTCTCGGCGCCAGCAGCGTCCAGGAGGCGGTGACGATCTCGACCTGCAACCGCACCGAGCTCTACCTGGTCGTCGGCGATGCCGTCGACGCTGAGAGCACAGTGCTGTCGATGCTGGCCGGCCAGGCCGCGATCCGGCCCACCGAGCTCGCCTCGGCCATTTACTCCTACCGCAACTGCGACGCCGCGCGCCACCTCTACCGTGTCACCGCGGGACTCGAGTCGATGGTCGTGGGGGAGAGCGAGATTCAGGGCCAGGTCAAGCGCTCCTACGACTCCGCGCTGGCCAACGAGACGGTCGGGCCGCTGAGCAACCACCTGTTCAAGGCCGCGCTGGCCACCGGCAAGCGCGTCCGCAACGAGACCGCGATCGGCGAGCGGCAACTTTCGCTGCCCGCGGTCGCGGTGGCCCTCGCGCGCGAGCGGCTGGGTGATCTCACTGGACGCGAGGTGGTGATCGTCGGCACGGGCGAGACCAGTGAGCTCACCGCTCGAGCCCTTGCCGACAGCGGCTGTCGCACGGTCTTCGTGGCCTCCCGCCGGCGCGAGCGCGCGATCGCCCTGGCCAGCCGCTACGGCGGCACCAGCGCCACCTTCGATGAGCTCCCGCCGGCCCTGGGCCGGGCCGACATCGTGGTCGCAGCCACCGCGTCTCCGCACCTGCTGCTCGAGGCCCGGGAGCTCGAGGAGGTCATGCGGATGCGCTCTCACCGTCCGATGCTGTTGATCGATCTCGCCGTGCCCCGGGACATCGACGCCGAGTGCGCCGAGATCCCGGGCGCCTCGCTGTTCGACATCGACGACCTCCAGGCCGTGGTGGCGCGCAACCGCAAGGTCCGCCAAGCCGAGGCACGGCGGGCCGAGGGGATCATCGAGGAGGAGATCCAGCACTTCGCGTCGTGGCTTGGATCGCTCGAGGTCCTCCCGACTCTGGCTGCGTTGCGTGCCCACGCCACCGGTATTGCCGAAAAGGTGCTGGCCGAGAACGCCGGCAAGTGGGAGTCGGTCTCGGCGCGCGACCTCGAGCGGATCGATGCGGTCGCCCGGGCGATCGTCAATCGAATCCTCCACGATCCGACCGTGCGCATGAAGGAGCTCCCCGACGACCGCGTGCACGCGCGGATGGCGCTGGTCCGAGACCTGTTCGGGATCGCCTCGGAGGAGACCGGGCTCGCTCCCGCGGCGCCGGCCGCGCCGCTGGCCGAGGTCCGCGAGCTGCGCGCCCAGCCCGAGCGTTGATCCGGATCGGGACGCGGGGCAGCGCCCTGGCGGTGGCTCAGGCCGAGTGGGTGGGATCTCGACTGTCGGTCGAGTCCGAGCTGGTGCGGATCGCCACCACGGCGCCCGAGCCCAACGACAAGTCGCGCTGGACCTCGGCCTTGGAGCGGGCCTTGCTCGCGGACGAGATCGACCTGGCCGTGCACTCGGCCAAGGATGTGCCGACCGAGCTGGCGCCCGGGTTGGCGCTCGTCGCCTTTCCGCCCCGCGAGGACGCCCGCGATGTGATCTGCGGGGCTCCGTCGCTGGATGCGCTGGCCGCAGGTGCCCGGGTGGGCACGAGCAGCCTTCGCCGCACCGCCCAGCTCAAGGCGCTGCGGGAGGACCTGTCGATCGTCGAGCTCAGGGGGAACGTGGACACGCGCCTGCGCAAGCTCGCATCCGGAGAGGCCGACGCCCTGGTTCTGGCGATGGCCGGACTCGAGCGGCTGGGCCGCGCCGGCGAGGCCGGGGGGACGCTCGACGGGCTCGTCCCGGCCGCCGGACAGGGGGCGCTGGCGGTGGAGGCGCGGCCCGGGCGGCTGCCCGACGAGCTCCTCGAACCGCTGCGCGACCCGGATACAACGCTCGCCGTGACCGCTGAACGCGACCTCGTGGCCGCGCTCGGCGCCTCCTGCAACACGCCCGTAGGCGCGCTCGGCCGCCCGTCGCGCAATGGACAGGTCGAGCTGATGGCCTGGGTGGGCCTTCCCGATGGCACGGCCTGGGTCTCGGACCGGCAGACCGGAGCGGCGGGGCAGATCGGATCGGTCGTGGCCGAGCGGTTGCTCAGCGCCGGCGCCGGCGAGCTGTTGGCCCGGGCGGAGCGGGAGGTGGCCCGGTGACCGTCTACCTGGTCGGGGCGGGCCCCGGTGATCCCGGGCTCATGACCGCCCGGGCGCTCGAACTGATCGCCGACGCCGACGTGATCGTGTATGACCGCCTGATCCCTGCGGGGGCCATCAGCGGCGCGCGGACGGATGCCGAGCTGCTGTACGCGGGCAAGGAGGGCGGTGGCCCCTCGGTCCCCCAGGAGGAGATCGAGCGTCTCCTGATCGACCGCGGCCGCTCCGGCCAACGGGTGGTCCGGTTGAAGGGCGGCGATCCGTTCGTGTTCGGCCGCGGAGGCGAGGAGGCCGAGGTCCTGCGCGAGGCCGGGGTCGACTACGAGGTCGTCCCGGGCGTAACCGCGGGGGTCGCTGCACCCGCCTACGCGGGCATCCCGGTCACCCACCGGGATGCGGCCAGCGCGGTGGCCTTCGTCACCGGCCACGAGGACCCGGGCAAGCCGGAATCGGCGCTGGACTGGGGCGCGCTGGCCGTGTTCCCGGGCACGCTCGTCGTCTACATGGGCGTCCGGCGGCTCGGCGCGATTGCTGAGCGGCTGATCGCCGGAGGCCGGGATCCCGACGAGCCCGCCGCGATCGTGGAGCGGGGCACGCTGCCCGAGCAAAGGGTGGTCACGCAGCGGTTGAGTGAGATCGCCACGGCGGCCGCACAGGCGGGAATCCGAGCCCCCGCCCTCGCCGTCTTCGGCCCGGTGGCGGCGCTGCGCGAGCGGTTGCAGTGGTTGGAGTCCCGCCCGCTCGCCGGCGCCACGGTCGCGGTGACGAGGGCCCGGGCGCAGGCCAGCGGCCTGGCCTCGCGCTTGTCCGGGCTGGGCGCGGCGGTGATCGAGACGCCGGCGATTCGCGTTGTCCCGCTCGATGGCCCGCTCCCCGACCTGCCGCGCTACGACCTGGTGTGCCTGACCAGCCCTAACGGTGCGCGCCTGCTGTTTGACCGCCTCTATGCCGTCGGCCTCGATGCCCGCGCATTCGCCGGCGCCCGCGTCGCCGCGATCGGCCCCGGAACCGCGGCCGCGTTGCGCGAGCACGGGGTGGTGGCTGACCTCGTGCCCGAGCGCTTCGTGGCCGAAGGGCTGGTCGAGGCGCTGGCCGAGGTGCCCGTCAAGCGAGCTTTGATCGCGCGGGCCGCGGAGGCTCGCGACGTCCTCCCCGATGCCCTACGGGAGCGCGGAGCCGACGTCGACGTGGTGGCCCTGTACGAGACCGTGGCCGAGCCTCTGGCCGTCGAGCAACTCGACGCGCTGGCGGGCGCCGACTACGTCACCTTCACCTCCTCGTCCACCGTCCGCTTCTTCCTCTCGGCCGTCGGCGAGCGGTTTCCCCGCCGGGCGCGGCTGGTCAGCATCGGCCCGGTGACCAGCGCGACGCTGCGCGAGCACGGATTCGAGCCTCACGTCGAGGCCTCCCGGCACGACATCGACGGCCTTGTCGAGGCGCTGGTCGGTGACGCGGCGACCGCGCGCGCCGCCTGAGAGGATGCCCGCGTGGCGAGCAATGCGCCAGTCATCACCTTCCTGACCGATTACGGCTTCGGCGACGGGTTCGTCGGCGTCTGCCACGGGGTGATCGCGCGCCTGTGCCCCCAGGCGCGGGTGATCGATCTGAGTCATGGTGTGCAGCGCCACGACATCCGCGCCGGCGCGATGATCCTCGAGGGAGCGCTCCCGTATCTCCCTTCCGGCATCGTCCTGGCTGTCGTCGATCCCGACGTCGGCGCCAACCGGCGAGCGGTGGCCCTTCAGGCCGGCGACGGCCGGTGCCTGGTCGGCCCGGACAACGGCCTGCTCATGCCGGCCGCCGAGGCGTGCGGCGGGGTGATCGAGGCGGTCGACATATCGCGCTCGCGCTACCGGCTCGAGCCCGTCTCGGCCACCTTTCACGGACGTGACATCTTCGCCCCCGTGGCCGCCCGCCTGGCCGGCGGCGCGCCGCTGGCCGAGGCCGGCGAGCCCTGCGACCCGGACGTGCTCGTGCGACTCGAGCTCCCGCGGCCGGTGGTCGGCGACGACGGTGTGATCCTCGCCCACGTGAGCTACATCGATCGCTTCGGCAACCTCCAGCTCAACGTCAGCCACGAGCAGCTGGCCGGGACCGGGCTTCGCCTCGGCCGTCCGGTCTCGGTCGAGGTCGACGCCGGGGCCACCCACGAGGCCGTGTTCGTGCGCACCTTCGCCGACGTCGAGCTCGGCGAGCTGCTCGTCTACGAGGATGCCCACCGACGCCTGGCCGTGGCGGTCAGCCACGGCAGTGCGGCGGCCAGGCTCGGCGTCGAGGCCGACGACGAGCTCCGGATCAAGCCTGCGTGACCCCCTTCGGCTTTCCCCGGGTTCATCTGCGGGTCATCGATTCGACCAACCGGCAGGGCGCGGGAGCTCGCCGCGGCGGGGGCGCCGCACGGGACACTGGTCACCGCGACCGAGCAGACAGAGGGCCGAGGACGCCAGGGCCGGACGTGGACGGCTCCGGCCGGGCGCGCGCTGCTGGCGTCGCTGATCGTCCGAGACCCGCCAATGCTTCTGCCCCTCGCGGCCGGGGTCGCCGTGGCCGAGGTGGCCGACGCCACCGGGACGGCCGGCCACGAGGCTCTGATCAAGTGGCCCAACGACGTGCTGCTCGAGGGGCTGAAGGTGGCGGGCATCCTGGTCGAAGGCCGCCCGCAGGAGGGCTGGGCGGTGATCGGCATCGGCCTCAACGTGGCGGTGCGCCAGGAAGACTTCCCGGCCGAGCTGCGGTCACGGGCGGGCTCCCTCGGCCTTTCGCCCCACGAGGTCGAGCTCACGCTCGCCCGGCTGCTCGACCGCCTCAGCTTCTGGGTTCCGGCCCCGGCGTCGGACGTCCTCGCGGCGGTCCGGGCCCGCGATGCCCTGCGCGACGCCCCTGTCCGCTGGGCCGGTGGTCACGGCCGCGGGGCCGGCATCGACGAGCGTGGGCGGCTGATCGTCGCCACCGACGACGGGCCGATCACGCTCGACGCCGGCGAGGTCCATCTGGGCGCTCAGGCGGCCGCTTCCGCGTCCTCGGCCGTAGGGTCAGGCGGCGGCTTGTCCGGCGCCCCGTCCGATACCTCGGCCGGCTCGGCCGACAGCTCCAGCTGACCCTCGTCGCCCGCCTTCTTGGCCCGCGCGGTCCTGGCCCGGGCCGACTCGGTTCTGGCCCGGGTCGACTTGGCACGGGTCGACTTGGCGCGGGCTCCGCTCCCGCTCCCGCTCCCGCTCGACCGTGACTTGGACGCCACCGACTCGGCGGCCGCGGCGATCGCCTCGACCGGGTCAGGCTCGGGTTCCCGCTCACGCGCCTGGTCGACCTCGTCGACCGACGAAACCTCGTCGACCGACTCAACCTCGTCCACCTCGTCCTCAGGCTCGAGCTCGTCCCCGTCGTACTCCTCGACGTCGTCGTCCGCCCCGGCATCGGTCGTGACCACCGCCTCCTCGGCGCCGTTGACCGCCGCCGCGGCCGCCTCGCCGTCCACGGCCGCGCCGGCCTTCCGACGGCGTCTGGACTTACCGCGCCGGCCCTTGGGGAAGTTCCGCAGCAGCTCTCGGGCCAGCGCGGCCGGCTTGCGCGCCATCCGCGTCCGAGCGCCCCGCAGCGCCTCTTCGGCCTCGGGGGTATGGGCCAGAGCCGCGGCCAACAGTGCCGCCGACAAGCGGCGGTCCTCCTTGCGCGACGCGTGCACGAGCCGCCGCGCGTTGCGGGCATGGGCGGCCCCGCTCGAATTGACCAGCAACCCCAGCAGCCGTTTGGTCTCCGGCCACCGCTGCACGGCGTACTCCTCGTGCACCTCGCGCGTGTACTCGGCCATCCGCCAGATCCACGCGTTGGCCTGATCGCGGCGGCCGATCCGGCGCTCGGCCAGCGCCTGGAGCATGATCTTGACGCCCTCGCGGCGCTCGTCCCGCGCCCAGCCGGCCATGATGTCGATCGCGGTGTCGAACGCCTCGGCATCCCGCGAGGCCGCGATCTCCTGGAGCGCGCGCAGCCGCAGTTGGGCGTTCCTGTTTCTTTGCACCGCGGTGAGGAGAAAGCGACGCTTCAGCTCCCCGCCGCGATCGAAGTGGAGCATCGCCTTGGCCCGCCGCCAGCCGTTCGGCGCCACCCGGGCGCCCGCCAGGGCCGCCCACACGTGCTGCTCGCCGTAGTCGAGATGCTCGACCGCGATCCGCCACAGCTCCCGCTCGAACACCTGCGCCCGCCGCTCGGGATCCGGGGTCACCGGGAGAACCCGGCGCTCCACCCGAACCCGCCGCCCCCGGCCTCGTCGCACCGGCCCGACCACGATCGCCCCGCCCCGGTACACGTCGCGATCCAGCAGCGAATGCAGGGTTACCACCGGGTCGTCGTGCTTGGTCGCCGGATGGACGAAGTCGACGACGATGCCGGCCTCCTTGCCCGGATGCCGGCGGGTCACCCGGCCGACCCGCTGCTGGTAGATCCGCTTCGACGCGGTCGGCGCCAGGTGCATGCAGATCGTCGCCCGCGGCGAGTTCCATCCCTCGGCCAGGAGCTGGGCGTTGACCAGGACGTCGATCTTGCCCGACTCGTAGTCGGCCAGGATCCGGGCCAGCTGGCGCTTGGGGGTCTCGCCCGACACCGCCCGGGCCTTCATCCCCAGGTCGACAAAGGCCTTGGCCACGTTGTAGGCGTGGCGCACGCCGGCCGCGTAGACGACGCCCGGGACCCCGTTGAACCGGGTTTTGTACAGGTCCGCGATGGCCAGGTTGAAGGGCGTCTGGTCCAGCAGCTCGGCCAGCATCTCCTGGTCGAATTCCGTATCCACCTCGCCCCGCCGCAGTGGCACCTTGGCGATCGTGCGCACGCCCGGACCGGGTGGGATCCGGATGCAGCGCAGCGGCGCGATCACCCCGCGGCGCGCCGCCTGGGCCAGGTCGAAGCGAGAGGTCTGAGTCGGGAAGAGGTCGGTGACGTGCCGGGCGATCAGCGCCCCGGTCGCCGTCATGCCGATGAACACGGGGCCGGCCCAGCTGCGAATCGAGGCTGAGGTCTTCTCGCCCAGCGCCGTGTGCGCCTCGTCGCAGATCACGATCGCGTAGGCGTCGGAGATCTTGCCCGCGTTGCGGACGAACCACTGGTACGTCTCGACCGTCACCGGCCCGTTGGCGGCGTCGTGCCCCTTGAGCAGCGGTGCCGTGATCCGGTCGCGGTAGCCGCGGTCGCGGAGCTCGCCGTTGAACTGGTCGACCAGGTTGCGCCGGTGGGTCAGGATCAGGATGCCGCCCGTCCGCGAGGCCTCGACGAAGCCCAGTGCGGCGACCGTCTTGCCCGCCCCCGTGGCGTGCTCGAACCAGAATCGCTTGGCCGCGTTGGGGTCCTCGGGCTGCTCTTCGAGCTGGAGGTCGTCGTCGACGGCCTCGTCGTCCTGCCAGTCCTGCGGCTCCTCGTCGACCTCGGCGTCGTCCTCGTCGAGCTCGTCGTCGTCGTCCTCGTCGAGCTCGTCGTCGACGTCCTCTTCGCCCGGGATCGCCGACGACGCCAGCGCCGGCGGTTCCGCCGCTGCCGGCCCGTTCCCGTTCGCATTTCCGTTCCCGTTGCGCTGCGCCTCGGCCAGCAGCGCGGTCAGCGTCCCCGATAGGGCGTCGACCTGGTGGGCCGAGAGGACCGTGCCGTCGACCAGGTGCGGCTCATCCTCGGAGAGCAGGCGTTCGAGGCCGAGCAGCAGCGAGTAGGTCCGCCGCCACTCGACCGACGGCTGCTTGGCGCCGCCGTCGATCTCGGCCACGGCGGCGTCGAGCGCCCGGCGCCGAGCCGATCCGGGAGAAAGCGCGTCTTCAAGTGTTTCGCCCTCGTATACGAAGCGTTCACGTGTGAACAGCTCCGCACGCGCGATTGCGCCAGGACTCGGAATAGGGGTGGAATCACCCATCGGAATTGAAAGGTTGCGTCAGAACGATGAGGAACCGCGGATGTGCGTCTGAGCGGCTCATGCGGTCAACAGAGACCGCGCCCAGCGAGGAATACCCTCACAGCGAGATGGACCCCCTCGCCGAACCCGACTCGGAGGATAACGTCTATTTAAGCAGATACAAATCGGCTGGCGAGTGACCCTCGCTCAACCGCCGGTCAGAGCGGTTACGTGTGGCAAGCTGTCCGGACTGGTATGGCCCTCCCGACCGTCGCTCGATGACCGCCACCTTCGCCTATGAGATCCGACGGCTGCAGGGCGAAGAGGAGCTCACCGCAGCGCTCGATCTGCGCCACGCCGTCTTCTGCGTCGAGCAGGGGGTCCCTGAGCACGAGGAGCTCGACGGCCGCGACCGCGAGGGCATTCACCTCGTCGCCGTCTCCGAGAACGGAGAGCTGCTGGCCACCTGCCGCCTGCTGATCGTCGGCGCGACGGCCCAATTCAGCCGTCTGGCTGTCCGGGCCGACGCCCGTCGGCGCGGGATCGCCACCGCGCTGCTCGATCTCGCCGACGCCGAGACCCGGGGCCTCGGGGCCCGGCGGCTCGTCCTCCACGCCCAGACCTACGCCCGCGACCTCTACGAGCAGGCGGGCTACCGCCCCCGGGGAAGGGTGTTCTGGGAGGCCGGGATCGAGCACATCGCGATGGAGAAGCACCTCTACTAAGTGCTCGCCCCCGAACACCGGCGTGCCTGAAGTTCGGATCGACCCGCTCACCGGCCTCCGGTCGATCGTGGCGGGCGACCGCGCCACGCGCCCCGGCGGCGGTCTCAGCGTGCCGCCGGCCCCGGACCTGGACCCGGAGAGCGATCCATTCGCCGAGGGCCACGAAGACCGCACCCCGCCCGAGGTCTATGCCGTGCGCCCCGACGGCGGGGCGCCGAATACCCCGGGCTGGACCGTGCGCGTGGTGCCGAACCTGTACCCCGCGCTCAGTCCCGACTCACCCGCCCCGCCTCCGGACGCCAATCGCGACCTGTTCTGGGCCGGCCCGGCGATCGGCGCCCACGAAGTGATCATCAACGCGCCGGATCCGGTGCTGTCGCTCGCCTCGCTCGCCCCCGATCAGGTCGCGCGCGCCATGGACGTTTGGCGAGAGCGAATGCACGCTCATCGCGACGCGGCCTACGTTCACCTGATCGTCAACGAGCGCCGTGAGGCCGGCGCCTCGCTCCCTCACACCCACGCCCAGCTCTACGCGCTCGACTTCGTGCCCGCCGCGGTAGCCCGCGAGCGCGAGCGCTTTCGCGCCTACGCCACCCGGACGATGGGTCAGAACCTGCTCGGCGACCTCGTCCAGGAGGAAGTCCGGCGGCGCGAGCGGATCGTGGCCATCGACGCGGACACCGTGCTGATGGCCCCGTATGGGGCCCGGGTGCCGTTTCAGCTCATGATCGCGCCCCGGACCCCCCGCGATCGCTTCGAGGACGACGGGCCGACCGGGGCGGCCATGGTCCACGAGGCGTTGACCCGCCTGACCCGGCGGTTCGAGGCCAACCCGCCGCTGAACCTCTGGATCCGCACCGCGCCGAGTGGAGCCGAGCACTTCTGCTGGCGGATCGACATCATGCCGCGCCTGACCTATCTGGCCGGGCTCGAGCTCGGGGCCGGTCTGCACCTGAACATCGTCGCGCCCGAGCAGGTCGCCGCCGAACTCCGTTGAGAGCCCTGGTCCAGCGCGTGAGCCGCGCCTCGGTCTCGGTCGACGGCTCGGTCGTGGCCTCGATCGGCCCGGGCCTGCTCGTGCTTCTCGGCGTCGAGCGCGCAGGACGGGCCGCACGAGGTCGACTGGCTGGCTGACAAGGTCCGGGCGCTGCGGATCTTCCCCGACGCTCACGGGCGCATGAACGAGCCGCTCGGCGACCGCGAGGTCCTGTGCGTGAGCCAGTTCACCCTGTATGGCGACGCCCGGCGGGGAAATCGGCCCAGCTTCGTCGCCGCGGCCCCGCCCGACGTGGCCGAGCCGCTCTACGAGCGCTTCTGTGAGCGGCTCGCGGCCAAGCGCGGCGTGTTCGGAGCCATGATGGCCGTGGAGCTGGTCAACGACGGCCCGGTGACCCTCCTGGTGGAGAGCCCCCAGCGTTGAGTATGGGCTGCGCTCCGCGCAGCGTCCGTGGGGCCGACCAGTCCGAGCGCACCCGCCTCGACGGCCTCCGCGTACACGTCCCAGGTCGCGGCGGCCGCGTCTTCCCACGTCCACTCCGGCGGGGCCGGCGCGGGCCGCGTCGCCGCCTCCGCGGCGGCGATCAGCCCGTCGGCGTCGTCGACGGGGACGAACGTGGCCCGGTCGCCCAGAACCTCGCGCAGCGCGGGCACGTCGGAGGCGACTACCGGAGTGCCACAGGCCAGCGCTTCGACCGGCGGCAGCCCGAATCCCTCGTAGTCGCTCGGGAAGACGAGAGCGTGAGCGCCCGTGTAGATCGCCGCCAGCTCGTCGTCGCTCACGACCCCGGTGGGGGTCACATTGGGAAGCTCGTGCGCCCACTGGCCAACCTGACCCACCACGACCAGTGGCAGCTCGCGCGGGGCGTGGGCCACGGCGGTCACCCGCGTACGCGGGTCGGGTGCCACCCAGAGCAGGTAGCGCTCCGGGAGCCCATAGCGCTTGCGGACCGCCTCGACCTCGGACTGCTCACGCTTGTGCAGGCTCGGCGCCGCCGCCTCGGGAATGACCACCAGGCGCTCCATGGGCAGGCCGAGCGCCTCGACGACCTCCTCGGCCACGACCCGGGTCGGCACGATCACGCGCATCGCACGTTGCACGGCCAGGTAGCGGAGCTTCACCCGCAGGCCCGAGCGCAGCAGTTCCCCCCGCCGCTTGACCGGACTGAGGTCGTGCACGGTGACCACCATGGGCACCGGACAGCGGAGCAGCGCGCCGTCGAGCCAGGGCGAATGGAAGACGTCGCACCGCCGCGGCTCGGAGCTTTCGACGACCTCGCCCTCGTGCCCGCGCTGAAGCGCGGCCAGCAGGCACCGCGCGTACCTCCCGATGCCGCGGGTGTCCCTCGTCGGACGACTGTCGAAAGCGACCTTCAATCTACCTCCCGGATCAGCGGGCACTCTAGTCGCGCCGAACCCGGAATGTCGCCCGGCGGATAGGTTCCCTACGTGAAGGACTATTACGAGGAGCTTTGGCAGCGGCTACCCGAGTCGCTCGAGTTGCCCGACCTCGCGCCGCGCCTGCGGTTCCTGCTCTCCGAGGCCCATCCCGGCGTCCGCGCGCTGGACCTCGGCAGCGGGACGGGCCAGTTCACGGCCGAACTCGCTCGCGCCGGGGCTCGGACGGTCGGCGCCGAGGTCGCCCAGGCCGCGGTCGACCGCGCCCGTACCGCCTACCCCGGGTTGGATTTCCGCCTCGTACCGATCGCCGGTCCGCTCCCGTTCGAGGACAGCGCTTTCGACCTCGTCTGGGCCAGCGAGGTGATCGAGCACGTGGCGGACACCGGACCTTGGCTGTCCGAGGTCCGTCGAGTTCTGGCCCCGGGCGGGCGACTGCTCCTGACCACGCCCTCGCACGGCCGGCTCAGGTTGGCGCTGGGCGGGATCGAACGCTACTCCGAGCCCCTCGGCGACCACCTGCACCTGTACAGCCCCGCCTCGCTGCGCGGCCTGCTCGAGGAGTTCGATTTCGCCGAGGTCTCAGTGCGCTCGGTCGGGGGTCCGCCGCTGTGGCGCCGGATGCTTATGGCTGCCGCTACGCGCCCTTAGCCTGGGCCAAGAGTTGGTCGACGGTGGCCGACCCACGATCGAGAGCATGGGCCCGCGCGGCAGCCGGCGAGGCCTCGCTTCGCCACCGGATGTGCTGCAGATCGAACTGAGCCAGTGCCTCCCAGGTCGCCGGATTGGATGACTGGCGCGATACGGCCAGTCGCAACTCGCGGTGAGCTGCCCTTACGTCCCCGTTCGCCTGATAGATCGCGGCGAGGTCGGAAAGGGGCTCCACGGACAGCGGATTGATCGAAGCCGCTCGCCGGGCGTCTGCGATCGCCGCGGACAGGTTGCCGTGGCTCGCCTCGTTCACCGCTGCGCTGTCCGCATCCGGCCGAGCGAAGCGGCTGCCAGATCATCCACCCCGCCAGGGCCGCGATGGCCGCGATCCCCAGCGCGGTCGCCGTCCGGCCCGGAACATCGAGCAGCCGCCGTCGCGCCGCGGCGATTCCGACCGGCTCGGACAGCGGGCCTCGCCCGGCCAGCCATCCGGCGCACAGCATCGCCGGGACCGCCACTCCGGGGATGAACCACGTCCAGTCGATCAGCGACTGCACTCCGAAGACGACTGCCACGGCCAGCAGCGTGAACAGGCCCGCGCTCTCCGGCCCCACGCCTCGGCCGGCCATCCATATCCGTCGTACGGCCAGCGCCCATGCGATCAGCAGAGCGAGGGTCAGCGCCACTCCGATCAGGCCGAAGTCGGCGAAGGTCTCGATCAGGTAGCTGTGCGCGTGCCCGACCTGACCCGAATTCGCGCTGTACCGCGTCCGCGCAACGTCGAAGCCGAGGGCCCCGGTTCCGGCCAGCAGCGCATGCTCACCAACCTTCAGGCCCTCACTCCAGTAGCCGGGACGGCTGCTTCCAAGCTCCGCCAGGCGACCCGGACTGTTGTTGACGCTGCTGTTCTCGCTGACCAGCGTCTCCCAGGCGTGCGAGACCTCGCCGGTCGAGGCCGCGGGAGGAGGTCGCGAGGCCTGCTACGAGACCGACCGGCACCAGGGCCAACGCCACCACGAGCGCGACGCCGATGCGGCGCCGGTTGCGCGCACCGACGTTGAAGCGCTCAAACGCGACGGCCACGGCAAAGCCCGCCAGGGTCATCACGGCGACCATGATCAGCAGCACCACTCCGAAGTGGTGGCCGGCCGCCGTCCGGACCGTCAGCGGGCTGTAATCGGTCGTGATAGCCGACTGCTCGAGCGCCCACCAGGTCGCTGCGGCACCGCCTGCGACTCCCACGGCGAGCACGGTCGCGGCGCGCAGCCGCAGCGGGACGAGCGCCATCCAGAACGTCATCCCCACGACAGCTCCCAGGAGTGCGCCGCGTGAGCCGGACAGGATCACGACTGTCACAAGCACCGAGATGGCCGGCACGCTCAGCGTCCGCAGAACTCGTCCACCGCCGAGGCGGGCGCCGGCCCAGACCGCGCCCGGAAGCCCGATCGCCGCGGCCAGGCCGGTGGCGTTCCAGTAGTCGAACGGCGCTCGGAGCCGCGCCAGTTGATTGGTCGTGTCGAGGCTGGCCGGGAACACCTTGACCACCAGGGCGTACGCGGCCAGCACGGTAGCCGCAACCGCCACCCCGCCGACCACTGCCGGCCACCGTCCGGGGATCAGCCGGGCGCGCCGCGGCCGCGGCCGCGAAGACGGCGAAATACGAGAGCGTCCGGTCGGCCTCCAGCCACGAGGTGGCCGGTTGCACCGACCAGGCGATGGAGGCGAACGTGAGCGCGGCGAGTGCGGCGAATAGAAGTACCGTCACCGCCCCCCACCGGCGCCCCACGGCACTCAGAACCAGGACCGCGATTGTCGCCGCCGCTCCCACTACGAGCAGACTGATCTGGGCCCATGTGTTGGGCGCCAGGTCGGTACCGCCGGTGGTGACGAAGGCGAGGAGCAGCAAAAGGGCCGCGACGCCGGCTGCGAGCCATCCATCACCGCTCAGCTCCACTGAACGGGCTCGGCGCGGCGACTGTGCATCTGTACTCCGGCGGTCCGCGACCTCTGGGGCCGGGGCGAGAGACGACACCGCGCGAGCGTAGCAACGGGGTGCCCGGTCAGCGGCTCGGCCCGACGGCCGCGGGTCGGGGATCGTCACCGCCAGCTCCGGTGGTCGGCCAATGTCTTCTGGGCGTCCTGTGCCTTGATGTACGGGCGCTCGGCGAGGAAGTCGCGTGCCTCGGCGATGGCGTCGCTTCGATCGTACGAGGACGCGATAACTCGCACACCGTGGCGGATCGGCGTCGCGTCCACGACTCCGATCCGCCAACCATGCTGCCGGGCGACCGCCGACCAATGGAGGTCGAGCCCCCACCCCGCCTTCAGCTCGGGGAACGGGAGCAGGGTGTCGAAAGTCGTGGCGTGAAACGCCACCACGGGACCGATCTCGACGTAGGCGGTCTCGCGGGCGACGCTCTGGACCCGCTGCCGAGTGATTTGCCAGCCGGCATGCGAGCGGCCGCGGTGGGCCGGCTGGGCGAGCCGGAGCTCAAACCGCTCGGCCAGGAAGAGAAATGTGTCGAGGAAGCCGCGCGGGAGCGCCACGTCGTCGTCAATGACCAGCAGCCACTCGTACTGACCCATGTCCCGGCCCTGAAGCAGCATGTTCAGGTTCTCGAACTTGCCCCGGTTGCCGACCGGGCAGCTCGCAAAGCGAAGGTTGTGGCGCGAGCGCTCGAGCTCGCGGCGCGCTTCCGCGAGCAGGTTGGGCCGGTCCTCTCGCTCGACGCCGAGCGCCAGCACACGCCGGCATGGCCACGCCGCCGCTGCCTGACGTAAACGCCACGGACGCAGGTGGGCGAGCGCATACGCGTCGGCCGCCGTATCGGCGACGAGGGCTCGGGTGGTCGCGCGGAACCCACTCACCTCGCCGCTCGTGCCCGAGAGGAAGTCCTCTGAGGCAGGGGCCGCGCGGTGCTCCACCAGTGCTTCGTGGATCCGGCCCGCCGTGTGTGCGGCCATAACGATGCCGTTCGCGCATCTGCGCCTGGCGGTGTGCCAGAGGCAACCGACGAGCACACGGAGCTCGGCACGCAAGGTCGGCGTTTGGGCCCGGCGCGCGTCGTACCGGCGGGCGGCTCGGCCCTGGAAATATGCGGCGCGTGCCAAGGCCCGCAGGGTGGCGTCCTTCGTCGCACGCCGGTGGTCGAGCCCCGCTGCGGATAGATAGCGGATGCGTCCGCCGCGGGCCAGGTACCGGTGTTCCCACTCCTCCTCGTCGCCGCGGACGGCGAAGGTCTCGTCGAAATCGCCGGCGCGGCTCAGCGCACTTCGCCGGAGCGCCATGTTCGCCGACCAGACGAGCGGAGCGTCCCGATCCTCTGGACCCAGATCGAGCGTGGTGATCGGCGCCGACTCTCGTCCGCAGGACCGGGGCCCGCCGCCTTCCAGGCGGGCGCGTATCGGGCCGCCGAACACGTCATGATCGGGCGCCGATCGTGCCCCCGTGAGGATCGCGCCGAGCCATCCCGGCGGTGCCATAACGTCGTCGTCGATGAGCACCAGGAGATCTGCGCGAGCGGCTCGAATCCCGGCATTGCGAGCCGCGTTCGCGCCACGTGGCCGATCGAGCGACAGCAGCGTCGCGCCGTGGCGCTCTGCGACGGCCGCCGTCTCAGCATCGATTCCGTCGCTGACCACGATGACCTCTGCCCCAGCGCCGGATGCCTGAGGCATCACCGAGCCGAGCGTGACGTCCAGGTAACTCGACCGCGATCGAGTGGGGATGATGATCGAAGCGGCGGGGGCCTCAGGCACGTCGGGATTATCGTCCTGGCGGGGCTTTCTGGCCGGTCAAGCGTCCCGGCGGGCTCGCCGATGGGCGAGCAGCTGGCGGGCGAAGGCGCCGATGAAGCGAGGGTTGTAGCGCAAGTAGCGCCTCCACAGGCGGCGTGGTTCGCGGTAAAGGCGGTAGGCCCACTCGAGCCCGGCATCCTGGATCCAGGGGGGCGCTTGGGGAACCAGGCCGGCGTGGAAGTCGAAAGCGGCCCCGACTCCGACGAGCACGGGAGCCTCCAGCCGGGGGCGCATGGCCGCCATCCACTTCTCCTGCTTGGGCACTCCGATGCCGACCCAGACGACGTCTGGCCGCGCGCCGTTGATCTCGGCCACGACGGCCTCGCGCTCCTCTGCGGTCAGCGGGCGGTGGGGGGGCGAATACCCGCCCACGATGTTGATCCCGGGATACCGGCGCCTGAGGTGCTGAGCCAGCTGAAACAGCGCGCTCTGGTCACGGCCCCCGTAGAGATAGAAGCGCTGACCGCTGTCGGTCGCCCGTTCGCACGCGCGCCCCATCAGCTCCGGCCCATAGACCCGGCGCTCGAGCGAGTGGCCGAGCGCCTTCATGGCCCAGACCAGAGGCTGACCATCCGGCACGTTGACCGAGGACGACAGGAGCGCAGACTTCAGCGCCGCGTCCTCACCCGAGGCCATCACGGTATGGACGTTGCAGACGCAGACGTAGCCCCGGCCCTCGGCCGCAACCATCGCATCGATCCACCGGAGCGTCCGCTCGTAATCGGTCAGGCCGACCGGCACGCCGACCAGCTCGACCGTGGGCGGCGGCTCCACCGGGATTGCGTTGGAAGCTGTTGAATGTTCGCTGAGCATGGTTGGTCCGTGGGTAGCAGCTACCCCGCCTCACGACACCTTAAGTGCTCAAACGGACCGGAATGCGGGGGGTTACGCGCTTTCGCCTAAGTTTCAACATAAGTTGCCGCCCGCGTCGTTCGCTCTCCGCACGCCCCCGCTATCCTTCGTCTTGACACGGACGTCAAGTTCGACCCGCGAGTATCGCCCCCTTTCTCGTGGGTCGTCGGACGGCCCCCAGCCCTACCAGGGTCGTCCTTCGCCGCGGGCCGCGGCGCTTTCGGGCGCCGCGGCCCCGGCATATCTCTTCTCTAAGCTCCCAGCGCCGTGAAGGCTTTCGTGACCGGCGGGGCCGGCTTCATCGGCTCGAACCTCGTTGACGCCCTCGTCGAGCGCGGCGACGCGGTGACCGTTCTCGACTACCTCTCCACCGGCAAGCGGCAGAACCTCGCGGGCGCGCTCGATGCAGGCGCCGAATTACAGGTTGCCGACGTCCGCGACGCGGACACCGTGCACGAGCTCGTTGCGCAGGCCGCTCCCGATGTCATCTTTCACCTCGCCGCTCAGATCGACGTTCGTTACTCCGTCGAGCATCCGGCCGGCGACGCCGAGGTCAACGTGCTGGGGACGATCAACGTTCTCGAGGCGGCTCGCCGGGCCGGTGTCCGCAGGGTCGTGAACACCTCCACCGGCGGGGGCCTTTACGGCGATGCCGATCTCCTGCCGACGCCGGAGGGGTACCCGATCAAGCCGCTGGCGCCATACGGCCAGAGCAAACACGCGGCCGAGGGTTACTGCGAGCTGTACACGCGCCTCCACGGCCTTTCCACGGTTTCGCTCCGATACGGCAACGTCTACGGCCCCCGTCAGGACGTCCACGGGGAGGCCGGGGTGGTGGCGATCTTCTGCGGCTGCCTGATCGACGGCCGGGCTCCGACCGTGTTCGGAGACGGCCGGCAGACTCGCGACTGGGTCGAGGTGGGCGATGTCGTCCGGGCCAACCTGCTCGCGGCGGACAGCGAGATCTCCGGTCCGGTCAACATCGGGTGGGGCCAGGAAACCTCGGTGCTTGATCTGATCGAGGCGCTCGATGACGTCGGCGGAACCGACGGGTTCGCGGCGCCGCAGTTGGCTCCGGCCCGCCCGGGCGAGGTACTGCGAAGTTGCCTTGATCCCTCCCGGGCGCGCGCCGAACTCGGCTGGACGGCCCAGACCGACCTGCGGACGGGCCTGCGCAAGATTCTCGCCGGCCTGTGACGCGGCGTGGTAACGGTCGCGATTCCGACGCTGAACGGCGGTCCGATGTTCGAACGGACCCTCGAGGCGCTGGCCACCCAGCGGCTGGAGCCGAGCCGACCGGTTGAGCTGGTGGTGTGCGACTCCGGATCTCGGGACGGGACGGTGGAACTGGCACGGCGATTCGGGGCTGAGGTCTTCCAGATCCCCCCGGAGACGTTTTCGCATGGGGCGACGCGGAACCTGTTGATGGAGCGCTCGGCGGGGGATCACGTCGCCTTCCTGACTCAAGACGCCGTTCCGGCCGACGATCTCTGGCTGCAGCGGCTCCTCGACGGCTTCTCCGCTGCCGACGACATCGCCCTCGTCTACGGTCCGTACCGTCCCGCGCCCGAGGCGAGCCTCATGGTCGCGCGCGAGCTCACGGAATGGTTTGCCAGGCTCGCGCCCGACGGGGGTCCCAGAGTCGATCGACTCGAACCTTCGGCCCGGCAGCGGGCCGCACGGGAGCTGTACGGCCCGCGCACGTACTTCACCGACGCCAACGGCTGCATCGCGCGCGCCGCCTGGCGCGCGGTGCCCTTCCGGCCGATTCCGTACGCCGAGGATCATGCTCTGGCGGTCGACATGCTCCAGGCCGGGTACGCCAAGGTGTTCGAACCCCGGGCAGCGGTCGTTCATTCACACGACTACTCGTTGCCGGGATGGATACGCCGCGAGTTTGACGAGGCGCGTGCGGTCCGGGACGTCTACGGCTACGCGGCACCGATCTCCGCGCGCGCCGTCACCCTGCGTCTGCGCGGTCTCGTGGGCGCCGACTGGCGATGGGCCGACGCGCGGGGTCAACGCTCCGCGCGTCTGCTCGTCCGATCGACGATCCATCACGTCGCTCGGACCGCCGGATGGATGCTCGGCGGGCACGCCGAGCGACTCCCTGCGGCCATGGTCCGCCGCCTCTCCCTCGAGGGCCGGTCGTGATCGGCGACAGCGAGAAGCGTGGACCGCTCGCCGGCCTCGCGCGTCGCGCCTACCTCACCCTGAAGTACGAATCCCCGGTCGCTGTGGCACGCCGGCTCCTGGTCTTCCCGTTTCGCTTCTCGTCCGAAGCCCGGCGCCTGCAGCTGAGTCGTCCCGTGCTCGAGCGCCGAATCCGTGCCCGGGCATGGGCGGTCCTCCACCCGCGGCCGGTCAGGGTGGTGGCCCCCGGCTCAGCGCTTGCCGGGACGGGCGGCGATGTCGCGGTGCTCGGTGCCGGCAGCTCGCCGACACGAAACTGGCTCGAGTGTCTCCAGTACGCCGCCTACACCGGAAACGATCGGGTCGGCATCGTCGGCTCCCGGGTACTTGGTCCCGACGGCCGGATCGTGCACGCCGGGCTGTATCGCCACGGTCACCGATTCGTCTCCTACTACCGCGGCGAACCGGTCGGCTTTGGACCCGCGGACGTGCGGCATCCGGTGCTCGCGGTCGCGGCCGAGGGCATGTACGTGAAGCAGGAATTGGTCGATCTGATCGGCTGGCCGACTACCGCAACCACTGCCGACGCGGTCGACTACTGCCTCCGTGCCTGGTCCGAGGGCTATGCGGTGCTCTACGAGCCGGCCGCGATTCTGGAATCCGCCGGAGACGTGGCCGAGGCAGAGGGGGAGCGGCTCTCCCAAAGCCACGTCCGGCTTTCCTCGTCTCTTTCCGTTCGAACCCCCGACGGGCGGTTGAAGATCGTCTACGTGACCGAGAGAACAGGCCGGTGGGGCGGGCACCGCGTCATCTTCGACGACATCAACGAACTCGCCGCTCGCGGTCACGATGTCGCGCTGTTCACGCTTGATCGCCCGCCTGAGTGGATGGAGCTGGCGGCTCCCGTGCACTCGTTCGGTTCCTACGCCGAGCTCCGCCGACAGCTGGAGCCACTCGAGGCCATCAAGGTTGCGACCTGGTGGCGAACCGCAGGGCCGGTGTGGCGAGCCTCGGTTCTCCGCGGTATCCCGCTCTACTTCGTCCAGGACATCGAGTCGAGTTACTTCCCCGATAGCGAAGCGGGACGCCACCACGTCCTGGCCAGCTACCGACACGAGTTCCGATACCTGACCACGTCTACGTGGAACCGGGACCGGCTGTCCGAGCTCGGCGTGGAGTCCGAAGTGATCGCTCCCGCGGTCGACCATGCGACATTTCGCCCCCTCGATCGCCCGCGCCGCGACGACATGATCCTCGCGATCGCGCGCTCTGACCGGCTCAAGCGCTTCGACCTCACGGTCGCAGCCTGGCAGGCCCTTCCCGAGCCGCGACCCGAGCTGTGTGTGTTCGGCGACGACCCACGGCTAGCGCCGGCCGGCGCTCGCTTCGTCATGTCCCCCAGCGATGCACAGGTCAACGAGCTCCTCAACGAATGCACCGTATTCGTCCAGACCTCAGCTCACGAGGGCTTCGGCCTCCCCGCGCTGGAGGCGATGGCCGCCGGCGCCGCTGTCGTATGCACCGACGCCCACGGCAACCGGGACTACTGCGTCGACGGCGTCAACTGCCTGATGCCCGAGTCTGAGCCGGCCGCCGTCGGTTCATCGATCGCCCGGCTGCTCTCCGACTCGGCACTCGGCCGGCGACTTGGAGCGGCAGGGGCTGAGACGGCGCGAAGCTACGCTCGCGACCCACGCGCCGCTGCGTTGGAGCGATTCATGAACGGGGTCGCCGCCGCCTGTTTGGCGCAGGCAGGTGCGTGACATCATCATCGAGCACGGGTACCGAGGACGTGCACCAACACGATGGACCACCCGGAGCCTTCAGCCGACATCCCTGATCACCACCAACGCGCGGGATCAACCGCTTCGGACTCGGTTGGAAGCGAGGCGCTGGAGAAGGCCGAACGGGAGATCCGCCTAGCCAGGCAGGAGCTCGAGCTCGAGAGGGCCGAGAACGCCCGGCTCCGAGCCCGGGCCGCTCAAGACGCTCACACGATTTCATCGCTCGAAGAAGTGGCCCGGCGCTACGCGCGGGTCGAAGCGTCCGTAACGTGGCAGTTGTTCCAATTGACGCGATCGCGGCTCTTCGGATTGCTCGGCGGCGAGCACTCACGCGGGGCGCAGGCGATTCAATCGGGGTTGAGGCTCGTCGGTCGTAGGCTTCGGTTGTTTCGCAGGCTCGGCCGAAGGCGCGTTGCGGGGCAGCAGCGCTCGCCGGCCGATGCCATCCGCCTGCCTGAATTCGCCGATCCCGAGGTCTCGATCGTCATTCCCGTCGACGCGCGGGGCGAGCTCACACGTGCGACCCTCGAGTCGATTCGCGATCACACCGAGTACGTGAGCTACGAGGTGGTGCTGGTCGACGGTCCCGGAGGGCTCATCCCCGACAGCGCCCTGAAAGTCCACGGCGTGAAGTCGATTGGGTATGACGCCGCAGGCGGCCACGCCGATCGCTTGCGGGTGGGCACTGCGGCCGCCCAGGGACGATGGCTGGTCCTCTGCCACAGCGGCGTAACGGTTGAGCCGGGATGGCTGTCCGCTCTGATCGACTGCGCCCTGTCGAACCCGGATGTAGCGATCGTCGCGCCGAAGCTCGTTTATCCGGAGGGCGTGCTCGCTCAGGCGGGCGGCGTCATCTGGCGCGACGGCGCACTCACCAGCTACGGGCACGGCGAGGATCCGGACGGCTGTCATTACGAGTATCGGCGCGAGATAGACGCCGGATGGGGACCTGTCCTCATGATCAGGGCTGACTTTTGGTCTGAGGTCGGCAGCTTCGACGAGCGATTTCGCTCGGTGCCGCAGCGCGGAGCAGATCTCTGCCTTCAGGCCAGGGCTCGCGGATTGCGGGTCATGTTCGAGCCCGCATGTCGCGTGGTGCTCGTCGGGCAGGCGGGACGGGAGTCCGGCGGGCAGGAGCAGGACGAGGCCGCTCGTGGCGCGTTGAAAGAGAAGTGGCAAGAACGGTTGCAGGCCGAGCACATGGTCGAGGATCACGCCAGCCTGTGGACGGCTGCGAACCTCCGGCAGCTTCCGCACGTTCTTGTGGCCGACGGGCGAGTGCCGATGTGGGACCGCGACTCGGGGGCGCTGCGCATGCGAGCCATGCTCGAGACCTTGATCGAGCTGGGATGTCACGTCACGTTGCTACCGGACACGCCTAAGCCGGTCCAGCCATACACCCGAGAGCTGCAGCGCCTCGGCGTCGAGGTGCTTTACAAGGTCGACGTGCCGGCCGAACTTGAGCGGATTGGCGGAAGCCTTTCGCTGGCGATTCTCAGTCGTCCCCCCGTCGCCGATCGCTGGCTGCACACCATCCGCACCCACGCACCCCGCGCCCAGGTGGTCTACGACACGGTCGACCTGCATTGGATCCGCGAGGAGAGGCGGGCTGCGGTGCTCGCAGACGGCGACACCGAAGCCGAATCGAGTTCGCAGTCGACCGAGGTAGCGGCGATGCGCGAGCTCGAACTCGGATTGGTGCGGGCCGCTGACGCGACGCTGGTCGTGAGTGACGTCGAGAGATCCCGAGTCTTGGCAGAGGTGCCCGAGGCCAAGGTCCACGTTGTCCCGAATGTCAACCAGATTCGCACCTCGCCACCCGGCTTTGAGGGGCGTCAAGGAGTGCTGTTCGTAGGCGGATTCGAGCACCCGCCGAACGTCGACGCGGCGCTGATGCTCGTTCAGGACGTGATGCCCAGGGTGTGGAGCGAACTGGCCGAGGTGCGGGTTGCAATCGTCGGCGCCGATGCGCCAGCCGCGGTGGAAGCGCTCGCGTCGCCGCTGGTCGAGGTGCGCGGCTGGGTGGCGAACCTCGATCCCGTGCTCGATTCCGCCCGGGTGCTGGTGGCGCCGCTCACCTACGGCGCCGGTTTGAAGGGCAAGGTCACGCAGGCACTCGCCGCCGGCTTACCCGTGGTTACTACCCCGATCGGGGCGGAGGGCTTGGACGCGGTCGACGGCCGTCAAATGCTGATCGGCGCCACCGCTGATGACCTCGCCAGCCGCGTGATTCGCGTCCTCACCGACCCCGACCTCTGGAATCACCTGTCCGAGGCAGGCAGAAACCTCGCCGAAGAGCGGTGCTCACAGGCGGTCATGACTGCTCGGCTCAGCGACTTGATTGCAGGAACGGCCGCGAGAACCGGCAGCGCAAGAGGGTAGCCAGCGTGCGGAAGCCGTCGAGGGCGGTGAGCTTCTTGCCCTCGTCGTTGGACGCGGGCCCGGTAGTGGACGGGGACTTCGAAGATCCGCTCGCCGTGCTGGACCAGCCGGGCCGTGATCTCGGGCTCGATCGCGAACCCGGGCGAGTGCAGCGGCCAGCGAGCGGAACAGGTCGGTCCGGATCATCTTGTGGCAGGTCATGATGTCGTGCAGGTACACGTTGAAGAGGACGTTGCAGGCCAGCGTCACGCCCTTGTTCCCGAGCACGAACAGGAACGAGTGGCTCGTGTACCCGTCAAACGCCCGCACACCGAAACACGCGTTCGAGCGCCCATCCAACAGCGGCGGCATCAGCAGCGCCAGGTCGCCGGGGTCGTACTCCAGATCGGCGTCGAAGATGGCCGCGAACTCACCCCTGGCCTCTCTCAGCGCGGTCTGCACGGCCGCGCCCTTGCCCTGGTTGACCTCGTGCTCGAACAGCCGCACCCGCCCGTCCCAGTCCCCGGAGCGGAGAATCTCGCTCGTGCCGTCGGTCGAGCCGTCGTTGACGATGATGAGCTCGAACTCGGTCGGCAGCGTGGTCTCGAGCACCTCGGCGATCGCGCGCTCCACGCGTTCGCGCTCGTTGTAGACAGGCATCAAGATCGACAGCATCTGACTATTGGATCGAGGAACGAATTGCTACAGATGCTCGGCCACTCTGGGCGCCTCGCGAGCGAACACCCACCACCCGAGCGTGAAGAGCGCCGCAATGATCGCCAGCGCACCGAGCACGGTCGGAACCCCGGCGGCCGCCCAGGCGGTCGGGAAGGCTTCCGGGTCGATGAAGGCGTGGCCCATCTGGGTGAGCAGCGTAGCCGACCGGGCTGAGGAGCGCGATGCGCTCTGCGCCCGGCCCGATCCGCGCGTTGTACGCGCTGGCGACGTACATGATCGGCGAGCAATAGAACCAGGCCGTGACCAGTACGTCCCAGATCGGCTGGACGTCGCGGAAGCGAACATACAGCGCGGACAGGAGCATCCCGATGCCGGTGGCCAGGACGATGAAGCAGAGCGTGATCGGAACCATCTCGAGCCACTGCACCGTCGGACTGATCCCGTTGGCCAGTGCGAACATGATGACCACGATCAGAGTTCATGACCGAGGTTGAAGGTGGCTGTAAGCGACACCGACAGCGGCACCACCATCCGGGGGAAGCGAATCTTTCGCAGAAGGCCTTCGCGATTGACCAGACAGTTCACGCACGTGGTCGTCGCCTCGGCGAAGTAACTCCACAGCACGATTCCGGTCAGCAGGTATACGCCGTAATGCGGGATCCCCTTGCCGAAGTTGGCTACCTGCGTGAAGAACAGGTACAGGACCCGAAGAACAGCAGCGGCCGAGCCAGCGACCACACGTACCCGAGCGATGAGCCGAAGTATCTGACCTTGAACTCGCTGCGGGCAAGAGTCGTGGTCAATTCCACGAAACGGCGCGCACCGCCTCCGATGGCGGACGGGCGGTGGGCCATAGCACGGCTGTGCACTCACGCTGGCGATCGATCTGGAAGGTGTTCGGGAGGTCGACCGCGCCCCCACCCGGTGCTGGTCGGCGTGCACCAGGAGCGAGCGACGTCCTCTCGGGTGTCGAGCAGTCGACCCGGGACCGTTGCGGTTGATCGATCGCAGTGAGACCGTATCGGCCGGGAGAGAGCCAGTTCTCGAATCGCATCCGCACCGTGACCTCTTCGCCACTTTGAAAGTGGCCCGTGGGACCGCAGGTCAGCGGGGTGGCCGTACAGAACACGAGGTGACCCATCTCGGTCCGTAGGGAGATGGAAAACAAGCGGGTCGTCGACATCGCGATGGAAAAGCGCGTCCATCCGCACGCAGCACGGATCGCCCTGGCGCGCGGCGACGATCGTTGGCCGTCCGGTGACTCGAACCATGCTTTCAGTAACTCAGCCACCGGCGGTTCCGGCGGCATGCCTCGGGGCCGCCGTGCTCGACCGCTTCGCGGCGAACACGGTGGAAGTTGAGCTCGTTGTACTGGCGGGCGATCGAGGCGGGCTCGGCGATGTCCACCACCCGGCCGCGCTCGAGAAGCATCGCCCGGTCGCAGAACCGCTCCACCGCCCCCATGTCGTGGGTGACGAACACGATCGTCCGGCCGGCCGCCTTGAGGCGACCGAATTCGTCGAAGCACTTCTGCTGAAATGCCGCGTCGCCGACGGCGAGCACCTCGTCGATCAGGAGGATGTCGGCGTCGACCTGGATCGCTACGGCGAAGGCCAGGCGAACCTGCATCCCCGAGGAGTAGTTCTTGAGCTTGAGATCCATGTACTCCTCGAGCTCGGCGAACTCGACGATGGCGTCAAAGCGCTCGCGCGCCTCCTTGCGGGTGAGGCCGAGCATCATCGCGTTGATCATCACGTTGTCGCGAGCGGCGAGGTCGGGATTGAACCCGACCCCCAGCTCGATGAACGGCGCCAGCCGACCATGGACCGTCACCGAGCCGACGTCGGCTGTCGTAGATGCCGGCCAGGCACTTCAGCAAGGTGCTCTTCCCGCTGCCGTTCCGCCCCACGATGCCGAAGAACTCCCCTTGCGGGATGTCCACGCTGACATCATCGACGGCGCGCAGCACGTCGCCCCGCGGGCCCGCAACGGGTGCAGCGCCCGCTCCTTGAGGGTGTGGAACTGCTCGAGGGGAAGCCGGAAGGCCTTGCTCAGATGCGAGATTGACGCCGCCGCCAGTGGTCTCGTATCGGCAGCGGGCTCGACGGTCACAGATCGATAGCCGGTAGTGGCGCTCACGGTTGCGGACGGTAGCAACGGCCGCCCGCCGCGGGGCCCGCTCACGGAAGCCCGGCACCGTTTCTGACACCATACCCGCGGTGCAGTCACCGCAAGGCAATCCGTTGCGTCGCCGCGCGGGCGCGCCGCGCCTGATCGAATGGACCGGAGAACGGTGTGTGCCCTGGTCGCCCGACCCCCAGGTGGTGTACGAGCATCTGCACCGCTACCTGTGGTCCGCCCAGCTCGTCCGCGGCCGGCGGGTACTGGACCTGGCCAGTGGTGAGGGCTTCGGGGCGGCGATTCTCTCCGACTGGGCCGAGGAGGTCGTCGGCGTCGATATCGATGCAGCCTTCGGTCGAGCACGCCAGCCTCAATTACGACCGGCGCAACCTGACCTTCTCGGTCGCCGACGCGCGTGACCTTGGAATGTTCGCCGACCGGTCGTTCGGCGCCGTGGTGGCGTTCGAGATGCTCGAGCACATTGCGGAACAGGACCGGCTGCTCGCAGAGATTCAGCGGGTGTTGGAGCCCGAAGGTCTCCTCATCATTTCCACGCCGGACCGCGAAGCCTACGACGAGGCCGCCGGCGAAAATCCCTTCCACGTACGGGAGCTGAGTCGGACCGAGTTCTCGGAGCTCCTGCGCTCTCGCTTCGCCAACGTGGCGACGTGGGGCCAGAGAACGGTCTCCGGATCGGCGCTCACGGCCATCGACCCGGTCGACCCGTCGCCGCAGCGGGCTCGAACCTTCTTTGTCGAGCAGGTGGACGAGGAGTGGCGGCCGATAGAGCAGCCGGCCCCGTTGTACGTGGTGGCGGTCGCCTCGAACGGGCCGCTGGCTCTTCCACCGGTGGAATCGACGCTAGGCGATCCCGGCATTCAGATCGTCAGAGCGGCGGAGCGCGCGGCCGCCGAGCGCGCGCAAATTGCCGTTCAACCCCTGCAGCAGCACGTGACGGAACTGAGCCGTGAGGTGGCGGCGCTTCGGGCCCGCATGGCTGAGGACGCCCACACGATCTCGTCGCTCGAGGCTGCTGTTGACACGGCCAACCGGAGTCTGGCCCGCGTTGAGGCCTCGGTGACCTGGCAGCTGTTCCAGCGCTCGCGAGCCCGGGCGTTCGCCGCTCTGGGGGGCGAGGAATCGCGGCCGGTGCTAGCGCTTCAGCGGTCCCTCCGCTTCCTCGGACGCAAGCTGCAGATCAACCGGGCACGCCCGCCGGCCCGCGCCTTCGAGCCTCAGCCGCGCGTGCGTATGAGCCCCGGGCCTATCCGCTTCGAGCCGCCCGAGCAGCCAGAGGTATCGATCGTCATCCCCCTCTATTCTCACCCGGAACTGACGCGGGCCGCTCTGGAGTCGATTCGCCAGAACACCCAGTACGTCGACTACGAGGTGATCCTCGTCGACGACGCCGCGGACCCGAAGACGAAGCAGCTTCTGAGGACGGTCACCGGAGCGCGGGTGATCGTCAACGAGGAGCATGGGCTACCTGCGCAGCATGCGCCGTGGCGTCGACGCGGCCTGCGGGCGCTGGCTCGTTTTGTGCAACAACGACATCGAGGTCGAGCCCGGGCTGGCTGTCCGCAATGCTCGACTGCGCCCATCGGTGCCCGACGTAGCCGCGGCGACGCCCAAGTACCTTGCCGGGGACGGATCGCTTTCCGAGGCCGGCGGGATCATCTGGCGAGACGGAACCGGAGCCAACTACGGGCGGGGCGACGACCCCCGGCGCTGCCACTACGAATACCGGCGCGAGGTCGACTACGGCTCGGCGGCGGCGCTGCTGGTCAGGGCCATCGTTCTGGGAGGAGGTGGGCGGCTTCGACGAGCGCTACCTGCCGATGTACTACGAGGATGCTGACCTGTGCTTCGAGGCGCGGGCTCGTGGTCTCCGGGTGATGTATGAACCGAGGGCGAGTGTGATCCACCTCGAGGGATCGACCGCGGGAGTGGATGGCTCGGCCGGACATAAGCGCTACCAGGAGCTCAACCGTCCGAAATTCGTGGAGAAGTGGCGCGACCGGCTGGAGGCCGAGCACATGCCGAATGACCTCAGTCGGGCGTGGGCGGCGTCTAATCGGCGACGGCAGCTGCGCGTCCTGGTCGTGGACCATCGCATGCCAATGTGGGATCGCGATGCCGGCTCACTCAGGATGCGCGCAATCCTCGAAATCCTCGTGGACTTGGGCTGCCAAGTCAGCTTCCTTCCGGACAACCTGTCGGCCGGCCAACCCTACACGCGCGAGCTTCAGGAGGCGGGGGTAGAGGTTCTCTACGGACTGGACGTCCAGGCGATTTGGTCAAGTTGGCCCGACGGCTTCTCGCTCATCATCCTCAGCCGCCCACCCGTGGCGGGCCGCTGGCTCGAGATCTTCCGCGAGCACGCTCCGCGCGACCGTGCTCTACGACACCGTGGATCTGCATTGGCTGCGTGAGGCCCGTCGAGAAGCGGCGCTAGAGGGAGTTGAGGTCAATACCGGACGCGTTATCGCCCAAGGTGGTGGCGATGCGCGAGTTCGAGTTGGCGCGATGCGAATCAGCGACGGCGACCGCGTGGTCAGCGAAGACGAGCGAGTCCAGGTACAAGCCGATGTTCCGGGGGCGACCGTGCACGTCCTGCCGGTCGTAAACGAAGTGCGCGCCGACGTTGAGCCGGTGGCCGGCCGCGAGGGGCTGCTTTTCGTCGGTGGTTCGAACACCCACCGAACGTCGACGGAGCACTTACCCTGGTTGATCAGGTGATGTCGGCAGTTTGGCGGGAGCGCGACGATCTGAAGGTCACCATCATCGGGGCCGATCCGCCACCCGAGGTTCTCGCGCTCGCGTCCGAGCGCGTCAACGTCCTGGGCTGGGTGCCGGATCTGGACCCCTTCCTCTCCAGCGCCTACGCGCTTGCTGGCTCCCCTTACCTACGGCGCGGGAGTCAAGGGCAAAGTTACTCAGGCGCTGGCAGCCGGTCTGCCGGTGGTCACGACATCGATCGGTGCCGAGGACTCGATGCCGTGGACGGCCAGCACATGCTGATCGGGGACACCGCTTCGCAGGTGGCTGAGCGAGTGGTCCGTCTTGCCGGCGACGAGCAACTGTGGCAGCGGCTCTCGACGCGGGGCGCGAGCTCGCGCGGAATACCTGTAGCCCCGCCGTGATGCGGTCACGGTTGATCGAGCTGCTCGACGGGGCGCGGGGCCGTGAGGCGGCGGCGGACGCCACGCCGGATCGAGATCGCCTGGCCGTGCTCAAGCCGTGAGTGGCGCTGCCGTACCGCGCTCTCGTCGGCTCCAATCCAGGCCGCGATGTCGACCAGTATGTCGCGCGGGCTCCGTTGCGGCCGCCAGCTGGTGAGCTCGAACAGCCGCCGGCAATCGGAGATGTAGACAGGAACGTCCCCGGGACGCGTCTCGGTGGACGTACCGACCTGGATCGCGCGGCCGGTGATCTCGGCACACAGCGCGGTCGTCTCACATAACGAGAGGCTGCATTCACGGCCACCGCCCACGTTGACTTTGACTCCGTCCCAGTGATCCGGATCCCCGAGCTGCTCATCCACCAGGTCGATCAGGTCATCGATGTGCAAAAGGTCACGGACCTGCTTGCCATGACCACCGAAGCCGATGTAGCGCAGCGGTCGCTGGAGCAGGTGGGCGAGCATCCAGTAAGTGAACACGCCCTGATCGACTTTGCCCATCTGCCACGGTCCTGCAATCACGCCGCAGCGATCTACCACCACTGCTGTAACCCGTAGGCGTCACGATATTCCTCGATCAGTAGCTCCGCAGCCAGCTTCGTGGCTCCGTAAAGGGTTCGGGAGCCGTCGAGGGGGAACTCCTCCGCCACCCCGGCGGCGGACGCGCCGGCGTAGGCCTGCTTTGGGGACAGCTCGAACCGGGTGTCTCCCTCTTCGAGCGTCAACTCGCACAGCCGCCGCATTGGGTACACCCGGCTGGTTGACAGAAACACCACCTGGGCATCCCGCCTACGCGCGAGCTCGAGGCAATTGTAAGCTCCGACCAAGTTCGAGCTCACGACGTAGTTTGTCTTGCCGTCGAAGCCGGCGAGGGCGGAGGGTTCGGCCGAGCATTCAACCATCGCGTCGAAGGGGCCAAGGTCCAACAGGTCGTCAAGGAATCGGACGTCTGCATGCTCGAACGCCACGCCGGCCTCTCTGAGGCGGGGCAGGTTCAACTCGGCGCCCGGCGCCGCAGGTTGTCGATCGCTGAGATCGACCAGCCGGGATGCCGAGAAGCCAGTCCGAGCGCGACGTTGGCGCCGACGAAGCCAGCGCCTCCGGTGATTAGAACTTGCATAAGGCGCGAGATTATGCTCGACCACGCACGTCGAGCCGCCGCAAGGACCCACCGCTTCGGCTGCCAAGGGGGTGATGACGAGCGCTGCACTGGTAAGGTCCTCGCGGTGCCTGACCAGATGCCCAGTCGTGCCGGGGCGTCAAGCGACCTAGTGGCCATGCCCTCCGTCTTCCGGGGATCCGGGGAAGCGCCCTCCGAACCGGCCGGGCCTCCGGGCTCGTACCTCGCCGACCGGCTCCGCGAGATGGCCCGTCGACGGGATCTGCAGGCGCTTGCCGTAATCGTCCTGATCGGGGCTATCGCACGCTTTGCCACGCTCGGCAGCCAGAGCATCTGGACCGACGAAGGGCTTACCGCCGGGTACGTGCATCAGGGCCTGCGCAACATGCTGACCGCGTTGCCCGGGGTGGACGCAAACCCGCCTTTTTTCTATCTGCTCGAGTGGGGATTCGTCCGCGTTTTCGGTCAGGGCGACGTTGGATTGCGCATGCTCTCCGCGGTAGCCGGCACGCTCCTCCTGCCTGTTCTGTATGCCATTGGTGTCACCGTGGCCTCGCGCCGAGCCGGACTGATCGCTGCCGCTCTCGGTGCCGTGCAGCCGATGCTCTGGTGGTACTCGCAGGAGGCACGCACATACTCACTGTTCACCCTGCTCACTGCACTTGCGTTACTTGGGTTTGTGATCGCGCTGCGCGATCGATCCAGCTGGGCGATCGCGCTGTGGACATTGTGCTCCGCGGTCATGCTCACCACGCAATACTTCGCGCTCTTTCTGATCGCTCCTCAGGGCCTCTGGTTATTCGCCGTATGGCGAGGACGGCGACGCGAAATCATGATGGCGCTGCTAGGTCTCGCCGTGGTCGCGGGGGGCTTGGCGATCACCTTTGCGCAAGAGCTCAAGAACACGACGGCGCTGAGCCAGCTGCCAGTCGGGCCCCGTCTCAAGGTCCTGATCCCGCAGTTGCTCGCCAGCCCGAGTCCGCCGGCTGCGGCGCTGTGGATCAGTGCCCTGATTTTGCTGCTGGTCGGAGCGGTGCTGGCGCTCCTGACCTCATCCAGACGGCAGCGGGGTTTCGCTCGCGTTCTCGCCGCTTTGGTGGCCTGGGATCTCGTCGTGCCGATCCTCGTCGGCGGCCAGGATCTAATCACGCGCAATCTGATCGGCATCCTGGTGCCCGTGCTCCTGCTTGCCGCGATCGGCTTCGCTTCACCGCGAGCGCGAGGTCTCGGCTTGGTCGCCGCCGCACTCACCTTCGGGTTGTGGGTCGTCGCGATCACCGTAATTTCCGCCAATCCGGGCTTCCAGCGAATTGACACGAAAGCCGCTGTAGCCAGCCTCGGCCCGCCGAAGGTCGGCCGCATCATCCTCTCCGAAGGCACTTTCCTCTTCGACTACACGATCCCGCGATACGTCAAGGGCTCTGTGCCGCTCGTTCAGCATAAGGTTCCGGTTGAGGAGATCGATGTGCTGATTCCTCAGCCAGGTCGCCAGCAGGCCTCCTGCCTGGCCGGACAGACCTGTCAGCTCTACCCGACCCGTGAGCGTGTAGGCCCACCCGCGCCCGGTTTTCGGCTCGTAAGCCGGAGGAAGGTGGTGCCGTTCGTCGTGGTCCGGTGGCGGACCCCGGCGCCGCGTCTGCTCGAACTTGGGGACGTCGTGGGAAGCGCTCCTCAGGCCCCTTCGATCGCTCCAATCGCCGTATATCAGCCCGCTCAGGGCTGATGACCTCCTACATGTCCGGCCGGGCTGGGGCCACGGTCGGCCGCGGCGACCGCAGCGGCGAGGCCAGGGCGTTCACGCCGCGCGAGACTAGTCTGGCCAGCAGAACTGCACCATAAACGGTGAGCAGGGAAGCGGCGGGGGCGACGAAGCGGGCGGCACTGTCCCAGTAGAAAAAGACCACACCCAGGTTGAGGATCACCGTCACGAGGGCGAACCGCGCCGCCGGATTCGCGCGTTCGACTATTAGCTGCCAGAGGCCGAGCAGACCGGTAAGCGGCGGAGCGAAGACCCAGAACAGGCCCGCCAGCACGCTGGGATAGAAGGCGAGGTTAGGAAGTTTGGTCATGGGGCCGCCGACGCCGCATGGACACAAACCACGCAGCAAACTACCGTTGAGCTTGTCCGGGAACACGAACGGCCCTTCGTAAGAGGTGTTGTGGAGGACGTACGAGGGTGAGAACTCCTTCAGACCCGGCACCCAATAGCTATACCCGGTGCGGAGCGGGCTCCCGAACGTCTGCCACTGATACAGGCCCATGGCACCGATAAACGGTGCCGCGGCCAGCGCGGCGACCACGCGCCGCCGACCGCTCAATGCGAGTAGCAAGCCCGGCAGCGCGACCACCCCGAGCAACCGGACGCATATCACTGCCCCGGCCAAAGCGCCGGCAATCGCGGCGGACCGCCGCCCGCGGCCCGTGACCAGCGCTATCAGAATGCCCACGGTCAGAAGGGCGGACAGCGCGTCGGAGAAGACCAGGCTCGCGGAGACCTTGACGAACGGAGAGAACCCGATGAGCAGCGCAACGATCGCTCCCCCAAGTGGTCCTGCAAGAGACCACGCCGCTACGACCATCGCTAACGCGAAGAGCAGGGTGATGGCCCGCGATCCGACTTGCGGTCCCTGCGGAAAGCGGTTGACAATGGCGGAGAACGGCGCAAGCGCTACCGCGGTCCCGAACGGGTACCGGGGGGGACGTGCGACGTCCCCGAAGACGTTCTTGTGCTCATCCCAGAACGTGACGTAACCGTGCCCATGTCCGAGTTGCCAGCCTCCGTCCGCGTACTCCATGGCGTCGGGTGCGGGCTGATCGGCAAGCGGGCGAGTGGGCGTCGTGACCACCGAACTCAGCGCCCAGGCGACCACCACGAGCGCGAGAACGACCTGCGCGACCCCGAGAGGAGCCCGCCGTCGTAGCGAGGGCTGCCGCGCTCGGTTCACCTCACGGCTCCCTGACCACGGTGCTCGCGAGCGCTGAGCCCGACGTCGTCGCTCCGAAGAGCGCAAACACGTAGGTGTGCCCAGGTCCGATGAAGGAGGCCGTCGCCGATCCCGCCTGCCCCCCCTCGGCGAAAAGCTCGGCGGCGGCGCCGTCGACGGACACGCGGACCTGTACCGAGGAGGCGCCAGGGGCCGACCACTTGATCGTGAAGGTGCCGCGACCCCGTGCGTGTATTGCACTTATCCGGGCCGGGCCGTTGGCCGTAGCCGTGACCACCGTCCTCGAATGCGCCGGCGCACCGGGCAGCGCAATCGTGGCAGCGCCAGGGGGCGGAACAGCCCTTGAGCACCCGGCTACGGCGATGGCCAGCGTCAGGAGCAGGCAGCCCGTCTCGGATCGTCGCGCCGCTCCGCGAGCGTGCACCCGGTGACCAGTCATCGATATCGGTATATCCGGAACAGCGGCTTGCCGTCGCGGCCATTGATCGTCTCGGTTGGGTATAGGTGATCGCCGAAGGTCCGCGCCAGGTCCCGGTTGACGTGAGGGAAGACGAGCTTCGCGTCGGCGTGGGTGACGAATAGCTTCGGCCCCGGTCGCGAGGCGACGGCCTCCCGTGCCGCCCGCAGACCAGGCTTCGACGCGTTGGCCAGGTCGAAGACGAGCTCGTAATAGCGGGTCGACGGATGCAGCGCGAACAGAGGGTTCGAGATTCCCCAGTCGGCCGTAAAGACGGTCCCCGGGAGCTGCTGGACGTCGTTGCTCAGTTGGTAGATCGCGGGCGACCATGCGGGATTCGAAGGCTCTCGGGAGGACATAGCGCTCAAGTACTTGGACAACAGGACGCCGTCGTAGAGCAGGGCCAGCGCACCGGCGCAGCAGAGCGCTATGTAGGTGTGAAAACTGCGGTGCAGGAGCGACCGCGCCACGGCGTACACGCCGTAGGCGGCCACGATAGTGACGAACGGATACACAGCGACGTAGTGCCATCCGGCTGTGGCCTGCGCCGTGAGCAGGTTCTGGACTGCGATCAAGAGCGTCGTGAGGGACATTGCCACCACGGCCAGGCTCCGGTGCTTCCACGGCGCAGCGGCGGCTCCGGTGCCGAGACCGAACAGGACCAGCACGACGATGACCACGAGATTGCGTGGACCGGTGGGTGCCACCACGTAGGTGTAGAACCACGTGCCGGCGAGGATGTACTCCATGCCCCCCTTGAACAGGTACCACGGCTGTCCGATCGAGCCTCCGCCGGAGCCCGAGACCACGCCGCCTATGTGGTTGCCGAGGTAATAAGCGGCGAAGCCCGCGTACACCAGCGCAAGTCCACCAAACCAGACGACGGCGTCTCGCACGCGTTCTCGCAGTCCGCTCCAGTGAGTGACCACTACCACCACGGAGACGAACAACGCCGCGTTGACCACCCAGATGAAGTTCAGCTTGTTGAAAACGCCTACGGCCAAGACGATGACCAGCACCGCGAGCCAGCGTCGTGACCGCGAAAGCACAAACCGTCCAGCACACCACAGGGCGGCACACTTGAGGAAGAACTCGATCGCCGACGGGCCGACGTCGTCGCGGGTGAGCCAGAACACGCTGTTGTCGAAGCACAGCGCAGCGAAGGCGAGCATCGCTACCGGCCGATTGACCAGGTCGCGGACGCCGCTATAGGCCAAGACCAGCCCAGCGCATACGAGCACGACGACCGGGACGCGGACCACCGCTGCCGAAGTCCCGAAGATGCTGAACAGGGGGGCGTAGAGCCACGACTTCAGCGCTCCTATGTACGGAAAGACCATCACCGGGATTCCGTGGAGGCTGTAGTTGATGAAATCCCCCGGGATTCGGAGCGTGGCTGCGTTCACGAACAATGTCTCGTCGTACTGCAGCCCGGGGCGCCCAATCATGTCGGTCGACAACGCGAACCGGATGGCCAAGAGTCCGCCCAGAAACAGCCACCGCAGCACGCGGATATCGAAGATCGAGCTGAGTCCGCGCTTCGTTGCAGCGGGATCTGAGGCGGATGGGTGCGTGGTGACGGTCACGGGCGATCGAAATTCCCTGTTTTGCCGACCGGCGGCGTCCGCGGCGCCTTGGCTTGAGCGGTCGCCCGTCAGAGCGTCTAGATTGCCAAAACCGTGCGACGACTGGCATCGAGACTGTCCGGCCCCCTATTCCTCGAACCGAACGTGTTTGGCGACGACCGCGGGTTCTTTCTCGAAACCTATCGTCGCAGCACGTCGCTGGACCTGGGGATCGACGACGAGCTGATTCAGGACAACCACTCACGCTCACGCCGGGGTGTCGTCCGCGGCATGCATTTCCAACCCGGCATGGCCAAGCTCATCCGTTGCGCCCGCGGCGCCATTCTCGACGTCGTCGTCGACCTTCGGCTCGGATCGCCGACGTTCAGCGAATGGGAAAGCTTCGAACTCGATGACGTTTCGCACCGTCAGCTCTACTGTCCTGACGGGTTCGCCCACGGCTTCTGCGTGCTCAGCGAGGTCGCCGATGTGGTGTACAAGACCTCCGCCTACTACGACCCCGGGCGTGAAGCCGGCTTCGCCTTCGACGATCCGCAGGTGGCGATCGGGTGGCCCCAGGACCTCTCGCTGGTGGCCTCAGAGAGGGACTCAAGGGCGCCTTCGCTGGCCGATCTAGCCCGTTCACTGCCCTTCCGCTACTGACCTGACCCGACTGACCTTGACCAGCTCAGCGGCGTCCGGGAATGAGCGGGAGCTGAGAGACCGGTTTCGGGGTGGGCCGCGGCAGATCTGGGCGTCGATAGTCGCCACGGCTCAGGTGATGCTCGAGCCAGACGTACAGGACGATGAAGCGATAGCGGCTGCCCATCTCCTGCAGCCGCAGCTTCGACACGCCGTACCGGCGGTTCGTCCATGTGACGGGCACGACGGCGAAGTTGTAGCCGCGTACCACCGCCTTGAGCGGCATCTCGACTGTAAGGTTGAAGTGATTGGAGAGCAGCGGCTGAATCTGGTCGATCACGTGCCGGCGGTAAGCCTTGAACGCGTTAGTAGTGTCGTTGTAGCCATGCTGGAACAGTAGCCGGATGCCCGTGTTGACGACTCGGTTCATCACCAGCTTCACCCTCGGGTATCGCGACCGTCCTGCCGCCATTGCCGAACCGCGTGCCGAAAGCGCAGTCATAGCCCTGCTCCAGCACCCGGTAGTAGAGGACCAGATCCCGCGGTGAATCCGAGAGGTCGGCCATCATGATCGCCACCGCATCGCCCGTGTAGAGCTCCAGGCCGGCGCGCACCGCATGGCCAAACCCGGGAGGCAGGTGCGAACGCACGCAGCGGACGTTCGGGTTGCGCTCGGCGATCACGGACACGACATCGCCGCGTCCCGTCGCCGCTGGCGTCGTCGACGACCAGGATCTCGTAGTCGATCCCCGCGCCGCTCGAGCTCTGCGACAGTGCTGACTCGACCGTCTCGCCAATCGACTCGACTTCGTTGTGGGCCGGTATGACGACCGAAAGCTTCATGCGTGCCGCCACCACAGATCCGCGTTGTGATCGTGGATCTCGCGCAGGACAGCCTCGACGTCGTAGGTGATGTCCCAGCCCGGATAGTCGCGGCGGAACGGCTCGAGGTCGGAGATCCACCAGCGGTGGTCGCCGATCCGGTTCTCGTCCGAGAGCTCCCACTTCAGCTCCCGCTCCGGCGATCTTCTCGCATAGCTCGATCGCCTCGAGCATCGAGCAGTTGCTCTCGCCGGCCGCCGCCGATGTTGTAGACCGCACCGACCGCGGGGCGACGGTGGAACGCTTCGAAGGCAGCTGACCAGGTCGGCCGAATGGATGTTGTCGCGGACCTGCTTGCCGCCGTAGCCGAAGATCGTGTAGGGCTCGCCGGTCATCGTGCAGCGCATCAGATAGGAGAGGAACCCGTGCAGCTGCGCGCCGGCGTGATTCGGGCCGGTGAGGCAGCCGCCGCGGAAGCACACAGTCGGCATGCCGAAGTAACGGCCGTACTCCTGGACGAGCAGATCGGCCGCCGCCTTTGAGACACCGAACAGCGAATGCGTGGAGCAGTCGATCGACATCGAGGTGTCGATGCCGCCGAAGTAGCGGTGATCGTCTCGGCAGCTCGAGCCGGTGGCCCACGCTCGACAAGCGGCAGACTGGTTGGGGAGGTCGCCGTACACCTTGTTGGTCGAGCAGAAGATGAACGTCGCCGACGGGCGCGTGGCGTCGAGTGGCTTCGAGCAGGTTGAGCGTGCCGTTGGCGTTGACGCTGAAGTCGGTCTGCGGATCGCGAGGCCGCCCAGTCATGTGACGGCTGGGCCGCGGTGTGGATCACGAGCTCGAGCGAGCGGCGCGTGCTCGGCGAACACGCGATCAACCGCCGCCGTATCGCGAATGTCGATCTCGAGCGAGCGGAACGACTCGTCGAGATCAGCGAGCAGGCGATCGGTGGTCCGAGCGGTCGATGCTGTCGGGCCCGAAGAACTGGGCCCGCATGTCGTTCTCGAGGCCGACCACGTCGTACCCGGCTCGGGCGAAGTGCTGGACGGACTCCGAGCCGATCAAACCGCCCGATCCTGTCACCAGGACGGTTGCCATCGGCGTAGGGTAGCGGCTACGACGGGAGGCTCAGTGCCATGGCGCCGGGGCGCCATACGGCGGCATCTTCCCTACGCTTCCGCACGGCATGAACTACCAGCGCCTCTACGAGTACCGCTTTCGGGATGTCGATCAGGGAGCGAGGATCGCCGTGTGGCGGGAGATCGCCCCATTCATCCACGAGGTTATGGGCCGGCCCCGCTGCGTGCTCGATCCCGCGGCCGGACGGGGCGAGTTCATCAATGCCGTCCCGGCGCAAGAGCGGTGGGCGGTCGATCAGGTCGCCTACGCCCAGGGCACCTACGAGCCTGGCGTGCGGTCCGTGGTCTCGAACATCTTCGAGGCGGATCTTCCGGCGGACCATTTCGACGGCATCTTCGTGTCGAACTTCCTGGAGCACCTGACCAGCCAAGAAGCGGTCAGCGCGTTCCTTGGCCGCGTCTATGCCGCGACGGCGCGCGGTGGACGTATCGCGGTCATGGGGCCAAACTTCCGGTATTGCGCCCGGGAGTACTTCGACATGGCCGACCACACGCTGATCTTCACGCACCGCGCGATCGCCGAGCATCTGTACGCAGCAGGATTCGGTCCCGAGCGGGTAGAGCCGCGGTTCCTGCCCTATTCGTTCACCGGTCGGCTCCCCCCATCGCGCCATCTGACGCGGCTCTATCTGCGCACGCCGCCGATGTGGCGGATTGTCGGCAAGCAATTTCTGGTCGTCGGTCGTCGTGCCTGAAGTGTCGATACGCATGAGGCCGATCCGGCGCCGAGCCCTTCGGTGCGGCATGCTTAGGGAATCATGCGCCAGCGCCTCGCCGTCACCCCGCTCCAGTACCGTCGCGTCGCCTACGCCACGCTGGTCGCTCTGACTCTGATCGTGCTGACAGGCGCGGCCGTCCGGTTGACCGATTCCGGCCTCGGATGCGAAAACTGGCCGAAGTGCGGGGGAACCCCGCTGCCGCCGCTGAGCTACCACGCGCTGATCGAGTTCGGCAACCGGGCCATCTCAGGGCTGGTCGGGATCCTGACCGTGGTCGCTGCGGTTCTCGCCTTCACCCGGCGCCCGTTCCGCCGCGACCTGGCGTGGCTCGCCACCTCGCTGCCTCTGTTCGTGGTCGCCCAGGCCGTGCTCGGCGGATTCACGGTCAAGGAGCATCTGGCGCCAGGTTTCGTCATGGGCCATTTCGGACTGTCGATGCTCGCGCTGGTGGCGGCGGTCGCGCTGGCCTGGCGAGCCCGGTATGAGCCCGGTTCGCGCCCCCGCTCGGACGATCGGCTCGCCGTCTGGACGGTCCGCGCGCTCGCGCCGCTCGGGGCCTTGACCCTGTTTGCCGGCACCGCGGCCACGGCGGCCGGGCCGCACTCGGGAGGCGTGACCGGCCAGCACGTTCACCGGCTCCACTTCAAGGGCGCCGACACACTGACCTGGGTGATCCACCGCCACGCCACGATCGCGGCCGTGTTCGGCATCGTGGTCGTCGGCGCCTGGCTCCTCCTGCGCCACCGGGGGATGAGCGAGCGCGGTCTCGAGGGACTCACCGCCCTGGGGATCCTGATGGCGGCCCAGGGGCTTCTGGGGAGCGTTCAGTACGAACTGAGGCTGCCGACCGACATGGTGTGGCTGCACGTGACGCTGGCCACCCTGACCTGGCTGACCGTGCTCTGGTCGGTCGCCGCGGCCGGAAGGCTCGTGCCCAGAGTTGCCACGTTGCCCGTGCCGGATGCGCCCTCGGCGGGTCGCCGCCTCGAGTCGGTGGGCTGAACCCGCCCGAGTCGCCCCGCCTGGGGTTGCGCGCTCGATACGATCGGGCTTGCCCGAGATGTCAACCGATCCGGCGACAGCCCCTCCACCCGCGGCGCCCCGCGGCGCCGAGACGTCGTTGAGCATCCTCGTGGTCGACGATGAGTCCGACCTGCGGGACATGTTGACCCGTTCGTTCTCCCGGGAGGGCCACCGCGTCACCGCGGTCGCCGATGGCCGGGCCGCCATCGACAAGGCCAGCGGCGACCATTTCGACATCGTCCTCCTCGACGTGGCGCTCGGTCCGGGCCCGGACGGCTACGAGGTCTGCCGGACCTTGCGCGGACGGCGCAACGTCGTCCCGATCATCATGCTGACCGCGCTCGATTCAGAGGCTGACGCGGTCCTCGGGCTCGAGGCCGGGGCGGACGACTACGTGACCAAGCCGTTCGGATTGGCGGAGCTGCGCAGTCGGATCCGGGCCGTGCTTCGGCGATCGGGTACCCGCGCGATCGGCAGCGAGGTCCTCGTCGTCGGCCCGATCGTCCTCGACCGCGCACAACGCGAGGTCCGGATGGACGGCAACCCGGTCAAGCTCACCTTCTCCGAGTTCGAGCTGCTCGACGCCCTGATGGCCGATCCGGGGCGCCTGCTCAACCGCCAGGAGCTCCTACGGGCGATCTGGGGCGACAGCGCCTACCGCGACCCGCGCGCCATCGACGTGCACATTAGGCACCTACGCGAGAAACTCGAGCCCGAGCCCGAGAAGCCGCGGTTCATCCTCACCGTTCGCGGCGCGGGATATCGGTTGCGGAGCCCCTAGTGCCCAGGCGGGGACCACGGCGCCGAGCCCTCGGCTTGCGGGGCCGGATAGTCGGCGCCGTGCTGGTGACCGCGGTGGTCACGCTCGCCGTGGCGGCGCTGGCCCTGCTCGGACCGCTTGAGCACTCACTGCGGAACGCCGAGCTGAACACCCTGAAAGCGGACCTGGGGCGGTCGACGACGGCCGCGTTCGCCCAGGTCGATCCCGGCCTCGTGCTCGAGGACAAGGTGGACAGCGCCCGCGAGAAGGCGCTGTACGAGCAGGGCCGGCTGGCTCGCCAGTTCCTGCTGGGCGAGGAGAGCCGGCTCGGTACCCGCATCGGCGCGGCCGAGGTGGTCCTGCTCGGGCTGTCCGAGACCACCGGCCGGCACGCGATGCCGATCGTTATCTGGCCGCCGGACTCTGACATCGCTCACGACGACGGCTACACCGACGTGCCCCGGGCCTTCCGCTCCACCAAGCCCGTCTACACCCTGGGTTCGATCGACGGGGCCGAGTACGCGCGCGCTGCCATGCCGTTTACCACTGCGAGCCCCGGCGGCGCGCCGCGCGCGCACTGGGTGCTCGTCGTCCGAAAGCCCTTGAACGAGGTCACCGCGGCGGTGCACGCGGTCCGGACAGCCTTCCTGTACGCGGCCCTGGCCGGCGTCGTGCTGACCTTCCTGCTCGCCATTCCGCTCTCGGGCACGCTGGTATGGCGCCTTCGCCGCCTGCGCCACGCGGCCATGCAACTCGCCCAGGGCGACCCGGCGGTCACGGTCCCGGAGGACCGGGCGCGCGACGAGGTGGGCGACCTCTCGCGCACCTTTGCGCTGATGCAGAACAAGCTCCAGCAGCAGGAGGAGGCCCGGCGGGCGTTCGTGGCCACGGCCTCACACGAGCTCCGAACCCCGCTCGCGTCGCTCGACGGCATGCTCGAGCTGCTCGACGAGGATCTGGACAGCGGTGAGCCGGATCTCTCCGACGCCCGCTCGCTCCTTACCCGGGCTCGGGCACAGTCGCGGCGCCTCGGGCGGCTGGCGGCCGATCTGCTCGATCTGAGCCGGCTCGATGCTCAGGTGCAGCTGCGCTCGGAGCCGGTCGAGCTCGGTGAGCTGAGCCGGGCCGTGCTGGCCGAGTTCGAGCTTGGCACGGGCGAGCGGGGGATCCAGACCGCGCTTGACGACTCCGCCGGGTCGGTGTGGGCGCTGGGGGACCCGGGTAGCGTGGCGCAGATCCTCCGCATCTTGCTCGACAACGCGGTCCGCGTCAGCCCGCCCCAGGCCGAGATCCGGGTCCAGCTGCACAGCGGCGACGGTGCCGCGCTCAGCGTGTGCGATCAGGGGCCGGGAGTGCCGGAGCACGAGCGAGAGCTGATTTTCGAGCGCTTTCAGCGCGGCACGGTGGCCAGCGGGCAGGCCGGGTTCGGCCTCGGTTTGGCCATCGGGCGAGAGCTGGCCAAGCGCATGGGCGGACAGTTGGTGCTTGAGCCCGGCGATGGATCGGGTGCCGTTTTCACCCTCAGGCTTCCGGTCGCGCGCGCGCCTGAGGGCGACCGGGTCGCCGTCGCGTAGGCCGGCCTGGCAGCATCAAGGCGATGGACCAGCTCCTGATGAGGACGATGCTCGACGTCGACGAGCATCATTGGTGGTATCGAGGCCGGCGCCGGATCATCCGCGCGGAGCTCGATCGCTTACCCCTCCCCGTGCCGATATGCGTGCTCGACGCCGGGTGTGGCTCCGGCCGTACCCTCGAGGAGCTGAGCGGATACGGCGAGGTCCACGGGATCGAGCTCGATCCCGAGGCGGCCGAGGTCGCGCGGGGACGCGGCGCCGGGGAGGTGCAGATCGGGCGCCTCGAGGATCTCCCGTGGGAGGGGGGCACGTTTGACCTCATCACGTGCCTGGACGTGATCGAGCACACGCCGGATGACCGCCTAACCCTGCGCGAGCTGCGACGCGTGTGCAAGCCGGGCGGGTGGCTGCTGCTCACGGTGCCCGCGTATCAGTCGCTCTGGTCGATGCACGATGACGCCAACCATCACTTCCGCCGTTACAACCGCCGTACCCTGACCGCGGCGGCGGCGGACGCTGGCTGGTTGCTGCGCCGGATGACGTCCTTCAACAGCCTGCTGCTGGCTCCCGCCGCCGCAGTCCGCCTCGCCCAGCGCCGGGGGCGACGCTCGGAGTACACCCCGGAGATCCAGCTCGGGCCGGCCTGGCTCAACTCGATCCTCGAACGGCCACTCCGCCTCGAGGCTCGGTGGCTGGCTCAAGGGCGGACGCTGCCGGCCGGGTTGTCCTTGATGGCCGTATTGCAAAACCCGCCGCCGGGCGTGTGACGGTTCTCAGCGCCGCCATCCTCGGCATCTCGAGCAGTCTCGGTTACCTGCTCCCCGCCATCATTGGGCTCGAGTCGATGGGAATACCTTCGCCGGGCGAGACGGCTCTGGTCCTGGCGGCCGTACTGGCCAGTCAGGGCAAGCTCCAGATCTGGCTGGTCATCCTGATCGGCGTGGCCTCGGCGATCGTCGGCGACAACATCGGCTTCCTGCTCGGCCGGCACTTCGGCCGCGATGTGCTGGCGGCGCCGGGTCCCTTCCACAAACGTCGCATGCGGGCGATCACGGCCGGCGATCAGTTCTTCGCCAAGCACGGAGCCAAGACCGTGTTCTTCGGTCGATGGATTGCGCTCGTGCGTTTCGCCACCGCCTGGCTGGCCGGGATCAACGGTATGCCGATGCCGACGTTCTTCTTCTGGAACGCGCTCGGCGGCATCACCTGGGGGGTGACGTACGGGCTGGTCGGCTATTTCGGCGGCAAGGCCGCCGCCTCGGTTCTGTCGACCGTTGGCATCATCGGGGCCGTGGTCGTCTTCGTCGTCGTGCCGGCCGTTTATGCGCTGGTCAAGCACCGCCGCGAGCGCTCTGGGCGCCGCGACTGACCGGGCGTCGCCTCAATCAGCCTGCGATGTCAGATCAAGCGCGCACGAGTTGATGCAGTAGCGCAGCCCCGTGGGCCGCGGGCCGTCGTTGAAGACGTGGCCCAGATGCCCGCCGCAGCTCCGACAGAGTACCTCGATTCGCTCCATGCCATAGCTGGAGTCCCGCCGCATCTCGACGTTCTGGGCTACCGCAGGCTCCCAGAAGCTCGGCCACCCGGTGCCAGAATCGAACTTGGTCTCGGAGCTGAACAGCTCGGCTCCGCACCCGGCGCAGTGGTACATGCCGTCGTCCTTGACGTTGACGTAACGGCCGGTGAACGGCCGTTCGGTGCCGTGCCGGCGGAGCACGTCGTATTGGTCGGGGCTGAGGCGCTCGCGCCACTCTTCGTCGCTGAGCGCGACTTCGCGATGGGTATCCGGTTCGGTGGCCATGGGTTTACCCTAGCGCGCCGTTCAGGTAGCTCGTGGGTGCGCGCGGGTCCGGTTGGAGCAGTTCCAGCACGAGCGAGGACCAGGCGAAGTCGACCGCGCCCATCCCGCGCCCGCTGTAGGGGTGGTAGTACTCACGCAGGCCGGCGGTCGCAATGGCCGCGGCCACCCGGTCCGTCAGTGTGCTCGCCGCCTCCGAGTAACCCAGGCGGACCAGGCCGAGCCACAGCAGCCAGGCCGCGTTGACCCAGGTCGGGCCGCGCCAGTAACGCCTCATCCCGAGCCGGCCCCCGTCGTCCACCGAGAAGCTCGGATCGGACGAGGAGACCGACGGCGGAGCCACCGGGAGCCAGAATTCAGCCGGGTCGAGCAGGTGCTCCTCGACCAGCCTCCGGCCAATCGCCTCGGGCAGATCAGGAAGGGCCAGCGGAGCCAGGGCGCTCCAGCTCAGCGCCGGGGGCGACGACGGCCGCGGACGGGCCAGCGGCACGAACAGGCCGCGCCGATCGTCGTACATCCGGTTCACGATGGCTGCGGTCGTCGAGGGTCGGCCCAGCGCCATGAGCGAGAGCGAATGCAGGACGTTGGTCACGACCTCGCAACACACCGGGCCTCCGGCCTCAACCACCCGGAGCAGGTCGTAACCGAGGCGGCGGTTCCGCCTGACCAGGCGGACGAACCCCGGTCGCCCGTGAGCACTCGCGCCCCAGATGACATCGAACTGGGGGGAGGCGTCAAGGCCGGACTCGTCGGGCTGGACGATCCAGAGCAGGCCATCGCCATCGAGGTCCCGATGCTGCGCGAGCCAGTCGTAGTGCGCGCTGATCCGAGGTTCCAGGGTCGGGTCTCCGACCGCGATGCGCCACGCCCACGCCAGCGCCGGGGGCTGGATGCTCGCGGTCATGGCTGCGCCGGGGTGGGTGACGTTGTAGGTGAACCGCCGAGGTCCGCGCAGCGGCTCGTTCCAGAAGATCGTGTGTCCGATGAAGCCGTCGGATCGCTGCGCCGCCAGCAACGACTCGAGCTCTCGGCGTGAATGGTCGGTCCGGAAGTGCCTCCACGTGATAGCGGTGAAGCACGAATCCCAGTACCACTGCCACGGATAGTGTCGAGGGCTCGGGCACGTGTAGGCGAACGGGACGTCATCCGACCGGCGCCGGCCCTCGCGCCAGTTCTGGGCCAAGATCGCCCGGCACTGGGTGAGGACGCGGCCGTCCTGCTCGCTTGGGCTCATCACCCACAGTCTGGCGACCGCCGCGGTCACCCCAGGGAGGCGGGCATGGCGTCCGTGTGAACGGTCTGTTAGCCGCGATTAAGGTTCGTTCATGCCCGTCCGATAGCGCGAATACGGGCCTTATCCTGAGGCCACTCCCCGGGCGCGGTGGCGGCGCACGGATAACCCGATGAGCGCGCGCGACGTACACCCCGACGCTGCCCGTCGCCTACGTGCGGCGCGCCTTCTCACGATCGCCTTGCTAGCCGCCGGACTGGCGGTGATCCTCGTGATGCTGGCGCCGGATCGTGACCAGGCGGCACGCGCCGTGGCCAGGACCCCGCGCCCCAGCAGCGCCTCATCGCACCTGGTCCCTGTCACCTACGACCGGTCCCGTCCAGCCCCGCGGCTCGCCGCGCCGAAGCTGCCGCTGGCCGTTCTCACGCTCCCGCAGACGCCGGCGACGGCGGTCCCTCGCTCGTTCCTCGGCATCTCGACCGAGTATTGGACGTTGCCGTTATTCGAGCGCCACGGGGCGCTCTTGGAGCGCGCTCTGTCGCTCTTCGCAGACGCCTGGCCAAGGGCCGCTCAGCCTGAGGATCGGAGGCGATTCGGCCGACCACACGTTCTGGCAGCTCAAGCGCAAGCCACCCGGATGGGTTGTCGACCTCGGACCCAGGTGGCTGCGGCAGGTCGGCGGGCTCGTCCGAGACCTTGGTGCCCGCGTGATCCTCGACCTCAACCTGGTCACCGATACGCCCCTCACCGCGTCGCAATGGGCCGGCGTGGCCTACAGAGCGCTCCCGGCCGGCAGCCTGGCCGGCTTCGAGGTCGGCAATGAGCCCGACCTCTACGCGCGCCGCTACTGGCGCGCCGCCGCTCAGGCGCCCCGCACGTCGCCCTGACCACGCTGCCCAAGGACCTGTCACCCTCGATGTATACGCGCGACTTCGGCGCGTATTCGCGCACCCTGGCTCAGGTCGCGCCGCATGTTCCGCTGGTCGGCCCGGCCGTGGCCAACCCGGCGAGCGACTTCGGCTGGGTCTCGACGCTGCTCGCCGGGGACCACCCGCGGCTCGGGGAGGTCAGCGGTCACGTGTATCCGTACTCAGCTTGCTCGCATCTGGGCCGTTCGACCTACCCCACGATCGCACGGGTGCTGAGCGAGAACGCCTCCACGGGCATCGCCAATCGCCTGCGTCCGGCCATCGCGGTTGCGCACCGGGCCGGACTGCCGTTTCGGCTGACCGAGATCAACTCGGTCACCTGCGGCGGAAAGCCGGGCGTGAGCGACACCTTCGCCACCGCGCTGTGGGCGCCGGATGCGCTGTTCTCGCTCGCCCAGGCTGGGGTCCAGGGGGTCAACGTCCATGTTCGGGCCAGGGCGGTCAACGCGGCCTTCTCGCTCGGGGCCGGCGGGACTGGTGGCCCATCCGCTCTTCTATGGCCTGATGATGTTCGATCGGGCGCTGGGACCGGACGCCCGCCTGGCCCGCACGCGGCTGTACCTACCGACGCGGGCGGCCGCCGGGGCCCATCTGAAGGCGTGGGCGGTCCGAGTGAGCGGCGGTCGTCTCAATGTCCTCCTGATCGACAAGGGCAACCGGTCGATCCGGGTCGATCTCCGCGTGCCGGCAAGCGGCCCGGCCACGATCGAGCGCCTGCTTGCCCCGAGCGTGAGCGCCCGGTCCGGTGTGATCCTCGCCGGTCAACACGTGGGACGCGACGCGCGCTGGCACGGCCAAATCCAGGCGTCCATGGTCTGGCCCCGTTCCTCCGGCTACGTCGTCACCGTGCCCCGGATGAGCGCGGCGCTGATCGGGATGCGGTTTGGTTCGGCTGCGCGCCCGGCACGCTTCCAGCGGATCGTCCGCTCGCCATCAGGCCGCAGGCCCGCTCCGCGACCGTGATCGTGGACCGGTTGCGGTCGTCAGCCGGCGACTGACCCGACCACGCCGCGCCCTCCGAGCGCCGCGGCGCGCCACCGAGGGCAATGCGCGCCGACCTCGGGTCGGCGGCCGAGCGCCCCGCGTCGGCTGGCGCGTCGTGGGCGACCACTCGGAGCAGGGCCGCGACCACGTCGGGGTCGAACTGCGTGCCGTTGTTGCACAGCAGCTCGGTGAGCGCGACCTCGTAGGAGAGCGCCTTGCGATAGACCCGATCGGTCCGCATCGCGTTCCAGGCGTCGCAGCACGTGATTATGCGCGCCTCGAGCGGGATGTCCTCACCGGCGAGGCCGTCGGGATAGCCCCCGCCGTCCCAGCGCTCGTGGTGGGAGCGGACGATCCGGCCGACTTCGGTCATGAAGCCCCCCACCCGATCGAGCATCTTCTGGCCCGCGATCGTGTGGGTTCGCATGATCGTCCACTCGTCGGAATCGAGCTGGCCCGGCTTGTTCATGATCTCCTTCGGAATGGCGATCTTGCCCACGTCGTGGAGCAGAGCGCCAAACTCGAGGTTCCGGCGGCGCTCGCGCTCAGGCCGAGCTCCCTGGCCACGTCCCTGGTCAGCTCGACCACGCTCCGGCAGTGCTCGCCCAGATAGCCGTCGTCGGCTTCGACCACGTCGCCGAGCACGAGCGCCGTGCCGTGGTAGGCGTTGTTCAGCTCGAGCAGACCGGTGAGCCGACGATGACGCTCGCGCGCCAGCACCGCCAGCACGCCAAGCAAAGGCAGGAGACTGAGGACCGCGGCGGGGGCTGAATGAAAGGCCTTCGCCACGACCAGTCCTAGGCCCGACAGGCCGGCGTCGACCACGCAGACCCATGCCTCCCGGAGCTGCGCCACCACCCCGGTGTCCCGGGTGGCACAGGTGCGGACGATAGAGAACAGGAAGTCGACCGTGAACTGGGCCGCCAGCGCGGCGATCCACAGCACCTGTCCCCGCGGCCGCCGGGCGGGTCCCTGCAGCCGCGAACACCAGCGCGGGAGCGACCGAGAACCAGGCGTTGCCTGGGGCCACTAGGAGGCGGCTGGCGCGGATCTCACCCCGCAGGAGGTCGGGAAGGCGCGACGCGACCATCGCCAGCGCCACCGCCACGGGCACGAGCGCAAGCGGCAGAGCGAACAAGAGGGGCACGAACGCGAGCTGGGTGGGAACCGTGAATCCCAGCGGCGTGTCGATGTGGACGAGCGTCGCCACGCCGAACACGGCAGGCACAGCAGCGCGGGGATGAGCGGGAAGGAGCGCGGAGGGGCGAGCGCCCACAGACCCGCCACCGCCCGGCAATCCCAGGGCCAGAGCGCTATCTCGACCCCCTTTTCGCGCGAGCTCCATGTCGTCGGCCCGGCGCCGGAATGTGTCCGCGAGCTGTTCCTGCTCCTCCAGCGTGGGCTCTAGCGACATCGCCTCACCCGGATCGGCCGGGGCGCACGCAATCCTTAGGTATCCCACCGATTTGTTGGCCGTATGTCGAACACTGTCGAGAAATGCGCGGCGCACGCTCGATGCACGCTCGTCCTCGCGTCGAGATTCCGGTGATCATCGACAACTGAAAAGGGCAAACCCGGCGTGAGCCGGGGACGCAAAGCCAGAGGTCTCGCGCAGGGCGAGATGGCTCGGCTGCCAGTGAACACCACGGAAGGTGAACATGAAGCTGCGCCCCTTTCATTGTCGGAAACTAGCCCTCGGCGTCCTGATCGCCGGGCTGACCGCGACGCCGGCACTCGCCGCGCCGCCGGCCCTCGCCACCACGACCCCGGCTCCCCCGATCGACACGTCATGGTGCACGGAGCCGCTCCTCTCCGAGCCCTTCGCCGCCGCCGGCGACGCCAACCAGTACATGCTTGTACCCGGGCAGTCCCCGGACAACTTCGACGGCACCGGCTGGACGCTGACCGGAGGCGCGCAGATCGTCACCACGACGCTCGCCGACGGCACCACCTCATCGGTGCTCGATCTTCCCGCCGGATCGGCGGCAATCAGCCCCAACGTTTGCGTGCAGGAGGACTACCCGGACGCCCGGGCGATGGTCCGTGACGTCGCCGGATCGGGTGGGTTGTCGTTCGAGGTCTCCTATCAGGGCCGTCCGTCCTGGGACTCGCCCCAGGCGACTGGGCGCCTACACGGCAAGAAGACGACTGGAACCTGTCGGCTCCGGTCCACGTCCAGCCGCGCCGGACCCCGGGCTGGCAGCCCGTCCGCTTCGTCCTCGAACCGAACGGCAGGAACGACGAGACGCAGGTGTACGACTTCTACGTCGATCCACGGCTGAAGCACTAAAGGCCGGCGCACTGGAGCCGCTCGGCTAGCCACGAGGGGCTCACCGCAAGCGGGAGCTATCTTGCTGGCGGTGACGTCGACGGACCAGACGGCGCGGCCGCGGATCCGCACTCACCCTGTCGGTCCGCATTAGAACGCGCCTGCGCCTCGCGGCTATCCCGCCGAGTCTCCTCGCGCTGCTCGCCGTAGTCGCGGTGCTGGGGTTCGCCTGGGCGCTCATCCTGCCACCGTTTCAGGCGCCCGATGAGTCGTCGCATTTCGCCTACGCGCAGTCGCTGGCGACCCGGCTCGCGTTGCCCGGCGATGCGAGACGTCCCGCCTGGAGCTCGGACCAGACGGTTGCCGACCAGGCCACGAATGCTTCTAGCCTGGCCTTCTTCGTTCAAGCGATGACGCCGCCGTGGAGCAACCGAGCCTTTACGGCCTATCTGGCGCGAGCTCGGGCCGGCCCCTCGCAATCCGATGGCGGCGGCCCCAATCCTGTTTCGGTGAATCCACCGCTGTTCTATCTGTTCTCGGACATCGCTTATTGGGCCAGCGGCTCACGGAATCTGTTCGCCCGGCTTTACGCGATGCGGCTCTGGGGAGTCGTGCTGTTGCTCGGGAACGTCGTGGCTGGCTGGCTCCTGATGGGCGAGGTACTCGGACGCCGCCGCGTCGTCCAGCTCGTCGGCGCAGCGGTGTGCGGGCTGATGCCGATGGAAACGTTCATGTCCACCAGCGTGAATCCGGACGCGCTGATGGTTCCCGCTGTGGACATTCGCGCTGTGGCTTGGCGCGCGCCTGATCCGGCGCGGCTGGAACGACTGGACCGCCGTGGCGCTGTGCTTCGTGGTCGCCGCTGCGATCCTCACCAAGGCCACCTCGTACGCGCTGCTGCCCGCGGCGCTCTTGGCGCTCGCCCTCGGCGTGGCGGCGAACCCCCGCGTTGCAGCGCCGCGGACGGCTGCGAGCCGCCGCCGGGGCCCTGACGGTGCTCGCTGCTCCAGTCCTGGCCTGGGTGGCTTTCACGAAGGCTCAGGGCCGACCGTCGATCAACACGGTCCACGCGCCGACCGGCTCCCGCGCGCCCGCCGGCTTCAGGCTCGGCGCGTTCATCAGCTACCTCTGGGAGTTCTACCTTCCGCGGCTGCCCTTCATGAGCAGAGTCGAGCCGCAGCACCGCGCCGTCTACTACGTCTGGCTAAAGCAGGGATGGGCCGCTTTCGGCTGGCTGGACGTCAGGCTGCCCCGCTGGACCTACCCCGTGTTCGCGGCCGTGACCGCTGCGGTCGGCGCTGGCCAGCGCCGGGATTCTCCTTGTTACTCGTTACGCGGGCCGGCTGGCGCTCTTCGGGTTCTTTGTCCTCGCGCTCGGAGGGTTGCTGTTCGGACTTCACCTGACTGACTACCGCGCGATCATCGTCGGGCAGGGCGCGCTGCTCCAGGGCCGGTATCTCCTGCCCGTCATCGGACTCTTCGGGCTGGCGATCGCGCTGATCGTCCGGCGCCTCCCCGAGCGATGGCGAGGGTCCGGTGGAGCCGTCGTCCTGGCTTCGCTCCTGGTGCTGCAGGTCCTGTCGCTCGCCACGATCGCCAAGGCCTTCTACACGTGATTCGCTGGTCACCGATCCGCCTGGCAGTGCTCGTCTTTGCCGTCCTCGCGGCCCTCGGCCTAGCGGGCGTGGCAATCGCAGGTGGTCTGGATCAACGCACCACAGCGTTTTCCGCTTCAAGTCGAGAATGCTCGGCCCGTTGCCCTGCTCGAGCGCGGCGCGCGCGTGTGCCAGGGGCCGATCGTGGCAAGCGCGGCGTTTCGAGGGCTGAAGCTTTGGCTGGGACCCGTGCTCCCGCCCGGGGCGAAGCTCGAGGTGAACGCGGAGTCGGCGCGCGGCACTTCACTCGGATCGGGCGCGGCGTCATTCCGTCCGGCCAGCTCGTCCAACCCGCAGCGTGCGGCTCGACCGCTCGATCCCGGCGGGCACGCGGCTCACCCTCTGCTTCGAGAACTCCGGCCCGGCGTCGGTACCGCTGCTCGGGGCCGCCGCCAGCCCCGAGTCAGGCACGCTGCAACGAGGTGGACGCGGAGCCGGCTTGGCCGCCGCCATGGTGATGCTGCGGCCCCGGCCCGGGTCGATGCTGAGCCTCTTGCCGACGATCTTCCGCAGGGCGGCGCTATTTCGGCCCACCTGGATGGGCGCGTGGACCTACTGGGTCCTGATTGGTCGCCGTGATTGGAGCCTTTCCCGTGCTCGCTGTCGCTTTAGGGCTTGCCACCCGCGAGGACACGAGCTCCGAGACGTCGGTGGATCAGGCGCCCGCGCGCGTGTAGAGCCGCCCATTCGTCGGGCGACGGAGCGCTGAAATCCCCTCTGAAGCCTCTTGAGCGCAAACCTGATCAACCATGGGATCCGGCGCCAGGGCCGAGTCTCGTAGAGCAGCGTCTTCGCCACATACCCGGCAATCACCAGCGCGAGCCCGGCGGCCGAGAGTCCTTGGTGCTCCACCTTCATGGCGACCAAGTTCCGGATTCGATAGAGGTCCTTCCAGTAGGTTCGCCACGGCGAGGACACGTAATGAGCGCCGAGGAGCCGGTTCCAGAACCGGCTCCTGCCGCGTGGCCTCGCCCCCGCCGACCGCCACCTTGTGGACAACGACGCTCTCGGGTACCAGGCGGATTTCGCCCATTCTGCCCAGCCGCAGCGAATATTCCGCGTCGTCGTAACCGAGGAAGAACTCCCGCCGCGGCAGCCCGACGGCGCGGACCGCGTCCCGGCGTACAAGCAGACCGACGAAGGACGCGCAGTCCACCGCGGGAGACGAGTCCGCCTGCGTAGGCGGACGGCGGAAGCGGCACCACAAACCGCCGCAACCGGCAGCGGTGCAGCGGATCGATGGTGCCGTCGCCATGCACAACCGTCGAGCACAGGGCCGGCGCTTCCGGGGTCCGCCGCTCGCGGACTGGTCAGCAGCCGTTCGAGCGCATCGCGGTGGGGCTCGGCGTCGTCGTCCATCAGCCACAGCCAGTCGGCGTCGGTCTGGAGCCCCAACCTAAGCGCCTCGGCGTAACCGCCGGCACCACCGACTGTTCACGTCGCTGCGGGCATAGGCCACCACCGGGCAATTCATCAATCCGAGATCCCGGAGCAGCTCAGCCGTACCGTCGCTCGATGCATTGTCGAACACGATCAGCGACGCCAGCGGGTGCGTCTGCCCGAGCAGCGCCGCGAGGCATTCGGCGAGCAGATCCTTGCGGTTGCGCGTGACTACGAGTGCGCAGACACCGCTCATGGTCCCCCCGCGGAAGGTCTCGGGGCGTTCTAAGCTGGGCCGCGTGACTGTCTGCGCCGTCGTCGTGACGCGGAATCGCCGCGCCCTCCTTCTCGAGTGTCTGGCCGCGCGTCCGGGGTCAGACCCACCCTCCTGACCAAACCGTGGTCGTCGACAACGCCAGCAGCGACGGGACCGTGGCGATGCTCCACGAGGCGCATCCCGACGTACAGGTCCTCGCCCTGCCCACCAACCAGGGGGGCGCGGGCGGCTTTCATGCGGGTCTGGCGCACGCATACGCCGGCCGCTTCGACTGGATCTGGCTCATGGACGACGACACGATCCCAACCGCGACCTGCCTCGAGGCGCTGCTCGAGGCGGCGCGTCGCCTCCCTGCCCCGCCGGCGCTGCTCGCGAGCAAAGTGGTTTGGACCGACGGGCGGCTTCACCCGATGAACCACCCGGGGCTCGAGCGAGAGCGAGCAGACGCGGTGGTGAGGGCCAGCGAGCTCGGCCTGATGCCTTTGCGAACGGCCACCTTCGTATCTCTCCTGGTCAGTCACGCTGCCGTGCATGCCTTCGGATTACCTCTGCGCCGGTACTTCTTGTGGAGCGATGACATCGAGTACACGGCGCGGATCCTCCGGCGAGCGCCCGGGTACCTGGTCCCCTCGAGCGTCGTAGTGCACAAGACGGAGCAGCCCCACACGGCCGTGAGCACGAGCGGCGATCGTTTCTACTTTCATCTGCGCAACACGCTGTACATGCTTCGTGGCAACTCGTGGGCGCCGAGCGAGAAGCCGTCGGTTCTGTACTTCCTGATTTCCACGGTGATCACCTACCTGCGCGCCAACCGCTTTGCGCCGCGCGTGCTGATGATCGTGCTGCGCGGGCCTGCGCGACGGGCTGAAGCCCGGAGCGCCGACGGCCGCCCGGCCGTGATGCGCGCCGCGCGCGCGGACGGCCGCGCCGAGCATCGCGGCCGAGCAGGAACGCCTCCCACAGCTTCTCGCTCAGAGTCCATGCGTCGCTGGCGAGCATCCGGACCCGTCCGAGCCAGTGCCGCCACGCCGACCGGGGTCGGCGGCGACCCGGAGACCGCGACGCTGGCCGTAACCAGGTACCCGGTGCTCTCCCAGCTTCGGAGTATCCGTGCCGACCACTCCTGCATGTCGAGCCCCCCTGGGAGATCCGAGCGCGGCAAGCCGCAGCGAGCGATCGCGTCGCGCGGCGATCAGAACCGAGCCATGCGCCACGGCCCGCACCTGGACCATATGTCGCTCGGCGGCATCCACCGAGTGGGGCTTCTCAAACACCTCGTGGCGAGGCAGGTGGTCGGGATGGAGTTCTCCACTCGGATCCACGATCTTGCTGGCGAGCAGGCAAGGGGGTGGCGCAGTGGCGCCGGCGCAGGCCTCCAGCATCGCTTCGAGCGCCCGCCGATCGGGGGTCGCACGACCGTCGAGCAGCCACACCCACTGGCACCCTGCGGACTGCGCCGCCCGCACCGCGCGCGGAAGCGACACGTCCGTGACCAGCGCCCGCGGGCGTCGGGTCTGGTCGGCGACCGCGGATGCCACCCCGGGCGCATCAGCGTAGATGACTGCGCAAACGTCTGCCTCTTCCACGCCGTCAAACGGTAGTGGAGAGGCGCGCGCGGTTCCCTTGCGATTCACTCGCCGGATGCGCATCCTGCACGTCGGCTTTGGTTTCAGCCCCTGGATCGTCAACGGCCTGGTGCTCTATGCCGAAGACCTGATGGAGGGCCAAGCTCAAAGCGGGAAGGAGGTTGGTTACTTCTTCGCCGCCCGTCAGCTACCCCGGTTGCGCCGACCGCGTCTGCACCGCTGGACGCGCAAGGGGGTGACCATGTTCGAGTGGCTGAACTCCTCCGTGGTGGTCGGACGTGATCTCGGCACGGCCGATCCTGAACGCGACCTGCAAGATCCACCGACCGAGACCGGATTTGCGCGGGTGTTGACCGAGTTTCGTCCCGACGTGGTGCACGTTCAGGATCTCGGCGGACTGCCGTCTTCGATCCTCGACGTGGCCCGGGCGCGCGGGCTGCCCGTGGTCATGACGCTGCACGACTACCAAGCCCTCTGTCCGACGATCAAGCTCTACGACGCTGACGGTCAGAACTGCTGCCGATCGCGTCCCGGAGAGATGTGCGTCGTCTGCTGCTCGGACGCGCCGATCGACAACTTCGGCGACCTGCGACGGACCGAGCTGTACACCCGCGCTCAGATTCGCGCCCGCGTCCCGTTTCTGGATGCCGCGCTACGCCGTCCGGCGATCGAGCGGGTGGGGAACGTCGGACTCCGAATCGCCGAGCGTATCTCCGGACTGAGCCCGGGCGCCGGCCAGCCCCCGGCACACCGAACCGCCGAGACTAGGCATCGTCCGCAGGTGAGCGCGGGCGCCTATAACCGCCGGCGCGTCGGCAATGTCGAACGCCTCAACCGGCTTGACCGTCTGATCACGCCGTCGGCCGAGGCGGGCGAGGTGTGGCGCGGCCTGGGTGTGCGTGCCGAGCTGATCCAGACGCTCCCTTTCAACCCGGCGCATTTAGAGCAGCTTGGTCTCAAGCGCCGCTGGCGCCCAGGGGTGCCGATGCGCTTTGCGCTCCTCAACGGCGCCAGCAGCACGGAGAAGGGAGCGGATCTGGTTGTCGATGCGTTGTCAGAGCTCTCGGCGCGCGGACTGGAGCGCCGTTTCCGCCTGGCCGTTTACGGACTCGTAGCCCCTCACGTACGCCGGGTGCTCGCTGCTCATCCTGCGGTAGATATCCGCGGCGAATACCGAACTGACGAGCTCGACCGTATTCTCGAGCAGGTCGACGTTGGGCTCATGCCGTCCGTATGGCAGGAGGTGTACGGATTCGCCGGGCTCGAGTTCCTGGCCAAGGGGATCCCCGTGATCGGGAACGCCCGCGGTGGCATTCCCGCGTACGTTCGGCCTGACCAGACCGGTTGGCTAAACCGATCGTGTACCGCAGCGGAGCTGGCTGATCTGATGCAGGGGGCAGTCGAGGACCCAGATGTCGTCGCGCGCCTCGGCAGAACTGCCGGGGAGTTGCGCGATCAGCTGATCCGGCCGTTCCACGCCCAGCTGGCCGATCTAGACCGAGTCTACGCAGAGGTGGTCTCGGCCGGTCGCGACACGGCGCCGAACTCAGCGCCGGCGGGACACACTCGATGACATCTTCCACGCCGCGCGTGTCGCTTCTCCTGCCGAACCGCAACAACGATCGTGTGCTCGACCTCGTCCTGGACCGCCTGGCCACCAACACCACCTACGCGGCGGCCGAGGTGATCGCGGTCGATGACGGAAGCACCGACGCGAGCCGGGAGATCCTCCGGCGCTGGCAAGCATCGGGACGCTTCCCGGCCTTCGAGTTGATCGAGAAGCCGGCCAGCGGAGTGGTCGACACGCTCAACGCAGCGCTGGCCGCGGCCTCGGGCGAGGTATGCGTACAGCTCGACGCCGACGCCTCGGTGGAAACGCCAGGATGGATCGAGCGAATGCTCGAGCTGCTGCTCATCGACGACCAGGTGGGCGTCGTTGTGGCCAAGGTGGTCATGGACACCGGGCAGATCCATGCCTGCGGGATCGACGTGATAAGCCCGAAGGGCCTGCGCGATCGAGGCGCCACGATCACTGAACCGGTCGGCCGGCGCCAGTGGCATTGGCGGATGACCCATCCTCCTGAGAGCACCGCGGGTCATCTCACCTCGCGCGTAGCCGAGGTTGATTCCGGCATCGGCGTCTGCATGATGTATCGCCGCGCCGACGCGCTGGCTGCAGGCGGCTATGACCCGAATTATTCACCGGTGTGGTTCGACGACCTGGATCTATGTATTGCGATCCGCAAGAGCAACAAGAAGGTGTTCTTCCTCCCCGAAGTACGTGTCGTCCACCATCTGACCGGCCGCAACCCCCGCGCTCCGAGCACGGTCCGGCACCGGATGGCCGATCTCGCCGTCCGCGCCGGTCGGCGCCTGCTTCCGGATCGGGCTCAGAGCTGGATCCGCGGGCGTCACCACTTCGGCCCACACACCCCTGAGCAACTCGACCGCCTGCGCCATCACTACGCCTACTGGCGAGCCAAGTGGGGGTGGGACCTGCTCAACCCCGACATGGACGCCATCCGCCAGCGTTGGGGAGAGACCGAGATCTGGTGGGCCCATGATCCGGCGCGGCATGCGGCCGGGGAGCGGATCATCGAGACGTTTCGGTCGCGAAGCCGCGTCGACGTCGAGCCAAGCGCCGGCAGACCTACACTGAGCGAGTGACCAGCATGGAGCAATTTTGGGACGCGAAGGCCCGAGAGGACGCCTTCTGGTTCGTCGACAGCCGCCTGCGGTATCACGATGCCGACCAGCAGGCCTTCTGGGCCGGGGGCGAGGACGCCTTGGGCGCCTTGCTGGGGGCACTTGACGTCCGCCTGCCGCCCAGTTCGGTGATCGTCGATATCGGCTGCGGTCTGGGCCGCTTGACTCGGCCGCTGGCGCGCGACGCGGCCCGGGTGATCGCGCTCGACGTATCGAAGGAGATGCTCACCCAGGCGCGTGAGCTCAACCGGGACCTGCAGAATGTTGACTGGGTGCACGGCGACGGCGAGTCACTCCGGCCGGTTTCGGACGGCGAGCGCCGACGTCTGCATCTCGCACGTCGTGTTTCGCCACATCCCCAATCCGGCGATCACGCTCGGATATATCCAGGAGATGGGCAGGGTCTTGAAGCCGGATGGATTCGCTGCCTTTGAGCTCTCGAACGATCCTCGACCTCATCGCCGAGGACGTATTGGCGCGCGGGAGCGGATTGCCGTGCTGCTGGGGCGTGCGCCTCGCGGCCGGCAACAGGATGCGTGGCTCGGCTCGTACGTCGACCTCCAGGCGGTGCGTGATCGGGCAGCCCGGGCAGGACTGACAACGGTCCGGACCGCGGGCGAGGGAACGGAATTCTGCGCGGTGCTATTGCGGCGCCAGTCCGCGGTCTAGCGCTGTCCGCGTGGCCGCCTCTCGGTGGCGTACAGCGGCACGAGCCGTGATCGCCCCCGTGCCTCATCCATGAAGTTGCGGTTGCGAACCGTCCGCGGCGAGCGGTCCCACGCACTGCCGCGTGGCGTGACGAGCGAAATCGCATCGGATAGATACCGGCCGTACTCCCATGCGATCAACTCCTGGCCGATGCATGACAGACCCGCGTCGGCGCAGAACTGTGCGAACGACTCGGCGGACGTCGTCTCAGCTCGCCACGCGTAGACGTTCACCAGCACTCCGCGGATCGTCAGGGCTTTTCGCAGGCGGTCCGGAACCAGCCGGGCGATGGTTGCGGCGCGCCGGTATTCGCCCATGTTCGAATGGTGAACGAACGCCACGCCGTCACGTTTCAACGTCCGGGCCAGTTCGCCGGCGTACGCGCGCAGCACGTCGGCTTCCGCGTGGACGAGGGAATCGAAGCTAAAGGCGAAGTCGACCGACCCATCGGCGACCATCGGCAGCGAGCTCCCATCGCCGAGGTGACACTCCACGTTGGGGGCGTCGGCGAAGCGGCGCCGGCAGGCCTCGATGCAGTGCTCGGCCACGTCGACGAGTATCAATCGGTCGGCAAGATCTTTGAGATAGTGGCTCCAGCGCCCCTGTCCAGGGCCAAGCTCGAGCACCGTGGCCGCCGGCACGAAGCCATGGATGCGAGGCAGCAGCGTCCCCCACCAGAGCGAGTCGGTGCCACCCCACGGACCCGACCATTCGTCGCCGCCGGCCACCCAGCCGCTCTCCCGGTTCCAGGTGTCGCGGATTGCGTCGAGATCGGGCATGGTCAGCGAAGGGCCACCGCATGGATAGTCAGGCCGAGCAGCGAGGGGAGTCTCCGCTGAAGGCGCGCATACGTCCGGCTCTGGCCGAAGCTCGTCGGGCGAGAGGTCAGATGGTCGAGCAGGCGTCCATTGTGCGCGCTGGTGTCCACCGTGGAGAAACCGGCCATCGACAGCATCCGTGCCAGCGTGCTCGGGGTGAAGAAGCGGATGTGCGGGTCCCGCCAAGGCTGCTCGATCGCCAACTCGTCGCCGACCGGGTTCCAAACACCGAGGAGTAGGTTTGCCCGCAGGCGCCAGTACGCGACGTTGGGGGTCGAGGCGATGAGCCGGCCGCCGGGTTTCAATACGCGGTAAATCTCTCGCGCTGCGCGATGCGGCGCGAACAGGTGCTCGAACACCTCGATGCAGAGAACAACGTCGAAGCTCTCGTCATCGAACGGCAGCGCGGCGGCGTCGGTGATCACGCGCGCGTCGAGCCCGGCCGCCCGCGCCGCGTCCACGGCCGTGGCCGAGACATCGACGCCCAGGTAGGGGATGCCGCGTTGCCGCATCTCGACTGCGTAAGAGTTTCCGGTCCCGCACCCGACATCCAGGCAATGCGTCTCCGGACCGAGGGCGTTGAAGATCAGCGACCACAGTTCAGGTTCGGGCGTGTAGCGGCGCTCTTCGCCGCCTGACCAGAACTCGTCGTAGTAGCTCGCGACCGGCGACGGCTCGCTGACCGGCGAGGCTTCGTGGGAGCTGCTCACAGGGTCGTCAGTGTATGAACGCGCCGTCCCGGTTGCGCGCCGGAGGATCCGCACCCGCATTCGCGCCAGCCAGCAGGTTGACGTATCGCTCACGCAGACGGTCCCAGCTGAAGTTCTCATAGGCAAATCGGTGCCGCCGGCGGTCATCCTCAGGATCGATGCCGCGCCTTGTCACCCTCGACAGCAACTCCGTCAGGCGGCCGGGGACCGAGAAATCCGCTAGTACGCCGTGCGTCCCGAGGGCAAAGCGGCTCACGAGATAGTCGTGGGCCAGACACGGCAACCCCCAGCTCGAACCTTCGATCAGCGCTCGGGGTAGGCCCTCGCCCAGCGATGCGAGCACCAGCGCGTCGCTCGCGCGATACAGATCGGCCATCTCATGGCGACGCACGGTCCGCGCGCTGTATCCGTCGGTGCCGAGACGCTCGGCCGCCAACGCGAGGAGGCCCGGAGTCTCCCCTTCGTGCTCCCCCGCCAGTACGAGAAACGGCCGCGGTGCGGGTAGACGCGCAAGTTCCTCGATCAGATAGTCAATGCGCTTGTGGTACCGATTCAACGCCGCCACACTCAGGACCACCTCGCGCTCCAGCGGGAGGCCAAGGCGGTCTCGAAGTGAGGCGCGCTCGTGGCCACTGACCACAGACAGGACCTCGGGGATGTGGAACCCGAGCGGCAGCAGCACATGGCGCCCGGGGTCGTCGCCACGCGCGAGCGCGGCCTCGAGCGCCGCTGGGGTCAGTTGTTGCACCCGGTCGAGATGCCGGAAGCCGTCCACCGCCATCGTCCCGTTGCACAGCACGAGGCGAAGAGGCTGCCGGGTGGTTCGACGATACGCGCCGAGGACCAACCCGGTGTGCCATTCGCTGAAATACACGACATCGGGCCGGCGGCGCGCCAGCACGGGTAGAAGGCCCAGTCCGAAGGCGACCTGTTCGACGCGAAACGGTTCTCGACCCCAGATTCGAGCGATCGCGCGGGCGGTCCTCGTGTCCCGCCGCAGCGTCGGAATGGCGCTCTCGTCGCGTCCTGTGGGCCCGCTGCCCTTGATCAGCGTGAGCTCGAGGTCCGGATCGCCGCGCAGCGCCTCGAAGCATTCACCCGCGAAGGACTCGAATCCCCGGTGGGCATGCTCGAGACCCGAGCATACGAGGAGCACGCGCGGGCGGGCGGAAGGCGTCGTCGCCATGCCCGGCCACGTTATCGGCTGTGCCATCCTAGGCCGGATGCCAGCGGCCGAGGTCCCAGCGCCCGCTCCGGTCGTGGAGCGATTCGATGGGATCCCCGTTGAGCTGCGGACTCGAACGGCACGCGGCACGATCATCAACGGGGCGTTCATGGCCGGTACCAACGTGCTCACGTTGGTCAAGGGCCTGGCGGTGGCCAGCTTCCTGACCACGGCTCAGTACGGCACCTGGGGCCTGTTACTGGCTGCTTTTACGACGATCCTTGCCCTCGGATCGGTCGGTGTGGACGACAAGTATGTCCAGCAGGACGACGCCGACCAGCGGCATGCCTTCGAGGTCGCTTTTACGGCGCAGCTCATCCTCGGAGGGGTGTTCTTTGTCGCCGTCCTCGTCGGCATGCCGCTGTTCGCGCTGCTCTACGGGCAGCCCCAGATGATCGCGCCCGGTATCGCTTTCGCGGCGGCGCTGCCGGCACTCGCGCTCCAGATGCCGCTGTGGACGCACTACCGCCGCATGGATTTTGCACGCCAGCGTTCGCTTCAGGCGATCGATCCCGTGATCTCGCTGGTCGCGGTGCTCGGGCTCGCGGCGGCCGGGCTCGGCGTGTGGGCGTTGGTGTGCGGTGAGCTCCTGGGAACCTGGTGCGCCGCCGCAGCCATTGTTAGGTCGTCGCCGTATCGACTGCGGGTCCGCTGGGACCCGGTTTCGATGCGCGAGTACAGGCGTTTTTCCTGGCCGCTGTTTGTTGGAGCGATCAGCACCGTCCTGATGATCCAGGTCCCAGTGACCGTGAGCTCGCGACTGCTCGGGGTTGCCGCGGTGGGCGCTCTCGCGCTCGCGGGCAACATCTCGCAGTTCACGACCCGAGTCGACGATGTGGTCACCCAGACGCTGTATCCGGCGATCTGTGCCGTCAAGGACCGGGCGGATCTGCTGTTCGAGTCGTTCTGGAAGTCGAACCGGCTCGCGCTTCTCTGGGCGGCTCCGCTCGGTGCCGCGGCAGCGCTGTTCGCCGGCGACTTCGTGCATTACGTGATCGGCGAGAGGTGGCGTTTCGCGGTGCCGCTGATCGCGATCCTCGGGGTCAACGCGGCGCTCAACCAGATTGGCTTCAACTGGACGGCCTTCTTCCGTGCCCGCGACGAGACGAGGCCGGTCGCGGTCGCGGGCGTGTTCAGCCTTGCCAGCACGCTATGCATCGCCGTACCCCTGCTCGTGGTCGACGGCCTCAACGGGTTCGGAGTCGGCCTTTGCGCGGCCACCGTACTCAACGTCGCTCTGCGGCTCTGGTACCTGCGCCGGCTGTTCACCGCTCTACCCATCGTGACGCACGTAGCGGCAGGGATCGGACCCACGCTGCCCGCGGTCGCGGTAGTTCTAGCACTGCGCCTGGTTCATCCGGGCTCGCACACCGCGCTCTGGACACTGACCGAAGCACTCGTCTTCGCCGCCGTCGCGGTGGCCGCAACCTGGCTCTCGCAAGGACGGCTGCTACGCGAATCGCTCGCGTATCTGCGTCGCCGGACCGTGGCTGCGGCTTGAGCTCCCCGGCGATCAGCGTGGTCGTGCCCACGCTGGGACGCATCGCCACGCTCGCACGCGTGATGGATCGCCTGGACGGCCAGTCCGCGCCTGCGCGGGCGTTCGAGCTGATTGTCGCGGCGGACGCAGCGTCGGAGGCAGGCAGGATCGATGGGCTGCTCGGCGGCCGTCCCTACCGCACCCGCAGAGTGCAAGCGACAGTGCCAGGTGCCTCCGCCGCCCGTAACGCGGGGTGGCAGGCTGCCGACGCCCCCCTGATCCTGTTTCTGGACGACGACGTGCTCCCGGACGCCCCGTTGGTCGACGAGCACCTGCAGTGGCACGGTCGTCACCCGGAGCCCGAGGTGGGAGTCCTCGGCGATGTGCGCTGGTCGGGGGAGTTGAGAGTGACACCGTTCATGCGCTGGCTCGAGCACGGCATCCAGTTCAACTACCCGAGCATCGTTGGCGAGGAGACGGTGTGGGGCAATTTCTACACGGCCAACGTCTCGGTCAAGCGGAGCTTGGTCGAGCGGGCCGGGGGGTTTGACGAGCAGCGGTTGCCCTACGGGTATGAGGACCTGGACCTGGCGCTCCGCATGCACCGGCGCGACGGCTTTCGCTTGCTTTACAACCGCGGGGCGGCAGCGCAACATCTTCACGCGATGGACCTCGACTTCTGGAAGGGCCGGGTCGAGCGCATAGCGGCGTCCGAACGGGAGTTTGTCAGGAAGCACCCGGACGTACCGGCCTACTTCCACGACCTGTTCACCCGGGCGGCCGCTGCACCGGCGGTCGGCCCGGCCGGCGACCGCCTGGCGTGGCTCGTTCCCCGCCGAATACCCCTCGTAGGGCCGTTCGTCTGGGCGCGAGCCGATCTCTTCTATCGCCAGCAGCTGGCAAAGCCGTTCCTCGCTGCTTGGGCCGCGGCCGAGGAGCGGCTGGAGCCTCAGGCGCCGGGCGATCCGCCTTCGCTGCCCAACTCCTCTGGCTCGCTCCCGGGGGGTCCGAAATAGTCGATCGGCCGGGCCGGCATCCCGACCGCCACGGTGAACGCGGGGATCGGTCGGGTCACGACCGAGTTGGCTCCCACAAAGGCTCGACGTCCGACGTCGGCCATGATCGTGCATTTGGTCGTGATCGTGGCGTCATCGGCGATCCGGACCGGCTGAAAGTCGTATCCCTGCTCCAGCATCGGGCGAGTGAGGTCACGAAACCGGTGCTGGCCGTCGATGACGATCGTGCTCTGCCCGAACATCGCGCGCTCGCCGATCTCGATCCTGGTCGAGCACTGGATCAGCACCGAATACGTGAAGTGCGTGCCACTGCCGATCCTGATTACGCCGCCACCGGAGATCTCGGCTCTGAAGTCACGCCGAAACTCGACTTCGTCGCCGACCAGGAACGATCCCTCAGCCGGGATGTCGAGGCTGAACCCCGGCCCGAGATAGACGTTGCGGCCGAACCGAATTGTGGCGTGCGGATGGCGGAGCAGTACCCAGCGCTGCCGCAGCCAGGACATCCAGCGCGGTCCGTACACGTATCCCAGGCGTTGCGGCCACCATCGAAGCGGCGGAGGAGTCATCGGGCCGCAACGTGAGCCGGCGCGGCGGGGCGCGTCGGCGCTTGCGAGTGGCCGAGGACGTCCTTCAGATGCCACTCAACGCTGCGGTTGAACGCGTCCTCGGTGTATCGGGGCGCGGTGGCCAGCCCGCCTGCGCGCAGCCGCTCGCGCAGCGCAGGGTCGTCCGACAAGCGGCGGACCGCGCGAGCCAGAGCCTCCGGCTGTCCGGGTACCAGAAGGCAGTTATACCCGTCTTCGAGGTACTCGCGCGACCCGCCACGGCCGGTCGCGACCACCGGGCATCCGCACGCCATCGCCTCGAGCGGGACCAGTCCCCACGGCTCCTCCCACCGGCCCGGGAACAGCAGAACGTCGGAGGTCGCGATATCGCTCCGCAACCGCGTGCGGCGCCAGCTGTCCAAGCATGGTCACCCGCTGACTCAGACCTCGCTCGGCCACCAGCTGGGCAAGCGCCGCCTCCTCCCGAGCATCCCAGCTTCCCGCGAAGGTCATCACGGCTTGCTCAGGGAGGCCCTCGAGGCTACGCACGGCTTCCGCGATGCCCTTGTCGGGATGCAATCGGCCCACGTAGAGCAGATCGCCAACTCCAGTCGCTGTCCGGTCGGGGCGACCCGAACACGGGGGCGATGCCCGAGTGGGCCACTGCCGTGTCGCGCAGTCGCAGGCCGAGCGCCAGCGCCCGTCCGCGCAGGAACTCGCTGACGAACACGTAACGACCCGCGGCCCCGTACGCCACCGTCGTCGGGATACCGGTGAGAGCGTCCACGACCGGCGCTGCGGGGCGGTAGCGACGCGCCACGAACATCCGCGTCCACTGGTCGGTTCCGCGGCCATAGTCGAGCCATCCGATCGTGAACGAAGGCCACCATCGGAAGCCCGCGCCTCCGCCCTGCCTCGATCAACGAGTGCGACATGCCACCCATCGACCAGAAGCTGAGGACATCGGGCCGGAGGGCATCGAGATGCCGGTCGAGTTCCCGCTGGTTGTGGCGCTCGATCTGCCAGCGCTCGCGCAACCGCAGAGTCGCGAACTCGTGATCGCGCCAATACCAGCGCAGGGTGCGATAGACGTCTGGCTCATTGCCGTCGGGTTGCCCCCCGTGGCGGAAGTCCACTGCCAGCACGTGCGCCTCGTGGCCATGCGCGCGCAGGTGCGCCACGGCTGACTGCCAGACCTGCTCGTAGCCGCCGAAGTGATGAGGCGGATACAGGTTTCCCAACGTCAGCACCCGCATCGCCGGGGAGTGTAGGAGAGCGTATGCTGGCCGCCCGTGCTTCGGGATGCGAGCAGTCGTGAACCCCGGGCCGGGGGAGGTACCGATGACCTGCCCCACGCTCCCGTCGTCGTGGCGGTCGTGTCGTGGAACACCCGGCCTCTACTCGACCGCTGCCTGCTCTCGCTCGAGCCTGCGGCTCGGGCTGGATTGGCCGAGGTGTGGGTGGTCGACAACGCCTCTAGCGATGGCTCTCCAGAGCTGGTCCGAGAGTGCCATCCGTGGGTGCACCTGGTCGCCCGGGAGGACAACCTCGGATATGGGCGAGCGGTCAATCTCGTCGCCGAGCGCACCTGTTCGCCGTGGTTCGCTCTCTCCAACGCCGATGTGATCGTCCGGCCAGATGCGCTCGAACGACTGATCGCCGCGGGTCAAGCCGACGCGGGGGCCGGCATTATCGCCCCTAGGCTGATTCTTCCCACCGGAGAGACGCAGCATCTCGCCTGGGCATTTCCCACCGTCACGGCCACGTTGGCCCAGAATCTGGGTCCGCGGATCCTCCCTCGCCGGTTCGGCGATCATTTCGCCGTTCGGGGAGCCTGGAATCCCGACCGGCCCCGGCGGATCCCCTGGGCGGTCGGAGCGTTTCTCCTTGTCCGCCGGACCGCGTGGGACGACGTGGGGGGCTTCGATCCGGCGCAATGGATGTCGGCTGAGGATCTCGACCTCGGATGGCGGATGCGCCGGGCGGGTTGGGCGACGCGCTACGAGCCCGCGGCAGTGGTCCGGCACGAGGAATCCTCGGCTACCCGGACCGTGTGGGGCGACGACCTGCCGATCCACTGGCAGCGCTGCGCCTATGCCTGGATGGTCCGCCGCCTCGGCCGGGGATCTACCGTCGCTGTGGGCGCACTGAACCTGCTCGGATCGGCCACCAGGCTCACCGTTGACTTCGCGCTGGCGGGCCTCCGCCCCAATGACCGCTTGCGCGCGCTCGCTCGCTGGACCCTGGTGCACCTTTACGCCTTTGCGCCGCGGCGAACGCTGGAGCGCTATCGCTAGAGCATTACCGTGCGATGCCGCAGGCTGCCGGCGAGCGCGGTGCCGATCTCGCACGCGTCGATCGCCAGGTGGATGGGAAACGCGCGAGCGAGCGCCGAGGCATCGCCCTGATAGTAGACGCCAGTAATGCCGCATGTAGGGCGCCAGGGCGAGCGCGGCCAGCCAGGGACGGCGAGCGCCAGGGCCCCGACCCCGGCCAGCAGCCACGGATGCGTCGGCTTCCAGAACAGTCGCAGCGTCAGCAGGCTGCGCAGCTCGGGGTGCCGCGCCAGGACGCCCGACCGCGTCGGTCCACTTCAACGTGTGGCGGAGGTGGGCGGGCAGGCTGAGGTCGCGGACCTCGTGGAAGACGAGCGCCTCGGGGGCGAACTGGGCGACCGCGCCAGCGCGTGTGGCCCGGGCGCCGAGCTCGGCGTCCTCCCCGCATGCCCGCTCGAAGCTCTCGTCGAACCCGTCCAGCCGCGCAAGCAGCGCCCGCGGATAGGCGATGTTGGCGCTGACGAACAGCGGGCTGGCGCCGTCGACCTCGATCGTGTGACTGAGAGGGCGGAGGCGGTGGACCTGGTCGGGCATCGGCGCCACCCTGCCCTGCACGACCGTCGTCGCCATCGCGGGCAGCGCGAGCACGGCCTCGAGCCAGCGCGCGGCGGGCACGCAGTCGTCGTCGATGAAAGCCACCGTCTCGGCGCCGTAGCCGCGCGCCAGCCCGATTGCGAGCCGCCGCGGGTCCGCGGGAGTGCTCGTGCCGCAGCACGCGCAGGCTGCAATCCGCCCGGGTCGACGCGTCACCGGCACGCGCGATCCGTCGTCGACCACGATCGTCTCGAAGCGCTCCGCGCCGATGCTCTGGCGCCGCAGACCGTCGAGGAGCTTACGCAAGCCGGCGGGACGATCATGGGTCGGAACGACCACGGTGACGTCCGCGGGCATCCCTACAAGCTAGTCCAACCGCGGCTCTGGGGCATCCCGTGGCTATGCTGCGCCCGGTTGACCGTCAGCTCTCTCCACGCGGGTCCGCGGCCAGCGGGCGCGCAAGATTCCGTCGATGACCCGCGCCCTGATCGTCGGCGGCGGGCTGACCGCCTGCACGGTAGCTCACCGGCTCGCCGAGCATGAGGTGGAGTCGGTCATCCTCGAGCGGCTCGATGTTCCCGGCGGACTGATCCGCTCGGAGGTCATGGAGGACGTCCTCTACGAGCCGCACGGCTCACACATCTTCCACACCGAGGACCGCGAGGTGTGGGAGCTGGCCAATCGGATGACGCCGTTCAACGACTACCGCCACCGCGTCGACATCGTGGTCGAGGGAAAGATCCTCAACTGGCCCATCCTCGTCTCCGACATCGACGCGCAGACGCGTAGCGCTGAGATCAGGGAGCAGCTTCAGTCCCGGCGGAACGTCGACGCGGCGGCCCGAGCCGAGGCGGCGAACTTCGAGGAGTGGTGCCTGGAGTTGATGGGACCGGTGCTGTACGAGCGCTACATCAAGCCGTACACCGAGAAGCAATGGGGCCGGCCGGCGGCCGAGCTCTCGGCCCAATGGGCGCCGCGCCGCGTTTCGGTCCGGTGGGACAACAACCCCTATCTATTCCCCGATCCGTACCAGGGCTGGCCGTCGGGACCCGGCGGCTACACCGACCTGATCGAGGGACTCCTCGACAGTCCGTCGATCTCGCTTCATACCGGGACCGATGTGACACTCGAAAACGTCGAATCACACGTTCAGAGGCACGCCGCCGATCTGATCGTGCTCACCTGTCCCCTCGACGTGTTCGCCGGGCAGCAGCTCGGCGACCTCGAATGGCGCGGCATCATCGTGCGCAACATTCATGTTCCGCACCTCGAGTATGCCCAGGGTGCGATGGTGGTCAATTACCCGGGCCGCGAGTACCCATTCATCCGCATCCACGAGACCAAGCATGCTTCCGGCCAGCAGGTCTCGGGCACCGTGCTCGGGTTTGAGTTCGCCGGCGCGCCGACGCGCTATTACCCGATTGAGCTTCCGAGCAACCGCGCGCTCAACGATCGGTATCAGAATCTCGTCCGTGACGAGATCGGAGCCGACCGCACGTTCTTCGCCGGCCGGCTGGCGAATTACCTATACATCGACATGGACGACTGCATGCGGCAGGCCCTTGATACGGCGACGGAGATCCTCGGCCGGTTTGCTCCGGCCGCGACGCGGTGAGGGTCCGCCCGCTCTGAAAACGGCGACCCTCGGCAGGGTCACGAATGTTCGCGGCGAAGCCCGATGATCGAGAGTAGGAACGAGGCGAAGAACACCTGTACCCCGATGATCATCAGGGTCGCGGCAACCAGCGCCAGTCGCTCGTCCCCCAAGGCGCCGAACCCGGCTGATATCCAGTGGAACACGACGAGCGCCGCGATCACCAAGCCACTCAAACCCAGAACAGCGCCAACAATCAGGCCATGCTCGAGCTTGACCCGGTCACGAAGGGCGCTGAACACGCGATCCTGCTCGCCGAGGTAATAGATGCCGTACGCCTGCGCGCAGAGTCCGAGGGCCAGGATCTGTACTCCGACAATAATCGCCAGCGAGCCAGCGATCAGCGTGTGGAGGTCCCAGAGCCGTCCGAACAGCGAGATGTTGAACAGCACGGTGATCGAGGCGGCCGAGCCGAGGAGGCACAAGGCCAGTCCGGGAGCCATGAACAGATAAAAGGGGCTGTGCACGAGGAGGAACCGCAGGTGCCGCCAGCCGTCTCTGAAGCTTGAGAGTTTTGACGTGCCCCCCCGGGGGGCATAGCGGATCGGCAGCTCCTCGATTTTGAGGCCCTCCTTGGCCGCCCGCACCACCATCTCAGAGGCGAACTCCATGCCGGTGGTCCGCAACGCCAGACGAGGGAGCGATTCTCGACGGATCCCCCGCATTCCGCAGTGAGCGTCGCGAACGCCGGTGCGGAAGAACGCGTTCAGGACGCCGGTGAGCAAAGGATTTCCGACGTAGCGATGCAGCCACGGCATCGCTCCCGGCGCGATGTTGTCCATGCGGTCACCGATCACCAGCTCCGCGCCCGCGCGCAACCGCTCGACGAACCGCGGAATGTCGTCGAAGTCGTACGTCAAATCCGCGTCGGCCATCACCACATAGGCTCCGCGGGCCTGTGCGAGACCGGTCAGGTACGCGCGACCGTAGCCGCGCTCCTGTTCGTGGACGACGGTGGCCCCGGCCTCGGCGGCGAGCTTGGCGCTGAGGTCATCCGAGTCGTTGTCGACCACGATTACCTCACCGTCGAGCCTGTTGCGCGCGAGGGTGCCGAACGCGGCCTCGACGCAGCGCCGGATGTTCTGCTCCTCGTTTAAGCACGGGATGACGACCGAAACCAGCGGACCTTCCGTGTCGCGTGGTTCGTCCCATCTCAGACGCTGCTCGACCGTGGTCACGATCGCGTCTCTCCCAGCTTCATCTCGGCTGACTCCCACCACGTCGGAATCGCGCTCATCCGCCGCTTGAGCTCAACCGGGATGCGCTCGTGGTTGGTCCCGGCCACGAGTCCGAGCATCTTGGTCGACTCGTACACGGCCGCGTAGGGGATCCAGCGCCGCCGGCCGGTCCGCCACAGCCAGCCGATCTCGCCCAATGCATAGCGCATCGCCGCCGCGCGGAGGACCTGTGAGGAGTGCCGTTGACCTGCCATATAGGCACGACTCGAAGACGCGCCGGAGTCGAAGAACCGCCGGAAGGCCGCCCTCATCGTGTAATTGTGGGAGTGTCGGACCGCGGCAGAGGGCTCATAGACGATCGAATACCCGGCCAGGAGGACTCGACGACTCCACTCCTGATCCTCGCTCATCACGATGTCCTCCACAAACGGGAAGAGCTCCCACATGTTGCGGGGTATCGCCGAGTTGACGTTGGAAAACAGCGTGGTTGCCATGCTCAGCTCCGCTAGCGATGCGGCGCGCTGTCGGCGTGCGTCGGCCCCGTAGAGAAAGTCCAGGAAGTACGCCTCCGGCGGGGTCGCGTCCTCGTTGGGCAGCTGGCGCCCGTAAACGCCGGCGACCGCGTCATCCTTTCGGAGAGGCGCCGATGAGACGGGCCAGCCAGTTCCGATCGACCGGGATGGCGTCCTGGCTCAGGAACACCAGCAATTCGCCGGTCGCCAGCTGCGCCCCCAGGTTACGGGAGGCGCCATGGCTGAACTCGTGCGGGGGAATGCGGTGAACTCTGGCCCCGTGGCGCCGGGCCACCTCGACGCTCCCGTCGGTCGATCCGGAGTCGACCACGATCACCTCGACGGGTTCGTCAAGCTTCTGCGCCCCTACCTCCTTCAGGCAGCGAACCAGACCGGCGCCCCCGTCCTTTACCGGGATCACAACCGAGATCACCGGGGCCATCTTAGGCTCTGTGCTGTGCTGGTCGCGACGTGAGCGTCATCCTGGAATGAGAAAGTCCCGCCGAATGGCGGGACTTTCCGAGCATCCTCCGCCGGCTTGTGACGACTAGCCGCAGCCGGTGTTGAACCCGCAGCTCGAGCACGTGTAGCAGCTGCCCGTCCGCTGCATCATCCCGCCGCACTGCTGGCACGCCGGACCCAGGTCGAGCCCGGCCCGAGCCGCCGGGATGACCGGCGGCTCATCAGTCAGCCTGGACGTCGGCGCGACCGCCCCGCCCGCGCCGCCGGCCTTCGCCTCTGGCTGCGATGACCGCCGTTACCGTCCGTTGCCGCCGTTGGACGGAGCTGCCGTGTCGCCGAGGTGCGAGCTGGCCGCGTCCTGCGCCGCCTTGCGCGCGCGCACCTCCTTGGTCAGGATGCCGAGCTCCTCCTGAAGATCGGCGTCCAGGAACCGTGAGGCGAGCCAGCGCATGATGTAGTCGGGCATCGACTTGGCGAACGGGATCTCGGGGTTCGAGGTCATGCCCTCGGGCTCGAAGCGCATGTAGCTGAACTTGCGCACCAGCGTCTCGAGCGGGACGCCGTACTGAAGCGAGAGCGAGATCGCGGTCGCGAACGAGTTCATCATCCCGCGCAGAGTCGACCCTTCCTTACCAATGTCGGTGAGGAAGATCTCTCCGACCGAGCCGTCCTCGTACATGCCCGCGGTGATGTATCCCTCGTGGCCTCCGATCGAGAACTTGTGCGTGATCGACTGGCGCTCACGCGGCATCCGGCGTCGCTTCGGCGGGGCCTGTGCGATCGCGTCGGCGATCGCCTTATCGACATCGGCCTGCTTGAACGAGCTGATCGGCGCGTGCTTCTGCGCCTCGGTGCGAAGCGCCTGAGCGGTCTTCGATCCGTCGCGGTAGATGGCCAGTGCCTTGATCCCGAGCCGCCAGGCCTGCATATAGGCATCGGTGATGTCTCCGACCGACGCCGTCTCGGGCAGATTGACCGTCTTCGAGATCGCTCCGCTGAGGAATGGCTGGACCGCACCCATCATCTTGATGTGCCCCATGTGTGAGATCGCCCGCTCACCCACCGCCACGTCGAACACCGGCTGATGCTCTTCGGCCAGCGCGGGCGCGCCGACGATCGTCCCGTGCTCGTTTACGTAGGCGATGATCTGCTCGATCGCCTCGTCCTGGTAGCCGAGGGTCTGCAGGGCGAGCGGCACGGTCCGGTTGACGATCGTCATCTGACCGCCGCCTACCAGCTCCTTGAACTTGACCAGCGAGAAGTCCGGTTCGACCCCGGTGGTGTCGCAATCCATGAGGAAGCTGATCGTCCCCGTGGGTGCCAGCACCGTTGCCTGCGCGTTCCGGTAGCCGTGCTGTGAGCCGGCGTGGACGGCCTCCTCCCAGGTCGAGTGCGCGGCTTCCAGCAGCGCACTGTCGGTGCAAGCCGAACCGGGGATCGCGTAGCTGGCGTCACGGTGCATCCGCATGACCGCGTTGTGTGCCTCGCGGTTCTCGGAGTACCGGTCGTACGGGCCCATCGCGGCAGCGATCCGCGCCGAGCCGAGATACCCCCGCCCGGTCATCAGGGCCGTGATCGCAGCCGCGGTGGCGCGGCCGGAATCCGAGTCGTACGGCATGCCGTTGGCCATCAGATAGGCGCCCAGGTTGGCGTAGCCGAGTCCGAGCTGGCGGAACGCGCGCGCATTCTGCGCGATCTCCTCGGTCGGGTAGCTCGAGGGGGAGACGATGATCTCCTGGGCCAGGAACACGATGTCGACCGCGTGCTCAAATGACTCGACGTCGAAGCTTCCATCCGGGCGGCGAAACTTCATCAGGTTCAGCGAGGCCAGGTTGCAGGCCGAGTTGTCGACGTGCATGTACTCCGAGCACGGGTTCGAAGCGTTGATCCGCCCCGACTCCGGGCACGTATGCCACCGGTTGATCGTGGTGTCGTACTGCATGCCCGGATCCGCGCAGCGCCAGGCCGCCTCGGCGATCTCGGCCAGGAGCTCGCGCGCAGGAACCGGATCGCCGACCGGCTCCCCGGTCGTCCGCGCGAGCAGATGCCACTCCTCGTCATTCTCGACCGCCTGCATGAACTCGTCGGTCACCCGCACAGAGTTGTTGGCGTTCTGGTACTGGATCGAGAAGAAGCCGTCGCCGTCGATCGACATGTCGAACCCGGCCTCACGCAGCGCCGCGGCCTTGTCCTCCTCCTTGGCCTTGCACCAGATGAACTCGCGGATGTCCGGATGGTCGATGTCGAGCACGACCATCTTGGCCGCGCGTCGCGTACCGCCACCCGACTTGATCGAGCCCGCCCAGGCGTCGGCGCCGCGCATGAACGACACAGGGCCCGAGGCGGTGCCGCCACGGCTCAGCGACTCCATCGAGCCGCGGATCTTCGACAGGTTGATTCCCGAACCCGAGCCGCCGCGGAAGATCGTCCCCTCCTTGGTGTTCCACTCGAGGATCGACTCCATGTTGTCGTCGACCGAGAGGATGAAGCAGGCGCTCGCCTGCATCTTCGGATCGCCGACCTCGTGCCAGCCGACGTTGAACCAGACGGGCGAATTGAACGCTGCCATCTGGTTGAGCAGGATGTGGGTGAGCTCGGCCTCGAACGTGGCTCGGTCGCCCTCGCCCGCGAAGTAGCCCCGCTCGGCACCCCAGTCGGCGATCGTTCCGGCCACGCGGTTGATCATCTGCTTGACCGAACGCTCGCGCTCAGGAGACGAGGGCTGGCCGCGGAAGTACTTCTGGGCGACGATGTTGGTCGCGTTCTGCGACCAGGTCTTCGGGAACTCGACGTCGCGCTGCTCGAAAGAAACCTTGTCGCCATGGCCGATGCGCGCGTCACGCAGCTCCCATTCGACCGCGTCGAACGGGTCCCGATCGGGTGTGGTGAAATACCGACGGATCGAGAGGCCCTCGCCTGCCGATTCGCCGGCGCTCGGGTGGGTTTGCGCGATGTGCTCCATGCCGACCTGCTCCTCTCGTTTTTCGCTAAATCCGCTGCCCCTGCCTGATCTCTGGCGCCACGGAGTGGGCGATGAATCGTGGCGGAGGCCTCGGACGGAAAAGCACCCTTCATGGGACGAGAGCCGCACCCATCATTTTACTCCGTCCCGAACCGATAAATCGCGGGAAAAGCGCGAAAACCTCGCGCAAATCGCGCAGTTTCCGGGAGACCGGGAAAGCCGCAGTTTCCGAGCCGACATGTTTAGATGTGGCGCTCGATGCGCACCTCTGACCCAGCGTCCGGCGGACGCCCATGAGGCTCCTCGTCACCGGAGGAGCCGGCTACATCGGCTCGAACGTCTCGCGCCTGCTGATTGACGGCGGACACGAGGTCACCGTCCTGGACAACCTGCGCCAGGGGCACCGCGATGCCGTGGCGCCCGAGGCTGAGCTGGTGGTGGCCGACCTGCTGGACGAGCCGGCCGTGCGAGCGGCGCTCGGACGGGGGTTCGATGCCGTCCTTCACTTCGCCGCGCTCGCGCTCGTGGGCGAGTCCGGGACCAATCCGGAGCGCTACTACCGGACCAACGTCACCGGCACGCTGAACCTGCTCGAGGCCATGCACGCGGCCGGGGTCGAGCGCCTTGTCTTCTCATCCACGTGCGCCGTCTACGGCCAGCCCGACGAGGTGCCGATCCCGGAGTCCACTCCCACCCGGCCGGAAAGCGCCTACGGGCGCTCCAAGCTGGCGGTGGACTGGATGATCGGCGACTACTGCCGCGCCCACGGCCTCGGTGCGGTGAGCCTGCGCTATTTCAACGTGGCCGGAGCCAGTCACGGGGTCGGCGAAGACCACGACCCCGAGACCCACCTGATCCCCAACGTGCTCCGGGTCGCCGTCGGTCGCAATCCGCACGTCGAGATCTTCGGCACCGACTACCCCACTCGCGACGGGACGGCGGTGCGCGACTACATCCACGTTGAGGACCTCGCCGATGCCCACGTGCTCGCGCTCGAGGCCACGCGGGGCGGCGAGCACCAGATCTACAACCTCGGCAATGGCAACGGGTTCTCGGTCCGCGAGGTGATCGCCGCGGCTGAGCAGGTCACGGGCAGGGAGATCGCCGTCCGAGAGGCGCCGAGGCGGCAGGGTGACCCCGCGGAGCTCGTGTCGGCCAGCGCGCGGATTCGAGACGAGCTCGGGTGGGCGCCGCACAAGCCCGGCATCGAGCAGATGGTGGGCGACGCCTGGGACTTCGCCCGGGCGCACCCGAACGGCTACTCACAGTAGGTCGGAAAGCTCGGCCAGGGCGGCGGTCAGGACCTCTTCAGGGGGTTGCGAGGCGTCGATCCGGCGTATAACCCGACGGTTGCCGCGCCACAGATCGAGATAGGCGCTTCGGATGGCCTCGAAGAACTCGTCCCGCTCACGCTCGAGCCGGTCGGGCTCCTCGCCTCGGCCGTGGGCCCGGCTGCGCCCGGCGGACGGATCCAAGTCGAGCAGCAGGGTCCGATCGGGAACCAGCCCGTCGGTGGCGAACCGGTTGATGGCCTGGACCGCATCGATGCCCAATCCTCGGCCGGCACCCTGATAGGCGAGCGAGGAGTCGACGAAGCGATCCAGGAGCACCCACTCGCCGCGCTCGAGCAATGGAACGACGGCCTCGTCGACGAGCTGGGCTCGGGCGGCCGCGTACAGCAACGCCTCGGCGCGGGCTCCGACCCGTAGAGCCGGATCCTTGACCAGCTCCCGGATGCGTTCGGCGGTGTCGACGCCGCCGGGCTCGCGCAGCTCGTGCACGCCGATGTCCCGCCGCCTGAGCGCCTCCGCCAGGCGGGCGGCAAGCGTCGACTTGCCCGCTCCGTCGATCCCTTCGATGGTGATCAGGCGTCCGGGCGGCATGACGGTTGCTCTCGACCCTACCGCTTGACCATTAGCATCGAACCCGTGGTCTCTCAGCTCGATCGTCATCCCCACGCGCGGGCGGTGCTCGAGCCCGCCCTGGCGGCGGGCGGCCAGCCGTCTCACGCCTATCTCTTCCACGGCCCGGGCGGGGCCGGGAAGCGCTCGGTCGCGCGCGGGATGGCGGCGGAGCTGCTGGCCGAGGGATCGCTGGATCCCGAAAGCGCCCGCGCCCGCGTGTCCTCAGGCGCTCATCCCGACCTGACCTGGGTGGCGCCCAGCGGCGCCCACGAAATCCTGGTCAGCGATATCGACGGCCCGGTCATCTCCGCGGCCAGCAAGACGCCGTTCGAGGCCCAACGGCGGGTATTCGTGATCGAGCGCGTAGATGAGCTTGGGGACGAGGCGGCCAACCGGATGCTCAAGACGCTCGAGGAGCCCGCCTCGTTCGTGCACCTGATTCTGCTCACCGACCGGCTCGCCGAGGTGCTGCCTACGATCCGGTCGCGCTGCCAGCTCGTGCGCTTCGAGGCTCCGTCCCCGGAACAACTGACCGCCGAGGTGCAGGCCACGGGCGTACCGGCCGCCACCGCCGAGGCATGCGCCCGGCTCTCGCTCGGCGACGGGGAACGAGCGCGGGAGTTGGCGACCCCCGACGGACAGAAGCTGCTGGCCGGAGCGGTGCAGTTCGCCCGAGCGTCGCTGGCCGGACACGCGTCAACCCAGAAGCCGTGGAGCCCGATGCTCGCCGGCGTCCGGGCTCGCGGGGAAGCGGCCGCCCTCGAGCTCGAGGCGAAGAAGCAGGCGGAGCTCGAGCTCTATCCGAAGAAGGAGCAAAAGCGAATTCAGACCGAGTGGACGGAGCGCATACGGCGTGTCCGGCGCCGGGTGGAGACGGCGGCGCTCGACCTGGCCCTGCAGGCGGTTTCGCTCTGGTACGGCGATCTGGCGGTCCTGACCTGGGGCGCCGAGGATCTGGTGCGTCATCGCGACCGGCTCCAGGACCTGCGCGCCGACGCCGCCGGCGCCGACCCAAACGTCCTCCAGCAGGCGGTAGAACTGGTCGAGGACACGAGGATGCGGTTTCAACTGAACGTCTCGGAGGAGCTCGCGTGCGAAGCGCTGGCTTATCGTTTGGAGCGGGTACTCGCGCACGCCGCATGAATCGATCGCCGTCGACACCCACGGACGGCAATCGGCGCGTCTTCCTTCGCCCGCCCGAGCGCCGCGACCGGGACGAGTTCATCTCGCTGATGCGAGCCAGCCGCGCATTTCACCGGCCCTGGGCGACCGCTCCGACCGACGACGACCGCTTCGCCACCTACCTGGCCGATTCCCGGCGCGCCGACTTCGAGGCCATGCTTGCCTGCCGCTCTCAGGACCTGGCCATCGTCGGTTTCTTCAACCTGTCCCAGATCTCCCGCGGCTCGCTCCAGAGCGCGTATCTCGGCTACGCGGTCGGCAAGCCCTACGCGCGTCAGGGCTACATGAGCGAGGGCATCCAGCTCGTGCTCGAGCACGCGTTTCTCAACCTCGGCCTGCACCGCGTGGAAGCGAACATCCAGCCCGGCAACCGAGCCTCCATCGCCCTCGCCGCGGGTGCCGGCTTTCGCCGCGAGGGCTTCTCACCCCGCTATCTGAAGATCGGTGGCCGGTGGCGCGATCACGAGCGCTGGGCGATCCTCGCCGACGAGTGGAAGACGCGCGCGGTGAGCGCTCAGCCACTCCAGGCGGTCCACGAGCCGCCGATAGACTGACCACCGGCGCCGACGTAGCTCAGCTGGTAGAGCACTTCACTCGTAATGAAGGGGTCCGGGGTTCGAGTCCCCGCGTCGGCTTTATGAACTAGCAGACGCCCGGCCCTTCGCGACAGTCCTCGCAAGCAGGTGCGTGCCCGACGGTCTCGTGGTTCCCGCCGGTACGACCACAATCGAACCTGGGCGGCACTGGAGCTGTTGGAGAGCGAGCTTCATCGCTCGATCGTGATGGTCTGGCTTCGCCGGCGTTATGCCGACCAAGATGTGAGAGGCACAGCGCATCGCCGGCGGCGCGCGCGTGTTGGTGCCTGCACTAGACCTCGGCCGCTAGGAGCTGAGACACAGGGCAACGGGAGGAGCCAGTCATGAGGACACGGATGCGATGGATTGCGCTGGTGGTGTCGTGTGCGGCGGCAACGCTGGCGGTTGGTGCGGCGATGCTCGCGCCGGAGCTGGCCGGAGCGGCCACGCACGACGACGGATGCCATGTCTATGCTGACCCGCCGATCTACCTCTACGGGAAGGTCCATTACGCGGCGCGGACCTGGTGCAAGCACAACGAGTTCGCCCTCACGCAGTACATCGGCAACGAGTACTTCCGCCACCCGCACGACGACCAGCCGGCGTGGTCGGGCAGCGCCAAGCGCACATGCGGGCCGAAGGCGCCGGTCAAGCGGTGCTCGGTCTCGTCCAAGGGGCCCTACAAGGGCCCTGGCCTGTACTGCACAGTGGCGATGACCGACATGTGGTTCGTCAACCGCATCGAGTACCGCAACTGCACCACGATGGGCTGAACGCCTGACGCAAACGCCGCGCCGCGCCGGGCCTGCGCAGTCTCCCGGCGCGGCACTGCGCCCGCCTACGGTCTGACCGGAGCGGGGAGCGAGCAACGGCCTGACAGAACCAAGATCGAACGGAGTGGCCAGTCCTTCTCGGACAATGATCCGGCCTGTTGTGACGACTCGTCGGTGGCCGGTAGCCCCTTTCATGATCGGCGTGAGCGTCCGACTCGTTCCCAGACCGAGCGCCTCGAGAATCCTCGAGCGCGGGATTGGCCGGGCTTCGCCTCCGTCGTCATGGGGCCGCCACCCTTGAAGATCACCGCTTGGCCCGGATACACCGAGACGCTCGCAACGTCTCCGCGCAACTGAGCCACGGACTCCGGCGAAGACCATGTGTGATGGCTCGACACAGGCTGAACGATGTCCTCGATGTTCGCCGAGTCGATCAGCCGCTTGACAAGAGCGACCGACGTCCCGTCCTGCCCAACGTCGCCTCCGCCGTTCTCCCGCCAGTACTCGGTACCAGGTCCTCGATCACGTAGGCGCCGCCCAAGACGACTGTGGGAAGAGCACCTCGAACGATGTGTACCTGCTGCTCATCGCGTGACCACCGTCATCGACGACGAAGTCGAACTGCGCCAGTTTTAATGAAGGCATTGCGGCCAGCTGTCACCCTCCACCAATGCCTTTGCTGACCAGGTCACCCCGAATCGCGTCACCAGCGCCTTGTTTAGCGCGCTCCACGGCGACTGTGTGGCCTGCGGGCACCGTGGACTCGAACCGCGATTTCGCGGTCGCGGGCGAGGGCGGCCCAGGGTCTCGTGCCGACCACGAGCCGCTCGGCACCGCGCTCGCCGACATCTGGCAGTGCACCCGATGCGGCCATATGCAGCTTCATCCCTTGCCGGATGCGTCGGTGCTTGCCCGCGCCTATGCCGAGGCGGCCTCGATGATTACGTGGAGGAGGAGTCAGGACAACGCGAGACGGCTCGGCGTGGCTCGACTGGATCGAGCGTCATGTTCCGCAGGGGGAAGCCTGGCCGACCTCGGCTGCTGGGTAGGCTTTCTCGTCGCTGAGGCGGACGCGCGGGGTTGGCGCGCCGTCGGCGTCGAACCGAGCGAATTTGCCTCCGCCTATGCCCGCGACCGCCTCGGACTCGAGGTGATCACGGCTGACATCATGACCGCGGAGCTGCCCCGGGCGAGTTTCGACGCGATCGCGATGGGCGACGTGATCGAGCATCTCATCGACCCGGCGGCTGTGCTGGCGCGTGTTCGCCGATGGCTGACTCGAGACGGAGTCCTCTGGCTCGCGCTGCCCGACGCTGGAAGCCGCGTCGCCCGCGTGCTCGGCCGCCGGTGGTGGTCTCTGATTTCCACACACGTTCAGTACTTCACCCGGCAGTCGATCTCTCATCTCCTGCGCCGCGAGGGGTTCGAGGTGCTTGAGATCACCACTGCCGCGAAGGCATTCAGCGTCCGGTACTACCTTGGCCGGCTGAATGGCTACTCCCCAACCGTGGGACGGGCGCTGACCGGGGCGGCCACGGCGGTTCGGTCGTCGACCGGCTGTGGGCGCCAGATTTCCGGGATCGCATGGCGGTCATCGCTCGCCCGTCCGCTGAGGACGCTTCAGCGACGGGTCAACGCCGGCCCATCGTGCCGCGGATCGCGAAAACGAAGATGCCGTTGCCGGGCTGGAGGATCACCGTCGCGGCCCGGTCGCTCTTCGTCCATTGACCCTGCGGGGAGGGCTGCGGAGGCGAGTTCGACTCGCTGCCCCAGGGCACGGTGATGACATAGTCGAACCGCTGTGCATCGATGGCGCGACGCCACGCGTTGCACCGCTCGATCCGCGTGAAGCCCCCACCAACTTCCGTATGGCCGACGTACTGGACGAAGTTCGACAAGTCTGCGCCCAAAAGGGGGATATTGCAGCTCTCCGCCTTCGATGCCGATGCGGGCACGGTGGATGGTCTGGGCCCAGCCGAATACTTGCGCCAGGGCAGCCTCGTCAGAGAACGCCTGGGAGTGGAAATCCGCCAGTCGGTATCGATCGCGAACGTATCGTTGCGCACCCGGTTCGCCGATCACCATCAGCGTGATGACTCCTAGCAGCAGCGGAATCGCCGGAAACCGCGCATTCGGCCGGGTCATCGCGAGGGCGACCAACCCGGCGAGCACGATCGCAATGATCACCGCGACGAGGCGGTAGGACGAGTTGGCGCCGACCACGTGTCCGACTGCTCCCGCCCCGGCGGCGGCCAACGCGCCGCTCGAGGACGCGCTGGCGGCGTGATCCCGCGAGCCAGGGCGCGCATATGAAGCAGGCACTGCGCCGAAGCGGCAGCCCGGGCGCCATGTATCGCACGGCAAACACGACCACCTGAGTGAACGGCGTGAACGGCCAGATCGCCAGGGTGGCGATCCCCCCGACTGCGGCGGCGCGCTCCCAGACTGCTCGCTTCGGAGTCACCGCCGATATCAACCCCACGCTCGACAGCGAGCAGACCGGCCATGTCGGTCCCGAGCGCGGCGTTGAACTCGTGTGGAAGCGCCGTGACTGTGTCTGCGCCGGTCTGAAGCGCGTGGGCGAAGGTCAGCGGCCACGGGAAGGCCCGAGGGGTGGGGAGGATGCCGGTCCGGAGTCCGGGTAGCGGTGTCCCTACGGCGATCAGGTCGCGGCCGTACCAGTAGCCACCCGCCCCAGCATGCCGGCCAGCCAGATGGCGGCAGTCCGCAACTGAGTCTCGCGCGCCGCGACAACCGCACCACCCGCGATCAGGAGGACGGTCAAAGCAGCATCCGGTTTGGTGCGACGCCCATCCTCCGGCCATCGCTGCCGCACCCACTTCCCACGGCCGGCCGGGCCCCACGGGGACCAGGGCGACGGTTACCAGCACCATCGACACCGCCGGGACATCGTTGAGCGCCGTTCCGCCGCCCAGCCGCGCGGACTGCCAGCGTTGTCAGGACCATCGCACCGGCGAGAACTGCGGACGTCCCGCGCCTCGGCCGGCGCCGATCGCCCAACACGCGAGCAGGGCCAGGCCGAGAAACCCCAGGTTCATGAAGGGGGACAGGAGGTCACGGCCGAACGCGGCCATTCCGACGGCGTGGAGTACCTCCGCGTTGTACGGGTAATACGCCCACAGCGCGCCGGGATAGAGCTGGTGAATCGGGCTGATCGTGCCCTGCTGGACCCACCGCGCCGCCGTCGGCAGGTGATACGCGAGCGAGTCGAATTCGGAGATCCCGCCGTGGAGCGACTGGAGCGTGGGAGCAACCTGCTCGAAGGTGATCAAGCCGACCGCGAACGCGATTGCGCATGCCCGCCACCAGAAGGCGCGGTCCCGGTCTCGGGCAATCCTGGCCCCATTCGCTGCCCCTGCGCCGGACCAGCCCGCGCTGCGGCGACCACGCAACCCAATCGCCACCGTCCCGCTCAGCACCAGTGACGCCACGGCAAGACCGCCGCCATGCAGGGCACCGAGGCTGCCGAGGATCTCCGCTTCCAGCACCAACCCGGGTGAGGACTGTCGCCACCTCGGCCAGGATCCCGGCCGGGCCACGGTAGCCCGGCATCATCGTCGTCCGTAGCCGACGCGCTGCCCACATAAGCGGTACCACGATGGCCAGCAGCTCGATGCAACCGAGGCAGTCGCGTACCGACGCTCATGCTGCGCCCGCAGTCTGCCAGCCAGACCGCGTCGAGCCCACGGTCAAGCGGACTGGCGGGCTTAACGTCGGCTGGCGATCGGGGACGTGACCGCTTGGGTGACGCGGCCACCGGCCCGGCCCACGCGGGCGCGAAGGCCAACAGCTCCCACACTGCCCTGGCGGAAAACCGCAGCAGTCGCCACGGAATCGGAGACATCCCCTTCCCCCAGGTGGTGCCGCGAGCGCCGGCCCCCCGCCGGACCCGATGGCTCACGTCGACCTCAAGCAGCGGCACGCCGTTCCGAGCGGCCAGGATCGTCAGGTACAAGTTGGGCACCAGAGAGTCCTGCGGCACACCGTCGAGCAGTTGCCGCAGGACACCGGCGTCGTATCCGCGCAGCGGACAGTTCGCGTCCCGGGCGCGGACCGAAAACGCGGCCTGGAGGTAGGAGCGCAGAACCCCGGTCATGATCATTCGAAACCACGGATCCTGGCGGAACCGGCGCACCCCGCAGACGGCGCGGGCCTCATCGGTCAGGAGGACTAAGACGCGTCGAAGATCGCTGCCATGGAACTGGCCATCTCCATCGACCTGGAGGATGAAATCGGGGTTGCCGTCGAGCGCTTGACGATAGGCGGCCATCAGGCTGGGGCCGTGCCCCCGGTTGCGCTCGTTCCGGAACATCTCAACGTGCCGGATAGCCGATCCGCGAGCTCCGGCAGGACCCTCTCGTCCCATCCCCGGAGGCATCGTCGATGACGACCAACCGCAGCTCGTCGACCAGGGGAGATAGCGCCCGATCGACTTCCTCCAAGAACCCGGGCAGCCCCTCGGCCTCGTTGTAGGCGGGGATGGCGATCGCCACGCGGGGGCCAGACATCAGTTGGACGTTATCGCGACGGTCTTCGGTTCGTCTCTGACGGCGCACCGTCTTCCCGGCACCCGTAGTCCGGCCGCCGAACCCTCCGGATAGCCACCAGCGATGTCGCCGCCTACGCTCCGGCAGGGTCTTCCCGGCGGATCCAGAACGCGCTCGGATACCAGGTTTTGAGCTCGGGCACGCCAGGGACCGGCTCGGTGAGACTCGGGATAATTTGCACCAGCTCCTCACGCCGGTCGACAAACAGTGCCGCGAGGGCAAGCTTCACTTGCCAGTCGCTGTGCAACAGCCACGCATGGAGCAGGTATTGCTCGGTTGGGATCGTGACCCAGTAAAGCCAGAACGGATAGTCATAAGGCAAGAAAATGTCGTGAAAGTGGATCCACACCCCAGGCCTGACTAGCGGCAGAGCCTCCAGTAAAAGCCAGTTCACCTCACTGCCTCGCTTGACTACATGGTCCGTGTCGATGAACAAGATGTCGCCGCTCTCCAATTCTTCGAAACGGCTGAGCGGAAGATCTCGGCAGTCGATCTGCTCATGGCGTCGCAAACCTGTGAGCTCGGCAATCGGCCGCCGTGGAGCGGGGTCAACCGCGACAAAATCAGTGGTGGAACCCTCTCGGGCATTGGCCACGCACGCCGCCGATGTCACCAGCGTAGAGTTCCCAGATCCGATCTCGAGGATCCGTCGTGGTTTCAGGAAGCGCACGAGTGCGTAGAGCGTCTCGGCATCGCCGGCCTGATAGAGCTCATTCCAGAGGTCGAACTTGACGTACCGGACCTCATCGGTGAACTCTTTGATGTAACCGCCCAGGTCGCCGGCCAGAAACTCGATTTGCGAGTCGAGGTCGATAGAAACGCTATGTGTCGGATAGCGGTACGTCCAACCCGGGTCGCCTGGAGGTTTGAGGTCAGGAACAGGACTAAGAGGTGAGTTGCGCAGTACGGTATAACCGAGCCTCCTCGCTGCGGTCTCGAAAAGCGACCGGCAGGCACGGAAGAGACGGGCAGAAAACTGTCGAGCGCGCATCGAGGCAGCCTACCCACATCACGAAGGCGCTCGCCGGGTGTTCCCGCCGCCCTGAGTTCGACCGCCGACCCGTCCGGGTAGCACCCCCGCTACCGATGCCACCCGCGCCACCCCGATGACCCCGCCCCGGATCGTCCTCCTCGGCGGCGGCTACATCGGGCTGTACTGCGCGCTCGAGCTCGAGCGGCGGCTGGACCCCGGCACGGCGGACGTCGTGCTCGTGAGCCAGGAGAACTTCATGCTCTACTGGCCGCTGCTGGTCGAGGTCGGCTCGGGCGATCTGGATCCACGCCATGTCGCCGTGCCTTTGCGCAAGACACTGCAGCGCACGGAGGTCGTGACCGCCCGCGCGACCGCGATCAGGCCCGACCAGAACAGGATCACCCTCCAGCCCTACCAGGGCGACGAGTACGAGCTCGAGTTCGACCACCTGGTCGTCGGTCTCGGCTCGACCACGCGCCTGGCCGACATCCCCGGCCTCGAGGACCACGCGATCGGGTTCAAGTCGATCGCCGAGGCCCTGCACCTGCGCAACCAGGTGCTCTCGCGCCTGGAGGCCGCGCAGTCGACCACCGACCGCGAGGCCCGGCGGAAGGCTCTGACCTTCCTGTTCGTGGGCGGTGGCTACACCGGGGTCGAAGTGGCGGCCGAGCTCGAGGACCTAGCGCGGAGCGCCGCCCAGTGGTTTCCGGACGTGGCCCGCGAAGACATGCGGTGGCTGCTGCTCGAGGCCAGCGACCGGATCCTCCCCGAGGTGTCGCCGTCGTTGGCCGAGTACGCCATGAACGAGCTCAAGGATCGCGATATCGACGTGCGCCTGAACACCCAGCTCGAGTCGGCCGAGAACGGACGGCTCACCCTCTCGGACGGCACCGAGCTCGCGGCCGACACACTGGTCTGGATGGCCGGCGTGGAGCCTCCGGCGCTCGTCCGCGACAGCGGCCTGGCCACCGACGAACGCGGGCGAGTGGAGGTTGACCCGTGCCTGCGCGTGAACCAGGCCGACGGGATCTGGGCGGCCGGCGACTGCGCCGCCGTGCCGGACCTGATCAAAGACAGCACCTGTCCCCCAACCGCCCAGTACGCCACTCGCCAGGCCAAGCACCTGGCCACCAACCTGGCTCGCGTCATCGCCCACCGCCCGCCCGAGCCGTTCCGCTACGCCAGCAAGGGGGAGATGGTCACGCTCGGACGCCACAAGGGGGTGGGCGAGATCCGGGGACGCAAAGTTCGGGGCCTGCCCGCGTGGCTGGCTCGCCGCGCCTACTACCTCTCACAGGTGCCGAGCGCCGATCGGCGGGCGCGGATGCTGGCCGACTGGGCGGTCGGGCTGCCGTTTCGCCAGGACCCGGCTCAGCTCGGCTCGGTCGAGCACCCCGATGCGCCGCTTGCGGCCACCGGGGACTGACCGCCTCGCACCTACGCCGTCACGGGATCGGAAGCGAGCTCCACACGGTCTTGCCGTGACCGTTGGCCCGCGCCGCCCACCGGCTTCCGATCGCCGCCACGATGGCCAGCCCGCGCCCGTGCAGGTCTTCCGGGGCGGCGCGGAGCTTGCGCGGCATCGCGCTCGATTCGTCGTCGACCTCGATCGCCAGCTCGCGCGGTGTTCGCCGCAGCCGCAGGCGGATCGGGGGGGCGCCGTGCAGGACGGCGTTGGTCAGCAGCTCGCTGACGATCAGCGTGGCGTCGTCGATCAGGTTGGCCGGAAGCGCCCACTCGGCCAGCGCGGCGGCGGCGAAGCGACGGCCGTCCTGGAGCGCGGAGGGGGTCGCGGGGACGTCCAGCACCGCGGTCTGCTGGGTCGGGTGGTCTCCGACCCGGGCGAGCAGGATCGCGATGTCGTCGTCGCTTCCCTCCGGGGCCAGTGCGGCGATCAGAGCCGAGGGCAGCGCGGCGACGGACCGCCCGTCGGCGCTCAGCTGCGCGGCCAGGCCGTCGATCCCGAGGTCGAGGTCACGGTCGCGGCGCTCGACCAGGCCATCGGTGTAGAAGGCGATGATCGCGCCTTCGGGCACCTTGACCAGGTGCTCGTCGTAGGGCGTCCCCCCGCCGACGCCGAGCGGCGGTCCAGTGGCTCCGGGCAGGCGCTCGACCGAAGCGCCCGGCATCGCGAGCAGGGGCGGCAGGTGTCCGGCGTTGGCGTACTGCAGTCCGCCCGCGGCGGGGTCATAGATGCCATAGACGCAGGTCACGAGCTGCTCGCCCCCGAGCTCGAACACGATTGAGTCGAGCAGCTCGAGCACCTCGGCGGGCGGCAGATCGAGCCGAGCGTACGCCCGTACCGCGGCGCGCAGCTGGCCCATCAGGCTCGCGGCTCGCACTCCGCGCCCCGCCACATCTCCGATCACCAGCGCCGTGCGACCTGCTCCCAGGGCGATCGCGTCGTACCAGTCTCCGCCGACGCGGGTGCCCTCCACCCCGGCCTGGTAGTAGGTGGCGACCTCGAGGTGCTCGGACTCGAACTGGTCGGCCGGGAGCAGGCTGCGCTGAAGCGCATCGGCGATCTGGTGCTCGCGCTCGGCCGCTTCACGCGCCGCGGCGGCCGCGGCGATCGCCTGCTCGGCCTCGCGCCGGCGGGTGATGTCCTGGATGAACCCGCGCAGCATCACCGGCCGGCCGTCCTCGCCGCACACCGCCTCACCACGCATCCGCACGTAGACCTGGCTGCCGTCGTCCTGCACGACGCGGAGCTCGGCGTCGAACGGCTGCTGCAGCGCGACCGCGCTCTCGAGCAGTTCCCGGACACGCTCCAGGTCATCGGGGTGGACCCGGCGCGAGATGACCTCCGAGTAGTGCAGCGCGTTGACCGTGCTGCGGCTCAGGCGGAGCATCCGCAGGAGCTGGTCGGAGGCGTTCATCGAGCCGGTGGCCAGATCGATCTCCCAGCTGCCGACCTCGGCCAGCCGCTCGGCCTGGTTCTGCATCCGCTGGCTCAGCTCGAGCTGGTCGCGGGTGCGCCGAGCGCGGTCGAGCTCGAGATTGGCCCGCACGCGGGCCAGGAGCTCCCGGGCGCTGAACGGCTTGATCAGGTAGTCGTCCGCGCCCGCCTCGAGCCCCTCGATCACGCCCTCTTCGCCCGCGCGCGCCGACAGCATGACCACCGGCACGTGGAGCGTGGCCGGATCGCCGTGAAGCGCCGAGAGCAGACCGAAGCCGTCGAGGCGCGGCATCATCACGTCGGTCAGCACGAGGTCGGGTGGGTCCCCCCGCGCGAGCTCCAGGGCCTCCACTCCGTCGGAGGCGGTGCGGATCGAGTACTGGTCGCTGAGCAGCGTGGCCACGTAATCGCGCATGTCCGTGTTGTCGTCGACGACGAGAATCCGCGGCCGGTCCCCACCCTCTCGCCGTGGCTCCGCGCGCGTCTCGTTGGGCAGGAGCCAGCGGCTCGCCTCGGCCAGGAACCCCGCCACCTCGCGCTCGATCGAGACGTCGCGCGGCCGGTCGCTCAGCTGCTCGCTGGGGAGATGCTCGCGTCCGAACGGAAGGTCCACCTCGAACGTGCTCCCGACGCCCGGAGCGCTCTCCACGGAGGCCGTCCCGCCATGGAGCTTGGCCAGTTCGGCCACCAGGGCGAGCCCGATGCCCGAGCCCTCATGCGTTCGCGCCCGAGCCCCGAGAACCCGGTGAAAGCGCTCGAACAACCGGGCCTGCTCGGCGGGCTCGATTCCGATTCCGGTGTCCGAGATGGCCAGCCGGGCGAATCCGTCATGCCCGGACAGGGAGACCGTGATCGCCCCGCTGAAGGTGAACTTCAGCGCGTTCGAGAGCAGGTTCATCACCACCTTGGCCCACATCTCCCGGTCCACGTACACCGGGTCGGCCAGCGGCGGGCAATCGATCCGGAAGTCCAGTCCGGCCTGCTCGACCGCCGAGTCGAACATGCTGGCCAGCTCCGCCGTGTACTGGCCGAGCTCCACGGGCTCGAAGCTCGCCGTGGCGCGGCCGGACTCCAGCCGCGAGAAGTCGAGCAGCGTGTTGACGAGCTTCAGCAGCCGCTCCCCGTTGCGCTCGATGATCTCGATCCGGTGCCGTTGCTGTCCGGTCAGAGCCTCCTCGGTGTCGGCCAGGGCGTCTTCGGCCGGGCCGAGCAGCAAGGTCAGCGGCGTGCGCAGCTCATGGCTGACGTTGGTGAAGAAGGCCGTCTTGGCCGCGTCGAGCTCGGCCAGCTCCTCGGCCCGGCGGCGCTCCGCCGCGTACGCGCGCGTGCTCGCGATCCCGGCCGCGAGCTGGGCGGCGATGAGGCCCAGGAACGACCGGTAGGCCTCATCGAGGGGGCGGTACCGGTTGGCCCCGACGATCAGGAATCCGTACGGAGGCGCCCCCGGAACCTGTTGGGGGAGCGGGAGCGCCAGCGCGGTCATCGGGGGCTCGTCCCACGCTCCGGTCGGAAGGGCGGCGAATCGCTCCTCGAGGCCTTCGATCATGACCGTCTGGCCCGCCGCCACCTCGGCCACCGGCCAGCTCGACCGTCCCGGGACCAGGCTCGGCGGCGCGGCCGGGTGCCCGGGCGCGATGCCGGTCGACTCGACCAGCTCGGCCGAGGACCCGTCCTCGCCCAGGAGATAGATCAGCGTGAACGGAAGCGAGAGCTGGTTGCTCGCGAGGTGTCGCGCGGCCGCATTCAGGTACGCGCGCTCGTCCCGGCCGGTCGTGGTCTCGGACCCGAGGTCGCGCAACGTCGCCATCCGGCGCTCGCCGACCACCCGGTCGGTGTCCTCGCTGACCACGCACAGCATGCCGACGATCGTCCCCGCGTCGTCGGTCAGCGGGCTGTAGGAGAACGTGTGGTAGGTCTCCTCGACGTACCCGCTGCGCTCGAGGAACAGCAGCAGCGACTCGTCCCACGTCGCCACGCCGGTCTGCAGGACGGCCTCGATTCGCGGCCCGATGTCGTCCCAGATCTCGGCCCACACCTGGCTCGCGGGCCGGCCCAGGGCCCACGGGTACTTCTTGCCCAGCGTGTCCCGGCGGTAGGCGTCGTTGCAGAAGAAGGTCAGCTCGGGGCCCCACGCCATCCACATCGAGAACCGAGAGCTCACCATCACCTGCACGATCGTGGCCAGGCTCCGCGGCCATTGCGCGGGCGGTCCGAGTGGCGTCGCGTCCCAGTCGACGGCCAGCAGGTCCCGGCCGACGTCGCCCGAGTCCTGCAGCGACTCGAGGACGTTCATCCCACCAGCACGGTGTCCGGCCGCTCGACGATGGCCAGCGTCCCGCTCAGGCCCGTCAGATGCAGAAGCCGCTCCACCGCGGGCGCCCCGCCCACCGCCACGGCGAAGCGGAAGCCCTCGCTCTTGGCCAGATGGTGGTGACCCACCACCACGCTGAGGCCGCTCGAGTCGATGAACGTGACGTCACGCAGATCGAGCACGACGGTGGCCGCCTTGGCCTGCGTCGAGCGCAGCAGATCGCGCAGCTTCTCGGCCGAATCGAGATCGAGCTCGCCGCTGACTACGACGACAACCGCATCCTGGTGGCGCTCACAGCGAGCATCGAACGGCGACCCGTCGCTCATGATGAGCGGCAGAATAGTGATGTCGAGCGGGGTGAAACGCCCCGTTCGAGCCCTGACCCCGGGCTTAAGACACGATTCTGACGCGGCTAGCCGCGACGGCGGCCGCCTCGGAGACCGAGGCCGAGCAACTCGCCTCGGCTTGCTAGAACGAGCCTCATGGCCGACCTCCTCGTTCGCCGGGCGCGCCTGGACGACGCTGCGGCGATGGCGGGCATCGTGGTCGCGGTGGCGCCCGAAGGCTTCCTCGGAGCCGAGCCACCGGTCGACGTCGAGGCGCGAACCGAGCGCCAGCTTGAGCTGATCACCCAGGAGGGCACGGCCTGGGTGCTCGAAGAGGGAGACGCAGTGGTCGGCCATCTCAACCTGCACGCGCGCGTGCGGGGCGTGCTGTCGGTCGGGATGGCCATCCTCCCCGTCGCTCGCGGCCGCGGGGGCGGCCGGGCGCTCCTGCACGCCGCGATCGAGCATGCCCGAGGCTCCGGCGCCCACAAGCTCGACCTCGAGGTGTGGGTCGACAACCCCCGGGCGATCGCCTTCTACGCCTCCGCCGGCTTCGAGGTCGAGGGGCTCCGCCGCGACCATTACCTGCGGCGCGACGGCCGCCTGCGCAGCAGCATGATCATGGGCCGGCGCCTGTGATCAAAGCCGGGCGGCCACCAGTCCGACCGCGAGCAGGACGAGCGCCAGCCACAGGGTCGACAAGGCCCCATCCAGGGGCGCCGCAAGGCGCCCTTTATCCAAATCGATCACCCGCCCATCGCTCAGCACCTGCTCGCCGTGGACCTCGACCGTGCGCCGGCGGAGCTCCCGAGCCGGGGTGCTGAGCCGTCGCTGGGCACCGCTCAGCGCGCAGCAGGCCGCGGCGACGAAAACTCCCGCCGGCCGGACCGAGAGAGCATTGACGAAGTAACCGGTGAAGGCGGGAAAGCCGCCCCAGGCCACGGCGAACCAGGCGTCGTTGTGGAACCGGCCGCCGGCCAGCTCGAGGTTGTAGGCCACGACCAGGAACGCCCCCGCCGCGACCAGCGGCGCCAGCCAGGCCGAGACGATCACGCACCCGGCCACGCCGATCGCCACCGCCCCGACCAGGCCCACGATCGAAACCGCCACCAGCGATCGCCGTGACAACTTGGTGCCGAGCGGGCGGCCGTTGAGCTCGTCGAGCGCGTGGGCGCTCAGGCCGACGGCGAGAAAGAACGCACCCAGGGCCGCCCCGAGGCGTCCGAAGAAGACGTGCGGGGCCGCCACAGCGCCCAGGGCCACATAGCTCAGGTGCCAGGCCGTGTACGGCGGGTGCAGCACGGTGATGAGATCCCGCCACCCGCCCGGGCGCAGGGCGTAGAACGCGGGCCGGGAGAGCTCACGCTCGGCTGTCTGCATCCCTCACGCCCCACATCACCAGACCGGCGCCGAAGCTCATCCTTCGCACCTGCACGTGCCCGATCCCGGCTCCGCGCCACAGGCGGCCCAGATCCGGCTCCTGGACGTACAGCCGCTCGATGCTCGGCCCGAGGAAGCGCCCGACTTCGAACCAGGCCGGCGAGACCACCCGTCCGAGCAGCGGCAGCCCCACCCGCGTGTGCACGCGCCAGGCCCCGCGCAGGACCGCGCGGCCGGGCACTCCGAACTCGACCATCCCGATCCGGCCGCCCGGCCGGACCACCCGGGCCAGCTCGCGCATGGTGGCCGCCCGGTCGTCGACGTACCGGAGCAGGTAGGTGAACGTGAGCGCGTCGAACTCCCCGTCATCGAACGGCAGCGCCTCGGCCTCGCCCTGGACGAAGCGGACGCCGGGCAGGCGGCGGCGCGCCTCGGCCAGCATGTCGGGGCTCTGATCCAGCGCGGCCACGGTGCAGCCGCGCCGCACGAGCTCGCGCGTGACCAGCCCGGTGCCGCAGGCCACGTCGAGCACGCGATCTCCCGGGCCCGCGTCGACCGCGTTCACCATCGCCCGTCGCCACCGCGGGTCCTGCCCGAAGCTCATCACCGTCCCCATCGACCCGTACCGGCTCGGCAGGCCGGCGAACAGGTCCAGGGCGTGACGCTTTCGAGCAGAGGTGACCACGGGGTGAGTCAAGCCTACGCCAGCCGGTCGGCCAGGCGGCTGTGGCGGCGGGCGGTGTCGGGGGTGCGAGCCGCCCGGGCGAGCACCTCGCGGGTCCCGACGATCACGGTGGCGAGCTGGGCCCGGGTGACCGCGGTGTAGAGCATCTCCCGCCGGAGGAAGAAGGCGCCGCCGCCGGGATGGGCGACGATCACCGCCACCGGCAGCTCGATCCCCTGTCCGCGATGGACCGAGCACGCGTAGGCGAGCTTCAGCCGCTCGGACTCCTCGTGGGGGAGGCGGAAGATCACGCCCTCGTCGGCCCCGAGCACGAGCGCCTCGTCGGTCTCATCCAGGAGCCGGATCAGAGTTCCGTTCATCAGCCCGAGCTCGTGCAGGTTCCGCCCGGTCATCATCAGCTTGTCGCCCAGGCGCCAGCGGCCGACCGCCTTCCCGTCCGGATTCAGCGCGTCCCGCAGAGCGGCGTTGAGGGCATCGATGCCGAGCTCGCCCCGGTACACGGGCGCGAACACCTGGATGTCCCGCACGGGATCGATTCCGTAGTGGGAGGGGAGCCGCTCGGCCACCAGGGAGACGATCTCCTCGCGCGCTCGAACCGGGTCGGGGCGCTCGATCAGGAACAGATCGCGCCGCATCTCGGGCCCGCCCGCGAACTCGGGCATGGCGCCCCGGCGGATCGCGTGCGCGCCCTGGACGATCATGCTTCCCGCCGCCTGGCGGAAGATCCGGCTCAGCCGGACGGTGGGGACCACGTCGGCCGCGATCAGCTCGGCGAACGGCTTGCCCGCCCCCACGGGAGCGAGCTGGTCGGCGTCGCCGACCAGGACCACGTGGGTCGGCGGAGCCACCGCGCGCAGCAGCGTCACCAGCAGCTCGAGGTTGGCCATCGAGGTCTCGTCGACGATCAGCAGCTCACAGCCGAGTGGATCCTCCTCGTCGTGCACCGGGCCCTCGCCGGGGATCCACCCGAGCGCCGCGTGCACGGTCTTGGCCGGCGCGCCCGCGGCCTCGCTCATGCGGATCGCCGCCCGCCCGGTCGGGGCGGCCAGAAGCACGCGGGCGGCGCCGGACGCGGCCACGATGGCCTTGATCGAGGCCGTCTTGCCTGTGCCCGGCCCGCCGGTGACCAGCGACAGCCGGTGCGCGAAGGCGTTCTGCACCGCGGCGCCCTGTTCCTGGGTTAGGGCGCCGGCAGAGCCGGCGCCGTCGGTTCGGCAGTCGCGCAGCCGCGCGCTCGGCGCGCCTTCGCACAGATCGCGGATCCGCTGGGCGAGCTCGATCTCGAGCTCGGCCGTGTGGCGGCGGTAGACCCAATCGCCCTCGCGGTGGAGGTCGTCGAGCTCGTCGATCAGCGTGGCTCGGGGGGCGAACCCGAGCAGCTCGGCCAGGGCCTCGGTCAGCGCCTCGACGGGCAGGCACGTGCTCCCGCTGCGCTCGGCCTCGGCCAGGATGTGGACGGCGGCCGCCTTGGCCCGGTCGTCTCCGTCGCGCGGGGCGCCGGCCGTACGCGCGATCCGGTCGGCGATCGTGAACCCGACGCCGAACAGGCTGGTCAGCGCGTACGGGTTCTGGCTCACGGTGCGGTGCGCGGCGTCGCCGTAGGCCTCGTGGATCCGCGGCACGAGGTAGGCCAGGCCGTGCGGCGCCAGCATCAGGTGAAGGCGCCGCGTCACCCGCATCCGCTCCCACGAGGCCGCGGCCTCGGCGGCGGCCGCGCGACCCAGGCCGGCGGCCCGGAAGGCGGCCTCGGGGTCGCGGTCGATGGCCTCGATCACGTTCTCGGGGCCGTGCCGCTCGATCAGGCGGGTCGCCCGCCTGGCCCCCACGTGCCGGATCCGGAGGAGATAGGCGGTCACGCCGGCGGTGTCGGTCGGGGGTAGCGGGGTCGCCGCCGAGACCTTGACCTGCGGCCCGTAGCGGCGATCCTCCACCCACGTGCCCACGACGTGGGCGCGCTCGCGTTCCTCGAGGTGGGTCAGCGGCCCCACGAGCACGAGCGGCGCGCCGTCCTCGCCCGCCGCTTCGACCACGGCCCATCCGGTGTCCTCGCTCGCGTACCGAGTCCGGCGCACGGTCACCTGAGCGTCGAACTCGCTCACGACGCGCCGCGCTCGGCTCGGCGCACCGCGACCTCGATCCCTTCCGTCCCGATCAGGTAGTTGAAGCCGCGCACGAGCGGTCTCACCGCGGCCACCCCCATGCGCCCCTGCACGCCGAACGCCTGCACCCGGGCTTCCGAGTTCAGCGCCGTGCGGCCGTCGCCGGCCGGCTCGACCCAGTGAGCGAACAGCACCCGGGCGGTGCCCGATTGTGACCACTCACGGAACTCCTCGGGATCGCTCAGCCGCGGGTAGTCCCGGCGCAGGGTCCAGATCCGCCCCACGAGCCCGGAGACGAGCCCGGCGTCCTCGCTGTGCAGGACCGCGAAGGGCGGATTGCGAAACAGATCCTCGAACGAGGCGTCGGCCGGCACGCCGGGGATCCGCCACCGGACCAGGCGCCCGAGCCTCCTCGTCTCCGACAGCCGGATGCCCTGCGCGGCCCGCCACAGCGTCTGCGCGTCGGCTGTGCTCTCACGCCGGTGCGAGACCCGCACGCTCGGATCGGGGAGCCAGCTGTCGAGGTCCACCAGGGCATCGTAAGTTAGCGCCAGGTTGAGCCCGTTCCGGGCTCGCAACCTTTCTGCAAAGAGCCCGTTTACGCTGCGGCAACGCCCCGGGGAACGAGCGCGTTGCGAACGCCCCCAACAAGTAGAGGAGCACATGCGTAAAGCCGTACTACTGGCCACTGTTATCGCGCTCGGCGCCGCCGGCGCCGCGTACGCCGCAACGGTTCAGAACGTCTACGTCGTGAAGGCCAAGGTCACGCCCGCCAAGGCGGGCACGGTGCCGGTGAGCACCCACGTGGAGTACTCGACGACCACCATTCCCAAGGGCCAGCGCCCCGATGTCGTAAAGACGATCAAGCTCACCTTCCAGGGACTGCGATCGCATCCGAGTGCGTTCAAGGGCTGCAGCACCTCACGCCTGAACGACTCCTCGCAGGGACCGAGCACGTGTCCCAAGGGCTCGAAGATCGGTACCGGGCACTTCACGGCGCTGATCGGCCCCAGCGGCAGTCAGACGACCAACGCGCCGGCCTGCCAGGCGGAGATCACGCTCTACAACGGCGGCGGCAACACGATCAGCTATTACGTGTTCGTGACCAAGGCCGCGGGCCAGTGCCCCTTGACGCAGGCCATCGCCTTTGCCGGGACCGTGCACCAGACCAGCCACGCGCTGGTCGAGACGGTTGGCATTCCGGCCTCGCTGCGTCATGCAACCTTGGCCGGCGCCAACTTCGACATCGCGGCGACCGACGTCGTCCTGGACATCCCGTCCAAGACGACCACGGTCAAGAAGAAGAAGGTCGCGCTGATCGAGTCATTCGCCTGCCCGGCGAGCCATCAGCGGCAGATCCAGGCCCAGTTCACCCTGGAGAACGGCGACAAGTCGAACCCGGCGACCCGGAACGTCGCCTGTAAGTAGTCAGTAGCGGACTCGGACTCTCGAGGGGGCGGCGTGCCGGGGCACGCCGCCCCCTCGCTGTTCGGCTTGGTAGCCTCGCCGCGGGACCGATTGCCGCCGGCCGGCGGAGTAGCGCATCTGCACGCGCTCTGACCGCCGACCCCGAATATGACCACCGTTTCCTCGAAACCGAGCGCCCCCGATTTCTCGCGCTTCGCCATCGGATTCGATCATCGCGATCGCCGGCGGCTGCACGAGCTGATCGACGAGGTGCTCGATTCCGAGCGCTGGGCCGAGGCGTCGATGAACGCGCGCTTCGAGGACGCCTGGGCCGCCTACAACGAGCTGCCCGCGGTGGCCTTCTCGAGCTGGGCGGGCGGGGCCCTGGCCGCCCTGCGGTTCGCCGGTGTCGAGGGAGAGACCGTGCTCTGCCCCTCGAACACGTTCATGGCCACGCCGCTGGCCGCGATCAACGCCGGCGCCCGGGTCCGATTCGTCGACTGCAACCGCGACGACCTGTGCATGTCGTTCGCCGACTTCGAGGCCAAGGCGTCCGAGCACCGGCCCAAGGCGGCGATCCTGGTCCACATCGGCGGTCACCTCGCGTTCGAGTCCGAGCAGATCGCCCGGTTCTGCGCCGAGAATGGGATCTTTCTCATCGAGGACTGCGCCCACGCGCACGGCGCCTCGTGGAACGGCCGCCGGCCCGGGACGTACGGAGACGCCGGTGTGTACTCCTTGTATGCGACCAAGACCATCTCGACCGGCGAGGGCGGCGTGCTCGTGTCCCGGCGGCCTGAGGTGATCGAATACGCGCGCGGGTTTCGCAACTACGGCAAACCCGATCACGAGGTGCCGGGTCTCAACTTCCGCATGAGCGAGTTCACGGCCGCGCTGGGGCTGGTTCAGATCGAGCGCTTGCCGGAGATCGTGGGCTGGAAGAACGACGTCGCCCGGTCGCATCTCGATCCGTCGTTCCCGAGCCGGTTGCAGCTTCCGGAGGGGATGATCTCCGGCCTCTACAAGTACATCGTCTTCGACTGGCTCGAGCGCTCGACCGGCCGCGTGTACGACCAGCCGTGCCATCGGATCATGGGCGATCAGGCCGAGCTGCCCAATTCCGACTGGGTGGCTCGCCACCATTCGTGCGTGCCGCTTTATTACCGTCCGGAGCGCGGAGCATGAGGGTCCTGGTCACAGGAGGCTCGGGCTTCATCGGCTCGCACGTGGTCGACAAGCTGCGTGCCCGCGGCCACGAGCCGGTCATCTACGACCTGCGGCCGTCGCCGTGGCACACCGATCCGGCCCGTCCGGTGGACACGGTGCTCGGGTCGATCACCGACCGTGAGGCGCTCGAGCGGGCCCTGCATTCGTGCGACGCCGTGGCCCATCTGGCCGCTGTGGCCGACGTCAACGACGTCCACGCCTCGCCCGAGGACGCCGAGCGCGTCAACGCTCGCGGCACCGTCGCCGTGCTCGAGGCGGCGCGGCGGGCCGGAGTGGCGCGGATCGTCTACGCGAGCACGATCTGGGTCTACTCCGACTGCGTCGACGATGACGTCGACGAGGACACGCTGCTGCCCGCGCCTTCGCACCTCTACACCAGCACCAAGCTGGCCGGCGAGCTCTACTGCAAGGCCTATCAGGAGCTGTACGGAATCGACTACACGATCCTGCGCTTCGGGATCCCCTACGGGCCACGGGCCCGCGAGGCCGCAGTGATCCCGGCCTTCGTCAACAAGGCACTGGCCGGTCAGCCGCTCACCCTGGCCGGCGACGGGTCGCAGTCCCGGCGCTTCGTCTACGTCGAGGACCTGGCCGACGGCGTCGCCCGAGGGCTCGACGACGTGGCCGCCAACCGGGTCTACAACCTGGCCTCGGACGAGAACGTGACCATCAAGCAGATCGCCGAGACGGTGCGCGACCTGATGGGCGACGTGACGATCGAGTACACGCCGGCCCGTCCGGGCGACTTCGGCGGCAAGGTGGTCTCTTCCGAGCGGGCTCTGCGGGAGCTCGGCTGGAGCGCGGCCACTCCGTTCACGGAGGGTGTCCGCCGGTACGTCGAGTGGCGGCACGAGCAGGCCGAGCGGACCCGCCGGCACGAGGCCGAGGCCGTCATTCCGGCCGGGGAGCCCGACGCCGAGTCCAAGCCGCGTGAGGTCCTGATCATCTCGGCCGACATCGGCGAAGGCCACGACCTGCCCGCGCGCGCGGTGGCGCGCGAGTTCCACGACGAGGACCCCGACGCGCAGGTCTCGATCGTCAACGGCCTGCCGGCCATGGGCTGGATCCTCACCCATGTGCTGCGGGAGAACTCGGCCTTCATGTTCCGCTGGGTGCCCTGGTGGTTCGACTTCCAGTACCGGCTGTTCATGAACGTGGGCCCGACCCGCTGGCTGGCCCGCTGGCTGCTCTACATGCTCGGGCGCCGGGGATTGATGCGGCTGATCCGGGCCCACGATCCCGACCAGATCGTCTCCACCTACCCGGGCGTGACCGCGGTGCTGGGCGAGCTGCGGCGAAGAGGCCGGCTCGACGTGCCCTGCTACTCGTCGATCACCGACCTGGCCGGGCTGCACCACTGGGCCCATCCGGGCATCGACCAGCACTTCATCACCCACCCGGAGTCGGCGGCCGAGGTCGAGAAGATCGCCGGGGAGGGGAGCGTCCGCTGGGCCAAGCCACCGACCTCGCCCGCCTTCCTGGCCGCGCGCTCGCGCGCCGACGCCCGCCGGGCCCTCGCCCTGCCGGCCGAGGGCAAGGTGATCGCGGTCTCGGGCGGCGGCTGGGGCGTCGGCGACCTGGTCGGCGCCACCGCGGCCGCCCTGTCCATCCCCGACGCGATCGTGCTCTGCCTGTGCGGGCGCAACGACGACCTGCGCGCGCGGGTGGCCAAGCGGTTCGGCGAGGAGCCACGGTTGCGGCTCATGGGCTTCACCGACCGGATGGGCGACGTGCTGGCGGCCAGCGACGCGCTCGTGCACTCGAGCGCGGGCCTGACCGTGCTCGAGGCGATCATTCGCGGCTGCCCGGTCATCTCCTACGGCTTCGGCTACGGCCACGTTCGCGCCTCCAACGCGGCGCTCGAGCGGTTCGGTCTGGCCCAGGTCGCCCGCGACCAGCACGAGCTCGGGCCCGCCCTGACCCGGGCGCTCGAGCAGCGGCCGGAGCCCGATCCGCGCTTCGCCCGCCGTCCCTCGACCGCCTCGCTCATCCTGGCCGACGAGCGCCGGGCCCGGCGGCTGCCCCGCTGGCGAGTCCGCACCGCGCGGGCGCTCACCGGCACGGCGGCCACCGTGGCCGTGGCCGGCTGGATCCTCACCACCGGCGCCTCCTACACGCTGATTTCCAACTTCACCCACATGCGGCCGGTGACCGCGGTGACGACCGCCCGGCCGGAGGTCGGCGTGCTCATCGACGCCCCCGCGGCCGCCGTGCCCCGACTGGCCAGCGAACTGGCCGGGCGAGGCATCCACGTCTCGTTCGCCGTCAACCGCGCCTTCCCGCCGACCTCGGTCATCGGGTATGGCGATCAGGCCGTGCCGCGGCTCCCGCCCGGCGGGCTCGTGCGCTGGATCAAGGCCCGGGCCGAGCTCCATCGCCTGATGCGCCGGCTCGGCTACGGTCGCCACTTCCTCTACGCCTCGAGCGGGCCCAGCGTCGGCCAGTGGCTGATCGCCCACGGCGCCGGGGGACGGCTGGTTGCCGGCGCGATCAAGCTCGACGACCTCGGCGACCGCCCCGGGGTGCTGCGCCCGGGTGAGGTGGTCGAGCTCGGCATGACCTCGGCGTCCGAGATCAGCAAGCTCTCGAACGCGCTCGCCGGCCGGCTCGCGGCCGAGCACCTGACCGCGGTACCGGTCGGGCGCCTGATGCGCGACGCCGGCGTCTCGGCCTAGCCCTCACTGAAGCGCTCCGGTTCGGCCGGGTCGGGGGGACGAGGGCCGGGGCCGGGGGACGGGCCCGGGCCGGGGCCGGGGCCGGGGCCGGGGACGAGCAAAAACGTCGCCCCATGGCCTTTTGCCGGGGCGACCGGCGACAAAAGCCCTCTATATGCGGGCAAACGTCGCCCGCTGCCGCAGCAGTGGCGTAGCCGGCGACGTTTTGGCGGTCTACCTGGGGGTCCAGCTCGCGCGCGGGTTGCGCAGCGGCGTCAGCGTCGGCTCGATCTGCTCACGCAGGTGCTCGAACTGGGGCGTCAGTGACAGCTTCTCGCCCAGGTGCTCGAGCGGCTCGTCGACCGTGAATCCGGGGCCGATGGTGGCGATCTCGAACAGCACGCCCGAGGGCTCCCGAAAGTAGACCGAGCGGAAGTAGTACCGGTCGATCACCGGCGTCGGATGTGCCCCGGAGCTCGCCACCCGCTCCTGCCAGCGCTCCTGGTCCTCCGGGTGCGACGCCCACGCCACGTGGTGCACCGTCCCCGCCCCCTGCCTCGGCCGGTCCGCGGGGGGCGGATCGTAAATGTAGTCGCCGCCGCGGCGGTCTCCGCGCACCTCCCAGCCGCCGTCGACGGGGTCGAACCCGAGCGTCTGCTCGAGCAGCTCCCGGCTGCTCTCGGGCTCGGCCGCGAAGGCCCGGACGGCGTGAAAGCCCTGCAGCGCGAGCTCGGCCGGGACGTCGGGGTGGCGGGCGATGAGCGGCTCATCCGAGGTCGCGACGACGCGGAGCTCGTGGGTGAGGCCCTCCGGGTCGTCGAAGCGGACCGCGTCGTCGATCCGGGCCGCGTCGACGCCGTGCCGGGTCAGCCGCTCGTACCAGAAGTCGAGCGCCTCGGGGATCCCGAGCCGCCACACGATCCGGTGAATCATCCCCGCGCCGGCCCGGCCCCGGGGCAGGCCGGGGTATTCGAAGAAGGTCAGGTCCGAGCCTGGGTCACCGTTCTCGTCGGCGTAGAACAGGTGGTAGACCGAGGTGTGGTCCTGGTTGACCGACTTCTTGACCAGTCGCAGGCCCAGCACCCCCACGTAGAAGTCGACGTTGCCCTGCGCGTCGGCGGTGATCGCCGTGATGTGGTGGATGCCCTCGAGCTTCATGGCCACAGTGTCGCCGTGCTGCGCAGCAGCACTACCAGTGCACGCCGCGCGTGGCCCGCGCGAAGGCCAGCTGCTCGGGCGTCGGCTCCTGTGAAGGCTCGAGCTCCTTCGGCTGCTTCTTGCCCTGCTTGTCGCCGTCGCTCGAGCCCTCGGGGAAGAGCTGGTAGGCCCGGTTGACCACCAGGTCCTGAGCTCCGGGCGCGAGCGCGTAGCTCAGCTGGCCGATGCTCCCGAGCGTGGTGGCGATTCGCTTCGGCCGCTTGCGGATCGCCTCGGCGATCATGTCCGCCGCCTCGTCCGGGCTGAGGGTGGGGAAGCGGTCGTAGATCTTGGTCGGCGCGATCATCGGCGTGCGGACGAGCGGCATGTAGACGGTCGTGATGTGGACGCCGTCGCCGATCACCTCGGGCCCGACCGAGCGCGAGAAGGCATCGAGCGCGGCCTTGGAGGCCACATAGGCCGAGAACCGGGGCGTGTTCATCTGCAGCCCGATGGTCGAGATGTTGATGATGTGCCCCGACTGCTGCTCGCGCATCTTCGGCAGCAGCTTGAGGATCAGCTTGACCGGCGCGAAGTAGTTCAGCTGCATCGTGCGCTGGTAGTCGTGGAAGCGATCGTAGGCACGGTTGATCGAGCGGCGGATCGACTTGCCGGCGTTGTTGATCAGGATGTCGACGGCCTCGTGCTGGGCGAGCACCTCGTCGGCCATCCGGTCGATGTCGTCGGCGTCGCTCAGGTCGCAGGGGTGGACGTAGGCGATCCCGTCGAGGTCCTCGATCTCCTGCTTGACCTCCTCGAGCTTCTCGCGCGTGCGGGCGACGAGCAGGACGGTCCCGCCCGCTTCGCCGATCTTCAGCGCGGCCGCCTTGCCGATGCCCGAGGAGGCTCCGGTGATCAGCACCGTGCGGCCGGTCACGGCATCCTCGAGCGAGGGAGCGAGCACGCCGCCGCCGAGCGGGATGCGCCGGCTGAAGGCCCGCAGTGTGCGCACGCCCTCGGAGGCGAGCGAAACCGGATCGAGCGAAACCATCTTGTGACGGAAGCTACCACCGCCAGCGAGTTTCGCCCCAGCGAAACTCGCAATGGAACTCGCGCAGCGAGTTCCACGCATCCGTCCTGGCTTCGTGCGAACATGTGTTCGTCTTGTCGATCGTGGTCTGTGTCCTGTTCCCGCGCTTTCAGCTGGCGATGGCTGCCGGCGCCCGCGACGAGCTGCTGCAGATCCCCGCCGCCCTGGCGCCGGAGCCCGGCCGCGTCCAGCAGGTGGGCGAGGTGACGCTGGCCGCGGAGGCATTCGGGGTCCATGCCGGGATGCGGCTGGGCGAGGCCCTCGCGCGGTGCCCGCGGCTGACCCTGATCCCGCCCGATCCGGCCGGGGTGGCCGATGCCTGGGAGCGGCTGCTCGTGCGCCTGGAGGCGATTGGCGCCGCGGTCGAGCCGGAGCGCCCGGGCCTCGTCTGCTTCGACGCGCTCGGTCTGCTCCGTCTGCACGGGCGCCGGATCGGCAGCGACCGCGATCGCGTGACCGGCGTGCTCGAGGCGGCACGGCGGTCTTTGCGGACGCCCGCTCGCTACGGGGTGGCGCCGTCGCGGTTCGCCGCCGTCGCCGCGGCCACGCGGGCCAGGGTCCGCCGGCCGGTGATCGTGGCCGGCGGGCGCCAGGAGGCGCGCGCCTTTCTCGCCCCGCTCCCGGTCGGCCTGCTCCGGGCCCGGCCGGCCCTGGCCGAGCTGCCCGAGGCGCTCGAGCGTCTCGGCCTCGGCACCCTCGGGCAGCTGGCCGACCTGGACCCGGCTGCGCTCGCCGACCGCTTTGGTCCCGCCGGGCCGGCCGCTCATGAGCTGGCCACCGGGGGCGACGGCGCGCTCCGCCCACGGCCGGCGCGCGAGTTCCTGCGCGAGTCGCTCGAGCTGCCCGAGGCCGGCTCGGGGATTCAGCTCGAGCGGGCGCTCGGCCTGCTGATCGATCGTCTCCTGGCCCGGCGCGAGCGACGGGGCCGGACGCTGCGCGCGGTGGTCCTCTCGGCCGCCCTGGTCGAGCACGGCGGCACCTGGCGAGAGCAGATGGTGTTCCGTGAGGCGCTCGCCGACCCTGTGCGCATGCGGCTGGCCCTGGTTCCGCGGCTGGCGCTGATCCCGGCACCGGCCGAGGAGCTGCGCCTGGCCGTCGAGCGCTTTGGTCCGCCGGCCAGCGACCAGCGCGCTCTGCTCGAGGATCCGGCCGCTGCGCGGATGGGCCGCCTGCGTGAGGCGATCCGACAGACCCGTGCCGCCGCGGGGGCGGACGCCGCGCTGCGGATCCTCGAGGTCGATCCCGACTCGCGGTTTCCCGAGCGCCGCGTCGTGCTGACCCCATTCGAGGGATGAGGCGGCCGGAGCGATGAGCGGACCTCGCCGCCTGTCCGTGCCCCGCCGCGTCGCGGTCAGCGCCGGTGAGGACGGCAGCCCCACCGAGGTCGACGGCCGCACCGTCGACGCGGTACGGGAGTCGTGGCTGCTGGAGGACCGCTGGTGGACCGACCGCCCGCTGCGCCGTCGCTACTGGGAGGTGGTCACCGCCTGCGGTCGCGACGAGGTCGTCTTCCACGACCTGCGGAGCGGACGCTGGTGGCGGCAGCGATAGCGGCCGTAAACTCCGTCCCGATGCCTCCGATCGACCCCGGACCCGCTGCCGTCGGCACCTGGAGCGGCGGCCGCTTCATGCACTTCGGCCAGCCGCTCGAGGACGAGCGGTTCCTCTCCCTGATCACGCCCGACGAGACGATCCGCACCGTTCTGACCGCCGACGTCTACGGTGCCGGCGAGGCCGACGCGATGCTCGGCCGCGCGATCGCGGGACGGCCGCGGGACGAGATGTGCATCGTCGGCGCGATCGGACACGACTTCTACACCGGTCAGCGCGACGGCGCCAAGGGCTTTCCGCGCTTCACCGATCCCGGGCTGCGCGGCCCCGGCGAGTACGCCGGCTATCTGCGCATGGCGACCGAGAGGAGCCTCGAGCGGTGCGGCATCGATGCCTTCGACCTGCTCCTGCTCCACAACCCCGACCGCATCGGCTACAGCAGCGAGGTGGTGTGGAACGGCATGGCCGCTCTGCGCGATGCCGGGCTGACCCGGATGATCGGCGTCGCCCCCGGTCCCGCCAACGGCTTCACGCTCGACGTCATCGACTGCCTCGAGCGCTTCGGCGCCCTGATCGACTGGGCCATGATCATCCTCAACCCGCTCGAGCCGTGGCCCGGGGAGCTGTGCCTCGGCGCCGCCGCGGCCGCGAACGTGAAGGTGATCACCCGCGTGGTCGACTACGGCGGTCTGTTCTTCGACGACCTCGTGCCCGGACAGGAGCTGGCCCCGCGCGACCACCGCGGCTTCCGGCCCGCGGGCTGGATCGAGGCCGGCCGAGCCAGGCTCGACGCGATGCGCCCGATCGCCGAGCGGGCCGGTCTGAGCATGATCCAGCTCGCCTGCCAGTGGAACCTCGCCCATGAGCCGGTGGCCTGCGTCGTCCCCACCCTGATCCAGGAGGTCGGGCCGGCCGCGCGGCCGGTCGAGGACAAGCGGGCGGAGCTGGCGGCGCTCCCGGCCGAGCTCCGTCTCTCGAGCCAGGATGTCCAGACCATCCGTGCGCTCGGCGACAACACCGGCTGCATGGCGCTGAAGGGCGCCAACCCCGCCCACTCGGGCGAGGAGCGCCCGGACCGCTGGGCCCTCGACGAGCGCCTCGAGGTGGTGGCCCGCCGGTGGGGGATCGAGCCGGCCCGCGACCTGGCCCAGGTGGCCGCGTGACCGGCGGCTGCAACTGCGGCCTGGTCCGCTTTGAGATCACCGCGCCGCTCGTCTCGGCCGTCTACTGCCACTGCACCCGGTGCCAGCGACGCACCGGCACGGCGGCCGCGGCCTCCGCGATGACCGAACCGGACAGCTTCCGAGTGCTCCAGGGCGAGGACCGGCTGCAGGCCTGGGCGCCGCCGGACGGGGCCGAGAAGTGGTTCTGCGGCGAGTGCGGGTCGGCCCTGTTCTCGCGTAACCCCGCCCGGCCGGGGCAGGTCGCGGTACGCCTCGGGGCGATCGACGGCGACCCGGGCGTTCGTCCGAGCGCCCGTCAGTTCGTCGCCTATGCGGCCTCGTGGGAGCCGCTCCCCGACGACGGGCTGCCCCGCTTCCCCGAGCGTCGCGTGGCTGACTGACGAAGCTCCACCGTCCGTCGGAGATGCGAACATGCGTTCGTGTCACCGACCGCGTACGCCGAACTCCACTGCCACTCGGCCTTCTCGTTCCTCGACGGCGCGTCGCTGCCCGACGAGCTTGTGGCGGCGGCGCTCGAGCTCGGTTACGACGCGGTGGCGCTGACCGACCACAACTCGGTCTCCGGCTCGATGGAGTTCGCGGTGACCGCGCGCGCGCTCGGGCTGCGGCCGATCCACGGAGCCGAGATCGACCTGGCCGACCAGCGCCATCTGACCCTGCTGGTCGAGGACGCCCGCGGGTGGTCGAACCTGTGCCGGATCCTCACCGCGGCGCACGCCCACACGCGGGAGAAGCCCGGGCCGCCCTCGCAGGCGTTCGTCTCGCTCGGCGACGTTCTCGAGCACTCGGACGGGCTGGTCTGCCTGAGCGGCTGCGCCCGGCGCGGCGTCCACGACGAGTTCACGCTGCGGCGGCTGTTGGAGGCGTTCGGCCCCGAGCGGCTGCGCATCGAGCTTCAGCGTCCATACCTTCGTGATGACCGGGCGCGGAACCGGCGCCTGGCCGGCCTGGCGGCGCGGCTCGGGGTGCCCTGCGTGGCCACGGGCGATGTCCACGCCCACACGCGCGCGCGGGCGCCGCTGCAGGATGCGCTGGTGGCGATCCGGCTCCACACCACCCTCGACGCCTCGGAGCCCGAGCGGCGGGGCAACTTCAGCCACGTGCTCGCATCTCCGGAGGCGATGGCGGCCCGGTTCCCCGAGCATCCGGAGGCGGTGGCCGAGACCCGGAGGCTGGCCGAGCGCCTGCGCTTCGATCTGACCAGCGACCTCGGCTATCGCTATCCGGGGGCCGAGGAGACAGAGACGATGCGCAAGCTCGCAGAGCTCTGCCACGCCCGGCTTCAGGTCCGCTACGGAGACGGGCCGGCCGGCGTCCACGCCACCGCGCAGGGGCGCCTGGAGGAGGAGCTTCGGATCATCGAGTCACTCAGCCTGCCCGGGTTCTTCCTCCTCCATCACGACCTGCTCGAGCTGGCCCGGGAGGTCGCGGCCGAGGTGCGTGGGCCTGCCACCGCGCGGGCGCTGCTGCCGCCGGGCCGGGGGCGGGGGTCGAGCGTGTCCTCGATCGTCTGCTACCTGACCGGGCTCTCGCACGTCGATCCGATCGCCAACGAGCTCCTGATCGGCCGCTTCCTCAACGAGGAGCTGACCGCCCTGCCCGACATCGATCTCGACTTCCCGCGGGACATCCGGGAGAAGCTGATCCCGCGCGTGCACGAGCGCTACGGCCACGATCGGTCGGCGCTGGTGGCCGCGTTCCCGACCTACCGCGCCCGGGGCGCGATCCGGGAGCTGGGCAAGGCGCTCGGGCTGCCGCCGGGAGAGATCGAGCGGGTGGCGCGGGGCAGCGAGGGCTGGGATGCACGCCACGTCGATCAGGACATCGAGAGCGCCTTCGGCGGAGCGGGGCGGACGGGGAGCCGGTGGGAGTGGCTCGTGCGCCTGGCCGCCGAGGCCCACGGCCTTCCCCGCCACCTCTCCCAGCACTCGGGCGGGATGATCGTCGCCACCCGGCCGCTGGTCGACTGCTGCCCGATCGTGCCGGCGGCCATGGAAGGGCGCCAGATCGTCCAGTGGGACAAGGACTCGTGCTCGGACGCGGGCTTTTTGAAGATCGATCTGCTCGGCCTGGGGATGCTCTCGGCGGTCGAGCGCACGGTCGAGCTGATCGCGCGCACGCGCGGAGAGCGGGTCGACCTCTCGACCATCCCCTACGACGATCCGGCCACCTACGAGTGCATCCAGGCCGCGGACACGACCGGGGTGTTCCAGATCGAGAGCCGGGCCCAGATGCAATCGCTCTACCGCACCCGGCCCGAGACGCTGCAGGACATCACGATCCAGGTCGCGATCGTTCGCCCGGGCCCGATTCAGGGCGGCGCGGTCAATCCCTACATCGCCCGCCGCCAGCGGCTGCGGGTCGATCCGGACTACGAGGTTCCCTACGAGCACCCCTCGCTCGAGCCGGTGCTCAAGGAGACGCTCGGGACGATCATCTTCCAGGATCAGGTCCTGGAGGTGGCGATCGCCTTTGCCGGCTTCTCGCCCGGGGAAGCCGAGGGCCTGCGCCGGGCGATGAGCCGCAAGCGGTCGGAAGCCGCGATCGAGGCCCACCACAAGCGGTTCGTCGCCGGGGCCAGGCGCAAGCACGGCGTGGACGAGGCGACGGCCGAGCGGGTGTTCGCGATGGTCCAGGGCTTCTCGGGCTTTGGCTTTCCCAAGGCCCACGGCGCCGCCTTCGGGCTGCTCGCGTATCAGTCGACATGGCTGCGGGTCCACTACGGGCCGGAGTTCCTGTGCTCGCTTCTGAACGAGCAGCCGATGGGCTTCTATCCCTCCGACGCCCTCGTGCACGAGGCGCAGCGGCGGGGAATCGAGGTCCTGGCCCCCGATGTCAATCGCAGTGAGGCCGAGTGCGAGATCGACGAGGCCGGACGGGTGCGGATCGGCCTCGGCTACGTCCGCAGCGTCCGGGCGCAGGAGATCAAGGACCTGGTCGCGGTCCGCGAAGCCGGGGGCCGGTTCAAGAGCCTCTCGGATCTCGCCTCCCGCTCGGGCTCGAGCGCTCCATCGCTCGAGCTGCTCGCCTGGTCGGGGGCCTGCGACTCACTGGTCAAGGAGGGAACGCAGGCGGCCAGGCGCATCGCGCTGTGGCAGCTCGGCGTGGCTACTCCCGGGCGGAAGGTCCCCGGGGGCACCCAGCTGGCCCTGCCGCTCGACCTGCCGGCGCCGCCGAAGCTCGCCGGGCAGTCCGAGTGGGAGACGATGCTGGCCGACTACGGGACCACCGGCCTGACCACCCGCGCACACCCGCTCACCCTGCTCCGCAGCCGGCTCCCCTCCGGCGCGGTCACGAGCCGCGATCTGGAGACGCTGCCGCATGGGCGCCGGGTCCAGGTCGGCGGCCTGGTGGTGGCGCGTCAGCGGCCGGGCACCGCCAACGGGATCGTGTTCGTCCTGCTCGAGGACGAGTACGGGACGATCAACCTGATCGTCCCGGCCAAGCTGTACGAGAGCCATCGCCTGACCGTCCGGACCGAGCCGCTGATGCTGGCCGAGGGCAAGCTCGAGCGCCTGGCCGCGGCCGGCGGGGCGATCAGCGTGCTGGTTGACCGGGTCGGCTCGATCGTGGCTCCGGACCGGCTGATCGCCGAGGTCAAGGACTTCTCGCTCCTGGACGAGCGCGAGCGGGCGCGTAAGGAGCAGAGCGAGCCCGCCGCGGAGCCGGAGGCGGCCGATTTCCGAACTGTGGCCCCGCCGGTCATGAGCTTCGCCTCCGGGCGGCGACGATGAGCGCGTACGACGCAGCCGCACGGTATGGTGCGCGCCCACATGCTCGGCGTGTCGCTCTTCATCGCGTTCTGGGTCGTGGTCGGCTTCGCCGTCTTCTTCGTCGCGGTTCGCGGGGGCCCCCGGGGCGCCCGGGAGGCGCTCCATCCCCGCAGCTACCGGGGCAATCGGGTCTTCGTGGTGATCCTCGTGGTCCTCTACGTCGGCTTCGGGGTGGCGATCCCGGCCCTCTTCCTCCACGGCAACAAAGCCAACGCCAGCGCCCAGGTCGGCGGGATCAAGCTGACCGCGGCCGACAAGCACGGGCGTGAGCTGTTCGGGCAGCGGTGCGGGCTCTGTCACACGCTGTCGGCGGCCAACGCGATCGGAAAGGTCGGGCCCGACCTCGACGTCCTGCGCCCGTCCTATCAGGTCGTGCTCAACACGATCAACAACGGCTGCCTGCAGGTCCCGCCGCCCGGTCAGAATCAGCTCGCTTGCCTGGGCCAGGGCGTGATGCCCTCCGGCATCTACCAGGGCAAGGACGCGCAGGCCGTGGCCAGCTTCGTCTCCAAAGTGGCCGGCCAGGAGTAGTCCCGCTATTTGCGGGCTCGCGCGCGCCGGCAACCGGTTGCCGCGTCTGCACCCGCTGGTAGGATCAGGGCCGTAAAAGCTGAATTCCCGCTCCGTCCGAGATCCGGCGGACGGAAGGAAGCGGGGGAACCGAGTTGTTGGGGCTAATCGCGGCCCGCGTAGCGCCGCTCTTTCGGCGCGAGCCCGTCAGCTAACCCCGTAAGCCCGAGAAAGAGGAAATGGCCGATGCGTCGAGCAGCCGTTCCGCTGCCACCTGAGGAGATCTGGCTGGGCGAGCCGTGGGAGGAGCCACCCGCCCCGCGCCGCCGGTCGAGCACCCAGGACCCGACGCTGCCCCGCCGCCGGTACCGCCCGCCACTGTCCGAGGTCCCGGCTCCGCAAGAGGTCCCCGCGCCGTCCGAGATTCGCGCGCCGTCCGAGATTCGCGCGCCGGCGGACACCGAGCGCCGGGCCGTCCGCGCCGGGACGGTCGCGCCACCACCTCCCCTCGCTCCGCTTCCCGCTCGCCGCACGGTGACGATCCGCGGCCGTGGGGCCGAGCGGGACCTGACCTGGACCGCCGGGCCGGCCCGCCGCCGGCCGAGCCGCCCGGCGCACGAGCGTCCCGGTTTCCGACCCGATCGCGCCGCCCTGTGGGCGGTGGTGCTCGGGTTGCTGCTTGTGCTCGTCGCTGCGACGAGCTCCCATGCCGCCGTGCGCGCCCCCCACGCGGCGGCCGCGCGAACGCGTGACGGCGCCGCCCCCGTCGCACAGAGCTGGGCCGTACCGGCCCGGCGTGCGCCAGCCGTCCTGCGCCACCGCGCCTGACCCGCCGGCGGCCGCCGCCCGGGATCGCCCGGGCCGGCCGCCGGCGGTGTCCGACTGCCGGCGGTGTCCGACTGCCGGCGGCGTCCGACCGCAGACTGACCCGCAGACCGACCCCGGTGGACGGAGCTCACCCCTGGCCGGAATTAGGAATTGCGTAAGTCGCTCTTGTGACGCGGCGCGCGCTTAATTACCCTTATGAAGGGTAAGCAGGTCACGAAAGTGAAGGGTTGGGCCCTAGCGCTGTCCATCCAACCTCTGGTGGTCATATGAAGACTTCGATGAGCCGATTCCAAATCCACGACGATCTGACCGCGCCGGAGCGGTCGGCCCCGGTGCTCAGGGGTGCGCTGGCCACCGGCGGTCAGCTACCGAACTTCCTCGGCGTGCTCGCCGGCTCCCCCGCCGCGCTCCGCGGCTACGCGCGTTTCCGGTCCGAGCTGCGGCACGGAAAGCTGGCGCTGCCCACGCTCGAGCGGATTGCTCTGGCCGTGGCCGAGCACTATCAGTCCGAGCCGGGGATCGCGATGCATTCGCGCACGGCCCGTGGCTCCGGCCTGGCCCTCGACGAGGTGGCCAACGCGCGCAAGTTCACCTCCAAGGATCCGCGCGAGGCGGCGCTGCTCCGCTATCTCCAGGCGCTGCTCGAGAACGGCGGACGGGCCCCGATGCACCTGCACGAGGAAGCTCGCGAAGCCGGCTGGGAGGACGAGCAGATCCTCGAGGCGATCGCCGCAGTGGCCCTGGAGGGGTTCACCGCGATGATCAACCTGGCCGGTGAGATCCCCGTCGACGGCTCGAGTGAAGCATCGCGCGCCCTCCAGGCCGCATAAGTAAGCTTCTCGGTGACGTGTGCGCCCGGGAGCCAGCCTGCTGTCCCCTCTATCACGAGGCCGTAGAGCTGGTCGGGCGGCGCTGGACCGGCGCCATCCTGCGCGTGCTGATGGACGGCCCGTTGCGCTTCTCGGAGATCGCCCAGGCCGTCCCCGAGCTGTCTGACCGGCTCCTGTCCGAGCGGATGAAGGAGCTCGAGGCGCGCGGGATCGTCGAGCGAACGGTGCTGCCCGGTCCGCCCGTGCGGGTCGAGTACCGGCTGTCGAAGATGGGCCGGGAGCTCGAGCCGGCGCTGTCGGAGCTGCAGCGCTGGGCCAAGCGGTGGCTCGCGCGGCCCACCGTTTCCGTAGACGCCTGACTCAGCGCAGCGACGCCGATCGGCTCTGGCCGAAGTGCTTCCAACCGACGCGTGACCCGTGGAGGGTCAGCGAGGTGGGCCCGATGCCGGCCCCGGAATCGAGCACGCGCTCGCTCGCACCCGCATCGGCGGCCAGCACCTGGAGGCTGGCCTGGCCGCCGGCCAGCGAATGGGCATGGCCGATCCAGGCCACCGCGCCGTCGGGCTTGACCACGATCGCCGACACCGACTGGTAGGACTCGGGACGGAGGGGTCCCTGGATCACGTCGAGGGTTCGGAGCACGTGGCCGTCGGACAACCGGCGGACGACCACCTCCCCCGAGCCCGTGTCGACGCCGCAGCGCTCGAGGCCGTAGGCGGCGAGCTCGCCCGCGACCGCCGCCGGCCCGACCAGCGAGGCGGCCAGGCACCGGTTGCTACGTCCGAGCCGCGTCGTGCGGTGAGTCCGCGGCGCGCACCCGAAGACGAAGCCTCCGCTCGCGTAGACCCTGGCCCGCGTCCCGACGGCCAGGGTGTGGGCGCTGCTCGGGCCGCACCGGGCCTGGCTCGGGGGGCGGCGCGGGGTCGTGCTCGTCGTCCCGGTGGAGCCGCTGCCGGTGTCGGCGACCGAGGAGCCGCAGGCGCCGAGGAACACCGCCACGGCGACGAATCCGTACCGCATGCCCGGCAGGGTAACGTTCACGAGCTCGATGACGAGCACAGCCCGCCCCCTCACCTCGGATGACGTCCTCTCGCTGGTCCAGGAGCGTGACATCCGCTTCATCCGCCTGTGGTTCACCGACATCCTCGGGCAGCTCAAGGCGTTCTCGATCAACGTGAGCGAGCTGGCCGACGCGTTCGAGGGGGGCATGGGCTTCGACGGGTCCTCGATCACCGGCTTCAACCCGATCGAGGAGTCGGACATGATCGCCATGCCCGACCCCAACACCTTCCAGGTGATCCCCTGGCAGCCGGCCGAGAAGGGCGTGGCCCGGATGTTCTGCGACATCGTCACCCCCGAGCGCACGCCGTACGAAGGCGACCCGCGCTATGTGCTCCACCGCGCGCTCGACCGGGCCAGCTCGATGGGCTTCGACCACTTCTACGTCGGCCCGGAGCTCGAGTACTTCTACTTCCGCGACTCGAAGTCGACCGAGGTGCTGGACGAGGGCGGCTACTTCGACCTGACCACGCTCGACGCCGGCTCTGACCTGCGCCGCGAGACCGTGCTCGCGCTCGAGCAGCTCGGGATCCACACCGAGTACACCCACCACGAGGTGGGCCCGAGCCAGCATGAGATCGACATGCGCTACTCAGACGCGTTGAAGATGGCCGACGACTGCATGACCTACCGCATCACGGTCAAGGAATACGCGCTCAAGTACGGACTGCACGCGACCTTCATGCCCAAGCCGCTGTTCGGCAAGAACGGGTCCGGCATGCACACCCACCAATCGCTGTTCACGGGCGGCCAGAACGCTTTCTACGACGCGGACGACCCGTACTTCCTCTCCGACGTGGGCAAGGCGTTCATCGCCGGCCAGCTGCGGCACGCGCGGGAGATCTGCTCGATCTTCGCCCAGTGGGTGAACTCGTACAAGCGGCTCGTGCCCGGCTACGAGGCGCCGGTGTACGTGGCCTGGTCGCGGCGCAACCGCTCGGCGCTGGTCCGGGTTCCGATGTACCACCCCGGCCGTGAGCAGACCACCCGCATGGAGCTGCGCTGCCCCGATCCGGCCTGCAACCCCTACCTGACCTTCGCGGTTCTGCTCCAGGCCGGGCTGGAGGGGATCGAGCACGGCTACGAGCTGCCCGACCCGATGGAGAAGAACCTGTACCACCTGGCGCCGGACGAGCGGCGACGGCTCGGGATCGAGCAGCTGCCCGAGACCCTGGGCGAGGCGATCGAGTTGACGGCCGAGTCAGAGCTCGTGCTGCGCACGCTGGGCGAGCACATGTTCAACCGCTACATCGAGATCAAGCGCCAGGAGTGGGAGGACTACCGGATCCAGGTCACCCAGTGGGAGCTTGACCGCTACCTGCCCGTGCTCTGAGCGCTCAGCGGAGTCCCAGCACCAGCCGGGCGTCGTTCCCGGTGGCGCTGTCGCCCAGGGCCAGGTAGTCAAGCCGCTGAAGGACCAGGTAGACCTTGTGGTCGCTGCCTCCCGCCTGGGTGAACGAGGGGATCTGGCTGACCAGCACGGCGATGGAGCCGAAGTCGACGAACACCGGAACCCGGCTTCCGGCCGGGAGCGCCGACCTGACCCGGGCGAAGGTCGAGCTCGCCGACAGGGTCGAGCTCGGCGAGAGGAGCTGAGCGACCGCCTCGTCGAACGTGGCCACGACCCGGGATCCGAGTCTCGCCACGTCGAACCGGGGCAGAGGCGCGCCGGCCCGGGTGATCGTGAACGCGCTCGGCTTGCCGTGCACGCTGACGCTCCGGCTATGGGCGGCGTGGCCGTAGATGGCGGCGAGGACGCGGCCGGCCGCGCCCTGATCGTGCGGGGTCACGACGAGGCCGGCGCCGACTGCGGCCGGGGTGGTGCCCTGGATTGCGAGCTCGAGCGGGCCGAGGGCGGGGAGAAGATCGTGGATCAGGTCGATCCCGAAGCGCCGGCGGAACAGAGTGCTGACCAGTGCGCCCTGTGGCGAGTGCTGCAGGGCCTGCAGACCCTGCGCGGCGCCCGCTCCCGCCGAGACCGCGAGGGCGAGCCACGACTGACCCGGCAGGCCACCGACATCGGCGGGCCGCCGTGAGACCTTGCCCGTGCTCGAGTGGACCTGGAAGGTGAGCGACTTCGCCGTCGCCGCCAGGGCCAGCGCGTAGGTCCCGCGGAGCTTGGCCAGGCTCGAGCTGAGCTGCTGGGGCGAGACCGAGCCGAACTTCGGAACCGCCAGGGCCGAGGAGCGGATCGTCCGGGCGAGCAGCGACCCGTTCAGGTAGGCGCGGACGATCGAGCCGGGGGCGAGGGTTCCGAACGCCCCGCTCAAGGCCGTGCTCTGAGCCAGCGAGCCGCCATGTGAGGCGTCCACGACGGCCTTGAACTCGGCCGGCCCTCCGAACACGGCAGCCTTCCCGACGATCCCGAAGGCGGCCGGCGTTCCGTCCTTCTCGCTCCCGGCCTGGTAGTTGACGCCGCGGTAGCTCTGCCCGGCGAAGTGCCCGTCTCGTTCTCCTCGCTTGAGCGCCGCCAGCGCCGCGTCCGGGTTGGCGGTCGGCGCGATCAGCGCCACGCCGTTACGGGTGAAGCTCCCCACCGCGACCCCGACGCGCTGCCCCAGCCAGGGCTGGATGTCACGGCTGTAGTTGAGCCCCGAGCCCTTGAACGAGCTGGCCAGCGCGTGTCGGATGTCGGCGTCCGGGCTGCGGCCGAGCAGCTTCGTGAGCGCGCTCTCGGCGTCGGCGCGCTCCGATCCCTGGGGCCGGACCGTGAGCTCCACATAGGCGACCGAGTTCGCCGGCGTGAGCTGGGCTGGGTCGGCACTCGAGGGTGAGCTCGAGCTGCTGCCGCACCCCGCCGCCGCCAGCCCCAGCCCGGCGCACAGCGCCGCGCTCCATCTCCTCCCGAGCATCCACCCGAGGATACGGCGCGGACCGGCGGGGGGCAATCGCTAAAGCGCTGCGGCCAGCGCCTCGGGGCTGGTCACCGGCGCCTGGCACACGAAGTGCTCGCACACGTAGGCGGCCGCCTCCCCGTCGACGGGCACGCGGCCCTCGAGCAGGGGCACTCCGTCCGGCTCGCCGCCGGCCAGCACCAGGTGCGGCCGATAGGCGCCGCGCACGACATCGACGAGCGACCGTGCCTGGTCCGGCGGTCCGACGATGGCCACCTCGCGCACGGGCGCGAGGTAGAAGTCGGCCGCCTGGAGGAGATGGCCGAACGCCTGAGGGTGCCGGCAGGCGATCGGATACAGCAGGCGCAGCACACCCAGGGCGTGGCGTTCGTACTTGCCCTCGCCCGAGAGCAGCGCGAGCCGGAGGAGTCCGTAGGCTGCGGCCGAGTTGCCCGAGGGGATGGGCGAGTCCTCGAGGTCCTTCCGCCGGGCCGGAAGCTGCTCGTGGTCGTCGGCGGTGGTGAAGAACCCACCGTGCTCTGAGTCCTCGAAGCGCGCGATCAGGGTGTCGGCGAGTGCGACCGCCTCCTGGTACCAGCGCGGATCGAACGTGCACTCGTACAACGTGAGCAGCGCCTCGAGCGTGTAGGCGTGGTCCTCCAGGTAGGCGGGCAGCTTGGCCCGGCCGTCCTTCCAGGTCCGCAGCAGGCGCCCTTCCGGGGTGCGCATCTCCTCGAGCAGAAACGACGCGCAACCCACCGCGGCCTCGAGGTAGTCCGCGCGCCCGAGCACGGCGCCCGCCTCGGCCAGGGCGGAAATCATGAGCGCGTTCCAGGAGCACAGCCGCTTGTCGTCGAGGCCGGGCCGGACCCGCTCGGCCCGGGCGGCCAGGAGGCGGGCCTGGATCTCGGGCAGGGTCGCGGGTTCGGGTCCGCGGCCCTCGAGGATCAGCCGGCCCTCCCACGCAGCCGGTCGGAAGAAGGCCACCGCGTCGTCGTAGAGGTCGCCGAGGACACGGCGGAGCTCAGGCTCGCTCCAGACATAGAACTTCCCCTCGACGCCCTCCGAGTCCGCGTCGAGGGCCGAATAGAACCCGCCCTCGGGACCGCGCATCTCGCGCAGCGCGAAGTCGAGGGTCTCGCGGCAAACCCGGCGCAAGCGCTCCTCCCCGAACACCTGCCACCCATGCAGGTAGGCCCGGGCCAGCAGCGCGTTGTCGTAGAGCATCTTCTCGAAGTGCGGGACCGTCCAGGTGGCGTCGACGGCGTACCGGGCAAAGCCGCCGCCAACCTGGTCGTAGATTCCGCCGGCCGCCATCGCGCGCAGCGTGACCATCGACATGTCGTGGTCTCCGCGGGCCAGCAGCAGCTCGAGCACCGACGCGGGGGGAAACTTGGGCGCGCCGCCGAAGCCGCCGCCCGAGCGGTCGAAGGTGGTGCGCAGGCCGTCCACGGCGGTATCGAGTGCCTCGGCGCGGATCGGCTCGCTCGAGGCCTCCAGGCGCGCGGTCGCGCCCAGGTGCGAGACCAGCTGTGCGCCCTGGCGGCGGATGTCGTCGGGTCGGCTCTCCCAGGCGTCGGCCACCGCGAGCAGGACCATCCGCCAGCTCGGCATCCCGTGCCGCGCCTCCGGCGGGAAGTACGTGCCGGCGTAGAACGGGTGCTCCTCGGGCGTGAGGAACGCGTTCAGCGGCCAGCCGCCGTGACCGGTCATGGCCTGGCAGGCCTCCATGCAGATCGCGTCGATGTCCGGGCGCTCCTCGCGATCCACCTTCACGCACACGAAGCGCGCGTTCATGAGCTCGGCGATCGCCGGGTCCTCGAACGACTCGCGCTCCATCACATGGCACCAGTGGCAGGCCGAATAGCCGATCGAGACCAGCAGCGGCCGGTTCTCGTTCCGCGCGCGGGCCAGTGCCCGCTCGTCCCAGGGATTCCAATCCACCGGGTTGTCCTTGTGCTGGAGCAGATACGGAGAGGTCTCGGCGGCGAGCCGGTTACCCATCGCCTGAGGCTACCCGGGTCTAGGCTCTACCTATGCCCGCCGACCGTGAGCCGATCTCCGCGCCCGACGCCCCCGCCGCCGTCGGTCCCTACGTGCACGCCGTCCGGGCGGGCGACCTGTTGTTCTGCTCGGGCCAGATCCCACTCGATCCGCGCACCGGCGACCTCGTCGGCTCGGGTCCCGGCGAGCAGGCCGGGCGCTGCCTGGAGAACCTGGCCGCGGTCTGCCACGCCGCCGGGGCGACGCTGGGCGACGCGGTGCGGGTGACCGTCTACCTCACCGACATGCGGGCGTTCACGGAGGTCAACGAGGTTTACGAGTCGTTCTTCGAGTCCGACCCCCCGGCCCGGGTGGCGATCGGGGTGGCGGCGCTCCCACGCGGCGCCCAGGTGGAGATCGACGCGGTGGTCGCGCTTGGCCACTGACACCGCCGGCGCGGTTTCGCTGACGGACATCCTCCGTGCGGCCCGGGCGGGGGCGGGAGCGGTACGGCGCACGCCCGTGCTGGAGTCGGCGACCTTGAGCGAGCGCGCGGGGGCGACCGTGGCCCTGAAGGCGGAGAACCTGCAGCGCACCGGGTCGTTCAAGGTCCGGGGCGCGCTGGCCAAGATCGACGCCCTCGGCGAGGACTGCGCCCGCGGGGTCGCGGCGGCCAGCGCCGGCAACCACGCCCAGGCGGTCGCCTACGCGGCGCGGGCGCGCGGAGTCCGCTGCGATGTCTTCATGCCCGAGGGGGCGTCGCTGAGCAAGGTCGACGGCGCCACCGCGCTGGGGGCCAACGTCCATCTGGTGGGGACCACCGTGATGGAGTCGCTCGAGGTCGCCCGTCTGCGCGCGGAGCAGGACCAGCTTGCCTTCATCCATCCGTTCGACGACCCCGACGTGATCGCCGGCCAGGGCACGCTGGGCCTGGAGTTGCTCGAGCAGATGCCCGAGGTGCGCCGGGTGATTGTGCCCGTGGGCGGGGGCGGCCTGGCCAGCGGCGTCGCCATCGCGTGTAAATCGGAGCGGCCCGAGATCGAGGTCGTGGGCGTTCAGGTCGAGACCTGCGCGCCGTATGCCCGCTCACGCGCCGCGGGCCGGTCGGTGGCCGTCGACTCGGCCCTCACGATCGCGGATGGGATCGCGGTCAAGGAGCCGGGGAAGCTCACCCTGCCGCTGGTCGAGCGCTGGGTCGACCGGCTGGTCGAGGTCTCCGAGGACGACGTGGCCGAGGCGATGGTGTTCCTGATCGAGCGGGCCAAGCTCGTGGTCGAAGGGGCAGGCGCGGTCGGAGTGGCGGCGGTGCTGAGCGGACGGACGGAGCTGGACGGGACGACCGTGATCGTGCTCTCCGGCGGCAACGTAGATGCCGGCCTCCTGGCCGAGGTGGCGCGACGCCATGAGAGCCAGCTCGGGCGGCGGCTGGTGCTGCTGGCCTGCCTGCCCGATCGACCGGGCTCGCTGGCCCGGCTCCTGGCTCTAGTGGGAAGCCGGCGCGCCAACGTGCTCGACATCGAGCACCTTCGCGAAGGCTTCGACCTGCACGTCCGCGAGTCCGCGGTGCAGATCGTGCTCGAGACCCGCGGCCCCGCTCACGCGGCCGAGGTGACCGCGGCCGTGCGCGAGTCCGGGTATTCGGAGCCCCGGCTGCTCCGGTAAGCCCGCGCCTGCTCGACCAGCTCGGCGATCACGTGGCTCGAGGAGTCGGCCTCGGGGTGCCACTGCACGCCGAGCGCGAACCGGCGCGTCGGCAGCTCGATCGCCTCGGGCAGGTTGTCGAGGGTCGAGTGGCCGGTGACCTCGAGCCCCTCGCCGATCCGGTCCACGCCCTGGTGGTGGTGGGACTTGGTCGAATGGAGCTCCTCGCCGGCCGCGCGGGCCGCCATCGAGCCCGGCGCCAGGCGAACGTCGTGGTCGGCTCCGTCGAAGTCGCCCGGATAGCGGCGGTGGTCCTCGTGGCCGAACTCGTCCGGGAGGTGCTGCAGGAGCGTGCCGCCCAGGGCCACGTTCATCAGCTGCATGCCCCGGCAGATGCCGAGGAGGGGAAGGTCGCGCTCGATCGCGCGGCGGGCCAGGGCCAGCTCGGGAGCGTCACGCTCGGGCACGGTGGTGTTGGTCTGGGGATCGCGCTCGGCCCCGTAGGCCCCGGGGTCGATGTCGTCGCCTCCGGCCAGGATCAGCCCGTCGATCACGTCGAGCAGCTCATCGGGGCGAGCGACCAGCGCCGGGTCGGGCGGGATCATCAGGGCCAGGCCCCCGGCGCTCTGGATCGCCTCGATGTAGTTCATCGGCAGCAGCGCCGCGCGCTGCTCCCACACGCTCCAGCGCGCGTCGACCAGCGTGGTGCAGATGCCGATGACCGGCCGCATGGCTCCCAGACTAGCCACCGCGAAGAATCGCGCGCTGCACCTTGCCGCTCGCCGTCTTGGGCAGTTCGGCGGCGAAGTCGACGATGCGCGGGTACTTGTACGGCGCCGTCTCCTGCTTGACGTGCTCCTGGAGCGTGGCCGCGAGCTCATCGCTCGGGGCGTAGCCGTCGCGCAACACCACCACCGCCCGCACCACCGCGCCCCGCTCGTCGTCGGGGGCCGCCACCACCGCGGCCTCGGCCACGGCGGTGTGCGAGACGAGCGCCGACTCGACCTCGAATGGGCCGATCCGGTACCCGGCGGAGATGATCACGTCGTCGGCGCGGCCCTCGAAGTACAGATAGCCGTCCTCGTCGCGGCGGACCCGGTCCCCGGTGTGCCAGGGCTCCGCCGCGGGCGCGGGATCGCCGTCGAGATAGCCGACGAAGAAGGTCGGATCGGTGGTCGGGTCGGCGAGCACGAGCTCGCCATCGATCACCTGCAGATCGACGCCGGGCAGCGGGAGGCCCATCGACCCGGGGCGCACCGGCGGGCCGATCGGCATCGCGGTCAGCTGCCCGGTCTCGGTCTGGCCGTAGCCGTCTCGGATCTCGACCCCGGTCGCGTCGTGAAAGGCGCGCAGCACCTCGGGGTTCAGCGCCTCCCCGGCCGCCACCAGCGTGCGCAGGGCGGGCAGCGGGTGCACCTCCACCCGCTTGGCGATCACGCGGTACTCGGTCGGGGCCTGGCAGAGCACGTTGACCTGCTCCTCGGCCAGGACCGAGAGCCGCTCGGCGGGATCGAACCGGGCGTCGTGCAGGAGCGCGGTGGCGCCGCGGAGCCACGGGGCGATGAACACGTTGCGGGCCGACTTGGACCACCCGCTCGCGGCCGTGCACCAGACCAGATCACCCTCGCGCGCGTCGAGCCAGTGCTCGGCCTGGAGTCGCTGCCCGGGCAGGTAGCGCTGGCCGTGCACGGCGCCCTTGGGTTCGCCCGTGGTCCCGCTGGTGAAGGTGATCAGGCACGGATCGGTCGCCTCCAGCTCCACCGCCGGCGCCGGGTCGTAGTGCGTGAGGAGCGATTCATCGGGGATGGTCAGGACCGGGCAATCCGGGCCGGCCTCGGCGAGCGCTCCGGCGTTGCGCTCGTCGGCGACGATCAGGGCCGGCCGCGCCGCGGCCAGCCGCAGGCGCAGGTCCTTGGCCCGCAGCTGCTCGTTCGCGGCCAGCGCGACGGCGCCGACGCGGAAGCAGGCGACCATCGTCAGCACCCATTCGGGCCGGTTGCCGATCAGGGTCATGACCACGTCGCCGCGCCCGGCCCCGTGGGCGGTGAGCGCCCCGGCCAGCCGGGCGCTCCGCTCGGCCACCTGGCCGAATGACCACTCCCGCCGGGCGCCGTCACGGGCGCGCTCGATGAGCGCCAGCCGCTCGGGCGCGGCGGCGTCGACGACATCACGGGCGAAGTTCATCGCGGGCGCCAGTGTGCCAGCATCGCCCGGCTCAATGACGCTGTGGAACGGCATCCTCTGGCTGCATCTGCTCGCGATGGCGTTCTTCGTCGGCGGACAGCTCATGCTGGCCGCGATCGTCGTCCCGGTGCTGCGCCAGGGCGCCGACCGCGGCCCCCTGCGCGCCGCCGCTCGCCGTTTTGGCTTCGGCACGCTGGCGGCGATCGTCGTCCTGATCGGGACCGGGGCGGCGATGGCCTCGCACTACGGCAAGTGGAGTGATTCGACCCTCCACGCCAAGCTCGGTCTGGTCGTCGTGGCCCTTGTCCTGATCGGCGCCCACATGAAACGGCCGACCTGGCACGCCATCGACGCGGCCCTGTTCGTCACCTCGCTGGCCATCGTGTGGCTGGGCGTCGTGGTCGCGGGCTGAGCGCGGAGGCCTTCGCCCAGCGAGGGCCGAACCAACGGGCCGGCGCAGCCGGCCCTTTAGAGCAATTCGTACATTCGTCCAGATGAGCCCGGACTGCTCAAGTTGTCCACCACAATCCGGGCCAACGCCGCCGGCGACCGTTTCCGGGGGGATCGCCACAGGGGCAGGCGAGCGGCAGACAAAAGTCGCCGGCGGCTGATTCAGCCTGGTACGGTCGCGCCATGGGGTTGATGACGGGGACGGGCCCGCTGAGCCGGGACCCGGCGGGGAGGTGGAATTTCGAGCCGCCGCCGCCGGGGCGCTCGGTCTACGTCGAGCCGACGCCCAAGCGGATCCGCGTGGTGCTCGAAGGCGAGACGATCGCCGACAGCACCCATGCGCTGATGCTCTCGGAGTCCGGGCTTCAGCCGGGCTACTACTTCCCGCCCGACGACGTACGGTCAGACGTGCTCGAGCCCAGCGACCGCCATACCCGCTGCCCGAAGAAGGGTGAGGCCTCCTACTACACCCTCCGGGTCGGGGACCGAGTCGAGGAGGCGGCGGCGTGGTACTACCCCGATCCGCTCGAGGCGGTGGCGGCGATCAAGGACCACGTCGGGTTCTACTTCCATCGCATGGACCACTGGCTCGAGGAGGACACGGAGATCTTCGGCCACGCCAAGGACATCTATCACCGGATCGACGTGTACCCGAGCTCCCGTCACGTCAAGGTCTCGCTCGACGGCGAGCTCCTGGCCGACAGCCGCCGCGCGATGGCCCTGTTCGAGAGCAACCTCCCGCCGCGCTGGTACCTGCCGCGAGACGATGTCGTGGGCAAGCTCGTGCCCAGCGAGACGACGACCACGTGCGGGTACAAGGGCGTGGCCAGCTACTACAACGTCGAGCTCGAGAACGGGGATCTGGTCCGCGATGTGGTCTGGTACTACACCGACCCGTTCCCCGACGGCCTTCGAGTCAAAGACCTGCTCTGCTTCTTCAACGAGCACGTCGATCTCGACGTCGACGGCGAGTCGCAGGGGCGGCCGGAGACGTACTGGAGCCGCGGGGTTAAGTCGGGCGACACGTAGGGCCTGAATCCGGGATTCGCGCACGGCCCGTATCCTGGCCGGCATGGCCACAGCGACGACCCCCTACACCGACAAGACCGACGAGCAGAAGGCGATCTGCGAGATGGTCCGCCAATTCGCGGACGAGCAGATCATCCCCAACGCCGAGCATTACGACCACGAGGATGCGTTCCCCGAGCCCATCGTCGAGCAGATGAAGGAGCTCGGGCTGTTCGGAGTGACGATCCCCGAGGAGTACGGGGGGATGGGCCTCGACCTGACCACCTACGCGATGATCGTCGAGGAGCTCTCGCGCGGGTGGATCTCGATCTCCGGGATCGTCAACACCCACTTCATCGGCTCCTACCTGCTGATGAAGTTCGGCACCGAGGAGCAGAAGCGCAAGTACCTGCCCCGGATGGCCACGGGGGAGATCCGGGCCGCGTTCTCGTTGAGCGAGCCGGAGCTGGGATCCGACGTCGCCGCGATCAAGACCGCGGCCAAGAAGGTCGACGATTCCGCTTACGAGATCAACGGGACCAAGATGTGGGTCACCAACGGGCTCCGTTCGAGCCTGGTGTTCGTGCTCGTGCGCACCGACCCGAATGCCGAGCCCAAGCACCGGGGCCTGACCTGCTTCATCGCCGAGAAGGAGCCGGGAGTCTCGGAGAACACCGGCGAGTACCAGGGCTTCAACGTCCCGCCCCAGATCAAGAAGCTCGGCTACAAGGGCGTCGAGTCGACCGAGCTGGTCTTCGACGGCTACCGGACTCCGGCCGACTCGATCCTCGGGGGCGAGGAGGCGGGGCTGAACCGCGGGTTCGGACAGATGATGGACGCGCTCGAGCTGGGCCGGGTCAACGTGGCCGCGCGTGGCGTGGGGATAGCTCAGCGGGCGTTGGAGCTCGCTTTGAAGTACTCCCAGGAGCGGCGCACCTTCGGCAAGCCGATCGCCGAGCACCAGGCGATCCAGTTCAAGCTCGCGGACATGGCGACCCAGGTCGAGGCGGCGCGGCTGCTCACCCAGCGGGCGGCCCGGCTCAAGGACGCCGGCGAGCGCTCTGACATCGAGGCCGGGATGGCCAAGCTGTTCGCCTCCGAGGCCGGGCGGTTCTGCGTCGAGGAGTCATTCCGGATCCACGGCGGCTACGGCTACTCGAAGGAGTACGAGATCGAGCGCCTGTATCGCGACGCGCCCCTGCTGCTGATCGGCGAGGGGACGAGCGAGATTCAGCGGATGGTGATTGGGCGCAAGCTGCTGCAGCGCCACAAAATCTGAGGGGAGCCGCCTGGCGGCGACTCCCTTGAGAGTTTGCCTAGCGGCAAACTCTCAGCCGGTGAACGCGGGCGAGGAGCCCGCGGCGGCGGGTCGGCCGGTGCTTCTTCTTGTGCTTCTTGTGCTTGGCCTTGTGCTTTGACTTTGGCCCGGCCGCGGTCTGGGCGCAGCTCTGACCGGTCAGGCCCGTGCCCGCGTTCTGGCTGATGAACAACGGATGGGAGATCGGCGAGGTCTGCCCGGTGGACGAGTCGGTGAGGATCGTGTCGCCGCTGGCGATCAGCAGGCACCCGCGGTGGTCGGTGGCGTCGGTGAAGTAGTCGCCCAGGCGGCGATCCTCGCCGGTCACCCCGACGGTCACCGCGCACGTCGTGCCGCCGGCGCAGATCGCGCCGTAGTGGATCGGCCGGCCCGCGGCGTCGACCGTGGTCTCGGACGGGTGGGTGGTATCGGCGCTCGAGATCCGGGCGGCCATGATCGATACCGCCGCGTTGGCCGGGGCGCAGTCGGGGTCGACGACCCGGTCGTACTGGTACCACACCACGCCGACCTGGCCGGCGTTCCCGGCCGTTATCCAGGGCCACAGGACACGGTGGCCGCCGGGGGAGGCGATCGCGCGCGGAGTGCTCCAGTGCTGTCCGCCGTCGGTCGAGTAAGCCATCATCACCTGGTTGGCCTGGGGGGTGTTGGCGTTCCGGGGCGGGAACGTGCCGAAGCTCTCGCTCCCGGAATCGGCCGCCGGGCAGCCGTTGAACGAAGCCTGATCGCGCGCGTCGGTGTCCCAGACCAGGTAGTAATTGCCGGCCGCGTCGATGCTCAGCGAGGGCCAGTGGGCATACGCCGTCGTGGCGGCGATCCGGACGTCGGTGAACGCCGCCGACGGCGTCGCGAACGCGTTGCTGGCATTCGGGAGGATGCCGACCCCGACGGCCTCCGGGAGGCCGTTCTTGCCCAGGTAGTAGACCGGCTCGACCAGGTTCCCGCGCCGGTGGTCGTAGTACAGCTTGCCCACGCCTCCGTACGTGCCGCCGTCCGCGGTCGAGCCGTTGTCGCTGATCCCGTGCTGGTCGCAGGAGGCCCCGGCGTCGGTGCTGTGGTAGATCTGGTGTCCGGCCTCCTCGGTATCGGTGGAGAGGAAGACCTCGTTGGCCTTCCCGCCCGCCAGCCACGGCCGGTCGCCCTCGTGGCACTGCGCGGTCCCGGTCGGCCACGTGCGTCCTCCGTTCTGCGAGGAGAACAGGGCGTCGTTGGCCAGGTTGATGCCGGTGTTGTAGATGTTCCGGGCGTCGTCCTGGGTCAGATCGGGATCGCTGAACCCGGTGGCGAGCGGGTTGGTCCCGGTACCGAAGGGAACGATCTGCCAGCTCCTGCCCTGGTCGGCCGAGGTCCAGATGTTGACCTGGTTGTGGTAGTTGCCCAGCCAGGCGCCCGACTCGGCGGGCGCGAACAGAGCGGCGCTCGAGAACAGGTGCGTCGTTCCCTCGTGCGAGGTGTAAACGAGCAGCCCCGACTTGAGCGCGTAGGCCACGGTCGGCTCGCCGCCGTGCAGCATCCGGTCGACGTACGACGGCTTGGCGAACCCGAACGAGGCCGCGCGGGCGAGCGCGGGCGTGATCGCGAAGGCGAGCAGCATCACGACGGCGAATCGTCCTGTGCGTCGCGATTGAGCAGCGAATCCGATGAGCTTCATCTGCCTCTCCTCCCAAAGAGACCGCGCGGGAACTCTACCACCGCGTAGACTGATCGCTCTGACCTCTCCCACCGACACCAAGTCGCTGATCGAGACCGCGGTCAAGCGGTTCCTGGACGAGGTGCCGGCGCTCCAGCCGCTCAAGTTGGTGGCCGGAATCGAGCTACGGGCGCGGGGCGACGTCCAGATGTACCGGGTCGAGCTGCCGGGACCGAAGGTGACCAAGGACATCGCGTCCGACGCCCGGGTCCACCTCGAGATCCAGCGCCCGGTGTTCAACCAACTGGCGGTCAAGGGGCACATCCGGGACTGGCGCGAGGCGTTCACGCACGGTGACGCCAAGGCGACCGGAGTCGATCAGGTGCTCAAGCTGATCGTCAACGTGGTCGAGCGCCAAGAAGAGCGCAGCCGCACCCGGCGCGCGACTCACACGTAAGCGCCGCCGACGAATTCGCTAAGGGAGTCGGGATGACTCCCCGAGTCCGGATGACTCCCCGGACAGACGCTCGGCCTCGGCCAGCTGGTGGTCGATCAGTTGTAGCCCCGCGTCCCAGAAACCGGGATCGGTGAGGTCGATGCCGACGATCGAGGCGAGCTCCTCGGGACTTCGGGAGCCCCCGGCCGAGAGCAGCTCGAGATAGCGGGGCACGAACGACTCGCCCTCCTCGCGGAAACGGCTGTAGGCCGACAGGGCGAGCAGCTGCCCGTACGCGTACGCGTACACGTAGCCGGGCGTGTTGATGAAGTGGGGAACGTATGACCACCACAGGCGATATCCCTCGGTGATCTCGACCGAGTCGCCGAACAGCTCGCGCTGGCTCTCGACCCAGAGCTCGTTGATCCGGTCGACCGACAGCTCGCCCTCGCTCCGGCGGCGCGTGTGGACGAGGTGCTCGAACCGGTTCATCGCCATCTGGCGGAACACGGTGGCGATGCCACCGTCGATGCGCTCGGCCAACAGGCCCAGGCGCTCGCGGTCGGTCTGCGCCTCGCCGAGCAGTCGCTCGAAGACGAGCGTCTCGCCGAACACCGAGGCGGTCTCGGCCAGCGTCAGCGGGGTCGACTGGTGAAACACGCCCTGGGGTTGGGCCAGGGCGGCGTGCAGGCCATGGCCGAGCTCGTGGGCCATCGTCAGCACGTCTCGCCGGCGGGCGGTGAAGTTCAGCATCACGTAGGGGTGGACGCTGGGGACGGTGTAGCTGCAGAAGGCGCCGCCGCGCTTGTTCGGCCGCACCGGGGCATCGATCCAGCTCTCGTCGAAGAAGCGCCGGACCACGCGCCCGGCCTCGGGTGAGAACTGCTCGTAGGTGTCGAGCACCAGGTCGCGCGATTCGGCGAACGAGAACGCGATGTCCTCGGACAGGACCGGCGCCGCGCGGTCGTAGTCGGCCAGGCGGTCGATCCCCAGCAGCCTCGCCTTGAGCGCGTACCACCGCTGGGGGATGTCGAACCGGCCGCGCACGGCTCTGATCAGCGCCATCACCGACTCGTCGGAGGCCTCGTTGGACAGGTTGCGGCTGGCCAGCCAGTGCGGGTAGTTGCGCAGCCGGTCCTCGACCGACTTGTCGTAGGCGAGCGTGTTGAAGATGAAGGCGCGGGTCCGGACACCGGCTTCGAGCTCGGCCGTGACCGCCTGGGCGGCGGCGCGGCGGGCCTCGCGATCAGGCGACTGGAGCCGGGCCAGGGCGACGTCGAGCGGCACCGCCTCGCCGTCGAGGTCGATCCGCAGCGCCGAAACCAGCTCGCCGAACAGCCGTCCCCAGGCGGCGCTGCTGGAGATCGACTTCTCGGCCAGCACCTTCTCCTCGCTCTCGGTGAGCAGGTGGGGGCGGTAGCGGCGAGCGGTGCGCAGGTAGTGGCGGCAGAAATCGAGCTCGGAGGCGCCGAGCAGCTCGTCGGCCCGGGCGTCGTCCACGGCCGCCCACTCGAGCTCGAAGAACAGCAGCTTGGTCTCGATCTCGGTCGCCTGCTCCTGGACCTTCTGCAGCAGCGCTCCGCGCGCGGGGTCGGCGGTGTCGGTGGAAAAGCGCAGCGCCGCATAAGACCCGGCGCGTCCGACCAGGTCGTTGATGTCCTCCAGCCGGTGCATGGCGTCGGCCAGGCTGTGGGAGTCGAGCTCGGCCACCCGGCCGGCGAAGGTCTCGGCGAAGTCGGACGCCTGCTGGTTGGCCTCGGCCAGCATGGTCTCGGCCCGGCCGCCGCCATCCCCGTCGACCAGGGGCGTCAGGTCCCACTCGGTGCCGAGCAGCTCGGGATCGGCGAGATAGTCGGTCGCGGCTGCCACGGTTCGGGCAGATTATCCGTCGCTCCGGTTTACCGGGTCAACCGCAGCCGTATGGATCCAAACGGTCCCGTAACTCGAACACGGCGATCGGCCGGCCGGCGGCGTGGCGGGTGAACACGAGCTTCGCGCCCCGGGCTCCGCGGACCCAGCCCGCCTCGGGGGCGGCGCGGAGCCGGGTCGGGCGCCAGAAATCGCGCTCCGGCGTGGTCACGAGATAGTTCACGTGCGCTGCGTTGACGGCCGCCAGGAAGGCCCGGCAGGTGGTGATCGGCGTGAACGAGCCGGCCGGCCCGTGGGCGGCGAGGTAGATGACGCGATTGGTGTCGTCGATCCCGGTCAGCGGATAGGAGAAGAACTCGCCGTAGGTCCCCACCAGCCCGACGCGCGCGTGATGGACCTTGCGAAAGTACGCCCACACCCCGGACAGGTGGGAGACGCTCGGCCGGTACACGTACCGGGTCTCCAGGTAGCGCCGCTGCCAGGGATAGCCGCCGACCGCCACCGCGATGAGACCCGCGGTCGCCACGGCCAGCGTCGCGGTGCGAAAGAGGCGCCGGTGGGCGTGACGCAAGCCGGCCGCGGCCAAGCAGGCCACGGCGGTGATGAGGCCGAACGTGATCGCGGCCGCCGTGTGCCGGGCGGGCCACAGGGCCGGCTCGATCACCGTCGCGCCGAGGATCGCGGCCAGGCCGGCGAGCAGAAGCAGCTGTCTTCGTTCGGTCTGCAGAACCGGGGCCAGGGGGGCGATGGCAAAGGCGAGCGCGAGCGGGGGCGCCGCGTAGCGGAGGTTGAAAGCGAAGCCGACCGGATCGCCCTCGGGTCCCATGGCGCTGTTCGGGGTGAGCAGGTAGGCCGCCATCCCGGCCAGCGCGACCAGCGCTGCCATCCGGAGGGCGCGGCCGGCCCCGGGTAGAAGGCACGCGATCGCTCCGAGGACCGCGGCGACGGCGATGAGCCACCACCAGCGGCCGAGCTGAGACGCCATCCCGTTGACGAAGAAGTGGTCCCAGAAGCTCTGGTGGGTGAGGTAGTGGGCGACCGCGAACGTGGTGTTCTGCTGCAGCGGCTCATGCGGGACGGGCAGGAGCCCGCCGAAGCTCGACCACGGCAGGGGGTTGCCGATCGCGATCAGGTTGCGGACGTACCAGAACCCACCCGCAAGCAGAAGCGGCCCGAGCCACCAGGCCGAAACACGGCGCCGGCCCCCGGCCGGCGCAATTGTCAGCACCCCGATCGTCAGCGCCGCGACGGGAGCCAGAAAGGTCAGCTTGACCTCGATCGCCAGGCCCGCGGCGACGGCGGCCAGGATCAGCTCGGGGCGGCCGCCCCCGGCTCGGTCCCGGTGCAGGAGCAGGGCCACCGCGGCCAGCAGGAGGAAAACGCCGAACACGTCCCCGTCCGCGCTGCCCGGCTGGGAGAAGTACATCATCGGCGCCGCGAGCACGATCGCCACCCCGGCCACCGACGCGCCGCCCCGGTTGCGCGGACGCCCGATGCACCAGGCGGCGAGCAGAGCGAGCCCGAGCCAGATCAGGTTGAGCGCGGGCGACAGCGTGTCACGGCCGAGAAGGGTGATCCCCAGGCCGTGAAACAGCTCCGAAGTGGCGGGATAGAACGCGAGCAGGAACTCGAGGTCGCCGTGCAGCGACGTGATCCGGCCGGTCTGGGCGAAGGTCGCCGCCCACGGCATGTGGTACCAGAGCGAGTCGAAGGTGCGGATCCCGTAGTCGTAGGCGCTGAGCGTCGGCATCGCCCACTCGGCCGCGACGGCGCCCGCGGCCAGCCCGGCCACCGTCACGGCCGGCCAGGCGACGCGGGGCCGGATCCGGCGCACGGCGGGGATCCGCGCGCGGGTGCGAACTGCCACCGCGGTCCCGGCGCCGAGGACCGCGCACGCCGAGACGATCGGGATCAGCCGGAACAGGCCGACCGCGCCCAGCAGCTCGAGGATGGCCACCAGCAGGGCGACCCCGATCACCGCCTCGCTCAGCCTGGCCAGCGCGCCATCGTGCTCGGGCATGAGGCGCTGTCTCAACGCGACCGCGGCCAAGGCGAGCGATCCGATGACCACCGCGATCGACGCGAGACCCAGCGCGTACCGGGCGATGCTTACATTCACCGCGCCCATGAGAGCCCCAAGACTAGGCGCTTGCGCGCTCGCGTCCGTCCTCGTGGGCGTGGTGGCGGGGTGCGGATCGAGCGGGTCGAAGGTGCCCGAGGTCTCGCGCCTGCCGCTGGTCGACGGCGCGTCGGTGGTCACTCGGGCTCAGGAGTGCGATCACGGAGCCAACGCGTATTGCGCGATCCAGCTCGTGGTCGCCGACCCGCGCTACCCGAGCTCGCTGGAGCTGCTGAAAAGCGAGCGGAAGCACCTGCGGGAGGCGGGCTGGTCGCTGGCCAACGGCTACACCGGGAACGAGAACGCGGCCGACTCACCCGGCCACAAGCTCCGCGTCACCTACTCGACCGCGGAGGGCGACCTCCAGGGGATCGAGCTCGGGTGGATCCAGCGACCGCGCGACATCACGCTTGCCCTCTCAGGCGCGATGTTCGCCCGCAGGGCGACGCTCTCGATGCTGCTCGAGCCCGGCTCCGGCGCGGGCTAATCGACGACCCGCTCGGGGACCTCGCTCAGGAGCAGCCGCCGGTCCGGGCCTACGCTCAGGGCCCGGCGCCCCTCGAGCAGATCGCGCAGGTCGGCGCCGACCAGCTCCGCGCGCCACCCGTCCAGCGTGCGCACGTCAGGCTCGGCCTCCCGCCGGCGAAAGGCGGCCACCACCTGCTCGAGCTCGTTGCGCGAGGCGATGAGCTCGTAGGCCAGCCCGGCCTCCATGGCGCGCGCGCGCAGCAGCGCCTCGGCGAGGACGATCATCGGGCCATCGCTCGGATCCGAGCGTCCCCGGGGCTCGTCCCGGGGGATGGGCGGCGATTTGAGCCCGGCCTCGATGGCCTCGATGATCGACCGGCCGCGGCGGCGGATCGTCGAGCCGTGGAGGCCGCGAATCTGCTCGAGGGCGTCGAGGCTGGAGGGGTGGCGCTTGGCCAGCTCGATCAGCGGCGGGTCGGCGATCACCGATCCCACCGGGCGGTCCTCGGAAGCCGCCGTCCTCTCTCGCCAGGCGGCAAGCGCGCGTGCCACCGCGCGCGAGCGGGGGTCGAGCTGATTGACGCGCGGCAGCCGCTCCCAGGCCGTGTCCGGGTCGCGCTCGTCGGTGGCCTGCTCGAGCCGCCGGCACTCCTCACGCGCCCACTCGAGGCGCCCGGTCTCAGTCAGCCGTCGCTGGAGCTCGTCGGCCAGCTCGAGCAGGTGAGCGACATCCTCGGCCGCGTAGCTCAGCTGCTCGGAGGTCAGGGGCCGGGCATCCCAGCGCGTGTAGCTGGCCGTCTTGCCGACCCTGCGGCCCAGGATGGCGCCGAGCAGATTGCCGTACCCGGCCTGGGCGCTCCCGCCCGCGAACCCGGCCGCGATCTGGGTGTCGAAGATGTTCGTGACCTCGGTTCCCCACACCCGCCGCAGGATGGCCACGTCCTGCCGGCCGGCATGGAGGACGATCTCGATCGCGGGATCGCCCATCAGCGCGGCCAGCGGCGCGACGTCGGCGCCGGCGAGCCCGTCGATCATGATGATCCGCGTCCCGGTGGGGGATGAGGGGTCGTCGACGGCGATCTGGATCAGGCACAGCTCCGCCCGGTAGCGGCCCTCGGACATGAACTCGGTGTCGATGCCGAGCCGCCCGGCCGCCCGGGCGAGCTCGGCGGCGTCGGCGATCTCGGCCGAGCCGGCCAGCCCTCCATCCGGTGACTGTGGCTGTCTCAGCGGGGAAGCCATTGAGGTTTGAGCCTACTTTGCACGCGGCCCTGGGTAAACCGACCGCACTGGTAGGATATGGAGCGATGATCTTCTCCTCCAAGGCCGAATACGGCGTCCGGCTTATGGTCGAGCTCGGCCGCCAGACCCCGGAGCAGCCGACCAGCCTGAAGGCGATCGCCGACGCCGAGGGCTTGCCGCTGGCCTATCTGGAGCAGGTGGTGGCACGGCTGCGCAAGGCTGGGCTCGTGATGAGCGCCCGCGGAGCCCACGGGGGATACTGGCTGGCTCGCCCGGCCGAGGAGATCGCGATGGACGAGGTTGTGCAGGCGCTCGAGGGTGCGATCGCGCCGATGGAGTGCTTCGTTCACGACCAGACCGAGCGGGTGCTTTGCTCTCACCAGCCCGACTCGGGTCGTGGGTGCGCCACCAAGCTGCTGTGGACGCGCGTGCAGGGCGGAATCATCCGCTCACTTCAGACCACCTCGCTCGCCGACCTGGTCGCGTTCTCGCGGCGCAATGAACACGCGGTTGAGCACACGGGCGCGGAGGCCCTCACGGCCGCGCCGGCCCTTACGGCCGCGGAGGCCCTCACGGGCGCCGGAGCCGGGGTCCCGACCGCCTGATTCGACACCGAACCGAAAGCTGAACATGGCCGAACTGGAAATTCGAAACCTTCACGTGCAAGCAGGCGACAAGCAGATCCTGCGCGGTCTGGACCTGGTTGTCGGCCAGGGCGAGATTCACGCGTTGATGGGCCCCAACGGGTCGGGCAAGTCGACCCTGGCCAATGCCGTCATGGGCCATCCGGGGCTCGAGGTCACCGACGGGCAGATCATCTTCAAGGGCGAGGACATCACCGAGGCCGATCCCGACGAGCGCGCGCGGGCGGGCCTGTTCATGGCCTTTCAGTATCCGGTCTCCGTGCCCGGGGTGACCGTGACCAAGTACCTGCGCACAGTGCTGAACGCGCACCGGCAGGCCCGCGGCGAGGAGCCGATTCCGCTCCGCGACTTCCGCCAGACCGTTGAGGCGGCGATGAAGCTCACCAACGTTCCCCGCGAGTTTTCCGCTCGCTATCTGAACGAGGGCTTCTCCGGCGGGGAGAAGAAGCGGATGGAGATCCTCCAGATGGCGCTCCAGCGCCCGGAGATGGCGATCCTGGACGAGACCGACTCGGGGCTCGACATCGACGCCCTGCGCGTGGTCGCCAATGGGGTCAACGCGGTGGCCGGACCCGACATGGGCGTGCTCATCATCACCCACTACCAGCGGATCCTCCATCTCGTGCAGCCGACCCACGTGCACGTCATGTACCAGGGCCGGATCGTGCGCGAGGGCGGACCCGAGCTGGTCGACCAGCTCGAGGCCCGGGGCTACGGCTGGATCACCGAGAGCCTGGCCGCCTGATGAGCACGGTCGCGGACCTCAGCGCTCTCGCCCGGGAGTTCCCGGTCCTGCGCCGAGAGTTCGACGGCCACTCACTGGTCTACCTCGACTCGGCCGCGACCTCGCAGACGCCGCAGCCGGTCATCGACGCGATGACCCGTTACTACACGGAGTCGCGGGCGTCGATCCACCGCGGGGTGTATCCGCTGGCCGTCGAGGCCACCGACCTGTACGAGGGCGCACGGGCACGGATCGCCTCATGGCTCGGATCGACGGTCGAGGAGACCGTGTTCACGGCCAACGCCACCGCGGCCATCAACCTGGTCGCCTACACGTGGGGCCGCCTGCACGTCGGCCGCGGCGACCTCGTGGTGCTGACCGAGATGGAGCACCACTCCAACATCGTTCCCTGGCAGCTGCTGTGCCAGGACCGGGAGGCCGAGCTCGCTTACGTGCCGGTGAATTCGGACGGACTGCTGGATCAGGACGCGTACGACGAGCTGCTGTCCCGCGGCCCGAAGCTGGTGGCGGTCGTCCACGTCTCCAACGTCATGGGGACGGTCAACCCGGTGGCCTCGATGGCCCGGCGCGCCCACGAGGCCGGCGCGGTGGTGCTGGTGGACGGGACTCAGGCGGTCCCGGCGATGCCGGTCTGGCTTCCGGAGCTCGACGTGGACTTCTATGCCTGGACCGGCCACAAGGCCTACGGCCCGACCGGCATCGGCGTCCTGCACGGCCGTCGCGAACTGCTCGAGGAGATGCCGCCGTTCATCGGCGGCGGCCACATGATCCGTACGGTCGCGGCCAATGAATCGACGTGGACCGACCTGCCCTGGAAGTTCGAGGCCGGGACGTCGCAGATCGCGGAGGCGATCGGCCTCGGCGCGGCCGTCGACTGGATCCAGCAGATCGGCATCGACCGGATCCGCGCCCACGAGGAATCGCTCGTGGCCGAGGTCCTGGCGCGCCTGTCATCCCCGGATTTGCCGGGGCTGAGCATCCACGGACCGACCGCGGCCTCGGAGCGCGGGGCGCTGGTCTCGTTCTCACTCGAGGGCGCCCACCCGCACGACGTCGGCGAGATTCTGGGCCGGGCCGGCGTCTGCGTCCGCGCGGGGCACCACTGCGCCCAGCCGCTGATGCGAAAGCTCGGCGTCGGCGCGACCACCCGGGCCTCGTTCGCCGTCCACAACTCCCTCTCCGATGTGGACCGGCTGGTCGAGGGGCTGCACGAGGTCCGGCGCGTCATGCGCCTGGACTGAGCACTTCGTCCAGGAACGCCACCGCCCGCGGGTAGGCGTCGAGGCGGTTCTCCAGCCGGGCCAGGCCGTGGCCCTCGTCCTCGTAGATACACAGCGTGGTGCGGATCCCGCGCCGGGTCAGGTTGTCCACCAGCTGCTCGGCTTCGGTGACCGGGACCCGAGGGTCGTTGCGCCCATGGATGACGAACAGAGGTGCCCTGATCTGCCCAACGTGGGTGAGTGGCGACGCGGCCTCGAGGAATTCCCGGTCACGGGTCAGTGATCCGTACTCCCGCTCCCGGTGGGCCCGCCGGTAATCCGACGTGTTCTGGAGGAACGTGACCAGGTTCGAGACGCCGACGATGTCGACGCCGGCCGCCCACAGCTCGGGTTGCAGGGCGAGGCCGGCCAGCACCATGTAGCCGCCGTAGGAGCCGCCCCACAGGGCCGCTTTCGCCGGGTCAAAGCCGAACCGCCCGAGCGCCTGATGGATGGCTCGCAGGTCCTCGACCGAGTCGAGCCGCTTGGTGGTGTCATCCAAGGCGGCGTACCGCTTGCCGTAGCCCGTCGACCCGCGCACGTTCGGAACCACCACGCCGTAGCCGGACAGCGCGAGGGCCTGGACGATCGGGTTGAAGGTCAGCATGGCCTGAGCCTCGGGGCCGCCGTGGATCATCACCACTACCGGCGGCGTCGCCCCGGGCGCGGCCCGGGGCTCGAACACGAACAGCGGGATCTGGGTGCCGTCGAAGCTCGGGATGGTGTGAGCGCTCGGGGCCACGAGCTCACTCGGTTCGAGCTCGGCCGGGCTGTGGGTCAGCCGGGTGTCGGTGTCGGTGTCGGCGTCGTGGACGAACACGTCGCCGGGGAGGCGCGGGGTAGAAAGCGTGTAATACAGGCGCCGGCCGTCGCAGGACAGCTGCGGCGGCGGTATGGCATACGAAGAGACGACGCCAGGCTCCCCGAGGTTGACGGTTCCGAGCCCGGACTCCCCGGTAACCGAGTCGCGAAGCTCGATAGCGCTCGCACCCTCCCGGTTCTCGATCACCACCAGCGCGTGCTCGTTGCCCGAGACCTCGGCGTCGAACCGCTCGCCGGTCCCGGGCAGCAGCAGATCGTTCCCGGCCGCTTGGAGGTCGTGGCGGATGATGGCCGAGAAGTCGCGGCCCGCGTTGCCGGCCGCGTAGAGGATCGTCGGGCTGACCCAGACCGGGGCGCCGACGACCGCCGGCTCTCCCGGATGCGCCAGCACCGTCTGCGGCCGTCCGGTACTCACCTCGACGAGCAGGAGGTCGTTGTCGAGCGGACGCTCGCCGGGGGCGAGTACGGAGACGAGCCGGCCGTCCGGTGAGAAGCCCGATCCGGGCTGGAGCCACGCCCCCGCGGCCAGAAGCAGCCGGTGCTCGTTCGTGGTCAGGTCGCACAGCCACAGATCGAAGTCGACGCCGTTGCCCCGGTTCGACACGTAGGCAAGCAGCCGGCCGTCGCGTGACACCCCGGCGAACTCATGGACTGCCTCCGGCTGGGCCGTGATGGGGCGGAGGTCGTCGAGCACGGACGCCGGCGCGCCTGCATCAAGCTCGAGCAGGTAGAGCTGGTGGCGCTCGTTGCCGCCCGCGTCGACGGCCACGATGGCCTGGCGGGCGCCGGGCCGGTAATGGGCGGTGCCAATCGGCTCCGGGAGGGCGGTGACCTGTACGAGCTCCGAGTCCATGAGCTCGTACAGCTGCATCGTCCCGGTCAGGTCGCTGCGAACGAGCACTCTCTCCGGCGGTTCCTGCTCGACGTCGGCGAGCGAGGACGAGCGCGCTCGGAGCAGCGAACGCAGGAGGTCAGGCGGCATGCCGGCAATTGTGGCCGAGCGCGTTTCCGCGGGAGCGCGCGACTTTATGCTTGCGACGCGGCAGAGTGACGGGTCCCGGGAGCACCCGGCCCGCCGAGCTCGAGCGGGAGCTCCAGCTCCGCCCGCCCGGTGAGGACCTCGCGCCCTTCCTGCTCGACCGTGCAGTCAACCTCGAGTCGAGCGCCGGAGACGTCGGCGACGGTACCCCGTACGACCAGCTCGCGTTCGGGATAGGCCATGTCGGTGAACTCGACCTCCAGCGCCTTGAGCGCGCGTGGGTCCCCGGACGCCGCCTCGAGGTTGGACTGGGCCAGCAGGCACATGCCATACATGCCGTGCAGAATCACTCCGGGCAGCCCGGCTACCTCGCCCGCATACCGAGGGTCAAGATGAATCGGGTTGAAGTCGCCTGACACCCCGGCATAACGAGCCGGAGTCGTGGAGTCGGGTATCACGCGCAGCTCGGGGATCGGGTCGCCCTGGTCCACTCAGCCTCCCTTGACCAGGATCGTCCACCGACCACGGGCGGTCTCCCGGCCGTCCTGGTTGCGCGATATCGACGCGAAGGTCAAGACCTTGTTCTTGCCCCGCTCGCCTACGTCGGTCAGCTCCACCTCGGTCGTGATGACATCGCCGGCGCACACCGGCTCGTCCCACTCGAACCGTTGTCCCGGCGTGCACGACCCGGCGCATGTCGACGCCCAGATCCGGATGCTGGACCGCGGCCAGAACGGGTTCGGTGGAGTAGACGACGGCGAACATCGGCGGTGCGACGAGGTCGCGGTACCCGGCCTGGCGGCTCGCGTCGCGAAACCGGTAGATCGCACGGCGCTCGTTCACGGCCGCCACGAACTCGCGGATCTTCTCGCGGCCCACCTCGTAGCGAGCCGCAGGGAAGGTTTGCTCGGCCATGAGCCGGGATCGTAGATCCGGCGGCCTTGAGGTCGCTTGTGCGCACCCGCCAATCGCCTCTCGGACTTTTCGGCCGCGGCTGCCAATTGAGTTCGCGCGGGCGGGGATAGCCTCGGTAACAGGCAACCCGAGCGAGGAGACGATATGGCCACCACAGAGCAGCCCTCGAAGCTCGAGGCCCTGGTCACGGACGCGCTCGACGGCCGCGGCCCCAAGTTCTTTCCCGGGCTGGCGGGGGCGAAGCTGGCGGCCAAGCTCGCGGTGCGCCCGCAGGTCCCGCTCAAGCACGGCGTCGGGCTCGGATCCGAGCTCGCCAGTGTGCTGCTGGGTCGCTCATCGCTGAAACCGGACAAAGGCGACCGGCGGTTCAAGGATCCGCTCTGGAGCGAGAATCCGGCCTTCCACCGGTTGTGTCAGGCCTACCTGGCATTGGGCGAAGCGGTCGACGGGACGATCTCCGGTGCGACGCTCGACTGGCGCTCTGAGCGCCGGGTCCGCCTGGCCGCGACCAACGTGCTCGACGCACTCGCCCCCAGCAACTTCCCGGTCACGAACCCCTCCGTACTGAAGGCCACAACCAAGAGCCGCGGACGCAACCTGGTGGCCGGGGCGCGGCGGTTCGCGCAGGACATGCGCACGAGACCGCAGCTCCCGTCCTCGGTCGACGAGAGCAAGTTCCGCGTCGGCCGCGACCTGGCGGTGACGCCGGGCAGCGTGATCCTGCGGACCGAGGTGTTCGAGTTGATCGAGTACGACCCGCAGACCGAGGAGGTACACGACGCGCCGCTGCTGCTGGCGCCCCAGATGATCAACAAGTACTACATCACCGACCTGGCTCCGGGACGGAGCATGCTCGAGCACGCGGTTCGCCAGGGCCAGCAGACATTCGCGATCTCGTGGCGAAACCCGGACGAACGTCACCGCGAGTGGGGGTTCGACACGTACTGCAGCTCGGTGCTCGAGGCCCTGGAGGCGATCGAACGGGTGACCGGTAGCGACCGCACCCACCTGGTCGGGCCGTGCGCGGGAGGGAACGTCGCCGCGGCGGTCGCCGGCTACCTGGCCGCCAACGGTGAGCAGGATCGCCTGGCCAGCCTCACGCTGCTGGTCGCGGTGCTCGACTGGAGCTCTGCCACCACCGCCGGGGCGTTCCTCGATCAGGCCACCGCGGCGGCAGCCAAGGCCGAGTCGGCTCGCAAGGGATATCTGGACGGCCGCTCGCTCGCCGGCATGTTCGCGTGGATGCGCCCGAACGACATGATCTGGGGCTACGTGATCAACAACTACTACCTGGGCAAGCCGCCACCGGCCTTCGACGTCCTCTACTGGAACGCCGACCAGACGAACATGCCGGCCGCGCTGCACCGCGACTTCATACGGCTGGGGATGGACAACGCCCTCGGCCGGCCCGGAGGCCTGCATGTGCTCGGGACGCCGATCGACCTCTCAGAGGTGACCCTCGACGCCTACGTGGTGGCCGGGAGCTCGGACCACATCTCCCCGTGGCGCGCGGTCTACCGAAGCGCTCAGCTGCTGGGAGCCGAGCCGCGGTTCGTCCTCTCGACCAGCGGACACATCGTGGCCCTCGTCAACCCGACGCAGAACTCAAAGGCCCGGTGGCAGACCGCCGAAGACAATCCCGAGGACCCCGACGAGTGGCTGGAGGAGGCGACCGAGAACGACGGGAGCTGGTGGACCGACTGGACCGACTGGCTCGCGCAGCGTTCAGGCGGATCGCGGGAGGCGCCTCGGGAACCGGGCGGGGGTGAGCTGCCGATCCTCGGCCCCGCGCCCGGCAGTTACATCCACGAGACGCTCTAGGTCCGAGAGATCCCTAGCGCGGCGGCCGGGTCACCAGCTCAACCGCCACCAGCAGGCTGATCACGTTGTCCACGCGGCGGAGGTTGGAGCCGGTTTCCTCCTCGATCTTGGCCAGCCGGTAGCGCGCCGTGTTGACGTGCACGTGCAGGCGCTTGGCGGCCAGCGTGGCGTTCAAGCCGGTGCTCACGTACTCGCGCAGCGTCTCGGTGAGTACGCCGCCGTGCTCGCGTACGTCCCGCTCGATGAACTCGCGGATCGCCGGCTTGATCAGCCGCCGGGCGGTGGCGTCGCCGGCCTCGGTCAGATACTGGAACGGGCTCATCGTCGGGAGCGCCACCACGCCACCCTCGGGGCCGATCCGCTCCCGTACCAGGCACGCCTCGCGGTAGGCGTCGGGCACGCCGGTCAGGCTGTCCTGGACCGTGCTCACCCCGATGGCGATCGGGACGCCGCGCTCCACCAGCTTGCGCTGAGAGCACTCCAGACGCTGCGCGAGCGACTCGAGCGACCCGATGCCGACCGCCGGCACCACGACCACCACCTCTTCCTGGCGCACCACCGTGAGCGGCTGGACCGGCATCCGCGCGGCTCGCACGATGGCCGACGCGGCCACGCGCGGAGCCTCAGGGTCTCCGTGGGCGCTCGCGGCGATGACCAGGCAGGGGCGCTCGGGCTCGAGACCGGCCGCGCGCGCGGCGTTGAGGCGAGGGCCGGGCGCGGGTGGCCGACCGGCCAGCAGCTCCTCGAGCAGATCGCGGCGGACGCGCTCGCCCTCGGCGTGGAGCAGACGCTCGGTCTCGAGGTACACCTCGGCGGCGACCGTGCTGGCCACATTTATGGCCTGGATCATGTGGTTGACGAATCCGAGCGCGGCTTCACGGGTGACGTCGTCGACGGCCAGATCTTGGACCGCCTGCCACATGATCAGCTGCCCGATCCGGAACGCGTGCAGATAGTCGGCCAGCGACACCACGCCCACGCGGCGCCGTCCGGGCCGGCGGCTGAACAGAATGTCCTCGGCCGTCAGCAGGCGCCGCTCGGCGAAGCTCAGCACGATGGCCTGGTAGTGCTCGAGCGTGTGCGCGCGGACGTCCGCGTAGAACGAGGGGTCGGACAGCGCGGTGTAGCCCGGGATCTCCTCGCTGTACATCCGCACCGCGGCGTCCGCTAGCTCGTCGAGCCGGTCCTCGATGTCGCTTACCAACGTAGCGGTGGCGTCTTCCAACTGGCTCGTGGCCAAGGGGCACTCCTCCCTGAGGCGACGATACCCCAAACTTCTGTTCACGACGCCACCGTTTTGTGGAGGTCACACAGTTGAGCCGGGTCCGCGACTGTCGGCGGGTGACGATGCGGAGGGTTACCGCCTCCCCTAGCGTTGAGCTCGAGGAGACGGACGGGCGGGTGATGGTGCACGCCCACGACGTGTTACCTCGCTCGCGAAGGCACGTGATCGACCGGATCGTGCCGCCAAGGGAGTCATAGATGACGAATCGCAGCGCGACACTGAGCCAGACCGGAAGGACGTGGCGGAGGTGATCCGATCCGTCGCCGATTCGGCGTACCCGCGGGTCAAGGTGATGCTCGAGTCGGTCGGGAACATGATGATCCTGACCGGCAAGACGCTGGTCTCGGCGGTCCGGCCGCCGTACCCGTATGGCGGCGAGTTCGCCTCCCAGTTCATGTTCGCGCTGAAGCTGTGCTGGGTTCCGTTGCTGGTCTCGACGCTGGCCTTCAACTACGAGGCGCCCGGGTTGCAGGCGGCGAACTTCCTCAACCTGTTCGGGGCGCTCGACCGTCTGGGCGGGTTCTTCGTGCTGGCGGCGATCCGGGAGAACGAGCCCTTCATCACCGCCGTCGTGGTGGCCGGGGTCGCGGGGACGGCGATCACCGCCGACCTCGGGGCGCGCAAGATCCGTCAGGAGCTTGACGCGCTGCAGGTGCTCGGCGTCGACCCGGTCAAGAACCTGGTCGTGCCCAGGTTCCTGGCTTTGATGCTCGTCACCGGGCTGTTCGATATCGCGTCGCTGATGTTCGGCATCTTCGGAGGGATCCTGGCCACGATCGTCAATCACGCACCGGTGGGGCCGTTCTGGGCCACGTTCTTCAACAACGCCGAGACGACCGACCTGTGGGGGTCGGTGGTCAAGTGCACCTGCTTCGGGGCCATCATCGCCATCGTCTGCTGTTACAAGGGGATGACCGTCTCGGGCGGTGCCGAGGGGGTCGGCCAGGCGGTCAACTCGGCGGTGGTGATCTCTTTCCTCGGCGTCTTCGCGTTCAATTACGCGTTCACTCAGACGCTGCTGGCCACCCACCCCGACATCACCTCGATCGTCAAATGAACGGGTGAGCGCGCGGCGTGCCGTACGCGCTCAAGCGACCGCGTCTGTGGTACGAGCGTCGCGGCCGCGGCGAGCCGCTGCTGATGATCACCGGCTTTGCTCTCAGCGGGGCCGTGTTCGAGCCGCTGCTGCCCCTGTACGAGCGGCACTTCGAGTGCATCCGCTACGACAACCGGGCTGCCGGCCGCTCGGGTAGCACGGCGTGGCCGCTGTCGATCCCTCAGCTGGCCGGCGACGCGGTTCGCCTGCTCGACGCGCTGGCCCTGGACAGCGCGCACGTGCTCGGAGCGTCGATGGGCGGCATGATCGCCCAGGAGCTGGCGATCCGCTTTCCCGAGCGCGTCCGCGGGCTGATCCTGGCCGCCACCACTCCGGGCGGCCCCCGCGCCGTCCGGCCGACGCTCGGAGAGCTGGCCACCCTGCTCGGAGAGACGGTGGGCGCGGTGCGCCGCCCCGGACGGCCGTGGCTCGGGGCGCTGCTGTTCAGCGATGCCTTTCGCCGCGAGCAGCCCGAGCGCGTGGTCGAGCTGCTCTCCTACTTCAGCCGCCACCGCTCGTCGCCCCTGGGACTCGCCGCGCACTGGTGGGCGACCGTGTACCACGACACGGTCTCCCGGCTTGACCGCATCCAGGCCCCGACGCTCGTCCTGCACGGTGAGCGCGACGTCATGTCGCCGCTGGCCAACGCGCAAATGCTCGCTGACCTGATTCCGGACAGCGAGCTGGTGGTCGTCCCCGGCGCCGGGCACGCGTTCGCACTCGAGCGGCCAGAGGAGTCGCTGGACACGGCGTTGCGGTGGCTGCGGACGCGGGAACCGATCCCGGCCGGCGTGGCCAACTCCGGCCTCGCCGCGCGCGCCGAACCGCTCACCCGAGCGCTCGGGCTGCCGGTCGGTGCCCTGCGGACGGGGGCCAGCCTGGTGCGGCGGGGACGCGCAGCCCTGATCGAGTCCGGAGCGCAGGAGGGAGAGCCAGATGTGGCGGCTGACCGACGAGCAGCGTGAGCTGCGCGAGCAGATCCGCGAATTCGCGCTGGGCACGGTGCGCCCGGCGATGCGGGAGGTGGACGAGACGTGCGATTACCCGTTCGGGGTACACCGGGCGCTCGGGCGCGAAGGCCTGCTGGGACTGGCCATACCAGAGCGCTACGGCGGCCGGGACGCCGACAGCGTCAGCTTCGGCGCCTACATCGAGGAGCTGGCCAAGGTCTCGGCCACCGCCTCGTTGATGGCCGCGTACGTGAAGCTGACCGCGCTGCCGATCGTGCTCGCGGGCAGCGAGGAGCAGAAGCGCCGCTTCCTGCCCGGCCTCGCCTCGGGGGAGAAGCTGGGCTCCTACGCGCTCACCGAGCCCGACGTGGGCTCGGACCCGGCGGCACTCCAGCTCCGCGCCGAGCGCCGCGGCGATCGCTACGTGCTCAACGGCCGCAAGCGGTTCATCGGCAACGCGGGGTTGGCCGATCTTTACGTGGTGTTCGCGCGGACCGGCGGTGAGGGGGCGAAGGGAATCAGCGCATTCGTGGTGCCCGGCGACGCGGCCGGGCTCACGGTCGAGCCGCTGCGCACGATGGGGATGCCGGGATGGCAGCTCGGCGCGCCGTGCTTTGACGAGGTCGAGGTGCCGGCCGATCATCTCCTCGGTCAGGAGGGCGACGGCTTCAGGATCGCCATGACCACGTTCGACCATTCCCGTCCCACCGTGGCCGCGCAGGCGGTCGGCGTCGCCCAGGGCGCCGTGGACCTCGCCCTCGATTACGCGCTGCGCCGCCACTCGTTCGGACAGCCGCTGATCCAGCACCAGAGCATCGAGTTCAAGCTGGCCGAGCTCGAGGTGGAGATCGCCGCCGCGCGGGCGCTCACTTATCAGGCGAGCACCTTTGTCGATGAGGGCGACGGACGGATGACCAAGCTGGCGGCCGCCGCGAAGCTGTTCGCCTCGAACGTGGCCATGCGCGCCACCACCGAGGCGGTGCAGGTCCTGGGCGGCAACGGCTACCTCAAGGACTTCCCGGCTGAGCGGATGATGCGCGACGCCAAGGTGCTCCAGATCTACGAGGGAGCAAACGAGATCCAGGTTCTGGTCATCGCGCGCGAGATGATCGAGCAGGCCGGGTCCCGGGAGCCCCGGTGGCCGGAGGCGATGCCGGGGGCGGACGGAATCGCCGATGGCCGCGGTGCTGCCGCGGGTGCGAGCGCCTCCTAGGCGCGGGTCTCGCGGGTCTCGCGGGTCTCGCGGGTCTCCCGGGTCTCCCGCGGGTCTCCCGGGCCAGCGTCTCGGCCAGCACGCGATACACCTTGCGGTTGAAGGCCAGTCCGACGTGACTGCCGCTCACCTCGACGCAGCGGGCGTACGGGACCACGCAGGCGCGCCAGCGCACCACGCCGTCGCCCTTGGAGTAGATCGATGTGATCGGCACCTCGGCCGGGAAGTCGGCGCTGTAGTCCCGCGTGAACTCGCAGCAGCACGTGGCCGTGAAGCACCCGTGGCGCGCGATCCGGTCACTCGTATGGGCGTGCACCGTCCGGACCAGCGCCACCGCGGCCTGGGTGGGCGCGCTGATGTCGAACGGCGTGTCGAGCCCCGCACCCACCGAGACGACCGACGACACCAGCTCGGGCCGGCGGCTGGCCAGCGCCTTGGCGAAATGGGCGCCGCGGCTGTGGCCGACCAGGGCCACTCGACGTCCCGACCGCTCGGCGATCCGGACCAGTCGCCGCTCGAGGTCGCCGACGGCGCGATTGGAGCAGCCGACGTTGGCGAGGATGCCGGCTGGATGCGGGTCGTAGCCGAGCCGGGCCAGCCAGGCGCGCATGACCGAAAGCGACGCATCGCCGGCCAGGAAGCCGGGGATGGTGATCACCGGCGCCCCGTCACCGTGAGCGACCCCGACGCCGTGGAACACCGGGTCGACCAGCAGCCGGGTCAGCTCGAGCTGCCAGCGCAGCTCACCGAGGTGGTTTCCCCACCACCGCGGCGGCGCCTCAGGGGGCGGCGGCTCGGTCTGAGGATCGAAGGCTGACTGCTCGACCGCGCGAGCCACTTCGGCATCCCATGGCGTCATAGGCAGGTGGATGTTGTCAGGCCCGGCCGCTGTCCACCCCCCGCTACGCTAAATCGCAGGATGGACGACCTGTATCGCGAGAACATTCTCGACCACTACAAGCATCCGCACAACTGGAGCCCGCCGGCGCCCGAGCTCGAGGGCGCCGACATGGAGTTCCATGATCTGAACCCGCTGTGCGGGGACGAGCTCACGGTGCGGCTGGCCCTCGGGGAAGATGGGCGGATCGGCGATGTGCGCTTCTCCGGCCACGGGTGTGCGATCAGCCAGGCGGCGGCCTCGATGGTCTCGGACGAGGTCAAGGGGATGACGCCCGAGGAGCTGATCAGCCTCGACCGCTCGTTCGTCCTCGACCTGCTCGGGATCGACATCTCGGCCACGCGGATGAAGTGCGCCCTCCTGTCGCTCAAGGTGCTCAAGAGCGCCTCGCTCGGTCACGCGGCGGGCTGGGAGCCCGAAGCGGCCTGACCGCTAAACTCCCTGGCGAAATCCGATCAATTCGCTAGGACTTCCGATCACGTGCCCGAAATAATCGATGTCTGCCCCTTGGAGGAGCTTCAGCCAGGCCAGATGCGCCTGGTCGAGGTCGCAGACCTCGAGATCGGCGTCTTCAACTGCGGCGGCACTCTGTACGCGATCGAGGACCGCTGCTCGCATGACGACGGACCGCTGGCCGAGGGGGAGTTCGACGCGGCCGAGTGCACGATCGAGTGTCCCCGCCACGGCTCGCTGTTCGACTTGAAGACCGGTCAGCCGCTGACTTTGCCCGCATACACCCCGGTGGACACGTTTCCGGTGATCATCGAGGACGAGAAGATCAAGCTGGAGGTGGAATAGTGGCCCTGACCGAGAACGAGCAGCTCCGCGGCATCAACGCCGACTACACGGAGCGTTACGGCTTCCACGACGCCGAGAACTACCTGTACAAGGCCCCGAAGGGGATCAACCGGGAGATCGTGGAGAAGATCTCCGAGTTCAAGTCAGAGCCGCAGTGGATGCGGGAGTTCCGGCTCAAGGCGCTCGAGCACTTCGTTTCCCGGCCGCAGCCGACCTGGGGTTCGCCGTTCCTCCAGCAGGTCGACTACGACGACATCCATTACTTCGTGCGCGCGTCCGAGCGGGCCGAGCGCTCCTGGGAGGACGTGCCCGAGGACGTCAAGAACACGTTCGACCGGCTCGGGATCCCCGAGGCCGAGCGCAAGTTCCTCTCCGGCGTGGGCGCTCAGTACGAGTCCGAGGTCGTCTATCACCAGGTCCGCGAGGACCTGGAGAAGCAGGGCGTGATCTTCAAGGACATGGACTCGGGCCTCCGTGAGCACGAGGACCTGGTGCGCGAGTACTTCGCCACCGTGATCCCGCCCAACGACAACAAGCTCGCGGCTTTGAACTCCGCGGTCTGGTCAGGCGGGTCGTTCGTCTACGTGCCGCCCGGAGTACACGTCGAGATGCCCCTCCAGGCCTACTTCCGCATCAACACGGAGTCGATGGGCCAGTTCGAGCGCACGCTGATCATCGCCGACGAGGGTGCGTACGTGCACTACGTCGAGGGGTGCACCGCGCCGACCTACAGCAGCTCCAGCCTCCACTCCGCCGTGGTAGAGCTGATCGCCAAGCCCGGGGCGCGGATCCGCTACACCACGGTGCAGAACTGGTCGACCAACGTGTTCAACCTGGTCACCAAGCGCGCCGTGGCCGAGGCGGACGCGACCGTCGAGTGGGTCGACTGCAACCTGGGCTCGAAGCTGACCATGAAGTACCCGAGCGTCTACCTGATGGGCGAGCGTGCCCATGGGGAAATACTCTCGATCGCCTTCGCCGGGGCGGGCCAGCACCAGGACGCGGGCGGCAAGATCATTCATGCCGCGCCCAACACAACGTCGAACATCTTCGCCAAGTCGATCTCCAAGGACGGCGGCCGCGGCTCCTACCGCGGGCTGCTGGAGATCGCCAAGGGCGCCCACGGCGCCCGCTCGAAGGTGGTCTGCGACGCCCTGCTGCTCGACGAGGAGTCACGGTCGGACACCTACCCGACGATCCGGATCAGCGAGGACGACGTCAACGTCGGCCACGAGGCCACGGTCTCGAAGGTGGGCGAGGACCAGCTCTTCTACCTGATGTCGCACGGCATTCCCGAGGAAGAGGCGTCGAAGCTGATCGTCAACGGGTTCATCGAGCCGATCACCAAGGAGCTCCCGATGGAGTACGCGGTCGAGATGAACCGCCTGATCGAGCTCCAGATGGAGGGCTCGATTGGCTAGCTCGGCGCTGGCCGAACGGCGCGAGGAAGCCGCCCGCCGTCTGCAGACGCTCGACCTGCCGCAGTTCAAGGGGCACCCGGGCTGGGAGTTCACCGACATCAGCGGGCTCGATCTGAGCTCGTATGCGCCGGCGCCCGCGAACGGGATTAATGGGGCCGCGGAGCGGCCCCCGTTGTTTGCGCCTGCGCACGCCGTGGAGCTCTCGCAACTCGATGCCGCGCGGCCAGCGCTGAGCGGAGAGCTCCCGGACGGGGTGATCGTCAGCTCGCTCGACGAGGCTCCGGCCGAGCTGGTCGAGCGCCACCTGGGCACGGTCGTCCCGGGCGATGACGTGTTCGTGGCCCGCAACGACGCCGGGTTTCAGGGCGGCGCCCTCGTCTACGTGCCCCGCGGCGTGGCCCTCGAGCGCCCGATCCTCCTCACAGCGATCCAGTCCGCGGCCGGGACCGAGCTCAACCGCCGGATCCTCGTCGTGGTCGACGAGGGCGCTCAGGCCGAGGTGTGGGAGCAGTCGCTGTCGGCCGACCCGGATCTCGACGGCGTCTTCAACACGGTGATCGAGCTGGTCGTGGCCGACAACGCGCGGTTGCGCTTCATCGCCGGACAGGACCTGTCCGAGCGGAGCTGGGTGTTCGGCACCCACCGGGCCGAGGTCGGCCGGGATGCCGCGCTCGACTGGGTCGCGCTCGGGTTCGGCTCGGCGCGCGGTCACGTGCGGATGGAGACGCGTCTGGGGGGACCCGGTGCCGAGGCGCGGGTCACCGGCGCGTACGCCACCCACGGCCGCCAGCACATCGACTTCGACACCACCCAGGAGCACGCGGCGCCGAATACGACGTCCGACCTCGCGTTCCGTGGGGTTCTCCAGGGCCGCTCGACCGCGGTGTGGAAGGGCAACATCATCGTCGACCCCGGGGCCCAGAAGACCGACGCCTTTCAGGAATCTCGCAACCTGCTGATCTCCAAGCGCGCGCACGCCGATGCCATACCGGGCCTGGAGATTCAGGCCAACGACGTCCGTTGCACGCATGCCGCGGCCGTGGCCCAGGTCGATCCCGAGCAGCTCTTCTACCTGCGCTCGCACGGTCTCGGGGAGGACGTGGCCAAGCAGCTGGTCATCGAGGGCTTCCTGGCCGCCCTGGTCGAGCGATTCGAGCAGGGTCCGGTGCGTGAGCAGCTGGCCGAAGCGCTCGACCGGCGCCTCGCCCAGGTTCTCGCCGGCTGAAGGGAAACCCGCAAATTGGACGAATGTCCGATCGTCAGACTCCGCCATTTGCCGATATGTGAGCGGAAGGCTTTAGTGGAGGCGAGCCCGAGGTCGGGGCGGAAAGTTCTGAGGTGAGGATTGATGCGCGAGATCGCGTGCGAACGGATTAAGCGCGCCGTGCTGCTCGGCAGCGTCGGCGCGGCGATGCTGGTTCCGGCCACGGCCGCCCAGGCATCTAGCACCTCGCACGCGTCCGCTCCGAGCAGCGGAACGCGCGTCGTCCAGGGTTCACACGGCTCGCACACTTCGCCGTCTGGATCCGGTGGCTTGAACATCGGCCACCGCATCGGCTGAGCCGTCCCCGGGCCGGCGGCGAGATGACGAGGCCGACGACAGCGCTTCCGACCGCCTTCCTCCGCTACGTCGGGCTGACCGCAACCGTGGCGGCCGGCGCGCTGGTCGTGGTCGGCCTGAAGGCGGACTGGCGTGTCGACGCGCCGCCCCTGTTCTGGCTGCTGACCGTGCTCGTGATCGTGGGCGAGCTGCTGCCGATCCCCGTGCCCCGGCGTCATGGCCTGGCCAAGGTGACGATCTCGACCGCGTTTGCGTTCGCCATCCTGCTTCGCTTCGGCGTGGCGCCGGCCACCGTCGTCTACGTGGCCAGCGTGCTCATCGCCCAGACCGTGGAGCGGGTGGCCCCGGTCAAGGCGCTCTTCAACGCCTCGCAGTACGCGCTGGCCATGATGGCCGCGGCCGCGGTGGTGAAGCTGGCCGGGGATCTTCCACTCCGGCATGTCACCGGTGGTGAGCTCCCCGCGGTCCTGGCCGGAGGGGCGGTGTTCTTCCTGGCCAATCACGCGCTCGCCTGCACCGCCGCGGCCTTCCTCTCCGACCTGCCGGTCTCACGCTACATCCGCGACGACCTCGCCTTCCAGACCTGGACGGCCGGATGCCTGCTCGCCTTCGCCCCCGCGGTCCTGACCTCGGCCCAGGCAAGCACGGCGCTCGTGCCCGTGTGCTTTCTGCCCATGCTGGCCATCTATTTCGGCGGGCGTCAGGCCGCCATCAACTCCCACCGCGCCTCTCACGACTCGCTCACCGACCTGCCCAACCGAGCCGCCCTGTCCGAGCGCCTGCGCAAGGCGCTCGAGGTGGCCGAGTACGAGCACGGCGCCGTGGCGGTGATGCTCCTCGACGTCGATGACTTCAAGGCCATCAACGACACGCTCGGTCACGAGTTCGGCGACGATGTGCTGACCGAGATCGCCCGCCGCCTGCGCGGCGTACTCACCGAGAGCGAGACGCTGGCGCGCCTGGGTGGGGACGAGTTCGCCGTCGTGGTAGGTGGAGGCATCGAGCAGGCCGAGGACGCGGCCTCGCGGTTGCTGGCCGCGCTCGACCGCCCGATGGAGGTCGAGTCGCTGCTCCTGCACACTGCGGCCAGTATCGGCATCGCCGTGTTCCCGCAGCACGGCCGGTCGGTGCGCGAGCTGCTCCGTCATGCCGATGTGGCGCTGTACTGCGCCAAGGATTCCGACGCCGGCTTCTGCGCCTACGCCGAGGAGCACGACGAGTACAGCATCGACCGTCTCGCCCTGGCCGCGCAGCTGCGACGCGGGATCGAGCGGGGAGAGCTGGTCGTGCACTACCAGCCCAAGGCGCCTCTGCACGGCGGCGCGATCACCGCCGTCGAGGCTCTCGTGCGCTGGAACCATCCGCAGCTCGGCTACATCGGGCCGGACGGCTTCATCCCCCTGGCCGAGCAGACCGGGGTGATCAAGCCGCTGACCGAACGCGTGCTCGAGGCGGCCCTGTATCAGTGCGAGGTCTGGCACGGCGAGGGACTGACCGTCTCGGTGTCGGTGAACGTGTCCACGCGGAGCCTGCTCGACGACGGCCTCCCGCAGATGATCCGATCGCTGCTCGGTCGCTTTCACCTACCCCCGTCGACGCTTCAGCTCGAGATCACCGAGAGCCGGATCGTGGCCGACATGCGACGTGCCCGCAGCGCGCTGGATGAGATCCGCGCCATGGGCGTGAAGATCGCCATCGACGATTTCGGCACCGGGTTCTCATCGCTGTCACAGCTGCAGCAGCTCCCGATCGACGAGATCAAGATCGACAAGTCGTTCGTCACGCGGATGGAGGTCAACCGCAACGATGCCGTGCTCGTGCGCTCGATCATCGAGCTGGCCCGGAACCTCGGCCTGCGCGTGACCGCCGAGGGCGTCGAGACCGAGAGCATCCGCGTGAGCCTCCGTCAGCTCGGGTGCGACTACGCCCAGGGCTTCCACATCGGCCGTCCGGCGCCGGCCGAGGAGTGCCGCGCTTCGCTCGGCGAGCCGCGCCGGGCGACGCTGGCGGCGGTCGGCGCTTAGGCCCTTAGCCGCCGAGCTGATCGAGCTGGTTGAGCTCGGAGTCGCTCAGCTCGAGCTCGGCCGCGGCCAGGTTCTCGTTGAAGTGCTCGAGCGAGCTCGTGCCGGGGATCGGCAGTACGACGGGCGAGCGATGGAGCAGCCAGGCCAGCGCCTTCTGAGCCGGGACTCCGCCGGACAGCGGCGCCCAGGGAAGGAATCCGAGCCCGTCGCGCTCGCACACCTCGAGCACGTCTTCGGAGGAGCGATCGGCGACGTTGTAGCGGTTCTGCACCGACACCACCTCGACGATCGAACGCGCCCGCTCGAGCTCCTCGACCGACACGTTCGAGACTCCGACATGCCGGATCTTCTCCTCTTGCTGGAGCTCGGCCAGGGCTGCGATCGAGTCCTCGATCGGCACCTTGGGGTCGACGGTGTGGAGCTGATACAGGTCGATCCGCTCGAGTTTGAGCCGGCGCAGCGAGTCCTCGCAGCAGCGGCGCAGCCGGTCGGGCCGGCAGTTCGGCACCCACCGACCGGGGCCCGGCCGCTCGAAGCCGCCCTTGGTCGCTATCACGAGCTCCTCCGGGTAGGGGTGGAGCGCGTCGGCGATGAGCCGCTCGGACACCTCAGGGCCGTAGGAGTCGGCGGTGTCGATCAGGTTCACGCCGGCCTCGACGACATTGCGCAGCAGGGCCCTCGCCCGCTCGAGCGATTGCGGCTCGCCCCAGATCCCCTCGCCGGTGATCCGCATCGCGCCGAAGCCGAGGCGCTTGACCTCCAGATCGCCGCCCAGGCGGAAGCTGAGTTCGTCGAGACTCACGGGTTAGCTGGGTTGTAGGTCAGTTGCGGTCCGGTGGCCGGGTTGCGGGTGAACGTCTCGCCCGCCGGTACCTTGGTCCGCCCGGCGAAGGTCGGCCCCTGATCCCCCGGGGTATGCGCATCGGTGTCGAGGTTGCGGCCCTTGGGGTCGAAGTAGTTGAGCTTCTTCGGGAAGCCGCGCTGCCCGGTCTCACAGTCGGCGTTGCCCTGGTTGTCGATCGCGGCGCCGTAATTGGGCGCGTGGAGGAACTCAGGCCCGCCGTTCTGGCCGTTGGCCGGCTCCACCGCCCCCTGCTGACCGACGTTGTTGGGCTGCGTGGTATCACCGAAGTTGAGCAGCACGCGCTGGGCCAGTCCGTACTGGGTCTGCTCTGAGATGTGCTCGCCCAGATAGGTCCACCAGTAGTTCCAGTAATCGCACACGGTCTGGAACGGCGCCAGGTACCGCAGCATCGGGTTCAGCGTCTGGGTCGTGTTGACCAGGCCGTTGAGCGCCATGTTCGTCCCCGGCGACTGCGCCAGCTGCTTCAGCGCCGTCATCAACTGCTGGAGCTTGGCGTTGAGGATCGGGGAGCGGGCCAGTGTGCGCGTCCCGGCCTCGAGCGCCGGGTTGAGGATCGGCAAGGCCTGCTTGAGCGCCGCCGTGGCCGGAGTCATGAACCGCCCGAACGTGGTCAGGTCAGCCAGGAACGGTTGCTGGATCCGCAATGAGGTGATTCCCACGTCCTCGGTGGACGGGGACCGTGCGATCGTCTGCTCGAGCGCGTTCGGGTCGCTCGAGATGGCCTTGAACGTCGTTGCCATGTCCCGGAACAGCAACACGTTCGTATGCGCCACCGGCGCCACCGCACCCATGAACTCATTCAGGCCGCCGAACAGCCGGGTGAGCTCGGTGGAGGGCTGCGAGAGGTAGTGCGCCACCGGCTGCAAGTGCTGGAGCAACGTCGGCAGCCTGTACAGCGTGTCGTTGAGCGCCGACCCGCGCCCGGCCAGCACCGTCCCGTACCCGGACAGATCCTGCTGGATCGCCACCCGCGTCTTGGCGTTGAACGTGTTCGTGATGTCGTCGATCTGGACGGGAACGTTCGTGTGCGAGATCGAGAGCACGGCGCCATCGGCGAAGCTTCGCCTGGACTGGCCTCTCGCGATGTCGATGTATTTGAGCCCCAGCAGCGACAACGGCTTGATCGAGACGCGCGAGTCAAGTGGCACGTTGCCGTTCTTCTTGCTCAGCTGCAGGGTCAGCTGCGCTCCCACCAGGCCATTGGGGAACCGGACCGGGCGCATGTCCGAGAGCAACCCGACCTGAAAGCCACCCTCGCGCACCTCGTTGCCGACCACGATCTCGGACGCGTTGGCGATGTCGACCTTGAGCTCTTTCGTGGGCACGAACGGGAGACCCGAGTTGGAGTTGTAGGCCAGGAACACCGCCACCAGCAACACCAGGACCGTGGTGGCGCCGATCAGGACCGGATTGGCAAACGCCGACCGATTGATGCTCCGCGGTGGCCCGGACATGGCCGCCACGGTGGCCGCGGGTGCGCTGCCGCGCAGCAGCGCCACGGTGTCGAACGGGGGATCGTCGTAGCCCCGCTCATCCGCTCGCCGCCAGGCCGCCTGCGCCTCGTCCCACTGTCCGCGGTTGGACAGGAGCAATCCGAGCCGGAAGGCGCCGTAGCCGTCGCCCTGCTCGTCCGCCTGCCGGTAGGCCTTCTCCGCCTCGGCCCGGTCGCCCCGGATCTCGGCCACCAGTCCGGCGTAGGCGGAGGCGGTGCCGGCCGCGTCGCCCTTCTCGGCCGCTCGCTGATACGCCTCGTAGGCCCCCTCCAGGTCTCCTTGCTGGACGAGCCGGTCGCCTTCCTCGAGGCTCTGAGAGCGATCCGTGCTGCTCATGGGGCGAGGCAGCCTACCCGGCGCGTACGATCATCGCTGCAGTGGCACGCGGCACACCTCCTCTGGTCGCCCTCGGGTACGGCAAGTACGCCCGGCCCGACCGTATCTACGCGCTCGTGCCGCTCGAAGGCGAGCACCGAGGCGACGGCCGGCGGACGCTCGTGCACGTCGAGGGCCTCGAGGATCCGATCGTGGCCTCCCGCTCTGAGACCGCGATCGTGCGCGACATCGCCGACGCGCTCGGGCAGGACCCACCGGGTGGGCGACGCGAGCGCCTGGGCCTCCCGGGCCAGGAGGCGCTGTTCTAAGCCGCGTGGCGGCGGTACCAGTCGATCGTTCGCCGGAGTCCCTCCTCGAGACCGGTCGCCGGTACCCACCCGGACAGCGAACGAAGCTTGGTCGAGTCGACGTACTGCCGGCTGATCTCTCCCGCCGGCGTGCCGTGACCGCGGATGTCGGGCTCGACTCCGGTGCCCGCGAGCCGGCACACCAGATCGACCACCTCCCGCACCGAATGCGGCCGATCCCCTCCGGCGTTGAACGCCTCGCCGGCGCCTGCGCCCTCGGCCAGGAGCCCGGCGATGGCCAGGTACGCGTCGACCGCATCCTCGACGTAGAGGAAGTCTCGCTCCGGGGTCCCGTCCGAGCGGACGACGGGCCGGCGCGCGGCGAGCGCCGCCGTGACCGCTTCGGGGATGAGCCGGGAGCGGTTGAGATCTCCGCCGCCGTACAGGTTGGCGAACCGGGTCACCGCCACCGGCAACCCGTACGTGTGCCAGTAGGACCGGGCGATCAGGTCGGCCGCGGCCTTGGACACGTCGTACGGGTAGCGCGCGGCAAGCGCGAAGTCCTCGCGGTACGGGAGCTCGTCGTGGCTCCCGTAGGCCTTGTCCGAGGAGGCGACCACCACGCGCGCGACGCCGAGCCGCCGGCAGGCCTCGAGCACGGTCCAGGTGCCGCGGATGTTGGTCTCGAACGTGGCCCCGGGCGCGGCGCCCGCGACGCCGACCACGGTCTGGGCAGCGAGGTGGAAGACCGTGTCGACCTCGTACTCGGACAGCGCTCGCTCGATCAGCGCCTCGTCGCACACGTCACCGTGAACGACGTTGACCTCCTGCTCGGTGCCGTGGCGCTCGAGCGCCGAGCCGGTCACCAGGTCACGCTTGAGCACGGTGACGGTGGCGCCACGATCGACGAGCGCCTTGACCAACCAGCTCCCGAGCAGGCCGTAGGCGCCCGTGACGAAGACCGAATCGATGCCGGGAGACTAGTGGCCCGGCCGGGCTAACCGCCGACCTGAGCCAGCAGCGAGGGCAGGCTCGGATACCCGCTCGACGCCCAGCCGGACTGCTGGAGGGCTGCCACCTGGGCCTGCGGAGATTGTCCGACCGTCTGCAGGATCGCCTGGATACCCGAGCTGGCCCGGCCGTAGCCGGGGATGGTGTTCTGACCCTTCAGCCAGCCCGCGGTGGCGTCCGCGGCCGTGACCGGGTTACTCCAGACCGAGTCGCTCGACCCGTAGGTGCCGCTGTCGGTGTAGCCGATGTTGAGCCAGTCGTTGTTTCCGGCGGACTGGCGAGATTGCGCGGCCCCTGCGGACTCCTCGGCCAGGAGCCAGGCCGCGATCACGCTCGGGCTGAGCCCGGTGTCGGCGGCCAGGCGGGCGGCGAACTGCTGCTGGTCGGTGGTCAGCATCGACTGGGCGGCGGCGGGGAGCTGAGTGCTCCCGGATCCCGGCGTGCCCGTGACCGCCGACACGTCCTGAGCCGCCGCGGGAGCGGTGGCGCTGGTCCCCTGCGCCTGGGCCAGAGCGTCGGCGAACGTGGTCGGGGAGGTGGTCGAGGCCGCCCCGGTCGAGCCCGTGGACTGAGACGAGTTGGCCGCGGCGGGCGGATCGAAGGCCGTGCGAACGCTGGCGATGTCGGCCTGGATCTGGGCGATACGGGAAACGGTGTCGGTGTAGCTCATGGTTCAGTTGAAGACGGTGGGCGGCAGGCAAACATGGCAATCCGGGTCGGCGCTGCCGTCGTGGGCCAGAACGACCGCGAGCGACCCGTGCGGCCGCACGCTGGCTGGATCGGGGTCGATGATCACGTCGATGTCCACGTCGGCACCCTCAGCCAGTGCGGCTTCCAGCACGGGGAGGGCGTCATCCGCCGTGTCAGGGTCAAGGGCGACGGCGAAACGCTCGGCGATGCCCAGGTCACGCAGCAACCTGAACTCCGCCACCACCGCCCGCAGCGCCTCGGCTTCGCAGGGCGGAGCGGCGAAGGCGATCCCGTAGCGGCCGACCTGCTCCACCGACGTCGGGTCGAGGGCCCGGAACAGTCGCGACACCGCGGAGCTGCGTCCCATCAACTCGAACCGAGCCGTCACCTGCTCGAGATATTCGAGCGGCGGGCGCCGGGGGCCGACCGAGTAATCGACCAGCACATCGACGTCGTCAGGCTCCGGCAGCGCCGCGAGCTCGGCTTTGGAGATCGGCCCCAGCTCTCGAGCCAGCGCGTAGGCGCGATCGACGGCCGGCGCCCATGCTTCGTCTGCTGCGGTGATCGCGTTCCGGGCCGCCTCGCCGAGGTCGGTGCGCAACGCGGGCTCGGCGATGAGCCGGCTCAGCAGCGCCCGGTACGCGTCGTGATCGGATACCCCGACTGTCCCATACGCGGCGTCGGTTACGTGCAGCGTCCTCTCGAGATCGGTGACCGCGCCGCTGATCACGGGGAGGCCGTGAGCCGCCGCCTCGGCCGAGGCCCCGGGCCCGCCCAGGGGCAGGCTCTCGAGGTAGATGTCGCCGGCGGCATGGAGGACGCCGATGCCCTCGGGGACGAGGCCGAGCGCGGCGACGCGGCCCCCGGTTCGCAGCTGGAGCTCACGCCACAGTCCCTCGTCGTCCGGACCGGCGGCGACCAGCCGCGCGTCGGGCGAGACGTCCAGCACCGGCCCGACCAGATCAAGCAGACGGTGGCCCTCCGGGCCGTCGTACTTGAACGCGCCCCCGGCGGTCACCAGCAGCACCGTTTCCTCCGGCCACCCAAGCCGACCGAGCACGGCGGCGCGGGCCTGCAGGCGCACCGCGGGGTCGACGCGGTTCCTGGAATCCCGGCCGTGACCGTCCGGTCCTGAAACTGGGAACGGCGTGGTCAGGCAACGCCGGGCGGGCAGGCCGCGGCGGGCGGCCAGGAGCGATCCGGCCGAGCGGATGTTCATCAGCACGTCGACGATCCCCCGGCCGAGCCAGAACCACTGATCGCCGTGATTCATCATCACGATCGGCGGCCGCTCAGTGAGGCCGGCGAACGCGATCGTCGGCAAAGGATCATGGGGGTGGTCGATGAGGACGATGGCGTCTGCGTCCGCGGCCAGGGCACGGAGGGCGGCAGCGCGCTGCAGCGCCGGTGCTCCGGCGGCCAGATCGATGATCTCGCCGCCGCTCTGGCTCACCGCGGAGCGGATGCCCTCGGGCAGCACTCCGTGCTGCGACGTGGTGACCAGCGTGTACACCCGTCCCGGATCCCGGGCGATCCAGCGCCACAGCGTACGCGTATGACCCCCGACGGCATAGGTGGCGGTGGCCACGATCAGCACGCGCTCGGGCTCGGTCGGCGCACGCCGTGATGGCAGGCCGGGGAGCGCCTGCGAAATCGAGGTGAGCACCGCTTCCAGCCTCGGACTGGCCAGGACGCCCGGGTGGCCGACGCCGGCCAGGTGTGCCCCCATCGCCGCCGCGGCGACGGCGTCCTCGAGCCGTCCCTGCCTCCAGCAGCTCTCGGCTACGTCCTCAAATCGGGACAAGATGTCGCGGTACTGGCCGAGGATCTGATCGGGGTCGCGCCCATCGCGCGCGGCATCGAGCAGGCTGAGGGTGGCCATCAATCACGTGATCGGCCGCCTCCAGGGCACCTTGAGCGGCACAGGACCCCTCAATCGGACCGCTCGGACCTCAAGTTTCTCGAGCCTTGGCCGCTCTTCTCGGAGGTGGGCCGCATCACGTGATATCCGCGGCTTTCGGCATGCTAGGGATTTCTCGATGAGCTCCGATCACCACCCAGTCCCGGAGTGGTTTCCGCCCCTGTTCGGTTTCGACTCACCGGCGGCCGACGGACGGAGCATCAAGCTCGGCGGAACCCGCTACGTGCTCGACGGCGCGATTCTCAGGGCCGAAGTACTGGTCTCCGATGCCCAAGCGCAGACCGCCGACACGTTCGGGTTCAAGTGGCAACGCGTCGACACGTTCGCTGGTGAGACAGCGGTCGCCCGCAGCCGGAACTGGCTGCTGGAGCGCTACGGGGATGTGGCCGCGGCGCCGTGGTGGCCGGAGTACGGAGACCATCCGGTGCTCCTCGACGCCGGCTGTGGCGCCGCTCTCTCGTCCCTGGCCCTGTTCGGTGCGCGCCTCGAGTCGGTCCGGTTCATCGGGGTTGACATCTCGGAGGCGGTCCGGGTGGCCGCTCAGCGCTGTGCCGAGCACGGGATCTCCGGCGCGTTTCTTCAGGACGACCTCAGCGCCCTTCCGTTTCCACCGGGGTCGATCGATGTCGTCTTCTCGGAGGGCGTGCTCCATCACACGGATTCGACGCGTGGCTCCTTGCGGCGGCTGGCTTCGCTCCTGGCGCCCGGTGGGCGCTTCCTGTTCTACGTGTACCGCAAGAAGGGTCCGATCCGGGAGTTCAGTGACGACTACATTCGCGGCCGTCTCCAGGACATGCCGCCGGACGAGGCGTGGAGAGTGCTCGAGCCGCTCACCAAGCTCGGCGTGGCCCTGGGTCGGCTGGGCACCGAAGTCGAAGTTCCCGAGGACATCGAGCTGCTCGGAATTCCCGCCGGCCGATACGACGTACAGCGTCTCTTCTACTGGCATGTCGCCAAGGCGTACTTCCGGCCCGAGCTTTCCTTTGACGAGCTCAACCACATCAACTACGACTGGTACGCGCCTGCGCATGCGCACCGTCAGACGCCCGAGGAGGTGCGCGCGTGGTGCGCCGAGCTGGGGCTCGAGATCGAGCGCGAGCACGTCGAAGAGGCCGGCATCACGGTGATCGCGCGCCGAGGTGAATGAACGCCGTGTCGTCCTCCGCAGGAATTCGCATCGTCGAAGCGCCCGAAGCGTGGCTGGGGCGGTGGGATGACCATGTCGAGCAGTCGGTTAACGGGACGCTGTTCCATCTCCGGCGGTTCCTCGAGTACCACGGCGATCGGTTCGGTGACGCCCAGCGGTTCCTGCTCGTGCTGGACGGGGACAGCCTCGTGGCGCAGGTCCCCGTGGCGCTCCTCGAGGACGAGGCCGGTTCGCATCTCCGCACGCCGTACGGAGCCAGTTACGGCGGGTTTGCGTTCCAGCGCTATCCGAGCTTCGCCCAGGCCCAGAGCATCGTCGATGCGCTTCTGGGCTGGTTCGAGAGCGAAGGCATCACTCGGGCGACGATCACCCCACCGATCGCTGCGTGCTCGGCACTGCCTCTCGACGTGGTGCACTTCGCGCTGCTCCGCAGCGGATTCAAGAGCGTCAACCGTGACGTCTCCTCGGTCGTGGCGCTCGACCCCGCGGTCGCGGTCGAGGCCGTTCTCACCTCCCGCGCGCGCAACGGCGCACGCAAGGCGCAGCGTGAAGGCGTGGTGGTACGACGAGGCGCCCTGAGTGATCTCTGGTCGGTGATGGAGGCCACGTTCGCGCGTCACGGTGCGCAACCGACGCACACGCTGGCCGAGCTCGAGTGGCTTGCTCACGCGCTACCGCGACCGGGTCTACGCCGATGTGGCCTACTGCGAGGGTCAGCCCGTGGCCGGGATCGCCTACTTCGTCATCAACCGGTTCGTCAATAGCTCGTTCTATCTGTGCCAGCGGCCGGACCGGCGGCATCTGAACGGTCTGACCCTGTGCATCCTGCGCGGGCTCGAGCGGGCACAGAGCGACGGCTACCGATGGTTTGACTTCGGCACCTCGACCGCCGGCATGCAACCGCGAGAGAACATCTTCCGGTTCAAGGAGCAGTTCGGCAGCGTGGCCCAGTTCCGCGAGACCTTCGCGTGGACGAGAGAGGCGATCGCGGCATGATCCGGGTCCTGCCGCTGGACCAGGCCGGACCCGAGCCACCGCGATGGCAGGGTGGCGACGGAGCCGATCCACTGGCCTGGGCGACCGACCGCCGGTTCACCCCGTCCGGGCGCTTGGGCCTCGATGCCGTGCTGAGCAGCCTCGAGCTGGAACCGGACGACGAGGTCTGGATCACCAACAGCAGCGGCCAGCGGTACATATCCCCGTGCGTGACCTGCGTGGTCTTCAATCACTGTCAGCCGTCACGCGTTCTCACCGACCGGACGCGCGCAATCGTGGTCATCCACGAGTACGGCTATCCGCATCCCGAGCTGCTCGGGCTGCGAGCGGTGGCGACCGGGCGCGGCATACCGCTGATCGAAGACTGCGTCCACAGCCTCGACTCCGCCGTGGATGGCGTCCCCCTCGGCTCATTCGGGGATCACGCGATCTTCTCGCTCTCCAAGGTGTTGCCGGTCCCGGCCGGGGGGATCCTGGTCAGCTCCGAGCCGATCGCCCGAGCTTGCGCCCGAGCTCGAGGACGGCGGCGCGCGGGCTCAGGCAGCCTACGTCGAGCACCTCCCCGCGCTTGCCGAGTATGCCCGCCGGCGCAGGCGCAACTGCGACGCGGTCCGCGAGCGCTTCCCCGACCTGCCGTTGCTGCTCGAGCCAGGGCCCGGGGTAACGCCGTTCTACGTCGGCCTGCTGACCCCCGAAGCGCCCGAGATCAGGCGCCGGTCCTGTGCGGTCGAATGGGGCAGCACGCTGCAGAGTGACTTGCTGCTGGTCACTACGAATCCGTTCGTCGAGTCCGGCGCCCTGGTCAGCGCGTTGACTTCCGCCTTCTCCGGGGCCCGAGGCAATTGATGGGCGCATCGACTTACCGCTTCACCTTCGCCGACTATCGGGCAATCCTCGATGCCGCGCGCGACAACGGGTACCGGTTCTCAAAGTTCACCGCACCCGCTCCCGCGCCGGGGTCACAGGTGGTGTACCTGCGGCATGACATCGACAACTCGATCGAGTGCGCGCTGCTGATGGCCGAGCTCGAGGCTCGGGCGGGAGTGCTTGCCACCTACCTGGTCATGGTCAGGTCTGACAACTACAACCCGTTCACCGCCGACAACGTGAGACGGCTGCAGAGGATCCGTGAGCTCGGCCACGAGGTGGGACTGCACTTCGCCGCCGACGAGCACGAGACCGCGGAGCGGGAGGCCGAGCTCGCGGGCCTGATCGCAGCGGACGCCAAGCTGCTGGAGCACGCGCTCGGAGCATCGGTGCGCGTGTTCTCGTTTCACAACCCCGGAGAGAGTGGCGACTTCACCATCGAAGTTCCCGGCCTGATCAACACCTACGCCGACCGCTTCTTCGCCCACGCGCGCTACCTGTCCGAGTCCAACATGCGCTGGCCCCGCGGGTCGCCGGTCGACGTCCTCTCCGCCCGCGAGCATCCGGTAATTCAGATTCTCGTGCATCCGCTCAGCTACCGCGATGACTTCGAGTCCGACCGTGACGTCCTGCTCTGGTTCATCCGCGATGTCACACGGCGCCTGCTGAGCGTGAACGTGAGCCAGAACCGCGTGCTGCGCGAGCAGGGCGTCTCGCTCGCCGACGTGGCGCAGTACCTCCGGGACGGCGAGGAGCAGTCGTGACCGGGTTCGTCTCTGAGGACAACCGAGCTCGTCTGGGCCGGTACCGCAAGGACGAGGCCCTGGAGGAGGCGGTGCCGGCGAGCTGAACCGGGTGCTCACCGGCCATGAGCCCGAGCCCGCCGCCCGAGCTTCCGCCGGCAGCCCCACATCTTCGTCTTCGGCCTGCCCCGCTCCGGGACCACGCTGACCCACCAGGTCCTGACCCGGGGACTCGACGTCGGCTACGTCAGCAACGTGATGGCCAGGTTCTGGCTCGCCCCTCACGCCGGTGCGGTGATCTCGAAGGCCGTCCTCGGCGAGGCCCGCGACGACTCGTTTCGTTCGGACTACGGCAAGACCGCTGGTCGCCGCCGGCGGTCACGAGTTCGCGTACTTCTGGCACCGCTGGCTGGGCGATCGAGGACGTCGAGGACCTGGTCGACTTCTCCGGTGACTCCGAGCCGCGCGGACTGGGACGGGCATGGCAGCAGCGCTCAGGCGCATCCAGGCCGTGTTCGACCGGCCGCTGGTGTTCAAGACCAACTACGCCGGCCCAGTTCCTGCCTGCGTTCGCTCGCGTCCTTCCGATGCCGCTGTTCGTTCATGTGCGTCGTGAACCGCTCGACGTTGCTCTCTCGATCCTCGAAGCGCGGCGCCGGTATTACGGTGACCCGTCGGTGTGGTGGTCGACCCATCCGCCCGGCTACGAGGCGCTGGCCGAGCTTTCGCCCGCGGAGCAGATCGCCGGCCAGGTAACCGGCCTGCGCCGCGCTTACGCAGCCCAGATCGCCAAGGCGCCGACCGGAGCTCACGGTGGAGATCGAGTACGCCGATCTGTGCGCGGATCCGGCTGCCGCGGTGGAGAGGATCCGCGCCCGCTGCCGGGCCGCGCACGGCATCGCTCCCGAGCTGCTGCATCCGCTGCCGGCCGCGTTCGACCGATCGCGAGCGCAGAGAGCCGCGCACCGTCGAGGAGATCGCGGTCGCTGAGGCGCTGCACCGGCTGACGAGCGCGCCGGAATGATCGCCGCCATCCATCAGCCGAACTTCTTCCCGTGGCTCGGTTACTTCAACAAGATCGCCATGTGCGACACGTTTGTCGTCCTCGACCATGTCGAGGCGATGTGGCGGTCGACCTGGCTGACCCGCAACCGTGTGCTCAACGCGGGCCAGCCCCGGTGGCTGACCTTGCCGGCGCACCGGTCCGAGGTCCCGTCCCCGCCACCCGGGTGCGGATTCAGTGGGAGAACCGCCTGGTGGGGCAGAACCTGCGCGCGCTCGAGGCCAACTACGCGCGCCATCCGCACTTCGACGAAGTGTTCGCGCTCGTGCGGCAGCGCGTACGAAGCGCGCCCCGAGTTCGTCGCCGAGCTCAACCTGGGCCTGATCGCGGAGTTCCGCCGGCGCCTCGGCCTCGACTCGGAGATGGTGCGCAGCTCGGACCTGGTGCGCGAGTGCCCGCAGCTCGTGGATCTGCGCGCCAGCGATCTGCTGATCGCCATCTGCAAGGCCGTGGGCGCGGACGAGTACCTGTGCGGTGAGGGATCACTCGGGTACATCGACCCGGCGGCCTTCGAGTCGAACGGGATCGCGTTTTGGTTTCAGCGCTTCGCGCATCCCGGGTATCAGCAAAGCGGGTCGCCCGAGTTCGTCTCGCACCTATCGGTGCTCGACGCGCTGTTCAACGTCGGCTTTTCCGGAGTTTGCGAACTCCTCGCCGTTCACGCCCGGGAGCGGGTGACCGGCCAGGAAGATCCGGCACCAGTGCTCGAAGCTCAGCAGTGACCACAGCAGCAGCCGTCGGTTCTCGCGTCCCTCGGTGTGCTCGGTGATCAACGCCCGCACGCCGTCCGGGTTGAGGAACTCGTAGATCGCGGCGTCCGGGCCGAGCAGCTCGCGGCGTATGTAGTCGATGCTGTCGCCGCGGAACCAGCTCGCGTCGGGGCCGGAGAACCCCTGCTTGATCTGTTCGGCGATCTCGTCGTGCACGTAGCGGCGCATGGCCTGGCGCAATACGAGCTTGCCGTCCCGAGTGCGCTCGAAGTAGCGCTGGGTCTTCGGCCCGGGCTCGTTCTCGTTCAGCTCCACGATCCGGTCGAGCTCCCGGAGCTTGAAGCGGACCGGCACGCTTCATCGCGAAATCGACGAGGTCGTTGTCCAGGAAGGGAACCCGGCTCTCGAGCGAGTGCGCCATCGAGAGCTTGTCCTCCACCACCAGGAGACCATGGAGGAATGTCTTGGCTTCGAGGTGCAGCGACGCGTTGACGTACTCCTCGGGTGTTCGAGGCGCCTCCTGGCCGGGCAGCGCATCGCGGAACACGTCGATTGTCCGGATGTCGCGGATCTCCCGCCACACCGCGGGGGCGAAGAAGGTCGGCATGACGGCGTTGGGGATCAGGCGGTGCCAGAACCGGTAGTACTTCTCGATGTAATCGTCGGGGCTGTGATTGACCACGGCGCGGTAATACCGCCACGGGTATCCGGCGAACAGCTCATCGCCGCCCGACCCAGCGAGCACGACCTTCACGAACCGGCTGGCCAGCCGAGAGAGATAGAAGTTGGGATAGCTCTGTCCGACGCGCAGGTCCTCCAGATGCCAGACCAGCGCGGGCATGCATCGCTCCATATCGCCCGCCTTCAGCACCGCCTGGAAATGCTCGGTCTGGAACAGGTACGACATCGCCTCGGCCTTCTCACGTTCGTCGTACGTGGCCTCGAGACCGGTGGCCGAGCGGGTGTCGAAGCCCGACCGTGAAGGTCGGAAGCCAGGGCATGGCGGCGGCCGCGATCGCGGTGATCGAGCCTGAGTCCATGCCCCCGCTGAGGTGCGCCCCGACCGGGACGTCGGCGGCCAGCTGTCGCAAGACGGCCTGCCGGAACAGCCGATGGAGCTCCTCCTCGCATTCCCGCTGGTCGACCGGACCCTCGGGTTCGCCGAAGTTGAAGTCCCAGTAGCGCTCCTCCCGGAGCGGCGCCGCCGGCCCGGGAGACCGTCAGGTGGTGCCCGGCCGGCAGCAAGCGGATCCCGTCGAACAGCGTCCCATCGCTGAAGATGTTCTGAAACGTGAAGTACTCGAGCAGGTGCGGGAGGCTGAGTCGGGCCCGCACCGCCCCGTGCGCGAGCAGCGACTTGATCTCCGAGCCGAACAACAGAAGGGGGCCGGCGGCGGCTAGGTACAGCGGCTTGACGCCGTAACGGTCGCGGGCCAGGAACAGCTCCTGGCGTCGCGCGTCCCAGATCGCGAACGCGAACATGCCGTTGAAGCGCGAGACGCACGCGGCTCCCCACTCCTGGTAGGCGGCCAGGATGACCTCGGTGTCGGTCCGGGTCCGGAAGCGGTGCCCGCGGCGCTCGAGCACGGTCTTGAGCTCGCGGAAGTTGTAGAGCTCGCCGTTGTAGGTGATCGTGAGCTCGCCCCGGGTCATCGGCATGTCCCCGCGCGGCGTGGGGTCCATGACCGCGAGGCGGCGGTTGACCAGCCCGATCGGCCCCTCCGACCACTCAGCGGCGCCGTCGGGGCCGCGATGGGCGATGACATCGCCCATCCGGCGCAACGCTGAGATCGGGACTGGGCCCCCAGATCGGTTGAGCACTCCCGCGATCCCGCACATGTCAGGGCCCCAGGCGGTGTACGCCTTCGGCTACCCGCTCGCGCTCGGGCTCGGACAGCCCCGCGAACAGCGGCAGCGCGAGCGACAGTGATTCGGCCATCAAGGCGCCCGGGAACTGGCCTTGGCGCAACCCGTACCGCTCGCGGTACAGGGGCGTCTCCACGGGAGCATGTGTACCTGGCCGGGTGGCGATGCCGTCCCGCTCGAGCGCCGCCATCAGGCGGTCGCGGTCGGCGCGCAGCCCGGCCGCGTTACCGGGCGTCGGCTCCCGGGGCGCGTAGGTGCACACGTAGGCCTGCCAGCCGTGCGTCTCGCCGTCGGGCACTCGGGGCGGGCGCAGCCACTCGAGATCCCCCAGTGCCTGGTCGTAGAACGCCGCCTGCTCGGCCCGGTCCCGCAGAATCCATTCAGCCCGGTCCATCTGTACCGATCCGAGCGCGCCCTGGAGGTCGGTCATCCGGTAGTTGAAGCCGAGCCGCTCGTAATCGGCCAGGCGAAATGCGCCTGGAGCGGCGTGCCGGGCATGGTCGCTGCGTGAAGCCCCGTGGTCGCGCAGTGACCGGGCCAGGCTCGCCACCTCCTCGTTGTCGGTCACGAGCATGCCGCCCTCGCCGGTGGTGATCGACTTGCGCGGATGAAACGAGAAGCACCCGGCATCGCCGAGCGTCCCGGCGTGCCGTCCGCCGGAGCGCGTTCCAAGCGCACAGGCGGCGTCTTCGAGCACCCACAGCCCTCGTGCCCGCGCGAGCTCGGTGATCGCGGTCATGTCGGCCGCGCGTCCGAACAGATGCACGGGCACGATCCCCACCGTCCGGTCGGTGACCGCAGCCGTCAGGGCCGCGGGATCGAGGTTGAAGGAGTCGAGCTCGACGTCGCAGAAAACTGGCGTGGCGCCGACGTACTCCACGACGTTTGCGGTCGAGATCCACGTGAACGCGGGCACGATGACCTCGTCGCCCGGGCCGGCTCCGAGGGCGATCACGGCCAGATGCAGTGCGGTCGTGCACGAGGTGGTGGCGACCGCATGCCGGGCGCCGCAGAAGGCGGCGAACTTGGCTTCGAACTCAGCCACTCGCGGGCCCTGCACCAGCCAGCCATCGTGCAGTGGCTCGTGTATGGCGAGGAACTCCGCCTCGCCCAGAAACGGGCGGCTGATCGGAATCGTGGTCAACTCGGCGCGCCGACCTGCGCGGCCACGGTGCGGAGCCCGTCGCGCCACCCGATCTCGGCTCGGAAGCCGAGATCCCGCTCCGCCGCCGCGGTGGAGCCCACCCGGTGGGTCACGAACATGTGCTCACCCGGTAGGTACTCGGGCTCGATCTCGGTACCGGTGATCGCGAGCAGTTCATCGACGAGCTCACGGATCGAGGTGCGCACGCCGGTGCCGACGTTGTAGGCGGCGTCGGTCGCGTCGGCCTCCAGCGCCAGGAGGTTGGCGCGGGCCACGTCGGAGACGTGCACGAAGTCGAACGCCTGCGTTCCGTCGCCGTGAATGGTTGGGGCTTCACCGCGGGCGATGCGGTCGAGCACCTTGACGATCACGCTCACATACGCGCCCTTGTCGTCCATGCGGGGGCCGTACACGTTCATGTATCGCAGCGCGACGTAGTCGAGGCCATGGCGATCGTGAAAGGCGCGCAGGAACTGCTCGCCGGCGATCTTGGTGGCCCCGTACATCGACCGGTTGTCGAACGGGTGCTCCTCGGTCATCGGCACCTCGCGTGCGTTGCCGTACACCGACGCGGAGGACGAGTAGACCAGCCGGGGCAGCCCGGTCTCCTGCCCGGCCTCGATCACGTTGTAAGTGCCCACCACGTTGTGCTCGAGCGCCTGACGGGGCTCGTGCAGGCACTCGTAGAGCCAGAGCGCGGCGAGATGGAAGGCGCCGTCCTTGCCCTCCATCAGCCGGCGCAGGAGGTCGCGGTCGAGCACCGACCCCTCGACGACGTCGACCCGTCCGCTTTCGAGCGCGGAGGTGAGATTCGACATCTTCCCCCGCACGAAGTTGTCGAGCACCGTGACCCGCGCGGCGCCCCCGGCGATCAGTTGGTCGACGATGTGCGAGCCGATGAAGCCTGCACCCCCGATGACCAGGAGGTCTGCGTCCGAGATCCGAACCATGGTGAGAGCCGGTGGGGCGGCCGAGTATCCTTCCGCGATGACGGCCGAGCACGAGCTGCGGCGCTTGGAGAGGTTGCTCCATAGTTCTATCGACCGGGTCGGCGTCAACTTGAGCGACCTGACGGTGTTGACCGAAGCGGCGTCGGGCCCGTACCTGGCCACGCCCGTGCTTGCCGCCGCCGCGGGCGCGCGCCGCGTTTACGCGGTCGCCACCGACACGCGATTTCATCGGGCCGCCGAGGTCGAGCGCGAGACACGAGCGTTTGCGGCGCGCATCGGCGTCGAGGTCGAGGTGCTGCAAGCCAAGGAGCCGCACGCTCTGGCCGAAGCCGACATTGTTACCAACACCGGGGCGGTGCGACCGATCGATGCGGCCCTGGTGGCGATGCTGAGGCCGACCGCGGTGGTCTGCCCTCATGTGGGAGACGTGGGAGTTCCTGCCCGAGCAGGTCGACCTCGCCGCCTGTCACGCCCGGGGTGTTCTCGTGCTGGGGACCAACGAGCACGATCCCCCGTGCGATCTGCGGCCGTATTCAGGCCTGACCGCGGTGAAGCTGCTGCTGGCGCTCGGCCTCGAGGTATGGCAGACCCGGGTGCTGCTGCTGGGACGACAATCGCTGCTCGGGCTGGTGATGGAGGAGACCCTGACCCGTCTGGGCTGTCAGGTGACCACATTCTCCGCTCCCGGGGAGGGCGGCCGGCCCTACCCGGAGCTCGAGGCCCACCTGGAGCACGCCGACTACGACGCGGTGCTGGTCGCCGACCACATGTACGCCGGGCCGATACTCGCTCCGGGCGGAATGCTCGATCCCCGCCTGCTGGCCGCGTCCTGCCCGGCCGTGCGGGTGGGCGTCATCTCGGGTCTGGTCGATGTCGAGGCATTGCGCGCCGAAGGGCTGCTGGTCCTCCCGGACGCGCCGACGGCGCCTCGCCGCCACGCCTACTCACTGGCCGAGCTCGGTCCGCGGCCGGCGCTCGAGCTCTACGCGGCCGGGCTGCGGGTGGGGGAGGTGGCGGCCCGGGCGCGCCTGGCCGGGATGGACCGTGGTGCAGCCACCCGCCGGGCGCTGAGCGAGGCGCCCGCGATGGCCTTCCCGGACGTCGTGGCTCAGGCGGCGAGCCGTGGGACGAGCTGAAACCGCGCAGTGATTGCTTCCGGTGAGCAGCTCGCCGCCACGGCCGCGGCCCGCGCGGCGCGGCCCTCCGACTTGTCGAGCCCGTCCATGATCGCGGCCGCAACCGCCGCCGGCTCGGTGGCCACCGCGTTGCTCAGCACGGCGGCCGCCGGACCGTCCGCGCAGGCCGTGATCGGCGCCGCGCCCACGCGTGCGGCGACCAGGGCCCGGCGCTCGAACCGATCCGCCGGGTCGATCGCGACCACGACGTCGGCACCCGCCGCCAGCGAGGCGTAGCGGGCCTCGTCGGAACAGGGCCCGAGGAGCTCTCCGCTCGGCAGCACAGCGGCCACCTGATCGGCCAGGTGACGTGTGACCACGGTCGGCAGCAGGCGAACCGGTACTCCGGGCGGCAGGTCCCCCAGCGCGTCGAGCACCACCCGTGCCGCGGCCTGGTCGTGCACGGGGAGGATCGCCAGCACGCCCTGACCACCGGGCCCGACCGGCGCCGGCAGCACCGGTGAGGGGACGACCGACACTCGCTCGGGCGACAGCCCCTGTTCGATCAGTGCGTTCGCGGTGGCCTGCGAGTTGGCCCATACCGCCGCGCTCGGCTCGATCCGGTAGGCCGTCCGCGGCTGAGCCAGGCGCACGATGGTCGCCGTCACGTTATCGGCGTGGTCGTGCGCTCCGGCCGGCACGACCAGGCACGGGGCCGCGGCATCGGGGATGCGACGCCGCGCAGCCAGCAGCGTCTTGGCCATGGGGCCGCTGAGGCGCGGGACGACGATCGGTACCGGCCAATCGCCCGCGCAAGGGAACGCGCCGGCTGCCTCGAGCGCGGCCAGGATGGCGCGCGCCTCGTCGGCCCCGGGTCCGATCCCGCCCGGCTGGCCGAGAACGACGATCTCCCCGGTCGGGGAAATGCGGGGCGGCGGGCGGTTCTCGAGCGCGGCGTCCCACAACTGTGCCGCCAGTCCGTCGTCCTGATCGAGCTTTGCCATCCAGGCACCGACGAAGCGAAGATCGTTGCTCCGCATCGCGGCCGCGCGCGCCGGCGTCGCCCAGAGCTGTTTGCCCTTGCCCCGGGAAGCGCCTTCGTGATGCACGATGGTGACGTCGCCCCGGTACACGATCCGCTCGCCGGTCTCGCGGAGGCGCAGGCACAGGTCGATGTCCTCCAGACCGTTGAGATAGCCCTCGTCAAAGCCGCCGACGGCGTGAAAGGTCGTTGCGCGCACGGCAATGCAGGCGGCCGTCACCGCGTCGAGCTCGAAGCACGCGTTTGCGCCGGGCAGCGACTGGTCCTGGTGGTGGAACACGTGTTGGGGCATCGCGGCGCCGTCGAGGGCCTCGCCGTGTAGGAACGCGACCCCCGCGTGCTGGAGGGTGCCGTCGGGGAACAGCAGACGGCATCCCGCGGCCGACACCCCTGGTTCCAGCGCCTGTTCGGCCAGCGTCTCCAACCCGCCCGGAGTCACCTCGGTGTCGCTGTTGAGAAAGATCAGCACCTCGCCGTGCGCCTCCGCGGCGCCGGCGTTGCAGCCGCCGGCGAAGTTTCGATTGGCCGGGAGCAGCTTTACGATCGCGCGGTCTGACCAGGAGCGCAGCAGCTGCGGCGTGTCGTCGGGGGAGTTGTTGTCGACCAGAACGAGCTCCCAGTCCTGGCCCAGGCGATCGCCCAGGCAGCGCTCCAGCGACCGCAGGCACTGGGCGGTCAGGTCGCGCTGGCCGTAGGTGACGATGACGATCGATGCCCTCATACCATCTCCTTCGTATGGGCGTCGGCGACGAGCCGTCGTAGCTCTCCGGCTCCCAGCTGAACGACCGTCCGGGCCAGCCGTTCGTGGCCGGCGCATGCGTCATGCAGCGGCACGTAGGCGTCGACGGCCGCGTGCAGGGTGGCGTCGCGGTCCGGCCGGGACGGCTCCATCAGGACGTTGATGTCGGCCGCCGCGTCGATGTCCGCCCCGGTGGCCAGGATGCGCGCCTCGAGTTCCTCCGGCGATCCGTCCACGCCCGGGTCCGCGAGCAGGTAGAGGCAGGCAGAGGTGCCGGGCGTGGTGGTGGCGACCCATTCGGCGAGCAGCTCGCCGAGCCGGTCCTGGCCCCGCCAGGCCGGGGTGGCGAGCAAGCGCAGCTCGACCTGTTCGGTGAGCGGGAACCGCTCCGGCTGCGCCGGGCCGCCGAGTAGGGGAGGTCGCGCCGCTAACGCTGTGATCCGCTGCTGGTAGTGCGCCGCGATCCTGTCCCAGGACAGCCGCTGAGCGGCCGCGTGCGCGGCCGACCCACGGCGCCGGCGCTCGCCGGGGTCAGCTTCGGCGGCGCGCAACAGCTCGGCCAGGTGCGCGCGGCTGGGCTCGAGGACCCACGGGACCCCGGCCGTCTGCGAGCGTCTCGATCCGCTCTTCGGGGAAAGCGGCCCGCCCGGAGCGGATCCGCCACCCGGCGTTGGGGGGGCAGAATTCATCGGTGGGCCCCCCCTCGGTGGCGATCACCGGTAGCCCGCACGCCATCGCCTCCAGCACCGGCATCGCGAACCCCTCCCCCCGGTAGGGATGGACGAGCACATCGCAGGAGCGGTACAGCGCGGCCAGCTCATCCGTGCTCAGCTCCTCGTCGAGGAGCACGATTCGTGGCAGCGCTCCGGACGCGGCGTGTTCGCGGATCGGTCCTCGGTCGGAGTTTCGATAGATGCCGTCGGCACCGAAGTCCTTGATCACCAGCGTGACGTCGTCGCGTCCTGCGAACGCCTCGCGCCAGGCGTCCAGGAGGACGTCCGGTCCCTTACGCCAGATCAGCCCGCCGACGAACAGGAACCGCGTGCCGTGCGGCAGCGCTCGCCTGGGGCCGTCGGGCCTGAAGGTGCCGAGGTCGACGCCATTGGAGATCGCGACCACCCGGTCGGGACCGATCCCGCCGTCGAGGTACATGCGGCGCACGTATTCGCTCGGAACCCACAGCTCGTCGACATTCCGCTCCACCGCCTCGAGCCACTCCCGCGGAATGGCCCCGAACTCCCAGGGCAGGATCACGGCCAGGCGGCCGGCCGGCGGCGCGGTCAGATCGGGCGGCCACTGGTGGCGCACCTCGACGTCGGCGCAGTGGGGCAGCGGGGGGTCGAGCGGTCCGCCGTCCGCGTCGGCGCGGACGCGCTGGACCGGACCGGCGAGCCGCTCGGTGATCCGGTCGTTGACGATCGAGAGGCTGGTCGGCAGGCCGTGGCTGCCCTGCCAGCGCACGGCCACCGTGTCGGCCGCGCGCCCGGGGGGCACCGTGCCCGGGCGTTGCCCGGCGTAGTAGGCCTCCAGCTCGTCGACGTAGGTCGGTGAATGAGCGGGGCGGCTCGATGCCCTGCTGCAGCCGCTCGAGCAGGCCGGGCTCGCCGGCCAGGCGGTCGAGCTGGCGGGCCAGGTCGTCGGCGTCGAGGCCGGCGAAGGTCAGCCCGTCGACCTCGTCGCGAACCGACTGGCCGACCCCGCCGAGGCGCGGGACGATCACGGGCACGCGCGCGGCCAGGCATTCGGCCGCGGCCAGCGGCGCGCAGTCCCACCACATCGAGGGCAGCACGACCGCGTCGACGTCGGTGAGCAGACGGCCGATCTCCGAGGGCGAGAACGCGCCCTCGAGCTCGGCCACGCCGCGGCGGTCGATGGCCTGCAGGCGGCGAGCGAAGTTGTCGGGGACCTCGCCGAGGATTCTGACCTTGAGCTCCGCCCGGGTCCGCTGGGCGGCTTCGATCAGCAGCTGTGGCCCCTTGTGCGGATAGGCCGAGCCGAGGAAGGCCACCGTCAGCCGCTCGCCGCGACGTCCCGGAGCGCGGTCGCGTCCGACCGTCTCCCAGATCTCGGTGTCGTGGGGCATCCCCTGGTGGACGACGTCGACGAGGTCGGCGGGATACCCCTCCGCGAGCAGGGTGTCACGGACGGCGCCGGACACGGCGAGAATTGCGCTCAGCGAGCGGGTAGCGCGGGCTCTGATCTCGGCCAGCCGCTGTTGGTGTGCCTCGACGTCGTGGCCGCCGACGCACGAGGCGCACCGTGCTCCGTCGCCGGGGCCGGCGCAGATCGCCCCGGCTCCGTCGAGGAGATAGACCCGCGGACAGATCAGCCAGTAGTTGTGGGTGGTGAAGTAGGCCGGGAGCCCCCGTGCCGCCGCCTGGTCGATCAGAGCGGCGCCGAGGTTGTGCAGGTTGTGGAAGTGGACGACCTCGGGGCGGTGCTCGTCCAGCGCTCGGGCGAACGCCTCGGTGATCGGCGGGTCATCGAGCTCTCGGTCGGGACGCCCGAGGTCGAACAGGCCATGCGGACGGTTGTGGACCCCGATCAGCCGGACGCCATCCTCTTCCCATTCGTGGACCTCGTACGGACGCGCGGTTGGGGTGGGCCGGACGGCGGCGTGGAATACCGTCACCTCCCAGCCGCGACGAGCCAGCTCCTTGGCCGCCAGTCTGGGCACGGTCGTACCGCCGCCGCTGTCGTTCCAGCCGAAGGAGGTCATCATGAGCCGTCGCGGCGCCGCCGCGCGCGGTCGGCGCGGGGCCGGGTCCGGTAGCTCGCGTGCGCGCGACCGCAGCTTCGATCCCAGGCCGGGAAGCGGCAGCAGCCGGCACTCGAGCGCGTCGGCCAGCTTCAGCAAGGCCTGCCGCTGCCCATCCACCGGATCGAGCACGCCCCAGTCGAGTTCGGGGACCAGCTCGCGGAGGTCGTGGCGCTCGATCGCGGCTTCGAGCGCGCCCTCAACATCAGCGATTTCAGCTGCGCGTCCGATCGCTTCCTCGGACGTGTTATCGCCGTGCCGGCGTACGGCGACTAGGGGCCCCCCGGCGCAGTGGCGGAACCGAAACCGCGGTGCGGCGCGAAGCCAGAAGTCGAAGTCGTTGGCCAGCGGATAGCGCTCGTCGTAGCCCCCGATCGCCTCGTAGACGCGGCGATGCACCATCCGGGTCGGGTCGACCAGATGGTTGTGGCTGCGGAACAAGCTCGAGAGCAACTGCACGGGCGTGAACTCGGCGCTGTTCCAGACGCCGGTCTGGCGTCCGGCAGCGTCGATGACGATGGCATCACCGTGCACCACGCCCGTCTCCGGGTGGCGGTCGAACAGCTCGACCTGCCGGGCCAGCCGATCGGGCAGCGACAGGTCGTCGTCGCCGAGCATCGCAATCAGCTCACCGCGGCCCTCGGAGACGAACGCGTTGTAGGCCGCCGCGATGCCGAGGTTGCGCTCGTGCCGCACCACCCGCAGCTCGCGGATCGGAGGCGAAGGCGGCAACCACCTCGTCGATCTTCGGGTTGGTCGATCCGTCGATGACCACCAGCACCTCGAAGTCGTCGTACTCCTGGCACAGGCAGCTGTCGATCGCCGCGGCCAGGTACGTGTCACGGTTGTAGGTGGCGATGCCAAGCGTGACGCGCGGAGCCGACCGGTCGAGGGGCATCGCTTGAGGTGATCGGCAGTCCGACTCGATGCTTAACCCACGCGGAGACGGGCCGCCAAGGCAGCCCGTCTCCGCTTCCGGTTCCCTCGATGGATCGGACGTGGTTATGTGGCCCCGCGGCGGATGCGAGTCGGGACGGTCGCGAGGCGGTTGTTGTTCTCGGCGACGGCGAGCGAGGCTGCCGCGGACGAGCTTTGGTCGTCTGGCTCGGGCGGCGGCGGGTCAGCCGCCGCCCGAGGTCCGGACGAAAGGGTTTACTTACCCGAGTAGCTTCAGAACCATCTGCGGTTCTGCGTTGGCCTGGGCGAGCATCGCCGTGCCGGCCTGCTGCAGGATCTGCTGCTGGGTCAGCTTGGTCATCTCGGCGGCCATGTCGACGTCGGTGATGCTGCTCTTCGCCGCCGTCATGTTCTGCTCGGTGATCGAGATCGCGTCGGCGGTGTACTGGAGACGGTTCTGCACCGCGCCCAGCGTGGCCGCAAACGTCGAGATGTTGGTGATCGCGGCGTTGATCAGGCTCACCGCGTTCGCCTGGCCCAGGCTGAACACCTGGCCGCCCGCCTGCGCGGTCGCGCCAGAGGTACCCCAGCTGAAGCCGGTGATCCCGAGGCCGGACGAGCCCTCGATGTTCTGGAACGTGGCGACCAGGGTGTCGGTCGACTGACCGCCGACCTGGAAGGTCACCGCGCCCGACGAGCCGGCGCTTCCGTCCAGCAGCGTGATGCCGTTGAACTGGATCGAGCTGCGCTGACGGTCGATTTCCTGGGTCAGCTGGTTGACCTCGGACTGAAGGTCGCTCTGATCCTGGGTCGAGAGGTCGCCGTTGGAGTACTGCACGGCGAGCTCGGAGATGCGCTGCAGCATGTTCTGGATGTTGTTCAGCGAGCTCTCGGCGGTCTGCACCATCGAGATCGCGTCGCCGACGTTCCGGCTCGCCTGGTCCAGGCTGTTGACCTGGGTGGTGAGCCCCTGGGAGATCGCGTAGCCGGCGGCGTCATCGGCGGCCGAGTTGATGCGAAGGCCCGAGGAGAGGCGCTCCATCGCGGTCGAGACCGCATCGCTCGTGTTGAGCAGGTTGCGATGAGTGTTCATCGCGGAGAGGTTGGTCAGAATGGAAAGGGACATTTAGTTTACACCTCCGTGGTGTGGTCGTTCGTTGGTGTCCCCCGGTGGCTCCTTGCCGCCGGTCTCTCCGGTTATCGCCCGCTGTGCGAGGGACTTGAGCCCCGCAGATCAGGCCGTCACATCGATGTGGGGATGGCCGCCGTCCTCGTCGAATCTCGCGCTCTGATCGCCGGGATCCGGCTCGTCGGGCGGCGCTGCGCCACGACGCCGCCGTCGCTGTCCGCCGCCGTCGGCGCCGGCCTTTCCGCCCCCGTCGGGTTCGACCCGGGCCATCCGCGGGGCGGGCGCGATCGGGGGGATATTGGGTGGTTGCGGGACGATGGGCTGAATCGGGTCCATCGCGCGTGCTCAGGCTAAGCGCCCGCTCCGGTCGCTTCGGTGCCCTCCGCGGCGCTCGGTGACGCGGAGACGATCTCGGCCGGGGCCGGGACGGGGGACTGGCGGGCGTATGCGTGCTCGGCCAGCGCCCGCAGTTCGGCGATCAGCAGATGACGCCAGACGGTCACCGAGCATGCCCAGCCGAGCACGTAGCCGCCGATGCCGGCGGCCAGCGCGCGTAGCCCGACCTGATCCGGGCTGAGCCCGGCCGAAAGCGACAGGTAGGCGGTCACCCCGAATGCGATCAGGCCTCCCCAGCCCTTGGCCTTGCGGACCTGGGCGCCGGCCTTGGGGTGGCCGGCGATGGTCAGGCCCTCGGTCGAGCCCTGCCCTTCTTGCCCTTCTTGCCCTTCTTGTCCTTCTTGGCCTCTTTGTCCTTCTTGTCTTTCTTGCCGCCGGACTTCTTGGCCTTCGGCGCGTCCTCGACCGGCGTCTCCTCGTCGCTCACTTCTTCCTCCGTCGTCTCGGTTCGACGCCACGCGTCCGCGCCAGCGCAGCGCGCTGGCGATCAAAGATGAAGCGGATCAGGCGCTGGCGGTCGGCCTCGTCGATCTCCTCGAACACCACCCCGCGCTGCTCGCCGCCGTCGGCGCGGACGACCCGGGCCCGGCCCTCGATCGGCAGTTCGTCCTCGAGCTCGAGCCGGAACCGGATCTGGGCGCCGAGCTCGAGCCCGTCGGCGGCGCTCAGGAGCATTCCGCCGCCGCTCACGTCGACGGCGTGCGTCTTCACCGCGCCGTCGTTCCCGTCCGCCTCCACCTCGACCCGCTGGGCCCCCGCGACGCGCACGAACTCGCGGCGCTGGACGATCTCGGGGGTGCGGGCGGCGGTGAACCGGAGCAGATCTCGCTGCTCGAGAACCGCGTCGCCCTGAAGCCGAACGAGGCCGTGCGCCGAGGTGTATTCGAGCAGCAACGGCTCCATCGGCTCGGGGGCCAGCCCCTCGTCGGCGGCCAGCAGGACCACGAGCATCAGCGTGTTGCCGGGGCGCTCGACCACCCGCACCGGCACCCGTTCACCCTCCGGGGTGGTCAGCTTGCCCTCGTATCCGGTGATCAGCCGGACGAGCTCGGCCGCCGCCCCGGCGGGCTCGGTCATGGGAGCAGGCGCGCGGCCAGGGCCGCGGGATCGGGAGCGGAGATCGAGGCCTGGAGGTCGAGGCCCTCGTTGATGTAGGCGATCGGGATGCCGGTCAGGCACGACAGCTCGGCCGCCACGCCGAGATGATCGGACTCGTCGGCATGGGTGACCACGATGCCCGAGGGCTGCAGCCGCTCGAGGGTCTCGATCAGCTTCTTGGCCGCGTGCATGCTCAGGGTCGCCGGCACGGCCACGTAGGCCGCGTCCAGGGCGAGCGACTCGAGCTCTCGCTCGAGCGTCCGCACGGCCGCCTCGTCGGCCGGGGTCACGCCGGCGGTATCGATGACCACGAGGCCGCCCTGACGGCCGCCGTCGATCATCTCCGACGCGCCCGCGGCGTCACCGGCCACGATGACCTCGACGCCGTGCCCCTTGAGAAGCCGAGTGAGCTGCTTGGCGTCCTTCGTCGTATCCAGAGAGACCACGGTCACCGCGAGGGTGCTGGACCGCCCGTACGCGGCCGCCAGGGCGGCGCTGATACGGGTCTTGCCGGCGCCCCCGGCCCCGACGAATGCGATCGCAGCCCCGGCGGCGGGCAGGGGCGCGGCCGACGGGAGGCTCGCGGCCAGGGTGGACCGGACGGCGTCGCGCAGCGAGCCGGCCGGCGTGAACGGATTGGCGTGCGCCGCCGCCGCCCCGGTCAGCTCGAGCGCCCACTGCTCGGTCATCCCCTGAGCGACGAGCTCGTCGACCACGGGCCGGGCCTCGGCCTCGGGAGGACGGGGCGCCGCCGTGGCCAGGCGGGCCGGCGCGGGCGCGGGGGCCGGGGCCTTGACGGCCGCGACGGGCTCCGGCTCAGGCTGGACCGCCACCGGCTCAGGTGCATGCACCGGCTCCGGCTCGATCGCCACCGGCTCAGGTTCCGGCTCCGGCTGGACCGCCATCGGCTCCGGCTCAGGTTCGATCGGCACCGGCATCGCCACCGGCACCGGCACCGGCTCCGGCTCGATCGCCACGGCCTCGGGCGCGATGGCCGCGGGGGGCGGGTCGGCGGCCACCGGCATGGGCGTCCGCTCGGGCTCCGGAAGCGCGAGCGGCTCGGCCGCCGCCTCCTGGAGCTGGGCCGCGAACGACGGCGGCGAGGAGGCGAGCTCGTCCAGAGCCGCCATCACATCGGCGGCGGCGTCCGGGATGAGCGGCGCCGGCACGTCGGAGCCCTCGGCCGGCGCTTCGACGTCGACGTGGTCCTCGGGCGTCTCCGGATCCTCGTCGTAGAGGTCGATCGTCGGGGTGCCCGGCTTGACGTCGACCTCGACGCAGCGGCGGGCGAAGAAGCCGTTGACGCCTCCCATCATGCCCTCGCGCTCGCGCACGATGATCGCGTCGGGCCCGAGCTCGGCGCGGATCTGCGGGATCAGCTCCTCGAGCTTGCGTCCGCGATATGTGCGCACGCCGTTCACGCCGTTCTGGTGGGTGGTCTCGACTGTCATGCGCTAACTACTCCTATGGTTTCGACACTGATGCCGGGGGCGATTTCGTTGTAGGAACAGACGGGCAGGTGGGGAACGACCGACTCGAGCAGCCGCCGGAGGTGGCGCCGCACGCGGGCCGAGCAGAGCAGCACGGGACGGGCGCCGCCGCCGACCGCCGCGGCGTGCTCGGACTGAGTCCGGATCGCGTTCAGGACCGAATGGGCGCGCGCCGGCTCCATGGCCAGGTACTCGCCGTCGCTGGTCTGCGTGATCGAGGTGGCGACCTCCTGCTCGATCGCGGGGTCGAGCGTGATCGCCCGCAGCGTCTGGTCGCCACCGATGTGGGGGGCGATGATCGCCCGGCCCAAGGCCTGGCGCGCGTATTCGGACAGCAGTCCGGGGTCGCGAGTGATCCGGGCCTTGTCGCCCACCGCCTCGACGATCGAGCCGAGGTCGCGAATCGAGACGCCTTCGGACAGCAATGACTGGAGCACGCGCTGGATCTCCCCGAGCGAGAGAACGTCTGGCACAACTTCCGTAACGACAGCTTCGTTCGTTTCCTTTAGCTGGTCGAGGAGCTGGCGTACGTCTTGCCGCGTGAGCAGATGGGCGGCGTGTTGGCGGATCGTCTCGGTCAGGTGGGTGACGATCACCGACTCGCCGTCGACCACCGTGTAGCCGAGCGCCTCGGCCTCGGCCTGCTGGGTCTCGGGGATCCACAACGCCGGCAGGCCGAACGCGGGCTCGGTGGTGGGGATGCCGGACAGCGTGCCGACCGTGTCCCCGGGGTCCATGGCCAGGTGATGGCCGGCCATGATCCGCCCGCGCGCGACCTCCGTCCCGCGCACCTTGACCACGTACTCGTGCGAGTCGAGGCTGATCTCGTCGTGGATCCGGACGGGCGGGATCACCATCCCGAGGTCGCCCGCGATCTGCCGGCGGATCATCGACACGCGCCGGACCAGGGTCCCGCCGCTGCGCCGGTCGACCAGCGGCACCAGACCGAATCCGATCCCCAGCTCGAGCGGATCGATCGGCAGCTCCTTCATCACCGCGTCGCGAGGCGCCGCCGGCTCGGGAACCGGCTCGGCCGCGGGCAGCGCGGCCGCGGCGGCCGCCGCCTCGAGCTCGTCGGGCATCCCGTTGCGCACCGCCCAGCCGACCGCGGCGAATATCGAGCCGATGAACAGGAAGGGGAGCTTGGGCAGGCCCGGGACGAGCGCGAACAGGCCGATCACCACGCCGGCCACCAGCGGCGCCTTGCGCTGGCGCAGGATCTGGTTGGCGATGTCGGTGCCGAGATCGTGCTCGGATCCGCCCGAGCGGGTCACGATGATGCCGGTGGCGACCGAGATGAGCAGGGCCGGGATCTGCGCGGCCAGGCCGTCGCCGACCGTGAGCAGCGAGTACCGGTGCGTGGCGTCCGAGAACCCGAGGTGGTTCTGGAGCACGCCGATCACGATCCCGCCGATCAGGTTGATCGCCGTGATCAGCACCGCGGCCATGGCGTCGCCCTTGACGAACTTCGACGCACCGTCCATCGAGCCGTAGAAGTCGGCCTGGCGGGCGATCTCCTGCCGGCGCTTGCGCGCCTCCTCGTCGGTGATCAGGCCCGCGTTCAGGTCGGCGTCGATCGCCATCTGCTTGCCCGGCATGGCGTCGAGCGTGAACCGGGCGGCCACCTCGGCCACCCGCCCGGCGCCGGCGGTGACCACGGTGAACTGGATCACGACCAGGATGAGGAAGATGACCAGGCCGATCACGACGTTGCCGCTGACCACGAACTGCCCGAAGTCGTGCACGACGCTGCCCGCGTCGCCCTTGCTGAGGATCAACCGTGTCACCGACACGTTGATGGCCAGGCGGAACATCGTGGTCAGCAGCAGGAGGCTCGGGAAGACCGAGAAGTCGAGCGGCTTCTTCAGGTACATCGTCGCCACCACGATCGCGAGCCCGAACGAGATGTTGATCGTGATCAGGAAGTCGAGCAGCATCGACGGCAGCGGGATCACCAGCATCGTCACGACGACGACGACGGCGACCGCGGCCAGCAGATCGCTGTGCTTCAGCAGCCCCTTGATCGTGTTCTCCTTCATGCCGCGGACCTCCGGCGCCCGGCCATCCGGTAGACGAAGGCCAGCACCTGGGCCACCGCGGCGTACAGCTCAGCCGGGATCATCTGTCCCACCTCGACCGCCTTGTGCAGCGACCGCGCGAGCGGCGGGTCGGGAACGATCGGTACGTCGTTCTCCTCGGCGATCCGGCGGATCTGGCGCGCCACCAGGTCCTGGCCCTTGGCCACGACGACCGGCGCGGGATGGGTCCCGTCGTAGCTCAGGGCAACCGCGAAGTGCGTCGGGTTGGTCACCACGACGTCGGCCTTCGGCACCGCCGCCATCATGCGCCGGCGGGCCGCCTCCATCTGCCGGCGGCGGATGGCGCTCCTGACCTCCGGAGGCAGGTCCATCTGCTTGCCCTCTTCCTTGATCTCGTGCTTGCTCATCTTGAGCGACTTGTTGTGGCGGCGCCGTTGCCACGTGTAGTCGATGATCGCGATGGCCAGGTAGGCGAATCCGGCCCGCTGGGCCACACCGGCCGCGTTCGAGTTGATCAGCGACCCGAGCGCCGTGGGCGAGGTGCCGACGCTGGCGGCCAGGTTGGTCAGCTGGGGGATCAGCGCCGTGGCCACCACCGCGCCCATGGCCGCGATCTTGGCCACCGTCTTGGCCAGCTCGAAGCCCATCCGCGGGCCGAACAGGTTCTTGGCCCCGCTCACCGGGTTGAGCCGCTTGAAGTCGGGCTTGAGCTTGTGCAGGTTGGGGCGTACGCCCACCTGGGCCACGTTCGTGAGGATCCCCACGCCCAGGCAGACTCCGGCGATCGGAGCCAGGGTGCTCAGCAGGGTGTTGAGCACGGCGTGGAACAGGCCGTTCAGCCCCGATCCGCTCATCACCGTGGCGGGATGGGCGATATAGGCGAAGGTCGAGCGCATCGAGTCCGCGGCCCCGCTGACCACCGACGGGCCGAAGGACGAGATCGCCATCATCCCGGCGATCAGCACGAGCGCTCCATTGAGGTCGGTGCTCTTGGCTACCTGGCCCTTCCGGCGCGCCTCCTGCTTGCGTTTGCCGGTTGGTTTTTCGGTCTTGTCGTCTTGCTTGGCCATGTCAGCTCAGTGGACGCGAAGCGAGTGGAGGGCGGTGCCAACCGAGCTGGCCAGCTGATCGGACATCCAGCCGCCGAGGAAGGGCACGGAGGCGCTCACCACCAGCAGGGCGACGCCGATCTTGAGCGGGAAGCCGATCCCGAACAGGTTGACCTGGGGCACGACCTTGGAGACCATCCCGAAGGCCACGTCGGTGATCAGCATGGCCAGCATCACGGGCGCCGCGACCTCGATCGCCGCGGTGAAGATCGACCCGAAGATCTGCTCCGCGCCGCCAACCAGCCCGTTCAGGCGCGGGGCCCGCGCCAGCGGGACGAGGCTGAAGGTGCGCGACAGTCCCCGCAGCGTCCACGCGTCGCCCCCGATGGCCAGGAACAGGGCCACGCCGACCAGCCCGTAGAGCTGGGTGAAGGCACCGCCCTGGTTGCCGTTGATCGGGTCGACCTGTGCCCCGAACGAGAAGCCCGACACCGCGTCGGTGAGCGTGCCCGCCGCCTGCACGGCCGAGAACACGAGGCCGATGGCAAACGCGAAGGCGAGGCCGACGAGCATGTTCTGCACCAGCACGCCGGTGACCCCGAGCGGATCCCCCGGCAGGCTCTGGCCCTTCACCGCCATCCCGGTCAGTCCAATGGCCAGGCCGACGGCGACGATCCCGCGCACCCGCGAGGGGATCGTCCGAGACGAGAACATGGGCGCGAACACGAACAGCGGCCCGACCCGGGCCAGAACGAGGAAGAAGGCGGTGACGTGCTGTCCGCCGCCCAGATCGTTGACCACCTGCGTGAGGGTGAGTTGATTCATCCCCCCACCAGCTGCGGGATCGACAGGTACAGGGTCTGGATGTAACTGAGCAGCTGGTCGAGCATCCACGGCCCGAGCAGCACGATCAGCACCGCGATCCCGACCACCTTGGGAATGAACTGCAGGCTCTGCTCCTGGATCTGCGTGACGGCCTGGAACAGGCTGACCACAACGCCGATGACGAGGCCGACCAGCAGCACCGGCCCGGCGATCTTCAGGGCCAGAGTCATGGCCTGGGTGGCGAGGCTGACGACCGTGTCCTGGTTCATCTCGGCCTCAGTGGAAGCTCGCCACCAGCGAGCGGGTGATCAGGTCCCAGCCGTCGACGAGGACGAAGAGCAGGATCTTGAACGGCAGCGAGATGAACGTCGGGGGGAGCATGATCATGCCCATGCTCATCAAGGTCGAGGAGACGATCAGATCGATGACCAGGAAGGGCAGGAAGATCAGGAACCCGATCTGGAACGCCGTCTTCAGCTCGCTCATGATGAAAGCGGGAATGAGCACGTAGGTCGGGACCTGGGCGCGCGTCTTCGGCGTCTTGATCCGGGACAGGCTCACGAACAGCGACAGATCCTGGTTGCCGGTCTGCTTGAACATGAACTCGCGCAGCGGCTCCTGCGCGCGGGTCAGCGCGGCCGAGGTCTTGATCTGGTGATGGGAGAGCGGATCCCAGGCGTCCTTCTTGATCGCGCTGATCGTGGGCGACATCACGAACAGGGTCAGGAAGAGCGCGATCCCGACCAGGACCTGGTTGGGCGGGCTGGTCTGCGTGCCGAGCGCGCTGCGGATGAACCCGAGCACGATCAGGATCCGCGTGAACCCGGTGACCGTGAACAGGATCGCCGGGATCAGCGAGAGCCCGCCGATCAGGATCAGGAGCTGGAGGGCGTTGCTCGAGTCGACCTTCACGAGCGAACCGTCATCCGGCGCAGGTTCTCGAGCATCCCTCCGCCGCGCGGCTCGGTCGGGCCGTAGCCGGGCGGCTCTTCGGGCGAGAGCTCGATCCCGTTGGCAAGGGCCTCTGCCTCGGTGTACCTCCGGATCGGGGTGACGCTGTTCTCGGCCACGCCAACCAGCACGACGTCCCGTCCGGCGCGGACGAGGGCGACCGACCGATTGTTGCCCAGCGGCAGCGTGGCGATGTGGGACAGGCCCTGGCCGCTCGGGCGGCTGCGGTCGGACTTGAACCGGCGCAGCAGCCAGGCGATGCCGTAGATGACGACGATGACCACGAACAGGCCGACGATCGTCCGCACGATGCTCGAGCTGCCGCCCACCGACGTATGCGGGGTCGGGGTACCGCCACTCAGGTTGAGCGGCGTGTTCTCACCACCGGCGGCGAGCGCGCTGCCGGCACGGATCAGCATCAGGGCACCGGTGAGCACGGCGCCACGTGTGAACGTGAACGTCTTCATCGAGGGAGTGACTCCGAGGGAGAGTCCCTCCGGTAATCGACCGGCCTCGCGCTGGCTTTAATGGCCCGGCTTCGCCGGGCCGGTTGGTTCGGCTCTGCGCGCCGCGCTACGCCAGGGCCTTGCCGACCGCCTCGAGCAGGCGCTCGGACTGGAACGGCTTGACCACGAAGTCCTTGGCTCCGAGCTTGATCGACTCGATCACCTTGGACTCCTGCCCGAGGGCCGAGCAGATGAGCACGCGGGCGCTCGGGTCGATGGCGATGATCTCGGCCAGCGCGGTCAGGCCGTCCTTCTCGGGCATGGTGATGTCGAGCGTGGTCAGCTCGGGCCGCAGCTCCTGGTACTGGACCACGGCCTCGGCGCCGGTATGGGCCTCGCCGACCACCTGGTGTCCGGCCGAGGCGAGGGTGTCGCTCACCACCTTGCGCATGAACGCGGCGTCGTCGACTACGAGTACACGGGCCATCAGGTGAGTGCTCCTTGTTCCTGGTTGACGCCCCCCTGCATGCGACCTCCCAGTCCCTCCACCCGCAATGCCCATTCACCGTCTTCGGTGACCAGCAGGTGTCCCTGTGCGAAGCGAACTCCGTTGACGAACAGATCGACCGGCGCGTCGGCGCCGCAGTCGAGTGAGACGACGGCGCCCAGCGGCAGCGCCAGCGCCTCGCCCAGCGGCAGGCGGGTTCTCCCGAGCTCCGCCCACACGCGCAGATTGATCCCGGTCAGCGCATCGACCAGTCCGATCGTCGACTCGCCCGAGTCGCTCTCACCCTCGCCGTTGCTCGTGGCGCGGCCCTCGGCGTCGTCGATCGCCCGCGCCATGCGCATTACGAACCCGCTCGGCACGAGCTGGATCAGCCGGGCGTGCTCGCCCCCGATCAGGAAGGTGGTCGAGGTGGCGTGGGGTGCACTGGCGTACAGACTGGCCGGGTTGACGCCGCTCTCGAGCACTCGGGTGTCCGGGGGCGAGATCTCGACCTGCTGGCCGAGCACGACGCTGGTCGCCGCGGCCGCCGCCGCCATCATCTGGTTGGTCGCCTCGGCCACGGCCGAGAGCTCGAGCTCCGACAGCTCCTCGCCCTCGCCCTCGGGAGGAACGCCCATCCCTGCGGCGAGCGCCCGCGCCCCCGCGGGCGCGAGCACGAACACGTTCGCGCCGGTGACCCCGTCGACGTAGGACACGCTGGTCGCCACCGCGCCGCCGGGCAGGTTGGCGAACGGGTCGCCGCCCGACTCGATCACCGACACCTCGCCGCGCTCGATGCCGCCGGGGAGGAACGTCTCGAGGACCTGGGCCATCGCCTCGGCGGTCGAGGCCCCGAGGCGCATCAGCGCCTCCTTGGGAGTGATCTCGGCCTCGGTCATGCCGCCGCTCCACCCATGCCGCGGATCTGCACCGCCCGGCGCGGGCCGCTTGAGCCTGGCTGCGCGCACGCGAGCTTGACGTTCTCGGCGAACAGGCCGATGCCCCGGTCCGCCCGCGCTCCGAGCCGCACGACGCTGCCCGGCTCGAGCGCGAGGATCTCCTGAATCGCCACGTCGACCGCCGCCACCTCGGCCCGCAGGGTCACCGAGGCAGCCGACACGGCGCGGGCGATCGCGGTCATGCCCGCGGCGTCCTCCTCGTCTTCGGGCTTCTCGCGGCCGGCCACCCGGAGCGAGATCGGCTCGATGGCGATCCACGGGATCAGCAGCCCCAGGGTCGAGGACTGCTTGTTGACCCGGCACTCGATCGCGACCACGAACGTCGGCTCGCTCACCGAGGCCACCTGGCTGACGTCGTTCTGCTCCTCGATCTCGCCCGCCTGCAGGGTGACCCGGCCCAGGTCCTCCCACACGGTCGAGAGCTGAGCCACGATCGAGGCCAGCAGCCGGCGGGTCAGCGTCCAGTCGATCTCGGTGAACCGGCGCTCCTTGGGCGGGTGCGCGGGCGAACCTCCGAGCAGGCACTCGATCGCGGTGAGCACGAACGACTGCTCGACCGTGAGCAGCATCCGCGTGGCGACCGGCTGGACCTCCAGCGCGAGCGCGAGCGATCCGGGCGGCAGCTGGGCCTGCGCCGCCGACCAGGTGAGCTGCATCGTGTTCACGGTCTCGAGCTCGACCGGGCAGCGCAGCTCGGCCGACAGACGAGTCACCGCGGTCTGGCAGAAGGTGTCGATCGCCCGGGCGATCCGGCGCTGATGGTCACTGGTGAACTTGGTCGGACGTGAGAAGTCGACCGTGCGCACGCGCTGCCCGCGCCGGCTGGCCGGACCCTGGTCCGGGACCTGGCCCTGCTTGGCCGCCTCGACCAGCGCCGAGACTTCGTCGTTGTTCAGCATGCCGCTCATAGGAGCTTGATCGTCTCCCCGCCCGCCTCTTTGACCGTGACGATCCCCTCGCGGACCGACACCCGGACGGTTCGGCCTCGGTTGCCGCCGGTCGCGGCCGCGGCCACACCGACCCGCGCCTGGGACAGCGCGGCTCGTACCGCGGCTTCGTTCCGGGCGCCGATGTCGAGCTCGGTGCCGAGCTGGAACATGGCGGCGCCACCGGCCAGCACGGCCTCCAGCCGGCGCGGGCTCGCGCCGGCCTGAAGCATCAGCTCGATCAGCTCGGGCACGGCACGGTTGGCGTACTTGCCCGGCTGGTCGGTCCGGTCCTGGCTCTCGGGGAGCATGATGTGGGCAAGACCGGCCACGCGTTCGGAGCGATCGAGCAGGGCCAGGCCGATGCACGATCCGAGCCCGAGCGCGACCAGTTCGTCGTCGCGAGTCTGCGAGACCACCATCTCGCCCATGCGCACGGCGCCGCGCGTCATCGCCGCTCGCCCAGCCCGAGCTCGCGCAGCAGATCGCCCGCGCCTCCCGGGGTCGGAAGGAGCAGGAAGGACACGTCGCACGGCTCACCTTCGACGTCGAGCTCGGATTCGAGCACCAGCGCGGCCTCGGCCCCGCCGGCGGTCTGGGCCAGCAGCGAGGCGACGATCGCCCCGAGCATGTCCCGGACCAGGTCCGGAGGCGAGGGCTCGAGCGCCAACCCGGAGGTCGCGGCCAGCCCGTTCAGATACGAGGTCCCGACGATGTTGCCGATCTCGCACACGGCCGAGCGCCCGACCTCGCTGTGCGGATCGACCGAGAGCAGCTCGCACAGCCGGGTGGAGTCGTCGACCGGGATCAGCAGCACCACGGCCCCGGCCACGTCGCCCTCGAGCCGGATGACCACGCCATCGACCAGCGCGTCGGCCGGCCCGCAGGCGTCGACGGCGTCGGCCATCGGCAGCGCCTGCGCGCGGGGCACGTTGAGCGCCACCTCACGGCCCAGCATCTGGGAGAGGGCGGTCGCCGCGGTGCCGGACGCGATGTTGGCCAGCTCGCGCAGGCCGTCCAGTTGCAGCTCGGTGTAGCGGGGGGTCACGGTGCTCCTTTGGTCATGCGGCGAGTTTCAGCGCTGCCTCTGAGCGGGAGGGATCGAGCGCGTCACAGTCGACGATCAGGGCGATACGGCCATCGGCCAGCGCCGCTCCGGCGGACACCGGCTGACCGTCGGAGACGATGGCCGGCAGCGGCCCGGTGACCAGCTCGCGCTGGCCGACCAGGTCGTCGACGGTCAGGGCCAGCCGGCGGTTGTGGGACTGGACGATGACCACGAAGTCGTGCTCGCGCGCACCCTCGCCGCCCAGCACCGTCGCTCCGTCGAGCACCGGCACGACGCCGTCCTCGAGCATGAGCATCCGCTGGCCCGCCACCGAGCGCACCGCCTGCTGGGACAGGCGGAGCGTGCGCTGGACCCGGTCGATCGGGATCGCGAACGGCGCGCCCGCGACCTCGACCTGGAGGGCGGAGACGATCGCCAGCGTGAGCGGCAGGCGGATCTCGGCGTGGGTGCCCTGCCCGGGGTCGGACTCGATCAGGACCTCGCCGCCAAGCCGGCGGATCTTCGCCCGCACGGCGTCGAGGCCAACCCCGCGGCCGGAGATGTCGCTGGTTTCCGACACGGTGGAGAAGCCGGGCGTGAACAGAAGCTCGATCGCCGTCCGCATGTCGACCTCACGGGCGGTCTGGACGTCGATCAGTCCCTGGCTGAGCGCCTTCTGAGCCACCGCTTCCGGATCGACGCCGCGTCCGTCGTCTCGCACCTCGATGATCACGCTGCCGCCGGCGTGGCGGGCGGAGATCTCGATCGTCCCCGCGCTCGGCTTACCCGCCGCGGCGCGCTGCGCCGGCGTCTCGATCCCGTGATCGAGCGAGTTGCGGACCAGATGCATGAGCGGATCGCCGAGCGCGTCGACCACGGTCCGGTCGAGCTCGGTCTCGCTCCCGATCAGCTTCAGCTCGATCTGCTTCTCGAGCTTCATCGAGACGTCGCGCACCAGCCGGGGGAAGCGGAGGAACACGATCTCGACCGGGATCATGCGCACCCGCATGACCATGGCCTGCAGGGACTGGGAGCTGCGGGTCAGCTCCTGCATGGCCTGCTGAAGCCCCGCCACCTCCACGCCCGAGGTCAGCGCCTCGACCGCGGTGCGGTGGATGACCAGCTCGCCCATCGCGTGCAGGAGATCGTCGAGCCGCTCGGCGTCGATCCTGACCGTGCGGGCGGTGTTCGTCTCGGTGCGCGCTCCGGTCGCCATGCCTGGGGTGGCGGCTTCCGGACCGGTCCGCTCGGCCGGGGTCTCCGGGCCGGCCTTGGCCTCGGTGACCGCGACCGTGGCCACGTCGGTGATCGAGCGCACGCTCTCGGCCACCGCCTCCTCGTCGTCCTGGCTCGATACCCATGCCTCGACCGCCCGTCCGTCGAACTGCTCGAGCGCATCCTGCGCCGGCATGCTGCCGAGCAGCTCGCCATGACGGCCGAGCGCGGCCAGGACCATGTGGGCGCGGGCCGCCGGCATCGACACGTCGTCGGCCAGCGCGGCCTGGACGTGGAGGATCTTGGCTCCCTTCTCCTGGGCCGCCGAGGCGAGGTGGGGAAGGATCGCGCCCCCCGCGCTCAGGAACACCTGTGAGGATGAGCGCGGGCGCACGAGCGCGCGCAGGCGCTGGATCAGGCTCTCGGGATCGAGCCGCTCGGTCCCGTCGGCCTCGATCCCGTCGACCGACGCCGAAAGCGCGTCCAGACAGGCCAGCACCGTGTCGATGGCCTCGCGGGCCAGCCCGCCGCTGCGCTGGCGCAGGAGCTCGAACACGTCTTCCATCTCGTGCGTGAGCTCGGCGATCTTGGCGAAGCCCATGGTCGCGCTCATGCCCTTGAGCGAATGGGCGATCCGGAAGACCTCGTCCACCGTGGCGCGATCCTCGGGATCGACCTCGAGCCGCACGACGGCCAGGTTGAGGGCCTGCAGGTGCTCGCCGGCCTCGGCGAGGAACATCGGCATGTATTCGGAGGTGTCCATCACGCCTTCCTGAACATGAATGGGTGGACTGGCTCGAGCCCGAGGGAGGCGGGCTGGAAGACGCGCTCGGTGGCTCCGATGACCAGCCAGCCCCCCGGTCGGAGCGCGCGGGCAAGCCGCGCGTGCAGCTCGTCCCGGATCGTCTCGGCGAAGTAGATCACCGTGTTGCGACACAGGATCAGGTCGTAGGTGCCAAAACCGGGGTCGAGCCTCAACAGGTCGCCGGTCTCAAAGCGGGTCATCGCGCGCAGCTCGGTGCTCGCCCGCCAGCCGTCGGGAACGCGCTCGAACCAGCGGCGCATCGCCGCCGCGGGAGCGGTACGCGCGTCGTCGTCGCTGAACACGCCGGTGCGAGCTCGGGCGACCACGCGGCGGTCGATGTCGGTGCCCACGATCCGGGCCCGTGCGTGCGGAATCGCTTGCCGGCAGGTGGCGGCCAGGGTGTAGGCCTCGGCCCCGTACGAGCAGCCCGCGCTCCAGGCCCGCAGCCGCCCGTGCCGGGCCAGCTCGGGCAGCACGTCCTCCTCCAGCTGGCGCCACTGCTGTGGGTTGCGCCAGAGCTGGGAGACGTTGATCGTGACCCGGTCGAGCAGGGCGTCGAGCTCGGCCGCGTCGCGCTTGAGCGCACCCAGGCTGTCGGTCAGCCGCTCGAACCCCTTGCGGGCGAAGAACGACCGCAGCCGGCGCTCCATCTGCGGGCGCTTGTATTGGGTCAGGTCGATCCCGGAGAGCTCGTGCAGGCCCGAGCAGAAGGCCAGATAGTCGTCCACGGCGCTCATCCCGTCGCCTCCGTGATCGCGCCGGCCAGCTCTTCGAGTGGCAGCACCTCGTCGGCCAGCCCGCGCTCGACGATCGCGCGGGGCATGCCGTAGACGGTGCACGTCTCCTGGGCCTCGACCAGCACCTGGCCGCCGTGCGTCCGGACCACGGTGGCGCCCTGGAGGCCGTCGTTGCCCATGCCGGTCATGACCACGAGCAGCAGGCGCTCGCCGTACACGCGCGCCGCATCCTCGATCAGCAGGTCGGCCCGCGGGCGCAGGCCGCCCACGGCCGGCTCCTCGGTGATCGAGGTCCGGCCCTCGCGGGACAGGCGCAGATGCCGGCCTCCCGGGGCCAGGAGCGCGGTGTGCGGCTCGAGCCGCTCGCCGCCGGCCGCCTCGCGCACATTGAGCAGGCTGTTGCGATCCAGACGCGCCGCCAGCGAGCCCGTGAACCCGGCCGGCATGTGCTGAACGATCAGCGTGCCGATGCCGATCGGCGAGGGCAGCTCGGGCACCAGTGCGGCCAGCGCGCGCGGACCGCCGGTCGAGGTCGCGATGACGATCGCCTTGGCTGCCTTGGTCGACCGGGCCGGCGCGGGAGCCGGGGCCCGGGCGGGCTCAGAGGTCGCGTCCGGCTCGCGCTCGCGGCGCCGTGACTCCACCGCCAGCCGGACCTTGGCCGCCAGCGTCTCCCGGAACATCTCGAGCCCCTCGCTCGCCGCCGGCTTGGCGACCAGGTCGAACGCGCCCTCGGCCAGCGCGTCCACCGCGCGGGCTCCGTGGGCGGGCGAGAAGGCCGAGACCACGACCACCGGCACGCTGTCGCGCCCGCGAGCGCGGAGCGCCCGCAGCACGCCGAGGCCGTCGAGCCCGGGCATGGTCAGGTCGAGGGTCATAGCGTCGGGCCGCTCGCGCTCGCACATGGCCAGGGCCTCGTCCCCGCTGCCGGCGCTACCCACCACCTCGACGCCGGCGCGGGCCAGCAGCGTCGCCACGATGCTGCGCATCAGGGCGCTGTCGTCGGCGACGACGACGCGGGCTGGGACGGTGGAGGCCATCAGGTCGTTCCGGTCAGGCCGCGGCGAGGTCCGGTTGGGCGACGATCGACTCGGCCTTGAGCAGCACGACCAGGCGGTCGTCGACCTTGACGATGCAATCGATCAGGGCGCTGTCGGTCCCCGGCACATCCTCGATCTGCTCCTGCTCGACCGTCAGCACCTCCTCGACGCCGTCGACGATCACGCCGGCGGTCTCCGAGGTCGCTTCGACGATGACGATCTTCGTCTGTTCGGTCACCTGCGAGCGCAGGCCCAGGCGTGAGGCGAGGTCGTACACGGGCACGATCCGGCCCCGCAGGCTGATCACGCCGCGCACCCAGTCCAGTCGCGAAGCCACCGATCGGGGCTCCGCATAACGGATGATCTCGTGCACCTGCTGGATCGGCAGGGCGTAGTGCTCGCCGGCCAGTGTGAACACGACAAGCTGCCGTGTGATCGATTGTTCAGACACCGGCTTGCTCCTTTCCCCGCTCAGCGGTCGACCTCGCCGACCAGCTGGCGCGTGTCGTCGATGGTGCAGGCGAGCTCGCCCGCGATCTGGGTCAGTCGCTCGGCTGTGCGAGCGACCTCTTCGGACATGTTGGTCAGCTCATGCGACGAGCCGCGGACGCTGTCCACCGCGTCGACGATCAGCTGCAGCGCGGTCGCCGTCTGGGCGACCGCGTCCCGGATGGCGACGAACCGCTCGCGCGAGGTGGCGGTGTGGCGCTCCACCTCTTCGGTCTCGTGCGTGGTCGACTCGACCGCCTGGCGCATCTTGCCTACCGCGGTGAGCGATTTCTCGTTCAGATCGGTGATGTCGGAAAGGGAGTCCCGCGTGCGGTCAGCGAGCCGGCGGACCTCCTCGGCGACCACGGCGAAGCCGCGGCCGTGTTCGCCTGCCCGGGCCGCCTCGATGGCCGCGTTGAGCGCCAGCAGGTTGGTCTGATCGGCGATCCCCTTGATCACCTCGACGATCCGGGTTATGTCCTCGCCCTGCTGAGCGATGCTCTGAAGCTCGGTGACGATGCCCTGCACCGAGGAGCGCATGTCGCCCACCGCCCGCTCGGTGCCCTCGACCACGACCACGCCCTGCTCGGCCGCCTGGACGGTCTCGGTGACCAGCGCGTCGGCCTCCTGGCTCTGCTGGGCCATCTCGTTGGCCAGCTCGCTCATGTTGGTGGCCGAGGCGTGCGACTGCTCGGCCGCGGCGGCCAGCGTCTCGGAGACATCGCTCATGTCCCGCTGCTGGTCGCCCAGACGCTCAGTCTGCTTCGAGAGCCGATCGACGACCCGAACCGGGCTCTGCTGTGCGCCGGCGATCCGCGCGATGTCGTTCCCGAGCAGCTTTCGGTACGCGCTCAGAACCTGCGCCAGCGTTGCCGGCTCGCCCTGGTATCGCCTGACCAGGGCCGGGATCACGTGCCGGTCGAAGTGAAGCGTTGCCTCGAGCAGTGAGGTGAGCGGCACCGTCAGGACATCGACCAGGCGGTCCTCGTCGGCGCGGCCCGAGAACAACGACCGGAACCACCGCGTGAGCGCCACTCGCAGGTCGTAATCGGTGACGCTCGCCGGCCACCGAGTCGGCCAGCTCGGCCACCGCCGCCGCGTCGGCCAAGGCCGAGAGGTCTGACGCCGTCAGGTCGACCGCGGGTGCGGGAATGTGAACCGGGGGCGGGGCGAGGCTGGGCGGAGCGTGACCGTTACGCCGCGTGGTCTTCGGTCCGAGAAGGGCATCGAGGTAGCTCATGGGCGCGCACTCAGATATTCGCCCCGCGGGGGGCGAGCTTTAGCGAGGGAGCAGAAAGACCGGCGGGAGTTACAGAGCGCCGTCGGCAACCGCGAGCTCGTCCGGGTGCTCGATGCCGATCGGCCGTGCAACGTCGCCTGACACCGCCTCGCCCAGCACCTCGGTCACCCGGAGCCCGAACTGCTCGTCGATCACGACCACCTCGCCCCGGGCGATCGGGGTCCCGTTGACCAGCAGGTCGACCGGCTCGCCGGCCATCCGGTTGAGCGTGATGATCGAGCCCTGGCGCAGCTCGAGCGTGTCGCCGACCGTCATCCGGGTGCGTCCCACCTCGACCGTCAGATCGACCGGGACCGCGCTCAGCCGGCGCAGGTCGCCGGCACCGCGGGCCGTGGGGGGGCCGCTGTCGGCCGCATCGGCGGGGCCGAGCTCCTCGTATTCCAGTCCCGCGCTCATTGCACGGCCACGTCCGGGAAGAGCACCTCGTCGATCTTGACGTCGGTGGTCTTCTTGATCTCGTCCAGGATCTGAGTCTTGGTCTTCTCACGCCCCTGGTCGGTGGTCAGCATGCTCCCGGGCTCGTTCGTGACCACGTTGGTGACGATGTCGCGGATCACGGCCTCCTCGGGCAGGTTGCCGTAGCCGTCGGGCGGCGTGGCGCCGCCCTCGGCGGTGGCCGGAATGATCTCTTTGGGGTCGAGCACCAGGGCCACGGTCAGGGTGGCGTACCGCCCGTCGGCCATGTTGAGCGTGAACTGCTTGGGCAGTACGTACACGGTTCCCGCGATCTTCGGCGGCGGCGGGGGCTTCTTGAGGAACTTGCCGTACGCCTCGTAGCCGCCTCCGAGCAGGATCACCGGCAGGATGATCAGAATCTTCTTCTTCATCGGGGTGTCAGTTGCTCGGGGGTGGGTTCAGTCGCATGATCACGATTTCGACCCGCCGGTTGGCGGCCCGTCCTTGGGGCGTGGCATTGGTGGTCACCGGATGCGTATCCGCATATCCCGCCGCCGCCAGCCGCTGCCGGCCGACGCCGTGACGAATCAGATACCGCACCACTGCCGTGGCGCGCGCGGTCGAGAGCTCCCAGTTGCTTGGGTACTGGGCGCTCGCGATCGGCACGTTGTCGGTGTGGCCTTCCACCGTTATCGGATGGCTCAGATCTACATTGAGCAGCTGTGCCACTTCGTCCAGAAGCGGCAGCCCGGCGGGCTTCAACGCGGCCTCGCCGGAGTCGAACAGCAGGCGGTCGGTGAGCACCCGTACGACCAGGCCTCGCCGGTCGATCACGGTCTGCACCGCGGAGCCGAAGCCATGAGATTGCGCGTAGGCGTTGAGCTCCTGCTGGAGCTTGGTGAGCTGCTGCTGCTCGGTGTTCGAAGCTGCGGCGGCGGCCACCGCCGCGGTGACCTGGCTCTTGGTGATCCCCTTCGGCTTCGGGATGTTCGGAGTCAGGGGGACGATCGACGGGACGTCGGACTTGGCCGGCGAGTGCGCGCTCGTCGATTGCGAGCCCGATTGCATGATCGCCCTGCCACCGGGCAGGATCGAGCCTGAGAACGCGGCCTTGAGCGACTCCTGAAGCGTCTGGTACTTCGAGATGTTGACCGAGGAGATCGAGAACAGGACCATGAACAGCGCCATCAGCAGCGTGATCATGTCCGCGTAGGTGAGCAGCCAGCGCTCGTCGCTCTCGTGGCCGCCGCCGTGGCCGTGGCCACGCCGGCTCCGTCCGCGGGCCATTAGGCGGCCTCGCGCTCGGGCATCTCGGCCACGTTGCTTTCGGCCTCCTCCCCGCCTCCACGCTCGTCCGGGGCCACGAACGACATCAGCTTGTCCGCCACCACCCGCGGGTTGTCGCCGGCCTGGACGGACAGGATGCCCTCGAGCGTCAGCGTCCGGAGCTCGATCTCCTCGGCCGAGATCGCCTTGAGCCGGTTGGCCACGGGCAGGAAGATCACGTTGGCCGAGCCGACGCCCATCAGGGTGGCGATGAACGCGGAGGAGATCGAGGGACCGAGCGTGGACGGCGCGGCCAGGTTCTGGAGCACGTGCACGAGCCCCATCACGGTGCCGATGATGCCGATCGTGGGGGCAAAGCCACCCGCCTTCTCGAACGGGGACGCGCCCGCGGCGTGGCGTGCAGCCATACCGTCGATCTCGGCCTCGAGCACGTCGCGCACGAGCTCGGGATCGCTACCGTCCACGACCAGCTGGAGCCCCTTGCGGGTGAAGTCGTCCTCGATCTCGCCGATCTTGGCGTCGAGGGCCAGCAGGCCCTCGCGCCGGGCCTGCTCGGCCAGGGAGACGAGCAGCGCCACGCGGCTCTGCACGTCGGGAGGCTCGGCCTTCATGACCAGCCCGTAGAGCTTGGGGATGCGTTTCATCGAGGCCATGCCGACGCTGGCCATGGTCGCCCCGCCCGTGCCGGCCATGATCAGGATCATCGCCGGCATGTTGATGAACGCCGCCGGGCTGGTCCCGTCCATCATCGCCGCCAGCAGAATGCCGACGATGGCGACGCCGATACCTATGCCGGTGGCGGCCTTCATGCCCTCTTGATCGACAGGTCAACCGGAGAATCAAGCTTGCGCACCGGCTGTCCGGTGCGGGCCTCCTCGCGGGCACGCTGAAGCGCGCCGGCGGCGATGTCGACGCGGGCGTTGCGGATCTTGGTCGAGACCATCTCCGCCGTCTCGGCGACCACGATCTTCGTGCCGGTGGTCAGGGTGATCACGGTGTCGGGGTTGGCCTCGATCGTCATCACGAGGTCCGGATTGAGTTGGAAGTGCGAGTGCTCGGTGCCGATTCGGTGCAGGCTGATCATCAGTTCTCCTCCTGGGGGTGCGTGGGCGGGGGTGCTGAGGGGCGGCACCCTCGAATCGCCGCCCCTCAGCCCTGAGTACGCTCACTTACTCAGGTCACTGCCCCATCTGGACCAGCGTCTGAAGCATCTGGTCCGCGGTTGTGATCGCGCGTGAGTTCGCCTGGTAACCCCGCTGGGCGGTGATCATGTTGGTGAACTCGGTCGCCATGTCGACGTTCGACTGCTCGAGCACGCCGGAGATCGTCGCCCCGAGGCCGTTAACGCCCGGGGTGGTGATCGACGGAGCGCCAGTGTTGGCGTCCGAGCTCCACAGCGAGCCGCCGTCCCTTTGCAGGCCGGCCACGTTCGGGAAGGTGGCCAGCGACAGGAAACCGGCCGTCACCCGCTGCTGATACGTGGCGTTGGCGGAGTTCTGGTCGACGTAGGTGACGCTGCCGTCCTGGCCGATGGCCACTCCGGTCGAGCCCGGCGGAACGTTGATGTAGCTGTCGTTGGGGCCCGCCGAGTAGGTGATGTTGGGCGCGGTACCGGCTGCGACCGCGTTGCGGCCGATCACATACATGCCGTTCTGAGTGGTCAGGTAACCCTGGGTGTTGAACGTCATGTCACCCGAGCGGGTGTACTGGATGTTGTTCGGCAGCGTCGGGGGCGCACCCAGGCCGACGCGGAAGAACCCCTCACCCTGGATCGCCACGTCGGTCGAGTTGTTGGTCTGCTGCATCGCGCCCTGGCTCATGATGCTGTCGATCGAGCCGACCTCGACGCCCAGTCCGACCTGGATCGGGTTGGTCCCGCCGTTGATCTGGGTCACTCCGGACGCGCCGGCGAGCTGCTGTGAGAGCTCGTCGACGAACGTGGTCCGCTGTGCCTTGTAACCGACGGTGTCGACGTTGGCCAGGTTGTTGGCCGTCACGTCGAGCATCGTCTGGTGTGCCTGCAGTCCGGCGATTGCCGCATACATGCCTCGCATCATCGGGGCATCACTTCCTTTCCTGGCCTCCTCGAAGAGGTCCGGCCGTTACCTGGATTCAGCTGCGCCGCTCACGCGATCACAGCACTGTCGATGTTGGTGAACACGTGATCCTTCATGTGTTCGGAGCCCACCGCCGTGATGACGGTGTTGTTCTTCACTGACACCACGAACGCGGTGCCGTCCACGAAGACGACGGAGTCGCGCGAGCCCTTGGCGGCCGCCTGGGCGACGCCGCCGGTGAGCCGGTCGAGCGTCGGCCCGCTCACCTCGATCCCGCGCTGGTTGAGCCGGTCGAGGGCATGACGGGAGAAGCGCGGCGGCTCGAGCGCACTGGTCTGCTTGGCCAGTACCTCCGAGAACGAGGGCCCCGCCGCCGGCGTGGCCGTGCGGCCGGCCCGCGCCGGCGTCTGTACCGGGGCGAGCGGAGCGGTCGGACTCGGGGGAATCAGCGCCGGATTCGGAACCGCGCTCATTGGTCATGACACCTCGGAGACGCGGCCCGGGTCGATCCCGGTCACGCCGCTGATGGTCAGCGTCGGTCCGGAGGAGGAGAGGCTGACCTTCTGCACCGTGCCGCTCTGGGTCATGCCGGATGAGTCGAGGTAGGAGACCGTGTGACCGATCAGCGCGATGGCCGACGACGTCTGCTGCTCTGACGCCGTCTGGGCGGCCGACTGAGCCGTGTTGGTCTGCTGCTCGAGCGCGGTGAACTGCGCCAGCTCGGACATCATCTGGCCCGGATCGCTGGTGTTCGGGCTGAGCGGGTCCTGAGCCTTGAGCTGGGTCATCATCAGCTGCAGGAACGCGTCCTTGTTGAGCAGGGGGTCAGTGGACGACGTACTCGTCGTGCTGCCGGTCGTGGTCGTCGTAGTGCTGGTGGTTGCTGGGATCTGGGTCATGGTGGTCAGGCGAGCACGTTTACGAGCGTGCTCGTTCCGAGGTCGATGGTGGTCGTGACGGGCGCGGCCTCGTCCGCCGGCGCCGTCGGGTTGTCGGATGAGTTCGACGCCGAGCCATTGCCCGAGCCCGCCGGCGAGTCCTGCCCGGCCTGCGCGGTGCCCTGTCCCGCGGTCTCGATGTCCAGCCGCAGGAGCGTCATGCCGGTCGATTCGAGCGAGCGACGGAGGTCGTCCGCCCCCTGCTGCAGCGTCTGCGCCGCCGCCGAGTGATCGGCCACGACGCGGGCGATCAGCCCGTCCGGGGTCTTCTGCAGGTGGATGTTGAGCTCGCCCAGGGAGGCAGGCGCAAGCTGGATCCGGGCCTGTGTCGTGCCCTGCTTGGCCGCCAGCTCGATCGTCGCGGTGACCGCGTCGACCGTGCGCTGGAGGTTGACCGGCGCGGGCGTCGGGGCGGGCGCGGGAGCGTCAGCCCCCTTCACGCTCGTCGTGGGGGAGACGTCGCCGGCGGCCGCCGTGGCCGTATCCGCCGCCGCCTGGCTCACCGGTGCGGACGATGCCGTCGCCTCGGTGCCGTGTCCCTTCCGAGCCGCGGCCGTGGCCAGGGCCGCGGCGGGTTGAGCGGCCGGCTGGTCGTGACCGTTCGGCTGTGCGCCGGCGCCGGTGCCGGTGCCGGTCGACCCGGTCGGCGTGGCCGTGGCGGAGGCCTGGCCCCCTCCGGTCAGCGCGTGCAGCGCCGCCTTCACCTGGTCGCCCGCGTGTTGTGCCGCGGACGGCGCTGCCGGCTGACTGCCGGCTCCCTGCGCGGGCGTGGTGTCCGTGGCCGCCGCCAGCGCCTGGGCTGGCGTCGGCGTCTGCCCCTGAGGGAGCGATCCGGCCGGCGCCTGCGCCGGTGTCTGAGCTTGTGCCGACGCCTGTGCGTCCGCCGGCGCCTGGGTCAGAGGCTCCGCGCCGGTTCCGGGCCGGTTCCGGTCCCGGCCGCGCCGGCGGCGCCGGCCTGAGCCGCGATCACCGCCGCGGGCAGAGCCGGGCCCGTGGCCGGGGCCGGCGTCTGCGCCGTCCCGGGCTGGGCCGCCGCGGGGTCGGCCGTGGCCGGTGCGGCGGTCGCCGTGGCATCCGCGCTCGCGGCCTGGACCAGCGAGGCCGCCGCCGTGGTGGCGGCGAGCGTCGCCGGATCGGCCGCTGCGTTCGTCGGGTCGGCCGGCGCGGCCACCGGCGCCGGCGCGTTCGCCACCGAGGCGGCGGTCGCGGGCGCCAGTGCCGTCGCCATGAGAGCCGCGGCATTGTCCGCGGCGCCCGACCCCTTCAGGTCGTGTCGGCGAGAGCCGCTCTTCGTATGAGCGGTGTTGGTCTGGCCTTCCGCAGTTGCGGTCCGGGCCACATGTTGGTCGAGCTCCGAGGCGAAGGTGCTCGTACCGGGCGGTCCCGCTCCCGGCGGCGCGGCGTCAGCGGGTTTGTCGCCGGTGACGCCGGCCGGCGCAGCGGGCGCCGGCGGGGCTGTGGCGGGGGTCATGCTGCTCTCCTTCGGTAGCCGTTGGTGGCGATCTCGTCGAGCGCGAGGCCCTCCTGACGCGCGGTCTCCCGCGCGTGGTCGGCCCGGCGGTGCTCCTTGAGCCGCTCGAGCGCCTCGCGCTCGCGCGCGGCCGCTGTCAACGCCTCTCTGCGCCTCTCGACTTCGATCTCGTGCTGTTGCAGGTTCTGGCGACTGGCCAGGTGCGCTTGCTCGGTGCGCTCGAGGTACGCCTGCCGCGCGAGCAGATCGATCGCGCTGCTGGCCCGCGCCGTGGCATCAAGCTGTGCCGCGCGCGCCTGGGCCATGCTGTCCTCCGCGGCCCGCAGTTGCTCCTCGGACAGACGGTGCTGATGGAGTGCGCCCGCAAGCGCCTCCTTGGCCACGTCCTCGGAGCGCTCACGCAATGCGCGCACGCGCTCCAGCCGAAATCGGAACGAGGTCCCGGTCATGCTCGTGTGTTCGGCCTGCCGGGATGGCGCTGCAGTGGCGCTGGACGCTTATCCGACGGCTGTCGAGCTCGGCGCGGCGGTGCACTTGGCAAAAAGGTCCATGAGCGAGCCGTCCGGGTGTCGTCGGTGGCCCTTTGTGTCGCCGGCGAGCTTGAAAGTCCACCGGCGCCACCGGGATTCCGCGTCGGTGGACCTTTTGGTCAGCGCCTGGCGGCCACACGTGCCGGGCACGGCCCACTGATTAAGCGGTCAGCTGCAGCGAGGGGATCGCCGACGGCGTCCCGGCAGGGCCGCCCACGGGCACCCGGGGCGGGGCCACGGCGCGCGCGGGCGCCTCGTCGACCACCGCGGCGGCGGCCTGGGCTTGCCACAGCCCGGCGGTCAAGGACAACAGCTGCTCGTCGGCTTCCGAGACGGTCGACGGGTCGTCGACGGCCTGGCGCAGAAACGCATCGATGCGCGGGCGCAGCTCCAGGGCCGAGTCGACGAGCGGGTCGGTTCCGCGCTGGTAGGCGCCGATCGAGATCAGGTCCTCCTTGTCGCGCATCGCGGCCAGGGCGCCGCGCAGGCGCTGGCCGGCCTCGCGCACGTCGGGAGCACAGATCTCGCCGATCAGGCGCGACACGCTCTGGAGCACGTCGATGGCCGGGTAGTGGCCCGCGTGGGCGAGCGAGCGCGTCAAAACCACGTGGCCGTCCAAGATCGAACGGACGGCGTCGGCGATCGGCTCGTTCATGTCGTCGCCGTCGACCAGCACCGTGTACAGGCCGGTGATCGATCCCCGCGTCGAGGTGCCCGCGCGCTCGAGCAGACGCGGGCAGCATGGCGAACACCGAAGGCGTGTACCCGCGCGTGGCCGGCGGTTCGCCGATCGCCAGGCCAACCTCGCGCTGGGCCATGGCAAAGCGGGTGACCGAGTCCATCATCAGCATCACGTTGTGACCCTGGTCGCGGAAGTGCTCGGCGATCGCGGTGGCGGTGAAGGCGGCGCGGATGCGGACCAGCGCGGGCTGGTCGGAGGTCGCCACGACCACGACCGAGTGACCCAGCGCATCGCCGAGGTCGCGCTCGATGAACTCGCGCACCTCACGACCGCGTTCGCCCACCAGGGCGATCACATTCACGTCGGCCGTGGTTGCGCGTGCGATCATTCCCAACAGCGACGACTTCCCCACGCCCGAGCCGGCGAAGATGCCCAGCCGCTGGCCGCGCCCGCACGGCACCAGCGTGTCCAGGGCTCGTACTCCGAGACCGACCCGGTCGACGATCCGGGGGCGCGACAGCGCGTCGGGCGGAGCGCCCGTGGTCGAGCGCTGCGTCACGGGTGAGGCCGGAGCAAGGCCATCCAGGGCGCGCCGAGGCCGTCGACCACCCGGCCGAGCAGCGGCTCGCCCACCCCGACCCGGAACGGGCTCCCGGTCGGATGCACGGTGGTCCCGGGGCCGATCCCGTGCAGCTCGCCGAGCGGCATCAAGAGCGTCCGGCCGGCGCGGAAGCCAACCACTTCGCACGCCACCGCAGCGCGCTCGCGCCCATCGCCGACCATGCACAGCTCGCCGATCTCGACCTGCAGGCCGGTGGCCTCGATGATCAGGCCGATCAGGTCGGCGACGCGGCCGCGGCGCAGCGACAGGTCGGCGTGCGCGAGGACGGCGCTAGCTTGCCGGAGCGCTGGCATCGGAGGCGGAGAGGGCGGCGACCACGAGGTCCCGGGCCCGCTGCAGCTGGGTGTCGATCCCCGAGTCGATCTCGCCCGACTCGGTGCGCGCGATCGCTCCGCCGCGGACGACGCGGCGGTCCGACTGCACGGCCAGGTGCTCGATCCCGCCGAGCTGGGCCTGGAGCTGGTCGACCGAGTCGGCCATCACGTTGCCAGGTCGTCGGGGTTGACCACGAGCGTGACCTGCCGGCGGTCGCTCAAGTGCCGCAAAGCGTTCCGGGCCACGTCGACCACCCGCTCGGGCTCGACCGACAGCACGCCGGACAGGACCTGCTCGGACAGCCGGAAGGCGAGCTCGACCGCATCGAGCTCGAGCTCGGCCATGAGATGGTCGCGCAGCTGCTCGATCGCCTGCAGCCCGGCGGCCAGGGCCGACAACGCCGGCTCGGCCTCGGCCCGGGCGGCCTCGATTCCGGCCGCGTGTCCCTCGGCATGGCCGGCCGCCCACGCCTGGGCCCGGACCTGCTCGGCCTCGGCCAGCGCGGCCGAGAGCACGTCGGCGGCGCTGTGCGCGCTGCCCGGCCGGCGCGTGCAGCTGCTCGAACGCGTAAGCCTCGGTGCCCGCTTCCGCGGGCATTGCGAGTTTCGCCTGCGGCGAAACGTCGCGTACCTCAGAGGACAATGTCGGCCTCGCCGCGTGAGAGCACGATCGCACCGGACTCCTCGAGCTTGCGCACGACCGAGACGATCTTGCCTTGTGCCTCCTCGACCACGCGCTTGCGCTGCGGGGGCTGGAACTCCATCTCCTCGGTCAGCATCTGGGCCCCGCGCTCGGACATGTTGGAGAGGATCCGCTGCTTGACCTCGTCGCTGACGCCGCGCAGGGCCAGGGCCAGGTCCTTCTGGTCGGTCTCGCGCAGGACGAGCTGGATCGAGCGGTCGTCGAGCTTGGTGATGTCCTCGAACACGAACAGCAGTCGCCGGACCTCGGCCCCGAGCTCCTCGTCGGACTCGCTGAGCGAGTCGAGCACGTTGCGCTCGGTCGAGCGGTCGACCGTGTTGAGGATCTCGGCCAGCGACTTGACCCCGCCCGCCACCCGGTACTCGAGCGTGTCGACGTTGGCCAGCTTCTGCTTCATCACCTCTTCGACCTGCTTGACCACTTCGGGGCTGGTCTCGCCCATGCGCGCGATCCGCAGCGCGATGTCGGCCTGGTCGGCCTCGGGCAGGGCCGAGAGCACGTTGGCGGCCAGCGTGGTGTGCAGGTTGGCCACGACCAGGGCCACCGTCTGGGGCGCCTCGTTGCGCAGGAAGTTGACGATCTGCTCGGCCGGCGTGCGGCGCAGGAACTCGAACGGCCGCATCTCGATCAGGGTCGACAGCCGGCCGGCGATCTCGTTCGCCCGCTCGTGTCCGAGCGCGCGCTCGAGCACCTCGCGGGCGTAGTCGACGCCGCCCGAGGAGAGCGAGTCGTAGGCCTGGATCGTGGCCGTGAACTCCTCCAGCACCGCCTCGATCATTCCCAGCGGGACCTGCTGGAGCTTGGCCATCTCCAGCGACAGGGTCTCGATCTCGTCCTCGCGCAGGTGGCGGAAGACGTCGGCGGCACGCTCGGAGCCCATCGAGACAAGCAACAGGGCCGCCTTCTGGCGGCCGTTTATCTCCATCGAGTCGTTGTAGAGCTGGACGGCCACGTCCTACTAGTCCTCGGACATCCAGGCCCGGACGTGCTGAGCCACGCGGTCGGAGTCGCGCTGCACCAGGTCCTCGACCTGCTTGCGGGCCACGTTGACCGGCGTGCGCAGGGCCATGATCTGCGTCGGCTCCTCGGGCGGCGGGATGGTCTCGATCGCGGGCAGCGGCCGGGGCGTGGCCAGCTCGCGCAGCCAGGTCGGCTCCGAGGCGAACGGCTCGCGCTCGCGCCGGCGCAGCAGCCGGGTGATGAAGAACAGGAAGATGATCGCGCCCAGGCCGACGATGCCGTACTTGGCGTACTTCATCATCGAGCTCGTGCCGGTGGCCGTGGTGGTGGCGGCCGGCGCCTTGACGAAGGCCATCTGCGCCACCGAGATCAGATCGCCGCGCTTGGCGTTCAGGCCGACCGCGCTCGCCACCGCGGCCTTCAGCGCCGGGATCGAGGCGGCGGGAACCGACTTGTCGACCAGCACCGAGACCGTCTGGCGGTTGATCGCGCCCGGCGAGACGGTCGAGTGTGAGACGACCTTGTTGACGCCGAAGGTGGTCGTGGTGTTGGTGTTCTTGTAGTTCGAGTTCCCCCCGCCGGTGGTCTGCGCGAAGCCGGGGATGTTGCCCGCGGTGCCCGCGGCGCCGGTCCCGGTGGTGCCGGTGCCGGTCAGGGTCTCGTTCGCGGTCTGCTGCTGGAGCGGCGTGCCCTTCTTGGCGTAGGTGACCGAGTCCTGCGTCGTCTGGTTGGTGTTCAGATCGGCGTTGACCTGCACCTCGGCCTTGTTGGGGCCCAGCGTCTGGGTCAGCATGGCGTTGATCTGGGCCGCCATCGTGCCGTCGTAGCGCTCCTGCGCCGTCTGCTTGGCCAGCAGGCTCCCGCCCGCGTCGGTGCTGTCCGAGGTCGGCCACAGCAGCGAGCCCGACCCGTCGGTGATCGTCACCTTGCTCGCCTGCAGGCCCGGCACGCTCGAGGAAACGAGCTGGGCGATCCCCTTGACCGAGTTCGGGTCGAGCGAGCTCGAGCTCGAGAGCAGGACCGCGGCGGTCGCGGGCTGGGTGGTGTCCGAGAAGAGCTGATCCTGCGGATTGGGCAGCACGAGCTGGACCTGTGCGCTCGACACGCCCTGGATCTGCTCGATCGTCTGGGCGAGCTGTCCCTCGAGTGCCCGCTGGTAGGTGATCTGCTGCTGGAAGTTGCTCTGGCCGAGCGGCTGGTTGTTGAGCAGCTCCATGCCCGGCTGCGAGGAGGCCCCGAGCAGGCCGGCGGTGGCCAGCGCGATCCGCGCCTGGCCGGTCTGGCTCGACTGCACGGCCAGCGCGGTGCCGTTGTTCTGGATCTCGTATGAGACGCCCTTGGTGTCGAGCGTGCTCGTGATCTTGCCCGTCTGGGCGGGGTCGAGACCGGTCAGCAGGGTGGAGTAGCTCGGCTTGGAGGCCAGGCTCATCACCAGCATGAAGAAGACGATCGTGGCCGCGGCCGCGCCGCCGACCATGAGCCAGCCTTTGGGTGAGAGCCGCGAGGCGATCTGGCGGAACGGCATCGCGCGCTAGACCTGGGTCTGGAAGACCTGGTTGGTGGCGTCGACCAGCTTGGTCCGGATCTGCGAGGCCAGGTCCATGGCCAGCGACGCGTTCTCCACCGCCGTGATGGCCTTGGTGGGATCCGAGAGCTGGCCCGTGGCCAGCTGCTGCGCCGCGTTGGTGCCGTCGGCCTGGGTGGACTCGAGCGAGTCGATGGCGTTGGTGAGCGCGCCGGAGAAGCTGCCGCTCCCGCTGGTCGGCGCGGTGGCGCCGCCGACCGACCCGACGCCGGGAACGGTCCATTCGCTGGGCCCGAGCGGCCCGACGGCTCCGGAGATGGCCGGGATCACTTGAGCAGGTCGAGGGTCTTGGTGTACATCGACTTGGCCGTCTGCATCGCGGTCACATCGGCCTCGTAAGAGCGGGACTCGTCGATCAGGTCGACCATCTCGGTCACCGAGCTGACGTTGGGCATGCGGACGTAACCCTGCGCGTTGGCATCGGGGTTGCCGGGCTGGTAGACGAGCTGGTCGGGCGTGGGATCGCTGACGATCCCAGCCACGGTGACCCCGCCCGGGGCGGGGGCCGAGCCTGCGGTGGGGGTGGCGACGCCGGAGATCGCCCCGGCCAGCGTCTCGCCGAAGCCGCCCACCTGCTGCAGGACGACCTCCTGGCGCTGGTAGGGCTGGCCGTTGGCCCCGCGCGTGGTCTGCGCGTTGGCCAGGTTCTCGGCCGTGACGTCCATGCGCAGGCGCTCGGCGGTCAGCCCGCTGGCCGCGATGTCGATTGGGCCGAAGCTCATCAGGCTTGACCCATGCCCATCGCGCTCAGAAGGATCGACTCGCGCTGCGCGGCGACCTGGGTGAGCGTCTGGTAGAGAAGGCCGTTCTCGGCCAGGTTGGCCGACTCCTGCTCGGCGCTGACACCGTTGCCGTCCGCGCGGGTGATGCCCGCCTGCGTGACCGGCTGGAACGTGACCGAGTCGGGCGACTGGCCGGAGGCCAGCGCCTGATCGAGCTGGCCCTGGAAGTTGACGTCCTGGCGCTGGTAGCCGGGCGTGTCGACGTTGGCCAGATTGTTGGTGAGCAGGCTCTGGCGCAGCATCGAGCCGCTCATGGCGGCTTCGAGGGAAACTTGGGTGGTATCGAGGAGGGACATTCTCAGAAGACTTCCTTGGCTGTCCGCCCTCCATGGGCTGTACCGCGACTCGCTCCGTGCAGTCGCTCGATTGATCGGCAAGCGCCGGTGATGCTTTAGAGGTTTAGGGGGCGGCTCCGCCGCCCGGTGGTTCGGCCGCCGCGCTAAGCCGCGATCGGCTCGGGAGCCGAGTCCCAGCCGGCGATGCGCACAGAGGGATCGTCGGCCAGGGCGATCTCGTACGGGGCGTCGGGTCCGCTGATCACCCGGACGAGCGGACGCTCGAAGTTGTCGTCGGGCACCGCGACGACGATGCCGCTGCCGACCATCGGCGAGCTCGATCGACGCGCCGGGCGGGAACGGCGCCACCAGGCGCGAGAACACGGTGACGAAGTCGGGATCGAAAGCCGTGCCGGCGCCGTCGCGCACGATGCGCACGCCGTCGCAGGCCGGACGGGCGTTGGCGAACACGCGCTCGGAGGTGACCGCGTCGAAGGTGTCGGCGATGGCGGCGATGCGCGCCATCTCGTGAATCTCGGTGCCCTGCTTGCCGTCCGGGTATCCGCTCCCGTCCCAGCGCTCGTGGTGGCGGAGCACGACCGCCTTGACCAGCGGCGACCAGTCCTGGGGCAGCAGCTCGACCCCGAGTCGCGGATGCGTCTTCATGATCTTCCACTCGGCGTCGGTCAGCTTGCCCTGCTTGTGCACGATCTCGGGCCGGATGGCCAGCTTGCCGATGTCGTGCAGGATCAGGCCGAGGCCGAGCGTCAGCAGGCGCTCGTCGAGCCGGGTGAACTGGCGGTTGCCCTTGTAGTCGACCCAGCCGCGCTCGCGGAAGATGTGAAAGCCCGAGCAGCAGGCCGAGCGCGGTGACGTCGATCGAATGCTGGAAGGTGTAGGCGTCGACCGCGTGCAGGTCGGAGAGGACCATCGAGGCGGCGGGGGAGTCGGCGATCTCGTCGAGGAGCTGCGAGACCACCTTGGACAGGGCGTCGATCGTCTCCGAGGGCAGCTGGCGCTTCATGGCCAGCGCCTGCTGCGCGTCCGCGCAGGCCTTGGCGACCACGCGCGTGGCGTGCGCGCGCGTCTGGTCGGAGATCAGCGGCTCGGGCGAGATGCCCTGGCTCATCTCGTCCTCGATGTAGACCGCGTTGACCCCGGCGCGGATCAGCCCCTCGCGAAAGCGGGCGTTGATGACGACGCCGGCTCGGAGCAGCGGCACCGCCGTCGGCCCGGCCGATCAGCACGTCGCGCGCGAGCTCAGTCCCGTCCTGCAGGTTTGACGTGGGGACCAGTCGCATGGCCTACCAATCGGCAATCGCGCGGCGATCTTTACGATCAGGCGCTGGCTGTCACCCGCGGTAGCGCGAGATTGGGAGGTTTGTAACCGCTCGCGGCGCGCTGCCCCCGGGCCACGGCGGAGAGCTCCAGCATCAGCGCTTCACGCGCCCGCAGCGAGCTCGATGTTGACCCGGCGCTCGAGCAGCGCGCACCGTTCGAGGGCTGGGCGGGCGGCGGCCGGCGGGGTGCGAGGGCAGCGTGGCGATCAGCGCCGCCCGGCGCTCGTCGAGCTCGGCCAGCTCGATCGAAGCTTCCGTCGCCGACCAGCTCGAGCTCGCGCTCGGCCAGCTCGCACAGCGTTTCGTACAGCGCCGCCGGCGTGGCGGTCATTCCTGCTCGATCCTCGCGAACGCCTCGCGCAGCTCACCCAGCAGCGTGCTGACCTCCTCGATCTTCTGCGGGTCGCGCTCGGCGCGGGCCTGGAGCAGGTGACGCTGGCAGAAGCGGTAGATCGCCTGCAGCCGCTCGGCGATCTCGCCCTGGTCCATGTCGAGCGTCTCGCGCAGGTGGATGATGATGTTCTCGGCCCGGCGCAGCTTGTAGTGGCTGGCCGCGATCTGCTGCTCGCCCATGGCCACCGACGCCTGGTAAAGGAACCGTCGAGCGCCGTCGTACAGCATCACGACGAGCCGGCCGGGGGTGGCGGCCAGGACGGCGTTCTGGCGGTACGCGTTCGGGGACGAGGCGAGCGATGAGGTCATGGGCCGGTAATCGACCGCGGCCCTGCGCTTTGAAGGCGCCTCGGCGGGTGTTCGGGATCGGCCGTCGGGCGCTGGACGCGCCTGGCCGGGTCGACCTGGGAGACGAAGTAGAGCGGCTCATTGGCGGCGTCCCGGACCAGCGACACCGACAGCCGAGCCCAGATGGCCCGGCCTCCCGCGTGCCGGTAGCGCTTCTGGATCTGGTAGCTCGCGCGCCGGCCGGCCAGCAGCTCGGCCGCGTGCTTGACATCGTTGTCGAGGTCGTCGGGATGGGTGATGTCCTGAAAGCACGTCCGCAGGAGCGCGGTCTCCGGATAGCCGGTGATCCGGCACAGGGCGCGGTTGACCTTGAGGAAACGTCCGTCGGGAGCGACGAGCGCCATCCCGATCGGCGCGTGCTCGAACAGGCACCGGAAGCGCTCCTCGGCCTCGGCCAGCAGCTCGGTTCGGTGGTCGCCGGGCTGGGGATCGGGCGGCTCGGCTCCGGACGGATTCGTGTGGGCGTGCTGGCCGCCCGCTCCGTGCTTGCCTTCGAGCAGGGCGAGGAAGCCTCCCACGGTCATCTCCGTGTGCAGCGGGTGCCGAAGCGGCGGCTTCGCGGTGGACCTCATAGCGGTTGCGCGACCCCACCCGCTTGCGGGTGACGTAGCCGTCGCCGGCCAGCTCGGTGATGATGCGATGGGTGGCGCGTTCGGTGATCCCGACCTCGCGCGCGACCTCGCGCAGCCGCACGTCGGGGTGGTCGGCCAGCAGGGTGAGCACATGCAGATGATTCGTGAAGAACATCCAGTGCCCCATGCCCCGGTCTATCGACCGCGGGGCCGCGCGACTGAATCGTCGTGGTACTACGGCAGCGCGTTGATCTGGCTGGTCAGCCAGGCGCTGGTCGACTGATTCGACGACAGCGCGGCTTCCATGGCCGCGAACTGCTTCTGCAGCTGCGTCTGCTTGTCGTTGAGGTTCTGCTGCATCGTCGCGATCTGGCTGCCGAGCTGGCTGACCCGCGAGTTGTCGGACTGGATCCGGGAATCGATCGCGCCGCCGGGCGCGGCCTGCGCGTTGACGATGCTCGAGAAGTTCTGCGACCAGCCCTTGATCATCGCCAGCACGCCGCCCGAGTTGGTCTGGATCGCGTTCGTGAGCTTGGTCGCGTCGAGCGTGAGCTGGCCGCTGATCGAGCTCTGCGACGGGAGCGCGGTGCCGCTGGCCGATCCGGTGCTCACCCCGATGTCGAGCATGCTGTTGATCGTCGAGCCGGACGGCAGTCCGGCGGTGGCCGCGTACATCGCCCGGCGCATTCCGGTCAGCAGGCCCTGAAGCGCCGGATCGCCGTACAGGGTGCCCTGGGTGGGGTCGCTGCTGCTCGGGGCCTGGGTCAACTGGGTCTGGATCTGGGTCGCGAGCGAGTTGTACGAGGTGATGAAGGTCTGGACCGCGGTCTGGATGCTCTGGGTGTTCGGCCCGGGCGGGCTCACCGCGACGCCGACCGGGCCGCTGACCGCGGTCGTGTTGTTGAGGGTCAGCGTGACGCCGGGAATCGCGTTGGCGACCGTGTTCGAGGGCGAGTTCCCGGCGGTGCCGTTGATCGTGTACTGAGCGTTGGTCCCGTTCTTGTCCGCACCGCTCGTCGCCCCGACGTCGCTGAGCGAGTTCTGCGTGTCGGAGATCGCCATGTAGCTGCCCGACAGCTGGCCCGTGTTGCGGGAGGAGAACACGACCGTGGCAGTGTTGTTGTTCTGGCTCGAGGCCGGCGCGGTGACGGTGGCCCACACGTCGGCGCTGCTCGAGTTGACCGCGTTGACCAGGTCCTGGGCGGAGGCACCGGCGGCAAGCGAGACGTTGGTGCCGTCGATCGCCACCGTGTCGGCTTGTGTCGGGACTGACGAAGCTGAACGTCTTCTGAGCCGAGGTGGCCAGCGCCGTGACCCCGATCGAGTAACCGCCGACCACGGCGCCCTGACCGGCGTTGGCCGTCGCGGTGACGACGGCGGAGTTGTTCGAGGTGACCGTCTGCGCGTTGGCGAACAGCGTGGGCGAGGAGAGCGCCTGGGCGTTCGAGACCAGCTGCTGCAGCGCCGTCTGGATGCTGGTCAGCTGCTTGTTGGTCGCCGTGAGCGCGTTCTGCTGATTGGTCAGGTGGGTGATCGGCTGCTGATCGACCGAGATCAGCGCCTGGATGATCGCGTTGGTGTTGAGGCCAGAGGCCAGACCGGTCACCTGCAGCTGGTTGTTGTTGCTCAGGCTCGAGAGGGCATACCCGTTGTTCGCATTCGCGTACGAGCCGCTGGTGATCGGTTGCGATGACATGACGGTGGTTGGGGTGGTGCGGGAGCTAGTTGCCGAGCGAGCCGCCGCTGGCGATGTCGAGTGCCTTGCTCGCCGGCACGGTGAACATCAGCTTGCCGTGCAGGTCGTGGACCTCCACGATCAGCTTGCCCGTCGCATCGTCGACCTTGAAATGCAGACCGCGGCCGCTTGCCTGGAGCTTGTCGTAGGACTGCGCGGCGACGGCCATCGCATCTTGGACCTCGGGGGGCGGACTCGAGGGGATCATGTCCACCTTGACCGAATCGGTCGTGTTCGCAGATGTCGACGCCGAGCTCCCGGATGCGGGGCTCGTCCGAGCAGGCGCGGTCGGAGGCGGGGTCCCGCCCACGGACGCGATGTCGAAGCTCATATGCGATTCCTCCTTGGATCAACGGTGCCCCGCGAGGGGACGCCGGGCAGCTTCGTGCTGCCTTCTAGGCGCGATAATCGAGCGACGAGCGCCAAACTTGAGTCGTTGTTCTAAGCCCCAGCATCCCTCCTAGGTTTTGTCCCGCTTTCAGGCCGCTTTCCGTCAACCCTGCTCGGCCGCCACCGGAACCTGGTGGCGGGACACGATCTCGCTCGCCGCCGCGTTGAGCGGATCGAGCTTCAGCGCCTCGGCGGCGAAGGTCACGGCGTCCTCCGGCGTGCCATGTGCGAGCGCCACCTGGGCCAGGCCGACCAGGGCCCGGGCATCCGGCTGCTCTGAGCAAACGGCCATCCACTCCTTGGCCGCGAAGGGCAGGAACCCGTAGCGCAGGTACATGGTGGCGAGCGCTTCCCGCTGCTCGCGGCGGGGCAGCTTCGAGTGTTCGAGCAGGGGGAGCAGCGCCTCGAAGCAGTCGAAGTCGTGGGTGCGCAGGAGCGTCTCGAGGATCACGCCGAGCAGCGGCGTGGCCGCGACGGGAAGGCTGGCCGGGGTGGACGGCTCGGATGACAGGTCGGCCCAGGCGGCGAACAGCTCGACCTCGGCGCTGGACAGGCCGCAGGCTGCCGCGGTGCTCAGCGCGATCCGCGCCGCGGCCACGTCGGCCGCGCCCAGGCGGCCCCAAAGCTCGATCCGCCGGGCCAGAGCCGAGAACGGGCTGTCGGCTTCGAGGCCCGCGGCCTCCTGCGCCGCGTCCGCGTACCGGCGCAGGTGAAGCAGGGTCTCGGACAGCTGCACGCGCGCCTGGCCGTTGCTCGGACGGCTGTGCAGCACCTGGCGATACTGCTGTTCGGCGGCCTCCATCGCGCCGCGCTTGAAGAAGGCGGTGGCGAGCATGAAGCGGACGCTGGGGCTGACGGTCTCGACCCGCTCCTCGATCTCGGCTGACACCGACTCGGCGTCGCCGCCCTCGGCGAGCAGGATCAGGGCGTAGGGGAGCACGGCGCCGGGATAGCGCGGGTACTCGGCCAGGCAGCGCTCGAGCAGGGCCCGGGCCTCGGCGAGCTCGCCGCGCGTGGCCTGGTCCTTGGCCAGCTGAACCAGAGGCAGGTAGGTACCGGCGCCGACCGACGAGCCGTAGCGAGCCGGGCCGTCACCCATCTCCAGGCAGCGCTCCCAGCACGTGGTCGCTTCCTCGTGGCGGCCGAGGGCGCGCAGAACCAGGCCCTCGGCGTAGACGAGGTCGGTGAAACCGGGGAACAGCGATTGACCTTCGCCGGTGCGCTCCAGCGCCTCCTCCAGCCGGCCGCACTCCTGGAGCGCGGTGACCATGCGCAGGAACAGCGTCGGCATGAAGTCGCGATCGCTCTGGCCCTGGCGCTGGGCCATCTCCCAGGCGCGCTCGAACTCGCCCAGCGCGGTGCTGTGATCCCCGAGCGCCGCGTATTCGGTGCCGAGGTTGAAGCTCTGGAAAGGACTCGAGATCCCCTCGCGCTCCTGCTCGCGCAGCAACTCGATGTTGCGGCGCGACTTGTCCTTGGCGTTGCGGACGGCGCCGAGGTAGCCGTAGTGCTCGACCCGCACCGACGTTTGCTCGAGCCGACCGGGGGCGTACAGCGGGAGGGTCTGAGCGATCTGCTCGTGCAGCCGGCCCTCAAAGCGGTATTGGGGCCGGTTGCGGAAGATGCGCATCGCCGTGTTGACCGCGGCGGTGCCGTCGCCCTCCTCGCCCGAGAAGCTGGTCTCGACCAGGTACATGGCCTCGCGCCACACGTGACCGGTGAGCGCGCGCAGACGCTCGGCATCCTCGGGAACCAAGACCTCGTCGGCGTCGAGGTAGAGGATCCAGTCGCCGGTGGCGGCCTCGAACGACGCGTTGCGGGCCTCGGAGAACGAGCCCGTCCACTCCCGCTCGATCACCTTGGCGCCGAACGAGCGCGCGATCTCGATCGTCCGGTCGACCGAGCCCGTGTCGACGATCACGATCTCGTCCACCGCCGGCGCCACCGCCTCGAGGCACCGGGGGAGCATCTCTTCCTCGTCGCGCACGATCATGCACAGGCTGAGGGTCAGGCCCTCGGCCGGCTTGGCCTGGGCGGCGACTTTCTTGGCCCGCCGGACCAGGGGCGGAAGCGAGGCGTGGAGCGGGCGAAGCTGGCCCTGGGGTCCGCGGTTGGCCCGCCGGCGGCGGCCGAGCTCGGACAGGTTGCCCTGAAGGTGGGCGAGGTCGGGGTCGAGCCTGAGCGCGGCCTTGAACAGTGCCTCGGCGGCGTCAAGGCTCCACAGCTCGTAGAAGGCGACGCCGGCGTGGTTGAGGATGATCGGCTCGCGCGGCTCCTCTTCGAGGACCTCGATCGACGCCTGGGCGATCGTGGCCAGCAGCCGGGTTACTCGCGTGGGCGCACCCTGGCTGGTCGCGCTCATCCCTTCTTCGATCAAGGCCAGCCGGGCCTGGTAGCGGCGCTGGAGGTCTTCGTGCTCGGCCGCGCGCGTGAACAGCCCGTGGTAGCCGTCGAAGTCGTCGGCAGCGAGCAGCGCACGGGCGCGCGCGGACAGCTCGGCCGCGGTCGGCGGGCCCTTCGGGGCCAGGGATGTACCAGTCAGGCGTAGAGCCATACGAGGGAACCTCCATCGGGGAAGGCCTCCGGGTGATCGGCAGGCGGTGGACCGGCTTGAGAGCTCTTAGGCCGCTTGTGCGTTCAGGCGGTAGGCCCAGGCCATCGTCTCGGCCACCGCGACCCACATCGCCTCGGGAACCTCACCGCCCAGCTCGAGCTTGGCCAGCGCGCTCGCCAGCGCTGGGTCCTCCCTGACCGGGACACCGGCCTCCCGGGCGGCGGCGATGATCCGCTCGGCCACGAGCCCCGACCCGGTCGCGGTGACCTTCGGCGCCCGCTCCCCCGGCGTGTACTGGATCGCGGTGGCCCGCCGGCGGGGCGGTGGCGGCGGCGGTTCAGGCGTAGACATCGAGCGGCTCCCGGCGGGCGGAGATGATCAGCTCGACGGCGCGGTGAAGCTGGTCGCCGAGCGCTTGGCGCAGGTCGGCCGCGGTCTGCTGGGCCAGCTGATGCGGTTGCCCGGGAGGGAGGGTGACCGACAGCTTGAGCGATCCCGCGTCGAGCACGAAGCGCAGGTCGACGGGCCCCAGGGCGGGCGTCTCGTACCGGAGCGAGAGGGTGTGGGTCTGGGTGTCGGCGCCCTGGGCCGCGGTTGCCGGCTCGTCCTCGTCGTTGACGCGCAGCGACGCGCCGCCGGGCAGGGGCACCTCTATCGGCGGCGGGGCCTGCGGCGCCGCGGCTGACGGATCGCTCAGGCTCAGCTGCACCTTGTCGGCGCTCACGTGCCGGACGACCAGGCGCAGCTCATCCCCGGATTTGACCTGCCGCGGCAGCTCGGCTTCGATCAGCTCGCCGGCGATGCTGATCACGCCGCGGCCGTTCGGCGTGGCCGGGGTCTGCACGACCCGCGCCATCAGCGCGCGGCCGGGGGTGATCCGAAGCTCGCCGGTCTGGACCGCGCGCAGGAGGATCAGGTCTACGACGACCGGCTGCACAGCCTCAAGAATCACACAGCCAGGCCGAGAACGCGGGAGGCATGGATGCAGGCCTTTACATCGCGGCGTCGGGGATGCTGGCCGAGCAGGTCCGCCAGGATCAGCTCTCCAACGACCTGGCCAACGCATCGACCCCCGGCTACAAGGCCGATCACGCGGTTCAGACCAACTTCGGCGACCTGCTGCTGTCGAACACCGCCACCGGTCAGCCCGTGGGCCCGCTGTCGACCGGCGTGACGGTCAGCCGCATCGTCACCGACCTCACCCCCGCCGGCCTGCACCAGACCGGCCAGCCGCTCGACTTCGGGATCGCCGGGAGCGGCTTCTTCGCCGTCCAGACCCCCCAGGGCATCCGCTACACGCGGGACGGCCAGTTCCAGGCCTCGGCCGCCGGGCAGCTGACCGACGCCCAGGGCAACCTCGTGCTTTCGGCCGGCGGCGCCCCGGTCGCCGTCGATGCGCAGGGCCATGCGCCCGCCTCGGCCCTCGGAGTGTTCAACGTGACCGGCGCGGCGAAGCAGGGAAACAACTTGTTCACCGGGACCGCGGCCGGTCAGGCGACCGGCGTCGTCCACCAGGGCGAGCTCGAGGACCCGGGCATGGATCCCGTGCACACGATGGTCGACATGATCGGCTCGCTCCGGGCCTATGAGGCCGGGCAGAAGGCGATTCAGTCGATCGACGAGACCCTGCAACAGAACGCGAACCAGGTCGGCTCGCTCGGAGGTGGCTGATGCTCGAAGGCTTGTACGCGGCGGCGGCGGGCATGGAGGCGCAGCAGACCCAGCTCGAGGCCGTCTCCAACGACCTCGCCAACGTGTCGACTCCGGGCTACCAGTCGACCGAGGTCGGATTCCGCGACCTGCTCTATTCCAGCGGCGGCGCCTCCAGTGGCAGCAAGGTGGCCACGGGCGCGGGTGCCGCCTCGGCCATGTTCGGCCGCAGCCAGACCCCGGGCTCGCTCCAGAACACCGGCCAGCCGCTCGACGTGGCCATCATCGGCCCCGGCTTCCTCCAGGTCCGCCGTCCCGACGGCACGACCGGGCTCACCCGTAACGGGACCCTTCAGCTGAACTCTCAGGGCCAGCTCACGAACGAGCTCGGCATGCCGCTGCAGCCGCCGATCACCGTGCCCGCGGGCACCCAGCCCACGCAGATCAAGATCGAGCCCGACGGCGCCGTGCAGGTGGGCGGCCGGACGATCGGGGCCCTGCAGCTGGTCACCGTGACCGCGCCCAACGGGTTGCTGCCCAACGGCGACAGCACGTTCAGCGCCACCGCGGCCAGCGGGGCGCCGCGCGCGGCCATCGGAGCGACCGTCCGCCAGGGTGCGCTCGAGGCCTCGAACGTCGACGTGGCCACCGCGATGACGACGATGATCGACACGCAGCAGGCCTACTCGATGGACAGCAAGGCGATCCAGTTCCAGGATCAGATGCTCCAGATCGCCAACGGGGTCAAGCGATGAACGTCGGCGGCGTCTCACCCGTGGGCGCGGCGGGCACGCCGGCCCCCTCCTCCGAGGCGGCCAAATCGGCGGCGCAGGCCAAGCAGATGGGCCTCGCGTTCGAGCAGGTGCTGGTCAACCAGCTCTCCCAGGAGCTGGCCCAGACGGCGTCCACCTCCGGCGACGGCTCCTCCGGGGACAGCTCCTCGGGCGACGGCTCCAGCAACGGCACGGGCGGACTCATGGGATCCGACCCGGCCAGCAGCGCCTACGCGCAGATGATTCCCGGCGTGCTCACGTCGAGCATCATGTCGGCCGGCGGCACCGGCATCGCCCAGCAGATCGCCCAGTCGATCGACCCGGCGCTGATCACCGACCCGTCGCTGGGCGGTACTCCGACCCTGAATCCGTCGCTGAGCCTCGATTCGCTGACCGGTTCGCAGGGCTCCCTCGGAGGCACGCTGTGAGCGCGCTCCCGTCGGTCGACCACACGGACTCGATCCTCACCGGCGAGGTCCTCGCCCACCTCGACGCCCAGCTCGTGTCGGTGCGCCGGCTGCTCCAGGTCGTGCTCGCCCAGGGCGCGGCGATCCAGCGGCGCGAGGTCGCCAACGTGGTCACGCTGACCGGGGCCATCCAGGCCGAGCTCCAGCGCCGCAAGCTGCTCGAGGACGAGCGCGCTCGCCTGCTCGAACGCGCCGGCATCCGCCTCGGGCTCCCCGCCGGCGGCGTCACGCTCGGGCTGATGGAGCAGCTGATGGATCCGCAGTCGGCCGCCGATGCGCGCAGCCGGAGCGCCGAGCTCCGCGGAATGCTCGAGCAGGTCCAGCGCGAGCACTACGTCAACCGCGCGCTGATGAGCCAGGAGCTCTCGTTCCTGGATCACCTGCTGCGGCTGGCCGGCCAGGGAGACAACGTGTACGACGCAACCGGTGAGCGCCCCGCGGCCCGGCGGCCGGCGATGGCCACCCATCGAGTCTTCGACCTGGAGGTGTGAGGCGATGACGTCGATTCCCGCTTACACCGGACTCGATACCGCGCTGCGGGGCCTCGAAGCCGCGCAAGCCGGCATCGACACCACCGGTCACAACATCGCCAACGCCAACACGGCCGGGTATTCACGCCAGGTCGTCGACCTGACCGAAAGCCCCGCGTACACGCTGCCGGGCTTCTCGAACGTCACCGGCGCGGGCATCCAGCTCGGGACCGGGGTCGACGTGACCACGATCAACCGCGTCCGCAGCCAGTTCCTCGATGTCCAGTACCGGGCCCAGAACGCCACCACCAGCAACGCTTCGACCACCTCAGGGACGCTGCAGCAGGTGCAGGCGGCGCTCGATGAGCCGACCAGCAACGGGCTCTCGAGCCAGCTGTCGGCCTTCTGGAGCGCCTGGAGCGCGCTCTCCAACGCTCCCCAGAGCCTGGCCGCGCGCCAAGCGGTCGTCGATGCCGGCACCACGGTCACCGACACGCTCCATTCGCTCTCCTCGCAGCTCTCGACGATCCAGTCCCAGACCGCGGCCCAGTACACCGCGCTGACCGCCGCGCCGAGCGGTCAGGTGATCAGCGATGCCAAGCAGATCGCGTCTCTGAACCGCTCGATCAGCCAGCAGCAGGCGGCCGGGCAGGTCCCCAACGACCTGCTCGATCAGCGTGATCAGCTCATCGACCAGCTCTCCTCGCTGGCCAACGTGTCGGTCACCAACCAGCCCAACGGCATGGTCTCGCTCAGCTTCGGGGACGCCGCCCAGCCGCTCATCGACGCGAACAACAACGTCAACTGGCCGCAGACGCTGACCTCCGCCGCGGGCGGGCAGCTGGGCGCGCTGTTGGGGCTGTCCGGGCCGGGCGGCCAGATCGCCTCGTATCAGGCCTCCCTCAACGGAGTGGCCTCGCAGCTCGCCAGCACGGTCAACGCGGTCCACACCTCGACGCCGTTCTTCTCCGGCAATACCGCCTCGACGATCGGCGTCGCCGTCACCGCGGCGCAGGTGCAGACCTCCTCGACCGGTGCCGTGGGCGGCAACGATGTGGCGCTGGCGATCGCCGGACTCAGCGGCGGGCAGGCCGACCAGTCCTACAACGCCTTCGTGTCGGGCATCGGCAGCGACGTCCAGGCCGGCCAGAGCACCCAGCAGAACGCCCAGTCGCTCCTGACCGCGATCAACAACCAGCGCCAGGGCGTCTCCGGGGTCTCGCTCGACGAGGAGATGACCAACCTCATCACCTACCAGCGGGCCTACCAGGCCTCGGCGCGGATGATGACCACGATCGACGGCGCGCTTGACACGCTGATCAACCACACCGGGACGGTCGGACTCTGATGATTGGCCGCATCACCGAGCAGATGACCCAGCAGATGACGCTGGCCGATCTCCAGCAGTCTCAGGACCGCCTGGACACGACCCAGCAGCAGCTGTCCTCGGGCAAGCGGATCAACCAGCCCTCCGACGACCCGTACGGAACCAGCCTCGCCCTGCAGTTCCAGGGCCAGCTCTCGAATCTGAGCGCTTACAGCGCCAACGTCACCGACGGCACCTCGTGGACGCAGGCCAGCCTGAGCTCGCTGACCAACATCACCAACATGATGCAGCGGGTGAGCGAGCTCGTGGTGCAGGCCGGCAACGGCGCCCTCTCGCAGTCCGACCTGAGCTCCTCCGCGGCCGAGGTGAATCAGCTGATCGGCGCGATCAAGCAGGAGGCCAACACCCAGTATGCCGGGCAATACCTGTTCTCCGGCACCGCGACCGGGACCGCGCCCTACCAGTCCGGCGCGACCGATACCTATCAGGGCAACACGAACGGGATCAACCGGCTGATCGGCCCCGGGACGACGCTCCAGGTCAACACCGACATCTCCCAGCTGCTCGGCAACGGGCAGGGGTCGGGCGACGGGAAGCTGCTCGACACGCTGCGCACCATCGCCTCGGACATGACGAGCGGCAACCAGGGTGCTCTGCAGGCCGACAGCCAGGCCCTGAACACGAACCTGAACACGGTCAACCAGATGCAGGCCAGCGTCGGCGCGGTGGCCAACCGGCTGCAGCTCGCCTCCTCGCGAATTCTCGACACGCAGACGAACACGACCGCCGCGCTCTCCTCGGTCCAGGACGCCGACATGGCGTCTACGATCACCAACTACTCGACCGAGCAGGCGGCATACACGGCCGCGCTGCGCGCGAGCGCGACTATCGTGCAGACATCGCTGCTGAACTTCCTGCAATAACCGCGTGACCTCGACGCCGCTTACGATCGAGAGCTCCCGCTTCGGACTGGTCGAGGTGGCTCCCGAGACCGTGCTCGAATTCCCCGACGGCCTGATCGGCCTCGGCGGCTCGCGCTTCGCGCTTCTGGCCCGCGATCCGGAGACCCCGTTCCTCTGGCTTCACTCGCTCGAGGATCCCGGGCTGGCGTTGCCGGTGACCAACCCGCACCAGTTCTTCGATGCCTTCGCCGTCGAGCTGCTCGACGAGGACGCCGAGCGACTCGGGTTCGGCGGCGACGGGGCGGAGGCCGACGTCTACGTGACCGTCCGGGCGGGGGAAGCGCTCGAGGACTTCACGGTCAACCTCAAGGCGCCGATCCTGGTCCGCGAGGGCTACGCTTACCAGGTGATCAACCAGGCGCCGGGCTGCGCGTTGCGCGCGCCGCTGTTTCCTTAGATGCTGCGAATCACGCGCCGCGCCGGCGAGCGGATCGTGCTCGGCGATGATGTGATCGTCGAGGTGATCGAGGTCAAGGGCGGCACCGTGCGCCTGGGCATCGACGCTCCCCGGTCGCTGCCGGTCTACCGCGAGGAGATCTGGCTCGAGGTCAAGCGGGAGAACGAGGCCGCGGCGATGGCGTCCGGCGACCGGCTCTCCGACGTGGCCGAGCGGCTGAAGGGCCGCGGCGGATCTACGCGACCTCGCTGAACAGCGACTCGTCGGCCGAGAGCTGCTCGCGAAGCTTCTTGGTGATCTGCCCGTGGATCTGGCACACGCGGCTCTCGGTCACGCCGAGGATCTCGCCGATCTCACGCAAAGTCAGGTTGTAGACGTAGAGGAGCACCGCGACCTTGCGGTCCCGCGGCGACAGGCGCTCGAAGGCGGCCCGGAAGCGCTCCTTGGCCGCGTCGCGCATCGCCGCGCCCTCGGGATCGGCGTCACGGTCGTCTGACTCGAGCGTGTCGATCCGCTCGATCGTCGTGTCCTCCTCGGACAGGACCATCGCGTTGAGCGATCCGACGTGCGAACGGGCGATCTCGTCCTGGCGCCGGCGCAGATCCTCGTCGGAGACGCCCAGGGCGGCCCCGAGCTCCGGGTTTGTCGGCGGACGGCCATACAGGCCGATGAACTGGTCGCGGGCCTTGCCGATGTCACGGTCCCAGCGGCGCAGCGACCGAGGGGCCCAGTCGTTGCGGCGCAGCTCGTCGAGCACGGCGCCGTGGATCCGGGTCCAGGCGAACTGCTCGAGCGTCGCGCCCTTCTCAGGGTCGTAGCGGTCGATCGAGCGGATCAGGGCCTCGAGCCCGCAGGAGATGAAGTCCTCCACCTCGCAGCGCGCCGGGATCTCCTTGACCTTCTTGTAGACGATGTACTTGACCATCGGAGCGAAGGTCAGCACCAGCCGATCGCGCAAACGGGCGTCGCCGGATTCCTTGTACGCGCGCCACAACGCGAGCGTCTCCTCCGCCGACAGCCGTCCCTTCTCCTTGGTGGCGCTTTGCATACGGGTGCTCCGATTTCCTTCGTCCGTGGGGAACCTTCAAGCCGGGAACTCGCTCCGGCAGGGTGGACATCGGCGGGCGACCCTAGGGTCGGCACCGTAGTTCTCCGCAAAGTCGCTTGAGATTCGTAACCTCCTGCCGAAGTGAACCGGCAAATCCTGCTTCTCCGAGGGATCAATCTGGGCTCGCGCCGGCGGGTCGCGATGCCAGAGCTGCGGGATTTGCTCGGATCGGCTGGTTTCGAGGGCGTGCGCACGTACGTGCAGAGCGGCAATGTCGCGCTCTCGAGCTCACTGTCTTCCGAGGAGCTGGAGCGCGAGGCCGCGAGGCTGATCGAGGAGCGGTTCGGGTTCCCGGTCCCGGTGCTCGTGCGCACGCGGGACGAGTTGGCCTCGGTCATTGCGCGGGACCCGTTCGGCGATGTGGTCACCGATCCCAAGCGCTACCAGGTCACCTTCCTGGCCTCGGCCCTCGAGGATTCGGTCGTGCAGGCGGTGAAGGCGCTGCAGGTCGAGCCGGAGCAGGTCGAGGTGATCGACCGGGAGCTCTACACCTGGCATCCTGACGGCGTTGCCCGCTCGAAGCTATGGGCCAAGCTGTCCTCGGATCGCGTGCTCGGGGTCACCGGCACGGCTCGCAACTGGACCACCGTGATGACGCTGCTCTCGATGACCGATGACGCCTGAGCGCCACCGGTCCTACACGGTCGTCGACGTGTTCACCGACGTCCCCCTCGAGGGCAACCCGGTGGCCGTGTTCGATGACGGGTCCGGGCTCGACGACGCGGTCATGCAGCGGGTGGCCCGGGAGCTCAACCTGTCCGAGACCGTCTTCGTGCTTCCGCCCGAGGACGGTGGCGCGGATGCGCGGGCGCGGATCTTCACTCCGTTCGTGGAGCTGCCGTTCGCCGGGCACCCCGTGCTCGGGACGGCGTTCGTCCTCGGGGGCCGCTCGGGCGAAGCCACGGTGGTCCTGGAGACCGGTGCCGGCGCCGTGCCCGTGGCGTTGCGGCGCTCGGGCTCCGAGGTCGTCTACGGCGAGATGGAGCAGCCGCTTCCGGTGCCGGAGCCGTTCGACGCTGAGGCGGCGCTCCTGCGCGCGCTCGGCGTGACCGCGTCGGAGCTCCCGGTGCAGGCGTACCGCAACGGTCCCGTGTTCGTCTACGTCGCCCTGGCCGACGAGGATGCCGTGGCGGCGCTGGCTCCGGACATGGGAGCCCTGCTCTCGCTCCCCGGAGCCTCGGGGGTGAGCTGCTTCGCCGGCTCGGGCGAGCGCTGGAAGGTCAGGATGTTCGGGCCCGGTGTCGGCGTCCCGGAGGACCCGGCCACCGGCTCGGCCGCCGGACCGCTGGCGGTGCATCTGGCCCGCCACGGCCGGATCGACTACGGAGCGGCGATCGAGATCCGCCAGGGGGCGGAGATCGGTCGTCCGTCGCTCCTGCGGGCCCGGGTCGAGGGCACGCGCGAGCGGCTCGAGCGGGTGAGCGTGGGTGGGTCGGCAGTCGTGGTTGCACGAGGGGAATACCGGGTCGCCTAGCGCTACATTCGGCGCGGTGATGAGGCGCCGAACCAGCCGCCGGTCCGCCCGGCGCTCTGTGTCATATGTCTCTATCCCGGGGTCCCGTGGACCACGTCGGCGATCACGGTGGCCGCGCCGAGCGCTGGTTCTTCTCCCGCTGCTGATCGTTGTCGCGGCGGCGGCGGCCGCAGCCGTCGACGGGGCGTTCGGCCGGGGCGCAGGGCACACTCCGGCCTCCCGAGGCCGTTCGCCGGCCGGCGTTGCGGAGTCGTCGCGCTCCGCGGCTCTGACTCGCTCCCGAGGGCGGGGCGGCCGCGGCGACCTCATGGTTGACCAGGCTGCTCCGAGCCACCCCGGTCGTCACCGGCGGCCTGCCGCGCCAGCGGGTCATCGCCCTCACCTTCGACGACGGGCCGAGCCCCTACACCCCCCAGATCGTCCGCGCGCTCGTGCGCCTGCACGCGCCTGCCACCTTCTTCGTGGTCGGACAGCAGCTCCGCTACTTCTCGGGCGGGCTTCGGGACGAGCTCCGCCATCGGTTCGAGATCGGCGATCACACCGAGAACCATCCCTGGCTGATCCGGCTCGGGGCTGCGGCCCAGTACTCGCAGATCCGCTCGGTGGCCGCGTGGATGGAGCGTCTGGGGGCGCCGGCGCCGACCCTGTTCCGTCCGCCCGTACGGGGCGTACGACGGGAGGACGCTGGCCGCGCTGCCGCGATCTGCACATGCTCGCGGTGCTGTGGTCGGTCGATCCGGGGGACTGGCGGCGGCCGGGCCCCCGCGCGATTGCCCGGAGCATCCTCTCGGCCGCGCGTCCCGGCGCGATCGTCGAGCTCCACGACGGAGGCGGCGACCGGAGCCAGACTCTGGCCGCTCTGCCCGCGATCGTCAACGGACTGCGCCGGCGCCACTATCGGCTCGTCACCGTCTCCCAGTTGCTGGCGCTCGATCCGCCCTCACCTCACCAGCGGCTTCCCCGCCTCAGCGCGGCGTAGTTCGCTTGCCGCCCCGGCACGGCGGTGAGATGATCCGAGGCCGGTATCAGCACTCCGGGAGGTGAGTTCATTGTCCGAGCCGGCCCATGTCCTCGTCGTCGCGCATCAGACGGCGGCGACCGCCGCTCTTCTCGACGCCGTCCGGGAGCGCGCGCGCCGCGACCCGGCGACGTTCCATCTAGTCGTCCCGCGCCGTCCCCACGGCATGCACAAGCTCGTGGATCCTCAGGACGCGGACGTGGAGGAGGCACAGGCGGTGCTCGATGCGGCACTGCCCTCGCTCTCCAAGGCCGCCGGGCAGGAGGTAACCGGAAGCGTCGGGGACGCCGAGCCGCTGATGGCGATCCACGACGCGGTCAACCTCGGTGAGTACAGCGAGATCATCATCTCGACCTTGCCGCTCGGCATCTCGCGCTGGCTGAAGCTCGATCTGGTCAGCAAGGCGCGCGGGCTCGGACTGCCGGTCACCCACGTGGCCGCGGATGAGAAGGTGGCCGCCGCGGCGACCTAGCCGCGGCCTGGCCCGCCGACCGCCTCGTCTAGGCTGGCGGCGGTGAAACTGGCCACCTTTCGCGCCCCCGGCGTTTCCGAGCCGCTGGCCGGCGAGGTCCGCGATGATCGCGTGACCGCGTTCGAGGATGGCCTGCGGGTGGTCGACGTGCTCGCCGGCGCAGACCCCGCGACGGGTTCGCGGAGCTGGGGCCTGGCCGAGGTCGACCTGCTCGCCCCGGTCCCCGACCCGGGAACCGTGTACGCGATCGGGATGAACTACGCCAAGCACGTGGCCGAGATGGGCAACGAGCCCCCGCCCGCGCCGGTGGTGTTCGTGAAGGTCCGCGGCTCGGTGGCGCCACCGGGCGGACCGATCGTCTGCCCCGAGGCCGTGCGCCGGCTCGATTACGAGGGCGAGCTCGTGATCGTCATGGGCGCGCGGGGCGAGATCGCCGGCTACTGCATCGCCGATGACGTGAGCGGCCGCGATCTCCAGGGCCGCGAGCCCCAGTGGACGCGGGCCAAGGGCGCGGACACGTTCTGCCCGTACGGGCCGTGGATCACCACCGCCGACGAGGTCGGCGACGCCGGGTGATCTGCGCCTGCGCACCTGGGTCAACGGCGAGCTGCGCCAGGACGGCCGCACCTCTGACCTGATCTTCTCCTGCCGCGAGCTGGTCGACTTCATCGCCCAGACGTGCACCCTGCACCCCGGCGACCTGATTCTCACCGGGACGCCGAATGGGGTCGGAATGGCCCTCGATCCTCCGCAGTACCTCCATTCGGGCGACGTGATCCGGATCGAGATCGAGCGGCTCGGCGCGATCGAACACAGCGTGAGATAGAAGGGCCCGCTTCGCGGGTAAGACGGCGCCCATGCTGAGGGCGCGCCTGTGCTGAGGCTCCACCCGACGACGCTCGACTACGTCATCGTCGGCATCTACTTCGTCGTCGTCCTCGGGATCGGATTCGTCGCCCGGCTGTTCATCAAGACCGACGTCGACTTCTTCCTCTCCGGCCGCTCGCTTCCGGCCTGGATCACCGGTCTGGCCTTCATCGCCGCCAACCTCGGTGCGCTGGAGATTCTCGGCCAGGCCGCCAACGGGGCCCAGTACGGGATCCCCGCCGTCCACTACTACTGGATCGGCGCCGTCCCGGCGATGATCTTCCTGGGCCTGGTGATGATGCCGTTCTACTACGGCGCCAAGGTCCGGTCGGTCCCCGAGTATCTGCGGCTGCGCTTCAACGAGCCGACCCATGCCTTCAACGCGGCCACCTTCGCGGTGGCCACCGTCCTGATCTCCGGCGTGAACCTGTACGCGCTCGCGCTGATCATCCACCTGATGCTCGGCTGGTCGGTCACGACCGCAATCGTCGTGGCCGCCGCCTTGGTGCTCGTCTACATCACCCTGGGCGGCCTCACCTCGGCCATCTACAACGAGGTCCTCCAGTTCTTCGTCATCGTGGCCAGTCTGCTCCCGCTCACCATCGTCGGCCTCCACGCCATCGGGGGAATCCACGGGCTCGAGCAGAAGGTCAAGCACTTCAAGCCGCTCGGCGAGGCCGGGTTGCACGCGTGGCGGGGTCTCGGCATCCATCACGTCACCAACCCGCTCGCCTCCGATTGGGTCGGAGTGGTGTTCGGCCTCGGGTTCGTGCTGAGCTTCGGCTATTGGACGACCAACTTCGCCGAGGTCCAGCGGGCGCTGTCGGCTCGGAACATGTCGGCGGCTCGTCGCACGCCGCTGATCGGTGCCTACCCGAAGATCTTCCTGCCCGCGATCATCATCCTCCCGGGCCTGATCGCCGTACTGACCGTGAAGGGGCTCGGCGGATCGAGCATCGGGCTTCAGTACAACACCGCGATCCCGCATCTGATCGGCAACCTCCTGCCCGAGGGGATGCTGGGGCTCGCGGTGACCGGCCTGCTGGCCGCGTTCATGGCCGGGGTGGCGGCCAACGTGACCGCGTTCAACACGGTGGTCACCTACGACCTGATACAGGCGTACTTCGCGCGCGACCGCACTCCGGCCTTCTATCTGCGCTCGGGCCGGATCGTGACCGTCGTCGGGATCTTGATCTCGGTGCTCACGGCGTTCATCGCCAAGGGCTACTCGAACATCATGAATTACATCCAGACGCTGTTCTCGATCTTCAACGCGCCGCTGTTCGCCACCTTCATCATCGCCATGTTCTGGCGGCGGGCCAGCCCGTGGGGCGGCTTCTGGAGCCTGGTCGCCGGGACCGCCGCCGCCTACGGGACCAACCGCCTGAACTCCTACGGGGTCATCTTCCATTTCGGCTCGGCGCTCGCGGCCAGCTTCTGGCAGGCCATCATCGCCTTCATCGTCGACGGCGTCGTGCTCGTGCTCGTCTCACTGGTCACCAAGCCCAAGGAGGCCGAGTCGTTACGCGGGCTGGTGTGGGGGCTGACCCGTAAGGAGGAGCGCGAGGTCAACGAGGATCCGCGCGACAAGCTGTGGTGGCGCTCGCCCTGGTTGCTCGGCGGGGTGGCGATCGCGATTCTCGTTGTGCTCAACATCATCTTCGCCTAACTTGATCTGAGGAAAGTCAATGGCCACGAATCTCCTGAACCTGAGCAGCCGTTCCCCGGGCCGGGCGCCGGCGGCGACGCGCCGATCAGCGACGAGGAGGAGATCGCCGCCGCAAAGGCGGCCAACCGGTTTGACATCCGCCGGCTGATCGGGTTCCTGTTCGTGCTCTACGGAGTGATCTTGACCGTCACCGGGATCGTTGGCTCCGAGCACGTGAAGAACAAGGCGGCCGGGATCAACATCGATCTGTGGACCGGGCTCGGGATGCTCGTCTTCGCGGCCCTGATGCTCATCTGGGCCTTTAGCCGCCCGACCATGCCCGAGCCGCCCGAGCAGCGCGGCCAGGGCTCGGGCCGGCTGCGTCGCGCGCCCGCGTAACAGTCCTCGGGACCCGCCGGCCGCCGCACGCGGCCGGGTTGCGGGTCTTTGATGAGAGCGGTGCTGAGACCGGCTGGACCTTCCGCTGAGAATCGGCCGATCACCCTAAGACACGTGTCCATGAAAAGTTGGGCGCGCGCTACGTCACCCGGCCATGACATAAATGTCCGGATCTAAAGTGCTGACCTCAGACGCCGATGAAATGCCCCAATAGGGCAGTACTCAACTTTCAGGCGTACAAGTAACTTCACTCCTGCCGGGCTCAGGATCGTCTGGCGGGAGCGGGCGAGTCACGGAGGGCTGGCCATGACAAAAGCAAGAAGGAAGCAGATACGCAAGCGCCGGCGGGTAGCCGGCCTGCTCATCACGGTTCTCACGCTGGCCATCGGAGGCGGTGCGTACGCGTACTTCACCGCCACGGGCAACGGCACCGGCACCGGCACAGTCGGTACCGCCTCGACCCTCACGGTGAGCGGCACCGTGTCGGGGAACCTGTACCCGGGGACCTCGAACACGGTCAACTTCACCGCGAATAACCCTTCCTCGGGTCACCAGCGCCTGGGCACGATCACGCTGACCGGCGTGAAGGCGTGCACGGGAGCCGGGTCATCGTGGAACGGCAGCGCGTGCAGCAACAGCGGCACCGAGCAGACGACGTGCGAGAGCTTCGACACGAGCGCGAGCTCCGGGACGGACAACTTCTCGATGCAGGCCGTGGCGGCCAACCAGGACCTGCCCTCGGGTAACGGGACCACGGTGACCTCCACCGGAACGCTGACGATGAACAACCTGAGCGCGAGCCAGAACTCTTGTCAGGGCGCGAATTTGTACCTGACCTTCAGCGCCACCTAACACGCGACCTGGTTGGGGCGCGGCCAAGCGGCCGCGTCCCGACCGGGTAATCGCGTGGACGCAAGCGGGAATGCCGGATGCAGTCAAATCGACAACGGGGCCAACGAAGCAACCGGTCTGACGACGCGCCTGCCGACCTGCCCGATTCCTACCAGGCGGGTTCAACCGCGGCGGACGAAACTGCCTCAGCGGCGACCGGCCGGCGTCGGCCGCGCTCGGCGCTCGAGAGCTGGTCGGTCTCGGATACCTGGGCGATGCCCGAGCGGGCTCGCCCGGAGCGGCCGGCGATCGCTCCCCCGGAGCCGCCGAAGCGGCGACGCCGGGGCTCGGCCCTGGATGGCTGGTCGGTATCGGAGACCTGGTCGTGGGACTGGGACGAGACCGAGGCCCGCCCGGTGGAGCCGGCGGAGCTCCCGTCTCCGGAAGCGGAACCTGTTGCCGTCGACCGGCCGCCTGCTCGCTCCGCCCGGGCGCGCCGTACGGCCGCCGATCGCGGTCGCCGTCCCCGGCCGGTCAAGCGGTCCAAGCCGTCCAAGCCGTCCAAGCCGTCCAAGCGCTCCACGCCGTCCCAGCGCTCGACGCCGCCCAAGCGCTCCACGCCGCCGCGGGCCAAGCGGCCGCGCGGAGCGCAGTCACGTCCTGCCCGCCCGCGCCCCGTCGCGCGCCAGCCGGCTCGATCCACGCGGCCCACAAACCGCCGCGCGACGCGCCCACGGCGGGGGATCGCGCGGCGCGTCGGTCGCCCCAGCGCGCTTCTGGCCAGCGTGATCGCGGCGCTCGTCGTGGCCGGCAGCACCTTTGCCTACTTCGTCACCACCGGCACCGGCCTCGTCTCGGCGGCGGTCGGCAACCTGGGCGCGCCGTCGATTACCGGCACCACCCCCGGTGCCGGGACTATGGCCTTGACCTGGTCCAGCGTTGCCGCCCCCGGCGGGGTGGGGACGGTGTCCTACTACGTGTCTCGCAACGGCGGGACGCCCGGGGGCGACTGCCCGACGTCGGCGAGCCCGTCCTCGGTGACCACGTGCACCGACAGCGGCCTGGCGGCGGGTACCTACAACTACACCGTGACCGCGGTCTGGAAGTCCTGGTCGTCGACCAGCGCCACCTCGTCGCCTACGGTCGCCTTCGGGGCACTTGACCACTTCAACGTGAGTGCAGGAGCGACCGCGACCGCCGGCACTCCGTTCGACGTAACCGTGACCGCGAAAGACGTGAACAACAACACGATCACCTCGTACGTGGGCACGGTCCACTTCACGAGCACCGACGGCCAGGCGGTGGTCCCGGGCGATCATGCGTTCACGGGCGCCGACAACGGCTCGTACACGTTCACCGCCGGCGTCACCCTGAAGACTGCGGGCTCGAAGGCGGTCAACGTCAACGACACGGTGCAGACGAGCGCAACCGGGTCAGCGTCGGTCACCGTCAACCCGGCCGGCGTCAGCTCGCTGTCCCTGACGGCCGCCACCACGAGTCCTACCGCGGGTACATCCGACAACCTCACGGTCACCGCACTCGACGCCTACGGCAACACGGCCACGAGCTACACCGGGTCGAAGAACCTGACCTTCGCCGGCGCGAACTCGATCGGCGCCAACAACCCCAAGGTCACCAACAGCAGCGGCACCGCGATCAACTTCGGCACCGTCACCGCCGTGACGTTCACCAGCGGCGTGGCCTCGGTTTCAGGCTCCAGCAACGGGGTGATGACGCTGTACAAGGTCGAGTCGATCAACGTGACCGTGACCGACGGCACGCACAGCAATGGCACCGGCCTGGCCGTCAGCGTCAGCCCCAGCACCGCGGCGACGTTCAGCCTCCCGACGCCCGCGACGCAGACCGCGGGCACGGCCTTCAACGTCACGCTGACCGCGAAGGACACCTACGGCAACACGGCGACCGGCTACACGGGGAGCCAGTCGGTCACGTTCTCGGGCCCGCTCAATTCGCCCAACAACACGGCGCCTACCTATCCCGCCACGGTGAGCTTCTCGGCCGGCGTCGGAACCGCGTCGATCACGCTCTACAAGGCCGCGAGCGCCGCTCTGACCGCTACTCAGGGCTCGGTCACCGGAAGTACCGCCAGCTTCACGGTGAACAACGGAGGCAACTCGAAGATCGCCGCCAGCGCGGGGGCGGCCCAGACCGCCGGCACCGCGTTCAACGTCACCCTGACCGCCCAGGACGCCTATGGCAACGTACCCGGCACCCTCAGCGGCTCGAAGGCGATCAGCGTCACCGGACCCAGCAACGCGCCCAACAACACCGCGCCGAGCTACCCGGGCACCGCGACCTTCAGCTCCGGGACGGCGACGATCTCGGTCACCCTCTACGACGCACAGACGACCACCATGACCGTCACCGATACCGCCGACAGCTACGCCGGCGTGGCGAGCTCCAACATCACGGTCGGTCCGGGTGCGAACGCGAAGATCGCCGCCAGCGCCGGTGCGACCCAGACCGCCGGCACCGCGTTCAACGTGACGCTCACCGCCCAGGACACCTACGGGAACACGGGGGTCCTCTCCGGAACCAAGAACCTCAGCATCACCGGCCCCTCCAACTCTCCCGCCCCGACCAGCAAGGCGCCGTCGTACCCCGCGAGCGCCACCTTCAGCGGCGGGACGGCGACGATCTCGGTCACCCTCTACGACGCACAGACGACGACGCTCACGGTGGGCGATACCACCACTCCGATCGCGGGCGCGGCCAGCTCCAGCATCACCGTCAGCGCCGGTGCCGCCGGCCTGCTCGCCATCACCCCGTCCGGGGTTTCCGGCTCCACCTCCGCGACGGCCAACCTCGGGCCGCTGACCGTCGCCGAAACCGATGCGTACTCGAACACGACCACGACGGCGGAGACAGTCAACCTGAGCTCGAGCGCCGGATCCACGTTCGCGACCTCCCAGTTCGGAACCAGCATTACCTCGGTGAGCATCCCGGGTGGCTCATCGTCGACGACCTTCTACTTCGGCAACACGACCACGGGGACGAAGACGATCACCGCCGCGGCCACCGGTCTGACGAGCGGGACGCGGACCGTGACGACGACGACAGCGCCGGCCGGACTCTTCATCTCGATCACGGCTCACACGGGCGGGACGCTGACCCAGACCGGTTGCTCGAGCGTCAGCGCGAGCTACACCTGCACGGTGACCGGGACTGGCAGCGGCGGAACGATCACCTTCAACGTCCTGTTCACCAACGCGACGGGCACCGGGGTGGTCTACAGCACCTCGCAGTCGTCGACGATCTCCATGAGCGGGCACAGCTCCGGCTCAACCACCGTGGCCGCGAACTCGTTCACCTCGGGGACGACGATGACGGCCGGCCACACCGGGGGCGTAACCGCTACCTCGACGGTGACGTTTGGGCCCTACACGCTGACCCTGAAGGTCGGCAGCTGAGCTAGTTCAGCGTGGCGTGGACGCTGATCTCGACGCCGGCCAGCGCGCGTGAGATCGGGCAGTTCTGGGCCGCGTCGTTGGCCGCCCGTTCGAAGGCCGCCTGGTCGATTCCCGGCACCGTGCCGGTGACCGTGAGCTCGGAGGTGGTGACGGTCGGATTGCCGTCACGTTGGTCGAGCGTGACCTTGGCGCCGACCTCCAGATGCTCGGGCGGGTTCCCGCCCTGGGTCAGCGTGTGGGACAGGGCCATGGAGAAGCACGACGAGTGCGCGGCCGCCACGAGCTCCTCGGGGCTGGTCTTACCGTTGGACCGCTCGGTCCGCGAGGCCCAGGTCACCTCGAGATCGTTGAGGGCTCCGCTGGCGCCCTGAACGGTTCCGGTGCCGTGCGCTAGGTCGCCGTCCCATTGCGTCGTCGCCGTGCGCTCTGCCATCGCCATCTCAGTGCCTCCTAGTGCTCCGCGATCACGCGATCGATCAGCCCGTACTCGACCGCCTCCTCAGCCTTGAAGAAGCGGTCGCGCTCCATGTCGGAGTGGACCTGCTCGACCGGCTGGCCGGTGTGCTCGGCATAGATATGGTCGATCCGGTCGCGGATGTTGAGGATCTCCCGCGCGTGGATCTCGATGTCGGTCGATTGACCCTCGAAGCCGGCCGAAGGCTGGTGGATGAGGATCCGGCTGTTGGGCAGGGAGAATCGCTTGCCCTTGGTCCCGCCGGTCAGCAGAAGCGAGCCCATCGACATCGCGATCCCGACGCAGATCGTCTGGATGTCCGGCTTGATGAACTGCATCGTGTCGTAGATGGCCAGGCCGGAGTAGATCGATCCACCGGGGCTGTTGATGTAGATCGAGATGTCCTTGTCCGGATCCTGCGACTCGAGGTGGAGCAGCTGGGCCACGATCAGGTTCGCCACCGTGTCGTCGATCGGGGTGCCGAGGAAGATGATCCGCTCGTTCAGCAGCCGGCTGTAGATGTCGAACTCGCGCTCGCCACGGGCGGTTCTCTCGATGACCATTGGAATCAGGGGCATGTCCACACCCTAGCGACCCTCCGGAACTACAACCGCGGAGCCCTCGAATCGGCCGGCCCGCAGATCGGCCAACGCCTCCTCGGCCCGCTCCAGCTCGTACACGGTGATGCTGGTGCGGATTGGGACCTTCGGGGCCAGCTCGAGGAACTCGTAACCGTCGTCGCGGGTCAGGTTGGCCACCGAGCGGATGCTGCGCTCCCGCCACAGATCGTCGTAGGAAAAAGCTGGAATCTCGCTCATGTGAATCCCGGCGCAGACGACGGTCCCGCCGGGGGCGAGCTGCCTGAGCGCCTGCGGGACGAGCTCGCCGGCCGAGGCGAAGATGATCGCCGCGTCGAGGGGCTCCGGCGGCGGTTGATCGCTTCCGCCCGCCCATGCGGCTCCGACCTGCTTGGCGAACGCCTGGGTGCGCGCGTCACCCGGCCGGGTGAACGCGAACACCGAACGGCCCTGATGCACCGCGACCTGGCAGATCATGTGCGCGGCGGAGCCGAAGCCGTACAAGCCGAGCCGCTGCGCGTCGCCGGTGAACCGCAGCGCGCGGTAGCCGATCAGGCCGCCGCACAGCAGGGGCGCGATCTGCTCGTCGCTGAGCGCATCGGGGAGCGGCAGGCAGTAACGCTCGTCGGCCACCGTCTGCTCGGCGAACCCCCCGTCGAGGTCGCGTCCGGTGAAGCGGGCGTGAACGCACAGGTTCTCCCGGCCGCTGGTGCAGTACCGACACGTCCCGTCGGTCCAGCCGAGCCACGGGACGCCGAACCGGCGCCCGTCCTCGGTGCGGCCGACGATCTGGTGGCCGAGTACGACCGGCAGCCTCGTGGCCTCGATCTCCGCGTCGCGGAGGTGCAGGTCGGTACGGCACACGCCGCAGGCTCCGACGGTCAGGTGCAGCTGTCCTTCGCCGGCTTTCGGGTCCGGCAGGGTGGTGACCCTCAGCGGCCGGCCGGGCTGTTCGAGGATTGCCGCGCGCACGCCGGGTAATCATGACCCTAAAGGCTCGCTAGCGTTCGCCCTCGATTTGTTCCCCCTCAACCTCCCCAACTTCCTCACCGTCGTTCGCATCCTGCTCGTCCCGGTGCTGATCGTCGCCCTGCTCGAGAAGACAGCGGGCGGCGACCTGCTGGCGGCTGTGGTGTTCGCCGTGGCCTCGATCACCGATGCCATCGACGGCTACCTGGCCCGGTCGCGCAACGCGGTGACGACGTTCGGCAAGCTGATGGATCCGATCGCCGACAAGCTCCTGATCGTGGCCGCCCTGATCGCCCTCGTGTCGCTGAACCGGCTCGAGGCGTGGGTGGCGATGGTGATCATCGCCCGGGAGTTCGCCGTGACCGTGCTGCGGGGCGCGGTCGGAAGCCAGGGACAGGTGATCTCGGCCAGCCCGCTCGGCAAGCTGAAGACGGCCACCCAGGTGGCGATGGTGATGAGCCTGATCGCGGTGCACGGCCGCCCGCTCTGGGTGTCGCTGCTCGTCTACGTGACCGTCGTGGTCACGGTGCTATCGGGAGCCGACTACTTCTTCGGGCTGCGGCGGCGGATCGACCGGCCGGCGCAGGAGTCTCGGACGACGCTCTAGTGTCGTGAAGCGACGCTAGGGGAGGGCGTCGAGCCAGGCCCGCGCCGTCGTCTGGGCCGGCGAGGGCGTGGCCGTCTCGAGCTCCTGGCGAACCTCGCCCATGGTGCCGAAGCGCTCGGCCACCACGTTGTGCTGGTGGATCGTCTCGAGGTTCACCTGCCGGGCTGAGACAAAAGCGCGGTCATCGAGCGCGGGGTAGGTCTCGATGACGCCCTGGATCATCTCGCGCACGCAGTCCTCGACGAACCGGGGTCGCCGGTGCGCCTTCTCGACCACGTGGGCCTCGTCCGAGCGCTTCATCAGCTCGTAGACCTCGGAGGACATCGCGGACTCGACGATGCCGAGCAGCGTGGTCGCATCGATGTCGTCGTCGCAGAGCTCCGTGCACCCGATATGGAGCGTTCCGAGTCCTCGCTGGTTGTGGGTGGCCACCGGTACGGCCTCCAGGATCCGCACGATCTCATCCGCGTCGAAGCCGCCCTCCTGAAGCCGCTCGCGCGCGGCCCCGGCCACCAGCTGCTGCGCGCACGGGCAGGCGGTGATCCCCTGGGCGGTGACTCCGATCAGACGCCGGGTTCCGAACTCGCTACACACCGCGGCGCCGTGGAGGGTGTAGATCTCCTGGGTCTGGATGCCCGAGACCGGGGCGGGCTTGTGCTCGGGGAACCGCGCCTCGACCGTCACCTCGGCCCGCCGGGCCCCCTGGCGCTCGCGCACCAATTGCGCGATGTGCTCGGCCAGCGTCTCGACCTTGAAGGTGGACTCGCCCAGGACGACCTGACCGATGGCGTCGTTGATGACCTCCTCAAAGCGCGACATGTGCGCGCCCTTCTGATCAAGCCCGAGATCGACCACGCACTCGAACCGAGCCGAGAACAGCTGCTCGGTCCCGTCCTGGCGAATCCGAATCACTTTCTCGACGCCGGTCACGCCGACTCTGGACAGGCTCAGCTGCACTGAGGGCGCGGCTGCCTGCACATCGACCATCGGAAGGTTGCTGGTTTGATTCGCGCTCATCTCTGCCTAAGGGTAGAGGGCGGCAGCGCGACTGTGGTCGCACGCTGGACAAAGGCTGGGATTGTGGTATCACTCAGGTTGTTGCAGGGGCGCTAGGGAGCAGGGCGAGGTGCCCCGGACGGGCGGACGAGGAACACATAGAGGGGGGCTCAGGGGCTGTGAGCGAACAAGTAGCTGTGCTGTTAAGCGACGAGGCGCCGATCGCGGAGCTCGACGAGTTCCGGTCGCTCGTCGCCGAGGGTCAGGAACGAGGGTTCCTCACCTTCGACAAGATCGCCTCCTGCCTGGAGGAAGCGGACGTCACCAAGGAGCAGATCCAGGAGCTGCACTCCTACCTCGACGAGCAGGGCATCGACGTCGTGGAAGCCGACGGCCGCCTGGCCAAGTCTGACGGTGGCGGAGTCGAGGCAAGCGCGGTGGCGCCCGACGGGCGATCCCCCCACCAGCCGAAGAAGGTCCAGGTCGACCTGACGGTCGAGCCGAGCCTCGATTCGCTGCGCCTGTACCTGCGCGCGATCGGCCGCGTCGATCTGCTCACCGCCGACCAGGAGGTCACGCTGGCCCGCCGGA